>JAZKIC010000007.1:0-192717 GCA_040385065.1 Pseudomonadota bacterium
AAATTTCCGCGTGAATTACTTCAAAACTGGCTCAGTTTTAAGAATGAATCAACAGCTCACGGTGTCCAGCCCGTCGGTGAGCGAGTCTTCGCCTTATGCGGTGTTCACCGTTGCAGGCGCCTCCGGACAGCGCGTCAAGCTTGCACTCCAATCTGGCACGGCTGACCTTGGCGCCGACACGGGCAGCGTGCTGCAGTACTTTGATGGCACGGCCTGGCAGAACTACAGTGCCGACCAGCTGGTGGCGGTGCCGGCCGGTGGCGCATTGCTGGTGCGCGTTAGCGTCATCAATGACGGTGCATACGAAGGGGCCGAGACCTTTACGCTGATAGCCACGAACACGGGCAACACGCCGGCTACGGGCACAGCGACCCTGCACGATGACGGCACGGGCGAGGTATTCCCCGACAACACGACCGGTGCTACTGACCCTGATGCCTTGCTGGACGACGACAGGCCGCTCACGGTGTCCAGCCCGTCGGTGAGCGAGTCTTCGCCTTATGCGGTGTTCACCGTTGCAGGCGCCTCCGGACAGCGCGTCAAGCTTGCACTCCAATCTGGCACGGCTGACCTTGGCGCCGACACGGGCAGCGTGCTGCAGTACTTTGATGGCACGGCCTGGCAGAACTACAGTGCCGACCAGCTGGTGGCGGTGCCGGCCGGTGGCGCATTGCTGGTGCGCGTTAGCGTCATCAATGACGGTGCATACGAAGGGGCCGAGACCTTTACGCTGATAGCCACGAACACGGGCAACACGCCGGCTACGGGCACAGCGACCCTGCACGATGACGGCACGGGCGAGGTATTCCCCGACAACACGACCGGTGCTACTGACCCTGATGCCTTGCTGGACGACGACAGGCCGCTCACGGTGTCGAGTCCGTCGGTGAGCGAGTCTTCGCCTTATGCGGTGTTCACGGTGACCGGCGCTTCGGGTCAGCAGGTCTGGCTCGCACTGCAGTCTGGCACCGCAACGCTCGGCGCAGACACGGGCAATGCCCTGGAGTATTTCAATGGCACCGCCTGGGTGGCTTACACATCGGCAGGGGCGCGCGTTCCGGTGGGCAGTTCAGCCTTGCTGGTGAGGGTGAGCGTCGTCAACGATAACGTGCTGGAAGGTGCGGAAACCCTGAGCCTGACGGCAACGAATGCAGGCGGCGCATCATTTGACGGCACCGCGACCATTACGGACGACGGCAGTGTCGGCTTCAAGTTTGAAGTGGACAACTTGACGGGCGTGCCGACGCTTGGGACGCCCGACGATGACAGGCCTATTCCCGCTCCGCCGCCGAGCGCACCGCCAGTAGAGCCGCCGGCGACCGAGCCACCCGTTGAACCTCCCGTGGAACCCAAGCCGATAGTCGTCGAGGCGTTCAACTCCGCGATCGACATCAAGCTGTTGGACAATCCGGTTCGTGGCAGCAGTTCAACGGTTGCCGAAACCTTGACACGGTCCGACGGCTTTCAGGTTGCGGTCGTGGAGGGAACCACGCCTCGCCTGGTCGTATTCCAGACCATCGCCGACCAGTTCATCGAGCGTGACAAGCCTGTGCGCTTCTCCCTGCCATACGACGCGTTCGTGCACACCAATGCCGATGCAACCGTCACACTCGAAGCCACCATGGCCGACGGTACGCGGTTGCCGGAGTGGATTTTGTTTGACGCACGGTCGGGCACTTTCACGGTGAACGTGCCTTCGAATGCCGAGGATGAAATGCAGATCAAGGTGACGGCGCGCGATAACGAGGGTCGTGAGGCGTTCACGCTGTTCCGCGTATCGGTCAAGGAAAAGGCGATTTCTTCGGGCCGCAGCAGCATGGCCGACCAGATTCGTCTGGCCACCAAGCGCAGTTCGCCGTGGAGTGAATTTGCGCGTTCACAAGAAGTGATGTTGCAGGCCCAGCGGACACAAATGGCGGCGCAAAGAACCAGAGCATGATCCCCGAACTGCAGGTTACGACGGCGGCGATCGAGAGCTCGTTTTCGCTGCTCGATCTCTCGCGCCGCGCGCGCTCCGCTGCGACGCTGCGGGAGCTTGGCTTCGTGCTCGTCAACGACAGCCGAGCCCTGGTGCCTTATCGGCAGGCGGGCTTGTGGATCGCTTCCGAAGGGCTGTACACGCTGTCAGGCGTGGTGCAGATCGAGGCGAACGCGCCCTATGCGCAGTGGCTGGACAAAGTCTGCGCGCATCTGGCTGCGAGCGGAGCCCGTGAATCGCGCGCCCTGGTGCGATCGGTCATGGCCATGGATCTTCCGGAGCCGCTGGCCGCCGAGTGGCAGGACTGGTGGCCCTTGCATGCGGTGTGGCTACCACTTCCCGCTGCGTCGAGTCGTGCAGCGCCAGCGCCCGGCGTATCGGCATCATCGCCGCCTGCACTGGACGGCGCCGGCTTGATCCTGGTGCGCGAATTGCCCTGGTCGGCACAGGACATTGCGCTTCTTCAGGAGTGGGCCGATGTCGCTGCGCACGCTCTTAATTCATTGCATCGGCCCAGCGTCGGGTCCTGGCGCACCTTGCGTCGGAAATTGGCCTCGCAGGTCATGGCGCAGCCCGACCGAAAGTGGTGGGCGCAGCCACGCGTGCGCTGGCTGGCGCTGGTTGTCGTCGTCCTGGCGTTTCCCGTTCGCCTCACTGTGCTGGCTCCTGGCGAGCTGGTGCCGTCCAACCCGCTCGTGATCCGGGCCCCGCTCGACGGCGTGGTGGATACCTTTCACGTTCAGCCGAATCAAACGGTCAAGAAAGATCAGCCCCTCTTCGGATTCGACGAAGCGCTGATTCAGAGCCGGGCAGAAGTTGCCACGCAGGCCCTGTCGTCCGCGGAAACCGAATACCGCCAGACCTCTCAGCAGGCGCTTACGGACGGCAAGTCCAAGCAGATGCTGGCGCTGCTGATCGGCAAGATCGAAGAAAAGCGCGCCGAGGTCGACTACCTGCGCGAGCAGCTACAGCGCGCCCGGGTGCTGGCGCCGCAGGACGGCGTGGCGATGTTCGATGATCCCTCCGAATGGATCGGCCGACCGGTCAGCGTGGGCGAGCGCATCATGCGCATCGCCTCACCGGCCGACAGTGAGGTCGAGGCGTGGGTGCCGATCGCCGATGCGATCGAGTTGCCGCCCCAGGCGAAGGTGAGCCTTCATCTGAACGCAAGTCCCCTGTCACCCGTGGTTGCCCAGTTGCGCTTCCAGGCTTACGACGCCGTGCAACGGCCCGACGGAAGCTATGCGTACCGTGTACGCGCCACCCTGAACGAGCCCACTGCGCACCGGGTCGGCCTGAAGGGAACGGCCAAGCTCCATGGTGGCTGGGTTCCGCTGGTGTACTGGGTGTTGCGGCGGCCCCTGGCTGCAGTTCGCTCGACGCTGGGTTTCTAGACATGTTTGCCGCCGAGGCCTTGCGCCATGCTGCCTGAACTGCGTCAGGAACTGGCGCTGCTGGCAGGCGCCGCCTTGCCTGACGGCCAGCCGACCTGGACGGTGCACGACCCCGTGCGTGGCGCCTTCTTCAAACTGGACTGGCCGACCTTCGAGGTTGTGCAACGCCTGCATCTGGCGACGCCCCAGGCCGTCGCGGACGATGTCAACGCCAGCACGACGCTTCATCTGGAAGAGGACGACGTCCTCCAGGTCCTGCGTTTTCTGGTGAGCAACCAGCTGACGGAACCCGACGCCAAAAAAGGGGCGGTGGAAATGGCGGCCCGGCACGCCGCGATGCGAGGCGGCGCTTTCAAGTGGTTGTTGCACCATTACCTGTTCTTTCGCATACCGCTGTGGCGGCCTGACGCCTGGCTGGGGCGCTGGCAGGGCGCGGCCGGTGTTTTCTTCAGCCGGACCTTTGCATGGCTGACGCTGGCTGCGCTGGTGTTGGGTCTAAGCCAGGTGGCGCGGCGCTGGGATGTGTTTTCAGCCTCGCTGGTCGACACCTTCAACTGGGAAGGGCTGCTGGCCTACGGCGTCACGCTCACCTTCGTCAAGCTGCTGCATGAGCTTGGGCACGCTTTCACGGCCAAGCGGCTGGGTTGCCGGGTGCCGACGATGGGCGTGGCTTTCTTGGTGCTGTGGCCGGTCGCCTATACCGACACCAACGAGACCTGGCGCCTAACCGACCGCTTCCAGCGCCTGCGGGTCGCGGCTGCCGGCATCACGACGGAACTGATGATTGCTGCCTGGGCAACGCTGGCCTGGGCCATCCTGCCCGACGGCGCGGCACGCTCAGGCGCTTTCGTGCTGGCCACGACGAGCTGGGTGGCGACGCTTGCCATCAACGCCAGCCCGTTCATGCGCTTCGATGGCTACTTCATCATTTCCGACTGGCTCGACTTGCCTAACCTGCATGACCGAAGCTTTGCCCTGGCGCGCTGGAAGTTGCGTGAGTGGCTGTTCGACTTGCGGGAAGAAGTGCCCGAGATTTTTTCGACGACGCGGCGCCGGGCGCTCATCCTGTTTGCCTGGGCCACCTGGCTTTACCGGCTCGCGCTCTTCCTGGGCATTGCCGTGCTGGTCTATCACTTCTTCATCAAGCTGGTGGGAATTTTGCTTTTCGCGGTCGAGATGATCTGGTTCATCGCCGGGCCTATCCAGCGTGAGATGAAAGAGTGGGCGATTCGCTGGCCCGTCATCAAGACCCGTGGACGGGCGCGGCTATCGGCGCTGTTGGCCTTGCTGCTGGTGTTGCTGGTTTTCGTTCCCTGGCCGAGCCGTGTGACGGCAAGCGCCATGCTGCGGCCCGCCGAGTCGTGGCCGGTGTTTGCACCGTCCGGTGCCCGACTTGAAGAGTTGCCCCTGCGGGACGGGCAGCAAGTAGCGCCAGGCCAAACCTTGCTGAGCCTGTACGTACCTGACCTCGCGGTTCGCAGGCAAGCTTTGCTGGCCAAGGTTGACCGCGCACGCTGGCAAGCCGCCAGCTCGGGCCTGAACGCAGATGGGCGCAGCCAATGGCTGTTGTCCGAAGATGCACTGACCACCGCACAAGCCGAATTGGCCAGCCTTAACGCCGAGCTGTTGCAGTACCGTCCCCAGGCGCCCTATGCCGGCCGCCTGCGTTACATGGATCCGGATCTTGCGCGAGGCCAATGGCTCGGCCGCAAAGAGAAAATCGCAGTGCTGGTCCGTGAAGGAAGCGCCCCGCTGGTAGAGACCTGGCTGGACGAAGAATCCGTGCGACGGGTGGCCGCTGGCGACTCCGCACTTTTCATGACCGATGCGGGCACTGGGCCAGCGCTGGCTCTGCGCGTGCTGGCGGTCGATGGCGATGCGTCCCGCGTATTGCCCCGACATGAGCTCTCGGCTCACCTTGGGGGCCACGTACTGACCCGCGAAAAATCAGGCCAGCTGGTACCGGAGCGAGCCGTCTACCACGTCACCCTCGAGGTCGAAGGCGGGGAAGCCGCGCTCGGCGCTCTCGCGCTGCAGTCTTGGCGCGGCAAGCTGAGCATTCATGGGCGCTGGGAGGCGCCCGGCTTGCGCTATGTGCGCCAGGCCGTCGGCGTGTTGCTCGAAGAAACAGGCTTTTAGCCAGGGGCGCTGCGTCATGGCCGGGCGTGTATCCGGGTGACCCTGGCGCAGGGACGCCGCGGCATCACGTCCATAGAACCCTGCTTTCAGTCGGCCATCAACGCTTCGATCTCGTCGGCATCCACCGGCACGCCACGTGTCATCAACTCGCAGCCCTTGTCGTTGACAAGCGCGTCGTCCTCGATGCGGATGCCTATATTCCAGAATTCCTTAGGCACACCGCGCGCGGGCCTGACGTAGATGCCAGGCTCGATTGTGAGCACCATGCCGGGCCGCAATATCCGGGAAGGCTTGCGCATCACGACCTGTCCCAGTGCATCGGTTTCTTCACGCGGTTTGCTGCCAGGCTCCGTGTAATCGCCGCAGTCGTGCACGTCCATGCCCATCCAGTGGCCGGTGCGGTGCATGTAGAACTGCCGATACGCCCCTGAAGCCAGCACGTCGTCCACATTGCCATGCTTGGCTTTGGGCAGAAGCCCCGTGTCGAGCATGCCTTCGACCAGAACTCGCGTGGCGGCGTCGTGCGGGTCCATGAAGCGCTTGCCCGGCCGGGTAGCCTTGACGGCGGCGTATTGAGCTTGCAGAACGATGTCGTAGAGCGTGCGCTGGGCTGGGCTGAATTTCCCGTTGACCGGAAAGGTGCGCGTGATGTCGCTGGCGTAGCCGTGGAGTTCGCAGCCGGCGTCGATCAGGCACAACTCGCCATCGCGCAAGGGCGTGTCACTGGCCCGGTAATGCAACACGCAGGCATTGGCTCCTGCGGCAACGATGGAGCCATAGGCTGGGAACTGCGAGCCGTGGCGGCGGAATTCGTGCAGGAGTTCGGCTTCGAGGTGGTATTCGCGCGGCCCCGCCTTCACCCCTTGGGGATCGCGCATCAGCGCGGCGGATGTCTGCATGGCGCGCACATGCGCCCCGGCTGATATCGCGCCAGCCCGACGCAAGATGGCGATCTCGTGGCTGTCCTTGACGAGGCGCATCTCGTCGAGCACCTTGCACAGGTCATGTTGGCTTTGCGGACACTCCGCGCCAAAGCGCACGCGCGCACGCACCTTGCCCAGCCAGCTGTCCATCTGCGTTTCGAGGCCCTTGTGCGTGGCGAAGGGAAACCATACGGCGGGCTGATTGGCCAGCAGCTGCGGCATGGCCTCGTCCAGCGTGTCGACGCTGGCGGCGCCGGTCACACCCAGCTCGGCCGGGGCGGCCTGTGGACCCAGGCGAATGCCATCCCATATCTCGCGTTCGAGGTCCTTGGGCCGGCAAAAAAGCGTGCTCTTGCCCGAGGCCTCGATGACGAGCCAGGCGCCTGCTTCAGTGAAGCCGGTCAAGTAATAGAAATAGCTGTCGTGCCGGTACGGATAGTCGCTGTCGCGGTTGCGCGGCGCTTCCGGGGCGGTGGGCAGCACCGCAATTCCGCCGCCTGCGGCCTTGAGCGCGCGGGCCACGGCGGCGCGGCGTTTCTCATAAATGCGGGTGTTGATCACTTGGTTTCCTCGGATTGGAAGGTGCGCTCGGGCGGTATCAGGTGTTCAGGGACTGCAGGCGCTCTGGCGTGCCCACATCAGTCCAGTCGCCAGAATATAGCGCTGCGCTGACGGTGCCGTGGTCGATCGCCTTTCGAAGCAGCGGCGCCAGGGCGGCCTTTACGCCGCTCGGCGTTTGCGCGAACAGCTGCGGGTGATACAAGCCGACCGTGCTGTAGGTGTAGCGCTGCGGCGCTTCGTTCAGCGCCATGCCTTCGGAAGAGATGCCGAAATCGCCCCGGGGGTTGTGCGCCGGGTTGGGGACCAGATACAGGTGCGCCAGCAAGCCGGAGCCAGCCAGCCGCGCGGCGTCGGCATTGGCATTGGCAAAGGAGAAACCGGGCATGTATACGTCGCCTGCCAGCACCCAGAACGGCAAGTCATCAGGGGTGGACGGGTTTGCTTGCAGGAGCGGCAAGGCCGTGGCAATGCCGCCCGCCGTCTCGAGCGCGCCACCGTACCGTGCGCCTTCTTTCGAGTAGTGAAGCGACAGGTCCCAGGCGCTGCCGTCGCCCAACAGAGGCACGAACTGTTCTTCCAGCCACGCCGTGTTGATGACGACATCTTTAACGCCAGCCAAGGCGAGCTGCTCCAGATGCCAGACGATGAGGGGTTTGCCCCTGACTTTCAGCAAGGGTTTTGGACAGGTGTCGGTGAGGGGGCGCATGCGTTCGCCTCGGCCGGCGGCGAGGATGATGGCGCGTGTGACCGGTGGTACGGATTCGATGACAGGGGGCATGGCGAATTATCGGTTTGCGATGCGCGGCATGGCGCCCTTGAGCACATTGAACGTTTTTATTTTCCTGGCAGGGCGGAAGGAATCTACCGGGCCATTGCCGGCGACCATGATGTCTAGCCCGAAGTAAAATGCGGGGTTTACCCGCGCAGCCGGTGGCCCAAACTGCAGTTCTGGCGCGCGCTGCCTTCCCGCATTCATCACTTCTGGATTCCCACGCACATGGCTGACACCTCCTCCCTTCTTATGGCCAACTCGATCCGCGCGCTGGCCATGGACGCCGTGCAACAGGCCAATTCCGGCCATCCCGGCGCTCCGATGGGCATGGCGGATATGGCGGTGGCGCTCTGGGGCCGGCATCTCAAACACAGCCCGCACAACCCGAACTGGTTCGACCGCGACCGCTTCGTGCTGTCGAACGGCCACGGCTCGATGCTGATTTATGCGCTGCTGCACCTCACGGGTTATGCGCTGCCGATCCAGGAACTCAAGAACTTCCGCCAGCTTCACAGCAAGACGCCGGGCCACCCGGAAGTCGGCTACACGCCGGGCATCGAGACCACCACCGGCCCTCTCGGCCAGGGCCTGACCAATGCCGTGGGCATGGCGCTGGCAGAAAAGCTGCTCGCGCAGGAGTTCAACCGCGAAGGCCATGCGGTCGTCGACCACCACACCTACGTTTTCATGGGTGACGGTTGCCTGATGGAGGGCATCAGCCATGAGGCCGCCGCACTGGCCGGCGCCTGGAAGCTCGGAAAATTGATTGCGCTGTACGACGACAACGGCATTTCCATCGACGGACAGGTCGCGCCCTGGTTCATCGACAACACCGCGCTGCGGTTTACGGCCTACGGCTGGAATGTGATCGGCCCGATCGACGGCCACGATGCCGAAGCGGTATCGAACGCCATCGCTGAAGCCAAGGCAGGCAAGGACAGCAAGCCCGCCCTCGTGATCTGCAAAACACACATCGGCAAGGGTTCGCCCAACCGCGCCAACACCGCCAAGGCTCACGGAGAGCCCCTCGGCAACGAAGAAATCGCGCTCACTCGCCAGGCCCTCGGTTGGTCGCACGCACCGTTCGATTTGCCAAAAGAAGCCTACGACGCCTGGGATGCCAAGGCCTCCGGCCTCTCAGCTGAAACCGCCTGGGACGTGAAATTCGCCTCTTACAAAGCGGCGTTTCCCGAGTTGGCCGAAGAGCTCAGCCGCCGCATGAAAGGCGAGCTGCCCAAGAGCTTTTCCCAACTCGCCGTCGATACCGTCATCGGCATGCACACCAAGGCCGAAACCGTTGCTTCGCGCAAAGCGTCACAGCTCGCACTCGAAGCCTTCACCGCAGGCTTGCCCGAAATGCTCGGAGGTTCGGCCGACCTGACCGGATCCAACCTGACCAACACCAAGAGCACGCCCAACCTGCGCTTCGACGCCGAAGGCCGCGTGGTGCTGACGGAAACGGCTGCGGGGACGAAGGCCGGCGGACGCCACATCAACTACGGCGTTCGCGAGTTCGGCATGGCCGCCATCATGAACGGCGTGGCCCTGCACGGTGGCTACATTCCTTACGGCGGAACTTTCCTGACGTTCAGCGACTACAGCCGCAATGCGATCCGCATGGCCGCGCTGATGAAGCTGCGCGTGGTGCACGTGTTCACGCACGACTCCATCGGCCTGGGCGAAGACGGACCCACGCACCAGTCGATCGAGCACGCGGCCAGCCTGCGCCTGATCCCCAACCTCGACGTCTGGCGACCCGCCGACACTGCAGAAACCGCAGTGGCCTGGGCTGTCGCCCTGCAGAACAAGAACAAGCCAACCGCCTTGTTGCTCAGCCGCCAGAACCTCCCGTATGCTCCCAAGGATGATCTCGGACAGATCAGCAAGGGCGCTTACGTCCTGGCCGAGCCGGCCGAAGTGGGTATGAACAAAAAGGCGCAGGCCGTGATCATTGCGACCGGCTCCGAAGTGCAGCTGGCGCTCAAGGCCCAGGAACTGCTGGCGCGTGAGTTCAAAATCGCGGTTCGCGTGGTTTCCATGCCCAGCAACACGACGTTTGACCGACAAAAGACAGCCTACAAGAGCGAAGTGCTCCCCGAAGGTCTGCCGCGTATCGCCGTTGAAATGGGCGTTACCGATGGCTGGTGGAAGTATGGCTGCGCTGCAGTGGTCGGCATCGACACGTATGGCGAATCCGCGCCGGCGCCCGTGCTGTTCAAGCACTTCGGCTTTACCCCCGAGAACGTCGCCAACACGGTGCGCAAGGTCTTGAGCCGGAAATGAGCGGCTTCGGCCGAGCTGTCGCGTGCGGCCGGTCTTGCGCGAAACTTGGTGGATTCAGCCTTGCTGGCGACCGCAGCGGGCATTGAGAACGATTCGATTTAACTTCAGGAGCTTGTAAGAGATGACTATCAAATTGGGAATCAACGGCTTTGGCCGCATCGGTCGCAACGTGCTGCGCGCCGCCGTACAGAACTTCAGCGACATCGAGATCGTCGGCATCAATGACCTGCTCGAGCCTGATTACCTGGCCTACATGCTCAGCTATGACTCCGTTCACGGGCGCTTCAAGGGCGAAGTCTCGGTCGACGGCAACACGCTCATCGTCAACGGCAAGAAGATCCGGCTGACGCAGGAGCGCGATCCCGCCGCGCTGAAATGGAACGAGATCGGCGCCGACATCGTGCTGGAAGCTACAGGTTTGTTCCTTGACAAGGCCTCAGGCGAAAAGCATCTGGCTGCAGGCGCGAAAAAAGTGATCTTCTCCGCGCCTTCGAAAGACGACACGCCCATGTTCGTCTATGGCGTCAACGACAAGACCTACCAAGGCCAGGCCATCATCTCCAACGCGAGCTGCACGACCAACTGCCTCGCGCCGATCGCCAAAGTGCTCAACGACAAGTGGGGCATCAAGCGCGGATTGATGACGACGGTTCATGCAGCCACTGCCACGCAGAAAACCGTGGACGGCCCGAGCAACAAGGACTGGCGTGGCGGACGCGGCATTCTGGAGAACATCATTCCGTCAAGCACGGGCGCGGCCAAGGCCGTTGGCGTCGTGATTCCCGAGCTGAACAAGAAGCTCACCGGCATGTCGTTCCGGGTGCCGACCTCGGACGTGTCCGTGGTCGACCTGACCTGCGAGCTCAACAATGAGGCGACGCTCAAGGAAATCTGCGCGGAAATGAAAGCGCAGAGCGAAGGCGCACTCAAGGGCATCCTGGGCTACACCGAAGACAAGGTGGTTGCCACCGACTTCCGTGGTGACGCCCGCACTTCCATATTCGACGCCGACGCCAGCATTGCGCTCGACGGCACTTTCATCAAGGTAGTCGCCTGGTACGACAACGAGTGGGGTTACTCGAACAAGTGCCTCGAGATGGTGCGCGTGGTCTCCAAATAAGCCTCAAGGCTCAAGGCTCAACTTTAAAAGCGTCCCTCGGGGCGCTTTTTTGTTTCTGTACCAATTCCCGGGACGGAAACGCCAACTCATCCGTGTGTTAGAACAGTGAGTCGATATTTCTGCGCTGCTGCGCTTGCCTGATGTCCCTGTCGCGCTTCATTACCGAAAACATGGACGCCATCGTCGCTGAATGGGAAACCTTTGCCCAGACGATGACGCCAGCGGCGGACACCATGAGCGCGCCGGCCCTGCGTGACCATTCACGGCAAATCCTCAAGGCAATCGCACTGGACCTCGACTCCAGCCAGACGGCGCTGGCGCAAGCCGAAAAGTCCAAAGGTCTGGCGCTGCCTCTGTCGGCCCGTGAAACCGCTGCGGCCACGCACGGCGCGCTCCGGCATCTCAGCGGCTTTGACCTCAACCAGCTCGGTGCCGAGTACCGCGCGCTGCGCGCCAGCGTCATACGGCTGTGGACCAAGCATCCCCAGAGCGGCAACGGCCCCGAAGTTTTTGAAGAGATGATCCGTTTCAATGAAGCCGTCGATCAGGCTATTGCCGAGTCGACCTCGCGCTATGCGGCTGAACTTGCACTGTCGCGTGACACCTTCATGGCAATCGTCGCGCACGACCTTCGCAGCCCCCTGAACGCCATCACGATGGTCAGCTATCTGATGGAAAAGCAAGCGCCGAATGACGGATTGCGCAAGCATGCCGCCCAGATTCAGAAAAGCGCCAAGGAGATGGCAGGCATGGTGCACGACCTGCTGGAGTACACGCGCACCCAGCTTGGAAAGGGCATACCGGTTTCGCCCCGCGATTGCCTTGTCATGGATGCCTGCCGCGATTGTGTGGACGAAGTGCGTGCGGCGCATCCGGAACGGCTCATCAACCTGGACGTTCCGGCTGACCTGATGGGCCGAATCGACGAAGCCCGGCTTCGTCAAGCCTTGTCCAACTTGCTGAACAACGCGCTGCAGCATGGGTCAGCCGGCACACCCATCAGTTTGCAGGCAAAGGCGCACGAGTCAGAGATCGTGCTCACGGTGACCAATTTCGGAACGCCGATTCCACCTTCTTCCCTGCAGGTGATTTTTGACCCCCTCGTTCAGCTGTCGCTCAGCGATTCAGCGCCGACGGTCACGAACTCGACGAATCTTGGGCTCGGCCTTTTCATCGCCCGCGAGGTTGCCCTTGGCCACCATGGCACGCTCGAGGTGACGTCTGATGAGACCGCTGGCACAGTGTTCAGCTTGCGGCTGCCAGCCGCTTGACCCGCGCGCACCAGCCGGGCCAAATGACTGCCGCGTAATTCGCAGGAAGCCTACAGTCGCCCTTGCGACGAATCGGTACAACTGATACACCGCCATACATCGCGGTGCCTCGGGCTGTGCCATTTCATGAATTCAATATTTGCCGACCAGGTTGTCGAGCGGGCCATGCCTAAGCTCGCCGGCTTCGATCATTCGAGGGCGCTCGCGGGCGACCCCTACCGTTTTATCTCGCGCCATTGTCGCGACCTGTCGACTCCGGTTTTCCAGGCACGTTTCGGCTGGGGGCGCACCCTGTGCCTTTCCGGCGCACGTGCGGCAGAGCTGTTTTTTGACCGCCGCCGTTTCGTATGCGGGAGTCCGTCGCGCGCGCTGATGCGGCCCATGCTCCTGGCCGACCTATCCCAGCACGACCCCGACAATGACGTACTGTTCGGCGACGCCCGCGACGTCGCCAGCCGCCTGATGCCGCCGGACGCCGGTCAAGCGCTGGTCGATGGGGCCGAGAGAATCTGGTACGAAATGACGCACACCTGGCGCCATCTGCCCGAGTTCGTCTTCTACCGCGTGACGCAGCAGTGGTTGGTGCGAACGGCACTGGACTGGGCGGGCGTGCCCGTTCCCAAGGAAGAGCTTGCGCTTCGCTCCGGCCAGCTCATCGCCTTGTTCGACAGTGCGGCATCAGGGCCGCTCGCACTACTCAATGGCCGGCGCGCGCGCTGGCAGGCCGAGTCCTGGCTGGCCGACGTGATCACGCAGGCTCGGCGCGGCCAGATCACCCTGGATCCGGGTACCCCAGCGCAAGCCGCAAGCGGCTTGCGCCAAGACACCGGCGAGCTGGTAGCCGCCCGGAGAGCCGCTGGCGAATTGCTGGACTTGCTCGTTCCCGTCGCGGCCGTCTCGGTTTTCGTCGTGCTCGCGGCACATGCCTTGGCCATGTACCCGGAGCAAGCCGCGGCATTAAGAGGAGAAGGTTCAGCCCAAACGCTGGCATTCGTACAGGAAGTGCAGCGTTTTTATCCCTTCCTCCCGCTGGTGACGGCGCACGTTCGCGAGGATTTCGTCTGGGATGGCTATCGCTTTTCACGCGGGCAGCGGGCGATGCTGGACCTTTACGGTGCCTGCCATGACCCCAAGAAATGGGGTGACCCCGACGTTTTTCGTCCCCAGCGTTTTCTCGAGCACGCAGGGGCGGGTGAAGTTCCGCTCGAGAATGCTGATCTCGACCCAGGACAGCGCCCCACCGTCCGCCTGATGTGCCTGGCAGTGCAGCTGCTCGGCAATTGCTCCCGCTATGAATTGGCGGAGCAGGATTTGTCGATCCAGATGAGCCGGATGCCCGCGGTACCGTCGAGCGGCTTGCTCATCCGCGATTTCCAGCCCATAGAGATATGGTGAAGCGCCTCCTGTCCCGTCGTTCCGTCACCTTTGGTAACGCGCCTACACCTGCCGTAGACAAGCGCCACATACGGCCTACACGCCAGCGCTGCCCAATGGCTTCCTGTACCGCTGCGCCGCAGCGTCATCAGTGCTGAAAGGAATTTCCATGAAAACACTTCTTGTGCTTGCAGCCGCCGCAGCGCTTGGCGGGTGCGCGGTATACCCTGCGCCCTACGATGCTTACGGTGGTGTCGGATACGGTGGCGCCGGATATGGCGGCTCGCCCGTCGTTGTGCAAACGCCTCCTGTATACGTCTACGGCAGTGGCGGGTATCGCTACAGCACCCCGCCTCCGCCTGCACCGCGTCCTTATGCGTACCCCCGTTATCGCACTGACCGGGACCGCGATGGCGTGCCTAATCGCTTCGACCGTTATCCCTACGACAGCAACCGGCGTTGATTCCACAGGGCCTTGGCCCGCGGGTGCCCAGGTTTGACGGGCCGGCGCATAAAAAAGACAGGGCGTGCCCTGTCTTTTTTTTGGTCAGCGCGCAACGCGCACCTGAAGGCTCGACTACCTGAGTCTTCGCCTCCCGCAAGCCATGCGCGACGCCCTGGGCCCGGCATCGGCCTACCCGGTGCAGCCTTCGCAACCAGCACGCTATGGGCGATAGCAAGACGCTGCGAAAGATGACGAATGATGCGAAAGATGACCCTTGGCGTGCCCCTGCCCCAGTTCCTCAAGGAGCTTTACCACGAAGCCACTGAGGACGACATCCTCAACGGGGCTGCCGTGCTTGGCTTCTTCCTCACGCTGGCCATCTTCCCGGCCATGATTCTGACGATGGCGGTGATCCCCTACCTTCCCATCCCGAATGTCGACCAGGCGATCATGGACCTGCTGCGCCAGACGCTGCCGGCCGATGCTGCCAACATGTTCACAAGCGTGGTCGAAGAAGTGACCAGCGAGCAGCGCGGCGGACTCCTGTCTTTTGGCGCGCTGGCCACGCTCTGGGCCACCTCCACGGGTATGTATGCCGTGATGCAGCAACTCAATATCAGCTACGACGTGACCGAGGCGCGCGGCTTTGTTCATGCCCGACTCGTCGCAATCGGGCTGAGCATGCTCTTCGGTGTGCTGGTGATCGGTGCTTTTTCGATGATCGTGATGGGCGGCGTGGTGCAGGACTGGCTTGGCGCGCAATTCGGCGTGAGTGGCTGGGTGCTGGCTTTTTTCGCTGGCCTGCGATGGGTCATCATCGTGGCTGCGTTGCTGCTGGGCTTTTCCCTGATCTACTACCTCGCACCCAACGTGAAGCAGAAGTTCGCTTTCGTCACGCCGGGAAGTATCGTTGGCGTATTGCTGCTGATGCTGTCCTCGCTCGCATTTGCCTGGTATGCGCAAAGGTTCGCCGATTACAGCGCCACGTACGGCAGCATCGGTGCAGTGATCGCACTCATGATGTGGCTTTATATCGCGGGCATTGCGATCCTCATCGGCTCCGAAATCAACGCGCTGGTCGAGCACCATTCGCCTGAAGGCAAGGACAAGGGCGAACGGGCACCCGGACAGCCAGACGGCAGCGGTCGCGCAGAAGAGGCAAGGCAACGCGGTCCGGCGCCGACGCGGCCGCTTGCCCATTGAACGGCGCTGCCGCTCGCCGCGAGCCCGCTCAGCGCAACGAAGGCCCCTAAACATTTTTCGAGGCATCGATGGCTGCTCCTTCTGAAAACGTATCCCGTGCACCCCATCCCACTGACTCATCCGGCGTGTCAGGCGCGAGTGTCGGCTCGGGCGTTTCTATGAGCCAGGAGCAACTTCTGGCGATGCCCGAGTCGGCTTACATGAACGCGCAGCAACTGGCCTTTTTCCGTGGCAGGCTCCTGCGGCTGCGTGCGCAGACGCTGGAGAGTCCCAACATGGCAGGCACCGGTTTTCTGCACGAAGAGCCGTTGACGGTGCCCGACGCGGTAGACCGCGCGACCGTCGAAGAGGAGCACGCTGCAGAGCTCGATGCTCGAGAGCGCAACGAGGCTTTTCTCGAGAAAATTCAGGAAGCGATCGCGCGCATCGACAGCGCCGAGTATGGATTCTGCGAAGAGACGGGCGAACCCATCGGACTGCGGCGCCTGCTTGCCAGGCCTACCGCCAGGTTCACGCTTGAAGCGCAAGAGCGGCGTGAACAGCGCCGGAAAATGACGGGGCTTTAGAGAGCGCCTCCCCAGCGCGTGCCGAAGCGCCAGTTCGAGCGAGCGCGAGCCGCACTTTCTCCGTTAGCAGGTAAGAGGCCCAGGCCCAGTGAACGGAGTCAGATCAATAAAGGCGGGCGAGTTCGGCTATCGAGCCCGAGCCACGACTGACCAGCCTGCGTGCAGGTTGTTTTTGTCGTTTTCGTAATCCCAGGCCGTGCCGCAGCGGTCGCAGCGGTATTCGGTGATCGTCACCGGCGTTCTGCCGCGCTGCTCGGTGCGGTTGTTGCCTTGCAGCAGTTCGGCGTGCCCCTTGGCCTTTCTCCAGTTGCGCTGGATGCCAGCGCAGGAGTCGCAAAGTGCTGGGGCCGGGGAATTCCGGGAGGCGTTCTGATCGTTGTTCATGGGCGAGCGCTTAATCTGGTTGCTTGGCTTGGCTTGGCTTGGCTTGGGTGGTAGCCCTGTCACACGATTGTCGCGCCTGATGTAGAGGCACTGGCGCCAGTTCAGGCGGCCTTCGAAACCGGAGGGCGCAGATGCCGGGCGATCGCATCATTCATGACCCGGGCATAGCGTTCGGCGTTGTCCATCACCACCGAGCCTACGCCGCCCAGGCACACGGCGATGGGCTGGCTGTCGAACTGTCGGGGCAGCATCATGGCGAGTACGCCGCCGCCACGGTTGAAGGTCTTGGTCGACAGCACGAAGCCCTGCTTGCGGATCTTGCGAACAGAGCGCATGACTTCGTCCAGTTGGGGCGGCGCGCCGCCCTCGTCGATGGCCTGCGTCCGGCTGACGATGTCCGCGATTTCCTCGTCCGTGCGGGCGGACAAAAAGAGATGGCCGGTGGCCGATCCTGCCAGCTGACGCACCGCCCCGACTTTCAGGTGCATACGCAGCGGGTTAGTCGCGGGAATCACGTATATGTAATGAACGGACAGGCCGGCCGAAGAGGCCAGAAAAATCAGCTCGCCGGTCTTGCTGCTGATTTCATCCAGCGCCGCCATCACGTTGCCATCGCCCAGGATATGCGCGCGTATGCCCCGCCCCAGCAATGCGACGCGCGCAGTCGGGCTGTAGGTCCGGGTCTTGTCGTCGTAGGCGAGGTAGCCGAGGTTGAAAAGGCTCTTGAGAAGAATGGACGTGCTCGACTGCGGGTAGCCCAGTTCGCGCGCTATCTCGCCCACGGAGGCGCGTGTCTTGTCCTCGTCGAAATACTCGAGCACCTCGAGCGTTCGCTTGATCGACCGGGCCTGGTCCTGCTGCATCTGTGTTCCTGGGGTGGAGTGTTGGGGCTAGTCTGGCCCGGTGTTCCTGCTCTTGCGCAGCCCGGCCGGCGGCGCGCAGAGCGTAGCACGGCCGGATGAGCTGATCTAGATCGTTAGTCCTGGAGTACTGTGATGGCTTGTGCTGGACATAGCTTGGCCGCCTTGCGCACGGCCGCGGCGAGTGCCTCGGGAGGATGCTCCATCAGCAGCACGACCACGCCATCTTCCTCTCGCTGGTCAAAAACGTCAGGTGCTGCCAGCACGCACTGGCCGGCGCCCACGCATTTGTCCTGATGGATGTGAACCCTGATCTTTGCCATGCGTCACCACACCAGCGGGAGCTTGTAGAGCCCGTAAATTTGCGAGTCGTACTTGAAGGGAATGGTCTCCAGCGGCTGGGCCAGGCGAAGATTCGGAAAGCGTGCGAACAGCTTGGGGAAAACCACCTGCAGTTCGATGCGTGCCAGCCCCTGGCCGAGGCAGCGATGGATGCCGTAGCCGAATGCCAGATGGTTGCTGGCGTCCCGGCTGATGTCGAAAGCATCAGGCTGGGCAAACTCTTCTTCGTCGCGATTGGCGGCCGCGTTGACAGCAAAAATGCCATCACCTTTGCGGATGCTGGCACCGTTGACCTCGGCATCTTCCAGTGCCACCCGGCGCGGCGCGAACTGCACAGGCGACAGGTAGCGCAGCAATTCATCCACCGCCGAGTCGATCAGTTCGGGCTCGGCCTTCAGCCGGGCCAGCTGCTCGGGATGCTGCAAGAAGAGCAGGGTGCCCAGCCCGATCATGTTGGTGGTGGTGTCGTGCCCTGCGCGCAGGATCATGGAGCACATATCGGCAAAATCGTCGCGGCTCAACTGGCCAGGCACGACGTACTCGGCAATCACGCGGCTCATCATGTCGTCTTGCGGATGGGCCTCCTTGGTGTCGATCAACTTTCGGCAGTAGGCCACCAGATCCGCTGCGGCCTGCGCGGCTTCCTCTGGAGATTGCGACAGGCCGTGGCGGCCCGATGCGCATTTGGCGATGTAGGTGTGATCCTCGTACGGCGAGCCGAAGAGGGCGCACATCACCAGGGCGGGCATTTCCACCGCCAGCGCCGCCACCAGGTCTACCGGTGGGCCTTTGGCTTCAATGTCGTCCAGAAGCTGGTCGGTGAGGGCTTCTATCTGCGGCCGCAAGGCCTGCATGCGCTTGGTGGTGAACTCCTTCATCATCATGCGGCGGTAGTGGTCGTGCCTGGGGTTGTCCATGCCCACAAATGACCTTTCGGCCTTGTCGATGCTGCGCCTGGCTTCGGTCACGCTGGGAAAGTCGGGCCGCGCAAATTCGCCGCTGAAGCGCGGGTCGACCAACACCGAGCAAAAGTCGGCATGTTTCGTGAGCAGCCAGGCTTTCTGCTCGTTCCAGAGTTTCACGGGCACGACCGGACATCCTTGGCGCGCCTCGGCATACTGTGCCGGCAACTCGAACTGGCGTGTGCGCGAGAACGGGAAAAGTGGCAGCTCCGCCGTCGGGGTCTGGCTTTGCGTGTGATCAGGGGTGGATGTGGCTTCAGCTGACACGGCGAGCTCCTTCAGGAATGTTGCGGCGATCCGGAGTGATCTCGACGGTGCACCGCAGGATGTGTAAATACGTGGCCATTTGCCGGGGTTCAGTCGCGGCTGACCGAGCGTTCGAATGCCAGCAGCCCGGCATTGATGGTGACGGCGAACAGCGCCACCAGAATCGTCACCGCCATGATGGTGGAGGTGTCGTTGACGTTGATGCTGTTCATCAGCAAAAAGCCCAGCCCGCGGCTGGAGGCGAACATCTCGCCGATCATCACGCCCAGGAAGGTGATGGAAAAACTCACGCGCAGGCCCGTCACGAGTTCGGGCACCATCGCGGGCACGACGACCGTGCCGAGCGTTTGCGCACGGGTAAGGCGCAGCACTCGTGCTGTTTTGGGCAGCGCCTGGTTCATGCTCTGGATGGCATTGATGACGATGAGCATCATGGGAATCATTCCGTACATGGCGCCGAAAGCCACTTTGGCGGTGAGCCCGACACCAAAGAACAACAGGACCAGCGGATAGAGCGTGACCTTCGGCAGCGCGTATAGCGTGACCAGCATGGGTGAGGCAACCTTGATCGCCATGGGGCTCATGCCGATGAGCGAACCAAAGATGGCACCGGCGACGCATGAAATCAGCAGCGCCAGGCCCAGCGCCTTGAAGGTTTCGGCGGCCTGGAACCAGAAACGCTCCGTCTGCACCAGCGTCCAGAAGTGTGTCATCGTGGCCTCGGGCGACGCGAGCGCCTCGCGGCCGACGACAAAGTGCGCCCACTGCCAAAGCAGCAGCAAGATTCCGGCGACCACGGCTGCGGCCACAACCTTGGATACACGGGACACTGCCGCGCGCTCGCCGCTGATGCGCCCGGTTCCTGACCGGTGCTCCACCGCGCGTTCGGCGCGATAGATCAGGATCGTCACCAGCGAGATCACGATGATGAGAAACAGCAGGTAGGCGTACATCTTCTTGTCGTCGAAGTTGTTGTACGCAAAAGCGATGTTGTAGCCAAAGCCCGCGTCAGCCAGGATGAATTCGGAGCCGAGCACGCCCGTGATCGCGTAGCCGAACGCAAGCTTGCCACCGGTGAATACATAGGGGGCAGCCGCCGGCAGCGAAATGTAGAACGCCTGCTGAATGCCACTCATGCGATAGGTCTGGCCGGTGCGCCGTAACACGGCCGGGATGCGGTCGAGGCCGTTGAGTACGCCGATGATCATCGCCATCACGGCGTAGAGGAAGCCGATCAGGATGATGGGCTTCTGGTTCATACCCATCAGCACAATGAGGAGCGGGTACACCACGAAAAACGGCAGTGCGTAATACGACGCAATGAGCGGCTCCACCGATTCGCGTACCCGGGGCGAGCTGTGCAGCAGCAAACCCAGCACGCTGCCTACTCCGGTGGCGAGCACGAAGGCAATGATGATGGACCGTGTGCTGATCCAGACGCTATCCCAGAATGCACTGGTTTGCATCAGCGACACCAGTTCGGTGACCATGCGCGTCGGCGGCGTAAGAAGCCCGGGTTTGACCCAGCCCAGTTGGCACACCAGCTCCAGGCTCAGCACGATCGCCACGATGATGGCAACGCGAATGGCAGTCGGGCGTGTCATGCCGCTCATTTCTTAAGGGCGGACTGTGAGGCCATGGCCTTGATGGATTCGGCGCGCAGCAGCTCCCAGATGTGCGTCGTGACGCGGCCGAAGCTTTCCTCGCTGGCAATGCGGCTGTCGCGGTCATGCGGCCAACCGGTTTCGATGATCTCGATGAAATGGCCCGGGCGCGACGACATCACGCCCACGCGATCGGCCAGCATCGCCGCTTCGTCGATGGAATGCGTGATGAGCACGACGGTCGCGCCCGTCTCGCGCCACAGGCGCAGCAACTCGTCGCCCATCAGAAGCCGGGTTTGCTGGTCGAGTGCACCAAATGGCTCGTCCAGCAAAATCAAACGCGGCTCCATCACCAGCGTGCGCGCAATGCACACGCGCTGGCGCATGCCACCGGAGAGCTGGCTCGGGTAAGCCTTGGCAAAGGCGCCCAGCCCCATGAAATTCACGGCGCGGTCGACGCGCTTGGCGATCTCGCCGGCCGCCATGCCGCGGCGGCGCAAGCCGAAACCAATATTGCTTTCCACAGTGAGCCATGGAAAGGATGCGTCTTCCTGGAACACGACACCAACGCCGTCAGGCACCTCGCCATTGACGGGCTTGCCCTCGAACAGAATCTCTCCGCTGGTGGGTTTGTTCAGGCCGGCCAGCAAATCGAGCAAGGTGGACTTGCCGCAACCCGAGGGTCCGACCACGGAGAAGAATTCGTTCTTGCGCAGCTTCAGGTCTATGGGGCCGAGGGCGTGGACAGTGCCGCCATAGACGCGGGTCACTTGCGACAGCGCGACCGTACAGTCGTCGAGAGGGGCGGTGGCACTGGGCATGAAAGGGTCGAGTGTGGTTCGCATGTGTGGGGTATCCGTGTGAGCGGGCCTGGCACCCGCGCCCCTGAAAGACATCGGGTGCCGATGCCTTTCAGGCGCTGTTCAAGCCTGGCTCAGGTGCGGCGGAGTTCGGCCGGCAGCAACGACGGGTCGATCATCTTGGACCAGTCGGCTGCGCCTTGCCATTCGCCCTGCTCGCGCATGGCCTCGACCCAGAAGTTCAGGCCTTCGTAGTCGATCTCGCCGCGGCTCCAGTACTTGATGGACAGCATGGATTTGACCGCCGACTGGGCAACATCGGGTGGGAGCGTTTGGGGTCCGAAGCGCTTGGACATGAGCGCTGCGGCTTCCTGAGGGTTGGCGTTCGTGAAGTCCACCGACTGCTGCCAGGCCCGCACCAGCGCCCGCACGACGTCGGGCTGCTCCTTGATCATCTTGCCGGTGGCCACGCCCACCATCTGCGACATGGGCGGTAGCTCCGACAGCGTGAAGGCGACCTGGTAGCGCGATTTTCGCGCGCTCCACAACGGCTCGAGGATCAGCGCGGCGTCCACTCCGCCGGACTCCAGTGCCGAGAGGCCGACGCCCACGGCGCCCAGCGAGACCATTTGCACCTGGCCTTCCATATTCGCCTTCTTCAGCTTCCACTTGAGCATGGTCTCGCTGATGGATTTCGGACGCGTAAATCCGACCTTCTTACCCTTGAGGTCCTGGATCGACTTGATACCGCTGTTGGGCATGGAGACCCAGAACAGGTCCTCCATGGTCCGCACGCCGCCGTGGATGATCTTCAGGTCCAGGCCCTCGCGAATGCCGGTCAGCACGCCTGACGTGCCGACGATGCCGTAGTCCAGGTTGCCGCCCACCATGTTGCGGATGGCCGTGCCGCCGCCGCCGCCGGCCACCGCATTGGTGACCTGCACGACCGGCGTCGAATAAAAGCCTTTTTCCAGGCCCACGGCAACTACGCCAGTGTTCAGCAAGGCGCCGTAGTAGTCCGCCATGATGTCCATCTTCTTCTGCGCATGCGCCATGCCGGGCAGCAGCAGCGAAGCGCCCATACCTATGCCAAGTCCCAGGCCCTGGCGGCGTGTAATGCCTGATTTCTCACTCATGATTTGTCTCCTTCGGTTGGAAAAATTCATTGCGGCAGTCGGAAAAACACGCGCGGTTTCGAGACGGATCTTTCGACTCGGGTTAACCTTACCATCGGATTTATGAACGCGGATATCATATTTACAATGGTTTTCCCTAGCCGAAGGCTTTGCCCCGGTGAACCGGAAAAAGCTGGAAAGCATCCCGTTTTCCCTCTGTAGCCTCAGCCGTCCAAGGCGCTGCCCAAGCGGTTGAGCTGTTGATCAGGAGTCATCCATGCGCATCGGGTTCGTCGGACTGGGGTTGATGGGCTTGCCGATGGCGCGGCACCTGATCGAAGCCGGTCATCAGCTTTTCATTGCCAGCGCGTCTGAAGCGCCCCGGCAAACGCTCGCCGCACTGGGCGCCGCTGTGCTCGCCTCGCCGCGTGAAATTGCCGAAGCGGGGGTCGAGGTCTTTTTCTCATGCCGCGTGACGCCGGAACAGTCGCGCGAGACCTTTCTGGGCGCGGACGGCGTGGCGTCGGCCCGCCTCAAACTGTTGTGCATCGATCTCGCGACCGTCGATCCCGCCAGCGCCCGAGGGATAGGGCAGGCGCTTGCCGGGCAGGGCATTGGTTTTATCGACGCGCCCATCAGCGGCGGACCCGATGGCGCCAAGGCTCGCACCTTGAGCATCATTGCCGGCGGCTCTGACGAAGACATGCTGCTGGCTCGGCCGCTGTTGGAGTCGCTGGGCAAAAAGGTGTTTCACATGGGGCCGGTCGGCGCGGGTGTGTCGACCAAGCTGTGCAACAACATGATCACCATTACGACGCATGCCCTGTTGGCCGAGGCCATGGTGCTGGGCGTGAAGGCGGGCATCGACGCGAACAAGCTCTACGACGTGCTCAGCGCAAGCTCTGCCAGTAGCCGGACGCTCGAGCGTGTCATTCCCCACCACTTCCTCACGCGCAACTTTACGGCGGCGGCCAGCATCACGACCATCATGAAAGACCTGCAATGCGCCCTTGACGCGGGACATCAGCTGGGCGTGGGCCTCAGCCTGCCCGAAGTGGCGATGCGCCGCTACGAAGACGCTCTGGCCCAGGGCCATGCGGGCGACGACATCGCCTCCGTCATCCTGCCGATGGAGGCGCGGGCCGGCGTGACGGTCGGCTCGGCCGCGGGCAAGGCCGCCTGATAAGACCCCAAATGAAGCTCTTCAGTCCGCTGGCGCTGCGGCAAGTGACGGTGCGCAACCGCATCGCCATTTCGCCGATGCAGCAGTTCATGGCCCGGGATGGCCTGCCCAGCGACTGGCATCTGGCGCATCTGGCCCAGTTTGCCCTGGGCGGAGCGGGGCTGGTGTTTACCGAAGCCATGGCGGTCGACCCGCGCGGGCGCATCTCGCACGGTGACATGGGCTTGTGGAGCCTGGAGCAAGCCGATGCGTTAGGGCGCATCACAGCATTGCTCACCACACTGGGCGCCGTGCCCGGCATCCAGATTTCGCACGCCGGCCGGCGCGGCGCAACGAAAGCCCCGTGGGACGGGAAGACGCCCCTGACGCCGGCCGATGCAGCGCACGGCGAGCCGCCGTGGGAATTGTGGGCGCCCAGCGCAATTCCCAGCCGCCCTGCGGCGCAGACGCCACTGCCGATGGACGCCGCGATGATCGAGGAAGTGCAAGCGGCCTACGTTCGTGCCGCAGGGCTGGCCAATCGGGCGGGCTTCGAGGTGCTGGAACTGCACGGTGGCCACGGCTACATGTTGCACGCCTTCCTTTCGCCAGTATCCAATCGGCGCGTCGACGCTTATGGCGGGGTACTGCACAACCGGATGCGCTTCGTGCTTGAAGTCGTCGAGCGCGTGCGTGCCGCGTGGCCAGCCCACAAGCCGCTGTTCTTTCGCGTTTCGGCCATCGACGGCATGGCCGGCGGCTGGGATATGGACGATACGCTGGCACTGGTGCCCGAGCTGATGCGGCGTGGCGTCGACGTCATTGACGTGTCGTCGGGCGGCCTTTCCGGCCAGTCGTCCAATGCCTCGGCGCATGCGCGTGTGCCGGGCTACCACGTCCCGATGTCGGCGGCCATCCGCGCGGCCACCGGCGCGCTCACCCAGGTGGTCGGGCTGGTTACCGAACCGGCGCAGGCCGAGCAGATCATTGCCAGTGGCAGCGCCGACCTGGTGGCGATTGCCCGAGCCGCCTTGCACAACCCGTACTGGGCGGCGCACGCGGCCGAGGTGCTGGGGGACACCGACTACTCCAGCTGGCCCGCGCAATATGCATGGTGGCTGCGGGCGCGGCGCGATCATCTCGCCGAGCGGCCGCCAGAAGCCTGATACGGCGCGTCGCGGCCGATTCAGCGGCTGGCGCTGGGCAAGCGTGTCGACCAGCGAATCGGACTGTTGGCCTGCGCGCCGGCCATTTTTTTCCAGTACTTCAGGCCCGAAGCGACGTGCTCCTTGGCGATTTTGCGCGCCCGCTCGGCATCCCGCGCCCGGAGCGCGTCCACCATCTCGATATGCTCGTTGATGACTTTCTGCCGATGCGAAAGCGAGTATTCGATCGCGACCATCGTCATGTGCGTGGTGTTCTGCAACGCTTCGAGCAGGATTCGCGTGACAACGTTCAGCCCCGCCTCGTTGATGATGGCGTGGAACACCCGCGACTCGTGCAGGAAGACATCGCGGTTCTCGATATGGGCCTTCTGCCGTTCGATCGAGGCCTCCAGCTGGAGCAACTGCTTGTCCTTGATCTGCGTGGCCGCCATACCCGTGATGAGCGACTCGATCTCGCCGCGCGCCTGCATCACGTCTAGCATCGAGGCGCCGTCGAACATCAGCACCAGCGTCAGCGGCTCGCCGAGGTCCGAGGCGCGCGGACGACGCACCACCGGCCCGCCGGAAATTCCCTGGCGAATGTCCACCACGCCCTTGGTCTCCAGCAGCAGCAAAGCCTCGCGAACGGTACTGCGGCCCCGGCCCGTCTCGGCCACCATTTCCTTTTCAGGCGGAAGTCGCGTGCCTTCGGCCAGGCCCTTGTCGATGATGTGATCGACCAGCTGGCGCACCAACTGGTCGGCTGCCTTGCCTGGCTTGGCGCCCATGCCCAGGCCTTGCAGGGAGGCAACGGTCGATGGCGTTTTTTTCTGGGGCACGGGAAACCTTGGGACTTGGGAAGTGGGTAACTCGGGAAATCAGCAGAAGCGTCTACGGCTTAACACCGGGCAAACAGGGCCACCGCCGGGTGCGCAGGCCCGCAAAGTTTAGCGGGGTAAGCCAACGGGCAGAAGACCGGAGCGTGATCTGTCGCCCCTCCGGGTGCGGCCAGCGCAATGCAAATCTGTCCCTAGGCCGCATCGCTCTCTTCGACCACCGGATTTTCCAGCTCGCCGATCCCCTCGATGCAGGCCTTGACGATGTCGCCGTTGCGCAGGTAGTAGCGCTCGGGCTCGGCGCGGGCCAGCGCGACGCCGGACGGCGTTCCGGTGGTGATCATGTCGCCAGGTTCGAGGCCGATCTGGGACCAGTAAGAGACAAGCTGGGCAATCGGGAAAATCATGTCGGAGGTGTTGGCGCGCTGGCGTTCCTCGCCGTTGACGCTGAGCCAGATATTCAGCGCCTGCGGGTCCGGGATTTCGTCGGCCGTCACGAGCCACGGACCGGTCGGGGCAAATGAGCGAAAGTTCTTGGACAGCGTCAGGCCGATCTGCGCCTCCATTTCGGCCCGCTGGATGACCCGCGCGCCCACGTCGTTGCAGATCGTGTAGCCGGCCACGTAATCCAGCGCGGAAGCCACAGGCACACGGTAGGCCGGGCGGCCAATCACCAGGGCCAGTTCAAGTTCGTAGTCGACGTTCTCGACCCCTGTCGGCAAGACGATCGGCATGCCGTGCGCAACGATACCCGAGGGGAACTTCACGAACGCTGCCGGGAAAGTCGGTATCGCAACGGTCTTGCCGCGCGCCGCCCAGATCGCCTGGCCTTCCTTCACATGGTTCATGTAATTGCGGCCGACCGCAATGAACTTGCCTGGCTGCGGCATGGGCGGCCCCAGCGTCGTGCCCTGGCGAGGAATGAAAGCATCAGGCACCAGCAGGACAGCCTTCGCCGAAAGCGCCCTTGCCAGTGAAATGCCCTCGGGCGTGATCCAGTTGCGGATGTCCGATGGCTCACGCCATGTGGCCGCATCCTGCACGGCCCCGCTTTGCGTGTTTCGCATGTGTTCGAGTGCCGCGCCAAGATCCACGAGGTGCGTATCCGACACGAAAACCGCAGCCCGCCATGCCTGGCCTGGCTGGAGTGAAAAAGTCCCAAGGCGCATGGCGGTTCCTTTTTTTTCGGATCAGTAGAAGTCGAGTGGAACGGTCTTGCCCGGGGTGGTCCAGCCCACGGCCAGCATTTGCGAATCCTGCGTTGCCACCACTTCGAAGCAGGGCGTACCGTCCGGTGTGACGAAGTAGGACAGCGGGTTGAAGACCTCGCCGTCGAACTCGAGCTGGCCGGTCAGCAGGAACATGGCCCGGTGGCCGTCGGGCGTGACCGCAGGCAACTTGCTGCCGGCCTTGATCGAAAACATCTTGATGTTCGGCCCACACTCGAAGAAGTAGCCAAGTTGCCGCTGGGACACGCCCTCCAGGCCCTTGACCGGGACCCAAGGGTAGGCGTTCGAGCGCATCACGACGTAGTTGTCGAGCCGGCTCGGCGGGTACTTCACCGGCTCGCCGGTCAGCTCTTCGAGAATGGCTTCGTAGGCATCGCGTTTGCGGCCATTGGCGAAGGTGTAGATACCTTCTTCAAAAGTGCCCTTTTTCGTGAGCGCGCGCTGGGCGTCCACGACCGCATCCGGATGCGGGTAAGGAATGCCGGACGGACCTTCGAACTGGATGTCGACAAAGTGCATTTGCTCGGTGCCGCCATCCTTGACGGCTACCGGCGTGATCGGGCCGTAATACGTGCCTTCGGGCAGGTAAAGGCAGTCACCCACGTTGTAGACGTCTTTGCCGTAGCGCATCTTGCCCTCGACCAGAAAGCGCACCTGCTGAAAGGTGTGCCGGTGGCGGGGCGACAGGTAATACGGGTCGGCGTAGAGGCTTCCTATGCGCAGGCCGAGATGCTTGCTCTTGTCGTAGAAGCCCTGGTAGCGCTGCTTATAGCCGGGACGCACGGCGATGTCGACCCACGGAAGGTCTTCCTCGCGCACGCCCATACCGCGGTCGATCGTGTCCCGGGTTGCTTCTGCTGTATCCATGATGCATCGCTCCTTGAATTGAATTGAATTGAATTGAAAGAAATCCGAAAAAGCTGCCGCTTCAGGCGGTTGTCTCGATCTGGTTGACACGCCCTCTGGCCTGGCGCAATTCGCGTGGGGCATTCCAGCCGACCACCGCGCTGACCTTGCCTTCCCGCACAAACTCGCCCGTGAAGCCCGGCAGGCCAGGCTCGCCGGTCAGAACCTTGAGCTCCGCGCCAGCCGCGATGCGGCCATAGCCCTGGATTTTTACGTCGTACAGGTCGGTCCAGAAGTAGGGAATTGGCTCGAAAGGAACTTGTGCGCCGAGCAGGTTGCGCGCCGCCGCCATGCCCTGCTCGGTCGCGTTCATGCGGTGTTCAAGCCGGATCTGTTCCTGATAGCCGGGGTGAAACCAGTTGGCTACGTCGCCTGCGGCATAAACACCGTCGCCCGCGCGGCAAAAGCGGTCGCAGACGATGCCGTTGTCCAGGTCGAGCCCGCTGCCTTGGAGCCACTGCACGCCCGGCATGGAGCCGATCGCCACCACCACCACATCTGCCTGCAGCTTTTCGCCGTTGCTCAGGATCGCGCCGCTGACCCGGCCCCCTTCGCTCGTAAAGCGGGCCACGCCTGCATTCCCCAGGAAGTGCACCCCATGCCGCTGCTGGAGCTGTTGAATGGCCGCGCCCAGGGTGCCGCCTAGCTGGCGCAAAAGCGGGAGCTCCAGGGTATCGAGCAACGTGACTTGTGCGCCGAGCTGGCGTGCCGTGGCTGCGATCTCGCAGCCGAGGAATCCCGCGCCCACTACCAGCACACGTGCGGAAGGTGTGAGTTGCTGCCGAAGCGCCAGCGCATCCTCCAGGGTGCGCAGGGTGTGCACGCCCGAGACGCCGGGCGGCACAGGAAGCTCGCGCGGCGTCAGCCCGGTGGCAATGATCAGGCCGTCATAGCTGAGCTGCTGCCCGTCGCTCAGCTCGAGCGTGTGGGCCTGGACGTCCAGCCGTGTCGCGCGCACGCCGTAGCGCAGCTCGATGCCCAGGGCCGACAGTTCAGACGGAGCGCGCAATTGAAGCTCGTCTGCGCTCGCTTCGCCGAGCAGTACCTTTTTGGACAGGGGCGGGCGGTCATAGCCGGGATGCAGCTCATCGCCGATCAGGATCAGCTCGCCCGCAAAGCCTTCTTCGCGCAAAGTCTCGGCGGCGGTGACGCCGGCAGCGCAGGCCCCCACCACGATGATTCTTTGCATGCCAAAAGGCATCAGCTTTCCTCGACCTTGATTGCCATGGCCGGGCAAAGCTTGGCGGCCTTCTTGACCGAAGTCAGCAGGCTGGCGGGCGGATTAGCTTGGAGCAAAACGGCAATGCCGTCCTCCTCGCGCTGGTCGAACACCTCAGGCGATGCGGTCACGCATTGCCCGGCGCCCACGCACTTGTGTTCATCGATATGGATCCTGATCATGGCGCAGCGTGCTTCCTTCTCTCGTTTTTTCCTATTTACCAGTTGCCATTGATGAGTGCGCCGCCGTCCACCACCAGGGATTGCCCCGTCATGTAGCTTGCCTGCCGCGACATGAGAAAGGCGACGACGGACGCCACTTCGGCGGGTTCACCGAAGCGCGACAAGGGAATCTGGCTGAGCAGGCTTTCGGCAACCGAGCGGCCTGCGGCCAGATTGGCCTGCACCAGCCGGGTATTGATCCAGCCCGGCACCACGGCGTTGACGCGGATGCCCTGCGGCGCCCACTCGACGGCCATGGTTCGGGTCAGCGCCTCCACGCCGGCCTTGGCCGCAGAGTAAGGCGCGCGGTCAGGCCGGCCGCGCTGCCCGGCGACGGAGGAAAAATTCACGACGCTGCCATTCGGTGACGCGCTCAACGCAGCGAAAGCTGCACGGCAGCACCGGAAAGTTCCGCCCAGGTGCACTTCGAAGAGCTCTTGCCAGGTGCTGTCATCGAGCTTGGCGACGCTTTGGTGGCGGTTGTAGCCCGCAGCATTGACCAGCCCGTCCAGCCTGCCGAAATGCGACACCACGCTGGATACCCCGCTGTCCACGGAGGCGGAATCGGAAACGTCCATGCGTACCTGGAAAAATCCGCGCAAGCGCGGATCGGCCGCCATTTCCGCTTCGTCCGGAAGATCGCGGTCGGCGATCGCTACCCGCCATCCCTGGCTCGCCAGCAGACTGGCGGTTTCCAGACCGATGCCGCGCGCACCTCCGGTGATGAGGGCGCAGGCTGCGTCGGGTGCAGGAGGGGTGGGTTCAGTCATGCGTGGGAAGGAAGAGGTCGGGTGGGTTGCTCGGCGGGCTCGCCAGTGGCTGGGGCCATCCGGCGGGTTCGGCTAAATATGCATATATATTAAGATAACCGAAAATCGGGTTGCTGCAAAATCTGATTCCCTGCTGCGAGCTCGGTAATTTCCCCTAGCGCCGGCATTCACGCCTCTCACCCTTTCGCAGAACATCTATGGTCCGAACATCGCCACAGCCCAAGCTCGTGTACGTTGCGCAAGCGCGGCATGGCGTGACTCAGGCGCAGTTCACGACCCGCTGGCGGGAGCACGCTGCGCTCGGCATGTGCCAGGCGCGTTGGCGAAATGTGGCGAAGTACCTGCATTGCGACCCGGTGCTGCCAGAAGGGAGCGCGCTCGCCGGTCTCGACGTCCTGCAGGCTGCGGGCATCGCCGTCGTGCAGTACCGCAGCGAGGCCGCCCGTCTCGCGCATATCGCAGACGAGCCGGCGCGGCAGACCATGAAAGCCGATGAGCTCTCGACTTTTGCACAACCCGTAGCGCGTACAGCGCTGCTCACCGCCGAGCACCTGCTCAAGCCGGGAGTCGATGCGGCCTACCGCCTCTTCATTTTCTGGAAATCGGCCGCAACCGGATTCCAGGACGGCTGGCTTGATTTTGGCGCGGGACAGCGCATTACTCTGGCGCAGAGCGCGTCCATCACCTGGGCCGCCCAGAACCTGCCCGTGCTGCCGAAGCTGTCACGGATCGATGGGCTGGATGCGGATGGGATTGACGAGTTCGCATCGGATGATCTCCAGGGCCTCGTCGAGCTGGCGCGGTACTGGACCGCAAGCTGCGGCCTGAGCGCGCAGGCCTCGGTGGCCTTCATGAAGGCGGTGGTGCTGCACGACCTGGCGCGAGCGCCCGATTCCTGACGCTTAAACGCTGGAGCTCTGCTGGATCGGCCTAACCGCGGGGCTCGACCAGGAAGGTCGTTACCGTCGATGCGAAGTTCGCCACATCGTCCTTCATACGCTGACCTGCCGCGCTGGCGTAGTCTTCCTCTATGCGGACGAGGTCCGTGATCAGGAACTCCGCCACGCCATCGAAAGAAGGCGGGCCAAGGGCTTCCCCGTGCTGGTTCACGTGGTTCTGCACATAGCGCGAAACAAACCGGTGGCATTCGGCCAAGGGTGCGTGGACCGAGCGCCAGTAGTGCTGAAATTGCGCAGGGCTCATGTCCGTGCGACGTTGCAGTAGCGACATGCGCTTGGTGACAGCGGCTGTGCCCGCGTCGTGATCGAAGATCACGTGCTCCCCGACGCTCAGCACCTGCAGCGCCTGCAGGGGCGTTCCTGAATGCCGGAGCTGCGACACGGCGTGGAGAGCCGCGTCGGCGTCGCTAAACCAGAGTTCCACGATGGCGCTTACTGCCATTTCGGCAGAAGGCCGATGGGTTCGCCGGATTTCTGCCAGAACGTCGTTGTGCACATAACGGTCTACGCCCGACAGGCTTGCGATGGCCCGTTGAAGCACGGGCTCAGCGCCGGTTTTCCGGTGCCCGCTGGCAATCAGGATGAGTTTGCTCACACCAGCTTTTGCATGGCTTCTTCGGTCAACGGATTCAGCGCTTCGGTCGATCCGCTCTCTCGAACCTTGTCGGCCCAGTGGGGGTCGGCGAGCATGCCCCGGCCTACGGCAATGAGGTCGAAGTCATCGCGCTCGAAAGCGTCGAACAGGCGGTCCAGGCTCGCGACTTCCGAGCCGACGTTGTCCCGGGTTCGCAGCTTGCGCGTCTCATGCTGCTGGGCCAGGCCGATGCTGCCGACGGCCATGACGGGCTTGCCCGTCACGCGGCGAGCGCATGCCGAAAGGCTTTCTGTGGAACCGTCGAAAGCAGGCTCCCAAAAGCGCCGCGTGCTGGCATGGAAGATTGTGACGCCAGCGTCCACCAGCGGATTCAGGATGCGCGCAAGTTCGTCCGGGCTGCTCGCAATGCGCGCGCCGTAGTCGCTCATTTTCCACTGGGAGAACCGGAAAATGATGGGAAAGCTGGCGCTGACGGCCGAGCGCATCGCTGCCACGACCTCGGCCGCCAGCCGGCCGCGGCTTTCCAGCGAACCCCCGTAGTCGTCGTCGCGATGGTTGGAACTGGCCCATAAAAACTGGTCCAGCAAATAGCCGTGCGCACCGTGGATTTCCACACCGTCGAAACCGGCGGCTTCTGCCGCGGCGGCTGCACGCGCGTAGGACGCGGTGACTTCCCGCAGGTCCGCCAGGCTCATGCGCTGCACCACGGTCTGGCCGTTCTCGACCAGGTCATCCGGGCCCATGCCGGGGACCTGCGCATCAGGCTCCATGCCGGGGCGCCTCACCGCGCCTACATGCCAGAGCTGCGGCACGATCAGCGCGCCTTGTGCGTGAACGGCGTCGGCCACGCGTTTCCACCCCTGCAGTGCGGCACCGAAAAACGCTGGCACGTCTTTGTAGCCGTTGGCCGCCGGATGGTCGATATAAGTGCCCTCGGTGATGATCAGGCCTGCGCCACCGCTAGCGCGGCGGCTGTAGTAGCGCGCGACGTCCTCGCCGGGAATGCCGCCAGGCGAGCAGTTGCGCGTCATGGGCGCCATGGCGATACGGTTGCGCAGAACCCGTTGTCCGAACGGAAAGGGCCGGTACAGCAACCCGGCCCGGGTGCTCGCTGCAGCAGCAGTCATCGGGTGGTCCTTGGCATGCTTGTCTCCTTGTGCGCCACTCGGGGGAGCGTGGCTCCCGGTTGCCTTGAGGCGCGATGCATGGTTCTAAATACCCTAATGATATGCATATTTAGGTCCTGACGCAGGCGCGGACCGGAGCCGATCCCTGTTGCAGAGTCGCTGGCTTCAAGGCTGTGCCGGCAATGTCTCACAGGGTCGACCGCCCGATGACGACAGCGGCAGCGCGGTGCGCTCGTGAGCATGACCACATGACATGGCTTCGCAAGCTTCCGGGATTTCAACGCTCGCCATACGGGCTGGAGTGCCGCGTGCTGCGTGCTCTGCCGCTGCTGTTGGCCGTCGGTACCATCGCCCCGCTTTTCGCCGCGTGGGTGGTGCGTGTGCTTACCAGCGATGAGCCTGCTGTCGCGATCATGCGGCAGGCGCGACTCTTCGAGTTTGTGATGTTCGGATGGGCGCTCTTCAACGTGGCGCTGCTGGCTACGGTGGCCGTGGCTTGCGTCATCGTCTGGCTCATGAAAGGCCCGGCTTACGTGGCCGATGGCTATGACAGGCTGACGGGTACGGGCCCTCTTTAAACTGGAGGAAATAGCCGCAACTGGTGGGCGCCCCGATTCGCTCCACCCTTTCGAAAGCCAGCCATGCCCTCCAGCCATCCCATCGTCCAGATTCATCCGCTCGGGTTTCCATGGCGTACCTTGGACCCCTTCCTTTTTTGCGTTCACCACGATGACGCCTATCCCGAAGGTGATGGTCGCATGGGACCGCGGGCAGCGTTGTCCGGGCGTGCTATCGGGCAAGACTTCAGCGGCAAGGATGGCTGGAGCATGTACCACGGCGAGACCGTGCCGGGCTTTCCGGCGCATCCGCATCGCGGGTTCGAGACTGTGACCATCGTTCGCAAAGGCTTGATCGACCACTCCGATTCGCTGGGCGCTGCGGCGCGCTTTGGCGGAGGCGACACGCAGTGGCTGACGGCAGGGCAGGGAGTGGTGCATGCGGAAATGTTTCCGCTGCTCGACGTCGCAGCGCCCAATCCGCTGGAGCTCTTTCAGATATGGTTGAACCTGCCCGCGCGCGGCAAGATGTCTGCGCCGCACTTCACCATGCTGTGGTCCGAAAACATTCCCCGCATGGTTTCCCCAGCGACAGAGGGCCGCGTCGAAGTGGCCGTGATCGCAGGCCGGCTCGCCGGGGCGGCCGAGCCGTTGCCGCCGCCGCCAGACTCCTGGGCGGCGCAGCCCGAAAGCGACGTGGCCATCTGGACCCTGAGGCTCGCACCCGGTGCGCGCTGGAGTCTGCCAGCGGCAACCGGGGCCGGCACGCAGCGCATGTTGTATTTTTTCGCGGGCTCTTCGGTGACGGTGGCGGGCCAGACCGTCTCCGAGCATTCGGCGATCGAACTCCGGGCGGACCAATCCGTCGAGGTCGTCAACACCGGAGCCGAGGTCGCCGAATTTCTGATGCTTCAGGGCAAGCCCATTGGCGAGCCGGTTGCGCAGTACGGCCCGTTTGTCATGAACAGCCAGGCCGAAATACGCCAGGCCATGGCCGACTACCAGCGCACCCAATTCGGCGGCTGGCCCTGGGACACCAACGCGCCGGTTCACGGCGGCAACATTTCGCGCTTTGCAAGACATCCGGACGGACGGCGGGAAGAGCCTGAGCCCGTCCACTCTTGATTGCGCCTCCGGCGATTGCCAGCGCGAGGCGCATGGCTGGCTTTCGAAAGCCATAAGCAATCTTCTGCCTTAACCCGTCTTGAGGCTCACGACGCCATGCTCCGGGCCTGCCCTGGGGCCGCCCGTTGCGAGGGTCATCTGTTCGGCGATTGGGCCGACGAAAGTTGTGAACTGCTTGCCGCCACGTAAACTGACGCCATGGCCAAGACCCCGACCACTGCCGATTACGCTCCGGATATCCGGGGCATGGATTTGAGCATCAAAGGCCCGCTCATCAAGGAAGGAGCACTTCTTTCGGCGCAGGTCGAGGCAAGGGACAGTGCAAACAGGCCGATGGTCTGGCGCGATCTGCCGATGTTCGCGACGAAATACCATCGAACTGCGGTGGACATGATGTATGACCTGGGACTGAACACACCCTACTTTTACCAACAGGCGGTCAAGAGCCACGGGGTCGTTCCTTTCGATCTGGAATTGCTCGTTCGAATCTACGACCGCTCGCCCAGTTCATGCGACTGGGACAGGCCTACGGTTCGTGAAATTTTCGAGACGCTCTATGGTCAGACGGTTCAGGGCTTTGGCGAGGAGCTTTCGGCCAAGGCCCATATGGCGTATGGCGCGCGTTTTGCTCGCCTGCTGGGTCGCGCGACCACGGTGCTGTACCGCTGGCTCATCGACGAATCAGGAACCACGCGCCGAATTGGAAACATCATTTCCAAGCTCCAGACCGCAGCGCAGCAGGGGCAGGACGCTCGCCGCGAATTCGAAACGCTGGCTATTGCGATATGGGCCAATCGTGGCTATGACGTCGACAAGGCCTACCCCTCCTACACACCTGAGACGATCGAGGTCAAACATATACGCAAGAGTTCGGTGCGTCCGGCCATCGTGAAGCGCATGGCTGGCAAGGAAGAAAAATATCCGGGGGGGACCTTTTGATCATGGATGCGGAACTTCAGCCAGACGCGGACATTGCAGCGACAAAAAGGCGCGGGCGGCCTGCCGGGCAGGTCATCGTGGCAACCTTTGCGCTTCATGCAGTCAAGCCGGCACAGATCGTGTTCTCGGAGCACATGCCGCGTTTCGAAGGGCGTCGTCCGTTCGACGTCAACCCTGACCTCGTCTGGGGGGTTTTCGGCACGGACTCGATCAACCGGGCGGCGCATTACGCCTCGATGGATGCATCGCACCTCAAACGCAGGCTCTACCACCTCGATCTGATCTACAGCGCACCCCAGGTGCCATCGGCGGGAGCCGTCCTCACGAAAGAGTTGACCCAAAGCACCGGCTACGTCAACTTTCCGCGTCTCGAGGCAGGCTTCAGGGAAGCCTTGAGAAGCACCTTTCTCGGTTGGCTGGAAGACGCCAAGGACCCGGACCTTGCCGGGCTTTCACGCGAAAACATCGAGTCTCTGTTGCGTGAACGGCCCATGCTGGTCCACCGTTTCATGGCGGAGAACCCCGAGTACAGGGTGGCCTTGCATTCGGTACGTATCAGCGGCGGCATCAAGTTGCGGATGGCGACGCTCAGGCGGGATCCGCAGCGCATGGTGGCCTTGACCCGTTACCACGACGAAATCGAAACCCTGGTCTGAAGCACCTGCCTTGCAGGGCTGACCTTCATGTCCGGATGCGTTGAGAGCGCAGTGGCACAATTGCAGTAAATTATGAAAACAACTAATCCAACATAATTTATTCAATTGAACCCGTTTGCGCCCTGCTCCCGGCAAATTCCGGCGTGCGGTGCGCCGCAACTGAAAGCCCGCATGAAGCCGCAGCTCTGGAACTGGTCAGTCAAGCCCATGGGCAAACGCCTGCTGGCAATATTTGCGGGGGTGTGTGGTGCAGTCTCAGTGCGGGCACAGGACCAAGTCTTTGCCGATCTTGACCAGATAAACGCCGGCGGACAGGCAAGCAACGACATCGCCAAGATCATCATGCGCGGCCTTCTCGGCCCCATGTTCGACTCGCCCCTGTCCTCCGGGCTGGCAACGAACACGCTTTTCGGCGTGCTGTTCCTGGCCTTCAATGTGGTGGTGTTTACGGCTGGAGTTGTGTGGGCGACCTATGGCGTTGGCAGCGGAATCGTCCAGTCCGCGCATGAGGGCGTGGTGCTGGGCAAACGCATGAGCGCCGTATGGATGCCGATCCGGCTGGCCACCGGCATAGGCGCGCTGATCCCCGTATTCGGCGGCTTTTCCCTGTCCCAGGTGATCATGATCATCGCAACAGGGTGGGGCATCACCTTCGGCAACTTTGCCTACAACAAGGCCCTGGACGCTACGGCCAATTTCGCACCGTTGGTCAACGTCAGCCTGGCCCATAACAGCGGGGAAAAAGACTCGTTGGCGCTGGCATACGCCATCTTCGCGCAAAGGTTGTGCGAGCTCGATTTTCTTGAAAAGGAACGCCTGTTCAAGGAAAGCGGAACGAGCCTTGCGCCAAGCGATCAATTGACGGCTCGGAGCTTCGAGGCTTTGAATCCGCCCGGGTCCCGGCCTGTCGGGAGCGCTCTGGGAACTGACAACGATCCGCTTGCCTGTGGTGCAGTGGGGATCAAATGGAATTTCAATGAAACCGGACGATCGGCTGAATCCGATCGCGGCTTCAGGGTCGGGTCTGTCGATTACGCCGCAATCGCCAGTACGGCCTATGCGCGCTATGCCAGCAACTGGCCCGCGTTCTTCGGCAGCATGCGCCAGCTGGCCGACAACTGGATCACGCAATCACGAACGGCCATTACCCGTCTGCCCGTTCCAGAGGCGGCGATCTTGTCGAATGCACAAGCCTTCACAGGGGTCATTCGCGAGGGCGCGGGCAAGGAGTCGGCCAATGCCGAAGCGGTCAAGAAAACGGCGCTGGAGAAAATGCGCCAATACGGCTTCTTTGGCGCGGGAGCCTTCTACGCAACTTTCGCAGAGGTCAACGCCGGAGTCCTCGAGGCTCAGCGGTCTGTTGGCTACGTAATCCAGGATTCCTCGCAAACTTCAGCCAAGCTCGATGCCGCATCATCCGGCGAGTTCATGCGCTACAGAATTGCCTTTAAAGAGCGTCGCGGCTCGAGCAGCAGTTCGGTACAGGAAGACGGGAAATGCAAAGCCAGTGCGACGGGCGATTGTTCATGGGGACAGCACATCATGAAAATCGCACTGGGCAGGCTCACCGAAGGCTCCGGCGATGGCAGCGCCACGGCTGGCGGCTTCAGGATCCTCGATCCGATCATTGCCTCGAAAAATCTGGGTGATTACATGATGGTGGCGGGCGAGAGCCTGCTGGTCGTCGGCGGCGCATTAGATGGGGCTGCGGGTGTACTTACATCTATACCGGTCATTGGCAAGATATTGAAAGGCGCGATTGGGGTACTTCCCGTGATCGGCGGAGTCCTGCTGGGTGTAGGCGCACTCCTGGCGCTTTACATTCCGATGGTTCCGTTCATCAACTGGGTGTCAGCCCTCGTGCAATATGTATGCGTCGTGGTCGAGGCAATGGCCGCCGCGCCGCTCTGGGCTTTTGCCCACCTGCATGCCGAAGGGGAAGGCATGGGGCAGCGAAGCGAGAAGGGCTATTTGTACCTCTTGCTCCTGCTCTTCAAGCCCATCCTGATGGTGATCGGATTCTTTGCCGCTGCCGGCCTCACGATTTTGCTGGGCTCGGCCGTGTTGTGGCTCTTCCTGCCCGCCGTGGCCAACGTGCAGGGCAACTCCGTGACGGGGCTGGTCAGCATCATCGGCCTGCTCCTGATGTTTTTCCTTCTGATGAACATTCTGATTCAGGGTCTGTTCAACCTCGTGCAGGAAATCTCGGACGACACCATCGGCTGGGTCGGGAATCTGGCCAAGTCCCAGATGGGGCGCGACATCGAAGGCCGAGCCCACAGCCTCTTCACGGCCGGATCGCGCGTGATGAGTCAAGTGATTACCAAGGGCAAATGAGCGAGCGCCTGGAAGTGCCTGCCCGCCAGCGTGTCGTCGTGCAAGGTTGCCAGCATGGGGCTTGCCTAGTATGGGCCGAACAAGCCGAACAAGCCGAACAAGTGGAACAAGCTGAAAGGCCGGAAGGCCGGAAAGCCGGAAACTCATTAGGCGCAAAAGGCCGCCCTGCAGGGCATTCACCCGCAACCATTCAAGCACAACTCTCGATGGTGGGGTCGCCGAGACGCTACTCGGTGCACCCTGCCGCTGCTTCGTCAGCGGGGAATCGTCAACGCGGAAGTGGCGGAACGGGCAGCTTGGGGCCCGCATAGGCACCCATACTCACCAGTTCGTTGAAGATGAGTACCTGATATCGGTTGCTGAAGTAGGGGGTTTCCGAATGGTAGGCGCCTATGGCGCGCCAGCCATTGCCATACTTGAACACCTTGCGGGAGTAAAGCCAAGCTCCCACATAGGAAGACACGCACTCATCTTGCAAGTGTGCCGGGGCCACTCCTTTGGACAGCAGTTCAGGAAAATGGACCGAATTGATGCCCGCCAGGCCGAGGTCGACGGTCTGGTTGGCGTTGTGGACCACGGTAAATGCTCTGCCGCCGGATTCGTGAAGAATGATCGCGGCAAGCACCGTTGCGTTGACGCCGTGATATTGCGCTGCCGAAGCAATACATCGCGTCGCGCGAAGCGTCAACCCTTTGGCCTGCAAGTGCGGATGCACAAGAAGCACGCCAGCGCAAAGCAGCGCAAAGCGGGTGAAGGTAGACCGCCAATCGCGTGCTTTTGGCAGGGCGTGTGGGCCGGTCCTCGTTGAGGTCTCCGATCGTGCGACCGGGGGGTGAGGCTTGCCTGCAGGGATCACAGCACCGCCCACGGAACAGACTGCCGACTTCGTCCGCTGCGAGAGCGATCAGATCGTCTCAAGCACGGTCTGCTTGAGGTCTGCATGTCTCGGAACGTGAAATGCCCGCGCTTGCACGTGCGCCTGTACACAAGCGTTAGACCCGAACGCAGCGATTCCGCCCGCGAGCTCGCCACTGGCATCGATGCTTCCCCGCGCCACAATTCGGGAAAGGCTGGCAGTGCCCGACACAACGCGGGATGAAATACGCCCCTCGATATAGACGTCAGCTGCGTCGAGACTGCCTTGAAACTCTCCTCCATGGGCGATGATGGCGTTCCCTGCAGCGCAGGTAACTTTTCCGCGCAGGGCACCCAGCACGAGAATCCCGCCAGGGAGGTCCAGCGTGAACGCCTCGATGCGTGAACCGGCGGGCACGACAAAGCAGATCTGGTGATCCCGCATGGAGATCTCCAGCCCCCGCTTCGCAGTTGTATCGGCCGTCAGAGGGATTTCGGGCGGCGGCGCATTGAACAGCGTGCTCACCGGCTGACTTTCTTTGGGTCACGCAGGCTGACGGTCTGGTAGGCGGTCACATAAACCTGCCTCTCGGCATCGACCGACAAGATCTCTTCACCGTTAGGCAAAGGCGCCCCCAGCGGAATTTTTACTTTTGAATCGCCAATCTCGACGATGAGACTGTGGTCCGAAATGCCGCTCACGTGCCATTGCGGTGTGCGAACAGGGACCGATCGGTAGGTGCTGGTGGCCAGCGTGCCGAGACCAAATGAGAACAGTGCCAAGCCCATGGCAACCGTGCCTAGAAATAGATGGATCCGCTGCTGCAACCGCTTGCGGGCCTTGCCGACGTGGAGTCGAGCTCTCGGATCGTTCGGGATATCCACCATGGGGAGCCGGACCGGAAGGCTCAGAGAATTCACTGCCGTGAAGCCCGCAAGCTGAATCGCGTTCTGTCCAAGAACGGCAGAAATCACCTCATCCGGAGAAAAGATGGGGGCTTCTGGCCCCTGCGTTGCCACTGTGCCGGGCGACCTGGCGGCAAAAAGAAGGCTCATGGGAACGTCGTTGTTGGGATCACGCATTATTTTCTTTAATAATAATGTTTTATGGAAAACAACTCAACAAGGGTTGACCGGTGGTCTTGAATGCTTCAGCGATAGGCGCTAAGTCATGAGTGGGCCGAGCTTTGTGCCGTCACGCCACGAGCGGTATGGGATGTACGGCTTTTGGCTGGTCTGTGGACTGATCGCGGGCGGAGCACTTGTGTATGGTGTCGTCGCCGTGAGGCTTTCCGCGCTCGGAACTGCTAACGAGTCGCTGGCCGCCATTGCCGGCAATTACGCTCTCGAATTGGCCTCGCGAAGTGCAGCGCCCCCCAATCTCGCTGCAGCCTCATCGGCTGCGTTAGGCAAAGAGGAGGTCGACACCGCATTCGCGTCTTCCGAAAAATCTCTGAAGGCTTTCCCTGCCATGCTGCGCAATGACGAGGGCAAAAATCCGCCAGGGGCTTCTTCTGCGCGCGTGAATGCTGTGGAAAAACCGCGGAACAGCGCGACCGTTGCGCACGACCCGGCGGCTCATGCCCCGGCCGTCGCAGTCCCTGAAAAAGGGCCCCCGGCGCAAGGCCTTACTCCGCCCACCCCGCTACCGGCAAGCCCGGCGAAGGCTCCAGCCAGCACCGGAGGCGCTGCGCTCGTGCCGCCTCCAACCCTGGCCGTTACGTCGACCACATTCGAGCAGTCCGGAATTTCCGGACTGGACCCATTCAGCGTTCAGTTCACCAGCGGCAGGCGGGTCAGCGTGGGAGGTGTTTTTCCCAGTGGTGAAAGGCTTCTATCGGTTTTTCCCAATGAAGGGAAAATCGTGACCGACCAGCGCGTGATCAACCTCAAGATCGAGGCGGGGGCACCTGCACGATGATTAACCATGCCGCGCTGGTCGAGCTGGTTGTTTCGTCTGCAACCACCCGTACTGCTATTTACCTCAGCCGGAGTCCCATGCCAGCCCATTCAAGCTCAAGCGTTTTGAAAACCTGACTTGGCGTTCCGGCTTTTGACCCCACCTGCGTGGAACTTCGAAGGGCCATGATTGGCCTTTCGGTTCCGACTTCGTCCTCAAACCAGAAGGTTTCAATGACCACGCTTTTCGATTCCCTCAAGGTCGGCGATTTGCAATTGCCCAACCGCATTGTCATGGCGCCACTCACCCGCAATCGCGCGCCTGATGCGATCCCCACCCCGCTGATGGCCGAGTATTACGCCCAGCGGGCGAGTGCCGGACTGCTCATTACGGAGGCAACCGCCATCAGCCATCAAGGCCAGGGTTACGCGGATGTCCCGGGCCTCTACGGCAGCGACCAGCTCGATGGGTGGAAGCACGTCACGCATGCCGTCCACGAGGCGGATGGGCGCATTTTTGTCCAGCTGTGGCACGTCGGGCGGGTGTCGCATCGGGAACTGCAGCCGGAGGGCGGCAAGCCTGTTGCGCCTTCGGCCATCACGGCAAAGACGAAGACCGTGTTGATCAAGGAAGGCGTTCCGACCTTCGTCGAAACCTCCGAGCCGCGGGCGCTGGATGCTGAAGAGCTGCCCGGCATCGTTCATACCTACCAGGCCGCTGCGCGCAATGCGGTCGAGACGGCGGGCTTCGACGGCGTCGAGATCCATGGTGCCAATGGGTATCTACTCGACCAGTTTCTCAAAAGCAGTTCCAACCACCGGACCGACGATTACGGCGGCAGCATTGCCAACCGCGCCCGTCTCCTGCTCGAAGTGACACGGATGGTGGTGGACGCGATTGGTGGCGGCCGTACGGGGTTGCGCTTGTCGCCGGTAACGCCTGCCAATGACGTGCATGACCCGGACCCGCAGGCCCTGTTCGAATACGTCGTCAAACAGCTGGCGCCGCTCAAGCTGGCCTATATCCACATCATCGAGGGCGCCACGGGCGGGCCCCGCGAAATCGCAGACCGGCCTTTCGACTACAAGGCACTTAAGGCGGCTTACCGCGCGGCCGGAGGCAAGGGCGCCTGGATGGTCAACAACGGTTACGACAAGGCCATGGCAGAGCGCGCTCTCGCTGAAGGCGCGGATCTCGTGGCATTCGGCAAGGCCTACATCGCCAACCCCGACCTGGTGGAGCGCCTGCGTGGGGACGAGGCGTTGAACGAGCCTGACAAGGCCACGTTCTACGGCGGTGGTGCCAAGGGCTACACGGACTACCCGACGTTCAAATAACCGGGCTCGCCAGCGACGGGGGCGCTGGTGGGCGTCAGGCGGCGCCCACGCCGATCGGCGCAGGTGCCTTGGTCAGGATGCGGGTGAAGAGCCGGTCGTAGCACGGGTCTTTCTTGCCGCCTGCCAGCGGGTCCCGCGTTTCGCTGAACGCCGCGTCGAGTTCGCTCCAGTCCACGGCCGTCAGCACTTCCCGCGCCACGGGAAGCACTTCGTTTTCTTCGCAGCGCATATGGTCCAGATAAAACTGCACGTAAAGCGCGGCGGCTTCGCAAAAGGCCGCCCGGCGCGAGTCCCCCACCAGTTCCCAGGCCAGCAGCAGATGCTGGAGTTCGCGCACGCGGTTCTCACCGCGCATGTGCTCGGACTCGAGCCGGCTGATCACCGGCATCAGGTGCGGCGCGGCGCGGGCCAGCCGGGGAAACAGCAGGTCCGATTCCTTGGGGTGATGCATACGCTCGGGGAACTCGTCGATGTAGAACAGCATGGCCCGCAACACGTCAAAAAAGCGCTCTGGTTCATCCCCCGGGCCACGCTGGATCATGAGCGTCAGTGAGCGCAGCACGGCCGCTACGGCGGCGTGCTCTTCGCGGATGATTTGCAGCGTCAGGTTTGGCATGGCAGGGCTCTCCTGTCTTGAGTGTCGTGGCGGCTGCGCCTTCGGCATTTGACACAAGTCAAGCCGAGCGGGGTTTCCAGCGCTTGAGCAAGAGCGCGTTGGACATCACGCTCACGCTGGACAGGGCCATGGCGGCGCCCGCGAGCACCGGATTGAGGTAGCCGAAGGCCGCGAGCGGAATGCCCGCCACGTTGTACACAAAGGCCCAGAACAGGTTCTGCCGGATCTTGATGACCGTGCGGTGCGAAATGTCGATAGCCGCAGCAACCAGCGAGACGTCACCGCGCATCAGCGTGATGCCGGCCGCGTGCATGGCGACATCGGTGCCGGTCGCCATCGCCATGCCCACGTCGGCCGCGGCGAGCGCAGGCGCGTCGTTCACGCCGTCGCCCACCATCACAACGGTATGTCTGCCGTCCTCGCGCAGCGCGGTGATCTGTGCGGACTTGTCTGCGGGCAACACGTCGGCCAATATTTCGTCCGGCGCAAGCCCCAGCCGCTGACCCATCGCCACCGCCGCGTCGCGGTTGTCGCCCGAGATCATCACGACACGCAGCCCGCGTGCCTTCAGGTCCAGAAGCGCCTCGCGCGCGCCGGGTTTCGGCTCATCCGAAAACGCCATGAGTGCCCGCAGGATCAAGCCCTGCGGGCCACGCTCCACCAGCGCCGACAGCGTGGCGCCACGTGCTTGATGCAACACCAGGGCGTCGGCCACGCTGTCCATCCGCACCCCCAGCTCCGTCATCCAGCGCACGCTGCCGATCAGGAACTGGCGGCCATCGACTTCGCCTTCCGTGCCGCGTCCAGCGACGGCACGCAGATCCTTCGGCTCGGCAAAAGCCGTCCCGCTTTCCCTGGCGGAGCTCACGACAGCGCGCGCCAGCGGGTGCTCGCTACCGCTTTGCAGGCTGGCCGCGATTGCCAAAGCACCGCCTTCCGTGCCGGGCGACGGTACGAAGGCCGTGAGACGCGGCTGGCCCACGGTGAGTGTTCCGGTTTTGTCAAAGGCAACTGTGTGGGTGCGGTGCGCCAACTCCAGCGCCTGGGCATCCTTGATCAGGATGCCGTGCTTCGCCGCCACGCCCGTGCCCGCCATGATGGCCACCGGGGTCGCCAGCCCGAGCGCACACGGGCAGGCGATCACCAGTACAGCCACTGCGCGTATGAGTGCCACGTCCAATGGTTGTCCGTAGGCGAGCCAGGCGGCGAAAGTGGCCGCACCAATCACCAGCACCACGGGAACGAACACGGCCGAGACCTTGTCGACCAGCCGCTGGATGGGCGCCTTGGCGGCCTGTGCATCCTCGACCAGCCGGATGATCTGTGACAGCACAGTTTCGCCGCCAACGGCTTCCACCCGCATGACCACGCGGCCATCGCCGTTGATGCTACCGCCGGTGAGCCTGGCGCCCTCCTGTTTGGCGACGGGCAGGGGCTCGCCCGTGAGCATGGACTCATCGACTTGTGTACGGCCTTCGAGCAGCACGCCGTCAACCGGAAAGCGCTCACCCGGCCGAACCACCACGCGGTCATGGACAAGAACTTCGGCGACCGGAACGTCGGTTTCCTCGCCGGTGCCCAGGATCACATGCGCAAGGTTCGGCCGCAGAGCGTGCAGTGCGCGTATCGCGGCGGTGGTCTGGCGCTTGGCGCGAACCTCCAGCCATTTACCCAGCATCACCAGCGCAATCACCAGGGCAGACGCCTCGAAGTACAGGTGTGGCATGTCGTCATCGAGGGCGCTCAGCCAAAGCCACACCGACAGGCCCCAGCCTGCCGTGGTGCCGATGGCCACGAGCAAGTCCATGTTGCCGGTGCGGGCCTTCAGCGCGTACCACCCGGCCCTGTAAAAGTGCGCACCCAGAATGAACTGAACCGGCGTTGCCAGCAGGAACTGCAGCCAGGGCGCCAGCATCCAGTGGCGGCCGAAGAGGTCGGCCAGCATCGGAACGACCAGGGGGAGCGACAGGGCCAGCGCTGCGGCAACCGGAGCGAACCCCTTCCAAGGGGAATCCTCTGCCAGTGTCTCTGAAGCCTCGACGTCACGTACGCCGTAGCCAGCCTCCCGGACGGCACGCCGGAGCACGGCACTAGTCTGTGCCGAGGCGTCAAAGCGTATGCGCGCGGATTCGGTCGCCAGGTTGACGGTCGCGCTCTGGACGCCAGGCACCTTCCTGAGCGCACGCTCGACGCGTGACACGCACGAGGCGCAGGTCATTCCGTCGATGCCGAGGTCGATGCTGTCCGCCTGATCGTTAGAGGCTTGTGGGGTGGAAGGCAGGGTGAGGCTGGTCATGGGGGGAGCTTAAACCTTGCCTTCATGGGAAGGTCAAGTCCTGGTAGCAAAACAGCAGGATTTCGTGAACTCGTGCACGAGCGCGTGTACGCAAGCCTTGCTGGCGGCCAGTAGCTGCTGGCAGAGCATCGGAGCGCAACCATTGCCCCATCGGTCAAATTCCCTTGACCTTCCCACCATGGCAAGCTTGAAGATAAACTTCTTTTCATCAACTCACAGCCAGCAGGCTGAGCAAGGCCCCACCATGAACCAGACTTTTACCGTGACCGGAATGACCTGCGGCCACTGCGAGCGGGCCGTCAGGACGGCCGTGCAACACATCGATCCTGCCGCGCAGGTGCAAATAGACCGTGCGGCCAACCGCGTCGAGGTGCAGAGCGACAAGCCGCGCGAGGCATTGGCCGCCGCCATTGCCGAAGAAGGCTACTCCGTGGCGGCCTGAGGTGCCAGCATCGACCTCGGCCTCGGCCAACGCGACGCCTGCGTCGGCAGGAATCACCGCCGGTTTGCCGGTCAATATCGGAACGGCTGCCCAACTGTCGGGCGTCTCGGCCAAGATGGTCCGGCATTACGAGTCTTTGGGGCTGCTGGGAAAAGTCGGCCGCACCGACAGCGGCTACCGCCAGTACAGCCCAGCCGATATCCATGTGCTGCGCTTCATCAAGCGCGGCCGTGACCTGGGCTTTTCCATGGCCGAGATTGCTGAACTGGTGGGCCTGTGGAACAACCGGCGGCGCGCCAGCGCAAGCGTCAAGCGCATTGCGCAGCAGCATGCGGACGATCTATCCGACCGTATCGAGGCCATGCAGGAAATGCAGCGAACGCTGCAGCACCTGATCCACGGCTGCCAGGGCAACGACCGGCCGGAGTGTCCCATCCTCGACAGTCTGGCGGGGATTTCCGAGCGTCGTCATCGCTAGGGGGTGGGTCCCTGGTCGGCTCGTGCTTGTTTGACTTTCGTCAACGACGGTGCCTTGGCAAGCGGACTTAATGAAGGCTTCAACCGGGAGCTTTCATGAAAACAAATATCGGCGGCATCGACCGTATCGTCAGAGTCGTGGCGGGGCTTGTCCTTCTGGGCCTTGCGCTGGGCAGCTATATCGGGCCGTGGGGTTACGTCGGTCTTGTTCCGCTGGCCACTGCGGCAGTCGGCTGGTGTCCCCTTTACACGATGCTGGGCATCAAGACCTGCCCGCACCGCGTCGGCTGAAGCCGATCACGGTACGGGCAAGCGCTAATAGCTCGGTAATAGCTACTGGTAGATTTCGCTGCCTTTGGCGCGAAACTCGCGGGCTTTGTCATCCAGGTCTTGCGTGATCTGCTTTAGCTCGATCACCGGCATCGCCAGCGTGGTGGTGGCGGGGTTGAGCCGTGCGAACTCTCGCACTTCCTGCGAGATTTTCATTGAGCAGAACTTGGGGCCGCACATCGAGCAGAAGTGCGCGACCTTGGCGTTTTCCTTCGGCAGCGTTTCGTCGTGGTACGCCATGGCGGTGTCCGGGTCGATCGCGAGGCGAAACTGGTCTTCCCAGCGAAACTCGAAGCGAGCCTTGCTCACGGCGTTGTCCCACATTTGCGCGCCGGGGTAGCCTTTGGCCAGATCGGCCGCGTGCGCGGCGATCTTGTAGGCGATCAGTCCTTGCTTCACGTCATCCCGGTTGGGTAGGCCCAGGTGCTCCTTGGGCGTCACGTAGCACAGCATGGCGGTGCCGTACCAGCCTATGTTGGCCGCGCCCATCGCGGAAGAGATGTGGTCGTAACCCGGTGAAATGTCCGTGATCAGGGGGCCGAGCGTGTAGAAGGGCGCTTCAAAACAGGCTTCGAGCTGCTTGTCGACATTTTCCTTGACCAGTTGCAGCGGAACGTGCCCCGGACCTTCGATCATCACCTGCACGTCGTGCTTCCAGGCGATCTGCGTCAACTCGCCAAGGGTGTGCAGTTCGGCAAATTGCGCTTCGTCGTTCGCGTCGGCGATCGAGCCGGGGCGCAGGCCGTCGCCCAGTGAGAAGCAGACGTCGTAGGCCTTCATGATTTCGCAGATATCTTCGAAGTGCTCGTACAGAAAGCTTTCGCGGTGGTGCGAAAGGCACCACTTGGCCATGATGGAACCGCCGCGGGAAACAATGCCCGTCAACCGGTTGGCGGTCAGCGGGACATAGGCCAGGCGCACGCCGGCGTGAATGGTGAAGTAGTCGACGCCTTGCTCGGCTTGCTCGATCAGCGTGTCGCGGAAGATCTCCCAGGTCAGGTCCTCGGCCTTGCCGTTGACTTTTTCCAGCGCCTGGTAGATCGGCACGGTGCCGATGGGGACGGGCGAGTTGCGCAGGATCCACTCGCGCGTTTCGTGGATGTTGTCGCCGGTCGACAGGTCCATCACCGTGTCGGCGCCCCAGCGGATCGACCAGGCCAGCTTGTCGACTTCTTCCTCAATGGACGAGGTCACGGCGGAGTTGCCGATGTTGGCATTGACTTTCACGAGGAAGTTGCGGCCGATGATCATCGGCTCGCTCTCGGGGTGGTTGATGTTGTTGGGAATCACGGCGCGGCCGCGTGCGACCTCCGCGCGGACGAACTCGGCGGTAATCTCTTTTGGAATCGACGCGTTGAAGGAGTGGCCGGCCTTGGGCAGCCGTTCGGTGGCCAGGCGCTCGGCCAACTGCGCGCGTACCAGGTTTTCGCGAATGGCGATGTATTCCATTTCCGGCGTGATGCGTCCCTGGCGGGCGTAATGCATTTGCGAGACGTTGGCACCCGGCTTTGCACGGCGCGGCACCGGCGACTCCTGCATACGCAGGGCAGCCAGCGCGGGATCGTTCAGTCTTTCGCGGCCATAGGCGCTGCTGATGCCAGGCAGGCGGTCCGTATCGGCGCGTTCGTCGATCCAGGTGGCGCGCAGGGCACGCAAGCCGCGCGTAACGTCGATGTCGACCACCGGGTCGGTGTACACCCCCGACGCATCGTAAAGACGAAGGGGCGGGTTGGCCTCGCGGCGCGGCTCGCCTGGACCGTCCTGAACCAGCGTGTCGGTCAGGCTGACCTCGCGAAACGGCACGCGAATGTCCGCGCGCGAACCCTCGATATAAATCTTGCGCGAGCCCGCAAAGGGGGTGCGGGTGATGCGCCCTGCGAGGGCTTGTGCATCGACGGTAAGACGGGTCTTGGCCATGTGTTCTCCAGGAGGTTGCGAAGTGCCTGCCCGGGGAGCCGGAGTATTGCCGCCATGCGCGGAGTTCCGGAGCCAAGTGCCTTGTTTCCTACGCGGGGATGATCCCGATCAGGTTCAGCGGGTCTCGCATCAAGCGATCTCAGCCTCGGACCTTACGTCCTCGGCACCCCGACAAGCTGGGGCCATTGTAGGGATGCGGGCGTACGGCGCAAGTGCCCGCGCGAGGGCCTATCCGGAAACCAAACTTTACCGAACGAACACCTTGTGCTTATGACGGTTTTACAGGCCAACGCCAAACTTGCGATCAACCTGCAGCCAACCCGGCGGCAGACGCCGTCTCCATCGAAAGGAATACGCGATGTCATTCGTTATCAAGACTCTTCCGTCCCTCATGTTCGCCGCGCTGATCTCCAGCGTGGGTATTTCTGCCATCGCGCAGGCGCCCCAGCCCGCCCCGACAACTGCCCCCCAGGGCATGTCTGCGCCCGGTATGCAAGGCAAGGGTGGACCGGAAGGGCACCGCATGGGGCGCCATGATCCGGCAAAAATGCAGGCATGGATGGCCAAGCGCCAGGCAGAGCTCAAGGCCAAGCTCAACATCACGTCAGCGCAGGAACCTGCCTGGACAGCCTTCACTGCATCGATGCAGCCGCCTGTCCGCGGCCAGCGCCCGGCCATGCCCGACCTCAGCAAACTCAGCACGCCCGAGCGCATCGACCAGATGCGCCAGATGCGTACGCAGCGCATGGCCGAGATGAACGCCCGCATGGACCAGCGCGAGCAGGCCACCAAATCGTTCTACTCTGCCCTGACACCAGAGCAGAAAAAGGTCTTCGATACTGAGACGCTGCGTCGCGGCCATCACCATGCCGGGTTCGGCGGTCATCGCGGCCATCGCGGCCACGAGGGCATGCAGCACGGCAAGAGCTGATCGTCCAGCGACCTGATCAAGCCCGCCGGCCTCAAGCCTGCGGGCTTTTTCATGGGCGGTCAGCCGAACGGGCGCACGCCAATCCACAGCCCGTGCAGCCAGAAAGCGAAAAGCGCCCAGGCACCCGTGCCAAGCACCACGGCCATCAAGGTGCCGGTGGGCGTGCCAGCGGCATACACCGTACGGAGTTTGCGGTCACGCCGGCGCGAAGCGGCGAACAGCAGCACCGCCCACGCCAGGAAACTCCCGAACAGCAGCGCGTCGTGCAGCGTGCCGTTGGCCAGCAAATGAGCGAACGCCCAAAGCTTCGTGCCCGCGACCATGGGGTGGTGAATGCGCGCCTTGAAATGGTTGCGCGGCACATAGGCAGCCGCCAGAAGGACGAAGGCGAGCCACGTGAAAGGTGCGGCGAGATGGCGCAAGCCCGCTGGCGGCGACCACAGCACGACCGGACTCTGGCGTGCCAGGCTGTAGCCCCAGACCAGCAGCACAAATGCGCCGAGGGACACCCCTGAATACACGGCTTTCCAGCCGTTCTCGCCCCAGCGCTCGCGCATCTGGCTGCGCCAGTCATCCGCGAAAACGCGCAGCAGATGCGTGCCCAGGAAAAGTATCAGTCCGGTGATCAGCAAGGCCATGAGCAGCTCCAGTCTAGAAATGCGTGAGAACAAGGGGCGCCCGCACAGGCGTTGCCCGACAGTATAAAAACAGGAGTACGTTTTGCTACGCCCCGGCCCCGGTAAGTTCACCAAAGAAATAGCAGGTCGCCTGCGTACGGCCGGAAGCGATAGCGACAGTGCCTGCCTTCCTACAGTCCGGGTTGCGCGGAGTCGCCAGACTGGGCTTTATCAGGCATGACCATTCCGGTCCACAGCGCCCGCTGGCCTTAGCTTAGGAAGCCGATGACCGATGTTCGCAAGGGCCAGGCGCCCGCCAAACTGGAACGCGATGCTTTTCACGAGCGATTCATGCAGTCGTTCCTGGACCCCGCCTTCGGGCAGGATATGCAAGCGGTGTCGAGGGTGGAGGAGATTGCCTGGCAAGCCTATGCCGAGGGCCGCAAGGCCCCCGTGACGCGCAAGGCCGGGCCAGGCTTCGCCGATCCGGACTACGAGCTTTCCGTGGAGTGGCTACAAACCCGCGAGCGTCTGCAGGCTGCGCAGGCTGTCTGGGCCAACCCCGCCGGTGCGTCCCGCGTACTGCTCATTTGCGGCTCGGCACGAAACGACGGCTCCTGCCCCGGTGAAGTATCCAAGACTTGGCGACTCACGCAAATTGCGCGGGAGGTGATCGAAAAAGCCGGCATGCAGGCCGACGTTCTGGATTTGAGCCTGCTGATCTCGACCTACAAGCTCCATATCCACCCCTGCAAGGCCTGTGTTTCCACTGCCATGCCGCTGTGTCACTGGCCGTGCAGCTGCTATCCCAACCACTCCCTTGGCCAGACCGGTGACTGGATGGCCGAAATTTACGAGCGCTGGGTGGCGGCGCATGGCGTCATCATCCTGACGCCGGTCTACTGGTATCAATCGCCTTCGGGTCTCAAGCAGATGATTGACCGCCTCGTGTGCGCCGACGGCGGCAATCCGGACCCCACGAGCACGCACGGCAAGAAAGCCGAAGAGGCGAAGGCGCTCGAACTGGCCGGCTGGCCCTACCCCAAGCATCTGGCCGGCAGGGCTTATGGCGTGGTCGTTCATGGCGACGTGGCGGGCATTGAAGGTCAGCGCCGCAGCCTCACAGACTGGCTCGACTGGATGGGACTCGTCAAGGCAGGCCCGCAGGCGGCCCTTGACCGTTTCATCGGTTATTACGAGCCTTATGCCACCAGCCATGACACGCTCGACAAGGACGAAGCCGTTCAGCAAGAAGCCGCCAACGTGGCAACTGCCGTGACGCATCAGGTGCTTGCACTGCGCGCCGGCCAGAAGCAGGCGGACGATGGGCTACGCAGGCCGCGGCCCAAATAAAGGGCGGGCAAGTGCGCCGCTGCGAATCTTCAGGTGCGCGGGGCCTTTCGGGCGACTTGGCCGGGCGCACTGGCTGACGGCGGCACCGCGCCGAGCGCATGCCGTTGCCCGTTGCAGACCTCGTGGCTGATGGCCAGATTCTCCAGATGGCTATTGCCGCCCTCACTCAGCGGCCGGATATGTTCCAGCGTGGCTGCAGGGGCCAGCACATGCTCGCCGCAGACCCAACAGGGCACGACGCCGTGCAGCTGCCGTGCAATGGTCCGGTACATCTTGTCGCGGGTCAGGGCCAGACGGCTCATGGGGCAGAGGTGTGCATAAGGTAAGACAGATTACAGCGTGAGGGATGGGGTCCATCGGCCGTTGGAGTGGCCACTGTAGCGCGTGGGCGTGCGACCACGCGCGCGGCGACTGTAGGACGGGTTGGCAGATTACTTGCACTAGCCGAAAGGCGGTGTGTACCCTGTCCTACAGGTGTATCTCTGCAATCCGGGGTACAAACCTCTTTTGTCTTTTGTCTTTCGTCTGACTTCATGCTCGCTTCGCGATCCCACCGACAAGCTGCCGCTGACGCGGACATCTCTGTCACCGACAGCCCGGCACCCGTTTCGCCCGCCGGGTCATCTGCCGAAACACCGTTGTGCATCAAGGTCATGACGGTCAACATCCACAAGGGTTTCACCTTCTTCAACCGCAAGTTCATCCTGCACGAGCTGCGCGATGCGGTACGCCTGGTGGGCGCCGATGTGGTGTTCATGCAGGAGGTGACCGGCACCCACGCCACACATTCCAACAAGTTCGAGAACTACCCCGATGCGCCGCACTACGAGTTTCTGGCGGACAGCATCTGGCCGCAGTTCGCCTATGGTCGCAATGCGGTCTATACCGACGGCCACCACGGCAATGCCGTGATGTCCAAGTTCCCCATCATCCACTTTGAGAACCGCGACGTCTCGATCAGCGGACCGGAGCGGCGAGGCCTGCTGCACTGCGTGCTGAAGATGCCGCAGGGCAAGCCCAATGTGCATGCCATCTGCGTGCACCTCGGACTGCTGGAAGCGCACCGCAGGCAACAGCTGGACATGATTTGCGACATGGTCAACCAGGACATTCCGGCCGATGCGCCGGTGATCGTCGCAGGTGACTTCAACGACTGGCGTCGCCGTGCGCACGACCAGCTCGAGCAAGGTGCGGGCTTGCATGAGGTGTTCGTGCAAGCCAACGGCAGCGCGGCGCGAACTTTTCCTGCCCGCATGCCGGTACTCAAGCTTGACCGTATCTATGTTCGCAACGCTGTTGCGCATGCGCCGGTCGTGCTGCCCCGCAAGCCGTGGTCTCATCTGTCTGACCACGCGCCGCTGGCCGCCGAGATCGACATTTGAGTCTGTTCCCATGGATCGGCCCACAGCATGAGCGACAGGTGGATCGGCGGTAACCGCTTCGACCTGCTTGAAAACGGCGAGGAGTTCTTCCCTCGCGTTTTCGAGGCCATTGCTGCGGCCGAGCAGGAAGTGTTGCTCGAGACCTTTATTCTTTTTGAGGACAAGGTGGGCACGGCACTGCATGCTGCGCTGTTGCGTGCGGCTGGACGAGGCGCGAAAGTAGACATCACGATCGACGGCTATGGCTCGCCGGATTTGTCGGCGAGCTTCATTTCATCGCTGACGCAGGCCGGCGTCCGTGTGCATGTGTTCGACCCCGCGCCCAAGCTGTGGGGCTGGCGCACCAATCTTTTCCGGCGCATGCATCGAAAAATTGTGGTGATCGACCGCCGAATGGCGTTTGTGGGCGGCATCAATTATTCAGCCGATCACCTCGCCGACTACGGCCCAGCCGCCAAGCAGGACTATGCGGTGCAGGTTGAGGGACCGTTGGTGGCGGTGATCCGGGGCTTTGCGGTGCGAGCCATCCGGGCCGGCTTGCGGGCGCACGCGCGGCTCAGCCGGCGCGGCAAGGTGAAAACGCAGCCTGAAAATGCCCAGGCGCAAGCGGGCCACCTGCTCGACCTGCACGAGCGCTTTCCGCCGATGGTCGAGCCGGTGCCCGAGTCGGGAATGGCCGGGGCGATCTTCGTGACGCGGGACAACAACCGACACACCAACGACATCGAGCGCCATTACCGCATCGCCATTCGTGCCGCCCGCCGCCGCGTGGTCATTGCCAACGCCTATTTTTTTCCCGGTTACCGGTTGTTGCGGGAGCTGCGCAGGGCGGCGCGGCGCGGGGTGGACGTCCGGCTCATTCTCCAGGGCGAGCCCGACATGCCGATTGTCAAGACCGCGGCCAGCCTGCTCTACCACCACCTGCTCGGCGCGGGGGTGCGCATCTTCGAGTACTGCGAGCGGCCTTTGCACGGCAAGGTGGCGATCAGTGATGACGAGTGGTCGACCGTCGGCTCCAGCAACCTTGACCCGTTGAGCCTGTCGCTCAATCTGGAAGCGAACGTCATCATTCGCGATCGTGAATTCAACGGGGTGCTGGCAGAACGACTGGAGCGCCTCATGCTGAACAGCTGTACCCAGGTGAAGGCGTCCGACCTGAGCGAGTCGACCTGGTGGCGCATGGTGCGCAGCTTCTTCGTATTCCACCTGCTGCGCCGTTACCCCTCCTGGGCCGGATGGCTGCCCGCGCATTCACCCAAACTCACGCCGGCTGAAAAGCTCATCAAGGCGGGAGCAGAGCAAGTCACCGAGGCTGAGGCGCGATGAATCCAGGCCAGCCACCCCCGAATAGCTTGCACGGCAGCGATGAGGCCAAGCCCCCGGACCGGGCGGAGAAACGCTGGTGGCTGTGGTCCAAAAGGGTGGCGACCGCTGCCTTTTTTGGTGTGGTGGCGTTCCTGATCTATACACAGGCGCGCGCAATCCAGTGGCATGAGGTGCTCTCGGCCATGCGCCGCTACCCCGGCAGCATGGTGGCGACGGCCGCCGGGCTGGCCGCGGGCAGCCTGTTGCTCTACAGCTGCTTTGACTTGCTGGGGCGTCGCTATACCGGCCACCGGCTCGGCAAAGCCAAGGTCATGGCCGTGACCTTCGTGAGCTATGTCTTTAATCTAAATCTTGGCTCACTCGTCGGTGGCGTTGCATTGCGCTACCGCCTCTATACGCGCTTCGGCCTCAAGTACGGCACAGTCACGCGCATCCTGAGCATGAGCATGCTGACCAACTGGGTTGGCTACATTTTGCTGGCCGGGGTGCTTTTCAGTTGGCGGCCGCTACCCTTGCCGCCCAACTGGAAACTCGGCGGTGAGGGTTTGCGCGTTCTCGGGTTTGCCATGATCGCGCTGGGAATCGCGTATCTAATGATGTGCGCGTTCTCGCGCCAGCGGACCTTCGTGCTGCGCGGCCACGAAATCGATTTGCCGAGCGCACGCATGGCCTTCCTCCAGGCGGGTATGGGCGCGGCCAATTGGCTGCTGATCGGCTCCGTGCTGTATGTATTGCTGCAGCAGCGCGTGCCGCTGCAGGTCGTCGCCAGCGTACTGCTGCTCGCTGCCGTGGCGGGTGTCATCGCGCACGTGCCGGCGGGGCTCGGGGTGCTCGAAGCCGTATTTGTTGCGCTGTTGGACCACCTCGTCCCGCGAAGCGAACTGCTGGCGGCGCTGGTCAGCTATCGGCTGATCTATTACCTAGTACCGCTATCGGTTGCCGTGCTGGTGTTTCTAATGCTCGAGGCGAACGCCAGATCGCGCTTGCCAGACCGCGTGGTCAGCGACAGGGGGCCGTGAAGACGCGCGACGGGACCCTGCGCAGATGAGGGGCTTGCGCAAATGAGCTTTTAGAATCGGGCTTAACACTGTATATTTATCCAGTGAAAACAACGCTTCAAAAACTGGCCGTTCTGGCGGATGCAGCCAAGTACGACGCTTCGTGCTCGTCGAGCGGCACGACCAAGCGCAATTCCCTGGGCGGGCGCGGCATCGGCTCGACGGAGGGCTCGGGCATCTGCCACAGCTATGCGCCGGACGGCCGCTGCATCTCGCTCCTCAAGATCCTGCTGACCAATTTCTGTCAGTACGACTGCCTGTACTGCGTCAACCGCGTCAGCAGCAACGTGGAGCGCGCGCGCTTCACGGCGTACGAAGTCGTGGCGCTGACGCTCGACTTTTATCGGCGCAATTGCATCGAAGGTCTTTTCCTGAGTTCTGGGATCATCCAGAGCCCCGACTACACCATGGAGCAAGTGGTCGAGGTCGCGCGGTGCCTGCGCGAAGACCACGACTTCCGGGGCTACATCCACCTCAAAACCATTCCCGACGCCAGCCCCGAGCTGCTCGCCCGGGCGGGCCGGTATGCCGATCGCCTGAGCATCAACATCGAACTGCCCTCTGCCGAAGGACTGGCCGCGTTGGCGCCAGAGAAAGACGGCGCCGCCATCCGGCGCTCCATGGCGCGATTGCGCACGCACATTGACGACGCAAAGGACGCTGCGAATGAATCGCCGCCGTCGCGCATCGTCTCGCTGCCGGCATCGTCGGGAAGCCGGCCGAAACGGGCCGATGGACCACGCTTTGCGCCGGCTGGGCAAAGCACGCAGATGATCGTCGGCGCCGACGCCGCCGATGACCGCAGCATTCTGCTGGCGAGCGCCACCCTGTACGGCGCGTACCGGCTCAAGCGCGTCTACTACTCTGCCTTCAGTCCCATCCCGGACGCCTCCGCCGCGCTGCCGCTGCGCCAGCCGCCCCTGATGCGTGAACACCGTCTTTACCAGGCCGACTGGCTGATGCGCTTTTATGGCTTCGCGCACGATGAGATCGTGCCCGCTGCCACCTCAGGCGCGCCGGGCATGCTGGCGCTCGACGTCGATCCCAAGCTGGCGTGGGCTCTTGCCAACCGCGGGCTCTTTCCGGTGGACCTCAACCGCGCGCCGCGCGAAATGCTGTTGCGCGTGCCCGGACTCGGCGTGAAGGCCGTCAAACGACTTTTGCTCGCCCGTCGGGTCCGAAAAATCCGGGCGGACGACCTGACGCGCCTGCACGTACCGCTGGGCAAGGTCCTGCCGTTCGTGGTCGTGGCCGATCACCATCCGGCGGGCACGCTGGACGCGTCGGCGCTGCAGCATCGGCTTCGTCCAGCCCCGGTGCAGGGTTCGCTGTTTGACGTGGAACCGGGGTTCGACGTTCCGGTGAATGTCTCGCCCGCCACCCATGTCCCATCAGGCAGTATCGGGGCGCTGGCGCTGGCCCTCTGAAACATGCGAAGCGCGCGCGCATTGGCACAACAGGCTCAACAGGCGGATGACCTGTTCGCCCGCGGTGAAGATGCGCCACTGCGCACAGTGCTGCTGCCCTCCGCAGATCTGGCGGCGTTCCGCCAGGCTGCGCGCGCGCTGCTCGACCAAGACGTCGAGCCGGCGCGGGTGAGCTGGCACATCGCCGATTCGGCGTGCCCCGACCTTTTCGCGGACTCTGCAGTAATCGACTCCTCCGCCGGGCTGCAAGGCGGCGCATCGCCCTTGCGCCATCCTGCGGCGACGGCGACGGCGACGGTGACAGTACCGGCTGATTTCCTCGCGCTCTGCGAAAGCGTGATCCTGCACCGGGACCCGGGGCGCTTCGGCCTGCTGTACCGCCTCTTGTGGCGCTTGCAGCGCGAGCCGGACTTGCGCCACGACCCGCTGGACGCCGACCGCGTCCTCGCGGGTCAAATGGCGCAGGCCGTGCGGCGCGACATGCACAAGATGAAAGCCTTCGTGCGCTTTCGGACCGTGGAAGATGACCAATTCAGGCGCCGACCTGAAGAGGGGCCGCTGCACGTGGCCTGGTTCGAGCCCGAGCACCACATCGTCCAGGCAGTAGCGCCGTTTTTCGCGCGCCGGTTTACGCAGATGCGCTGGGTGATCCTCACGCCCGAGGCGAGCGTGCGCTCGGTGTCGCGGATTCGTAACGTCAAGGAGGCGGGCGCGCATGAAGTCGTCCAAGCTGCAGAGCCCACTGGGCCAGAGGGTTTTCCTTCGCTGGAATTCGGTCCCGGCGCAAAACGCGAGGAAGCGCCTCCCGCGGATGCGGGAGAAAAGCTGTGGCTGACCTATTACCAGAGCATCTTCAACCCGGCCCGGCTCAAGCTGCGCATGATGCAGCAGGAGATGCCGCGCCGCTACTGGAAGAATCTGCCGGAGGCGCAGTTCATCAGCGAGCTGTCGGCAGCGGCCTCTGCGAGAAGCCAGGCCATGGTGGCGCAGTCGCCAACGCTCCCGCTGCGGCGTATTCGCGCGATCGAGCCGACGGGCGAGGCGGCCGAACGCCAGCGCGCCGATGCGATGCACGGGCCAGCAAGCTCCGCCGCTGCGGCCTCATCGGGCCCGCTGCGCCTGGATGAGCTCAAGTCCGCCACCGACCGCTGCCGCGAATGCCCCATCGGCATGGCGGCAACGCAGTCCGTCGTGGGTGAGGGGCCAGCCCACGCCCGCCTGATGCTGGTCGGAGAGCAGCCCGGCGACCAGGAGGACCTGCGCGGCAGGCCCTTCGTCGGCCCGGCGGGAAGGCTGCTCGACCAAGCAATCAGCCAACTGGGCTGGAAACGCGACGCACTTTACGTGACCAACGCGGTCAAGCATTTCAAGTACGAGCTGCGCGGAAAACGCCGAATGCACAAGACGCCCACGCAACAAGAGGCCGCCGCGTGCCTGCACTGGCTCGAAACCGAGATCGCGCTGGTCAAGCCCAAAGCAGCGGTGGCACTAGGCGCCACCGCTGCCCGTTCGCTTCTGGGCCGCCACGTCGCCGTAATGAGCGAGCGAGGCCAGTGGTTCGAACGGAGCGACGGGCTGCGCGTCCTCATCACCCTGCATCCTTCGGCCCTGTTGCGTGGCGATCCAGCCCAGCGCGAGGAAGCTTTTGCAGCATGGCTCAGCGACTTGCGCCATGCCAGTGCTATCGCTGGCGCTGCCTGACGGCCCTGAACCGGGATGATCCCTGGAGTGCCATGCGCTGGCGGCGTTATGGCGCACCCGGGGCTGTTTCATATCGACCCCACAACCGACGTGGCGCAATCCCAAGTCAAGGGCTAAACAGCCTCAAGGTGACCAGGCCCTGCGTTCGTCGCGGTGAAACTGCACACTGGCCCAGAGATCAAGTGACGCATGCGCCTTGATGAGGTTTAATTACCGTTCAGCGCGATTGCATCGCCGTCCATGCCTCTGTCTCACCGCCCGTACCCCATCAGTCATTGAGCCCAATGCAGATCGTCATCCCCATGTCCGGTTTTGGAGAGCGGTTTCGCACGGCGGGCTACGACGTCCCCAAGCCCTTGATCGAGATCGATGGAAAACCCATCATTGCCCATGTCATCGACATGTTTCCGGCAGAGACGGACTTTTTGTTTATCTGCAATCAGGATCATCTCGCCGTGCCGGCGTTTCGCATGGAATCCATTCTTCGGCAATACGCGCCATCAGCCAGAGTTGTCGGCATTGCGGCCCACAAGCTGGGCCCGATCCACGCCATCCTGCAGGTTCGGGAGCTGATCGATCCCTCCCGTCCCGTGGTGGTCAACTATTGCGACTTCACTTGCTACTGGGACTGGCAGCACTTCAAGGGTTTCGTGCGCGAAAGTGCTTGTGCAGGGTGCATACCCGCATACAAGGGCTTTCATCCGCACAGTCTGGGCAAAACCAACTACGCGTATTTGCGGGAGTCGCAAGGCTGGGTGTCCGACGTTCAGGAAAAACAGCCCTTCACGGCTGACCGCATGCAAGAGTACGCCTCCAGCGGAACCTACTACTTTTCCAGCGGACGGATGATGCTGGACGCGTTCACCCGCACGATCGACCAGGGGCTGACGGTCGGCGGCGAATACTACGTCAGCCTCGCGTACAAGTTGCTTTTGTCCCAACAGGAATCCGTCGCAGTCTACGAGCTGCAGCATTTCATGCAGTGGGGCACGCCCGAAGATGTAGCCGAATACAAGAACTGGTCGCAGGCGTTCCAGGGCTTGCTGGCGCTTCCCGCGTCCGCTGGCGACGAGCCTGCCGGCAGTTTGGTGATGCCGATGGCGGGGCTGGGGCAACGCTTCCAGGATCAAGGCTACCGCCTCACAAAGCCGCTCATCCCGGTGTCGGGAAGGCCGATGGTCGCGCAGGCAGCCCATGACCTTCCGCAGTCTGATCGGCAGGCCTTCGTGCTCAGGTCGGACATGCCCGGACACGCCGACATCTCATCGCAAATCCAGTCCATCTATCCCCGAGCATGCATCGAAATGATCTCCACTGTCACCGAGGGGCAGGCCTGCACCGCCCTGATCGGCCTGGACGCTCTCGAGCGCCAAAGTACGGGGTACACCGGTACTGGGCCGATCACCTTTGGGGCTTGCGACAACGGCGCTCTTTATGACGCTGGCGCGTTTTCCCGCTTGCTGGACGATCTTGAGGTCGACGTGATCGTCTGGGGGGTACGAGGGTATGCCAACGCCATCCGTCATCCAAAAATGTTCGGCTGGATCGATGCCGATGCCAGTGGCCGTATTCGCCAGATTTCTGTCAAGACGCCTCTGGCAACTCCCGCGACCGACCCGATCGTCCTGGGTACATTCACATTTCGGCGGGCCACAGACTTCAGAGCGTCGGTCGATCGCCTGATAGCCCGAAATGGCCGTATCAACAACGAGTACTACATCGACTCCGCCATCAACGATGCCGTCGCCCTTGGCCTGCGATGCCAGTTGTTCGAGGTCGACAGCTATTTGGCCTGGGGTACGCCCGACGACCTGAGGACGTTCGAGTATTGGCAGTCGGCGTTTCACAAGTGGCCTGGTCATCCGTATCGGCTGGAACTGGATAGGCGAGTCCCCGCAAGAGAAGTGAGCGCGCTTGAACAGCAATATCAGCCGCGCTTGCCAACCATTCCGGCCCAGAGATGAATACGCTCCCGGTGCAAGTCATGCGATTCGGGGCAGTCGGTCTTACGGCCGTCGCGTTGGCCTATGTGCAGTACCAATGGCTGATCAGTCAGGGGCTTGGCAGCGGAGCGGCTTACTTCATCGCGTATGGCTGCTCGCTTGTCGTGTCTTTCTTCCTGAACCGAAGCTGGACGTTTCGCCACGACACCAGCGGCTTCGATGCCAGCATCCGGTTCCTGCTCGTTCACGCGAGCAGCTACTGCGCCTCGATGCTGACCCATCAAGTCAGCGTGCATCTGCTGGTCCCGCACCAAAGCGCCCATACGCTCGCTTTTTTCCTAGCCATCGCGGTATCGACCCTGATCAATTTCGTCGGCTCCAAATATTTTGTTTACACCGCGCCTGGCCATGCCTCCAAGACGTTGTTTCTGAAAGGCCCGTTCTTTCCGCCACACTCCGCCAATCGGATGAAAAGTGAAGGAGCATTGATCCAGGCGCGCGCCAATTTTCTAAGGGATAGATTCAGAAATCTGGATTTTCTTTTGCGGCAGCGGTACGCGTGGATGAACCCCTATCTGGGGGATGACGCCGTAGTGCTGGAAATCGGCTCGGGCGCGGGCTTTGCGGAACTTTATTTGAAGCGGCGTCCCATTTTTACGGACGCCATCGCCCACCCATGGATCGACCGTGTCCTGGACGCGACCCACATGGACCTGGAGAATTCGTCGATCGACTGCATCATCGCATCGCACAACATTCACCACTTTTACTCGCCCTACAAGTTCTTCAAGGGATGCGAGCGCCTCCTCAAACCCGGCGGCGTGGTGCTGATCCAGGAGCTCAATACCAGCCTGATGCTGCGGCTTTTGCTCAGACTCATGCGGCATGAAGGGTGGTCCTACGAGGTGAAGGTATTCGATGAGTTTGCAATTGCAAACGATCCTTCCGACCCCTGGTCTGCCAATTGCGCGATTCCTCAGCTGCTGTTCGAGGATCCGGGCCGCTTCGAGGCCGAATTCCCGCAACTGAAAGTCGAAAAAAATGCGCTAGGGGAGTTTCTCCTGTTCCCGCTTTCCGGCGGCGTCATTGCAAAGACGGCCATGCCGCAACTTCCAGTCTGGCTTCTCAGGGCGGTCCAGCAGCTCGATCGTGCACTCGTCGCACTGGCACCATCTGTCTTTGCGATGGGCCGTTCCGTCGTCTTGCGAAAAAAGGCGATTTAACATGAAAACTGTGTCGCTGGTGATTCCATGTTTCAACGAAGCTGCTAACCTGCCGCTGCTGCTCGAACGCTGCAGCGGACTGATTGGCCAGAATGGGATCGAGGTGATCCTCGTCGACAACGGCTCGACGGACGACACGCCGGCCGTGCTCGAAAAGCTGCTGCCTGGATATCCCGGCTGCCGTAGCATCCGGGTGGAAGTCAATCAGGGCTACGGCTTCGGGATTCTGTCGGGCCTGCGCGCCGCGCGCGGCGAAGTTCTGGGCTGGACGCATGCAGACCTGCAGACGGATCCGCAAGACGCGCTCAAAGCGCTCGCTTGTTTCACCAAGCCTGCCGCCCCGACTTTTGCCAAGGGCCGGCGTTACGGACGACCGCTATCCGACAGTCTGTTCACAGCGGGCATGAGTTTCTTCGAAACGCTGCTGCTGGCCCGGCCGCTATGGGACATCAATGCCCAACCCACCTTGTTTTCCCGCAGTTTTTTCGAGACCTGGAGCAAGCCACCGCATGACTTCTCGCTTGATCTCTATGCGTATTACCTCGCCCGCGTTCAGGGTCTTGAAGTACGCCGCTTTCCCGTGCGCTTCGGCCGCCGAGCCCACGGCGTTTCGCACTGGAATGTGAACTGGGAAGCCAAGAAAAAGTTCATCCGCCGGACGCTGGACTACAGCCTGGAATTAAGAAGGAAACTCGCCAAGTGAAGCTCATTTCTCACCGACGCAACACCCTGGCCGAACTGCAGGCCACACCGACGCACTACGGGGTCGAGGTCGACATTCGCAGCCAGGGCGAAGATCTCGTCATCCACCACGACCCTTATGTGCGTGGCGAATCGTTCGACGCCTGGTTCGCGGCTTACCGGCACGGCACCCTGATCCTCAACGTCAAGGAAGAAGGGCTCGAAGCCCGCCTGATTGCGCTTATGCAGGCCCGGGGATTCAGCGATTACTTCTTTCTCGACCAGTCTTTTCCCTTCCTTGTGAAATGGTCGAAGCTGGGTGAGAGAAGGTGTGCCGTACGTGTGTCGGAATTCGAATCTGTCGAAACGGCGCTCACACTCGCGGGCAAGGTCGAGTGGGTCTGGGTCGATTGCTTCACGCACTTTCCACTCACCCGTGAGGCTGCCGGCACACTTCAGGAGGCCGGCTTCAAGCTGTGCCTGGTATCGCCGGAACTACAAGGCCGCGATGCATCGGTCGAGATCCCTGCACTTAAAGCCATGCTTCGCGAGCGCCACATCGTCGCCGAGGCCGTGTGTACGAAGCGGCCCGACTTGTGGACGCCAAGCACTGGGCCTGCGTGAAGAAAATCCTTTTTCATCCCCTGTTTGCGCTCGGGCTGCTCATCCGCCTGGCGCTTATGGCTGACCTGGCACCGTCAGCGGTTGTCGACTGGTACGCGCCTTTTCTCAATGCCGCTGTGGCCCGGCCGATGCGCGACCCCTGGTCGCCCTGGCTGGCCGGCGGGGGCAGTGCCGCAGCCTTTCCCTACGGCTACGCGATGTGGTCAGCTTTCATGCCGCTGGTGGTCCTTGCGAAGTTACTGGGTGTGCAGATCGTGTGGGCTTACACGCTCACGCTGCTGGCGGCCGACGTGATGCTTTTGTTGGTACTGGAGCGCATGCTGCCCTACCGTCCCCGTTTACTGCTGACCGCCTACTGGCTTTCCCCCGTCGTCATTCTCGCCACCTATGGTTTAGGGCTGAACGACCTGATACCCGTGCTGCTGCTGACGCTTGCCCTGTACTTCACGCGTGACCGCCGGTTGTCGCTGGGTGGCGGCTTCTGCGCGGCGGCGATTTCGGCCAAGCTAAGCATGGTCGTGGCGTTACCGTTTTTCCTCATTTACCTGTACAACAACCGGTCCTTGCGGCAACGCCTGCCCCAGTTCGTCATCGGCTTGGCCGGACTTGGGGTCGTCCTGCTCATTCCTTTCGTGTTCTCGGCAGGTGGCATGCAGATGCTGTTGAGCAACCCCGAGATGGGCAAGATCTACGCCTTGTCTCTGGATCTCGGGAGCCAGACATCCGTCTACCTCGTGCCCCTTGTGTACCTGCTCATGGTCTATTACGCATGGCGCGTGCGGCGCCTGAACTTCGAGCTTTTCCAGGGCATTACGGGGCTGGCCTTCCTGATGATCGTGCTGATGACGCCGGCTTCCCCAGGCTGGTTCATCTGGAGCATTCCGTTTCTGGTTTTCTACCAGGCCATGAGCGGCCGCGTGGCCGTGATGCTTGCCTCGGCGTTTTCAGGGCTTTACGTGTTCGGGACCCTGCTCAACAACCCGCTGCGGCTGGCTGACGGAGCCCTGCTCGATGTTTCCAGCATCTTGCGCCTGAGCGAGGAGACGGGCCAGCACACCCATGCGCTATTACTCACCGGCATGGTGGCAATCGGCCTGGTGCTCGCGCTTCGCATCTGGCGCGAAACCATCAGCCGGAACGATTTTTTCCGCCTGAGCCGGAAGCCTTTCGTGCTGGGCATTGCGGGTGACTCGGGCGCAGGCAAAGACACCTATGCGGACGCCATTACCGGCCTCTTCGGCGGGCATTCAGTCGTCAAGGTCTCCGGTGATGACTACCACCTCTGGGACAGGCAAAAGCCCATGTGGCAGGTGATGACGCACCTCAACCCCAACGCCAACGACCTGGAGGCTTTCAGCAACGACCTGGCCTGCCTGACAGATGGCAAGTCCATTCGATCCCGCCACTACGACCACCAGACGGGCAAGATGAGCAAGCCGCGCCCGATCGCGAGCAACGACTTTGTCATTGCGTGCGGACTGCATGCACTGTATTTGCCCTTGCTCAGGGCGTGCTGCGACCTCAAGATCTATCTGGACATCGACGAGTCGCTGCGACGGCATTTCAAGCATCGGCGTGACGTTACCGAGCGCGGTCACACCCCCGAGCGCGTGCGGGCCGCCTTCGAAAAGCGCGAGCCCGACTCGGAGCGCTTTATCCGTCCTCAGATCAGACACGCCGACCTGGTCCTCTGCCTGCAACCGATTCACCCCCGCGTACTCGACGAGCTGGATGAGGCGCGGCCTTTGCGTCTGAAGCTAGTCGTGCGTACCTCTCACGGTTTCAACGAGCTGTCACTGACCCGCGTACTGGTGGGGGTCTGCGGCTTGCACGTCGATATCGAAACGGCGCGCGACGACGCGCACATGACGATCACCATCGAGGGTGAAACCTCCCCCGAGGACATTGCACTCGGGGCGAAGATCCTGTGTCCGCGCATCCTCGAATTTCTTGACATCCAGCCGCAATGGCAGGGCGGCACAAGCGGACTGATGCAACTGATCACGCTCGCGCATATCAACCAGGTTCTCAACCGGTGGATGATTTGATGAAGATCTACAACCCTGAGCGATTCATCCGCCTGCCGGATGCCTTCCTCTTCGATACCGACAATACGCTATATCCCTATGAGCCGGCGCATGCTGCCGCGATGCAGGCGATCAGGCAGAAAGTCAGCACAACCTTTGCCATTGCCCCGGCAGACTTTGACAAGGCCTTCAAGGAGGCGAGGACGCAAGTAAAGACCCGGCTCGAACATACAGCTTCCTCGCACAGCCGTTTGCTGTATCTGCAGCGCATGCTCGAGATCATGGGGCTGGGCTCGCAGGTTCTTCTGGCGCTGGATTTCGAACAGACGTACTGGCGCACCTTCCTGAGCAACGCGGTGCTGTTCCAGGGCGTCAAGGAGTTGCTGGACGACATACGCCTGCTGGGCATTCCCACCGCGATCGTGACCGACCTCACCGCGCAGATCCAGTTTCGCAAGGTGGTGTATTTCGGCCTTGACCATTACTTCGACTACATCGTCACCAGCGAGGAAGCGGGCTACGACAAGCCGCATCCTGCGCCCTTCCAGATCGCTATCGAGAAGATGCGGCCCAAGGGCGACTGCATATGGATGGTGGGTGACAACCCGGTTAATGACATCCGCGGGGCGCGCGAAACGATCAACGCAGTCACCTTGCAAAAGGTGCACCATGACTTGAAAGCGGGCACCGGTAACTGCGCTCCGGACGCCGTCTTCGACGACTTTCAGCAGCTCAGGGCCCTTATCGCCAGGCTGGCCGGCGAGTTGCGCCATGCCGCCTAGCGACCCGCTTCGCGCACGCGTGCAGCGCTACTGCACTGAAGTTTCACGCGATCGGCTCATGGTTCAGGCGGCGGGCGGCAACGTGTCCTGGAAGTCTGGAAACACCCTCCGGATCAAAGCATCGGGAACGTGGCTGGCGCATGCGCAAAGCCAGGAGATATTCGTTCCGGTCGATCGGCTGCCCATCGAGGCCGCCCTGGCGCAGGGAGACTACGCAGTCAGCCCGGTGGCGCTTGGCGCCCACACCCTGCGTCCCTCGATCGAGACCCTGCTGCACGCCTTGATGCCGCACCGCTTTGTCGTTCACTTGCACCCCGTCGAGGCGATGGCCCATCTGGTGCGGCACGCATGCGCGAATGCCCTCCAGGCAGCGCTGGGGCAGTCGCTCGAGTGGGCGCTGGTGGGCTACCACAAGCCGGGTGCAGAGCTTGCGCAAGGTGTTCATGCCGTGCTACGCCAGAGGCCGGGCATCAATGTCCTCCTGCTGAAGAACCATGGCGTCATAGTGGGCGGCGAAACGATGGAGGAAATAGAGCGCTGCATGAACACGCTGTCCGATCGTTTGCGCGTCGAGCCGAGGATGCCAGCAGCCAACGATGTGCCTGTCCTTGAATCGATGCTCGACGACGGCAACTATCGGCCTTGTCGCAACGCCCAGTTGCGATCGCTGGCGACCGATCCTGACCTGTACAGGCGCCTTGCGCACAGCTGGGCCATTTGCCCGGATCATGTCGTTTTCCTGGGTGCAAGCGCAGTCTGCCTGGAGCGGAACCCGGACACCGGGGCGGCGATCCGCGCGCTCGACCCGTCGCCACCGTATGTCTTCATCAGGGGCGAAGGCGTGCTGGAAAGCCGGTCCGCCACCGCAGCGCATGAGGCGCAGTTGGCGTTTTATCTCGACGTCATGGTTCGGCAGTCGGCGAGCCAGGCGCTTGATGTGCTGAGTGCGGATCAGATCGGCGGCTTACTCAACTGGGATGCGGAGAAGTACCGTCAGGCTCTCAATCGCGCGGTATCGCCCAGTTCGACATCTTCGGCCTCTTCCTGATGTCGCGCCTGCGATTTCTCGACCAGCCCAGCCGCCGCGCGGATTACCTTGTGCTGGGTATTTGCATGCTTGGCATCCTGACGGTCACGTATGTCCGTGAGCTGGTCTATTTTCGGGACTACGCGATCATTTACGAAGGCGCTCTACGGCTGGCGCTTGGGCAACTTCCCTACCGCGACTTTGGTAGCCCGGTTGGCCCCGGCTCCTTTGTGATGCCTGCGCTCCTGTTCAAGCTTTTCGGCGTCAACTGGTCCGTCTTCTTGGCCGCGCAGCAGCTTCAGCATGCCTGCCTTCTTTGGCTGCTCAATGCCCTGCTGAAAAGAATCGGCACTCGCCCCTTCGTTCGGTGGAGTTCACTGGTTTTCGTTTCGGGTCTCCATCTGATGATGGTGCCCCATCCCTGGTACAACACGACGGCTTTCCTGTTGTTGGTCGCTGCAGTGTTCTGTGCGCTCGGCTCCAGGCTGCGATCGGTTGTGGGCGCTGGGCTGTTGTCAACTCTGACGGTGTTGACGAAGCAGGACTTCGGATTATTGGCCGTGCTGATGGCGGGCGGCTTCGTTGCACTGATGGCGCTGGGTTCAGATCGCGAAAAGATAGTGCCCTCGCTGGACGTTTTCACGGACAAGTCCCGGCTCATGACACTGGGCTTTCGTCTCGTTGTTTTCGCAGGGGCCGCGGCAGGCATGCTCGTGGTTTTCATCTACGCAACCGATGCCGCGAAATTTGCATACTGGTTCAATTACGGCCAGGCTCCGCACGGGCGCCGTGGTTTGTCTGTTGCCTCGTTCAGCGTGCTGGGTTTCGCCACGGCCGTGGTCGCTCTAGTACGCAATGACTTCAGGTTGTTGATTGCGGCTGCGTTCATCATCGCCTCTTCCGTTACCAAGACGACAAGTGGGATTTATTGGACACACTATTACTTCGTCGCTTTCCTGCCCCTTCTTATTGACGAGGCGATGCGGATTAAGCCTCCGCTCAAAGTGCTCCTGCTGCCTGCCATCCTGTACTTTGCTTTCCAGCCGGCACGGGATAGCGCGTACACGCTACGCCAGGCTGCCTACAGCGTGCGGATGAAATTGTTCCCTGAAGCCATGAAAAGCCCGGCCGTTTTGACGAGTTTCCCGACGGGACTGATCGCCTTCAGTCCGCGCACCCAGGTTCCCTCCGAAACCCTGGAGGTCATTTTGGAGCTCAAGCGAACGGCTTCGGAGATACGCGCACTCAAAGGTCAGAAAGCCGAGCTCAAAGTGATCAATGTTACGGAACTCACGCCGATTTATGCCGAGCTGGGCGTCGCACCGCCGTTGGGGCTGCCGCTGTGGTTTCACACGGGCATATCGCTCTTTCCCCAGGAAATTGAACAACTCAGCAATACGTTTTCCGGCAGCGACTACGACATCGTGCTTGTGCAGGCGACTCATGAGGGGCTCATGCCGACGTACCAAAGGTTCCTTTCGGTTCTCCGCGCCAACGAGTCTTACATGTTGTGGCGGGAGATCCGAGGTTCGCCCGCCAATGCCTCAATGTATTGCGAACCCAACTGCCCGGCCAACATTTTCATCTATCTGAAAAAGAACGCCGTCCCTGCGTCAATCTCGCGCAACTGACCTAAAGCCCTAAGCCCTAAAGACCTAAAGCGTGCTGCGGTGCGTTCGAGTGGCACGTCGCAGACAAGGCCGCGCCCACGAAAAAGCCGCCTGACTGCGTAGGCAACGCGAGTCAGGCGGCTTGGATTTGGATCGTGCGCCCAGCAGGCGCGAAACGTTTATTGCGGTTCGATCTTTGCTTCCTGGATCGCCTTGGACCACTTGGCGGTTTCGGCCTTGGAGCGTTGTGCCAGAGCTTCCGGTGTGCCGGGCTCGGCTTCGAAGCCAATTGAGGCGAACTTCTCGATGATGGCCTTGTCGTTTGCCGCCGTGTTGATCGCGCGGTTGAGCTTCTGGATGATGTCCGGTGGTGTACCGGCGGGTGCGAACACGGCGAAGTAGGCGATCAGTTCATAGTCTTTAAGACCAAGCGCTTCGTTGACGGTGGGCAGTTCCGGGATCGCCTTGGAACGCTTGCTCGACGTCACGGCCAGTCCGCGAACCTTGCCCGCTTTGACCTGCGGCAGCATCACGGCGAAGTCGGCCGTGAACATGTTCACCTGTCCACCCAGCAGGTCGGTCATGGCGGCCGGCCCACTTCTGTAGGGCACGTTCGTCATCTTGATGTTGGCCATGCCGGCCAACATTTCGGTGGAGACCAGCTGCGACGTGCTGGCGCTGGCAAACGTCACCTGGGTAGGCTTGGCCTTGGCGACAGCGACCAGTTCGGCCAGCGTTTTCGCGGAAAAGTCGTTATTCACGGCCACGATCAGTGGAACCGAGCCGAGGTAGGCGACTGGGGCGAAGGCCGTATCCTGGTCGTACGGCAGCTTCTTCATGAGGCTCTTCAGGGCAGCGTTCGTACTGTTGGTCCCGATGAGGATGGTGTAGCCGTCCGGAGCGGCCTTGGCCACCGCGTCCGCGCCGAGCATGCCGTTCACGCCGGCCCTGTTGTCGACGATGACGGGCTGTCCCAGCAGTTCAGCCATCTTGGCGGCGAACGCGCGACCGATCTGGTCGGTAGCGCTGCCGGCGGCAAAGGGCACGACGGCCTTGATAGGTTTGTCGGGATAGTTTTGCGCGTTGGCGGTCGTGGCGCCGAAGGCCAGCACGCCGGTGCAGACGGTCAAAACCAGCCGCGCGGCGAGCGAAAGGGAGGGCAGGCGGGGTGAGGGATTCATCGAGGTCTCCAGAAGTTTCGCCCGCAAGTCGGGGCAGGTCAGAGCGGGGAGTTTGTCACAATGGTTCGGCCGCCGCGTCGCGGTTTTCCACTAGCTCCCCCATCGCCCTTCAGGAAGCCCACTTTGACACGCGACATCTCGACCTTGCCCGCCCCGCTCGAGGGGCCAGCCGTATGGTACGGACCAGAAGTCGCGTCGTCGGCTGCCTGGCGCTTCAGCTTTTCGGATGCGGAGCTCGAAGAACTGCAGCAGGCCGCGCAGGTCTGCCTGGACACGCTGCCCGACATCAGCGCCATGCGACAGGCGCATTTTGTGCTGCCGACGCTGGCTCCGCGCCTGCAGGAGATTCACCGCTTCCTGATTGAGGGGCCCGGCTTTGCGCTGGTACGGGCGCTGCCGGTACGTGATTGGCCGCTCGAAGTCAGCGCCGCGGTTTTCTTTGGTCTGGGCTGCCACCTCGGCAATCCGCGTCCGCAAAATGCCCGGGGCCATGTGCTCGGCCACGTGGTCGACCTGGGGCTGAGCGCTGACGACCCCAACGTACGCATCTACCAAACCCACGAGCGGCAGACCTTTCACACCGACTCGTGCGACATCGTCGGCCTGCTTTGCCTGCAGGAAGCGGTGGACGGCGGCGACTCGGCGCTGGTGTCGGCCAACACGATCTACAACGAGCTCGTGCGGCAGGCCCCCAGGCTGGCGGCAGCGCTGATGGACCCGGTCGCAACCGACCGGCGAGGCGAGTTCGCCGCCGGGGAAAAGCCGTTCTTCGAGATCCCGGTTTTCAACTGGCATGAAGGGCGCATGTCCAGCATCTACCAGCGCCAGTACATCGACTCGGCGCAGCGCTTTCCCGAAGCGATGCGCCTTACGCCCCTGCATGTCGAAGCGCTCGACGCATTCGACCTGCTTGCCAACGATCCGCGGCTGAATTTCATGATGCGGCTGGCGCCCGGTGACATGCAGTTCGTGCACAACCACACGCTGCTGCACGACCGCACGGCGTTCAGGGACCACGCCGATCCGGCGCAGCGCCGCCACCTGCTTCGGCTCTGGCTCTCATCGCCTGCAGCGCGGCCTTTGCCCGACGTTTTCGCACAGCGCTTCGGCTCTGTTGTTCCAGGCGAGCGCGGGGGTGTGTCGGTGCCGCCAGAGCGCTGGCACGCACCGCTGGCGCCCTGAATCTGGGGGAGCGAGTCAGATCGGCAAGACCGCACGCGGCGGCCGGAGGTTCATTTCGCTTGGCAGCCTGCCACGGCGATGCGGATGACTTATTCCCGTCATGTTGGACCCGCACATTAGGTTGAATGCCTCCAAATGACTCGTCAACGCCGCATGTAAATCCCCAGAAGCTGCGCACCGGTCTGAACCGGATGTGGCACGCATTGGGCTACTCTTTTTCGGGCTTGATCGCAGGTTGGGGCGAGCCGGCTTTTCGCCAGGAGGCGATTGCAGCCGTCGTGCTCTTGCCAGCGGCATTCTGGCTCGGCCAGGACCGGCTTGAAGTGGCGCTGCTGGCCGGCTCCGTTCTCCTGGTCATGATCGTGGAACTGCTCAACACGGGCATCGAAACGGCGATTGACCGCATCGGTCCCGAATGGAACCACCTTTCCAAACGCGCAAAGGACATGGGCAGCGCCGCGGTCTTGCTGAGCCTGGCGCTTTGTGCAGGCATATGGGTAGCCGCCTTGGTGGCGCGCTTGTCCTGATGAATCGGGACGTGCGGCCGCTGCTGGCTTGTCACCTCACTGTCATGAGTCGGACGTCGTGGCGTCACAAACGCTTTCTAGCATCGATGAAAGTACTTGGGAGCTGTCCATGAAGCCTGAGCTGCGCTACGCCTTTGAAACCTCGGGTCCGCTGGCCGCCACCCTGCGGGCATCGGCAACTCTAGCCGCCGAGCCGGAAGCGGACGATGATCTCGTCCCGCGCCGTTTCCGGGCCGTGTTCATTTCCGACCTGCATCTCGGTACTCCCGGTTGCCAGGCAGAGGCCTTGCTTGAGTTCCTGAGAGCGCACCCGAGCGACCATCTTTACCTGGTGGGCGACATCATCGACGGCTGGCAACTGCGTAAACGCTGGTACTGGCCGCAGGCGCACAACGACGTGATCCAGAAGCTGCTGCGCCGCGCACGCAAAGGCTGCCGCGTTGTCTACATACCCGGCAACCATGACGAATTCGCGCGCGCCTTTGTCAACCACCAGTTCGGCGGCATCGAAGTTCTCGAGGAAACCGTGCACACCACGATCGACGGCCGACGTTTGTGGGTGGTTCACGGTGACTACTTCGACACGGTGGTCCAGTGCGCCAAGTGGCTCGCCTATACCGGCGACACCCTCTACGGAATCACGCTTCGGCTGAATCGGCACTTGAGTCATCTGCGCGGAAGGTTGGGACTGCCCTACTGGTCGCTCTCCGCGTATCTCAAGCACAAGGTCAAGAAAGCGCTGAACTACGTCACCAATTTCGAGGTGGCGGTGGCGCATGAGGCGGCACGCCGCGGCCACGCAGGCGTGGTCTGCGGGCACATCCACCGGGCCGAAATGCGGGAGATTGACGGCGTGCTTTATTGCAACGACGGTGACTGGGTCGAAAGCCGCACCGCGCTGGTCGAGCATCTGGACGGCCGCCTGGAAATACTGCATTGGCGGGCCGGCACCGCACCCTCCGACGCAACTTCATCCATCAAGATTCTGGAGACTGTATGAAACTGGCACTGGTCACGGATGCCTGGAAGCCGCAAGTTAACGGCGTCGTCACCACACTCGTCGAGTTGATTGGCCAGTTGGAAGGCAAGGGCTGGATCGTCGAGGTTATCCATCCCGGGCTGTTTCGTACTAGGCCCTGTCCCGGTTACCCCGGTATCGAACTGGCGATCTCGCCGAAACGGGAGCTGGCCCGACGGCTCGATGCTTTTGCCCCCGACGCCATTCACCTTGCCACCGAGGGCCCGCTGGGCTGGGCCGGACGAAGCTACTGCCTGCACAACAAACTAGCCTTTACCACCGCGTTCCACACGAAGTTCCCTGAAATCATTCAGGCTGCTGTCAAGGTGCCGCTGTCCTGGGGCTACGCCCTGATGCGGTATTTTCACAGCCCGTCGAGCGGGGTGATGGTTCCTACGCGCAGTGTGACCAGCATGCTCCGCCAGCGTGGCTTTCAGAACCTTCGTGAGTGGACGCACGGCGTGGATACCGACCTTTTTGCTTTCAGTCCTCAAGCCCGGGTTTTCCCGTCGCTCAGCGGCCTGGCCCGGCCCATCTCGCTTTTTGTCGGCCGTGTTTCTTATGAGAAAAACATCGAAGCATTTCTGGACCTGCCCATCGGGGGGTCCAAGGTGGTTTGCGGCGTTGGGCCAGTCGAATCCCAACTTAAACGGAAATACTCCGATGTGCGCTGGGTAGGCCTGCTAGACCGGCCGACGCTGGCAGGTCTGTACGCATCAGCGGATGTGTTCGTTTTTCCGAGTTTTTCGGATACCTTTGGCCTGGTGATGCTTGAAGCGATGGCAACCGGCACTCCGGTTGCCGCGTACCCGGCCGACGGTCCCATCGAGGTGCTGGAGCGCACGCATCCCGACGGCAGGCCCCTGGGTGGCGCCATGAATGCCGACCTCGCCAGAGCCTGGCGGGCCGCGCTGCAGGTTCCGCGAATCGAAGCCCGGCAACGCTCGCTGGATTTCAGCTGGGCTTATGCGGCCGAACGTTTTGCCAAGTTTCTTGTTCCAGCTCGAGGCGAGCAACTTGATGCAGCGCACCGCCTGAAGGCGCACGAAGCCTGAGCGAACCTCGCGGTCACCCCAAGCTTCAGGCTTTTCCCGGCCGGCCAGTTTTCAGGGTTGGCACGGAACCCATGATCTGCAGGAATGCTTCGTCGGGCATGGACAGCAGCGCCAGCAAACCACCACGCAACACTTCGCTCTTTTTCGAGGGGACAACCAGCCGGGCTGCACGCTTTTTCAGCGTATCGATGGCCGCATATTCGCTTTTCGGCATCGTGAAGCTATCCCTGACCATCTTGATCTTGACCGGTTTTTCTGCTTTGGGCGCCGGCGCCGGCGCTGCGTCAGGCTTGAAGGGGGCTGGCGTTGCGCTTGGTTTGGTCGAGGCGGGCTTTTGCGCAGGCGTCAACACTTTCGTGAGCGGCTGGGCTACGGGCTTTGGGCGTGGAGCTCTTTTAGAAGCTTCTTTAGGAGCGGTACGGGTGGGAAGTACGCTTGCTTTTTTTGCCACCGGGAGGGGCTTTTTGCCTGGAGGTTTTGCAATTGCGCGGGCCATCTGACGTCCTTTTTTAAAACGATATAAACAATTTATACCGTTTTAAATTGTAGTGCATTGTTGAGCCAGTTAGCCAGCCACCCGGCGTCAGTCAGCCGGTCAGTCAGTCAGTGCATGAGCGCCGGACTCAGGGGGAATCGCCGTCGCAAAGGCCAGCCAGCAAGCTCCCGGCAACGCCCCCTGCCAGCTGCGCCGCAACGAAGGCCAGCGCGCTTCCTGGCGAAATGCCGGCAAAGGTGTCGCTGAACATCCTGCCCATCACGGCGGCGGGGTTGGCGAATGAGGTGCTTGCCGTGAACCAGTAGGCGGCGCCGATGTAGGCGGCAACGATCATGCTGCCCTTGCCGGGCGGCGCGCGCAGGATCACGAACATCAAGCCACCCGCTGCCACGGCTTCGGCCAGCCATTGCCCCGGCCCGGCACGGACTTTGGTGCTGAGTTGCCACACACTCAGGTCGAACATGGCATTGGCCAGCCATGCGCCCGCGATGGCGCCCGCAAGCTGTGCCAGCACGAACAAGGCAGACAGGGACCAGCGATCGTGCGGGCCCATCTTGCCGCGCCACGCCAAAACCAGCGTGACCATGGGATTGAAGTGCGCCCCGCTGAGCGGCCCGAAAACTTCGATGAGAACGAACAGCGCGAACACGGTGGCCAGCGTGTTGGCAAGCAGCGCAAGGCCGATGTTCCCGCCGCTCAGTCGCTCTGCCATGATTCCGGAGCCGATGACGGCAGACAGCAGCATGGCCGTGCCCAAGAACTCAGCGAGCAGGGGCCTGGCGATCGTGCGGCGTGGCGTTGTCGCCGCGCCGCCATCTTCGACCGAGGGCAGGGCTGCCTGTGCGTGCGGCTGCATCGTCAGGATTTCGCCATCTCGCGCGCGGCCTGCTGGAGCATGACCGTTTGCAGGCGTTCAGGGGGCAGGCTCGTGAACAGGTCGAGGCGGCGCCGGATAGCGTGCATCGTGATGCGGAAAGCGTCGTGGCGATCGGCTTCGTCGCCCTGCACATCAGAAGGGTCCGGGTAACCCCAGTGGGCCGTGGCAGGCTGTCCCGGCCAGTAGGGGCAGGCCTCGCCTGCGGCGTTGTCGCAGACCGTGATCACCAGATCCATGGCCGGTGCCCCCGGCTGGCCGAACTCATCCCAGCTCTTGCTGTAGAGGTCAGCCGTGTCGATGCCCGCCTCCTGCAACACGCGCAGCGCCATCGGGTTGGGCTGCTGGTTTTCTCGCGGGCTACTGCCAGCCGAGTACGCCTTGAAACGGCCTTTGCCGATGTCGTTGAGGAGCGCTTCGGCCAGAATGCTGCGCGCCGAGTTGTGCGTGCAGAGGAAGAGGACGTTGATAGTTCGGGATGTCATGCTGGGCGGGAGTGTGAAGTGCAGGTGTTGTCGATCGGCAAGGGCGCGAGCTCATCAAGGGAGGGAAACCGTTTCACCGGGCTTGCACGCGGCCGGTCCTGCGCCGCAGGCCTGGCCCTCGCAGCAGTTTTCCATGAGGTAGCTGACCAGCTCATTCATCTGCTGGAAGTTGGCTCGATAGATCAGGTTGCGGCTCTGGCGTTCTTGCGTCACGAGGCCTGCACGCAGCAACTCTTTCAGATGAAAGGAGAGCGTGGCTGCAGGTACTTCCAGCCGTTCGCCCAGCGCGCCCGGCGTTATGCCGCCGACACCCGCCACCACGAGGTTCCGGAACACGCGCAGACGCATCGGCTGCGCCAGTGCAATGAGGGAAACGACTGCGTCGGGCTCTTTCATATTTCCATCATAGTCGAAATATGGAATAAAAGGCTCGATGAGGCTTTGCCTGAGCATGCGCACCGAAGCGAGCCACGGCAACCTTTGGGCCGGGACGACGTCCAGGGGTGCCGCTATTTGAGCGGTGGCGGGACCGCGAGCATGACTTCGGTGGCGTCGGGGATCCAGCTTGTCTTCTCAGGCTGCATTCGCGGTCGTGGGTCTTTGTCTTCGGACGGGCCAGGTGCAAGTTCGGGCCTCATCTGGGGGCGCATTTCCGGAACCGGTGCCTCATCGAGCGCCTTGTCGGGCGGCCCACGCGGGCGGCTTGAGGAGAGGGCAGCCGCGCTGGCCACTGAGCCCGGCGCTGGCGAGCCCGACTCCAGCGTCTGCACCACCACCTCGGCCGGCAACAGCATGACCAGGAAAATCGCGATCGCAAGGGTCAGCCGGCGCCATCGGGTGCGTCGTTGCATCTGCCACACCTGCGCTTGCGCCTGTGATTCCATCGCACTCTCCGGTCACACCAGCCCGAATGGGCTTGAGTGAGATTACGGCGGGGCTTGAGGCGCCTTATCGGCGTTCGGGCGCAAACGCTGTAGGACTATTCGGCGATGAGCTTGATGCACGTGATCTCTGACGGCGAGCCGAACCGGTTCGGCGGCCCCCAGTAGCCTGTGCCCCGGCTCGTGTAGACCCACAGCTTGCCGACCCGATGCAATCCTGCGGTGAAGGGTTGCTGCAACTTGACAAAGTAGACCCACGGCCAGAACTGCCCGCCATGCGTGTGCCCGGACAGTTGCAGATCAAAGCCGGCAGCCGCGGCCGCCGCAGCACTGCGCGGCTGATGCGCCAGCAGCATGCGCACGCCCGCGTTTTCCGGGGCGCCTGCAATTGCCGCCCCCGGATCGCTGCGATGCGCTGGGTCGAACAAGTGGGCGCTCCAATCCGCGACGCCCGCCACAACCAGCGCTGCCGAAGAATGGCCGGGCGAGCCACGCAGCCGGTGTTCGAGCACGACGTGCTCGTTCATCAGTACGCGAACGCCCAGGCGCCGAAGCTCCGATATCCAGGCATGCGCACCCGAGTAGTACTCGTGGTTTCCCGTCACGAAGTAGCTGCCGTGGCGTGACTTCAGGTCGGCAAGCGGGGCCACGTGCGCGGCGAGCTCATGCACTTGGCCATCCACCAGATCGCCCGTAATAGCCACCATGTCGGGTTCCAGGCTGTTGACCTTGGCCACGATGCGGCGCAGGTAGCCGCGCTTGATGGTCGGTCCGACGTGCACGTCGGAGATCTGCGCGATGGTGAAGCCACGTAGAACTTCCGGCAGCCCGGCAATAGGCACCTCGACCCAGCGGATGGCCGCCGTGCGGCGGGCGTTCCAAAAGCCGAGCAGCGTGGCGAGCAGGCCGCCGATCGGAACTGCCAGCGCGGTGACATAGCGCAGGTTCGGAAGGTCGAGCTGCCCCGGCACCAGCGCGTTGCCCAGCCACAGCACGGCAAGGAGCGCATCACGCAACACGGTGATCACGAAGAGGGATGAGAACAGGCCCATGAAGAGCAAGCCGACCCATGTGAGGACATCGGCCAGAGGAGGCCGGGAGATCCTTCGGGCCAACATGCCGAGCGGCATGAAGGCTGCCGAGGCGCCGAGCACCAAAATGAACAGGAAGGCTGCCCAGGGATAAGGCGCCAGCTCGGCCAGCACGCGTGCGCCGATATACACGTGCAGCAGCGCGGAAACAATGATGAGGAGGGGGAAATTCATGCAGGCGATACAGGGCGCATGCCTGCTTATATGGAGACGGTCGCGTTCAGTTCAATGAAGGGTTTTAGGCTCGTGTGCCGCTATTGCGATCACCGGAAGGGTTTCATTCGCTCACAAAACGCGGCAATGGCGGCTGTTAAGATTTCAAGCTTTCCCGGGTCTGCCTTGCGCCGGTCGGGCTGCTTTTTATTCCCTTGCGCATACCCGGATACGCTCCGCTTTTCCCATGACCGTTGCCCTTCCGGCCAACTCTCCCGCTTCCTTCGAAATCAAAAGCGCCAACCTGCCGCTGGTGGCGCTGCTGCTTAAAACGGTCGATAACGCTTTGCTCGCCCGTGAGCTTGCCGCGCGTTTTGGCGACATTCCGGATTTCTTCAGCCAAGACCCCTTAGTCATTGACCTGACGCCTTTGAACGCTGCCGCCAAGCGCGCAGGCGCCGAAGTCGGCCCTATCGATTTCCCAAAGCTCATCAATCTGCTCGGCGACTACAGCGTGGTTCCGATCGCGGTGCGCGGCGGCAACGAGGCGCAGATGACGGCCGGACTGGCGGCTGGCCTGCTCCCCGCCCCTGATGCGCGCGTCGTCGCAACAAGCGCCCCTGTACCACCACCTGCGGCCGAGCCAGCACCTCAACCGAAGGCCGCTGTCAAGCCCCAGCTGACGCCGCTCGACGGCCCGCCCCTGGGTGCAATGGTGATCGACAGGCCCATGCGCTCGGGCCAGCAGGTGTACGCGCGCGGACGCGACCTTGTGGTGCTGGCGATGGTCAATGCCGGCGCCGAGGTCATTGCCGACGGACACATCCATGTGTACGCGCCGCTGCGCGGAAAAGCGATGGCGGGCGCCCGCGGCAACACGGACGCACGAATTTTTTCCCTAAGCCTGGAAGCCGAGCTGATCTCAATTGCCGGCATCTATCGCACCAGCGAGCACCCCTTGCCCGAACACGTACGCGGCAAGCCTACGCAGGTGCGCCTGATCGCCGGCGCCGACGGCGACAAGCTGGTCATGGATGCGATGTCGGGATGATGGTGCCCCCACGGTCGCTCACTGCGTGTAGCTCCCTGCCCCCCGGGGGGGCCGCTGCGCCTGTGGTCCGGCGAAGCCGGTCCCACGGCCCCTGCTGGCCTGGACATGCCTCGATCCCGTTCGTCCTGACCCTTCGTCAAGCTCAGGACGGGTACGCAAGGCGTATCGTAGGGCGCGCCGCGAAGGGTGCCGTGTTTGTAGCAGCCCACCTCCATGCGCCGAGCGATGCTCGGCTTTTCGTTTTGACCGCGCTGCGTTTTAGCCGCGCGTAACCCTCTTCTCGTATTTCCAAAAAGGACATTTTCGAATGGCAAAAATCATCGTGGTCACTTCGGGCAAGGGCGGCGTGGGCAAGACCACCACCAGCGCCAGCTTTGCGACGGGCCTGGCCCTGCGCGGACACAAGACGGCCGTGATCGACTTCGACGTCGGTTTGCGCAACCTGGACCTCATCATGGGCTGCGAGCGGCGTGTGGTGTATGACCTCATCAATGTCATCCAGGGTGAGGCCAACCTGAACCAGGCGCTCATCAAGGACAAGCAGTGCGACAACCTCTACGTGCTTGCGGCCTCGCAAACGCGGGACAAGGAAGCGCTGACCAAGGACGGCGTGGAGAAGGTGCTGCGCGACCTTTCCACCATGGACTTCGACTACATCGTTTGTGACTCACCGGCAGGCATCGAGACCGGCGCACTCATGGCCATGCACTTCGCCGATGAAGCGCTAATCGTGACCAACCCCGAGGTTTCCTCTGTGCGCGACTCGGACCGCATCCTGGGCATGCTGTCGAGCAAGACCAAGCGCGGCATTGAAGGGGCCGACCCGATCAAGGAGCATCTGCTCATCACGCGCTACAACCCCAACCGTGTCGACCAGGGGCAGATGCTCTCGCTCGAAGACATCACCGACATCTTGCGCATCAAGCTGATCGGCGTGATTCCCGAGTCCGAGTCGGTGCTGCAGGCGTCCAACCAGGGCGTGCCTGCCGTGCATATGCAGGGCAGCGATGTGTCTGAAGCGTACAAGGACGTCATCGACCGTTTCCTTGGCGAGGACAAGCCCATGCGCTTCATCGACGCGCAGAAGCCTGGCTTCTTCAAGCGCCTGTTCGGGGGGAAATAGACCGCCATGGCTTCATTCCTTTCCTTCCTCCTCGGCGAGAAAAAGAAGACCGCCACCGTAGCCAAAGAACGCCTGCAGATCATCCTGGCGCACGAGCGCTCGGGCACCGCGCACAAGCCGGATTACCTGCCTGCGCTACAGCGTGACCTGATCGCCGTGATCTCGAAATACATCAATATCAATCCCAACGACATCAAGGTCAACCTTGAGCGCCAGGACGATCTCGATGTGCTCGAAGTCAAGATCGAGTTGCCCGAGGCGAAGAAGAGCACGCCTGCACCCAAGCCGCAAAGCCCGGGCATCGGTGCTCGCTGACTTCAGTCCGGCCGCGCTTGACGACCGGCGCTGGAGCGGGCGATAAATCGCCATGAGCGCTCCCGCCGCGTCCACCATTGCCCGCGTTAAACGTGCATTTGACCAGCCGGCCGAAGCAGTGTTCGAGGCGTGGCTAGAGCCTTCGCTCGCGCGGCAGTTCTTCTTTGCCACGCCGCCCGCGGGCGAGGTGGTGCGCTGCGACATCGAGCCGGGCATCGGCGGACGCTTCATCGTGACGGACCGCAGGCGGGCGAACGACGGGCGCGACACTCTCGATGTGGAGCACGTCGGGCGCTTTTTGCAGCTCGACAGTCCACGCAGGCTAGCGTTCAGCTTTTTGGTGCCACGCTATTCGCCACGTGAAACCAGTGTAATCATCGATATCGAGCCGCAGGGCGACGCCTGCGAACTTACCTTGCGGCACGATCTCGGAGCGGGTTCCGACGCAGCGCAGCAGCGTGAGCGCGCCGAGCACGGCTGGCAGACCATGCTGGAGAACCTCGCGCGCGTGCTGGCGCGCGCCGGCGATCAGCCCGCAAAGCTGCGCTGAACAAAATTAACGTGCTGGCAACTCAGTGCCAGCCACCGACGTTGCCGGCACCGCCTCCGCCGCCCTTTCTGACGCGGACCTGATTCACAGTGCCGGTAAGTGTTTGACGGTCGTGCCTGCTTTCGGGCGTGCGCTTGCCCTCGTTCACTTGCCTGGGCTCTTGCTGGCCGGTTTTGTTGGAGTCGTTTTCCAGCTTGCCGCCGTGCCCCTGCGCCAGGGGCTTGCGCTCTTCGTGCCCGGCCGACTTTTGCTTTCTGCTCATTTGCTGCCTCTGCGTTGTGCTGTGAATTACGGTCGTTATTTTTTGGAGCTCTGAAGGGGGGCACCTGTCAGACGATGCCTCAAGCAATCAGCCGACGCGTCTTGCCGAGCTTGAACCGACTCACACTTTGGTCAGCTGCCTTCCGCGCGACGCATTTGGTTCAGGATCCCGCTACTGAATCGCGCGCCCAAGATGAATTAAAAAAATCAAACCGGAACGGTCAGGGTTGCTCGGCAAGAAGCACCTGAAACAGGCTTGCACAGCTAAGATGGCCGACTTGCTCTTGCGTGCCGCAGAGGCTCACCAAGCTCAGCCGTAGTCGCGGTCTACCCAGTTCACTACAGCCTTATGCCCAACTCTTATCCGGCCGCCAGTTCGCCGATGCGATTTTTGGGGCTGAGCTACGCGCAACGCCTTACGGCCGGGCCCGCCCTGCTGCGCTATCTTGTTGCGGTTGTCCTTTTCCTGATCGCGCTGTTTGCGAGGCTCGAGCTGGCCGATGCGCTTCCCCCTAGCGGCTTTCCTTTTCTCACGTTTTTCCCGGCGGTGCTGCTGGCTGCTTATTTTGCGGGTCTGGGCCCTGGCCTCCTGACCTCAGCGTTGAGCCTGGTAGCAGCCTGGTTTTTCTTCCTTGGCCCGCAGGACTCGTTTCAGCTGGATCTGCACGATGTGGCGGCACTGGGGTTTTTCACGGCAATTCTTCTCATAGATTGCGTAGTCATCCACACCATGAAGCAATCGCTCCAGCGGGTCACGCGAACCGAGCAGCGCTTGCGCGAGTCCGGCGACAAGCTACGCCTCGTGCTCGACAACCTCTACGTTTATGTGGGACTGCTGGACCTTAAGGGAACGCTGCAAGAGATAAACGAAGCGCCGCTGCGCATCTCTGACCTCAGCCGCGAGGAGCTGATCGGCAAACCTTTCTGGGCCGTGAGCTGGTGGGAAAAAGACCCGCACGGCCAGGCACAGGTGCGCGCGGCCATTGCGCGCGCCGTTGCGGGCGAAACCGTGCGCTTCGACCTCGAGATCACCCGCGCCTCCAATCCCCCGCTGACGATCGATTTCCAGATGGCGCCGCTTTTTGGCGCTGGCGGAGAAGTAACGGCGCTCGTGACAAGCGGCGTGGACATCAGTGACCGGGTCGCGGCGGTCTCCCTGGCCGAGACAGAACGGCGATTGCTCGACGCGACTTTCAACGCCGTCCCTGCGGGCATTTTTGCTGCGGACGCGTCTGGAAAACTGGTCCGCATGAACAAGGCCAACGAGCAGATTTGGGGCCTTGCGCCGTTTTCGCCGGACGTTGACTCCTATGGCGAATGGAAGGGTTGGTGGGCCGATGGCTCGGCGCGCCATGGCCAACGCATCAAGCCACACGAGTGGGGCCTCGCGCGCTCGCTTAAAGGCGAGGTCTGTTCGGATCTGGTGGAGGTGGAGCCTTTCGATCGGCCGGGCGAGCGCGTCGTGACACTGCTGTCGTCCGCTCCGGTGATCAGCCCGACCGGCAAGGTGGTGGGAGGTGTCGTGTCGCAGGTCGACGTGACGGACCGCGTCAATGCCGAACAGGCTGCCATCGAGAAGCAGCAGCTGCTGCAAAGCACCATGGACAACTTCCCCACTGTGATCGCCTACAAGGACCTTGACGGGCGCTTCATCGAGGTCAACCACCGGGTCGAAAAAATGCTGGGCAAGACGCGCGAGACCTTACGGGGCCTCTCCATGCATGACTTCATCGAGCCTGAGGCGGCTGAACTCTTGCGCGCCCATGACGTGCGCGTCATGCATACCCGGCAGGCGGTACAGACGGAAAGAATGACCCCGCTGGAAAGCGGCACGGTCCATTACCTCGACACCAGCTTCCCCCTGATCAATGCGCTGGGAGACGTCTACGGCACCGGCCACATCTCGCACGACATCACAGACCTCAAGCGGGTTGAAGCCGCGCTGAGCGCCGCCAATGAGCAGCTGCGGGAGGCCGATCGACAAAAAGACGAGTTCCTTGCCACGCTTGCGCACGAACTGCGCAACCCGCTCGCCCCCATTCGCACCGCCGTTGAGATAATTCGCCTGCGTGATCCCGAAGACGGTGCTGTGCGCCGTGCGCGCGCCATCATCGAGCGGCAGGTTCTGCACCTGACTCGCTTGGTGGACGATCTGCTCGACGTCTCGCGAATCACCCTCGGCACCATCCAGTTGCGCCACGAGGTGCTGGATGCGGGCACCGTGACCGAGCGCGCCATCGAGTCGATTCGCGCCCAGGCCGACGCGAACGGCCTCACGATCGCGTTTGAGTCGGACCCATCCCATGTGCTTGTATCCGGCGACCCGACCCGGCTCGGCCAGTGTGTCCTCAACCTCCTTGCCAACGCCCTGAAGTTCACGCCTGCTGGCGGACGCATTGATGTAAGGGTCGCGAAAGAGCAGGGCACGGCCTTGATCGAGGTGGCCGACACGGGCAGTGGCATTTCGCGCAGCAGCCTGGACAGGATTTTCGGACTCTTCGTTCAGGAGTGGCCGAGCGGGCTGCACGGCAACACGGGGCTGGGCATTGGCTTGGCACTGACGCGCAAACTGGTGGCATTGCACGGCGGCACCGTCACCGCCTTCAGCGCTGGCCTGGGGCAGGGAAGCACTTTCCGGATTGAACTGCCCATCGCGCAAGGGGTGCCGGTAGCGGAGATTCCCAGACTGCCACCGCGCGACCCTGGGCTTGCCAGCGTCGCACGTGTGCTGCTGGTGGAAGACAGCCACGACGCCGCCAAGCTGCTGGAGGAATTTCTCGAAATCAGCGGGTTCGAGGTTAGCGCCATGTACGACGGTGAATCCGCACTGCGCGCATTGCAGGAAGGCCAATTTGATGCGGTCCTGCTGGACATCGGCTTGCCCGACCTCGACGGATACCAGGTATGCCGCCGCATTCGCGAGATGAAGCTGCCGCGTCAACCGGTCGTCATTGCCCTGACGGGTTGGGGCACCGAGAAAGACCGCACACGCGCAACTGATGCGGGTTTCGATGAGCACCTGACCAAGCCTGCAGAGCCGAACCGAATTGTGCAATTGATCGAGGATTGCATCGCTCTGCGCGGTTCCAGCGTACAACCCGACGCCTGATCGGCGTCATAAAGCTTGTCAGCGCCACTCTCTGTTTCATTACCGCTCAGAAAGTTTCCCATGGTCTTGTCACGCCGCCTCATAGGATTCGCACTGGCCGCTTCGGCGGCGCTATCGCTTCTTGCCAGCCCGCAAAGCTTCGCACAAGACAAGGTTGGCATTCTCATGCTGCACGGCAAAAGCCCCGGCAGTTCGCAAGACCCTTCCATGGGACAGCTCAAGACAAATCTTGAGCGGGAAGGCTGGATCGCGCTCTTGCCCGACATGCCTTGGTCGCGCCTTCGCTACATCGACGGCAACTGGGACAAGGCCATGGGCGAGGTGGCCAGCCATGTTGCTGCATTGCGCGCGCAGGGCGCCACCAAAGTCGTGGTCATCGGCCACAGCCTCGGCGTTCCTGCAGCCATGAGCCATGCGGCGCGCGGTGGTGATGCGCAAGCGCTCGTGCTGCTGGCCCCCGGGCACGTGCCTGTGAGCTACTACAACATACCGCAGCTCAAAGCCGTGCGCGAGAGCGTCGACGAAGCCCGAGCCTTGGTGGCTGCCGGCAAGGGCGACTCGACCCAGCGCTTCACCGACATCAACCAGGGCAAACAGCAAAACCTGGTCATGACGCCCAACAACTTCCTGTCCTACTTCGACCCGGCCTCCGACGCCGAAATGTCCGTCACCGCGCCACGCGTGCCGGCCACCACGCCCGTGATGGTGGTCGTGGGTCAGGAAGATTCGATGTTCACGCGCGCTCGAGGCTACTTCGCCGACAAGCTCCCAACCAATCCAAAGTCGGCCTATGTCGAAGTCAAAGGCGGCCACACGGCAACGCCGCGCGTGGCCAACAATGAGGTCATCGCGTTCATCAAGACTGCGTTGCAGCCTTGATGCAGTACAAGCAAGTGGGAGTGCTTGCGTGAAGGCGTGAAGGCGTGAAGGCCGGGCCGCAGCAACTGGACTCGGCCCGCCTCGCCTTACCGGTAAAACGCTTCGACCCGGCCTTTTAGCTTGATCATCAAAGGCTTTCCCTTGCGGTCAAGCGTCTTGCCGGCAGGCACTTTGATCCAGCCTTCCGAGATGCAGTACTCCTCCACGTCAGAGCGCTCCTTGTCATTGAAGCGAATTCCGATGTCATGCTCGAACACGGCAGCGACGTGATGCGGGCTGGAGGCGTCGGCGGAGAGATGGTCGGGAAGGGGCGGGCGAGGGGTGGGGTCGGTCATGGTGGATTGCAGAATGATGAAGTCCTAGGAGTGTAGATAGTCCTATAGCGGCCGCACGTAACCTGCACCGCATGCTCGGAGCGAATGAGCGGCACGGAAGAAATTTGAATCTCACGAGGTCAGGTCTGCGTTATCGTCGCTCAAAGAAGAGGAGAAAAGTAGTGGACCTAGACAAAAAGCGTGCCGAAATGGATCGACCATTTGCGCCCCCGCAAGAGCAAACATTGATAGGGCTATTGGGCTGGGTACTTATTTTTCTGGTGCTTGTCTGTGTTAGTTTCAGCGGAAGGCAATCCTGGCTCGACCGCAACTCTGTTGGAAAACCTGGACGAGTCGAAACGGGTTCGGACTCCTCTCAATTTACCGCGCGAGCACCAGCGCAGAGCCCAGATGCCCAGCAGCAACCGCTCGGGGCAAAGGAGGAGTCTGCGCTTGGTCCTGGCATCCGGGTCGTCACGAAGTGCGTGATCAATGGAAAGACGACATATGGCGACGAAAGATGTCCACAGGGCGCGACAACGGGCGCGTTGGTTACCAAGGCGGACCACAACTTGATGGCCGGGCTGACGGCTTCGCAACCGGCCGCACCGACGCAAGTTCCATCCGAGCAAGCCTCGCATTTTCCTATTACGCCGGCAGGCAATGTAACGCTCGCCAACGCGAGCGAATGCAAAATCCTCGACGAGGAAATTGCACTGCTGGATTCCATCGCACGGCAGCCGCAAAGCGGACAGATGCAAGATGAGATCACGCGCCGAAAAAGAGCCCACCGTGATCGCCAGCTGCGAATTCGCTGCTGAAAACAGACAAGCACGATTGCAATGGCGAACGTAGCGGTGCCCTGGACTTTGGCTCATACGCTTGCAGCATTTCATCTCTATACCCTGTTACCTTTTGGCCGGCTACATCAACGCGCGCCCGAGATCCAGCAACTCGCTGAGTGGCAGGGTCGAACGGCAAGTTCAGTTGCCATGAAACTAGTCAACTTCGCCTCTCTCGACCCTCAAATCGTGGCCAGTGGCCGCGCCGGTCTTAGCGCGGAGCAAGCCGCGCGTCCTTGAAGTTGGTGGCTTCAGCGGCGGACCTGCAGTAACTAACCCGACGTCATCGCCTTCGGCATAAAGGCTTCGACGGTGGTTCGGTTCTTCAGGGCAATCCGCTGAACCTCGGGTCTTGCTGAACTCTCCAGGTCCAGCCGAAGATGTCGCAGAGCGTAAAAAAGGAAGGCCTGTCGGCAGTGGAACTCGACCTGCCCGTCTTTCATGCCGAAGTCGAGCTCGATTGCCCGTTTGCGCGATTCGGACAGTTTGGGGTGAGCGACCAGTACTGCCAGCGAAATCCGTCGTGGGCAAGAGCATGTGGCGCGAGAACACGGTTGGTGGGGTGCGAACGAGTCATCGACTGGTACAGCACGCGCAGAGCAGCGCCTTCACGAATGGCTCTCAATAGCGCAACAAGGACGTCCATACGGAAAGTTCGTCCGGGGCTCGGCACCGTCGCAACAGGAGGTGCCCATGCGAGGAAGCTGCTTTGGTTGTCGTCGAACCCTGCGGCTTGTGACAGCAGTTCGTCCAGATAGAGACCCGCATCGCTTGATGTGTATAGCGGCTGGAAATCTGAGCCCGCGATATAGACCATCGAACTCCGGTCATAGGTGAGATTGTCGGGCGCCAACTCCGTGTACTTGGCTATCTCCAGCGAAGCCTGGGGCACTGAGATACCGAAAAAGTCGGTGAGGTCGCCGCGATTGAGCTTGCCATCCCACCGGAGTCGGAAGTCGATGAATTCCAAGCGCCGGTCTTGGCTCCACCGTCCAGATGGCCGGCCCTTGGTCGGCTCCGCCTGGGACCGGGGAGCACCTGGGTGTTTTCTCATGCGGCCCCGAAAAATGGCGCCATTAGCCAGCTTGTTGACACAATCTATTTGACCGATGGCATCGCAGCCAAGAAGCCCTGCACGTATGCCTGGAACGGCGACTTCGCAGCGGTTGCCGTCGGTCGCTGCCACAAAGCGAACTCACGCTAACCGACAACAGGCGTCCCTGATCATGGCGGCCGGAGGCCGTGCATAGGTGACACCTAGCCGAGGTCCCGCACGTTATACGCCACTTATGGCGGTCGGTGCCGCACTTGTTGTTGCCCAATTCTGCCTAGCAACCGGAGTTCCGACTGGGCCTCGGGTTTCGGCTCGAAGGCGTTCACTGAACACGGGACGAATCACCGACGCAAGCGACAGGCCCGCCCAATGGTGCAGTCAATGATGTGTAACATGAGAGGATGCGCCTCTTGCACCTGTCCGACATCCACTTCAAACAACCCGATTGCCTAGAGCGACACAGGCACCCGGAAGTGGCGTACCGAACGCGACTTGAGTCCGACCTTCGCGATTTGTGCAAAGCGGATCAAATCCGCGTGGATGCAATCCTGGTTGGAGGTGACATTGCGTACGCTGGACATCCCGACGAGTACAAGGCCGCCAAGGAATGGCTGCTCAAGGTGGCTCACATATGCGGATGCACGGCGGAAGGCATCTTCACGGTGCCCGGCAACCATGATGTTGACCGGAAGATTGCAGAGGGGCCCGCTGTCTCCGCGATGCAGCAAGCAATCGCTGTCGGGAAGACGGTCCACGAGCGAGACGAAGTGTTTCGCCATCAACTCAAGAACGTCGATGCAGCTCGACTGCTCTTCTCACCTGTCCAGGCGTACAACGACTTCGCTGCCCAATTCGATTGCGCTGTGTACCCGGAACGCCCGTTCTGGATTCACGAGCTGCACTTGGCAGACGATGTCACGCTCCGTTTGTTCGGCCTAACCTCGACCTTCATATCCGGGGCTGGCGACCGTGACAAGGCGCCTGCTCGGCTGTTTCTCGGCAGCTCCCAGACCTCGGTGAATCCCGAGGACGACGTCGTCAACCTAGTGTTGTGCCACCATCCACCGAGCTGGTTCACTGACTCTAGCGAGGCCAATAACATCATCAACGCTCGAGTGATGCTCCAGTTCTTTGGGCATGAGCATGACCAGCGGTGCGACCGGCTGCCCAACTACATCCGTTTCTCAGCTGGCGCCGTGAATCCCGAGCGTGACAAGCCAGGCTGGAATCCGGGTTACAACTTGATCGACGTTAATGTCGTCGGAGCCGGAGGCGACCGAGCAATCGAGATTCACGGGCGGCTTCGGCGGCTTCAGCCGCCGCCGACCGAGTTTTACGTACCTCTTGAGCCAAAGCCCGGTCAGCTCGTCTGGTATCACCAGTTGGAATTGGCAAAATCTGAGCCATTTGTCTTCGAGAAGACATTGGCGCAAGACCCGCTCCCTGCAGGTCAGCGCGAGACGAAAATGGCAAAAGCAGTCCATCAGGCCGTCCAAGAGGTCGGCGTTGAAGCTGCGCGCCCACGGCCAGAGGAGCCTCAGGAGGTCACTATGCCTGAACCGTCTACCCAGGACCTCGCCTACCGATATTGGCAGCTCTCAGGCAGCCAAATGCGGGAGATTGCGCTGAGTCTGAAGCTCATTGACGACGCCGACATCAAGGCGCCACCCCACGAGAAATACTCGAAGGCATTGAAGGCCGCCAGGGACCAAGGCCTACTCGTTGAGTTGGCGCGAAAAGTCGAACAGTACGAGAAGAAAAGCTGATCAAAGGAGGAGTTATGCAGCAGGATTTCGCTAGCTGGTACACCGGCATGTCATTTCAGCCGGACGCCGAAGGACTTCAGCGGCGATGGGCAGCCGTTCTAGGTGCTGCCAAGGCACCGGCCAAGGACTCATTGGCCTTAATGGCGCGGCTGGCTTTCCGTCAGAAGGTGAGTCTCGGTAGCAAAGAGGTCGCAGCCTTGCGCGACACGTTCGCTGGTGGCGGCCCCGCACCTGGCGATGACGAACTCGCTGTTCTCGCAGCATCGGTATTGGCAGTGGCCATGAATCCCGAGGCCGCCAAGCTGTCCGCGCTTCCTGCTCTTACCGTCGCGTGTTTGTCATGTGCTGGCCTGCGGCCGCTGGGCCGACCTATGGACCTTTTGGGCCTGAGCGAAAACGTACTTCGTCGACTGGCCGACACCGAGCGTCGACGGCCTTCCCTAGAGCAAGGACGACTTGCAACTCCTGCTACTGAACCTGTCGACGCAGCGACGGCGAATGCCATGGCTGAAGGTAACTGGTCTGCCGCGTTCGAGAGCATGTTCGCCATCGCCAATAAGGCGCTCGAAAAGATGGCTACGCGACAGCGTGCGTTTGAAGCGGCCACCCAGGTCTACGTTACCGTCCAAGATGAAGAATTAGACATGCTATGGTGGCTCTTGGGTGGGCATAGCTTTGACGCCGGGGCCGACTTCGCTCAGGTGCCTGTGGATCAGCGGCCACTCGTGATGAGCTGCGAGCTCGCATCGCTCACGAAGGTGCTGCCGGGCCCTCCGGCGATAGAGGCCCTTTTGACACGCGCTGGCGTGCTCGAAGCCCCCCAGCTGTCGATCCCTGCGGCGGTACAGGCTATGCCAGCGGCCTGGCTGAAACGCATTGCAGAATCCGTGAGTGTGAGTGCCGACTTATCTTACGTGAACCCAATTTTGTTTGCAATCGTCAGAAGTCACGAGGCAGGGGACACGGATGATTGGATCGGTCCCTGGTCGACAGTCACTGGGATTGCACGCGACGCACCTCTCGAGCCACTGAAGTTAGCTTTGGCTGCATACCGCGAATTTCTCTTCGTTAAGCTGGGCGGCTGAGATGGAAGTTACCGTGGACGAGGAAGGCGTTCGATGTGACAACGCCGAATGCAGAGTGGCGATAGACAGGAAGTGCGTCGAAGGCATTCCTGAGCCGGCCGGTTGCACGCACTACGGCAAGAGTGTCGTCGTAATGCAGCGTGCCAAGCCAGCGGCCACGCCGACGGAACCCTCGGGCGTCCGGTTGTCGTCGGCAGAGGCACTTTCGATGGCAGAAGCCCAGGTCTTGATGCGACAAAGGGCGGCTAACGTCATCGGTATCGTGGGGCCTCAGGATGCCGGCAAGACAAGTCTTATCGCCGGCCTCTACGACCTCTTCCAACGGAACAAGGTCGGAGGGTTTGCCTTCGCCGGCTCGAACACGTTGTATGCGTTCGAGCGCGCATGCCACGATTCCCGTCGCGAGTCCGGGAACAGGCATGCAGGTATGGAGCGCACAGGTAAAGGAGCAGCGACATTCCTTCACCTTGACCTGGCGAACGACGTATCGCGGGAGAAGCGGGCCATTCTCTTTGCCAATCGCGCTGGCGAGGACTACACCGACGCTCAGAGCGACACGACGCTGGCGACCGGCTTCTATGAAATCCGACGTGCAGACACGCTGACGATGCTGGTCGACGGCGAGAGGCTTCTCGACCTTCGCCAGCGCCAGCAAGTGCGAGACGACATCCTGGTCACTCTACGCGCGCTTCTCGAAGGTGGGACAACCCTGCGAACACAGAGAGTCGCGGTAGTTCTGACCAAGGTCGACGCAGTACGAGCCGCCGATGAGGCGCCGCGTACTCGTGCTGAAACCTTTTTCCTGTCAATCGTGAAAGATGCCAAACAGCAATTTGGTGGGGATTTCCTCGAGATTCAGAGCTTCGAGATCGCTGCGTCACCGAAGGGTGGCGCGACGCCGCGCGGAGAAGGCATGGAGGAGGTTTTCAGATACTGGATGGCCCAGCCAGGGCGCGACATCCCCCAGCGAATTCCTTCGGTGAAGCAAGCCGGAGGTCGTGTTTTCGGCCGCTTAACGCGAGTCCAGCCGAAAGCACAAAATGGTTGACGAGTCAGTTGTTGTTCTCGGGCTGCCGGCTTCCGGCAAGACGACCTACCTAGCCGCGCTTTGGTACTCATTGACCTCGCTTAAGGTTCAGAGCAAGTACACTCTCGTCAAGCTCTTGGCAGGCAATGGCGAGTACCTCAAGAGCATCGCGGCGCGCTGGGCGTCGGCACAGCGGCAAGAGCGCACCCAGCAGGAAAGCGGGCGAACTGTCTCGATTTCTCTCCGTGGACAAGGGCGACCAGACTTCACGCTCTCGTTTCCGGACCTCGCTGGTGAAACGTTTGCGCGAATGTGGGAGAACCGAGAGATTTCCCCAACCGCTGTCGACTTAGTGAAGGCAAAGGGGGTTCTCCTTTTCATCCATTCGGACACCATCCGTCACCCCGGTTGGATCGCAGATGATGAAGAGGCGGGCATGCCCCCTGCGGGCGATGCGCCCAAGCCGTGGGCCCCCCGTTCATCGCCAACCCAAGTTCAGCTGATTGACTTGCTTCGCTGCCTGAACGAAGCGCCACTGGCGGTTGGGCCGCGCCAGGTTGCAGTGATTCTTTCCGCATGGGACACCATGGAAGAAGAGGGGACTACTCCCGAGGATTTTCTTGAGGCGAACCTGCCCATGCTGCACCAATACATCCATCATGGCCTGGCCGAGGGTTGGTCGTTCAGGGTGTTCGGCGTCAGTGCTCAAGGTGCAGACTACGGAGACAACGCAAGCGCGCAGCGGATGTTGGAACTTGATGTTCCGGCGGACCGCATTAGGGTCATCGGTGATGGCAATTCTTCCAACGACTTGACCGAGCCGCTGCACTGGCTGCTTACCTGAGGTTGCGGTGCGTGTAACAGTTCATCAGACGCTGCACGGGTACGCCGATGGGCACCGCCTTCTTGGGTCTTCAATCAACCTCTCCCCAAACGACGCTAGGCTGATGCTCGTGATGAGCGACGCCTCGGGCCCGGGTGTAACGACGCTTTCGAACGTCTATTTCACGGGCTATCCGCTCGCTGAGTCGGGCCTCTATGTGATCGCTTCGACTTGGGCAGCCCCGGAGATGTCGCGTCCTGGGTGCGTCTGGACACATTCGGTGCTCATCAGCTTTTCCGACCTCGCCCGAATGGATGCCCCGTCGGTGCTAGTCGAGATGATGAAGCAGCCCGATGCTCAGGCAGTGGCTGACTACGCTACCGAAGTTGAGGTCGAGGTAGGCCAAGGTCGACGCCCACCACTGACCAAATCGACTCGTGAGTTCGCATCGGTCCTGGCGAAGGCCCTATACGAGCTTCCGGACAAACAGGTTTGGGTACGCCCTTCGTCTGACGCTGCTCACATCGAGGTCGTGCTTCGGCTGTGGGACCAACAGTGGCCCAAGTTGCGCAGGAACTTCAAGTTCTGCACCTTGACGACTAAAGATCGTTCAATCGACGAACTGCAGTTTGACCTTCAATTGACGCCGTCTCTTGGGAGCAATGTGCGGCTTCGGTTTGCCACACCAGGAGTTGACATTGAGGCAGTTGACGCATCGAATGCCGCATGGGTCAAGGCGCTGATTGACGACCTGGACGAACCGCGGACGAGGCCACTGAAGCAGTTTCTTCGTCAAGCTGGCACAGAGATGCTGGGTGGCCGGGAAGCGATGCGTTCCATGGCCACGCTTCATGCATTGCTGAACTCAGAAAACATTAAGTTAGAACCGCACGCCATTTCGATTGCGACGGTCCTCGTGCGAGAAGACCCACAACTGACACAGTCTCGGACCGCTAAAGCCGCAGTCGTTCTAGCGGCTCTTTCAATAGGGCTGTTCGTTCGCCTTAGCGAGGAGGTGCTCGACTTCGTGCTCGTGCACTTTGAACTACTGCGGGAAAGCGAAGGCCAGGAAAACGCTTCATTGCTGTCCCGAGTTGTATGGGGGACAGACCCTCGTGCGTTCATTGTTGCGACATACGAAGGCAGCAAGGAAGTTCAGGCTGCACTTCGCGAAGGTGTGGTGTCTTTGGACAAAGAAGCCGTCTTTGAGGTGCTTCCCAAGTTCGCGGATTTGGCAGAGCCTCTGCTGCATCTGCTACCTAGTTTGGCTGAGGATAAGCGCTTCTGGGCGCTGACGCAGTCCTGGCCTTCGAGCGTCGCAGCGCTGGGCGTGGATGTTAAGAGCCCCGCTGCATTGCGCGCGATGGTCACCGGGCTTCATGACCTTGGTGCCATCAACTCAGCTCTTCATGTCGTCGGTACGCAACCATTGCTGTCGTGCTTGGAGGAACTGCTGCGCCGCGATATCGCTGTTGAAGGCATTGCGAACTGGGTGCGGCAGGCATGCAATGACGTTTCGGGAATTGCCCAATTCCTCGGCCACAGGCGTCAGCATCCTGAGCTCTTGCTCCGGCTGGCAGCTTCGTTGGCCCCAGACGCGATTCCGAACGACTATGGCGACGACCCTTGGTGCGTCGCCCTATACAACCTGAGCAGTTCCTCAGGTCCGCTGCCTATCGAACTGTGTGCGTATGGATTTCGGCGCTCGATGAGTTGGCGCTCGAGGAGTGTCACGTCCCTTTTGCAACTGACCTTCGAAACCCTCCATCAAGCAGCGGTTCGTCAGGCTATCCCAAGCGAATCTTGGAATCTCCTGGAGTCGGCATTGCCATGGATGCCTTCGAACGAATCCTGGGACAACGGACTGCGTCTGCGTCGCGCCGTCGCGAAGAAATGCGTCGACCTTCCGGTGCATCCTGCAGGCTTCGTTTCGCTAGTCGCATCTGAAGAACTCCTCAACGATTTGATGGACGCCGTGTGGCAGCTTTGGAATGGGCCGCGTTATCTCAAGTCGGTGAAGGCTTGGCAGGAGGATGAGCCAGACCGGGCGTTCGCGCGCTCGCGCGAGCTAATTCGAAGGTTCGTCAAAGAAAGGTCTAAAAGTTGGCGCTGACAGGCCCGCAGCTTGGGCCATTGTTGTTGCTTGCAGTGATGGCCTGCCCCTTTCAGCCGTACTAGGGATTCGATTGGGGGCCTGAGTTTGAACGTTAATGGAATGGGCTGGCTGAAAACGATGCTTCTTCGTCGTGCGCACCGACGGAACCAGCATCGACTTCAGCACGCGGCGAGCTCTGGACGTTGCCAGTGAGAAGGCGTCCTGACAGCAAACGTCCCGAACGACCGAGCTGGTTTGGTCGATTCGGCCTATGAAGCCGACGGTTGGATGACCTTAGCCGCTCGCAACTCATCGCGGCAAAAGGGCCTCACGAGCGAACGTTCAAATCCGCTTAGGCCAGGGATAGTGGGCCTCCAGCTCTGGCACAACATCTGCAATTGCCCGCGTAATGCTCTTGTAAAACTTGACTTCACCAAGCCACAGCTCAAGGCCATTCGGTGTCGACAAGACGTGCACGCGTCGAAGCCTTTGACGGTGTTGTTTACGGAGTCCTTGAAGTAGATTTTGCTAATAGCGGACTGCGTCCCCACGGCCTCGCGCAGCGTGAAGAATGAGCTCGCCGAACTCACCGCGTCGGTCGTACTTGTCGGTGTCGTAGACGATCTGGGCCGCCTTACGGAGCTGGCTTACCAAGTTTGTGTCGTTGATGGATTCGCGCTCCGAAAAGGAGAGCGAGAACTCCGGCAACCATTCCATCAGGTAGCGTGAAAGCTGCTCGACGCGCCATGCTCCAGACTCATACCCTGCACACACGCCATGCAGGCTGGGCTGCAGAGTTAGCTGACGGCAATGGATACTGAAGAATGGAACCATATCCCTTTGCTGCCTCGCGTCGATAGCTAATGAATACGCTGCGCAAAGAACCAAAGGTTTCGCATCTTATGGCTCGCCGTTTCGCGCCTTATGCCTCGCCCTACAATTCTTAAACGTCAATATTCGCAGCCCGCAGCGCATTCGTCTCGATGAACTCCCTGCGCGGCTCGACGTCGTCGCCCATCAGCATCGTGAAGACGTGATCGGCTTCAATGGCGTCGTCGATCTGTACGCGTAGCAGGCGGCGCACGGTCGGGTCCATCGTGGTTTCCCAGAGTTGGGCCGGGTTCATTTCGCCCAGGCCTTTGTAGCGCTGGCGGGCGGTGGCGTTTTCGGCCTGGACGATGAGCCAGCGCATGGCCTGGCGGAAGTCGGTGACGCGTTCTTCTTTTTGCTTGTCGCCTTCGCCGCGCATGACGCGTGCGCCTTCGCCGAGGAGGTTCTTGAAGGTCTGCGCGGCTTCTGCAAGGGCCGCGTAGTCGGCGCCGTGCACGAAGTCTTGTGTGATGACGCTGCTCTTGACGTTGCCGTGGTGGCGGCGGCTGATGCGCAAGATAGGTTTGTCGGTGCGCACGTCGAATTCACCGGCTACTTCTGCGTCCGGCAGGCGTGCCTGCAGCGCGGCGGCGGAGGCTTCTGCGCTGGCCACGGTGTCGAGGTCGAGTGACACGCCGTCGGCCAAAGAGCGCAGGGCTTCGGCGTCCATGAAGCCGCCCAGGCGCGCAATCACGGCTTCTGCCAGCTGGTGCTTGCGAGCGAGTTCCGACAGTGTGTCGCCGGTAATGGTGGTGCCCGCCGGGCCGCCCGTGAATACGCTGGCTTCCTTGAGCGCGATCCGCAGCAGGAAACCATCGAGCGCTGCGGCGTCTTTCAGGTACAGCTCTTCCTTGCCGGCCTTGACCTTGTACAGCGGCGGCTGCGCGATGTAGATGTGTCCACGCTCGACCAGCTCGGGCATTTGCCGGTAGAAGAAGGTGAGCAGCAGTGTGCGGATGTGGGCGCCGTCAACGTCGGCGTCGGTCATGATGATGATGCGGTGGTAGCGCAGCTTGGCGACGTTGAAGTCGTCATTGCCGGTGGTGCCACCGGCTTTGCCGATTCCGGTGCCGAGCGCCGTGATGAGCGTCAAGATTTCGTTGCTGGTCAGCAGCTTTTCGTAGCGGGCTTTTTCGACGTTCAGGATCTTGCCGCGCAGCGGAAGAATCGCCTGGAACTTGCGGTCGCGGCCCTGCTTGGCGGAGCCGCCGGCGGAGTCACCCTCGACGATGTAGATCTCGCACATCGCCGGGTCTTTTTCCTGGCAGTCGGCCAGCTTGCCGGGCAAACCCATGCCGTCGAGAACGCCTTTGCGGCGCGTCATGTCGCGCGCCTTGCGGGCCGCTTCACGGGCGCGCGCCGCTTCGATGATCTTGCCGACGATGATCTTGGCGTCGTTCGGCCGTTCCTGCAGGTAGTCGTGCAGCAGCTTGCTGACGATGTCTTCCACCGGGCCGCGCACTTCGCTGGAGACGAGCTTGTCCTTGGTCTGGCTGGAGAATTTCGGCTCGGGCACTTTCACGCTCAGCACGCAGCAGAGGCCTTCGCGCATGTCGTCACCGGTGACTTCGACCTTGGCCTTCTTGGCCATTTCGGTGTCGTCGATGTACTTGTTGATCACTCGGGTCATGGCCGCGCGCAGGCCCGTGAGGTGGGTGCCGCCGTCGCGCTGCGGAATGTTGTTGGTAAAGCAGAGCACCTGCTCGCTGTAGCCGCTGTTCCACTGCATCGCCACCTCGACACCGATGTTGGTGCCCTGGTCACTCTGGCGGTCGCCCATGGCGTGGAAGATGTTGGGGTGCAACACCGTCTTGCCCTTGTTGATGAAGTTCACGAACCCCTTGACGCCGCCTGCGCCTGCGAAGTCGTCTTCCTTGCCGGTACGCTCGTCCTTCAGGCGGATCTTCACGCCGTTGTTCAGGAAGCTCAGCTCGCGCAGTCGCTTGCTCAGGATGTCGTAATGGAAATCGGCGTTTTCCTTGAAGATTTCCGTGTCGGGCAAGAAGTGCACCTCGGTGCCGCGCTTGTCCGTTTCGCCGGTGACCTTCATGGGAGAGACTTCAATGCCGTTGAAGGTCTCGACGATGCGGTTTTGCACGAAGCCCTTGGAAAACTCCATGGCGTGCACCTTGCCGTCGCGCCGGATGGTCAGGCGCAGCATTTTGGACAGGGCATTGACGCAGCTCACGCCCACGCCGTGCAGGCCGCCTGAAACCTTGTAGCTGTTCTGGTTGAACTTGCCGCCCGCGTGCAGTTCGGTCAGGGCGATTTCGGCGGCCGAGCGCTTGGGCTCGTGCTTGTCGTCCATCTTGACGCCGGTGGGGATGCCTCGGCCGTTGTCGGTCACGCTCACCGAGTTGTCGGTGTGGATGGTGACGACGATGTCGTCGCAATGGCCTGCCAGTGCTTCGTCGATCGAGTTGTCGACGACTTCAAACACGAGGTGGTGCAGGCCGGTGCCGTCGGACGTGTCGCCGATGTACATGCCCGGCCGCTTGCGCACGGCTTCGAGGCCTTCGAGAATCTGGATCGCGCCCTCGCCATAGCCTTCGGATGCGCCGGCCTGGTTGGTGTCGATCTTGGGCTGGTAGTTCGAGCTGCCTTCTTCTCCTGCGCCGGAATGCACGCCCTCGGACCCGGCGCCTTCGGGGGTCGCGGCGTTGTCTTGGGGTTCGTTGGCTTCGGTCATAAACAGCTTTCAGGTCTCTTGAAACGGCGCAGCCCGCGCAACTTGCAGCGCGGGCCGGTCAGGATGGCGGTAATGCGGGTAATGCGTAGGGTCGTGGCGATCAGATGCGCATCGGCATGACGACGTACTTGAAAGCGGCGTCATCAGGAATGGTCAGCAGGGCGGAGCTGTTGGAGTCGGCCAGTTCTATCTTGACCATGTCCTGGTCCATGTTGGACAGGGCGTCGATCAGGTAGGTGACGTTAAAGCCAATCTCGATGGCGTCGCCACCGTAGTCGATGTCGAGCTCGTCGACGGCTTCTTCCTGCTCCGCATTGTTGGACGCAACGCGCAGGGTGCCGGGCTCGATGTTCAGGCGCACGCCCTTGAACTTCTCGCTCGTCAGGATGGCAGTGCGCTGCAGGCTGGCCAAAAGCGGCGCGCGGCCCAGCGTGATGATGTTCTTGTGGTTCTTGGGAATGACGCGGTTGTAGTCGGGGAATTTGCCCTCGACCAGCTTGGTGACGAACTCCATGCCCTCGAAGCTGAACTTGGCCTGGTTGCCCGCAAACTGCATTTCGATGGCGCCCTCTTTGTCGCTCAGGAGGCGCTGCATTTCAAGCACTGTCTTGCGCGGCAAGATCACTTCCTGGCGCGGCACCTCGACGTCGAGCGTGGCGGACGAGAAAGCCAGCCGGTGCCCGTCGGTGGCGACCAGGCTTAGCTGTTTGCCTTCGGCGACGAACAGGATTCCGTTCAGGTAATAGCGGATGTCATGCACCGCCATGGCAAAAGAAACTTGGTTCAGCAATTCCTTGAGGGTTTTTTGCGGCACCGAGAACACCGGCCCGAAGCTGGCGGATTCCTGCACCAGCGGGAAGTCTTCTGCGGGCAGGGTCTGCAAGGTGAAGCGGCTCTTGCCGCCTTTCAAAATCAGCTTGCTCTGGCTGGACTCCAGCGAAACAGTCTGGTCCGAGGGCATGGAGCGCAGGATGTCGATCAGCTTGCGCGCGCCGACGGTGGTCGTGAAGTTTCCGACATCGCCATCGAGTTCGGCCGTGGTGCGAATCTGGATCTCAAGGTCGCTTGTGGTGAGCTGGATCTGCGGGCCGGTTTTGCGAATCAGCACATTTGCGAGGATAGGCAGCGTATGCCGGCGCTCGACTATGCCGGCCACCGATTGCAGTGCCGACAAAACTTTATCCTGAGTGGCTTTGAGAACAATCATGTCTTACCTCTTCTTTGGTTTTCTTCGCATTTGCGGATTTCAGTCCTCGCGCTGACCAGCCCGCCCGCATTGCCCGTCCATTGGAGGGAACACGCTATTTTCTCTTGTTTTATCAATGACTTGGCCCCTGGCAGAGCCAATTCATTGCAAAGGGCAGATTCGATCCTCACATCAGCCCTTGAGCGTCTGTTCAAGGACGTGCAGTTGCTGGTTCAACTCGGTCATCTGCTGGCGTTCAGCCGCCATTTTTCGTACCGCGTGCAGCACCGTGGTGTGGTCGCGGCCGCCGAATAACTCGCCGATTTCGGGCAGGCTCTTCTGGGTCAGTTCCTTGGCCAGGTACATCGCGATCTGTCGGGGCCGCGCAATGCTGGCGGGCCGCTTCTTGGAGTACATGTCGGCGACTTTGATCTTGTAATAGTCCGCCACGGTCTTCTGGATGTTCTCGACGGAAATCTGCCGGTTCTGGATAGAGAGCAGGTCACGCAGCGCCTCCCGGGCCAGCTGGATCGAGATTTCCTTCATGTTGAAGCGCGAGTACGCGAGGATTTTGCGCAGCGCGCCTTCAAGTTCGCGCACGTTGGAGCGCACGTTCTTGGCAACAAAAAAGGCGACCTCCTCCGGCATCACGGTGCCTTCGGCCTCGGCTTTGCGGATCAGGATGGCGACCCGCATTTCCAGTTCCGGCGGCTCGATCGCGACGGTCAGGCCGGAATCGAAGCGCGACACCAGCCGCTCGTGGATGTCGGCGAGGCCCTTGGGGTAGGTGTCGCTGGTCATGACGATGTGCGACTTCTTGGTCAGCAGCGCTTCAAAGGCGTTGAAGAACTCTTCCTGCGTCCGGTCCTTGTTCGCAAAAAACTGGACGTCATCGATGAGCAGCAAATCAAGGGAGTGATAACGCTCCTTGAACTCATCGAAAGTCTTGCGTTGGTAGGCCTTAACCACATCCGAGACGAACTGCTCGGCGTGGATGTAGAGAACTTTTGCGGCCGGGTTGTCGGCCAGCAACTTATTGCCAATGGCATGGACGAGGTGGGTCTTGCCCAGACCGACGCCGCCATAAATGAAAAGTGGGTTGTACAACTGCCCCAGACTGCTCGCCACATGCATGGCGGCGGCGCGGCCCATGCGGTTTGCCGTACCTTCGATGAGGGTGTCGAAAGTCAGCGCGGTGTTCAGGCGGTTTTTGAAAGGCGCGTTGGCTGGATCGTCGGAAACCGCGAGGCCAGCGGCTTCAGCGGCACCGGAATTCTTGAACGTTTGGCTCAGAGACGTAGATTTGGCCGGCGACTCTCTAGGAGCGAGCGCTAACTCAAGCGGAATGGAGTGGCCTGAAACGGCTTCGAGCAGGGCGCTGATGCGTGAAGCGTACTGGGCTCGGATCCAGTCGAGCTTGAAGCGGTTGCCGACCTGAACCGTCACCCGTGACAGGTCTGAGGCGACCTCTGCTACCAGCGGTTTGATCCAGGTATTGAACTGCTGCTCGGGCAACTCCTGAGCCAGCTGGTCGATGCAGTGTTGCCACAAATCGTGGCCAGGCGACAAACTTGGGGCCTCACTCATGAGCGTCTTCAGGGGAACAAATGACCGGCGGGAACCCAAGCATGCGCTTGTGGATATTCTTAATTTTTCTCACTCGGCATTGTAGCGGTGTGCACCAGTTATCCACAATCGGATTGCCCGTACTTTCCCCAATGGAAATGCTTGACGGAAAGGGTGATTTGAGCTCGGCTCTTTCACGCAATTAACAGCCCAGCAGCTTGTCACGGTTGGGGAAAGTCGTCATAATCATGGGTTTTCCCGATTCATCCGAGGTCTTGACGCCTTGATGGCGCCCGGGCTTGGAGCTTTGGGCTGATCCGGTTTCGACTTTGGTCGAGCTTGGGGCAGCTTTAAAAGAAACACCGAGCAGGCTGGCGCCGCTGACGACGTTCAAGCACCGACCCGATCTGCAAAGCAGGCCATTTGGGCCGGCGCCAGGCCAGCCGAATCGCGACGGGAATTTCCAAGCAGTAGGACTCATCATGAAACGCACGTACCAACCTTCCAAAGTCAAGCGCGCCCGCACGCACGGCTTCCTCGCCCGCATGAAAACACGCGGCGGCCGCGCCGTGATTGCTGCGCGCCGCGCCAAAGGCCGCAAGCGCCTGGCGGTCTAAGCAGCTGGCCCGGCAGGCCTCTGTTGGCGCTTGCTGTGCAACGGCTAAAGACCCGCGCCCAGTTCCAGGCTGTCCTGGCTGGCGCGACGATTGCCCGAACCCTTCATTTCGCATTGCATCGGCATGTGTTGCCCAGCGCTCCGCTGGCTCCGGCGCAGGCGGATGAAGCGGCACATGGCGGCAAGGGCGCAACTCATCAAAAACCCGGCGAGGGCTCTGCCCGCGACGGGTTTTTGGCGCTGTTCGCCGGTGCCGACCATTGGCTCGGCGCAATGGTGCCCAAGCGCTGGGCCAAGCGGGCTGTCACGCGCAACGCCATCAAGCGGCAGATCTACACCTTGAGCGCCGACTTGTCGCCCATCGAGGCGCGTGCCGCTTACGTCGTCCGTCTGCGCCGTGACTTTTCCCGCAAGGAATTCTTGAGCGCCAGCTCCGATGCCCTGAAGGCAGCAGTTCGTACGGAACTCACGACGCTGCTGCTTGCGGTAGGGGCGCGCGCAACATGACCGGCCCGATCAATTTCCTGCTCAGCCTGCCCCGAAAGCTTCTAGTGGGGCTGGTCAAGGGCTATCGGCTTTTGTTAAGCCCTTCGCTGGGCAGCGGCTGCCGGTTTGAGCCCACCTGCTCGGCTTACGCGCTGGAAGCGCTCGAGCGCCATGGCGCGGCTGCAGGCAGCTATCTGACTTTAGGGCGGCTGGCGCGCTGCCACCCCTGGTGTGAAGGCGGGCATGATCCCGTACCCGCCGACCTGCGCGCCGCAACGCCCCGACTATTTTCCCGTTTGGCCGCCCTGGCGGCCTCCTCTTCAAAAAAGTAAACGTCATGAACGACATCCGCCGCACCATCTTGTGGGTGATATTTGGCTTCTCGATGGTCCTGCTCTGGGACCAGTGGCAGGTCTTCAATGGCAACAAGGCCACTTTCTTTCCCTCTAGCGCGACCTCGGCGAAGGCCCCTGCGACCTCGGGTAATGGGCCGGGTCCGGCCGCTTCAGCCGGCGGCGCTGGCGTTCCGGCGGCGTCGACGGTCCCCGGTGCCACCACCACGGGTGCGGCCGGCGCCGTTCCCGGCATGAGCGCACCGGCTGCCAACGCAGCGCGCGAAAGCATCGTCGTTACCACGGACGTCCTTAATCTGACGTTCGATACCGAAGGCGGCACGCTGGTGCGCTCGGTCTTCAGCAAGTTCGCCGATTCGACGGACAAGAACGCTGGCTTCGTGCTGCTCGACCAAAGCCCCAACCGGGTTTATGTAGCGCAGTCGGGTCTCATCGGCGCGCCGGGTTCTACCTTGCCGACGCACAAGACTGTCATGACAGCCGTGCCGGGCGACCGCAGCCTGAAAGACGGGCAGGACCAGCTGGTGGTCAAGTTCGAGTCTCCCGACGTGGGCGGGGTCAAGCTGGTCAAGACCTACACGCTGCGCCGAGGCGCCTACGACATCGGCGTTCAGCACGACATCGTGAACACGGGCACCGTAGCGGTTTCGCCGCAGTTGTACCTGCAACTGGTGCGCGACGGCAACAAGCCGCCCGGAGAGTCCTCGTTCTACTCCACCTTCACCGGCCCGGCCATCTACACCGAGGCCAAGAAATACCAGAAGGTCGAATTCAGCGATATCGAGAAGAACAAGGTCGATGTCGAAAAACAGGCCAGCAATGGCTACGTGGCCATGGTGCAGCATTACTTTGCTTCGGTCTGGATTCTTCCAGACGGCATCAAGCGCGACCTCTTCCTGCGAAAGGTCGACAACAACCTCTACGCAGCCGGCATGATCGCGCCCCTCGACGCCGTCGCACCGGGCGCCAGCAAGACCGTGAACGCACAGTTCTATGTCGGGCCGCAGGAAGAAAAGAAGCTCGAAGCCCTGACCCCCGGCCTCGAACTCGTCAAGGACTATGGCTGGTTGACCATTCTGGCCAAGCCGCTGTACTGGTTGCTGGACAAGCTGCACAGCTTCATTCACAACTGGGGCTGGTCCATCGTCGCGCTGGTGCTCTTGCTGAAAATCGCTTTTTATTGGCTCAACGCCAAGGCTTATGCCAGCATGGCCAAAATGAAGGCCATCAGCCCGAAAATCACGGAAATGCGTGAACGGCTGAAAGACAAGCCGCAGGAAATGCAGCAGGCCATGATGAAGATTTACCGGGAAGAAAAAGTCAACCCCATGGGCGGCTGCTTCCCGATCATGGTCCAGATTCCGGTATTTATTGCGCTGTACTGGGTGCTGCTTTCCAGCGTCGAGATGCGCAACGCGCCATGGGTCTTGTGGATCCATGATTTGTCTGCCCCCGATCCGTTCTACATCCTGCCGGTCATCATGGCGCTCACCACGATGCTGCAGACCGCGCTCAACCCCGCGCCGCCGGACCCGATGCAGGCCAAGCTGATGTGGTTCATGCCCCTGATTTTCAGCGTGATGTTCTTCTTTTTCCCGGCCGGCCTCGTGCTGTACTGGATTACCAACAACGTCCTGTCGATTGCGCAGCAGTGGGTTATCAACACTCGGATGGGTGTACCCCCGCAGTTCAATCTGCCTAAGTTCAAATAAGGCAGGACGCTGCCGCCAAAAAAGGGTCGCCATGCGGCCCTTTTTTCTTGTGCGGCGCGTCAGCAGCTCAACTTAAGATCAGCGCATGCTTGCCCGACATCACGACCCCATCGTTGCTATCGCGACGGCACCCGGACGGGGCTCGGTCGGCATCGTGCGCGTGTCCGGCAAAGGCCTGTCGGAGCTGGCCGAAGCGCTGTGTGGCCGGTCGCTCGCGCCGCGGCACGCCACGTATCTCCCGTTCAAGGACGCGCTGGGCAAGGCCATAGACCATGGTCTGGCTCTGTTTTTTCCCGCGCCACATTCGTACACCGGCGAGGACGTGCTGGAGTTGCAGGGCCATGGCGGTCCGGTGGTGTTGCAGCTCTTGCTGGCGCGCTGCCTCGAGCTCGCGGGCGAGGTGAGGCCATCAGACGGTGCGGTCCGGCTTCCCGGCTTGCGCCTGGCAGAGCCGGGCGAATTTACGGAGCGCGCCTTCCTGAACGACAAGATCGACCTGGCGCAAGCCGAGGCGGTGGCGGATCTGATCGACGCCAGCACCGAAACTGCTGCGCGGTCGGCGGCGCGTTCGCTTTCGGGCGACTTTTCGCGCGAAATCGGCGCACTGCGGGATCGGCTGATTCGCTTGCGCATGCTGGTCGAGGCGACGCTGGACTTTCCTGAAGAAGACATCGACTTCCTCCAGCAGGCCGATGCCGCAGGCCAGTTGCGTGGACTTCAAGCCAGCGTCGATGCGGTACATGCGCAGGCCAGGCAGGGCGCTATCCTCCGCGAAGGTATCAAGGTGGTGATTGCGGGCCAGCCCAACGCGGGCAAGAGCTCGCTCCTCAATGCCCTGGCGGGCGCCGAATTGGCGATCGTCACACCGATTGCCGGGACGACCCGCGACAAGGTGAGCCAGCTCATTCAAATTGAAGGGGTGCCGCTGCACGTTGTGGACACGGCTGGCCTGCGTCTTGACCAGGACACGGGCGACGACTCGCTGATCGACGAGGTGGAAAAGATCGGCATCCAGCGTGCCTGGCAAGAAATCGAATCTGCCGACGCAGTGCTTTTTTTGCACGATCTCACGCGCCAGCACACACCGGCGCAGCCGGAAGTTGCGCAACGCTACGTCGCACTCGATGCGCATCTGATGGCTTCGCTCAACGCGCGGCTGATGACCGGCGCCACCGTGATTCATGTCTGGAACAAGTCGGACGCCGTCTCGACAGAGGCGGCTGCACAGGCGCGTGAGGGTCTGGTGATTTCTGCGCGCACCGGCGAAAACCTCGCGCAGTTGAGGCAACGCCTGCTGGACGCGGTGGGCTGGCAATCTGCGCCCGAGGGACTGTTCATGGCACGCGAGCGGCATGTCCGCGCCCTGAATCACCTCAAGGGGCAACTCGAGCAGGGAATGTCCCAACTGCAGGCAACACGCCCGGCGCTGGACCTGCTGGCCGAAGACTTGCGCCAGGCGCAACTGGCGCTGGACCAGATCACCGGCGAGTTCACTTCGGATGATTTGCTGGGTGAGATCTTCTCGAGATTCTGCATCGGCAAGTAATTCGGGGTGATAACCAAGCGCCGGCCGCATGTAAGCGTACGTTAACGATATTGCCGAGCCACGGCTGAGTTGCTATGGTTGCGCAAATGAACACCCCAGTCACGGCTCCACGTTTCAAAATCCTCGACCTCGCGCGGGCCATCGACCAGAGCCATGCGATGGACGCCCTGCGTTGCCAGTTCAGCGAGCCGAACTGGGAGATCTTGAGCGCCTACCTCAAGCCCATGCTGGCCTCCGACGCCGAAGTGCTGTTCACCAAGGGCTCGACCGATCGCACGCTCTTTCTCGTAGAAACCGGCGCTTTGAGCGTTCATTACGAGGATGAAAAAGGCCGGGTTCGAATGGCTATCGTCGCGTCAGGATCGGTCGTGGGTGAAGGCTCGTTCTTTGCCCATCAACCGCGCAATGCAACCGTCCAGGCCTCAGGCAACAGCAAGCTCTGGTGCCTGACACCCCTGCGGTTTTCGGAATTGTCGAACCGCCACAGCCCGATCGCGCTGGAACTGGGGCTGGCCCTGGCTTCAGTCATGGCGCGAAGGTTGTATAACCGCCTCAAGCGGGTTGCCGTCACCTGAGAAACGAGAGCGGTCCTCGGGCCATTGATTTCAAGTCACGGAGAAGGGCGCAACGACCTCGCCGCGCCGCCCCACGATGAACCCGCTTGCCATGGACGGTCCCCGGCCCGTCAGGGCCGAAATATTGACCTGATGGGTGATCCACACCTCAAAATTACCGGGCGTCAGGTTCGCCAGCCGAATTTTCAAGCCCGCAGTCTGGGCTTCCTGCGAGCTACGCGCTTCAAAGGTTGAATTGAGCTCGGGCAAAAGGATGTGCCTGCCAAACGCCAGATCGGCCGTATCTTTGCAGCGACACCAGGCACTTGAGTAGACCCGCTGGGGTTCCAGCCCGCGGGCCTTGAACCAGACGCCAATTTTTTGCGCCTGTCCCTTGCCCTCGGCGCTCAGGTTTCGTTGTGTGCTGCAGGCATCCAGGCGAAAACCCGGTGGGTCGCCGATGCCGGACTCGGTTTGCGCGTGGCGCAGCACCAGTGCGCAGCCACCCCGCCGCAGCGCCTGCTGCAGTTCGTCCGTCTGAGTCTGCGCCGCAGCGTCAAAGCACGGCCGCGTGGCGCAAATCAGGGCCAGGGAGCGCAGGAAAGCAGTTCGTCGGTTCATGAGGAGGAGCGCAACATCGTTCGGGAAGGCGCAGTTAAGGATGACGAGATGACACGCCATCATCGCCAAAAGCGGCGGCCGATTCGGCAACAGGGATTTACCAGCTCAGTGCGCCGCGCGAAGCAGCTGCTCCTCGGCCAGGGCGATGGCTTCGGCCTTGCCCGACAGCACCAGTGTGTCGCCGTCTTGCAGCACGGTGGTGCCGTCTACAGCGGGCCGGACGCCATTGCTTCGGCGCAAGCTCGCGACGCGCACGCCCGTTCGCTCAAGATCGAGCGTGGCCAGCATCTTGCCGTGACAGCGGCTCGCCAGCGGCAGTGTCACGGTGCTCAGGCGCGCCTGTTCAAGTTCATTGGCCGTGTCATCGTCCGCACCGTGGAAATAGCCTCGCAGCAGGTTGTAGCGCGCGTCACGCTGCTCCTGCACCACGCGGATCACGCGCCGCATGGGGACTCCCACCAGCGCTAACGCATGGCTGGCGAGCATCAGGCTGCCCTCGATCGCTTCGGGCACGACTTCCGTGGCGCCAGCCGCCTGGAGCTTCTCGAGATCGATGTCGTCGACCGTGCGGACGATCACGGGCACAGCGGGTGCATGGGCGCGTGTATTGCCCAGGACCTTGATGGCGCTGGCCGTGTCCAGGTAGGTGATGACCACCGCACTGGCCCGGCCCAGGCCCGCCGCAATGAGCGATTGAAGCCGCACCGCATCGCCGAACACCACGGAGTTGCCGGCCGCCGTTGCCTGCCGAACCCGGTCAGGGTCGAGGTCCAGGGCAATGTACGGAATGCCTTCGCCATCGAGCATGCGCCCCAGGTTTTGGCCGCAACGCCCGAAGCCGCAAATGATCACGTGGCCCGTGGTGTTGATGCTTTTGCGCGCAATGCTCGTCATCTGCAAAGACTGTTGCAACCATTCGCTGCTGACCAGCTTCATCACGATGGTGTTGCTGTACAAGATGATGAAGGGCGTTGCCAGCATCGACAGCACCATGCTCGCCAGAATCGGATTGAGCAGTTCCGGAGGAACGAGCTTGCGATCCTGCGCGAGGCTCAGGAGCACAAAGCCGAACTCGCCAGCCTGTGCGAGGTAGAGCCCTGTCCTGAGCGCAACCCCGTCGGGCGCTCCGAAAAGCTTCGCCAGCGCAGTGACAAGTACCAGCTTGAACAGCACAGGTATGACGAGCAGCGCGGCCACCAGCGGCAGGTTCGATACCACCGAATGCCAGTCGAGCATCATGCCGATGCTGATGAAAAACAGGCCGAGCAGCACGTCGTGGAAGGGACGGATATCGGTTTCGACCTGATGCTTGAATTCGGTCTCCGAAATCAGCATGCCGGCGATGAATGCGCCCAGTGCCAGGCTGAGCCCGGCAAGCTCGGTCAGCCATGCCAGCGCGAGTGTCACGAGCAGAAGGTTGAGCACGAAGAGCTCTTCGCTCTTGCGCCGGGCCACCAGCGTCAGCCACCAGCGCATGACGCGCTGGCCGCCCGCCAGGAGCAGTCCCACCAGCACCGCCGCTTTGAGCAGCGCAAGACCGAGCGCGGCAAAGAGCTGATCGGGCGGCGACCCCAAAGCAGGAATAAGCACCAGCAAGGGCACCACGGCCAAGTCCTGAAAAAGAAGGACGCCCATCACGCGCTTGCCGTGTTCGGACTCCAGTTCCAGCCGCTCCGCCAGCAGCTTGACCACCAGCGCCGTGCTGCTCATCGCAATGGCGCCGGAAAGCGCCACCGCGCTTTGCCAGGACATTTTCCAGATATGGGGCAGCATCAGCGCCAGCGCCAGCGAGCCGGAAATGGCCAGGACCATCGTGAGCACGACCTGAGACAGACCGAGCCCGAACACATGCTTTCGCATCGAACGCAGCTTCGGCAGGTTGAACTCGAGCCCGATCACGAACATCAGGAAGACCACGCCGAACTCGCCGAGGTGCCTGACCCCGTCGGCATCCTGGGCCAGCGCCAGCGCATTCGGGCCGATTACCACGCCGACCGCGAGGTAGCCGAGCATGGGAGGCAGTTTGAGCGACCGGCACACCACCACACCCATCACTGCGGCCAGCAAGTAGAACAAGGTAAGTTCGAGGCCGGACATCGATGGATGGTAGCTGATGGATATGACCCGTGCGCGCTCTCAGGGGTGCCTGGCAGGCGAGCACGGAGGGTAAGCGAAGGGAGCAAGCGAAGCGGGCGTGCGTCGATAGAATGCACGGATGACCATGAACCGGGCCGTCTTCGACGCAGCGCAGGCGATCGCCCTGGCGAAAAAAACTTTCGAGATCGAGGCCGCCGCCGTCCTGAACCTCGCCTCTCGTGTGGGCCCCGAGTTCTCGCACGCCGTGCAGAAGATGCTGGCATGCACCGGACGGGTTGTCGTGATGGGCATGGGCAAGAGCGGTCACATCGGCCGGAAGATCGCGGCGACGCTGGCCTCAACCGGCACGCCGGCCTTGTTCGTGCATCCGGCCGAGGCCAGCCATGGCGACCTCGGCATGATCACGGCGGCTGATGTGGTGCTGGCCATCTCCAACAGTGGCGAGAGCGATGAGCTCACGTCTGTCCTGCCGGCCCTGCGCCGCCAGAAAGTCTTTGTGGTGGCGCTCACCGGTGGCGCTGGCTCGACCCTGGCGCGCCATGCCAACGTGGTGCTCGATTCGAGCGTGGCGCAAGAGGCCTGCCCCTTGAATCTAGCGCCCACGGCCAGCACGACCGCCCAACTCGCGCTGGGCGATGCGCTCGCGGTTGCCCTGCTCGATGCGCGCGGTTTTCGCGAAGAGGACTTTGCCCGGTCACACCCGGGGGGCTCGCTGGGCCGAAAGCTCTTGACCCATGTGGCCGACGTCATGCGCGGCGGCGATGCGGTGCCGAGCGTCAGGCAAGGGGCGGGATTCAGCGAGCTGATGCGGGAAATGAGCCTGAAGGGCCTGGGCGCCACCGCCGTGGTGGACGATGATCAGCGGGTACTGGGGATTTTTACCGATGGCGATTTGCGCCGGCTGGTAGAAAAAGGCGAGGATCTTCGTTCGTTAAAGGCCGGTGACGTCATGCATGCGAATCCCCGTACCCTGCCCGCTACGGCGCTTGCAGTGGAGGCCGTCGCGCTCATGGAGCAGCATCGCATCACGAGCGTTCTGGTGGTCGATGAAGCCGGGCGCTTGTGCGGCGCGATCAACACCAATGACCTGATGCGGGCGAAGGTGATCTGACATGGATTCGGCCCAATCCCGCTTGCATCCGCTCGCACCTGTGCTGCAGTTTGCGCCTGAGCTTTTGCTCAAGGCCGCTGCCATCAAGGTGGCGTTTTTCGATGTCGACGGCGTCCTGACCGACGGCGGGCTTTACTTCAGCGAGTACCCGGCCCACGACGCGCGTGCGCAGGCACCAGCCGATCGACTTTATTCAGCCGGCGAGCTCATCAAGCGCTTTCATACGCTTGACGGGCATGGCCTAAAGCTCTTGCAACGCGTGGGGATCACGCCCGTGGTGATCACCGGCCGCGACAGCCTCGTCTTGCGGGCTCGGCTGGAATCGCTGGGCGTGGCGCACGCGTATTTTGGGACCGAGGACAAACGGCCTGCCGCCGAGCAAAGCCTTGCCGCCCTGGGCCTGGACTGGTCGCAAGCGGCGGCCATGGGCGACGATTGGCCAGACTTGCCCGTCATGCGCCGAGCCGCACTGAGTTGCGCTCCGGCCAACGCACACGCCGAGGTCAAGGCCATTGCACATTTCACGACGGGTGTGCCCGGCGGTCATGGTGCGGTAAGGGAATTTTGCGACCTGCTCTTGGTGGGCTCGGGCAGGTACGTCGACCTTTTGCGGGAGTTCAGCCAGTGAACGCCGTCGTGACCTCGGCCGGAGTCGGCCTAAAGCCGCCAGCCCGGAAACGACTGTCGCCCTGGCGCAAGCTACTGGCCTTGTGGGACCGGGTGGCGCTGTATTTGCCCTTGCTCATGATGGGTGCGCTGGCGCTGACCACCTACTGGCTGGTGCGCAACACTCCAGCTCCTGTAGCGCCCGAGGGCCCTCGCAGCGAATCGCATGAGGTGGACTACTTCATGCGCCGCGCGACCGTCAAAACGTTCGATCCAGCGGGTCGGCTCAAAAGCGAATTGACCGGTTCCGAAGCGCGCCACTATCCTGACACGCAAACCCTGGAGGTCGACCAGGTGCGCGTTCGCTCCGTCGGCCCCGATGGGCGCGTCACCACATCCACGGCCAAGCGCGGACTGACCAATGACTCGGGCTCCGAAGTGCAGCTCATGGGCGACGCCGTCGTGGTTCGCGAAGCCTGGAATAAGGCGGACGGTACCCCATTGCCGCGGCTGGAGTTCAGGGGCGAATTCCTGCACGTTTTCGTCAATGAAGAGCGGGTCAAGTCGCATTTGCCTGTAGTTTTGATTCGCGGTAACGACCGTTTCACCGGGGACCAGTTCTCGTATGACCATCTGGATCAGGTGGCCGAGCTCAGGGGGCGGGTAAGGGGGGTTTTCATGCCAGACGCTACGCGCGCCCAGGTGCCCTCTGTCCGCTGACGAGACCCCGCCAACGGCGCGCATTAAGCCTGGCGTGTGGGTGGATGAAACTTGCGCCGAATGAAGAGGCTCGTGTTCATCACAGGCGCGTCCAGCGGCATTGGCCAGGCGCTGGCGTTGCGCTACCACCAGGCAGGTTTTCGACTGGCGCTGTCAGCCCGCCGGGTCGATGACGTGCGGGCCTGGGCGTCGACCTGTGGAATTGGGGACAGTGAGCTCAGTGTCTACGGCGCCGATGTCAACGAGGTCGACAGCATAGTTGCTGCAGGCATGCATTGCCTTGCGCAGCAAGGTGTGCCCGACATCGTCATTGCCAACGCTGGCATCAGCATTGGCATGGACACGGCCGAGCGTTCGGACCTGGAGGTGCTGCGCGCCACGCTGGCCACCAATAACGTGGGCCTCGCGGCGAGCTTTCATCCTTTCATCAAGCCCATGATCGCGCGTGGTTCTGGCACCCTGGTGGGCATTGGCAGCGTGGCCGGCATACGCGGCTTGCCCGGCCATGGTGCTTACTGTTCCAGCAAGGCAGCGGTAATCAGCTACTGCGAGAGTTTGCGGGGCGAGCTCAGACCTGCCGGACTGCGCGTGGTGACGATCTGTCCCGGCTATATCGACACGCCGCTCACGCAAAAAAACCGCTACTCCATGCCTTTCCTCATGCAGCCCCTGGACTTTGCCCAAGCTGCCTTCAAGACTATTGAAGCAGGCGTGAGTTATCGCGTGATTCCATGGCAGATGGGCGTGGTCGCCAAGCTGCTGCGGGCCTTGCCCAACCCGCTCTTCGACAGGCTGTTGGCCGGCCGGCCCCGCAAGCGCCGGCAAACCGACCCCTGAGCCGCTTAAATGCCGACGCGGCGTGACTGGAGCGGCGTGGCGAGGACCGCCTCGAACATGGCATCGTCGAACGACTCGAAAGTGGCAAATCCCGTGCAAGGCTTGCGCGATCTGATGAATGCCTGCACGCCAGCCCGGCGCGCGGCCTCGCCATCCCGGTCGCTGCGGTCACCGACCATCAGGCATCGTTCAGGCGCCACGCCCGTCCGTTTCAAAATTTCAAGAATCCCCGCAGGGTCGGGCTTGAGGCGCATCACCCCCGGGTCCGATGCGCACACCACCAAATTGGCTTCTAACTCAAGAGCGTGAAGCTTCAGTCTTGCCGGATAGTCTGAAAGCACGGCCACTGATTTGCCCGCTTCGGCCAGACCCTTGAAGAGCCGCTCTACATGCGGCACGCGGCAAGCCCTCAGAAAGGGAAGAGGGCGCTCTTCCATCCATTCATGCACGATGGACCGAATCACTTCGGGGCTCTTGCCGTGGCGCTGGGCGGTGAGTGTGTATTGAAGGAGGTCGAAGTCTTCGCCCGGATGATCGGCCAGTCGCTCACGCAGGCGTCGAAACGTTCTCAAGACCTTCAGGGTGTCGAGGCTGCCATTTTTAACTGCGTGGATAAGAAGTTGAAGCAGCATGGCCGCGCGCAGTCGGGGCGGGTCGTACAGGGTTCCATCCATGTCGAAAATGACAAGGTCGATCCGGGTCCAATCAGGAGTGCGCATGCTGGATTGTCGGGCAACGAAAAAAGGCTTCAAAACCAAGTCTTGAAGCCTTTGATCTGACCCGTGATCAGGTCACAGGTCGGGGTGTCTGACCCGCTTTAAGCGGGGGACTGAATTTGCAGGGCTTAGTAGCCGCCGCGTCCACCGCCGCCGCCGCCGCCGGAACGGCCACCGCCGCTACCGCCACCGCCGTAAGGACTGCGGAAACCGCCGTCGCTGCCGCCGCCGTAGCCGCCGCCACCGGAACGGCCACCGCCGCCGCCGCCGCCAGCGCCACCACCGTAGCCGCCGCCACCACCACCACCGCCGAAGCCGCCGCTACGTGGAGGACGAGCCTCCATCGGACGTGCTTCGTTCACGACAACGCTACGGCCGCCCAAAGGCTGACCGTTCATGCCGTTGATAGCTGCCTGGGCTTCTGCATCGCTGCCCATTTCGACAAAGCCAAAGCCTTTGGAGCGACCCGTGTCGCGTTCCATCATGACTTTAGCGCTGGTGACAGCGCCAAATTGGCCAAAAGATTGTTGCAGGTCTTCGTCACGCACCGAGTAAGGCAGGTTGCCGACGTAAAGTTTGTTGCCCATTGAGGGACTCCTCTAAATACACATAAATGAAAGCGATGGGGTCCCGAAAGCACAACAAATCTTCAAACGTACCGCTGTAGCGCGCGAAACTGACCGATCACCTAACCTGTGCGGATGTTCTACACCCGCACGCCTGACATTATGCGCCATAACGGTTAATTGGACGCAACTATCGTAAGTACCTAGACTCGGCCAAGCCCGCCCAGGCGACAGACGTCGTTGCGCGCTCGCATGTCCGCAATGGAGCACATGAAGGCGAGTTTACCGATATTCCGGGGACTCCGGAGAATGTTTGCGCTCACAAACTTCCCTGTTTGGGCTGGCTAGGCGCCAGTTGGAGCACTTCAGCCTGCCGCTCTACCAGTTGACTTCCCGATCAGGCGTAGCGCCGATCTTGTGAATCGACAAGTCTGCGCCCTCGAATTCTTCTTCCTGGGTGAGCCGCAGGCCTACTGTCCGCTTGAGTACCGCGTAGAGGACGATCCCGCTCAGGCTGGCCCACAAAACGCCCATCACGCTGCCTATCAATTGGGCAGAAATATTGACGCCTCCCAGTCCACCCAGCGCCCGTGAACCGAAGATCCCGGCCGCAACGCCGCCCCACAACCCACACAGTCCGTGCAAGGGCCAAACACCCAGGACGTCATCGATCTTCCAGCGGTTTTGCGTGAGCGTGAACATCGAGACAAACACGGCACCGGCAATGGCGCCTGTGGCCAGAGCGCCGAGCGGGTGCATCAGGTCCGAACCCGCGCAGACCGCGACCAAACCGGCCAGGGGGCCGTTGTGAACGAAACCCGGGTCGTTCCTGCCGAGCGCAAGGGCTGCAAGCGTTCCGCCGACCATGGCCATCAGGGAATTTACGGCGACAAGGCCAGACATCTTGTCGATCGTCTGGGCGCTCATGACGTTGAAACCGAACCAGCCAACCGTCAGAATCCACGCGCCGAGTGCCAGGAAGGGGATGTTCGAGGGCGGGTGGGCGGATATTGCCCCGTCCTTGCGGTAGCGGTTGCTTCGCGCTCCTAGCATCAACACTGCCGGCAGTGCCAGCCAGCCGCCCACTGCGTGCACGACGATGGATCCGGCGAAATCATGGAACTCGTCACCCGTGAGCGCCTTGATCCATGCCTGCACGCCGAAATGCTTATTCCAGGCAATGCCTTCGAAAAATGGATACACGAAGCCGACGATCACCGCCGTGGCCAGAAGCTGCGGATAGAAGCGCGCCCGTTCTGCAATCCCGCCCGAGATGATCGCGGGGATCGCGGCGGCGAAGGTCAGCAAGAAGAAAAATTTGACCAGTTCGAACCCGTTGCGTGCGGCAAGGACGTCGGCACTCACGAAGAAGTGGGTGCCATAAGCCACGCTGTAGCCGACGACAAAGTAGACAACCGTGGACACCGAGAAATCGGTCAGGATCTTGACCAGTGCATTGACCTGATTCTTTTTCCGGACCGTCCCCAGTTCCAGAAATGCAAAACCGGCATGCATGGCGAGCACCATGATGCCGCCCAACAAAATGAACAAGGCGTCAGAGCCCTGTTTTAGTGCTTCCATGAACTTTTCCTTGGCGAAATGAGTTGATTTGGTGCAAATACGCGATCGAAATCGCGTCGCACCAAAACCAAGCAAGAAATGCGCCTAAACAGTGCGGAGTCTGTCCTCGGCTGCTGCTAAAATGCAGGCCTGTCATTGGGGAGTAGCCGCCCTCCGAAAGCGAGAGGGGTTTGCGTCAACACACTTGACGGCCGCAAGGCCGACATGGCGCAAATGGATCGACTTGGCGAGACCTTTGACTGCGCAGCCTCCAGGGCGAGCCGGACGTCCGGTGCCCGTGGCCGGAGGAGTTGCGCAGTCTTTGGGTTCATGTCCGGCTGGAGTCATTCGTGGAAGCTTTTCTCCTCTCAACCGGCATCGTCGCGCTCGCGGAAATGGGCGACAAGACGCAGTTGCTGGCCTTGATCCTCGCCGTACGTTTTCGTAAGCCCTGGCCTATCGTGCTGGGCATACTTGTCGCCACCTTGGCCAATCACGCAATGGCCGGTGCGCTGGGTGCGTGGGTCAACACCCTAGTCAGCCCGCAGGTGCTGCGATGGGGACTGGGCATCTCCTTTCTTGCCATGGCAGTCTGGATGCTGATCCCCGATAAATTCGACGAAGGTGAAGGGGCTGCCGCGGCACCACGGCTTGGCGTGTTCGGCACGACGGTCGTGGTTTTTTTCCTGGCGGAAATGGGTGACAAGACGCAGATAGCGACCGTCATGCTGGCGGCCCGCTTCGACAACTATGTCGGCGTAGTCGCAGGCACCACTCTGGGCATGATGCTGGCGAACGTTCCGGTGGTCTGGCTTGGCGAGCGTGTCACTCGAATGGTTCCCCTACGCGTGGTCCACATCGTCTCGGCACTCGTGTTCGCGGTGCTGGGCGTGCTGGCGCTGGCTTTGCCCGTTGGCTGACCGCCCGGTTGATATACTTCGGGCTACGCGCCGATTTGCTCCGCTTGCGGGCGCTTTAAAAATACTGCTAAAGACGAAATCCCGACCCGGACTCGCTTTAGCGATGCCGGGTTTTTGTTTTTCAGGTGCCGCCCTTGCCTCTCATTGCAACGCCGCTCAGCATGCACTTCGCGACTCCGCTTGCGCTCAGGAGCGGCGCGAGTTTGCGGGACTACGACCTGAGCTATGAAGTCTACGGAACGCTGAACGCCGAAAAGTCCAACGCAGTCCTAATCTGCCATGCGCTCAACGCCTCGCATCACGTGGCCGGCGTCTACCAGGACGAATTCGGCAACGTGATCGACAAGTCGCAAGGCTGGTGGGACACCATGATCGGCCCCGGCAAACCGCTGGATACAGACCGTTTTTTCGTGATCGGCGTGAACAACCTGGGCTCGTGCTTCGGCTCGACCGGGCCGATGCAGATCAATCCGGACTCCGGGGAGGTTTACGGCGCCGATTTTCCAGTCGTCACGGTCGAAGACTGGGTCGATGCGCAAGCCCGGCTGCTCGACGAACTGGGCATTCACAAATTGGCTGCGGTCATGGGCGGCAGCCTCGGCGGCATGCAGGCGCTGAGCTGGACGCTGCAATATCCCGACCGGGTCGGGCATGCGGTGGTGGTGGCCAGTGCCCCCAACCTGACGGCCGAGAACATCGCCTTCAACGAAGTCGCCCGCCGTGCCATCGTCACCGACCCCGACTTTCACGAGGGCCACTATTTGCGCCATGGCGCGCTGCCGCGCAGGGGGCTCCGCATTGCGCGGATGATCGGCCACATCACCTACCTGAGCGACGATGTAATGAACGAGAAGTTCGGCCGGCAGTTGCGCTCCGACCCCGGTAGCGCGTCCGACAAAAATCCTTCGGCCTACCGCTATTCGACTCAGGATGTGGAGTTCCAGATCGAGAGCTATCTGCGCTACCAGGGCGACAAGTTCAGCGAGTATTTCGATGCCAATACGTATTTGCTGATCACCCGTGCACTGGACTATTTCGACCCAGCGTCAGCGCATGAGGGTAACCTGAGCCGCGCGTTTGCAAAGGCGAAAGCCCGGTTCCTCATCGTGAGCTTCACGACCGACTGGCGCTTTTCTCCCGCGCGCAGCCGTGAGATCGTCAAGGCGCTGCTGGACAACCAGCACGACGTGAGCTACGCCGAGATCGACGCTCCGCACGGGCATGACGCATTTTTGCTGGACGACAACCGATACATGAACGTGGTGCGCTCCTATTTCGCCAGCAAGGTGGCGTCATGAGCAGCACGTCCCCAATTCCAGGCTCGCCCTTGCCCGACTGGCTGTCGATTGCACGGCTCGTTCCCGTGGGCTCGCGCGTGCTCGACCTCGGCTGCGGCACCGGCGCCATGCTCGACCACCTGATTCGTGAGCGTGGTTGTTCGGGCTACGGCGTCGAGATCGACGACGTCAACGTCCAGGCCTGCGTGGCACGGGGCGTCAACGTCATTCAGCTCAACCTCGAAGAAGGGCTGTCGATGTTCGCCGACCGCTCGTTCGACGTGGTGCTGCAGATCGACACCTTGCAGCACCTGCGCAACGCCGAAGTGATGCTGCGTGAAACGGCTCGGGTGGGCCGTATGGGCATCGTCGCGTTCCCCAATTTCGGCCACTGGCCTAACCGCCTGGCCGTGTTGCGCGGCCGCATGCCCGTGACCAAAGTCCTGCCATACCAGTGGTACGACACGCCCAACATCCGCGTGGGCACGTTGCGCGATTTCGAAGCGCTGGCGCGCAAGAACGGGCTGAAAATACTTGACCAGTTCGGGCTGCAGGACGGCGAGGAGATCCGCTTCTGGCCGAACGGCCGCGCCAGCCGCGCCGTGTTCAAGGTGCAGCGCGACTGAGTGTCGATCAACGCCAGACGTGCGCGTGAACATCGCGTTACGCATGTCTTGCAAAACACAAAAGATCGGGTTCAGACTCACCTGCTTCATCGGTAATGGAACGGGCGGCGGCAGCACCGATGTGACGGCGTTTCTAGACCCAGCGCCAGACTTTTCCGCAGTGCCGCCCTTGTCCATGCTGCGAGGCTGACATGGGCAGATCCGCGTGAAGCCTCCAGTGTGGCCGGCTTTTCGCAGCCCGTAAGGCCGATTCCACTGACCTCTAGGTTGAAAACAGGGAGGAGTGGTCATGTCTATTCAGAGAGCTGTTGGTTTATTGGTCCTGCTTGCGGGACTTGCGCTGGTTGCCGCCGAGGTCGTCGGTGGTGGCGTCACCCCTGCTGCGGCCGAGCGCGTGGCATTTCCTTTCGCGCCGCTGGGGCCGGCCTTCGACGTACCCAATGCGAGTGCCGTGACTTTCCCGGGCAATGTGCTGACGCACTTCGACATTCTTTGACTCGGCGCTCATATTAGGGCCGCGGTTTCCCGCAGCCTTGAGCCTTGGTTACGCTGGCAAGAAGCCGGCGCAGCGACTTATTGACCCGGGCGCTTCAGCCCGGCATCCCATTGCGGCGCGCAAGCTCCACAAATAGGCCCGAGTGATCGAGGTCTGTCAGGCCGTGCTCGATGCCATCGGCGTAGAGCTGTTCAAGGAGGCCCGTCAGGCACGCGTCGAAACCCATCTCCTCGGCGGTAGCCAGTGCGTTGCGCATGTCCTTGAGTTGCACCGACATGCGCGCACGCGGCGCGAAGTCGCGCTCGACCATGCGTTGGCCGTGCAGCTCGAGCACGCGGCTTGCCGCGAAACCGCCGCCGATGGCTTCGCGCACCTTGGCCATGTCGGCGCCTCCCTTTTGGCAGAGAAGCAGCGCTTCAGCCACCGCGCCGATCGTGATGCCCACGATCATCTGGTTGGCGAGTTTGGCCAACTGGCCGGCGCCATGGGGGCCGACGTGCGTGGCGCGGCCAAATACGGCGAACACCGGAGCAGCGGCATCGAAGTCGGCGGCGTAGCCGCCCACCATGATGGCCAGGCTTCCTGCTTCGGCGCCGACGGTCCCGCCTGAAACGGGCGCGTCGAGGTGCCGCACTCCCAGCGCTTGAAGCCGGGCCGCATGGTCGCGGGCTTCGCGCGGCTTGATCGACGCCATGTCTATCACGAGCGCATTTCGCGGCAACGCCTCTGCCACGCCCTGCGCAAACAGCACGTCTTCGACCACGGCGCCGTTCTCGAGCATGCTCACCAGCACGTCGGCTTTCGCGGCGGCTGCGGCAGCCGAGTCATGCACGGTCGCGCCGGATGCGGACAGAGCTTCAGCTTTGCCTCGTGAGCGGTTCCATACATGAACCTCGAAGCCGGCTTCGCACAGCCGGCGCGCCATCGGAAAACCCATGCGGCCCGTGCCCAGCAGCGCAACTTTGGACGGCGAGGAGGGTGTCGACGCGGGGCTCAAGCGGCTTTCGCCACGGGCGGCGCAAACATCTGTTCCATTTCGTTGCGCACTTTGTACGCCGGCGTCGAGGTGTCCATGGCGACGTCTGCCCAGCTCAGGCTCTGGCCTTTCTTGACGGCGCGAATCACCTTGACCTGATGGGCCAGTCCCAGCGGGAGTCCGCCCATTTTTTGCGAAGTTTCGGCCGGCAGGAGCTTGCCCCAGACCGTGTAGCCGCCTTCGCCATCGAGCATGTCGCCGGGCTTGAGGTCTTTCTTGGCGGTGGCCACTACGTCAGCGTTCCAGCAAGTGGCTACACCGGTCGGCTCGCCGCGCAGCGCAACGCTGGCAACTGACACGCCGACCTCCAGGCCGATGAGGTGCCAGCGCTTGTAGAGCGTGAAGTAGCGCCCGCTCGGGTCGGTATGCGCGTTGTATTCCTCGAAGCAATTCTTGATGTACTCGGTCTCGGCTTCCACCGTGACCCAGACCCCCATGCGGATGTCGTAAGGAATTTTGCGGCCGTTCGCTTCCAGCGACGAGACCACCTCGACCATGCCCTTGCGCTCCAGCACGCCGCCTTCACTGATGGGACGCGTCACGAAGGGAATGTCTTCCACGCTCGCAGGCGGGTACAACAGGCCGTTGCTCGGGACGGTCAGGCCCGTGGCGTTGGCAACGGCCGTCGATTCGATCGAGGGCTTGGAGCCATCCAGGAAGCTGTTGAACATCTTCGGATTGAGCCCGCCGCGCGTGGCCTGCTCGGGCGTGAGGCCATAGTTGCCCCAGACGGTGTCGGGTGTCGATTCGCAAAAATGCGGCAACCATTTGTGTCCACGACCAGCGGCGACGACTGGGAATCCGCAGGTGCGCGCCCAGTCGACGAGGTCGCAGATCAGCGCCGGCTGGTCGCCGAACGCCAGCGAATAAACGACGCCCGCTTCGGCGGCCTTGCGTGCCAGCAGCGGCCCGCAGAATGCATCGGCCTCGACCGTGACGTTCACGACATGCTTGCCGTGCGCGAATGCCTTCAGGCAGTGTTCCACCGCGGCAATCGGGTTGCCGGTGCACTCGACCACGATATCGATTTGCGGATGTGTGACCAGCGCCTGCCAGTCATCGGTGATCCAGGTGCCGCCTGTCTTGAGCGCGTCTTCCGCCGACCCGGCCTGCGTGGCCGCAGGGTTCCAGCCGACGCGCGCCAGATTGGTACGCGCAGCGTCGGGGGACAGATCGGCAATGGCCACCAGATGTACACCGGGTGTGCGCGGCACCTGAGCCAGATACATCGAGCCGAACTTGCCGGCGCCGATGAGGCCGATGCGGACCGGCTTGCCGTCGCGCTCGCGCTGTTGGAGTTTCGTATAAAGATTCATGGACTGATCCGCTGGGGTGGGCGCTGGGGGCCCGCCCATGGGTTGTGAAAAGCCGCGGTGCCCGAGCCCGCACGCGTGGGCGTGCGTTCAGGCGCGAACGGAATTGAGATACGAGAAACGCGGTCGGGCTCAGGCGGCCTTTTTCTGCGGTTCGATCGGATCCATCGAGGTCTGCAGAGCGGTGGCGGGCACGCCGTCTTTCCAGGGCAGGTCGACCGGGTAGTCCTTGAGCAGGCAGTCGTCTGGCAGGCACTCGATCGGCGTGAAGTCGCGGTGCGCGATGTACTCGGGCCGCTTGTGGCGGCGAATGTGGTTGCTGACAGCGCACAGGCTCAGGTAGACACTGACCCGGTTGAACGGGGACAGGTTGCTGCCGGAGGCATGCACCAGGCACGAGTGGAACAGGATCATGGAGCCGGCCGGGCCTTTCGGGCTCACGATGCCGCCGCCCTTCCAGTTGCCCGTGGCTGGGTCATATTCGCCCTTGCCACCCGAGCGCTGGATGAGCTGGCGGATCAGGTCGTTGTCCACGGTCCACAGCGGGTAGCTGGTCGTGGTGAGGTCATGCTTGGCATCGACCACGCCTTTCTTGTGGCTGCCCGGAATGAACATCAGCGGGCCGTTGTACTCGGTCACGTCGTCCATGAAGATCGCCACATTCATGGCGCGTTCGGTCGGCATCATGTCGTCGTTCAGCCAGGTGCCGTAATCCTGGTGCCATTGCCAGACGTCGCCCTCGAAGGCCATCTTGCCGTTGATCTTGAACTGGTGCATGTAGAGCTTTTCGCCCAGCAGGTCTTCAACCGGCTCGATCATGCGCGGGTGCCGGCCCAGCTTGGCGAAAGGCTCGCTGTACATGTGGGCGGCAAAGTTGGTGCGAACCGCGTCCTTGCCTTTCTCGCGGACGTTGTAGTCTTCGCGACGGCTGTAGAGCTCGGGCACGGCGTCGTTCAGGCTGCGGGTCTCTTCTGGGGTGAAAAGGCTGGGGAAGAAAAGGTAGCCGTCGCGGTCGAACTGCGCGTGCTGTTCCGGGGTAAGTTTCATGCTTGTCTCCTTCGGTTGAAATGGCGTCGTGAATGCGGGGTGCTTGTCGTTGTGTCGGGCGCCTGTGCCTTGAGCTGGCCGGCCGTGATGACCTGGTCGAGCCGCGCGGCGAGGTTCTTGCTGGCCTGGGCGGCGTGTTCTTCGATGAGCTGGGCAGCCAGATCGCCCCGGCCTGCAGCGATAGCGTCTGCAATGCGTTCGTGCTCGTCCCAGAGCGCGCCGCGCTGGCGGGACTGCTGGAGCACGGCGCCCATCGTGCGGCGCAGGTGATACCAGTGCTGGCTCGACGCTTGCGCAATGAGATCGTTGCCGGAGGCTTCATAGATCGCCTGGTGAAAGGCCATGTCGGCATCGATCATGGCCATCACGTCCTTGCCCTTCGCGGCCTTGCGCCCGTTCGCAATCAGCTCGGGGTCGATGCGAAAAAACTTCTCGGCTGCAAGCCGTGCGGCGAGCGCGTCGAGCGCGCCACGCACCTGATAAACCTTGAGCAGAAGGTCAGAATCGAGCGGCGCAACGAGCACGCCCCGGCCGGGTGCGTCCAGCACGAAGCCGTCTTTCTTGAGCTGGCGAAACGCCTGGTGCACCGGCTGGCGCGAGACCGACAGCTGTGCGGCGATTTCTTCCTGCGTGATGCGCTGGCTTGGGGCCAACGTGCCCTGGCTGATGGCGTCGAGCAGGCGCCTGTAGACCTGTTCGACCAGATCGGGCGTGGTGTCGAGCTTGAGGAGATGAGGCGGCATGGTTCGGCGCGGAGGGTGTCGGAAAGTCTGTATACAGTATACAGATCGTCTCCTCGGGTGCAAGCGCTGCCGCCGACCGAACGGTTTCGCTCAGGGCGGATCGGGATGCACAGCAGCCGCCCGAACCACTCCCGAACCGCTGCGCGTCAGGAATTAAGCGGCGCGTGATTTGGTTGCACGGACCTTTGGCGAGGCAACCGCAGGGGTCGCTTCGTCCAGCTCTTGCGCCATCTCGTCGCGTGCAAGGTTCTCGATCATCTGGAGCAGGGTTTCGCGCACGATGCTGATGTTTTTCGCGGGAATGCCCTCGACGCTCACGCGATTGGTTTCCTCGGCGATAGGGACAAGTTTTTTTTCCAGCGCCCGGCCCTTGCGGGTGAGGTGGATGTACACGTTCTTGCGGTTGTTGGGCAGCCGTTCGCGAGTGATGTAGCCGAGCGCTTCCATGGCCTGCATGGCGGCGAAGGTGCTGGGTTCCATCACACCCGCTCTTTCGCTCAGCTCGCGCTGCGTCAGGCCGTCGGACTCCCACAGCACGCGCAGAAAAGTCCAGTGGCCCACCGGCACGCCTGCCTCGGCCATGCGGACCTGCAGCGCCCGTGTCAGCGAGCGAGCGGCATCCTTGATGAGGTGCGCGAGACGATCGTTCGGCGCGGCTTCGCGCCAGTGCTGGATGATGGTTTGTGTCTCGCGGCTCATGCGCCGGATTATCGCCGAGCGCCCCTGGTAAATAGACCTCACGCCGCTCTTGACGGAGCGCTAAGGGTTAACGATGACCAGGACATTCACGCTTGCGCTTGACATGCGGTGCGTATGGAAAACAATTAGGTGACTAAGTTAGTCGGCTGTTGTCCCAACTCTTCTTTGAGGAATGAGCTTGTGCCGGCTGTTCAGCTTTGGCGGCTACACGCCATCACGAAAGGATCCTGCGCCATGCTTACTGCCGAAGAAAATGAGTTGCTCTGCCGTGTTGAAGGCAACGCGCCGATGGGGCAGCTGATGCGCCGCCACTGGGTGCCGGCGCTGCTGACCGAAGAGGTCCCTGACAAGGATTCCGACCCGGTTCCGTTGCGGCTGTTTGGCGAAGACCTTGTCGCCTGGCGCAACACCGATGGCGAGATCGGCCTGATGGATCGCTACTGCCCCCATCGCAAAGCCTCGCTGCATTTTGGACGCAACGAGAACAACAGCTTGCGCTGCCTGTACCACGGCTGGAAGCTCAACGTGAAGGGCGAGGTCGTGGAGATGCCGTCCGAGCCGCCCGAGAGTTGCGCGGCCCGGAAGGTCAAGGTCCGGAGCTATCCCACGCACGAGCACGCTGGCATGGTGTGGGCGTATATGGGCCCGCCCGAAACGATGCCGGAGTTCCAGCCACCCCCGTTCGCGCCGTTTCCGGATTCCAAGCTCAGCATCATCAAGATCAAGATCGATTGCAACTGGGCGCAGGTACTGGAGGGTGCGATCGATTCAGCCCATTCTTCGACGCTGCATTCGTCCGATATCACGCCGGCCGTGGGCGCGGGCACCCAGCCGCAGGGCATGACCTTTTTGCGGCCATCTACCGACAAGGCGCCGCGCATCCAGGTGCAGCCTACCGATTACGGCTTCAAGTACGCGGCACTGCGCCGCCCTATCGTCAATGCAGCCACGCTCGACTACGTTCGAATGACGGTGTACGTAGCGCCGTTCACGGTGCTGATTCCGCCCAACAGCCAGTACAACATCTGCAACGTGAACGTGCCTATCGACGACACGCACACCATGTTCCACTTCATCGGCTGGGTTCCCGGGCCGGACGGCGGTGTCGACCAGGACGAATACCGCAAGCTGATGCGCGCCACGATTGGCGTTGACGTCAACAAGCGCTATGAGAAAACGCGCACGCTGGCCAACGATTTTCTGCAGGACCGCGTGGCCATGAAGGAAGGCAACTTCACCGGCATCACCGGCATCCCCTACCAGGACATGGCGATGTGGGAAACCATGGGCCCCATTGCCGACCGAACCGGCGAATTGCTCGGCGCAAGCGATCAGGCCGTCGTGCAATTTCGCAAGCTCATGCTGGACGCGGTCAACCGCTTCCAGAGCGGGGGACCCGCAATCGGCACGATACAAAGCTCTCCCATACCGCAGGTGGCGATCCGCTCTTACGAAGGCATGATGCCCAAGGGCGCGGACTGGCGGCATCTCGACATTGCCGACGCGCCTGCCGCGAAGGTGGAGCCGGAAGCCGAGAAAGTTTGAACGCCGAGGGCATGGGAGGTGCGGCCGCGGAACCAGGCGCTCGGACCTCGCCTGACACCCTTGCGCGGTCAGAACTGCCGGCGGTCCGTTTCTACTTTGGTGGAGCGAGCCGCTATTCCTACTTGGCCGCCACGCAAATAGCTGCGTTGACCGCCGCCACGGGTGCGGCCTTCGACTGGGTGCCGCTCGACGTGCCCATGGTGCTGAACTTGCGGGGCCAGTCACCCTTCGAGGGGCCATCACGGTCGGGCCAATACAGCCGGGCATGGCGCCAGCAGGATGCCGAGCGTTGGGCGGCTTTTTATGGCGTTCCTTTTTTCGAGCCTTCTGGCCGCGTCGAGGTCGATCACGCACTGATGGCGCGGGCCTGCACGGCCGCAATGGGCGCCGCGGAGTCCTTTGGTCGCGCGCTGCTCACAGAAGTCTTCGCGATGCCAAGCCAACGGATCGACGCCAGCACGTGTTGCGACATCGCCAGAGAATGTGGCCTGTCGCGGGAGGTATTTGCCGTTCAGCTTGAAAGTGAAAGCACCCACTTGCAGGTGGAGGCACTGGCCCGTGAAGCCCATGCGCTGGGCATCTTCGGCGTGCCCAGCTTTGTGGTCGACGGCGAGCTTTTCTGGGGTAACGACCGCTTGACCCTGCTGAGGCAACACCTGCTCGACCGTGTGAAGCGCTAGCCTCCCCCGCGACCTTGGGAGTGTTGCGGGTCATCCTGCTTGAGGTTTTCCGGGAGCTACCTGCCACTGCGGCGTCACCTCGCGGCCCGACTTTGCCGACTCCAGGATCGCCAGGCATATCTCGGTCGTGGCACGCGCCCATTCGCCGTCATGCACGGGGGGCTTGCCTTCCATTACCGCGGCATACAACTCGTCGATCACTTCCTTACGTGGCCACCCGGGCGGCGCAAGCGGCTCGACGTGGTGCGTGTCGTCACCATAGATTGCAATGCCCCGTGGCGTAGGCCGCAGATCGGCCTTGTCGCAACTGACGACGAGGTGGCCGAAGTGCTGATGCGCCAGGTTCTCCGCGGTGCTGGCCGCAGGCGTGTAGTTGGCGCCACCATAGTTGCGCGCCGCCTTCATTGCGGCTTCGGCCTCGGCGGAAACTTGCTGGCTGTAGAGCTTGCGCCGTGCCGATCCGTAGTCGGCAGCCGATTTCGGCAGACCCGATTCGCTGACGTTGTCCATCAACACATCGCTGTCGTAATGGCCGTAGCCACTGTAGGTGGCGCTGCAAAACGCCCCGCCTTCGAAACCCATCAAAACGCTGTAAGCGCCTTCGGTCGGGCGCGACGCATCCCAGGCGCCGGTGTGTGCGCGGACCGTATCGACCAAACCGCCGCCGAGCATGCGCACCACGTCCATCTGGTGCGCGGCCTGGCTGTGCACCACGCCCCCACCCGCTTGCGTGTCCAGCTCTTCAGGTCGGCGCGGGCGGTAAAGGAAGTCGGTGAAATCCAGTGCCGTGATCATCCGGACCCGGCCGTAAATTCCACTGTCGATGAGCTCTCGCGTGCGCTGGATCGGCCGATCGTAGCTGTGGCTCGGACCCACCAGCAGATGCACGCCTGCCGCGCGTGCGGCATCGATCATGCGGGTGCATTCGGCAAGCGTGATGGCCATGGGCTTTTCTACCAGCACGTGCTTGCCGTAGACCGCTGCGAGGCAGGTGTGTTCGGCGTGGAACTGATGCGGCGAGGCGACGTAGATGGCCTGCACATCGGCCGATGCGCACAGTGCCTCGGCAGTGGCGTAGGTGGGCGCGCAAAAGTCTTGCTCGAAACGGGTTCGAGCCGATGCGATCGGATCGGTGGCGCCCACCAGTTGAACCCGCGCATCTGCCGTGAACGTGGGCAGCATGATGGTGAAGGCCCGCCCCAAGCCAATGACGCCCAGCCGAACCGCTGGCGCTTTCACCACCGCTCCTTGGGCGAGTCATGTCGAGCAATGAAGTGCACGTTGCGCAAACAAATGGTGTGAAAAATCCGCATGTGGCCTGCTGTTGTGTTGGGCCCTTGCACCGGTTCGTTCAGGGCCGCATTTATCTTAGCCACCTTAGCACTGCGTCACACCGAGCCTACGGGTTTGTCCTGAATCCAGACGGGTTGGCAAAACCCCGAGGGGGTCTTAAGCTAGTCGCTTAGATATCTAAAACCTGACAGCAGATCTGGTCAAGAGATGCCTGCGTGCAGGGACCTCGGCTTTGTTTTTTTATTGAAGTTGCCAGCGGGCGCGCCATCTTGCGCCTTCACGTTTGAATGGAGACGACATGAGACTCAATCGAATTTCGCTGTTGATGGCTACGGCAGTGCTCCTGACCGTGTCGAGTGCGCAGGCGCAGAACTCCGCGGCCGAATACCCCAACAAGCCCGTCAAGATTGTGCTGGGATTCGTGGCCGGTGGGGGCCCTGATTTCGTGGCGCGAGCCCTTGCGCAGAAGCTCACCGAACTCATGGGTCAGCCCTTCGTGGTCGAGAACAGGCCCGGTGCCGGCGGAACCATGGCGGGCGGCCAGGTGGCGAAGGCACCGGCCGATGGCTACACCCTGATGATGGGCGAGACCGGGCCAGTGTCGATCGCACCGCACGTCTACAAGAACGTGCCCTACAACCCACTCACCGACTTCACGCCGGTGGCCATGCTCACGAGCGAACCGGTGTTTATAGTTTCGAGCGCGAAGTCGAACATCAAGACCTTGCCGGACCTGATCCGCGAGGCCAAGGCCAATCCGGGAAAGATCGCCTACGGGTCCTCGGGTGTGGGCACCATTCATCACATCGTCGCCGAGGCGTTCAAAGCGGGTGCGGGCATCGACCTGATGCACGTGCCGTACAAGGGCAGTGGCCAATCGGTTCCTGCGGCCCTGGCCGGCGACGTTCCTGTTCTCATCACGGCGTTCAACGGCGCGGGCGCGCACATCAAGGCGGGCACCATGCATCTGCTCGCCGTGACGACGGCCGAGCGTTCACCGCTATATCCCAATGCACCGGCGGTGACCGAGTTCGTCAAAGGCTACGACTTCACCTCCCAGACCGGTCTTTTTGCACCGCCCAATCTGCCAGCGCCGATCCTGGCCAAGCTGACCGCCGCCGTGAAGAAGGCGACTGAGAGCCCTGAATTCACCAGCCGGTTCAAGGACAGCAGCACGCTCGTGACCTACAAGAATCCGGTCGAATATGCCGAGCTGCTGAAGATCAACCTGAAGAAATACGGCGACGCGGTCAAGCTCGCGAACATCCAGCCCGAATAGTTTCAGGGGGCGCTCCGGGTCCGCCGTTCGGCATGCGGCCAGGCCCGAGAGCCGCCGTGTGCGGGTTAAGGTCGGGTGGACTTGCCGATGCCGAAAGTCCCGCAAGACGCGCTTCTTGCGTGAGCTCGCAGCGATAAGCTCATCCGCCTGCCTTCAGGCCCAGCAGCTGCATCGTCTGCACGTACGCTTCGACGATGTGGTCGACATCCGGATTGGCCTCGAAGCCCAGGTCTGCGCGAGCGCGGCTGGCGTCAAGAATGACGTTGCCTCCGCCGGGCTGTGTGCCCGGCGCATCCGGTGTGATCGAGAACACCGCCTGCGGATAACGTCGCTGAACGGCGTTCGCAAGATCGCGCAATGAAAAGCCGGTTCCGGAAGCGATGTTGTAGACCGTATGAGACAACCGCGGCGCCGACAGCGCCAGCAAGATGCCGCGCGCCGCGTCGTCGTTGTAGAGCGCGTCGCACAGCGCATCCGCGTCCTTGCTGATCTCGACCGGAATCCCCGCCATGCCGTGTTCGATGATGACGCTGTAGCGGCTGAAAGTGCCGCCGTGCCGTTCGATCTTGCCGGGTCCGATGGTCGCTCCGAAGCGTAGCGCCGCAAATTCGATCCCGTGGGTGCGGGCATACCAGTTGCCCAGCATTTCGCTGGCGTATTTCGTGATGCCATACACCGTGTTGGGTTCCGGCAGCATGGTTTCCGCCACCGGCAGGTAGCGCGGCGCGGCATGTTCGCCGCGCGCCGGGCCGTAGGCCGCCTTGCTGCTGGCCATGACCACGCGTTTGACGCCATTGCGTTTGGCGGCGTCGAGCACATGCGCCGTTCCCTCGACATTCAGGCGAATGCCTACGGCCGGCTCCACCTCCGACACGCTCGGCAAGACGGCGCCCAGATGGGCAATGTGCGTGATCTGATGTTCGCGCACGAGGTCGTTGACTGACTGCGCGTCGGCCATATCGCCGCGCACGTGGTCGCACTGCTGCTCGATGTCTGCCAGCAAGGCGGTGTCGCCCCGACGGGACATGATGACGGGGCGGTGCCCCGCGCGCACGAGCTGCCTTGCAAGGAAGTGGCCGATGACGCCATTGCCACCGATGAGTAGGTACTTGTTCAAGCTTCGCTCCAGTTTGATGCAGTGTCTTTTGCCGCGACACATCAGGCGAGGCAACCCCCGTGCAACCCCCGTATATGCCTGTTCGCCCGAGCTCGGCGGCACGTCCTGCCTTCAAGGGTATTTACTGATTTGCGGTGGAAAAAAGGGGGTTGATCGTGGGCGGGGAATGGATAGACTTAGACGTCTAATTGATTGTATGGGTTGCTGTTGTCATTGGCAACCCGGGAGAAGGCGACGATGGAAACGATAGAGCAAAACCAGGACATGACCCGTGTGGGCAAGGGCACGCCGGCCGGCGAGCTGCTGCGCCGCTACTGGCACCCGATCGCCGCGCTCAGCGAGCTCGAAGGCAACGTGCACGGCACCCGGCGCGTGAAGCTTTTGGGCGAAGAGCTGGTGCTGTTCAGGGACACGCAAGGACGGCTGGGGCTCATTGCCGAGCAGTGCCCGCACCGGCGCGCTTCATTTGCCTACGGCATGGCCACGGCCGATGGCATACGCTGCCCGTACCACGGCTGGGAATTCAGCGCCCAGGGCAAGTGCCTGGACCAGCCCTTTGGCAAGGACAACCCGGCGTTTCGCGAGAAGGTCTCGATCGACAACTACCCGGTTGAGGAGCTCGGCGGGATGGTGTTTGCCTACCTGGGGCCACTGCCGGCGCCGCTGCTGCCGCGCTTTGACGGGCTGGTGGTCGAAGGGGCGGTGCGCACGCTCGGGCGCGCTGAGTTGCCGTGCAACTGGCTGCAGATCGTGGAGACCTCGGTCGACCCGGTGCATGCCGAGTGGCTGCATGGGCGCTACATCGAGTTCGCGCACGAAGAGCCGGGGGTCAAGACGCACATCAGCGCGCCGCACGAGAAGATCGACTTCAAGGAGTTCGAGTACGGCATCACCAAGCACCGGCTGCTGGCCGGGCAGTCCGAGGAGTCCGACGACTGGAAGGTCGGGCACCCGATCGTGTTCCCGACGACGCTGGCCGTGGGCAATGCCGATGCGCACCGGCGCTCCTACGTGTTTCAGATGCGCGTGCCGATGGACGACGAGAACACGCTGCATTTCTGGTACCACGCGTACGTGCCGCCGGAAGGCGTGACGGCGCCGGCGCATCTGCTGCAACAGGTGCACATCCACGAGGTGCCGTTCAGGAACGCCGACGGCACGTACCGGGTGGACCACATCGACGGGCAGGACATCATGGCCTGGCTCACGCAGGGCCGAATTGCCGACCGCAGCCGGGAGAACCTGGCGGCCTCCGACCAGGGCGTGGCGATGTACCGCAAGATCCTCAAGCGCGAGATCAAGAAGGTCCAGCGCGGCGAGGACCCGATGGGGGTGATCCGGGATGCGTCGAAGAACCAGCGCATCGATCTGCCCAACGAGAAGGACAAGAAGCACTTCAAGGGCGGCTTCGTGGAGTTCCAGCGACGCACGCACATGCGCTTTTCGCCCGTGCTCCAGGAGATCGGCCGGATCTACGAGCCAGATGGGCCACAGCTGGATATCAATCCGCTGAACCCCGCAGAAGCCGGCAAGCCCAACCGCGCCGCCGTGCAGCAAGCACAGGCTGAGTCCCACGCGTTCAAGTGAGCGCCGAAAGCTGCACAAGCCGACCCGGCAAAACCTCAAGCCCGACAGACAAAGGACCATCATGCGCACAGGCCACTTGGCGAAAGCTCTTCAATCATGAGCGCCGCCGTCTCCGCTCTCACCGGTCTTGCCGACCGCCCCGCCGCGGGCTCCATTGCGGCCGCAGCCGAGGCGCGACAGCGCCTTATCGATGCGGGCAGGATTCTTGAAGTGAACGGACAGGCCGACCTCACCCGCGGCCATGTCTCGATTCGCGTCCCGGGCGAGCCCAACCTGTTCTACATGAAGCCGCACAGCATGGGCTTCGATGAGATCACGATGGAAAACATGGTCACCTGCAATCTCGACGGCGTGAAGGTCGCGGGCAGCGGCAGGCGCCACAGCGAGGTGTTCATTCATTCCGAAATCTTCAAGGCCCGGCCCGACGTCAACAGCGTCATCCACACGCATCCCACGAATGCTGTGGCGCTCTCGGCCACGGGCAGGCCGCTGTTGCCGATCAGCCAGCCCAGCGTTGCGTTTTACGGTGGCCTGCCGTACTACACCGACACCATCGAGCTGATTCGCAATGTCGAAAAAGGCCAGGGCGTCGCCAAGGCCCTGGGTACTTGCAAGGCCCTGCTCATGCGCAACCATGGTGTGGTCGTGGTGGGTGCCTCGGTCGAGGAATCCGTCGTGCTGGCGATCATGCTGGAGAACGCCTGCGAAATCCAGCTCAAGGCGGAGGCCGCTGGAGGCATCGGCCAGATGTTCGAGCCCGACGTGGTCGGCAGGCTCTACCAGGCCATGAGCGAGCCCGAGCACTACGCCATCAACTTCAACTACATGCTGCGCAAACTCCAGCGCGGCTGATTTTCTGCCGACCAACGTTCCGACCCACTGAAGGAGACATAGCATGAAAAGAAGATTCCTCAAGTCCCTGGCCGCTACGGCTCTGCTCGCCAACTTTCCCTTTCTGTCATCAGCGCAAGGCAATCGATCTGTTGCGCAAATCGCGGCCTATGAAGGCGCTGACCGCCACAAGATGCTTCTCGAAGGCGCAAAGAAGGAAGGCGACTTGCTGGTCTACTATTCGCACCCCATCGTCCAGGTGATGGTAGACGCGTTCAACAAGAAGTACGACCTAAAGGGCAAGACCTGGCGCGGAGGCAGCGAGGCCGGCATGCAGCGAATCATGGCCGAGCACAAAGCGGGCAAATTTGATTGGGACATCGTGCTCAATCCTGCCCACGATTGCGAATCGCTTGCCCGCGAAAAGCTGACCGTCGAAGTTCGTTCGCCCTATCACCCGGACCTCATCGAACAAGGCCTGCCCGCGCACCGGCAATGGGCCACCTTCAACGTGGACGTGTTTACGGCCGCCTACAACACCAAACTGCTGAAAAAAGACGACCTGCCCAAGAGCTATGAAGATCTGCTCGATCCCAAATGGAAAGGCAAACTGGCCGTGGAGGCCAACGACCATGCCTGGTACGGCGCGTTGCTGGCCGAGATGGGTGAGGAGCGAGGCAGCAAATTGTTCGAGAAGCTGATCGCCACCAACGGCTTGTCCGTGCGCAAGGGCCACTCGCTTCTAGCCGGCATGGTGGCGGCGGGCGAGGTACCCCTGGCACTGACGGTCTACAGCTGGAACGCACCGCAACTCAAGCGCAAGGGCGCCCCCATCGAGACGCACTTTATGCCGCCGTTGTTTGCAATCATGTCTGCGGTGGCGATGAGCGCCAAGGCGCCGCACCCCCACGCCGCTGCACTGTTCTATGACTTTGTTCTGAGTGAAGGGCAAAAAATCATGGTTGATGCTGACTACGTGGTCGGCAGCAAGAAGCTCGAGACGCACATGCGCAACATCCCGTACAAAGTTATCGAGCCAGCTGAATTTCTCAAACAGCAGGACAAGTGGTTCAAGATGTATGACGAGGCCATCATCAAAAAAGCACGATGAGCGCGGCAGCTCATTCATCCTGGAGGCCGGCTGAAGGCTTTTCCTTCAAATGGGCTATCGTGCTGCCATGCGTGGTGCTTGTGGCTTTCCTTGCCCTGGTTCCGCTCGCATTCCTTTTGTGGCAAAGCTTCCTGACGCCTGGCAGCGGAAGGATCGCCGGGACCTTCACGCTCGACAACTACGCAGCAGCCTATGGCGGCTCCAACACGCTCAGACTGCTGGTCAATTCGCTCGTGTTTGCGTCTGGCACAGCGCTTCTGGCCTTTGTTCTGGGCGGCTCGCTAGCCTGGATGAACGAGCGCACCAACACGCCCTTCAAGACGCTCTTCTTTTCGCTGAGCATCGTGCCGCTGGTGATTCCGGGGATCATGTTCACTATCGCCTGGATACTGATCGGCAGCCCCAAGATCGGCATCCTGAACGCCCTGCTGCAGGGCATCTTCAGCACTGATCGGGTGTTCTTCGACGTGTACTCGATGGCGGGAATGATCTGGGTGGACGGCCTGCATTACTCGCCCGTGGCCTTTCTCATGATGACTGCGGCCTTTCGCTCCATGGACCCGTCGCTGGAGGAGTCTGCCCTGATGAGTGGCGCCAGCGTCTGGCAGATTGCACGCGACATCACGTTCAAACTGACGTGGCCGGCCGTATTTGCCACGCTTCTCATCCTGTTCATCCGCGCCATCGAGTCGTTCGAAGTACCTGCGCTGCTTGGCTTGCCGGTGGGCCTGCATGTGTTCACCTCGGCGATCTACCAGGCGATTCACCAGTACCCGAGCCAGACGGGGCTGGCGTCCGCCTATGCCACGGTGCTGCTGCTGATCGCCGCAGCCGGGATCTATTTCCAGTCGCGCATCTCGCGCCACGGCAGGCGCTACGCGACGGTCACGGGCAAGGGCTTTCGTCCCCGCACCATAGACCTCGGCAAGTGGAAGTACCTGACGCTGGCTGTTTTTCTGTGCTACTTCGCGTTGGTCGTTGTCCTGCCATTCCTCGTGCTGCTCTGGTCGTCGTTCCAGAGCTTTTACAGCGTGCCTTCAATGGACGCGTTGAAAAACATGTCGTTCGACTCATACCGGTTCATTTTGAAGTACCCGAATTTCTCCAGCGCCGTCTGGAACAGCGTGATGCTTGCACTGGTGAGCGCCACCATCGTGATGCTGCTGACCAGTGTGATCTGCTGGATCGTTATCCGTACACGTGCCCCAGGGCGTGAATTGCTGGACCAGATCGCCAGTGTGCCGCTTGTCGTCCCAGGTATCGTTCTCGGCCTTGCGCTGATGATCTTCTTCCTCAATTACGGGGTGGGTGTTTACGGCACGATATGGATTCTCCTGATCGCCTACGTGGCCCGGTTCATGCCCTATGGCATGCGCTACAACACCACTTCGATGCTGCAGATTCACAAGGAACTCGAAGAGTCGGCCGAGATGACGGGTGCCTCCTGGATCAAAACGTTCTGGCACATCCTGTTGCCGTTGCTCAAGCCGGGTCTCCTGGCAGGCTGGCTGTTCGTGGTGATCGTCTCCATGCGCGAGTTGTCGTCGTCGATCCTGCTCTACAGCCCCGGCAATGAGGTGCTTTCCATCGTCGTATGGGAGCTGTGGGAGGCCGGGCAGTTCGTCGAGCTCTCTGCGCTCGGAGTGTTGTTCATCGGTGCGCTCTTCATCCTGACGATGGCCGCGCAACTCTTGAGCAAGCGTTTTGGCATCAAGGAAACCTGAACCACACCATGCTTGAAGTCAAAAATCTTTTTGCCGAGTACGTAGATTCGGCGGGCCGTTCGGTCAAGGCCGTCAATGACGTGAGCTTCAATGTGCCCGAGGGGCGACTCTTCACGCTGCTCGGCCCGAGCGGCTGCGGCAAGACCACCACCATGCGCTCCATCGCCGGGCTCGAACGACCGGTCTCGGGCGAGGTCAGCGTAAATGGCTCCGCCGTGTATTCCTCGGCCCGCAAGGTCTTCGTGCCGCCCAACCGGCGCAATTTCGGCATGGTGTTCCAGTCATACGCGATCTGGCCACACATGAATGTCTTCGACAACGCGGCGTTCCCGCTCAGGGTCGGCAAGCGCAAGTACAGCCGGCAGGAGATTGATGAAAAAGTCACGCGTGTGCTCACTGTGGTGGGCCTTGAAAGTTTTGCCGGGCGCGATGCCACCATGCTTTCGGGAGGCCAGCAGCAGCGGCTGGCGCTGGCCCGCGCGTTGGCCATGGAGCCCAAGCTGCTGCTGCTGGACGAGCCGCTCTCCAACCTCGATGCCAAGCTGCGAGAGCGCATGCGCTTCGAGATCAAGCGCCTGCAGCGGGAACTCGGCCTGACGACCGTCTACGTCACGCATGACCAGGGTGAAGCGCTGGCCCTATCGCACGAAATCGCGGTCATGAGTGAAGGCCGGATCGTGCAGATCGGCTCGCCGCGCGTCATCTATGAACGGCCCGCCAGCCAGTTCGTCGCCGACTTCGTGGGTCTCACCAATTTTGTCGACGCCGTGGTCGAGCAGCCCGAGAATACCGACGGCCTGTACCTGGTGACGTCGGCCATAGGCCCTATCAGCGTGTTTTCGAACGAGACGCTGGCAAGGGGCGACAAGGTGCTGATTTCGATCCGCCCCGAAAACATCGAACTCAGCGAAACACCGCTGCAAGGGAGCAACGCGGTCCAGGCCAAGGTCGATCTCAAGGTCTTTCTGGGCGAATACACCGACTTCCAGATCAAGATCGGCGAGCGCTCTCTGCTCGCGCGTGCCCACCCGTCGCTTGAGACTCCCGTTGGCCAGATGCTCTACACCCGAATGAATCCGCAAAAGTGCATTTCCATCAAGGCATGACCATGGCCGCCGCATCAGCATCACCCCTCGTCCGCATGGGTATTGCCGGCTTTGGCACGGCTGGCCGCTCTTTTGTGCCCGCCATTGCGTCGCATCCCGGATTTGAACTGGCAGCGTTCGCCGAGCCGGCGCCCCACATCCGCAGCGAAATTGCCGCCGAGCTGGGCGTTTCAGCCTATGCATCGCTCACTGAGATGCTGTCGCACTCTGGACTCGACGCCGTGTACATCGCGACGCCGACGGTCATGCACGAGGAGCACGTCCTGCAGGCGCTGCATGCGGGCAAGCATGTGCTGGTTGAAAAACCCATGGCGGTGAATGTGGCGCACGCCCTCTCGATGGTCGATGCCGCGAAGGCTACCAGCCGCGTCTTCGTGGTCGGCCATTCGCATGGCTATGACATGCCGATCCAGGAAATGCGGCGCATCATCGCCAGCGGCAGCCTCGGCCGGGTCCGCATGGTCAACACCTCCTGCTATACCGACTGGATGCTGCGCCCGCGCCGGCGGGACGAGCTCGACATTGCGCTCGGCGGTGGCGTGACCTATCGCCAGGGTTCGCACCAGTTCGACATCATCCGCATTCTGTGCGGCGGCATGGTCAGGAGCGTGCGCGCCCGTACCTTCGACTGGAATCCGGCAAGGCCGGGGCCAGGCGCGCACATGGTATTTCTTGACTTCGAGGACGGTGCGGCGGCTTGCGCGGTCTACAACGGCTATGGAGCGTTTTCAAGCACGGACCTGTGCTTCAACATCACGGAGTCAGGGTTTGAGGAAGCGACCCGGTACGGACCGCGACCTGTGGCTGCGGCTGACGCCTCCTCGGAGGACGTGATCCGTGCCAAGCAGGAGCGCGCCAAAAAAGCCAACTGGGCCAAAGCCCCGTTTCAGCCGGTCTTCGGCCTCACCCTCGTGAGCTGCGAGCGCGGCGAGATCCGGCAGTCGCCCACCGGGCTGTTGGTCTACACAGACGAAGGCATGTCGGAGATCAACTTGCCTTGTGACCTCAGCCCGCGCGATCTTGTGCTGCGCGAGATGCATGACGCCATCGCCGGAAAGATGCCCGCGCTGCATGACGCGGCCTGGGGCCTGGCCAACCTTGAAATTTGCGATGCCGCGATCGAGTCGTCCGCCAGCGGGCGCGATGTGCTGCTGCAGCATCAGGTCGCGCTGCGCTCCGGCCGGTGAGGCGCGCCATCCCAACCCCCGGGAATCAAGATCATGAAAACCCAGGAACGCATGCCGATGGTCGTCAAGCGCAAGGAGGAGGTGTCAGAGGACACATTCTCCTTCGAGCTTGTTCCGGCGAATGCTGGCGCCGAATTGCCGCCCTTCAGTGCGGGCGCCCACGTCGCGGTGTTGACGCCATCAGGGGCGGTGCGCGAGTATTCCCTGTGCAACGTGCCGTCGGAGCGTCACCGTTATGTCATTGCGGTCAAGCGCGACGCGCAGGGGCAGGGCGGATCGGTCAGCATGGTCGATCAGGTCAGGGAAGGCGACACCTTGCAGGTCTCGCCACCAGAAAACTATTTCCTGCTGGACAAGGAAGCCAGCCAGTTTCTGTTCGTGGCGGGGGGCATCGGTATCACGCCCATTTTGTCGATGATCCGCGACCTGCAGCAGGAACAGCGCGACTTCAAGCTGATCTACTGCACGCGCTCGCGGGAAATGACCGCTTTTTACCAGGAACTCAGCGCGCCTGAACTGGCGGGCAAGGTCGTTTTTCACCACGACCATGGCGACCGCAACCAGTCGCTGGACTTTTCAAAAGTGCTGGCTGAACGACCGGAAGGCGCACACCTTTATTGCTGTGGTCCCGGCCCTCTCATGCATGCCGTGCGCGACAACAGCCGCCATTGGCCGCAGCCGGCAGTGCATTTCGAGGATTTCGGCAGCACGGCAAAGCCCGAGGCCGCCAGCGACAGGACTTTTGTGGTGCGGCTTGCGCGCAGGGGCATCACGGTCGAGGTGCCGGCCGGCGTGACTATTCTCGATGCGCTGCGCGCCCAGGGCGTGGAAGTGCCCAGCTCGTGCGAGAGCGGCACCTGCGGGTCCTGCCGGACGACGCTGCTGGCCGGGGAGCCGGAGCACCGGGACTTTATCCTCGACGACGACGAGAAGGGCGAAATCATGATTTGCATTTCCAGGGCGAAGTCGGGGGAGCTGCTGCTCGATATCTAAAGCGGTCGAGGTTGGAAAGGTACAATTTTTGCTACACGCCATGCCATGTCGCAAGGCGTTTTTTGCAAAGCTGAACTGAAATGAAGAAGCAGATCGAAGAGGTGCTACCGCCAAGGGCTGAACGTGTCTGGCGGGAGGCCGTACCCAACGACCGGTTGGCCCACGTCGTCAAGGACCTGTTCCGGGAGTTTTCGCGCGGCATGCAGATGCGCCTGATGCAGCATTCGGTATCGCAAGGTTACTGGTCCTTTCTTCGCATTCTCTGGGAGCGCGACGGACTGACGCAGCGTGAACTGAGCGAGTTCGCGGGACTCACGGAGCCTACGACCTACAGTGCGCTCAAGTCGATGGAAGCACTGGGATACGTCACGCGTCAGCGGCTGCCCAGCGACATGCGCCACAGCTGTGTCTATTTGACGCCCGAAGGCAAGGCGCTCAAGGAAAAGCTCATTCCGCTGGCCGAGGAACTGAACTCGGCAGCCATCCAGGGCATTCCCCCGGAAGACCTCGCCGTGTTCCGCCGCACCGCCATTGCCATGACCAAGAATCTGGCCCAGGACGAGCTCGACCTCAACCGCCGCATGCCGCCCTTGCGCAAGGTCGCCTGATCTTTCAGCGCGATCGGGCCGCTTGAACTGACGGGGTTTGGCGGAACGGCCTGCGCGAGCGTGCGGCGGACACGTTTTCTGGAGTCCCACGGACCGCCTCGCGTTTACGGTGCCGCAGCTTCAGCGCATCGTAACGTCGCGGCGTATGACCACGGGCTTACCGCCGAAGCGCTGCTTGCACATCCAGTGCGACAGCGCGGAGTCGAGGTGATCCGCATGCGCCGGGAACCAGCCGGCCAGTTCGGCCACCAGCCTGCGGCAAATTGCGTGGTTCCCCTGAGCCAGTAATTCACGGACTTCCTCGACCGACTTCATCACCGCGGCATGCTCGTCTATGTGGCAGGCCCTGGCGGGAAAGTCGGTCTCGTTCATCCACTCGTTTTCCATCTCGAAATGCCTGCGGGCGTGTGCAGCAAACGCATCGAGCAAGCCGGCAAGCGCCTCGTCGGGCGCATGCTGCATGCGGCCCACCAGACCGACAAACTCCTCGTGCGTCTCATCCATGGGCGCAAAGCCCAGCAGATAGCGGTCGTCCCACGCAAGGGTTTCCTGGGCGTTCACGGGCGCTTGAATTACGGTCTCGCTTGGCATGTGGGTTGATGGTGTCAAGGATGAAATGTCGCTCGGGCACCGGCGTACATGAATCAGGAGTCTAGTGCGCTTGGTCGGGCAACGCCCCAAGCTGCTCCGCCATTCAGGCGGCAAGGGTATTTACTGATTTGCGGTGGAAAAAAGGGGGTTGATCGTGGGCGGGGAATGGATAGACTTAGACGTCTAATTGATTGTATGGGTTGCTGTTGTCATTGGCAACCCGGGAGAAGGCGACGATGGAAACGATAGAGCAAAACCAGGACATGACCCGTGTGGGCAAGGGCACGCCGGCCGGCGAGCTGCTGCGCCGCTACTGGCACCCGATCGCCGCGCTCAGCGAGCTCGAAGGCAACGTGCACGGCACCCGGCGCGTGAAGCTTTTGGGCGAAGAGCTGGTGCTGTTCAGGGACACGCAAGGACGGCTGGGGCTCATTGCCGAGCAGTGCCCGCACCGGCGCGCTTCATTTGCCTACGGCATGGCCACGGCCGATGGCATACGCTGCCCGTACCACGGCTGGGAATTCAGCGCCCAGGGCAAGTGCCTGGACCAGCCCTTTGGCAAGGACAACCCGGCGTTTCGCGAGAAGGTCTCGATCGACAACTACCCGGTTGAGGAGCTCGGCGGGATGGTGTTTGCCTACCTGGGGCCACTGCCGGCGCCGCTGCTGCCGCGCTTTGACGGGCTGGTGGTCGAAGGGGCGGTGCGCACGCTCGGGCGCGCTGAGTTGCCGTGCAACTGGCTGCAGATCGTGGAGACCTCGGTCGACCCGGTGCATGCCGAGTGGCTGCATGGGCGCTACATCGAGTTCGCGCACGAAGAGCCGGGGGTCAAGACGCACATCAGCGCGCCGCACGAGAAGATCGACTTCAAGGAGTTCGAGTACGGCATCACCAAGCACCGGCTGCTGGCCGGGCAGTCCGAGGAGTCCGACGACTGGAAGGTCGGGCACCCGATCGTGTTCCCGACGACGCTGGCCGTGGGCAATGCCGATGCGCACCGGCGCTCCTACGTGTTTCAGATGCGCGTGCCGATGGACGACGAGAACACGCTGCATTTCTGGTACCACGCGTACGTGCCGCCGGAAGGCGTGACGGCGCCGGCGCATCTGCTGCAACAGGTGCACATCCACGAGGTGCCGTTCAGGAACGCCGACGGCACGTACCGGGTGGACCACATCGACGGGCAGGACATCATGGCCTGGCTCACGCAGGGCCGAATTGCCGACCGCAGCCGGGAGAACCTGGCGGCCTCCGACCAGGGCGTGGCGATGTACCGCAAGATCCTCAAGCGCGAGATCAAGAAGGTCCAGCGCGGCGAGGACCCGATGGGGGTGATCCGGGATGCGTCGAAGAACCAGCGCATCGATCTGCCCAACGAGAAGGACAAGAAGCACTTCAAGGGCGGCTTCGTGGAGTTCCAGCGACGCACGCACATGCGCTTTTCGCCCGTGCTCCAGGAGATCGGCCGGATCTACGAGCCAGATGGGCCACAGCTGGATATCAATCCGCTGAACCCCGCAGAAGCCGGCAAGCCCAACCGCGCCGCCGTGCAGCAGGCACAGGCTGAGTCCCACGCGTTCAAGTAAAAAAAGCAGCAATCCTCGAAACGCGTGTCCACATCATTGCCCCTCACCAAAAACCAAGGAAGAACATGAGCAAAAGCCAACCTCGCTCGCTCGAAGTCAAGGGCGTCTCCCACGGCACGGCGCCTATCCCCATGGGCGCCCGCGTCGGCAACATGATTTTCTCGTCCGGCATCATGGGCAAGGACCCGGCAACCGACCAGCTGCCTGCCGACGTGGCGTCCCAGGCGAAGTTCGCGTTTCAGAACATGGTTTCTCTGCTGGCTGCGGGCGGCGCTACGCCCGACCATGTTGCCAAGATGACCGTCTTTATCAAGGACGAGTCGGCACGGGGTGCGGTCAACGAGGAGTGGCTCAAGCTTTATCCGGACCCGCATGACCGGCCCGCCCGCCACACGCTGACCTATGACCTGCGCGGCGGCATGCTGCTGCAACTCGAGGTGGTGGCGGTGATCGCCTGAACCCCAGCGCTCAGATCGACCGGTTATCACCCGTTCACGTCATCCCACATTAATCAAACCGAAAGAAAGCATCCGCTCTATGCCGCTGATCATCGACTCTCACGCCCACGTCGTGGTGCCCCCCGAAAGCTTCAAGTACATGGCCGAGCTGATTGCCAGCCGTGCGAACCCGAACTTTCCGCCCGTACTGAACGACGAAAGCGTGCGCAAGGCCGGGCAGTCCATCATCGATCTCATGGACAAGATGGGGACCGACATCCAGTTCCTTTCCCCCCGCCCCTACATGGCGATGCATTCCGTCAAGCCGGCGCTGGTGGGACAGCTCTGGACCAAGCACATGAATGATCTGGTCCATGCCACGGTGCAGATGTTCCCCAAGCGCTTTCGCGCTGTCATGTCGCTGCCCCAGTATCGCGACACCTCGCCGGAAAATTGCCTGGCCGAGCTGGAGTTTCGCGTCAAGGAGCAGGGCTTCATCGGCTGCCTGATCAACCCGGACCCAACCGAAGGGGACGGCCAGGCGCCTCCAGGCATGGGCGATCCGTTCTGGTTTCCGCTCTACGAAAAAATGGTTGAGCTCGACGTGCCGGGTCTGGTGCACAGCGCCAGCAGCTGCGAGGCGCGCCTGAGCTATACGCTCAAGTTCATCACTGAGGAAAGCATTGCCATCACGTCCATCCTCGGGTCGGATGTGTTCACGCGCTTTCCCAACCTCAAGCTCATCATGCCCCACGGCGGCGGCGCCATTCCGTACCACATGGGCCGTTTCCGCGCCTGGTCGATCCGAAAGGGCGAGAAGTTCTTTGACGACCAGCTCAAGCAGCTGCACTTCGACACCACGACGTACGACAAGGACGCTCTGGAATTGCTGTTCAAGGTCGTGGGGCCCAACAATGTGCTTTTTGCCACGGAAAGCCCCGGTACCGGTAGCGTGACCGACCCGACCACGGGCCGCGACTATGACGACCTCAAGCCCATCATCGACAGCTTCACTTTCCTCTCCGACGAGGACAAGGCCAACGTGTATGAGTGCAACTGTGCGCGCCTGTACACCCGCTTCAAGAACTACAAATGAGCCCGGCTGCAACACCGCCGGCAAAGGCCCCGTCACGTAGCGCCAGCGATATCGCGGCCCTCACGGCGCGGCTGGCCAAAATCGACACCTGCGTGCTGTCAGATGCGCTGGATCGCCTCGGCATTCGCGGCGTGGCCTTCGGCCTGAAGCGGCTGGCCGCACCCGGCCGTGTCGCGGGTCGCGTCATCACCGTCACTCTGGCACCCGCTGAAGGCGGCGTCGCGCCGCGCCACCTGTGCACGGCGGCCGTGGACCAGGGCGGGCCGGGTGATGTGATCGTGGTGGAGCACCACTCGCATCAGCAGTGCGCGGGCTGGGGCGGAATCCTGTCTTTCGCCGCCAAGAGCAAAGGCATCGAGGGCGTGATCGTCGATGGCATGTGCCGAGACATCGACGAGGCGATGGACTTCGGTTTTCCTGTGTTCGGCGCGGGAGCAGTGCCTTCCACCGCGCGTGGCCGCGTCATGGAAGTAGCGTGTCAGGACCCCATCGTGGTGTGTGGAATCCGTGTGTACCCGGGCGACTGGGTGCTGGCCGACAACAGCGGCGTCGTTTTCATTCCGCAGGGCAGGGCCGACGAAGTCATCGCCACGGCAGAAAGCCTGTCCGACCGTGAGCAGCAGATGCTCCAGCGCATCCGCAGCGGCGAAGCGGTGAGCGCCGTGATGAGCCACCAGTATGAGAGCATGTTGAAAGGATGAGCATGGCAACCCACGGAACAGGCGCGGCCTCGGCCCTCGCCCGGATGGATACGACGACGGTGTCCGACGCGCTGGACAAACTCGGCATTGCTGGCCAGTGCCTGGGCATCAAACCGCTCGACCCAGGCTTCCGGCTTGCCGGCCCAGCCTTCACGATCCGCTACGTGCCTTGCGGCGTCCATGGCGGAACGGTCGGCGACTACATCGACGACTTGCCCGAGGGAACCGTGATGGCGCTGGACAACCAGGGCCGGATGGACGCCACCGTCTGGGGCGACATCCTGACCATCGTCGCCACGGCAAAAAAACTCGGCGGCACAGTGATCGATGGCGTGTGCCGCGATGCACCGCGCTCGATCGAGCTCAAGTACCCGATCTTCGCGCGAGGCAGCCACATGCGCACGGGCAAGGACCGCGTCGCGGTAGATGCCATGCAGGTGAGCATTTCCATCGGCGGCGTACGCATCAACCCCGGCGACTTTCTGCTGGGCGACTGGGATGGCGTAGTCGCCATTCCGAAAGAACGCATCGAGCAAGTCGCCGAGGTGGCGGCTCAAATCGAGCAGGCAGAAGACCGGATCCGCGCCGCCGTCGAGCGCGGTGAGCGGCTCGACGCCGCGCGCAAGACGCAGGGTTATCACGCCCTGCAGACCAAGGCGAGCTGATGCCAACACCGACCTTTTCGGACACACTGCTCGCTACGGCGCGCAAGCTCGGTTCCGCCACGCTGCACGAGGCTGGCGGAAAGAAGGGCGCGTTGCCTTCGCGCATCAAGCCGCTGCGTGACGGCTGGCGGATTGCCGCCCCGGTCTTCACCGTGGTTGGCCCTGCGCGGGACAACCTCTGGCCGCACCGCGCGATTTACGCCGCTCCTCGGGGATCGGTCTTGCTGCATGAGTGCAGCGGCGACGCAGAGGCGGGCTATTGGGGCGGCATCATGGCCAACGCGGCCATGGTGTGCGGCCTGGCGGGACTGGTGACGGAAGGCGGCGTGCGAGACGTTGAAGAACTGCGCGGCCTCGACTGGCCCATCTTTGCGGCGAACGTCTGCATTCGCGGCACGACTAAGCGCCCGGACGGGCAAGGCTCGCTCGGCGCTTCGGCATTGTTCGGAGAAATCCTCGTGCATACCGGCGACCTGCTGGTCGGCGATGCCGACGGCTTGGTCATCATTGCGGCGGCCGACGCTGAGCGCGTGGTCGCCGCTGGCGTAGCGCGCGAAGACGAGGAGCGCGAGATCGTGGCGCGCCTCAAGGGCGGCGAAAACACACTGGACATCTACAAGCTGCCCCGCGGCGGCTGACACACCCGAAAAGGCAGAGCAGCAACATGGCAAAAATAGTTCTGGGCGTGGGCACCTCCCACACCCCACTCTTTACGCTGGAAAGCACCGACTGGCAGCACCGCTCGGCCGCCGACCGCGCCAATCCAGCGCTCAACCTCTCCGATGGCAGGTGGTTGACCTACCCCGAGTTGCTGGCTGAAGTCGGCCCGATCTACGAAGAAGTTGCGCGCCCGGCCGAACTCGAGCGCAAGGCGGCCTTGTGCGAGCAAGCGCTTGACAGGTTGGCCAGCGAAATCGAAGCGGCAAGACCTGACGTTGTGCTGATAGTCGGCGATGATCAGGGCGAGCTGTTCGGGCCCGCCAACCAGCCGGCATTCGCGATCTACCACAACGATGCCCTCATGACGAGCGACGCCTTCGGCCGCGAAGGCTCGCCCGACTGGGTGCTCAAGATGGGCAAGGGCTATTTGATGGACGAGCGCCGCACCCTTATCGGCAACGCCGACTTCGCGCTCAAGCTGATCAAGGGCCTGGTCGACAAGGGCGTCGACGTGGCGACCGTAGCGGAAATTCCCAAGGAGAGCGAGGCGGGCCTGGGCCATGCGTTCGGTTTTGTCGTGAAACGACTTCTTAAAGACCGGGTGATTCCGATCGTTCCTCTCTTGCTCAACACTTACTACCCGCCCAACGTACCGACGGCCGCGCGCTGCCACGACATTGGTGCGCGCCTGCGTGAGGTGATCGAGGAAGACGACAGCGAACTGCGCGTGGCGATCATCGCGTCGGGTGGGCTTAGCCATTTCATCGTCGACGAGGCCCTCGACCGCAGCGTCATGGAGGCCTTCAGCAAGCGCGATCCCAGCGTGCTGCGCAACCTGCCGCGCTGCGCACTCAATTCAGGCTCTTCCGAAATACTTAACTGGGTTCTCACGGCTGGCGCCGTCGATTCCATGCCGGTCCAGTGGTCGGAGTACTCGCCGCTCTATCGCACGCCGGCCGGTACCGGCATCGGTGCAGCATTTGTCGTCTGGAAGCCGCAAGCCGATCAGGCCGCCAATTGAACGTTTCGAAAGAAAAACGAATGACCTCCGAAAATCTCACGCTCAGCATTGCGCTGTCGGACAACGAGCGCACACGGCCCATCGCGCAAGGGCTGGTGCACGCGCAAGGCATCCGACTGGTTCCGACGGTCGTTCATCCGTCCGAGATGTTCTGGCGCCAGTTGAAGTATGGTGATTTCGACATCTCGGAAATGTCGCTGTCATCACTCTTCATCTCCGTGGCACGGGGCGACCGCCGCTGGGTGGCGCTGCCGATCTACACGTCGCGCCAGTTTTTCCACACCAACATCCTGGTGCGCAAGGACCGCGGCATCGCCACCCCGGCCGACCTTCGGGGCAAGCGCGTCGGCGTGCCGGAGTACCAGCAGACGGCAGCGCTGTGGTCGCGCGGAATACTGGAGCACGAGTTCAATGTAAGAGCGCGTGACATCGAGTGGTTCATGGAGCGCGGGCCCGACAAGAGCCACGGCGGTGCCACCGGCTTCAAGCCGCCGGAGGGCGTTCGTCTCACGCATATTGCTCCTACTACGAACATCGGCGAGATGCTCGTCAATGGCACGCTCGACGCTACGCTGCTTTACCTCACCAACCGCAATCTCGTGGACCGCAGCACGGTGGACCTGAGCCAGGTCGATGTCGTCGGTCCGCTCTTTCCCGACAAGCGAGCCGAGATGGCGCGCTACTTCGCCAAGACGGGTATTTACCCCATCAACCATGCGGTGGTCATCAAGCGCGAGCTCTACGAAAAGCATCCGTGGCTGGCGCTCAATCTTTATCACGTCTTCATGGCGGCGAAAAAGCATGTTGAGCAGGAAAGCGCCGAGACGATGCAGTCGTATTTCGACACGGGCCTGATCGATCCGGCCGGCGAAAGCGGTTTGAAGAGCGACCCGAAGGCCTATGGCATGAAAGCCTCCCGGCCTGTCATCGAGACCATTGCGCAGTACGTTTTCGAGCAAGGCCTGACCGACCGCAAGGTCGAGGTGGAGGAGCTCTTCGCACCGTCCACGCTGGAGATCTGAGCACTCGCTACGCCGCGATTCCCGTCGAGCTTTAGGACTCCTTGAGTCAAGGGAAAACACTAAGCGGAAAAGGGCTCAAGCGCATTGAAGCCCATGCCGTATGTGCTTAAGATTTCATTTGGATTAGACATCTAAACGAAAGCTGCCGGGTCGGTTCGAGGAGCCCTGTAAAGCGTCTGCCTCTGGCGCGACGCACAACGGGGTCCGAGCTGTTTCGAGTGGAGTATTCAAAGGGTGCGGCGCATGCGGCCGAGCTTCGCAGTGTCTGCTGCGAAAGCTCGATCAGTTCGAGTCGATTCATTCAACGAGGAGAAGCACATGTATTCGATGCGTAACCGTTTCTTTGCAGCACTCCAGGGCAGTGCGCCACGGCGCCTACGGCGAAGTCTGGTGATGGGAGTAGCCCTCGCAATCTCGGCGATGGTTGCACCCGTTGGGGTCGCGCAGGCGCAGGAAGTCGAGATCAAGTTGATCACGAGCTTTCCCATGGAGGGCCCCGCCGCCGACAAGATCTATGCGGGCCGGCTCTTCATCGAGCGATTCAATGCCCGTGCCAAAGGCCAGGCCCGCATCCGCCTGGTGGGTGGGCCTGAGGTGGTCTCTCCTTTCGACCAGCTCAAGGCGCTTCAAACCGGGCAGTTCGATGCCATGGTCACGACTCAGGCCTATTTCAACGAAATGAAGGGGCTGCAGTTCATCAACTACCTGACCTCCGATGAGCAGGTCAAGGCGATGCCCCGCGGCGCTGAGACGCTGCAGAAAATCTCACGAGAAAACGCTGGCGTCACCTTTGTGCAGCTTGCCTCGCCGGGCCTGCCCTTTTATCTGTGGACGCGCGAAGCCAAGCCAATCGGCAGCGTGGCGGATTTCAAAGGCCTGAAGATTCGAGGGCTGGCCGGCGTCAATGAGCAGATGGTGAAGTACCTGGGCGTCGTGCCGACCAACTTGCCCAGCAACGATGTTTACAGCGCCTTGCGCGGCGGCATTCTCGACGGAACGCTGCGCGATGCGTTGTCGATGGAATTGCTGAACGAAGGCGAATATGCCAAGCACCGCTCGGAGATGCGCATTGCCGACTTCTCTTCAGAGTTGTATGTCTCGAACAAGGTTTGGGACTCGCTAACGCCCGCCGTCAAACAGCTGATGAACTCGGTGGCCCGCGAGACTGAAAAAGAAGGACTGGAGTGGTCGAAGGCGCGTGTCGAAAAGACCAACAAGCTTTTGGCCGACAAATACAAGGTCAAGATCGACAAAGGCACTCCCGAACTCAACGAAATCATCGGCCGCAAGATCGGCGGCGCGATGATCAAGCAGATCGTCGACGCCAGCAAATACAAGGACGAACTGACCGACCAGTTCGCACTGCAGCCCTACCTCAAGGACTGATCGGCCACGGCGAAGGGTCCCGTTGGACCCGCATTTTCTTCGATACGGAACGAGGGGCCGCATAGATGGAACAGGTACGACAGGAGGGGGCTTCCTTCGACGCGATCATGTCGCGCTTCAGTGATGGCGTGGGAGTGGTCGGCGCCATCATCCTGGTGCTCATGCTTCTGCTCATCGCGCTAAGCGTCGTTCTGCGCTATGCCTTCAATGCGCCCATTACCTGGGCCGACCAGGTCGCGACGTACGGCCTCGTCTACATGACCTTCATCGGCGCGCCGCGCGTACTCGCGCGCCGCGGCCATGTATCGGTAGACATCCTGGAAGCATCGCTCAACCCGCACCGGCAAAAGCTGCTGCGTGTCTTTGTCGACGTCGTCGGCATGCTGTACTGCGTTGCCTTTTGCTACCTCGCGCTGCGCGAGCTCAACCGCGTGGTCACGCGCGGAGCCGAGTTCTCGGATGCCTTTACGGTGCCCCAGTGGATCGTGTACTGGGTCATTCCTTTCGGCGCGGCCATGCTGGCGCTGCAATTCCTGGCTAATCTGCTGATCGACCTGCGCCGCCTGCGCAACTCAAATCCTGCGAACGGCACAGAGCTGGGGGGAAATGCATGAGCTGGGTGACTGCAGGGTTGCTGTTGGCCGGCGGGCTGGTCGTCGCCCTGGGCCTTGGCTTGCCGGTGGCCTTTGCCTTCGGTGTGCTTAACCTGATTGCCGCGTGGTTGCTGTTCGGCAGCGTGGACGCTCTGTCGTTTCTCGTGCAGTCCGCCTATTCGAGCGTGGCCAACATCTACCTCTCGGCCGTCCCCTTTTTTATCCTCATGGGGACTATCTTCGTGCGCGCCGGCCTCAGTACGGTGGTGCTCGACGCCATCGGCAAGGTCACGCACGGCGTGCGTGCTTCGGGCTCCTACGTGGCGGTTTTCAGCGGCATCGTGCTGGGCGCCCTCATGGGTGCGAGCGTGGCCTCGACCAGCGTGCTGGGCAAGACGTTGACGCCGGAGTTGCGCAAGCGAGGCTACCCCAAGTCCTTGGCGGTCGGCCCCATCATCGGATCGGGCACGCTGGCCAATCTCATTCCTCCCAGCCTCGGCGCGGTACTGATCGGCAGCCTGGCAGGTATATCGATCTCCGACCTGCTGCTCGCGGGGATCGGCCCGGCCATCGTGCTGAGCTGCCTGATTCTTGTCTACATTTACTGGCGCTCACGTGCGCACCCGGAACTCGAAAGCGAGGGCAATGGCCTGAGCTTCGGTCAGCGCCTCAAGGCCCTGTGGCTTCTGACTCCCGTGCTGTTGCCTATCTTCTGCGTGACGGGGGTGATCTACCTGGACATCGCCACGCCTACTGAAGCTTCGGCCACCGGCGCCCTCGCCACCTTTGTCGTGGCCTACCTATACCGCCCCATGAGCTGGAAAACCGTCCTCGGCATTGCCACTGACGCGCTCGAGCTGTCTGCGATGGTGCTGTTCATCGTGGTGAGTTCCAAGGCCTACAGCCAGATCCTTGCGATCACGGGGATTGCGAGCGGCTTCTCCGAGTTTTTGCGCAGCGTCGCGCCCAGCGTCTACGTCGCGATTTTCATCGTGCTGGCGATTGCCCTGCTGCTGGGCTGCTTCATGGACCAGACCTCCGTGATCTTTGTTGCTGTGCCGCTCATGGCGGGCGTCATGAACAAGATGAACATCGACCCCGTCTGGTTCGGCATCATGTTTTCCATCGTTGTCGGCACCGGCGGGATATCGCCGCCCTTCGGGCTCAACCTGTTCGCTCTCAAGGGCGTAGTGCCGCCCGACATCACGATGAAAGACATCTACAAGCTGTGCCTTCCCTTTTGTGCACTTGAACTGGCCACCGTTGGCATCACCATGGCCTTTCCGCAGGTCGCAAAGTTTCTGCTGCACTGATTTTGCTGTCGGCAGCCCGACCGCTGCCACGTGTTTTAACCCGCTTGCCGAGGCCGCCCCGGAGGCGGCCACCCAGGAGTTCATCATGGAAGTTCAAACCCAATCCCTCACCGTACGGCCTCTTTCCAAAGCACTCGGCATGGAGGTCAGCGGAGTCGATCTGCGCGACGACCTCAGCGACGAGGTGTTCGCGCAGATTCTCAAGGCCTGGCACGACGGGCTGATCATTCTGTTGCGCAACCAGGACCTCGATGAAGAGCAGCAATGGCAGTTCGGCTTGCGCTTCGGACCACTTGCCGGCGGCCACATCCGGGAACTGGAGACGACGCATGAAGGCGTGGTGTACGTGTCGAACGTGCGCAAGGACGGCAAACTGATCGGCATCCTGCCCGACGGCGAGATGCAGTTCCATTCGGATCAGTGCTACCGCGAGCAGCCTTCGCAGGGCTCCATGCTGCATGCCATGGAAATCCCGACCATAGGAGGCAACACCTTGTTCGCCAACTGCTACGCCGCCTACGAGACGCTGCCGGAAGACATCAAAAAGCGGCTGCGCGGAAAAAAAGCGCTCAACGCCTATGACTACAACATGAACCCGACCCAGCGTGGCTCGACCATTGCGCCTGAAGTGCCCACCTGGGTTCACCCCGTGGTGCGGGTGCATCCAGCCACGGGGCGCAAGGCACTCTTTGTCAATCGCCTGATGACCGTGCGCATCGAAGGCATGCCGCAGGCCGAGAGCGACGAACTGCTGGCGTTCCTGTTCGACCATGCCGAACAAAAGCAGTTTGTCTACGAGCACGTCTGGCAAAAGGGCGATGTGCTGATGTGGGACAACCGTTGCACCCTGCATGCGCGCACCGATTTCGATCCCAACCAGCGCCGTGTTTTACGCCGCATTACCTTAAAGGGCGAACCGGTCGTGGGGGATGCGGACGCGTGACGCGGCGGTTGTCCAGGGGGTACGGGGTGAACTATGACTATGTGATTGTCGGTGCCGGTTCGGCCGGCTGCGTGCTGGCCAGGCGGCTGACCGAAGACGCAGGCTGCCGCGTGCTCCTGCTCGAAGCGGGTGGCTGGGACAAGGACCCCTGGATCCACCTGCCCATGGGCTGGGGCAAGATATTTCCGCACCGCAAGCACGACTGGAACTACGACAGCGAGCATGAGTCCCAGCTCGGTGGGCGTGCGCTCGAATGCGCTCGGGGCAAGGTCATTGGCGGCTGCTCATCGGTCAACGCCATGGCCTATGTCCGCGGCCACCGCGACGACTACGACCGCTGGGCCGCTCTCGGCCTGCCGGGCTGGTCCTATGACGAGGTGCTGCCTTACTTCAAGCGCTCCGAGACCTGGGAAGGCGGCGCAAACCAGTACCGGGGTGGCGACGGGCCCATCGGCACGCGAAATTCGCGCTTCGACGATCCGGTGATCCAGGCCTTTTTCGCGGCCGGCCAAGCCGCCGGTCATCCCGTCACGGACGATTACAACGCGGCCCAGCAGCACGGGATGGGCATCTTCCAGATGACGGTCAAGGACGGCCGCCGCGCCAGTACGGCGTCGGGCTATCTGCGTGCCGCGCTCGGACGGCCGAATTTGACGGTGGCGGTCCGTGCGATGGCAACGCGCGTGCTGATGGAGGGAACGCGCGCGGTTGGCATCGAATACTTGCAGGACGGCAAAACGGTGCGCGCCATCGCCGACCGTGAAGTGATACTTTCCGGTGGCGTCATCAATTCCCCGCAGCTACTCATGCTGTCGGGCTTGGGCGCGCCCGACGAGTTGCAGGCGCAACAGATTGCGCTGCGTGTAGCCCTCCCGGGTGTTGGTAAGAACCTGCGCGACCATCTCGGCAGCAGTGTCGACTACCAGCGCAAGCAGCCGGGTCCGTTTCACCAGGCGATGCGGCTGGACCGCGTGGCTCGATCATTGGCCCAGGCCTATGTCTCACGCACGGGCCTGTTTACCGACCTGCCTAGCGGCTGGACCGCGTTTCTCAAGACGCGACCCGAGCTGGAGATTCCCGACGTGCAGATTCTTTTTCGGGCCATGCCAGGCGGGGCAGGGCCTTACTTCGCACCTTTGCGCGCGCCTTATCAGGATGGCTTCGCAGTTCGCGCCATGCTGTTGCGTCCTGAAAGTCGTGGCTCGCTGACGCTGAGATCCGCGAACCCCCACGATGCGATGCGCATCAACTTCAACTTTCTGACCGAGGCCCGGGACTGGCGGACCTTGCGGGACGCACTGCGGATGGTCCGCGAAATTGGCAAGCAGGCACCGCTGCAGGACTTCATCGCGGCCGAGCTAGCGCCCGGTCCGAATGCACAGACGGACGCCGAGCTGGACGCGCACATTCGGGTCAATGCCTCGACGGCGCACCATCCGATGGGCACCTGCAAGATGGGTACATCGAACGACCCGACTGCAGTCGTGGATGCCGAGCTCAGGGTCTACGGCGTGCAAGGCCTGCGCGTGGTGGACGCGTCCGTCATGCCCGACCAGGTGGGCGGCAACATCAACGCGCCCGTCATCATGATTGCCGAGAAGGCCGCCGACATGATTCGCGGCCGCCGGGGCGGCGCGCGTGCCGCGCAGCAAGCCGACCAGACGCACGAGACGCACAAGGAAGCAGCCCACGCATGACGAGCCCCAAAAACTACCTGATGATGATCGACGGTGAAATGGCCGCCGCCGAAAGCGGGCAGTGGCTGGCCTCGCTCAACCCTGCCAACGAGGAAGAAATCGGCCGTGTTCCCGTGGCCGGTGCAGCCGATATCGAACGCGCCGTGAAGGCAGGGCTGCGCGCGCAGCCCGGCTGGAACGACACGCCGGTGGCCGAACGCGCCTCGCTGCTGCGTGAAGTCGGCAAGCGGCTGATCGAGAGGCAAAAGGAAATTCTCGAACTGGAAGTACGCGACACCGGTAACACCGTCGGCAAGATGCGGCACGACCTCGGCGCCGCTGTTGCGCAGATGGACTATTACGCCGGGCTCGGTCTGGAAGTCAAAGGTGAAACGGTGCCGGCTTCGCCGCACACCTGGCACCTGGCGATGCGGGAGCCTTACGGCGTGGTGGGGCGCATCGTGCCCTTCAACCATCCGATCTACTTCGCCATTTCTGCGCTGGCCGGCCCGCTCATGACGGGCAACAGCGTGATCGTGAAGACGCCCGATCAGAGCCCGCTGTCCGGCGCTGTGCTGGGCGAGGTGTGCCGTGAGGTGTTGCCCAAAGGCGTGGTCAATATCGTCTCGGGAACGGGTCTGGTGACGGGCGACGCCATCGTGCGCCACCCCCTGGTCAGGCGGATTTCCTTTACAGGCTCGGTACCGACCGGACTGGCCATCCAGCGGGCTGCCGCAGAGACCTGCGTGAAGCACGTGACGCTGGAGCTGGGCGGCAAGAACCCCATGGTGGTCTTTCCCGATATCGACCCCGACAAAGCAGCTGACGAAGCCATCGCCGGAATGAACTTCGCCTGGCAAGGGCAGTCGTGCGGCTCACGGAGCCGGCTGATGGTGCACGAGGCAATCTATGACGCCGTGGTGTCGCGCGTGCGCGAGCGCGTTGCCGACATCGTCATGGGCGATCCGCTCGACCCAGGCGCGCAGATGGGACCGATCAATTCAAAGGCCCACTACCTACGCGTGCTGCACTACGTGCAGGCCGGCAAGGAAGATGGCGCGCGGCTTCTACATGGCGGTAATCGCCCGGCCGGCAAGCTGTTCGAAAAAGGCTATTGGCTGGAACCCACGGTGTATGCCGACGTCACGATGGACATGCGCATCGCCAAGGAAGAAATCTTCGGGCCGGTGCTGTCGATCCTGCGCTGGAAAGACGAGGACGAGGCCATCGCAATGGCCAACGCGACGCAATACGGACTGTCCGCCGCCATCTGGACCCATGACCTCAAGGCGGCCATCAACATGGGCCGCAAGATCGACTGCGGCTACGTCTGGATCAACACCGCAGGTTCGCATTTCCTCGGTACGCCATTCGGCGGCAGCAAGAACAGCGGGGTCGGCCGTGAGGAATCGCTGTCCGAGTTGCTCAGCTATACGCAGTCCAAGGCCTTCCATATCGCGCTGAGGTAACTCATCCACGCCCTGCCTTGGTGTCGGCTGAGCTGCGCCTGCAAACTTAGCCGCCAAACCATAGTGCCTTGCCCGGGCTTGCCGGGTCGGCCCTGAACTCATCGATTTACTAGGGTAACTCCTAGCTTAAAAGGCGCGATCCGCATTGACGCTAGCATCCTCGAAAATTACGATTAGATATCTTAGTGATCATGGGAATTGGTTCTGCAGACGAGCGCTTGGACACCACGCCAACCCCGAATTGCGCGGCGTACGCGCAACACGAGAAAGACTCGAGAGACATGGCTGATGAAGACAAGGGGGAGTCGGTCGAAGAGACCATTGCGACGGCTTGCCGGATTCTGGGTTTCATGGGCCTGGTGCGCGAGACGACGGGGCACGTGAGTGCCAGGCTCGACGATGGCCGCATGCTGATCCGCTGCCGGGGCAAGGACGAAGCGGGCGTGATCTTCACGAACGCCGAGGCGGTGCGAAGTGTCGACTTCGACGGCAAGAACCTGGATCACGCGGGGCAGTACGAAACGCCGACCGAGCTTCCTATCCACGGTGAAATCTATCGCGCCAGGCCTGACGTCAATGCCGTGGTGCATGCGCACCCGCGTGCGTCGCTGATCTGCACGCTGCTAGGCCTTGAACTCAAGCCGATCTTTGGCGCCTTCGATCCCAACGCGATGTCCCTTGCCGTGGCGGGCATCCCGATTTTTCCACGCTCCATTCTCATCCGCGATCGGGCGCTAGGCGAACAGCTTGCCAGCACGCTCGGCTACAAGCCCGTCTGCATCCTGCGGGGCCACGGCACCGTGACCACTGGCGCGTCGGTGCAGGAGGCGACCATCCGCGCCATCCAGCTGGAGACGCTGGCCAGCATGACCCTGGAAATTGCCAAGGCGGGTGGATCGGCCAACGCCATCAGTGCGGAAGACCAGGAGTACTTCCGCAAGCTGCGCGAGACGCAGGATGCCAAGGCCAAGGCGCATGGTGCGGACGTTTTTCAATGGACTTGGCGGCACTACATCAAGCTGATGCAGGCTGGCGAGAAGCGTGGGCAGGAAAGCGGCGACTAATCAAAACCGTATGAAGGAAACAAGCATGTTCAGTCATCAACGCATCAGCGGCATTCGCCGCAAGCTCATCATCGGCGCCGGCCTGGCCTCCGTGCTCGTGGGCGCAAGTCCGCTCGCGCTGGCTGCGGAGGACGCATTCGCCGTCGGCTTCGTGCCGGCCGACATGACCTCGCTGGCGCCTCGCCTGGCCGAGGTTGCCGGCACCTATGCGGCCTACAACATCAAGCCAACGCTGGTCACTATCGAGGGCGGCTCGCGTGGCCTGCAAGTGCTGCTGTCGGGCAAGTTACAGGGCATGCAGGTGGGCTTTTCCGTGGTGGTCAATGCCAACCGCGAAGGCGCCGACGTGCGCCTCGTCACGGCCAGCAGCAACTCGATGGTGATGGACATCTACGCCAATCCCACCGTCAAGTCACCGGCCGACCTGAAAGGGCAGAAGGTTGCCATCAGCGCGTTCACTTCCGAGACCGACATGGCGGTCAACCTGGCGCTGCGCCAGTGGAAGATGACCCGCAAGGATGTCACGGTGACCCCACTGGGTGGCGCGTCGCAACGCATCGCCGCACAGCTGTCCGGCCAGGTGATGGCAGCGCCTTACGTCTCTCCCGCCACGGCGACCGCGCGCGAAAAAGGGCTGGTCAAGATTCTCGATCTGGGCAATGACGGCGCCCCCTGGGTCTTTAACGGCCTGGTCGTCGCGAAAGACTTCGCCAAGTCCAACCCCGACCTTATCAAGCGCTTCATCAAGGCCAACGTCGAAGGCGTCTACAAGGCGCTGGCGGATGAAAAGTGGGCCAAGGAAGTGATCGCCAAGGAGTTCAAGACCGACTCGAAGGCCATCATCGACGACACCTACGCGCAGTTCAAGAAGTTCTACGCGAAGGATTTCACACCGGCACCCGCTGCTGTGACCAACGTCATCGCCGAGGTCAACACCATGGGGCCGCCACTGAGCTCCACCAAGGTCGAGGACTACGTTGACCTGGGACCCATTGAAGCGCTGCGCAAGGAAGGCTTCTTCGAAGCCATGAAAAAGAAATACGGCGTCTGACGGACGCACAAAACGCAGGCTGAAAGCCCGGCGCCTTCACGCCGGGCCGCGCTCCGCTTCTCCCCATCGGTCAGGGGCGGACGGGTGGCCCCACGACTTATTCAGGAGAAAAGATGAACGCCATCGATCTAGAGGTCATCTACCAATCGACCCAGCAAATCGCGCGCGAGCTCACGGTCAACATGATGCGCACCGGCTATTCCAACGTGATCAAGGAAAGCCAGGACTTCACCTTTTGCGTATTCGACGACAAGGCCAGGCTGGTCGCGCAGGGCATTCCCCAGCCGCTGCACATCGGCCCCATTTCGGCCCAGGTGCGCGAGGTGCACCGCGTCTACAACGGCAAGCTGGTCCATGGCGACGCGATCATCGTCAACCACCCTTACCGCGCCTGCCAGAACCACGCGACCGACGTCACCGTGATCTCGCCCATCTTCTACGAAGGGCGGCTGGCCGGCTACATCGGCAACACCGCGCACAAGCCTGACTTCGGTGGGATGGTTCCGGGAACCAACAGCCCGGCCGCCACCGAAATATTTCAGGAGGGCCTGCTGCTGCCGCCGGTACGGCTTTTCAAAGCGGGCGTACTCAACGAAGACGTCTACGAAATCATCTGCGCCAACACGCGCACGCCGGAAGTAACCTGGGGCGACGTCAATGCCCAGGCGCAGACCAACGTCTATGGCGTGCAGAAGTTTTCGGATCTGTTCAAAAAGCATGGCCTGGACAAGGTGCAGGCGTGCTGGAGCCGGTGGATGGATATTTGTGAATCCGAGCTGCGCAAGCGCATCGCCGAATTGCCCAATGGCACCTATGGGCCTGAAACCGACTACCTCGACGACGACGGCATCGATCGCGACAAGCCGCTGCGCGTGAGCTGCACGCTGGAAGTCAGGGACGACGAGCTGCATTTCATCCTCGACAGCGATGCGCAGGCGAAGGGCCCGTTGAACCTTCGGCCTTGTGTGTCTCGCACCTTGCTCGAGTGCTGGACGAAGATGGCTTTCGGCGCAGATCTGCCCGTCAACGACGGCATGGCGCGCGTCGTCAAGATCACTTACCCGCCCGAAGGCTCCCTGCTGAACCCGAAGTACCCGGCCGCCGTCAATATGTACGTGCGGGCCGGCCAGTTGGTGGCGTCCGTGGCCTGCCGCGCGCTGGGACGGGTTGCGCCCGACCGCATTCCGGCGCCGGGCAGTGCCGCCAGTGGCGGACTGACGGGCTCGGGTATGAACCCGAAAACGGGCAAATGGGCTTCCTTCCATGAGATCTACAACGGCGGTGGCGGAGCGAGGCCGCACGACGACGGCGTGAGCGCGCAGGACGACCTTGTCATCAACGTCATGAACACACCGGTCGAGTCGATGGAAACCGAGTTCCCGATACGCATCGACCGCTACGAGTTGCGCCCCGATTCGGCTGGCCCCGGCAAGTTTCGCGGCGGCCTCGGCACCTTGCGCGAGTGGCGTGTATTGAGCGACGAGATGGTGTTCAACCTGCGCACGGACCGCTTCAAGTTTTCCTCACCCGGTGTCTTCAATGCCAAGCCAGCCCAGCCCGGTGGTGCGCGGCTCAACCCCGGCAGAAGCGATGAGCGACCGCTGTTTTCCAAGACCGCTGCGTTGAAGATCAAGGAAAACGAGGTCATCTCCTGGCATCTGGCGGGAGGTGGTGGGTGGGGCGACCCGCTGGAGCGTGACCCCGAGCGTGTGCGGCAGGACGTGATCCGCGGCTATGTGTCGATCGCGTCGGCCGAGCGCGACTACGGCGTCGTACTCGACCCCGCAACACATGCGCTAGACCAGGATAAAACCGCCCAGCGACGCGCCCAGGCGCAAGCGGCGGCACCTCAGAAACCGGAGACCAGGGCATGAAGCTTCGTATTGGAATCGACGTCGGTGGAACATTCACCGATGTCACAGCCTTCGACGAAGACGTGGGGGAGGTCATTGCGATTCGCAAATACTCGTCCAACCCGGCGCAGCCGATGTTGGTGATGGACGAGATTGCCAAGGAGTTTCATGACGAGTTCGGCGCCGACGCTGTCTCGCTCATCCTGCATGGATCAACCGCGGCGCTCAACACCATGCTCGAAGGCAAGGGCGTCAAGGTCGGCCTTCTGACGACGCGGGGCTTTCGCGATGTCTACGAGATCGGCCGCCAATGGCGCGGCGCCGACGTCTTCACGATGTACTCGCCGCCGCCCAAGATGCTGCTCACGCGCAACCACGTGTTCGAGGTCACCGAGCGGCTGGACTACAAGGGCGATGTCATCGAGCCTTTGCTCGCAGCCGACGTCGAGCGCGCGGTCGAACAACTCGTCAGGGAAGACGTCAAGGCAATCGCGGTTTCGTTTCTGTTCTCGTATGCCAATCCGGCCCACGAGCAGGCGGCCGCAGAGATCATTCGCTGCATCGCGCCGCAGATCTACGTGTCGCTTTCCAGCGATGTGAACCCGCAGTGGCGCGAATACGAGCGCACGGCTTCGGCCGTGGCAAACGCCTATATCGGACCGCCGACAGCCAAGTACCTGCAGGAACTGGAGAACCTGTCGCTGGGCTACTTTCCCAAGGCCCGCGTGCTGATGATGAAGTCCGACGGCGGCGCTGCCAGCGCCGGCATGCTCGCCGCCACGCCGGTGCAAACCATGATGTCGGGGCCGGTGGCCGGCGTCATCGGCAGCCGCTACCTGGGCGACATCAAGCACATTGAAAACTTGCTGACCTTCGACGTCGGCGGCACCAGCACCGACATGGCCGTGATTCCTGGGCGACCCCTGACGAAGTCGGAACTTACCGTCGCGCGCCACCCGGTTCGCAGTGAGGCAGTAGACATCGACACCATCGGCGCAGGGGGCGGCAGCCTGGCGTCCATCCAGCTCGGCGGCGTACTCAAGGTCGGGCCGCAAAGCGCCGGCGCACGTCCCGGCCCGGCCTGCTACATGCGCGGCGGCACCGAGGCCACGCTCACCGACGCACTGGTGGTGCTGGGTCATCTGAACCCCGAGGTGCTGCTCGATGGCGCGATGCCCATCGATGCGCAGAAGTCACGCGATGCCGTCACCAGATCCGCCGCTGCCGAATTGAAGATGTCGGTGCCCGATGCGGCCTGGGGCATTCTTACCGTGCTGTCGGCCAACGTCGTCGCGGCCATGCGCACCATCACGGTGGAACGTGGCTACGACCCGCGCGAGTTCACCTTGATCCCGTTCGGCGGCATGGGGCCGACCACGGCCTGCAAGATCGCGGTCGACCTGGGCGTGCGGCGCATTCTCATTCCGCGCGACCCAGGCACCTTCAGCGCTTACGGCATGCTCGTCACCGACATCCAGCAGGAGCGCTCGGTCACCAAGCTCACGCCGCTGGCCAGCGCCGACCCCGCCCAACTGGAAGAGATGTACCGCGCGCTCGAGGTCAAGGTCTCGGCCGATCTGCTTCTGGAGAATGTGCCTGCGCACCAGCTCAAGCTCCTGCGCTTTGCCGGGATGCGCTATTCCGGGCAGTCCTACGAAGTCATGATTCCGGCGGCCGGCTTCAGCCCGCAGGAGATCGAGGACATGGGCTCGACCTTTCATGCCGCCCACTTGCGCCGCTACGGGCACAGTGCCGACAATCAACCGCTGGAGATCGTCAATTTCAGGGTCGTCGGCCTCGGGGTCATTCCCAAGCCACGGCTGCGCGAGTTCCCTGCGGCGGCATCGGCCACGGCGCCTGTCGAGAACCGCAGGCCCGTGTACTTCGGACCCGACCTCACGCTCGATACGCCCGTCTACCGGCGGGCCAGACTGGAGCCCGGCATGCAAATTCAAGGCCCTGCGGTAATCGAGGAAAAGACCTCGACCACTGTGCTTTACCCTGGGCAATCGGCCCGCGTCGACGCCTACCTCAATATCGAGGTCGACCTGCCTGCATCGGACTGATCCGTGGAAGACGTTCAGCTCTCAGCGCGCGCCGGCCCGGCCTCGACTGCCCGGGCAACGTCGGCCGGCCCGGGACTGCTCGTGCGCATGTATCGGGGCGGCGAGCGCGCCATCATCGGCGGGGCGACGCTGCTGGCCTTCTTGGTGTTATGGGAACTTGCCTCGCGCCTGGAGTGGATCAACCCGCTCTTCATCTCTTCGCCGACCAAGGTCTTGCAAGCTGCCCGCGAGGTGTTTTCGTCGGCCGAGTTCAGGGCCGACATGGGCGTCAGCGCCACTGAGTTCGTGGTCGGCTACCTGGCCGCCATCGTGGTCGGCGTTCCCCTGGGGCTGGCGATCGGCTGGTTCAAGCGCCTGTATTTCCTGCTCAGCCCTTTCATCCATATCCTCAACACCATTCCGCGCATCACACTGCTTCCCATCATCATCATCTGGTTCGGCATCGGCATCTGGTCGAAGGTGATGGTGGTTTTTTTGGGGGCCGTGATCCCCATCCTCATCAGCACCTACTCGGGCGTGAGCACCAGCGAGGAGCGCTTCATGAAAGTGGCGCGCAGTTTCAACGCTTCGCGCGGGCGCGTCTTTCGCACCATCGTGCTGCCGGGAACCGTACCCTTTATCTTCACCGGCCTGAAGTACGGGTCGGGGCGCGCGCTGCTGGGTGTCATCGTCGGCGAGCTCTATGCCGCGACGGCGGGGATCGGCTACTTCATCGCCTCGGCCGGCAACTCTTTCCAGACCGACAAAATGCTGGTCGGCGTGCTGCTGGTTGTTTTTGTCGGCCTCGTCACCGTCGAGGGACTGGGCTGGGTGGAGCGGCGCTTCGATGTCTGGCGTCCGCGCGTGGGTTCATCGGAGTAAGCCATGAGCGAGTCCGCATCCACAAACCTTCCGGTCGGCAGTCCGCCCGTGCGCTCGGGCCTGGCGCGGCTGTACGTGCGCTTCGAGCATCAGCTCCTCGGCGGCCTTGCCCTCATCGCCTTCCTGTACTTCTGGCAGGGCTTGTCGACCGGCCTGTGGGCCGACCTGTTGCAGCCGCTGTTGGGCGATGCGGCACGCAACTTGCGCATCCGGCCCATCTTCATTTCCTCGCCCACGCGCATCGTCATGAAGGTGCAGGAAATGTTCAGCACCGGCGAGATCTGGGACCACCTCTACGCGAGTGGCATCACCTTCGGCCTAGGCGGTCTCATTGCGGTGCTGTTCGGAATTCCGCTGGGGCTTGCGGTCGGCTGGTACAAGCGCCTGCGCTATGCGGTCGAGCCTTTTCTGTCGGCCTACAACGCCACGCCGCAGGTGGTCTTCATTCCGCTGCTCATCATCTGGGTGGGGACCGGCGTGGCAACCAAGGTGTTGATCATCGCGATGGTGACCTTTATCCCGCTGACCATGAGCACACTGGCAGCCGTCAAGACCACCGACCCGCGCCTGCTCAAGGTCGCCAAGAGTTTCGGCTCGTCCGACTGGCAGCGATTTCGCGACATCATCCTGCCGACGTCAATTCCCTACGTTCTGTCCGGCCTGCGCCTGGGCGTGGGCCGCGCCATGGTGGGCGTTGTGGTCGGCGAAATCTACGCTTCGGCGGCAGGTATCGGCTATCTCATCAATGTCTCGGGGGCGTCTTTCCAGACGGACCGGGTTTTCGTCGGCATCCTGGTAATTGCGGTGGTTGGCGTGTTGCTGACCTGGTGCATTCATGCGCTGGAGCGCCGCGTGGACAACTGGCGGCCACGGCCTGCAGCTACCTGAAGCCGAACAACATGGAGCAATGAAGCATGTCGGTAAAACTCGAGGCACAGGCGATCCGGCTGGACTATCTCCGGCCCCGTACCAACATTGCACAGGCAGCGCTGGAAGGCGTGAACCTGCAGGTGATGGAGGGCGAGTTCGTTTCCGTGGTCGGACCGTCCGGTTGCGGCAAGACGACCTTCCTGTCGGTCGTCGACGGATTGATTCCCGCTACCGGCGGACGCATCCTGGTCGATGGCAAGGTGGTCTCCCGGCCGGGCCCCGACCGAGCCATGGTGTTTCAGGACGCGTCGCTGCTGCCCTGGCGCACGGTGCTGCGCAATGTGGTGTACGGGCTCGAATGCCATCACGTGCCGGCCAACGAAGCGAAGGAGCGCGCGATGCACTTCATCGAGATGGTCGGGCTGGCGGGCTATGAACAGCATTACCCGCATGAGTTGTCGGGCGGCATGCAGCAGCGCGTGAATCTGGCGCGCGCGCTGGTGATGGACCCTGAAATCCTGCTGATGGACGAGCCGTTCGCGGCGCTCGACGCGCAAACGCGCGAGATGATGCAGGAAGAGTTGCTTCAGATCTGGCTCAAGGCCAAAAAGACCGTTCTCTTCATCACGCACCAGATTGACGAGGCCATCTTTTTGTCGGATCGCGTGGCGGTGTTCACGGCGCGGCCCGGACGCGTCAAGAAGATGGTCGACATTACGCTGGAGCGGCCACGCAAGCTGACCTTGAAGCGCGATCCGCGCTTCCATGCCATCGAGGACTTCATCTGGAACCTCATTCACGAAGAGTCGAGCGCCCAGGCCCAGCCATCGCCCGCCGATGCACTGAGCGCACGCTGAGCACGAGCATGGTCGGCGGGGTGCTGGCGCATCACGGCGCGCAATTGCACGCCTTGCTGTCTCGGCACAGGAGTTATTGCGGTGGGTGATCTGCTGGCCTTTCTTGCGGCGCTCTGCTGGGCAGCGTCCGGCGTCACGATTGCGCTCGGCGCCAAGGACAAGAGCGGCGACAACGGCGCGTTTCTGTCGATCCTCATCACGCTGCTGCTGGCGGCTGCCGTCTGGCTGGTGATTGGCTGGGGGGCCGGCACGCCGACGCTCGACGGCATGGGAATGCTGTGGTTTGCGGTGGCTGGCGCCCTGACCATATTCGTCGGACGTGTGTTCTTTCACTCCAGCATCCAGTGGCTCGGATCCGTGAGGAGCTCCTCCGTCAAGCGCATGTCGCCGTTCTTTTCGGTGTTGCTCGGCGTCACCCTCCTCGACGAGCCGGTCACGCACAAGCTGGTGCTGGGCATGGTGCTGATCTTCGGCGGCTTCGGCATTCTCATTCGCGAGTCAATGGTCACGCGGGCCAGGGCGGAACCCGCAGTCCCCGGCGCCGCGCCCGCCGGTACGGGCTTCTGGTCCAATCCCGGCTTTGCCTACGGAACCATTTCGGCGCTCGCCTATGCCGCCGGCAACATCGCGCGCAAGTTCGGCCTGTTGCACCTGCCCGATCCGGCCCTCGGCGTGCTGGTGGGTTCAGTCACCGGGGCTCTGCTGTTCGTTGCCACGGCCCTGGTGGTGCAGAGCTACCGCGCCGCCGTGTGGAGCACCTTTCACAAATTCAATCCCTGGCTGCTGGCCGCCGGTGTACTGGCCTCGGCCGGGCAGCTGCTGTTTTTTGCGGCAATAGAGTTCAGCACCGTCTCGCGGGTGGCGCTTATAGGCTCGACCGAAGTTTTCCTGACCATGCTGATCGTCGTGCTGCTGGTGCGCAACCGCGAGAAGGTTACCTCGTCCGTCGTGGTGGCTGCCGTGATGGGGTTGGTCGGCGCTGGCATCATCCTGACGGACCGCGCGCCCGCTGCGCCGTCGCAGGCACCCTCGGTGTCACTTGTGCACCCTGTCCCCTGACTTTCGTCACCGAGACCATGCCCCGCGATACGTCAGCGCCACCCCAAACCTCGCCACCTGTGCGCGACGGCATCGACATGCCAGCGCGGATCTGGGCGTCGATGGCGATTGTCATGGGCGTCACGATGTCGTCACTGGACGGCACCATCGTCAACCTCGCACTGCCGATGATGGCCAACGACCTTGATTCTTCCGCTGCCGATGCGGTCTGGGTCATCAGCGCCTATCAGCTCGCCGCCCTCACGATGCTGTTGCCGTTTGCCGCAGCGGGTGACCGTGTGGGCCACAAGTGGGTTTATCTGGTGGGCGTGTGTGTGTTCGCCGTGGGCTCGGGTCTTTGTTTTATGGCCAACAGCCTGCCTATGCTCGCCACAGCGCGCGGGCTGCAGGGGCTGGGGGCGGCAGGCATCATGGCCTGCAATGGCGCGTTGCTCCGCCAGATATTTCCGCGCCGGCTTTTCGGCCGCGCCATTGCCCTCAACTCTGGCATCGTGGCTGCGTCGGCTGCGGCAGGGCCGTCGGTGGCCGCTGCCGTGTTGTCGGTAGCGACCTGGCCCTGGCTTTTCGTGGCCAACATTCCGCTGGCCGTCCTGCTCGTCAGCCTGGGATGGAGGGCCTTGCCTTACACGCCCAAGCCTACGGCCGAGCGCCACCCCCTGGCTTGGTTCGATGTTCTGCTGAATGTGCTGACCTTTGGCCTGGTGTTCCTGGGCGCGCAGTCGCTGGCCGGTGCACTCAGTCACGACGCCCAGCCTGTTGACTTCGTCGCGCCCGCGGCCATGCTGGCGGCAGGGCTCGCTTTCGCGGTGCTGTATTTGCGTCGCCAGCGCGGGCTGCCGATGCCGCTGTTCCCGATCGACCTCTTGCGTATTCCCCTCTTTCGCCTGTCGATGTGTACCTCCGTCGCCACCTTCGCTTCGCAGACGCTGGTGTACGTGTCGTTGCCCTTCCTCATGCTGGGCCTGTGGGGTCACACCGCAGGCGAGGCGGGGCTGGTCATGTCGTCCTGGCCAATCGCGGTGCTCTTCATCGCTCCGCTGGCGGGCATGCTGATCGGGCGCTATCCCGGCGGTCTGCTGGGCGCTGTGGGGCTGGCCCTGCTAACCGCGGGGCTCGTGCTGATCGCCACGCTGGACGGCGCGCCATCGCTGCAGGCCATCGTCTGGCGCATGGCGGTGTGCGGTATCGGGTTCGGCTTGTTCCAGTCGCCCAACAACCACACGATATTGACGGCTGCGCCGGCCAGCCGTTCGGGTGCGGCGGGCGGCATGCTCGGCACGGCGCGCCTGACGGGACAGGTCCTCGGCGCCGTTATGCTGGCCCTGATCTTCACGCTGCACCGCTCGCATCCGGGCGATGGCCCGTTTATGGCGCTGTGGGTCGCCACGGGCCTGGCCGCCCTGGCAGGCATTTTCAGCGCGCTTCGGATCCGCCACGCGTGAGACGCAATTTCAAGGACAAGCCATGAGCAACACCGTCAACGTATGCCTGGCCGGGGCAGGTGCCTTCGGCGTCAAGCACCTCGAAGCCATCAGCGGGATCGATGGTATGGAGGTGGTCTCGCTGGTCGGCCGCGATCGGGGCAAGACCGAACAGGTCGCCCGTCGCTTTGGGGTCGGGCATGTCACGACCGATCTCGCCGAAGGCCTGGCACTGCCCGGCGTGGACGCCGTCATTTTGTGCACGCCCACGCAGCTGCACGCCGCGCAGGCGATGGCTTGCCTGCGGGCGGGCAAGCACGTGCAGGTCGAAATTCCAATGGCCGACAACCTGGCCGATGCCGAGGCACTGGTCGACCTGCAGCAAAGCAACGGCCTGGTAGCCATGGCGGGCCACACGCGGCGCTTCAACCCGAGCCACCAATGGATTCGCCAGCGCATCGCGGCGGGAGAGCTGAAGATCCAGCAGATGGATGTGCAGACCTATTTTTTTCGCCGCAGCAACCTCAATGCACTGGGTGAGCCACGCAGCTGGACGGACCATCTGCTGTGGCACCACGCCTGTCACACCGTCGACCTGTTCCAGTACCAGACCGGTGAAACGGCCTCTGCCGTGCATGCCCTCGAGGGGCCGCGCCATCCGGAGCTGGGCATTGCCATGGACATGTCGCTGCAGCTGAAAGTGCCATCGGGTGCCATTTGCACCTTGTCGCTGTCTTTCAATAACGACGGTCCGCTCGGCACCTTCTTTCGCTATATCTGCGACAAGGGCACTTACCTTGCCCGCTACGACGACCTGTTCGACGGCCGCGACAACCCGATCGACGTGTCGGGCGTCGACGTCTCGCTCAATGGCATCGAACTGCAGGATCGAGATTTCCTGGCCGCGATTCGGGGCGAAAAGCCGCCGCGTTCCGGCGTTGCCGACGTGCTTCCGGCTTACCGTACCCTGGCACGCGCGGAGCAATTCCTCGCTGCCCATGCCTGAACGGAGCTTGCGCGTGCCGGGGCTAAACTGGCCTGCATGACGATTCCGCTTACGCACGCCGAACTTCTCGCGGTCGCCAATGCGCCCAGACAAGCCGGACCCTGCGCCAATTGCCAGGCCATCGCCGGCGAGGCCTGGGCGTCGCTTCCGGCCGGCTTCGACGAAGCCTCGCTGCGGCTGGTGGGCACGCTCGCCGAAATCGAGCCCGAGAACGAGCCTACGCTGGAGGAGTTTCACCCCCATGGAACCTACCTGTGGTCACCCGAGGCGCCGGTTGCCTTGCGCTTTCATCCCTACAACCGGTGCACGGTCCATGCGTGTCAATGCGGGCGCCCCTTCCTGCGCTACACCGAATACGGGGGCTACTACATCGAGCCCCGCATCCGCGCGCTGTTGCCAGAACTGATCGTGGTGGCCTGAGTCCGACAAATCATTCGCCATGACGCGCCAAACGGCGCATCATCCGTGACAGAATGACGCCCCATCGCCGGCCTGCCAGACGCACCCGCATGGGTTGTCGGCTGTTTTCCATCTTTTTGATTTCCGGAGTTTTTTCAGCGCGATGACCTCGTTTCCTTTGCATCACGCGGCGGGCCTCGCATGAGCCTGCTCGAAAATCGTCAACTCGGCCTGTGCTTCGACGATTCCCCGCCGGTCGTGACGTTCGACACGCGCGCGCCTCGCGCGCGGCGAGGCAAACCCGCCACAGCCGTAGCCAGCCCAGTGGCCAGCGCGGCGCCGGTGGTCGAGCTGCCCCTGAAGCCCGCCCTTGAGCTGCCACTTGCTGCGCCGCGCGAACCCGATGCCGTCGCCATCGAGATCGCGGTGCCCGATGACCCGTCCGCAGCGTCTCCAATCACGCCAGCTCCCTTGTCTTCCCTGACACCGGCCCAGATGGCCGAGGCGCTGGAGCAGCATCCGGACTTCCGGGTGCTGCGCCGGCTGGTGCCTTCGCTGCACTTCCCGGGCGAAGTCAGCGAGCGCGTCATGAAGGTTTTGGTGCTCGACACCGAAACCACCGGGCTCAACTCCTCCCGAGACAAGTTGGTAGAACTGGCCTTGCTTCGCGTACATGTCGACCTGCTCACGGGCAAGCCAGTGGGCGCGGTCGATGTCTATGACGGGCTGGAAGATCCCGGCATTCCCATGACGGCCGAGTCGAGTGCGGTGACCGGCATCAGCGATGAGATGCTCCGCGGTCAGTCGCTCGACGAAGCGCGCATCGCCGAACTGATCGAAGGCGTGGACCTGGTGGTGGCACACAACGCCGGCTTCGACAGGCCGTTCGTGGAGGCACGGCTGCCGCAATTTGCACAGCTGCGCTGGGCCTGCTCTTTTGCCGACATCGACTGGAAAGCCGAAGGCCGAAGCTCTTCCAAGCTCAGCGCGCTGGCGCTCGAGCTGGGTATGTTCTACGACGCGCACCGCGCCGAGATGGATTGCCATGCCTTGCTCGCCGTACTCCTTCCGGCCCTGCGCGAGGGCGCGAGGAACGGCATGGCACAGCTGCTGGCGAGCATCGAGGCGCCGTCGTTCAAGCTGCAGGCCAGCGCTGCGCCCTTCGATGCCAAGGATGTGCTCAAAGCGCGCGCGTATCGCTGGGATGCCGCAGCCAAGGTGTGGCACACGCGCCTGTCCGGCGAGGCAGCTTTCGAAGCCGAATGCCAATGGCTGAGGTCGGCTGTTTACGGCGGACGTGCTGCCAAGGTCCAGTACGAGCGGCTCGACGCGCTGGTGAAGTATTCCGCACGCCCGGGTCAGCAAGGTTGGCGTGAACTTTGAAACTTTTGGATGCACGTTGAAAGCACCCACGCCTGATTCGGATTAGCGATGAGGCTATAACCTTCTTGTCGATCGTTCGAACGAAGAAAGGCAAGGATGTGATGCAACGGATCAGCTTGGCGGCTTCGCTGCTTTTGTTCGCACTGCTGGGTGGCTGTGCGTCCACCGTGACAACCGGAATGAGCCGCGAAGAAGTCCTGTCGCGGCTGGGGCAGCATCCTCGCATCGTCACCACTCCGCAGGGGCTGCGTTTTCAATACTCGCGCCAGCCGGCCGGGCAAAGCGCCGTCATGGTCGACTTTGACGCGTCTGGCCGCGTGGTCTCGGCGCGTGAAGTGATGACGCTGTCTGAACTGATGCGGATTGAGCCCGGTAAATGGACGCGAGCCGATGTCGAGCGCGAGTTCGGCCCGCCCGCGCGTGTAGACCGCGTCGGCTCATGGTCGGGCGACGTCATGAACTACCGCTGGCGCGGCATCCAGGACGACATGCTGTTTTTCGTCTACCTCGATCAGGCCCAGGTGGTTCGCCGTACGCAGCAGGGCCCCGACTACCAGCCCGACATCCGCGACCGCAACTGAGTGCTTCTTTCCGGTTCAGGCCGAAGCGGTGACAGCCCGACCAATCTCGGGCCAGCGGTGGTGCAGCCACAGCCACGCCACCAGGCCGATGCACATCATCGCCAGCGACGACACGGCCAGCGCCACGGTTGAATGCATCACGAGCGGGGCCAGTGCGCCGGCTACAAAGCCATTGGCCGCAGATCCGATGAAAGCCTGCAGCGAGGACGCCATGCCGCGCCGTTCCGGGTACAGGTCGAGCACCAGCAGCGTGACGACGGGCACGGTCAGCGCCCAACCGAACGAGAACACGGCGATGGGCAGCATCGCCCAGGCCGCGTGCGCCGTAAAGAGCAGGTTAGCCGCGACATTGAGCACCGAGACCGCCAGCATGATCACGAAGCCATGGCGAATCTGCCGCTTGGGCGCCCAGATCCCTGCCATGCGCCCGCTGGTCCACGCACCCGCCATGATGCCGCTGATGGTCAAACCGAAGAACCAGAAGAATTGCGACGGCCCCAGACCGAGGTGGCCTTCGAGGAACGCGGGGGCGCTCAGAACATAGAGAAACATGCCATTGAAGGGCACGCCGCTGGCCAGCGCCAGCAGCAGGAAGCGCGGGTTCGAGCCAAGCTGCCAATAGCCGCGCATCAGGTGCTTCACTTCGAAAGGCTGGCGCTCATCGGCATGCAGCGTTTCTGGCAGCAGCTTGTAGTTCGCGATCCACAAGAGCGCGCCAACACCCGTCAGAAACCAGAAAATGCCGTGCCAGTTGACATGGCCTACCAGCCAGCCACCAATCATGGGGGCGATGGCGGGTGCAACGCCAAAATAGATCGTCACCTGGCTCATCACTTTTTGCGCCTGCGCTGGCGGGAACATGTCGCGGATGACGGCGCGAGACACCACCATCCCGGCACCTGTCGACAGCCCTTGCATGGCGCGGAAAAAGATCAGCTGGCCGATGGTTTGCGACATTGCGCAACCGATCGAGGCCAGCGTGAAAATCGCGATCCCCCACAGCACCACGGGCCGGCGGCCAAAGCTGTCCGACAAAGCGCCATGAAACAGGTTCATGAAAGCAAAGCCGAAGAGGTAGGCCGAAAGCGTCTGCTGCATTTCCACGGGCGTGGCCGAAAGCGACTGGGCGATGCCCGAGAAGGCGGGCAGATAGGTGTCGATCGAAAACGGTCCCAGCATGCCGAGCAGCGCAAGCAGGGCGGCAAGTGCCCAGCGCGGGCCGCGCCATAGCTGATCGGCGTTGGGGTTCATCCGTTCTTGAGCTTTAACGCTGCGTCGTACAGTTCATTGCGCGGCGCGCCCGTGATCTCGGCGGCCAGCTTGACGGCGGACTTGAGCGGCAATTCCGCCAGCAGCAGCGCCAGCACGCGCGCCGAATCGTCTGCCGCCTCGGCATCCACAGCCGCATGCAGCACCAGCGCGAACTCGCCCCGCGTACGCTGTGGCCCGGCATCCAGCCAGGCTGCAAAGCCGTGCGATGGCACGGTGGCAATTTCCTCGAATTGCTTGGTGAGCTCGCGGCCTACGGTGACACAGCGCTCGCCCAGTGGCGCCATGGCCTTGGCCAGTGCCTCGATGCGATGCGGCGCTTCCAGGATCACGACAGCGCGCTTTTCGGTAAGGAGCGCGGTAATTGCCTGCTCGCGCTCGGCGCTCTTGCTGGGAAGAAATCCGGCAAAGACAAAGCCAGCGTCGCCCGTGATGCCGGCCACGCTCAGCGCAGTGGTCACGCTGCTCGCGCCGGGTAGGGGCATGAGGGCCAGCCCCGCTGCACGCACCGCCGCCACTAGCCTTGCGCCGGGGTCGCTGACGGCGGGTGTGCCCGCGTCGCTGACATATGCAATACGCTCGCCACGTTGCAGGCGTTCGATGACCAGGACGGCCGCTTCGGCTTCATTGTGTTCATGCACCGGCAGCAGGGGCTTGCCCGTAATGCCGTATTGGCGCAGCATGGTCTGCGTGTGGCGGGTGTCCTCGCAGGCGATGGCGTCCACCAGTTGCAGCGCGTGCAAGGCACGCAGGCTGATGTCGGCCAGGTTGCCTATGGGGGTTGCCACCACGTACAGTGCGGAGGGCGGGTAATGCTGCAAACCGGCAGCAGCCCGCGCAGCGTCCAGTGCCAGGTCGAAAGAGGCGTTCAATGTGGTTTTCCAGAAAAAAGCCGGAGGGCAGTGCAGCGAAGGCAGTCCCGCCGACAGGCCAGATTACCACCAAGCAACGCGGTGACGCGGCTGAAGCCGCCGCCTGCCGGTATCTCGCCGCGCAAGGGCTGACGTTGATCGAGACGAACTTTCGCACGCCCGGGCGAGGCGGCGGCGAAATCGACCTGGTGATGCGGGCACCTGACCGGACCCTGGTCTTCGTGGAGGTCAGGCAGCGCAGCGGGCAGGGCCACGGCGGCGCAGGCGCGAGCATCGGCGCCGTCAAGCAACGGCGCATCGTGCTGGCGGCGCGGCACTACCTGATCCGCCTGCCAAGCCCGCCGCCTTGCCGCTTCGACGTGGTGCTGGTCACGGGCGCGGCAGAAGCCCGTCATATTGAATGGCTGCAAGCGGCTTTCGATGCGTCGTGAGCCTCGCGGTGATGCGGCGTCATAGCCGTAACGGCCGAGCTGGGCTTGGGGCGGTTTGTAACGATGCGTTGCACTGCCCGGGATGGACTTCGTCGCGAGCGGCTGCGAAAAAACCTGCCGCTATCATTGCCCCATGCTTGAACAACGCATCGAACAACACTTCATCGACAGCGCCGATCTCAAGTACCAGTCCGCGCAGGTGCTCAGCAAGCCTGTCGCTGCCGCGGTCCAGGCCATCCTCGCGAGTGTGACCAGCGGCGGAAAAGTGCTGGCCTGTGGCAACGGCGGGTCGGCTGCGGATGCGCAGCATTTCGCCGCGGAGTTCATCGGGCGCTACGAGCGCGAACGCCCCGAATTGGCGGCGATGGCCTTGACGACGGACAGCTCGGTCATCACCGCTCTGGCGAACGACTACGGCTTCGACCTCATTTTTTCAAAGCAGGTGCGCGCTTTCGGCGGACCCGGCGACGTTCTGCTGGCGCTGACCACAAGCGGCAATTCGGCCAACGTGCTGGCGGCGATAGAGGCTGCGCACGAGCGCGAGATGACGGTTGTTGCGCTCACGGGCAAGGGCGGCGGCAAAGTCGGTCATGCGCTGCGCGAGACCGATGTGCATGTTTGCGTTCCCCACGACCGCACCGCCCGAATCCAGGAGGTGCACCTCTTGGTGCTTCACTGCATTTGCGATGGTGTGGACGCTCAGTTACTTGGTGATCAGGAGACGATCGTATGAAGAAACAATTTGGGTTCGGCCGCTTCGCGCTGGCTGCAACCTGCGCGGCCCTGGTAAGCGGCGCGCTGACGGCCTGCGTGCCGCTGGTGATCGGCGGCACAGCGGCGGGCACCGCCCTCGTGGCAACGGACCGCCGGACCTCGGGTGCACAGCTGGAGGACGAAGGCATCGAGCTGCGTGCCGCCAGTCGCATTCGCAGCACCGTGGGAACGCGGGTGCGGGTAAGCGTCACCAGCTACAACCGGCAGGTTCTGCTGACTGGCGAGGTGCCCAACCAGCAGGACAAGCAGGCCATCGAACAGATCGTCTCGCGCGTCGAGAATGTCGGGTCGGTGGTCAATGAGCTGGCGGTGCTGAGCACGCCTTCGCTGGTCGAGCGATCAGGCGACCTGCTCATCACGGGCCGCGTGAAAGCAGCCATCCTCGACGCCAAGGACCTGCAGACCAATGCTTTCAAGGTCGTGACCGAGCATGGCACGACCTATCTCATGGGACGCGTCACGCAGCGCGAGGCCGACCGCGCCACCGAACTCGCGCGCGGAATTCCGGGCGTTCAAAAAGTGGTGCGCATTCTGGAAATCATTTCCGAAGACGAGTTGCGCCGCCTGGCGCCGGCGCGCGCGCAGTAGAGCCGGTTGCAATCTGCGCCCCGCCGTCAGGCGGTAACGCGCGGCTGGAACAAAAGGCGTGCGGCTTCGGGAATAGGTATTGAACCGCCCGAGGCTTGGGTAAATACCAGCACCGCCGTGCCTTCTGCACGCACGCGCTCATCGCCAACAGTCCGGATATCCTGGTGCAGCGTGACGCTGCTGCGGCCAAGCTTGACGAGGTACAGCCGCACTTCGACCTCGGCGGGGTAAACCGTTTCCAGGCGGAAGTCGCAAGACTGATGCACGCTTACCAGAGACACACCGTCGCCCCATTCGGGGTGGTCGACGGTGTTTCCCATCCATTCGATGCGCGACTGCTCCAGCAGCCGCATGTACTGCACATTGTTGACGTGCGCTTTCGCATCCATGTCGGCCCAGCGCAGAGGGATGCGGCACACGTGCAGCAAGGTCGGTTGAGCCTCTTGCACAGTTTGAACGGTTTAAAGCTGTGGACTTGTGTGGACCATCTTGATGAGCGCCAGCAGGGGCTACCCGGTCCGCGCTTTACTTCAAGCGCCGGATCAGGCTGGACGTGTCCCAGCGCTGGCCGCCCAGGGCCTGGACGTCGGCGTAGAACTGGTCAACGAGGGCAGTGACCGGCAGCCGGGCGCCGTTGCGCTTGGCTTCGTCAAGGACCAGTCCGAGGTCCTTGCGCATCCAGTCGACGGCGAAGCCGAATTCGAACTGGTCAGCCACCATGGTCTTGCCGCGGTTGTCGAGCTGCCAGCTCTGGGCCGCGCCCTTGCCGATGACGTCGAGCGCCTGGTTCATGTCAAGTCCGGCCTTCTGGCCGAAGGCGATGGCTTCGCTCAGGCCCTGCACCAGGCCGGCGATGCAGATCTGGTTGACCATCTTGGTGAGCTGGCCCGCGCCGCTCGCGCCCATGAGCGTGAAGGCCTTTGAAAAAGCCATGCCCGCAGGCTTCGCCGCTTCGAAGGCTGCAGCGTCTCCGCCGCACATGACGGTGAGCGCACCGTTCTGCGCGCCGGCCTGACCGCCCGACACGGGCGCGTCGACAAAATGAAGGCCGAGCTTTTTCGCCGCTTCGTACAAGGTGCGTGCGATGTCCGCCGAAGCCGTGGTGTGGTCCACGAAAACGGCGCCCGGCTTCATGCCTGCGAAGGCACCGCCGTCGCCTAGCGTGACCGAACGCAGGTCGTTGTCGTTGCCGACGCAGCAGAACACGATGTCGGCGCCTTCGGCCGCAAGGCGGGGCGTGTCGGCCCGGCGAGGTGCGGGCGAGGCGGCGAATTCCTCGCACCAGGCTTGCGATTTGGCCGGTGTGCGGTTGTACACGGTCACCTGATGGCCCGCCAGCGCCAGGTGCCCAGCCATGGGGAAGCCCATGACGCCGAGACCGAGGAAAGCGACTTTCAGGGAAGGGGTGGATTCGTAGGCTCGTGGCTTGGTGCTGCTCATATCGTGTTCAGGAGTTCAGGTTGTAGAAGTGCCGTTGCCGACGACGCGGCGGGCAACCCATCGGAGCAGCAGGAAAGCCCGCCGCAACCATGACCCAAGCTTAGACGATTGCGAAGTGTTCCGTTCCGGCCGAGAGGTCGGGCGACTTCCCACGGCGGGAATTGAGTTTGATGTGCAGTCGCAGGTCGTTGACCGAATCGGCATTGCGCAGCGCGTCTTCGTAGCTGATGACGTGCGCTTCGTACTGGTCGTAGAGCGCCTGGTCGAAGGTTTGCATGCCGAGGTTGCGGCTTTTCTTCATGATCTCCTTGATCTCGGACACTTCGCCCTTGAAGATCAGATCGGAAATCAGCGGTGTGTTGAGCATCACCTCGACGGCTGCAGCCCGGCCCTTGCCATCTTCGCGCACCACCAGCCGCTGGGACACCAACGCGCGAAGGTTCAGCGACATATCCATCAGGAGCTGGGTGCGGCGTTCTTCCGGGAAGAAGTTGATGACGCGGTCGAGCGCCTGGTTGGCGCTGTTTGCATGCAGTGTGGCCAGGCACAGGTGGCCGGTTTCGGCGAAGGCAAGCGCATGCTCCATGGTTTCACGGTCGCGGATCTCGCCCATCAGGATGACGTCAGGCGCCTGACGCAAGGTGTTCTTGAGAGCCGCTTCCCAGCTGTCGGTGTCGATGCCGACCTCGCGCTGCGTCACCACACAGTTCTTGTGCATGTGCACGAACTCGACCGGATCTTCGATGGTGATGATGTGGCCATACGACTGCTCGTTGCGCCAGTCGACCATGGCGGCCAAGGTGGTCGATTTGCCCGAGCCGGTGGCGCCCACCAGGATGCACAGGCCGCGCTTGGCCATCACCACTTCCTTGAGCACTTGCGGCACGCCCAGGCTGTCGATGGTAGGTGGCACGCCGGGAATGGTCCGCAGCACCATGCCCACTTTTCCTTGCTGGAAGAAGGCATTGACCCGGAAGCGCCCGACGTTGGGCGGCGAGATCGCAAAGTTGCATTCGCGCGTGCGCTCGAATTCGGCGGCCTGCTTGTCGTTCATGATGGCGCGCGCCAGCGCCAGCGTATGCGTGGCATTGAGCGCTTGCGGCGAGACCTTGGTGACCTTGCCATCGACCTTGATGGCAGGCGGGAAATCGCCGGTGATGAAGAGGTCGCTGCCGCCGCGGCTGACCATCAGCTTGAGCAGTTCGTTGATGAAATTACTGGCCTGGTCGCGGTCCATCGCTTGTCCTTGGTGTCAGCGCGCAGTAGCCGCGCAGAAGTTGTGGGCGGCGCGTCAGCCGGGGAAGTTGTCGGGGATCTTGGCCTTGCCGCGCGCTTCTGCCGCCGAGATCACGTTGCGCCTGACCAGGTCCATCAGGTTCTGGTCCAGCGTCTGCATGCCAACGCTGTTGCCGGTCTGGATGGACGAATACATCTGCGCAACCTTCGCTTCGCGAATCAGGTTGCGGATGGCGCTGGTGCCCAGCATGATCTCGTGCGCCGCCACGCGGCCCTGGCCGTCCTTGGTTTTGCACAGGGTTTGCGAAATCACCGCCTGCAGCGACTCCGACAGCATAGAGCGGATCATTTCCTTTTCTTCGGCCGGGAAGACGTCAATGATCCGGTCAATGGTCTTGGCGGCGCTGGATGTGTGCAGCGTTCCGAACACGAGGTGGCCAGTTTCGGCCGCCGTCATGGCCAGCCGGATGGTTTCAAGGTCGCGCATCTCGCCCACCAGGATCGCGTCCGGGTCTTCGCGCAGGGCCGACTTGAGCGCGGCGCTGAAGCTCAGCGTGTGTGGCCCCACCTCGCGCTGGTTGATGAGGCACTTCTTGGATTCGTGCACGAACTCGATCGGATCTTCCACCGTGAGGATGTGGCCGTACTCGGTTTCGTTGAGGTAATTGACCATGGCGGCCAGCGTGGTCGACTTGCCCGAGCCGGTCGGACCGGTGACCAGCACCATGCCGCGGGGCTTGAGGGCCAGGTCGCCGAAGATCTTGGGGGCGTTGAGTTGCTCGAGCGTGAGAATCTTGGACGGAATGGTTCGCAGCACGGCGCCGGCGCCGCGGTTGTGGTTGAAGGCATTGACCCTGAAGCGCGCCAGTCCGTCGATCTCGAACGAGAAATCGACCTCGAGGAACTCTTCGTAGTTCTTGCGCTGGGTGTCGTTCATGATGTCGTACACCATGGCGTGGACCTGCTTGTGGTCCAGCGGTTCGACATTGATGCGCCGCACGTCTCCGTGGACGCGAATCATCGGGGGCAAGCCGGACGACAGGTGCAGGTCGGAGGCCTTGTTCTTGACGCTGAAGGCCAGCAACTGGGTAATGTCCATCCGAAGATCCCTTGAAATGGCTGAGGTTACAGTTCAATTATGACCACGATTGCCGCCGCGCTAGAGCTTGTACGACAGCGCATCGTTGCCGCATGTATCGCGTGTGGACGGGACGCCACGACGGTGCGCCTGCTGGCCGTTTCCAAGACCTTCGACGACGGCGCGGTCCGCGAAGCCGTCGCCGCGGGGCAACTGTGCTTCGGCGAGAACTACATCCAGGAGGGCGTGGCCAAGGTTGCGGCGCTGCGCGCCGCCTTGCCGCAGGCGCCGCTTGAATGGCATTGCATCGGCCCGGTGCAGAGCAACAAGACGCGCCTGGTGGCCGAAAACTTCGACTGGGTCCAGTCCATCGACAAGCTCAAGACCGCGCAGCGCCTGAGCGAGCAGCGGCCGGAGCATCTACCGCCCTTGCAGGTGTGCCTGCAGGTCAACATCGACGGCGGGCCGAACAAATGCGGCGTCGCACCGCAAGAGGCGCGCGACCTTGCGATTGCGGTAGCAGCCCTGCCGCGCCTCGTACTGCGCGGGATCATGGCCATTCCCGAGCCCGCGCCCGGCTTTGACGCCGCGCTGGCGGTCCACGAAGAGACGCGCCGGCTTTTCGACGAGATCAATGCCGCCAAGGGCCTTCCGTATGCGCTCGACACGCTCTCGATGGGCATGACCGCCGACCTGGAGGCGGCCATTCACGCCGGCAGCACGATGGTGCGGGTGGGGACAGCGATCTTCGGCGGTCGCCAGGCTGCCTGATCGGGCGCTTCAGGCCTTCAACGGTAGGCGCGTGGTGTTCTTCACTTCCTCCATGACGGCGTAAGTGCGTGTTTCGCGCACGCCTGGCAATTGCCACAACACCGTACCGGCGAAGGTGCGGTAGGCCGCCATGTCGGCCATGCGGGTTTTAAGCAGGTAATCGAAGCCGCCAGCCACCATGTGGCACTCGCTGATTTCCTCGTGCACCTGCACCGCAGCCTTGAAAGCCTCGAACACATTGGGCGTGGTTCGGTCCAGCAGGACCTCCACGAACACCATCAGGCCGGCGCCAAGCTTGAGCGGGTCCAGGCGGGCCTCGTAGCCGAGGATGTAGCCCGATTTGGTGAGTCGCTGCACGCGTGCCAGCACCGCCGTGGGTGAGAGGCCCACTGCTTCGGCAAGCTTGAGGTTCGACAGGCGTCCGTCGTTCTGCAGCAGGCGCAGGATTTTGCGGTCGATACGGTCGATATCAAAGGCGCTTTCAGTCATGCTCCGATATTAATTCGGTAAATGGCATTTAAGTTAGTGAGAAATTCATCCGCAAAGCCATCACGATAGCGTTTGTGCTGAAAAACATGTCCACGCCCGGAAGGAAAGCCCATGCGCCCCGTTGATCTCGCCCTGCGCGCGCAGCGCCTGCCAGACCCTTACCGTCCCGAAGCGCAAATCGTGCGCGAGCGGCTGGCTGCGCTGGAAGGAGCGCTCGACTGGGCTGCCGCTGCAGAGCAGGCGCAGCCCTGGGTCGATGCCGTGCGCCGCCATCCGCCGCCGTTCTGGGCGATGGAAAGTCTGCTGAAGGAGTACCCGATTTCCAGCGCTGAGGGGCTGGCCCTGATGCGCCTGGCCGAAGCCTTGTTGCGGGTTCCCGATGCCGAGACGGCGATTGCGCTGACAGCGGACCAGCTGGGTCGGGCCGACTTCGATTCCGCAGGCGACGGCGTCATGGCGCGCCTTTCCGCGTCGGCCATCGGGCTGTCCAAGAAATTCCTGCCTGACGGAAACGAGCCCGGTCTCATGCGCACCCTGGGTGCAAAAACGGTCGTGGCCGCGACCTTGCGGGCGGTGCAGCTGCTGGGTCGCCAGTTCGTGCTGGGCCAGACCATCGCTGCTGCGATGGACGAAGCCGAAGCCAGCCGCAAGCGGCAGCCAAACTTGCGCTTCAGCTACGACATGCTGGGCGAGGGCGCCCGTACAGCGGCCGATGCCCAGCGCTACCTGGACAGCTACAGCCGCGCGATCGAGGCGATTTCGCGACGCGCCGACCGCTCCGCGCGCTGTGAAACGAACGACGGCATTTCCATCAAGCTCAGTGCCCTGCACCCGCGCTACGAGGATGCGCAACATGCCCGCGTTATGGCCGAGCTGGTGCCGCGCGTCTGGCAACTCTGCGAGCGCGCGGCCGAGGCCAACATCAACCTCACCATCGATGCGGAAGAGGTGGACCGGCTCGAGCTGTCGCTCGACGTTTTCGAGGCGCTGCTCGCCGAGATAGCGCTGCACCACCCGCGCTGGCAGGGCTTCGGCCTGGCACTGCAGGCCTACCAGACGCGCGCGCTCGAGCTGATCGGGCACGTGGTCGGACTGGCGCGGCGCTACCGCGTTCGGCTGATGTGCCGGCTCGTCAAGGGCGCTTACTGGGATTCGGAAATCAAGCGGGCGCAGGAAATGGGTTTGCCACATTTCCCGGTCTACACGCACAAGCACCACACGGACGTGTCGTACCTGGCGTGCGCGCGTGCCATGCTCGAAGCGCCTGACGCCCTCTACGGGCAGTTCGCCGGCCACAACGCCGGGACCATCGCCGCCATCATGCAGATGGCCCAGCGCAGCGGCGCTGCCTTCGAGCTGCAACGGCTGCATGGCATGGGCGAAGGCATCTTCCGCGAAGTGCTGAAAGACCCGCAGGTCAGTTGCCGCGTGTACGCGCCGGTGGGCGCACACCGCGACCTGCTGGCATACCTCGTGCGGCGGCTGCTGGAGAACGGCGCTAATTCCTCGTTCGTGCATCAGCTGGCTGACGAATCGATCGGCCTGGACGAGTTGCTCGAATCGCCCTTGTGGCTGGCGCCCGAGCCATCGGTGACGTTGCCACGCGAGCTCTTCGGCGCTGCGCGGGCGAACAGCCGTGGCCTGGACCTGACGGTCGCCAGCATGCGCGAGCCGCTTATGCTGGCCTGGTCGGACACGCGGGTGCCCGACGTCGACCTCTTCGATGCCACCACGGCGGCGGCGCAGGTGGCTGCGGCAGGCGTCGCCTTCCATCACTGGAATCGAGTAGCAGTTGCGCAGCGCGCTGCGGTCCTGCGTGCCGCCGCCGATGCGCTCGAAGCGCAATTGCCGCGATTTTGCGCATTGCTGGTCAAGGAAGCTTTCAAGACCTGGGGTGACGCGGTGTCCGAGGTGCGGGAAGCAATCGACTTTTTGCGCTACTACGCCGGGGAAGCGGAGCGGGTGATGTCGCCCATGTCCTTGCCTGGGCCGACGGGCGAGACCAACGAGTTGCGCTTGGCCGGCCGGGGCGTCTGGATCTGCATCAGCCCGTGGAATTTCCCGCTGGCCATTTTCATGGGGCAGGTGGCTGCGGCCCTGGCCACGGGCAACGCGGTCATCGCCAAGCCCGCCGAACAGACGCCCGGCATAGCGCAGCAAGCCGTCAAGCTGCTGCACTTGGCCGGCGTTCCAGAGGCGGCACTTCAGCTCGCGCACGGCCCCGGCGAAACTGTCGGTGCGGCGCTTGTCTCGGCCCCCGGCATTGCGGGTGTCGTGTTCACCGGCTCGACGGCGGTGGCCAAACTCATCAACCGCAACCTCGCCGCCAGGGATGGCGCCATCGTGCCGCTGATTGCCGAGACGGGCGGCATCAATGCCATGCTGGTCGACAGCACGGCGCTGCCGGAACAGGTGACCGATGCGGTCGTGCAAAGCGCCTTCCGCTCAGCCGGGCAGCGTTGCTCGGCGTTGCGTCTGCTGTGTGTGCACGAAGCGATTGCCGATGGCGTCATCGAAATGATCCGCGGGGCTGCGCGCGAGCTCGTGGTGGGCGACCCGTCCCAGCTGTCGACCGATATCGGCCCGGTGATCGACCGCGAGGCCTTCGAGAATATCGCCGCGCAAGTGCAGCGACTCGTCGCAGGCGCGAGTCCGCAAGGCGGGGAGTCGCTTCCAGATGCCCTGCCCAACAGCATGGTCCCGGTGGCGATCGCGATCACTGACCTGGCTCAGGTGCGCGAAGAAATCTTCGGGCCAGTGCTGCAGATACTGCGCTGGGGCAGTGGGGCCTTGCGTACCCCTGAGGCGGTGATCGGGCAGATCAATGCGCTGGGCTACGGTCTCACGCTGGGTATCCAGACGCGCATCGACTCGCGCGCGCTGGCGCTGGCCCGGGCCGCCCATGTGGGCAACGTCTACGTCAACCGCAACATGATCGGCGCGGTGGTCGGCGTGCAGCCCTTCGGCGGCGAAGGCCTCAGCGGAACAGGGCCGAAAGCGGGTGGACCGCTTTATCTCTTGCGCTTTTGCGCCGAACAAACGCTCACCATCAACACCACGGCGGCGGGAGGCAACGCCGCCCTGCTGGCGGCCGCTTGAGCCGCGCTCTGCATCGCCGAGCCGGGCGCTGGCTCAGGCCTCGACGGGTTCGAGGCCGCGCATGAAATCGTCGAGCGCGTCGATGGGCAGGGCCTTGCAGAACAGGTAGCCCTGGTAGCTGTCGCAGCCGTGCCGGGCCAGGAATTCGCGCTGCGCTTCCGTCTCTACGCCTTCGGCAATTACCGCCAGGCCCAGGCTCTGGGCGAGTCCGATGATGGTCCGCGCGATCGCCGCGTCGTTCGGGTCGGTCAGCACATCCTTGACGAAACTCCGGTCGATCTTGAGCTGGTCCAGCGGCATGTGCTTGAGGTAGGAAAGCGCCGAGTAACCCATGCCGAAGTCATCGATCGACAACGTTACGCCAGCGTCCTTGAGCATGCCCATCTTGGCGATGGTGACTTCGATGTCGGTGGCCAACAGGCTTTCGGTCAATTCCAGCTTGAGCCGGTCCGCGCGAATGCCCGCCTGCTCAATGATGCGCATGACGAGCTCGACAAACTCGGGGTGGCGGAACTGGCGCACGCTGACGTTGACCGCGATGCTCAGCCGCTCGGTTTCAGGCCGCTCGGCCCAACGTGCAATTTGGGCGCACGCAGTCTCCAGGACCCATTGCCCGATCGGCAGGATAAGACCGCTTTCTTCTGCCTGATGGACGAACTCGTCCGGGAAGGCGAGGCCGTCCGGCCGATCCCAGCGCAGCAGGGCTTCGACACCGATCATGCGGCCATCGCGGCCCACCTGCGGCTGGTAATGCAACACGAACTGATCATCGCGCAATGCCTGGCGCAGTTCTGCGTTCAGTGCCGCGCTGGCGGTTGCCGCTGCCTGCATCTCCGGGTCGAAAAAGCATACGGAGTTGCGGCCTGCCGCCTTGGCTTGGTACATCGCCAGATCGGCCTGCTTGAGCAGGTCGCCGATGCCGTCATGGTATTGGCCAAAGAGCGTGATGCCCAGGCTGCAGGTGCCGTGATGCTGGTGGCCGGCCAGGTCGTAGGGCTCGCTGAGGGCGGCCAGAATCTTGCGACCCACGGCGCGGCTCTTGGAGGTGGCAATCGCTCCGTCGTTCGAGACATCCTCCAGCATGACCACAAACTCATCGCCGCCCAGCCGTGCCACCGTGTCTTCTCGCCGCACGCAGGCGTTCAGCCGGGTGGCGACCTGCTGCAGCAGCAGGTCCCCCTTGGCATGGCCCAGGGTGTCGTTGAGCACCTTGAAGTGGTCCAGGTCGATGAACATGAGTGCCCCTATGCCGCGCCCCTCCTCACTGCTGGCCAGAGCGCGCTCCAGCCGCTCCATCAGCAGTTGCCGGTTCGGCAGCTGTGTCAGGGCGTCGTAAAACGCCAGGTGCTCAATCTCGTCGTCGGCGGCCTTGCGCGCCGTGATGTCCCGCGATACGGCGACCCAGTGCGTGAGCCCTCGGCCCATGTAGTCGACCGGCACGATTTCCATCTCCAGCCAGCACACCTCGCCATCTTTCTTGTAATTGATGAGCTCGGCGCGCACAGGTTCTGAATTTTCCAGTGCGTGCCGGATACGGTCGAGCTCCGCGCGCTGCGTCAGCGGTCCCTGAAGCAGGCGCGGACTTTTTCCGATCACCTCTTCGCGGCTGTAGCCGGTGTGGCGAACGAATGCGTCGTTGACGAAAACGATTCGCGGACCTGGCTCATCGATAGGTCCCGCTTCAGTGATGAGCACGATATCGTTTAAGCGGGATATGCTGGTCTGCAGAAGCAGCAACTGCTCCTGCGATTCGCGGCGTTCGGTCACGTCCCTGAAATACACGGCCAGACCCTCCTTGAAGGGGTAGACCCGCAGCTCCAGCCATTTGCCCAGGGGGGCATAAAACTCTTCGAACTCGACGTTCAGGCCCGTGGCCATGGCGGCGCGCAGCTCGCGGCGCAGGCGGTCGCTGCCTTGGTCGTCGAGTTCGCGCCAGATGCGCCGGCCCAGCAGTTCGGTGCTGTTGCGGCCAAGCAGGCCTTCGGTCGCGGGGTTCACGTACGTGAAGCGGCCGTCGGGGTCGAGCGTGACAAAAGCCTCGGTGATGCTTGCAAGCGTGGTGCTGAGCTGCATCATGACTTGCTGCGACTCCTGCTGCATGCGCCGCGTTTCCGTGAGGTCCTGCAAAACGCCTTGCACGCCCTGCACAGCCCCAGTCTGATCACGCCAGGCCTCGCCGAGCGACCGGACCCACAGCCTGCGACCGCGCGAAGTCATCACCTGGGCCTGTTCGTCGAAAGGCCGGCCATGCTCGATACAGGCCTTCAGCACGCCACCCATATGCTCACGGAACTCTGGGCTGTAGAACTGCAGTGGATCGGTCACATTGAAGGCCTCGTCCGACTTGATGTCGAGAAGTTCGGCGAGTGCGCCCGAGATCACAAGCGACTTGGCTGCGCCCATACGCCATGTGCCGCCGCCTGCGGCGCGCTCGAGCAGATTGAGCAGCGACAAGGGCGCAGCCATCGTGGCAGCTGGGGGAGAGGGCGGACTAAGAGTGGGCATCAGGACCGGCAAAAACGGTGATTGCAAAGTTGCAAGTGAAGCTTAGCGCGTAGGCGCCATTTCGCACACGCCGCAAGCGTTGCCATATGCACTTGAGGGCAAGTTCCTACACACGGGCATGGCATTGACTCATGCGGATGCGCGGCTGGACTTTCTAGATTTGCTATCCAGCTGTCGAAAGCGGGGAACGGCGTCAATGTCGACGCGGTCCAGTCAATTATTTGCGGCTTGCCACACTCCATGAACAGCGCGATCCAGAGCCTTTCCGCCTGCGCGGATATCCCAGCGCTACGGCACCAGCTGCACAGCTTGTGCTCGCGCTTCGGCGCTGTGGCCAAGCTCGACATTCTTTCTGCCAACCAGGCGGGTCATCAGCAGGCGATGTGTTTTTTGCGCATGGCTTCACCAGAGCAAGAGCTGGAGCTGATGCATGAGTTCGGCATCGGCAGGTTCGGTGGGGACCTCGTGATGGTGGTCGACCTGCATCCGGACGCCTCGCCCGCTTTGGCGGCAGATGGCGCACGGCCGTCCACACTCGCCTCCTGAATTTCCCGCGGTGCGCAGCACACCGCACCGCGCCACGCCGCGACAAGCTCATTAATTTCGTTACGCTTCTTGCAGAATGCGGTGGAGCATTCGTTGTGCCGCCCTTAGCATCTCCTTCTTTAAAAGGAAACTCTGATGGCACAACCGTTTTTTGGCCGACGGGAGCCCGAGCCCGCTAGCACGCGTCCCGGCAATCCCAACGTTGCCAGTTCCATGAGCGGCCCAGCTACGGGTCCTGGCAGCCTGGCAACGCAAGCTCCCGCACAGGCACAGAGCGCTCCCGTCGCGACGGGAGCCAAGGAAGGCGGCAGCAAGCTGACCGTCGGCCCCAACATCAAGCTCAAGGGTGTGGAAATCACGGACTGCGATACGCTCGTGGTGGAGGGGATGGTAGAGGCCACAATGGATTCGCGCGTGATCCAGATCGCCGAACGCGGCGCGTTCAGTGGTTCTGCCGAGATCGACATCGCAGAGATTCACGGCCAGTTCGATGGCAGCCTTACGGTGCGCCAGAAACTGGTGATCTATTCCACCGGCCGCGTCACAGGCAAGATTCGCTACGGCAAGCTGGTGATTGAAGAAGGCGGCCAGTTGTCGGGTGACATCGAGTTCGCGCCCCCCGGCGGTGTTTCGGCGACTGCGTCCGCCGCGCGCCCGGTCTCCACCGGCTCCACGGCAACGTCCAAGCCCGGGCTGCACGTAGCAACGTGATCCGCTGAAAGCTTCCGTAAAAAAGCCCGGCCGCGAGCCGGGTTTTTTTATGCCTCGGTCAGAGGCGTACGTGTCCCTGGCCAAGGCCCGCTAGGTCGAGATTTTTTCGTCCCTGCGGGTGAGGGTGAACGGTGCGTGGCGCTGGCCGACCTCGACTCCTTTGATGCTAAGGATGCTTTCGGCGCGCCAGGGCCGAAGCGCCTCGCGTTGGGCATCGTCCAGCCAGCCCAGTTGCTCCAGCACCGCTACGGTGGCCGCGAACAGCGCAGGCTTGCTGCCGTCGATGATGCGCACCGCAAACGCCTCGCCGCGGCTTTTGCTTGCGAAGGCCTGCACCCCATCGGCGCCCACTTTGGTCACCCAGTCGCCGCGACCCGCTCGCATGAATGCCTCGTCGTTGCGGAACGTCCCCGAGACCAATTCGGGAAAGCTCGACATGGCCTCGGAAAGCTGCGCATAGCTTTCACCGAAGCGGCCATCCTGGTGGCCACTGGCCAGCCGCGCATAAGCCAGTGCCAGGTTGGCCAGCGGAATCGCGTAGTTCGGGGCGGAGCAGCCATCGATGCCCATTTGAAGGCTGTCTTCCGGAACGTCCGCGGCAAGTGCAACGTCGCGCCGGACAGCGCGCTGTAGCGGATGGCCAGGCTCGTTGTAGTCTTCGAGCGTGTGTCCATGTTGCACGCAGTACGCCACGAAGCCCGAATGTTTGCCGCTGCAATTGTGCTGCCGCTCGTCATAAGGCAGCGGCGCGCCTTTCGCTCCGAGCTCCACGAAATAAGGAACATGGCAGCCACATTGCAACGCCTTGTAAGTCACCCCCGCCTTCGCGAGCATGCCTCCGACTTCCGTCACGTGCATAGGCTCGCCGTTGTGGCTTGCGCAAAGCATGGCGATCTGCCGCTCTGTAAATTGAAAGTGGCTGGCGCCTCCCGCCTGCATGAAGGGCAGGGCCTGAAAGGGCTTGAGCGTAGAGCGCGTGAAGGAGAGCCAGTGCGCATCGCCTGCGCTCGCCAGTAGCTGGCCGGCGGTGTTGACCACGGCAACCGCGCCGAAATGCTGGCATTCCAGGGTGCCGCCACGAGTGGTTTCGATGAGAGGGACAAGTGTCATGGCTCAATTGTGGCGCACGGCGGACCGCGGTCAGGAACGGTGTCAGCCGCCGAACATGCGAAACACCAGCGGCAACAGCAGCGATGCCAGCAGGACCTGCAGGCCGAGGGCGAGCCCGGCATAAGCGCCTGCATCTGCCTGCACCTGCATGGCGCGGGCCGCGCCGATGCCGTGGGCCGCCGTGCCCAGCGCAAAACCCCGCGCGCTCCAGCCCTGGGCATCCGTCGGAATGCGCAGGAGCGCAAACAGGTATTTGCCGCTGAGCGCACCGACCAGGCCCGTGATGACGGCGAACACGGCCGCCAGCGCCGGAATGCCACCAATGTTTTCGGCAATGCCCATAGCCACTGGCGCAGTGACAGACTTCGGCGCGAGCGACAGGATCACCTCGCGGGGAAGGTCCATGGCCCAGCCGAGAGCCACAGCGCTGGCGCTCGCGGCCGCGCCACCGGCCAGCGCCGCGACGAGCAGGCGGCCCCATCGCTGGCGCAATTGCTCGCGCCGCTGGTAAAGAGGCCAGCCGAGGGCCACGACGGCCGGACCCAGGAGAAAGTGGATGAACTGCGCACCCGAAAAGTAGGTCGGGTAGGGGACGCGCGTCGCCAGCAGCACACCCGCGATGACGACCACTGTCCACAGCACCGGATTGGCCCAGGGCGCTTGCGCTGTCCGGACGTAAAGCCCATGCATGAGCACGTACACCACGAGCGTTGCGGTCAGGCCGAAGAGCGGCGTGGCCGAAAGGTAGACCCAGAGCTGGACGAAGTCAGGCATCGTTTGGCCGGGCCAGGAACTTGAGCACGAGCGCCGTGACAGCCAGTCCCACCAGGGTGGACAGCACGATCGCCACGATGATTCGCGCGCCGTATTGGCTCACCAACGAGAGGTGCGTCATGACGCCGACGCCAACCGGAACGAAGAGCAGGGAAAGATGCGACAGCAAAAACTCGGCGCTGGAGGCCACCGATTGACGCACCGGTTCCCAGCGCAGCGCAAACAAGAGCAGCAGCATGCCGACGACGGGTCCGGGAAAGGGCAGGACCAGTCCGCGCGAGATCAGCTCACCGATCGATTGGAGTGCCAGCAGCCAGGCCAGACCTTGAAGCGGCTTCATGGACTACTGCAAGGGTAATAGCAAGAGCAAGAGCAAAGCCAGAGGATGAGCAAGGGCAACCCGAGTTGACGGCAACGTGTCGAATCAAAACCGGGGCAAATCCGGATGCGAGATTTTGCCGCCTCGCACCAGCATCTTGCCGTACTCGGCGCAGCGGTTGAGGGTCGGGATCACCTTCCCCGGATTCAGCAAGCCCCGGCTGTCGAAGGCGCGCTTGACCGCAAACATCTGCTCGTTCTCCGCTGCGCTGAACTGGACGCACATGGAGTTGAGCTTTTCCACGCCCACGCCGTGTTCTCCCGTAACGGTGCCGCCCATGGCCACGCTGGTTTCCAGGATGTCGGCGCCGAACAGTTCGCAGCGATGCAGCTGGTCGGCATCGTTGGCGTCGAACAGGATCAGTGGGTGCAGGTTGCCGTCACCGGCATGAAACACGTTGGCGCATTTGAGTCGGTATTTCTTTTCCATCTCCGCGATGGCCAGGAGGATGTCGGCCAGGCGCCTGCGGGGAATGGTCGAGTCCATGCACATGTAGTCCGGGCTGATTCGGCCTGAGGCGGGAAACGCGTTCTTGCGGCCACTCCAGAACTTCAGCCGTTCGGCCTCGTTCTGGCTGACTGCAATCGCGGTCGCGCCGCAGCGCATGAGCACGTCGCTCATGCGGCCGATCTCTTCCTCGACCTCTTCAGGGGTGCCGTCGCTTTCGCACAGGAGGATGGCTTCGGCGCTCAGGTCGTACCCCGCGTGGACGAAATCCTCGACCGCTGCGGTCATCGGCTTGTCCATCATTTCCAGGCCTGCAGGAATGATGCCCGCAGCGATCACGGCGGCCACCGCGTCTCCCGCCTTGCGCAAATCGTCGAAGCTCGCCATGATGCAGCGCGCCAGTTGGGGCTTTGGCACCAGCTTGACCGTGACCTCGGTGGTCACCGCGAGCATGCCTTCGCTGCCAATGACAACGCTGAGCAGGTCGTAGCCCGGCGAATCCAGCGCGTCGCCGCCGAATTCGATTTCCTCGCCCTCGATGGTGAAGCCCTTCACCTTGAGCACGTTGTGCACGGTGAGTCCGTACTTGAGGCAATGCACCCCGCCGGAATTTTCGGCCACGTTGCCGCCGATGGTGCAGGCGATCTGGCTGGAGGGATCGGGGGCGTAATACAGGCCGTGCGGCGCTGCCGCCTCGGAAATGGCGAGGTTGCGCACGCCGCCCTGGACGACGGCCGTGCGGCTTGCCGGGTCCAGTCGGAGGATGCGGTTGAACTTGGCCAGCGACAAGGTGACCCCGAGCCGGTGCGGCATGGCCCCGCCGGAAAGGCCAGTGCCTGCGCCGCGTGCCACCACGGGGACCTCAAGCGCGTGGCACGTTCGAAGCACGGCCTGCACCTGCCCATAGGTTTCGGGCAGGGCCACCACCAGCGGACGCTGCCTGTAAGCCGTGAGGCCGTCGCACTCGTAGGGGGTGGTGTCCTCGCGGTTCCACAAGAGGGCATGCAGAGGCAATACCTTTTGCAGGGCGGCAACCACCTGGGCCTGGCGCTCAGTGCGTTCGAGCAGCTCTTGCTGCGGCGGGGAAATGGGTGCGTTCATCAGTGAGGCTCCTGGGCCGGCAGGCGGAACTCGTGTGTTCTCGCTGCGTTCATCGCAGCACCGCCGGGCAAGGCCCACTGTAAACCAGCCCGCCCGGGCCGGGCGTGAGGAAATTTGTCGGGTCGCGTGAAAACGCCCGCCATGGCAGGCCTCAAGACGAGCGCGCGGACAATCGGCCACTTTTGGCCACTTTGGACTGCCTTTGTCGGCCCTCCCGCTTCGCCTCTGCAGACCAGCCGGCCGGCCGGTCAGGCTGTTGCTGGGCAATGCCCAGGCTGGACCCGACACGCAATGTGAAGGCGTGAAGGCGTGAAGGCGTGAAGGAGTCCATCGGCTGGACGGTTCAGCTTCCGGACAGCTAGCGCCCTTCAGCGTTCGAGAAGCCGGTCGATCGCCTGTTCGAGCCAGTCCGAAGGCGGTGCTGACCGTGCGCCGGCCGGCTGGGGGTCAGCCGACACATTCAGCATCCAGGTGTTGTCCGACTGCAGGAGGTCAACCGGTGCATTCCACCACAGCAGCCAGGCCAGCCACGCCGTTTCCGCCGCAAGCGGTGGTCGGTCGGAATGACCGGTGAGGAGGCCCGTGAGCGCTTGCCATGGGACTTGCAGGCCATCGCTGCCAGTGCGCCCACCGATAGCTCGTGACAGCGTGCCCATCGCCTCTGCCGCAGAAGTGGTGGCGGGCCCGAAGTCCGCCAGCCAGGTCTTCACGCCGTGTCCGATCGCCGCATGCCGACGCGCCTCTGCCTGCAGCAGGGCAGAAAAGTCCGGTGGCTGGGCGGACAAGTCGGGCGGCGTAACGCCGGCTGCGATCGCGGCGTCCGCAAACCGCGCCAAGGCCGCTTCCGATTCCGGAAGGGAAGAAGTACAGGTCGACGTGAGCAAGGACAGCATGGCAAGCCGTGTTCCCAGGACCTGCTGTTGCTGGACGATCAGTTTTTCGCGCACCAGTGAGTCGCGCTGATTCCGCAGTTCGGCGAGTTCCAGCGCATTGCGCAGGTCGGCATGAAGGGTTCCCAGATCCCAGGGTTTGGTGATGTAGCGGTAAATTTCGCCGCTGTTGATCGCTTCGATGGCTTGGCCAAGTTCCGAATAGGCCGTGGTCAGCATACGAACGACTGAGGGGTGGAATTCGCGTGCGTAGCCCAGCAGTTCGTTGCCATGCGCGCCTGGCATGCGCTGGTCCGAGACGAGGACGGCAATCTCGTCGCCCCGCTCGCGCAGGACAGCCTTGCCTTGTTCCACGGAAGAGGCGGTGATCACGGGCGCCAACGGGCTGACCAGCCGGTCGAAGTACTTCAACGCCAGAACTTCGTCGTCGACAAAGAGAATTTTGTGGGGAGTCATCTTTTGAGGTCCTCGGTTCAGTTGTTGGGTGGAAAACGCAGGGTGACGGAGGTGCCCCGGCTCAGCTTGGACTGCACATGGATGGATCCGCGCATCGACTCCATGACGCGACGGCAAAAAATCAGCCCCATGCCAGTGCCGCCCTGATCGCCGCGTGTAGTGACCGGTTCACGCGTAAGGCGTGCGAGAACGCCCGGATCGATGCCAGGCCCGTTATCGGACATGCAAATCTCGAACCCGTCGCGATTAAGCGTTGTTGACGGGTTCAGGAGGGCAATGTGCAGAACAGGTGAGCGGGTGGGGGGGTTGTCGTGAAGTGCGAACATTGCGTTTCTGATCAGGGTGCACAGCACCAGATAGATCAGGTCGCGATGGTCCGGCAGGACGAAGTCCGAAGAGAGGTCTGTCGTGATCCAGGCACGCTCGCTCCCTTGGAAGGGGTAGTGCAGCAGCAACGTCGTCAGGGTTGCACTCGCCTGCAGGTGCGAGGGCGTCGGATGGCGATAGGAAACCCTGGCAGTCTGTACAAAGGCACTGACCAGTGACTGCGCATAAAGCGTTGCGCGCTCCGCCGCACTCACCATATTCAAGGTCGTGCCCGGCTTTCGTTCTGTGATCAGGGCCATGCCAGCGGGGGAATCCGGTCCGGGCACGACGTGGCGTTCTTTCAGTAGCGAGAGATAGCCCGTGATGGTGGCCAGCGGCGTATTGAGTTCGTGCGCCAGAAAGCTGAGCGTCTCACGAACAGCCGAGGCCCGGCTTTCCAGCAGATTGCGCTCGTACTCATGCTGCTGGTAAGTTTGCAGCGCATCCCGAAGGGAGCGTCTGACCTCCGGTTCGTCGAAGGGCTTTTCAAGAATGCCCTGAACGCGTCCGAGGTTGATGGCGGCAACGGCCATTTCTTTCTCGGCATACGCTGAGGCCATTAGCCTGACCACATGGCGGTGCTCGGCCTGAGCTATCTTGAGCAACGCCAAACCGTCCCGGTCAGGCATCCGCATGTCCGTGACAAGCACGGCAATGCGGGCGCTTTCTTGGCGTAGTCGGACTTCGGCCTCGCCCACGCTGCCGGCTGTCACTATATTGAATTCGTCGGAAAACAGGCGCGCGAACCACTTGCAGCTATGCGGTTCATCGTCGACGAAAAGCACGACATAAGCATGCGCATGTTTTCGCCCGGGATTGGCCGCTGTGCTCATGATTTTGAAAGCGTTGGCACTGCCAGGTCGAATGAGAATTCAGTCCACGCGCCAAACTCGCTGTCGACCACGAGGGTGCTGCCGTGGCGCTGCACAATGCTGTAGCTCACGCTCAGACCCAAGCCAAGACCAGCCCCCACATCGCGGGTCGTGAAGAAGGGCTCGAAAACGCGGCCGATGTTTGCTGGGGCGATTCCCGTACCGTTGTCTCGTACCCCGAGCCAGAGCCGCTCGTCCCGGTGCTCGGCGCGAAACGAGATTTTCGGATTCGCGGGCTTGGCGACCCCCAGCGCCAATGACGCATTGCTCAAGAAATTGATCAGGACCCCGATGATCGCCGGCTCGTCACCCAGCACGTGCGTGTCCTGCGGCAGATTCAGATCGATTGCAACGTTCTTGAGCTCGAAGCTGGTCAGGCGAATCGCTGACTGAATCGCCTTTTCCAGCAAAAACATCCGCTGGTCATTGCCGGGCTTTTGATAGGCGAAGGTCTTGAGGTCGGACACGATGTTCTGGATGCGCTGCATGCCTTCGCGGGCGTCCGTGAGGCTGTCCTTGAGGTCGTGGCTGGCCATCGCGGCCGGATCGTTGATGGCCATGTTTATGGCCATCAGGCTGTAATTCACGGGGTTGTTGACCTCGTGCAGCAAGCCTGCAGACAGGGTGCCCAGCGCCGCCATTTTCTCGCGCTGCACCAGCTGGCCCTTGACCTCGGTGAGGGCCGTGTTGGTCTTGATGAGTGCTTCGTTCTGGCTGGCCACTTGCTCTTGCAACTCGAACATGCGCACGCGGCCTCTTTCCGTGTAATAGGACGCTCCAGCCGCAATGACGGCAGCGAACGAAATAAACAGAAGTTGCGCGGCGAACTGCCCTGTGTTCTGGATTCCGCCGGGATGCAACGTGCAGGCGATCACATAAACGGCGGCAGTGAACAGCCCGTACGCCGAGCCTTCGAGGTGATTGACCGGAACAATCATGCTGCCGGCGAAAAAGGCCAGCTGCAGCCCCACGAAATAAATGGAGGCAGCACCCTCGGTCGTCCAGATCATCCAGCCGATCATCACTTGGGGCAGCGCGAGCCAGACAAAAGTCAACTGGCGAACCCTGGGCTGCCCCCATGGGGTAAAGATGACCAGAAGAATGATCAGTGTCAGGCCTGAAACCAACAGGCGTGCGCTGAGAAAGCCCGCGATATGGTCGGGATAGAGCCCGTAGTCGAGCCCGAAGCCGAGCAGCAACAACGCGATGGAAAACAGGCAACCGGTCCGGCTGTGTGCCAGCCGCAAGTCATGCAACGCCAGGTTGTACCTGGCCACTGTTGCATGGTCGCTCAAAGTGCCCCCGAACATATTTCCGCTCAGGGCACGCGGAATTCAGCGAACACGTTGACGCCGGTCGAGTCGGTAAAAATGCGCGTTTCGTGGCGGTTCGCGGGCAACACGTGTTCAAGAGATTGTTCGTCGCGGTAGATCAGGTGCCAGTCAAGAATGTGTTCCATGACGCCGATCTGCGGATTGCTGGAGTGAACATTGGTAACCAGGACTGAACCGGATGGTCGCGTTCTCTGCACGAAGTACTGCAGAAGGCGCGCGCAAACCTTGTCGGAGAGGTAATCGAAGAGTCCGGCGCAGTACACGAAATCGAAATGCTCTTGGGTATGGGCGTCCGGGCGGACGGCTCGCTTGAGCAGGTCATGGACCGACTCATGGACAAAATTAACCTGAGGCAAAGATCTATTGCCCACCCCGGCCGCTTCAATTTTTTGCCGTGTGTATGCAAGCGTTTCCTCGCTGAAGTCGACCAGCGTGAACGACAGCCGCTCGCCTATGTCGTATTCGCTGATGAAGCGCTGTATTTCGACGGCGGGGCCGCACCCGACGTTGAGAATGCGGATTTGCCTTTGTTCTCGCTCGGCAGTGCGTGCAGCCCTAACCAGAAAATCCACCAGGATTTCAATGCGGTTACGGTGTGCGACTGCGACCGCGGCCTGGAGGAATTGCGCGTTGACGACCTGAAAGTAGGTGCTTGCGCCTTGCTGCGGGTCCCCAAGCAGCTGGTTGACCATTTCATAGTCTCCGGCGTAGCCGAGCGGTTTCGCGAAGGTTCGGTAGACGAACGGCGCCCGCATGAGCAGAGGATGAAGCGCTGCCTGGGCAAAGCTTCGGTGCGCCGCACTGTCTTCAGCCTTGACCGCGCGAACTTCGTCTTCTATCCAGGCGAAGTACCTGGCGCCGCGCACCATGATCGGCGTCGCCAGGTCTAGAAAGACATCCGAGCGGATGCGCTTGTCTTCGCCACACGGAAGTACGCCGCTCATGTCGGCCTGGTCGGCCCATCGCGAAGTCTCGGCGAGAAAGGCCCGTGTCTCGCTGATCGCCACCTGGTAACTGTGGGCCACGCGAAATCGCGTGTCCCAGTCATCCACAAAGCGCTGTGCTTCGTCGGAGACTTTGCCGAGTTCTCCGCGGATGGCATTCAGGTCGGACCATTCGTCAATCAGCACCACCGACACCACAGCCATGAGCCCTGTGTTCAAAAGGCTGGTGACGACGGCTTTGCCTTGATACACGTTCTTGTCTGCAGACCGGATGGTCAGCGCTGCCAACACCTCGCTGACCTGCACGATGGAAAACGGGTTGTAGATCTCCATGACCAGCGAGCGGCGCTGGATGTTGGCCAGCGTTCCCCGGACCGTTTCGCCCTGGCTGTTCGTGAAGGTGATGACGGGGTCGATCGGGCGAATCGGGTTCACGGCAAGAGGCGTCCTTAAGTACTAGACGTCCTTACAGTTTTGGCGCGTCCTATACTTATTGTTGCACTATTTGCGATTAAATGAGTAGTTTTTAATTAATTAAGCTGCGGTTTTCCGTTGTGAGGTGTGCTTAAGTGACAGCTCGCCACCGGGCAGGGCGCTAAAAAACGCTTTTTCGGAGCCAGTCGGCGAAAGCCGCGCATTCCCAGCGGTCCATCATGCCGGTGCGCCAGCACAGGTAATGCGCATGTGGACTCGGGACATTGCGCTCATACAGACGCACGAGCGAGCCGTTCTCGAGCCACGGCGCGCCCAGCTTGAGTCGAACCAGTGCGACGCCCATGCCCGCTGCGGCGGCGTCGCACATGAGGCCGATGTCGTTGAACTGCGAACCTTCGGCAGGCTCCGGCCAAGCGAGATCGTGCGCCGAAAACCACGTGCGCCAGGGCTCGAGCGGCGAGCGCAGCAGGGCCTCGCCCTCCAGGTCTTCGGGCACCGCGTAAGGTCCGTGCTCGCGCACGAAGGCGGGCGACGCCAAGGGGGTCACTTCGTCGCGCATGAGGCAAACGTGTTCGACGTCGGCATACCTTCCGGTGCCGAAGCGGACCATGAGGTCGGCGTCCTCCGCAATGACGTCGAGCAAAGGAATCGACACCTGCAGTGTGAGGTCGATCTCGGGGTAGGCGTCCGTAAACTGCCGCAGCCGTGGGATGAGAATGGACCGCGAGAACGTGGGCGTCACGGCCAGCCGGAGTTTTCGCTTGCCCAAAAGACTGGCGGTGCCCGGGAATTTCTGCAGGATCGCCAGCCCTTCACGCACATGCGCCAGGTACTCGCTCCCCTCAGTCGTCAACGAAAAATCAGCCCGCCCGAACAACTTCGTTCCAATGATCTGTTCAAGCTGCTTAACCCGATGGCTCACTGCGCTCGGGGTGACAAACAACTCCTCAGCCGCCTGCGTAACGCTACGAAGCCGCGCCAAAGCTTCAAACGTCAGCAAGCACTGGATAGGCGGTATGCGAGCAGCTGTGGCCATGTGAATTTTCCCAGGAGATTCAAGTCCCAAGACTAACGCAGGCGCAGCGCTCCCTCGACAAGCTGGTAGCTACCCGCGTGAGCGACCTGGGAGCCCGTCCTCCAAGCCAGTATCGGCCGCGGGACTGGCTTAGCCAGACCGTAGGCGCAGCGCCCCTCGGGGGGGCAGCGAATACACGAAGTGAGCGAGCGAATACGAAGGGACTTCCCACCTTCTGGCCACGGCGTCGAGGCGCCAAG
>JAZKIC010000008.1:0-20485 GCA_040385065.1 Pseudomonadota bacterium
CGCTGACCTCTTGCATGCCATGCAAGCGCTCTCCCAGCTGAGCTATACCCCCATTGAGCAGCAAGTTTCCTCGCAACCGTCGAGCCTTGAATTATAGCCCGGAAAATTGGGCCTTGGCTACTGGCCGCTAAATCTTTAGCCGGGAGATGACGTCTTCACGCAGCATGATTTCAATCACCGCATCGAGTGAGGGCGTTTGCGGCGTGCCGAGCAGCAGCACGCGCACGGGCATGGCGAGCTGCGGCATCTTCAGGCCGGTTTCAGCCAGTAGCTGCTTGATGGCGGCGGCAATGGCGGGCTTGCTCCATTCGCACGTGGCCAGGGCTTGCGAGAGCTTGGCCAGCGCGGGCTGGATGGCGTCGGTCACATGCAGTGCCAGGTCTTCGGCGCTGGGCGCTTTGCCGTTCACGAGCAGGCCTATCCAACTGGCCAGTTCGACCAGCGTGCTGCAACGGTCCTTGAACAGGCCGCACGCGCGCACCAGTCGCGAGGGTTCCATCTGCGCGGCGTTCGCGTCAAGAAATGGCTTGACCATGCTGGCCAATGTCGTGTCGTCGGTCGCCTTGAGGTGCTGGGCGTTGACCCAGCGCAGCTTGGCTTCGTCGAACTGCGCGGCGCTTTTGCCCAGGTGGTCCAGGTTGAACCACTCGACGAACTGCGCGCGGCTGAAAATTTCGTCGTCGCCGTGGCTCCAGCCCAGGCGCGCCAGGTAGTTGACCATCGCGTCAGGCAGGTAGCCTTCAGCGGCGTATTGCGTGATGGCCTTGGCGCCATTGCGCTTGCTCATTTTTTCGCCCTGCTCGTTGAGCACGGTGGGCAGGTGCGCGTATACCGGCACGGGCTTGCCGAGCGCCTGGAAAATGTTGATCTGCCGCGGCGTGTTGTTCACGTGGTCATCGCCGCGAATCACGTGGGTGATGCCCATGTCGATGTCGTCCACGACCACGCAGAAGTTATACGTTGGCGTTCCGTCGGGGCGCGCAATGACAAGGTCATCCAGCTCGCCGTTGCTGATCTCGATACGGCCTTTGACCTTGTCATCCCACACCACGGCGCCGCCTTGCGGATTCTTGAACCGCAGCACGGGCTGCACGCCGGCCGGCACGGGCGGCAGCGTCTTGCCGGGCTCGGGCCGCCAGGTGCCGTCGTAGCGCGGCTTTTGTTTGTCGGCCATTTGCTGCTCACGCAGCGCGTCGAGCTCGGCCATGCTCATGTAGCACGGGTACACCTGCCCGCTGGCCTGCAACTCGGCCAGCACGGCCTTGTAGCGGTCCATGCGCTGCATCTGATAGTGCGGGCCTTCGTCGTAATCGAGGCCAAGCCAGCGCATGCCCTCGATGATGACGTCGACTGCTTCCTGCGTGGAGCGGTCGACGTCGGTGTCTTCGATGCGCAGGATGAAGTCGCCACCCGTGGAGCGCGCAAAGGCCCAGGGGTACAGGGCGGAGCGGATGTTGCCGAGGTGGATGAAGCCGGTCGGCGACGGGGCGAAGCGGGTTCTTGTTTTTGCGGTCATGAAAGGTTCAGGCAGCGGCCAGCGTGCTCAGGCCACGCGTGAGGTCGGCCTTCAGGTCGTCGATGTGGTCCAGGCCGACTGCCAGCCGGATCAGGCCCTGGCCGATACCGGCGGCCTGGCGTTGGTCTTCGGTCAGGCGACCGTGCGAGGTGGTGCCAGGATGGCTGATGATGGTTTTGGTGTCGCCAAGGTTGGTGGCAATGCTGACCACCTGCGTGCTGTCGATCACATGGAAGGCGTTCTTGCGTGCGGTCGCCACGTCGGCGCCGTGCACGTCGAACGACAGCACAGCGCCGCCCCGTCCTGATTGCTGACGCATGGCCAGATCATGCTGTGGATGCGATTCGAGCCCTGGGTAGTAAACGCGGGCAACCTGGGACTGCTGTTCCAGCCACTGGGCCATGGCCAGCGCATTGGCAGACTGCGCCTGCATGCGGATGCCCAGCGTTTCCAGCCCCTTCAGAACGACCCAGGCGTTAAATGGCGCGAGGGTCATGCCTGCTGTACGCACCACGGGGCCGAACACGTCGACGATCAGCTTCTTGGGGCCGCAGAGCGCACCCGCCATCACACGGCCCTGGCCGTCGAGGTATTTGGTTCCGGAGTGCATGACGAGGTCAGCGCCGAACTCAATCGGCCGCTGCAACGCCGGAGAACAAAAACAGTTGTCCACCGCCAACAGCGCACCCACGCTGTGCGCCAGATCGGCCAGCGCGGCAATGTCACAAACTTCGGTCAGCGGGTTGGTCGGTGTTTCGGCAAACAGCAGCTTGGTGGTCGGGCGCAGCGCGGCTTTCCATTCGGCCACATCGGTCTGCGAGACGAACGAAGTCTCAACGCCGAACTTGCCGAATTCACGGCCGATCAATGCGATCGTCGAGCCGAACATTGAGCGGGAACACACAACGTGGTCGCCCGCCTTCAGCAGGCCCATGCACATCATCAGGATGGCGCCCATGCCGGTGGAAGCGCCAATTGCGGCCTCCGTGCCTTCCATGGCCGCGAGGCGGCGCTCGAAGCTGGTGACGGTCGGGTTGGAGGTGCGGCCGTAGGTGTAGCCCTCTTCGGCGCCCGCAAAACGCCGCGCCGACGTTTCGGCGTCAGGTTGCACAAAGCCGCTGCTCAGGTAGAGCGCCTCGGAGTTCTCGCCATGCTGGCTTCGCTCCTGCGCCACGCGCACGGCCAGGGTGTCCCGGTGCAAATCGTCAGGAAGTTTTCGCTCGCTCACGCTCACGCCTCCTGCGGGTTGGGCAACGCCAGCCGCGAGGCATCGGCGTCGTCTTCGCCGATTTTCTCGGCCGTATCGGCGCGCTCGGAGTTCATGGCAGCAATCGTTTCCGACGTCACGTCACCCGTGATGTACACGCCGTCAAAGCAGGAGGCGTCGAAGCCATCGAGCTTGGCATTGAGCGAGCCAATCGCGCGCTTCATACCTTCGACGTCCTGGTAAATCAGCGCGTCGCAGCCTATCGCGATGCGGATTTCCTCAATGGTCTTGTCGTGCGCCACCAGCTCGGCGGGCGTCGGCATGTCGATGCCGTAGACGTTGGGGTAGCGCACCGGCGGCGCGGCACTGGCAAGGTAGACCTTGCGCGCGCCCGCGTCGCGTGCCATTTGCACGATCTCGCGGCTGGTGGTGCCGCGTACGATGGAGTCGTCGACCAGCAGCACGTTGCGACCCTTGAATTCGCTCGCAATCACGTTGAGCTTTTGCCGGACAGACTTCTTGCGAACGCCCTGCCCCGGCATGATGAAAGTGCGGCCCACGTAGCGGTTCTTGACGAAGCCCTCGCGGTACGGCAAACCCAGCAGATGCGCCAGCTGCGTGGCGCTCGGGCGGCTTGATTCTGGAATGGGAATGACGACGTCGATCTCATTCGGCGGCACGGTGGAGATCACGCGCTTGGCGAGCGTCTCGCCCAAATTGAGCCTTGCCTGGTAGACCGAAATGCCGTCGAGCACCGAATCGGGCCGGGCCAGATAGACGAACTCGAAAATACAGGGCTTGAGCTGGGCGTTGGTTGCGCACTGCTCGGCATGCACCTGGCCCTGCATGTCGACAAACACGGCTTCGCCGGGCGCGATGTCGCGCTCGAACTGGTGCGCCGTGCCTTCAAGCGCCACCGACTCGCTCGCCACCATCACAGTGCTGCCGGCTTCGTTCTGGCCACGGCCCATGCACAGCGGACGAATGCCGTACGGATCGCGAAACGCCAGCAGGCCATGGCCGGCAATCAGCGCGACAACGGCGTACGAGCCCCGCACGCGCTTGTGAACGCCGCGCACCGCCGCGAACACGTCGACCGGCTTGAGCGGCAGGCCGCGCGTGGTTTTTTCCAGCTCATGGGCCAGTACGTTAAGCAGGACTTCGGAGTCGCTGTCGGTATTGATGTGGCGGTGATCCGTGGTGAACAGTTCCGCCTTCAGGGCCGCCGCGTTCGTCAGGTTGCCGTTGTGCGACAGCACCAGCCCGAACGGTGCGTTCACATAGAAAGGCTGGGCTTCGTCCTCGCTGTAGGCGTTGCCCGCCGTCGGGTAGCGCACCTGGCCCAGGCCCACCGAGCCCGGCAACGCGCGCATGTTGCGGGTGCGGAACACGTCGCGGACCATGCCTTTGGCCTTGTGCATGAAGAACTTGCGTCCTTGCTGCGTGACGATGCCGGCCGCATCCTGCCCGCGGTGCTGCAGCAGCAGCAAGCCGTCATAAATGAGCTGGTTGACCGGGGCGTTACTGACAACACCAACTATTCCGCACATGTTTGACCGTTTCGTTTCGTTAATTCAAATATCTGGCAAATTGCTCGGGCAGGACCGGCTTGAGCCGGTCCAGCACGGCGGTGGAAGTCTTCGCGCCTTGCGATTCCTGCCACCAGGAACTGTCTTTCATGGGCGTCATGCCGACCACGGCCGCAATCACCAGCACCAGCAGCGCGCCCCGAAGCAATCCGAACCCTGCGCCCAGCGCGCGGTCCACGGTGCGCAAGCCCACTGCCTCGACCAGCTTTTTCACCAACGCAGCGAGCAGGCCCGTCACCAGCATCGCCGCGATAAAGGTCAGCACAAAGCCCGCCGCATAACGCAGCGTGCCCGACATCGACTTGATGGGCAGCCACGCCGCCACATCTTCGGCAAACCACTGCGCCGCAAAGAAGGCTGCAACCCACGCCAGCAGCGACAACACCTCGAAGACCAGACCGCGCCATGCGCCTATCAGCAGGGAAAGCACCAGCAGCGCCAGCAATATCCAGTCGACAGGTGCCACGAAGCCGATGCCTACAAGGTGAGGATGGCGGCCGGAAGATCAAGCGACTTGACCTTGGCCGCCGCCTTTTCGGCCTCGGCCTTGGTGGCGTAGGGCCCAACGCGCACACGCGTGCGCTTGCCGTCCTTGGTGTCGGCCACGTGCGTATAGGTCTTGAGTCCGGCTTTTTCGAGCTTGGCGCGGGCGTCCCTGGCTTTGTCGGCGTCGGCGAATGCGCCGACCTGGACCACCAGCCGCAATTCGGCCGCATCGGAAGGCTTGGCGGCCTTGCCTTCGAGCAGGGCCTGGGCACGTGCCGCGTCGTCTGCTGCCGGCGCTTTCGATGCCGTTGTGATTTCGGGCTTTGTTTCAGGCTTGGAATCGGGTTTGGCGGCAGCCTTGACTTCGGGCTTCGGCGCCTCAGCCTTGGCCCCTTTCTCGACCACGATTTCTTCCTTGGCCGAGAGTGCTGCGCCGGCACTGAGCTTTTCGTCAGCGGCTGCGGCCCTCTGTGCGGCTGACGCCACCGGGGCGGCCGCTGCAGGCGCCGCCGTCTTGGCACCGGATTTGGCGGTGTTGCGGGAGGGAATTTCGATCGCGATATCCACGGCGACAGGCCGGGGCTGGGTGTCGAACAACAGGGGGAAGCCGATCACGCCGGCCAGCACCAGCACGGCGGCGCCAATGAGGCGCTGGCGGGCGCGCTTGCGAACGGCTTCGACACTCTCGGGTTGGGTCGCGGCGCTGCCGGCGGTCTTGCTGACGGGAGCGTTTCGGCGGAGATTGAAAATCGACATGGTCGTGGCGGTGTCCGAGGTGGTCCGATGGCCAGTGATGAAGAGAAATTCGGCTTCAGCCGGCCAGATGCTGCGCCGTGAGGCGGGGCAATCCGTCCTTCAAAACACCGCCTACGGTATGGAACGACCCAAAGACCACAATTCTATCAGTGGGGTCCGCTGCGCCAATGGCCGCCTGCAGCGCCGAACGCGGGTCCGGATAGCTCGCAGCCGTAACGTCGCTGCGGGTCTTGACGGCAGCCCATCGCGCTTGCAGGTCGGCCCCGCTCGCGGCCCTTGGCGTCGGCAAGTCAGTGAAGTACCACTTATCAATCAAAGGGCCGACGCGCGCCAGCATGGGCGCCAGGTCCTTGTCTGCCATGGCGCCGAAAACCGCATGCGTGCAGGGGTAAAAACCCATCGCATCCAGGTTGGCCGCCAGCGCCGCCACCGAATGCGGGTTGTGCGCGACATCCAGCACCAGGGTCGGCTGCCCCGGAACAATCTGGAACCGCCCCGGCAACTCGACCATCGAAAGGCCCACCCGCACCGCCTGCGCCGTTACCGGAATACGGTCACGCAAGGCCGTGAGCGCCGCCAGCACCCCCGAGGCATTGACCAGCTGGTTGGCGCCGCGCAACGCCGGGTATGCCAGGCCCGCGTAGCGCCTGCCGCGTCCGGCCCAGCCCCATTGCAGCTTGTCACCTGAAAAATTGAAGTCCTGACCGAAGCGCCAGAGGTCTGCGCCGATGTCGTGCGCGGCCTGAATCACACTGTCGGGCGGCACCGGGTCGCTCACCACGACAGGCCGGCCCGCGCGCATGATGCCGGCCTTCTCGCGGCCAATGCTTTCGCGGTCGGGGCCGAGGAGCTCCATGTGGTCCAGGTCGATGCTGGTGATGATGGCGCAGTCGGCGTCCAGAATGTTCACGGCATCGAGGCGCCCACCCAGGCCCACTTCCAGAATCACGACGTCGAGCCTGGCGGCGGCCAGAACATCGAGCAGCGCCAGCGTAGTGAACTCGAAATACGTCAGGGAGACCGAGCCACCCGCACCGCCCGCGTCATCAACGCCCGATCCCCCCAGCCGGGCCGCCTCGACCTTGGCAAAAGATGGCAGCAGCGAATCCGCCCGGGCAATCTCGCCGCGAACGCGGCAGCGCTCCTCAAAATGCACCAGATGCGGCGAGGTATAGACACCGGTACGGTAGCCGGCCTCCAGCAAAATCGCCTCGAGCATTGCGCAGGTCGAGCCCTTGCCGTTGGTGCCGGCCACCGTGATGACCGGACAGTCGAAACTCAGGCCCATGCGGTTTGCCACGGTCCGGACACGGTCCAGGCCCATGTCGATGCTTTTGGGATGCAGGCGCTCGCAATGTGCGAGCCATTCGTCAAGGGTGGCGGGCTGATTCATAGAGCCTCGCATTGTCGCGCACGCGTTCGACGCGCGCGCGGGCCGCCCCGGCTCAAGGCCCTGAAAAACGGTCGGTTGCGGCCATCAGCTGGCGCAGGATTCCCGGCTCGTTGAAGGCATGGCCAGCATCGGCCACCAGGTGAAAGTCGGCCTCGGGCCACGCGCGGTGGAGGTCCCACGCTGTTTTGGCGGGCGTCGCCATGTCGTAGCGGCCCTGGACAATAACGCCGGGTATGCCGGCCAGCTTGTGCGCATCGCGGATCAGCTGGCCCTCTTCCAGCCAGCCCGCATGCACGAAGTAGTGGTTCTCGATGCGGGCGAATGCCAGCGCGAAGTCATCGGCCGCATGCTTGGCAATACCCGCCTCGTCTGGCAGCAGCGTGATGGTCTGGCCTTCCCAGACGCTCCAGGCCAGCGCCGCTTCTAGTTGAGCCGCCCGGTCCGTTCCGACCAGCCGCTTGCGGTACGCCGCCATCAGGTCGCCGCGCTCGGCTTCGGGAATTGGCGCCACGAAAGCCTCCCACAAGTCGGGGAAAAGCCATGACGCGCCCTCCTGGTAGTACCAGAGCAATTCGGCCCGGCGCAGCGTAAAGATGCCGCGCACGATGAGCTCCGAAGTGCGGTCAGGATGAGTTTGGGCATAAGCCAGCGCCAGCGAACTGCCCCACGACCCCCCGAACACCAGCCACTTCTCTACGCCCAGCAAAACGCGCAGCCGCTCTATGTCGGCCACAAGATCCCAGGTGGTGTTGTTCTCCAGCGAGGCGGCCGGCCGGGAACGGCCGCAGCCGCGCTGGTCAAACAGCAGAACGCAGTAGCGCGAAGGATCGAACAGGCGCCGATGGTCTGCCGAGCAGCCCGAGCCGGGGCCGCCATGCAAAAACACTGCCGGTTTGCCCTGCGGGTTGCCGCACAGCTCCCAGTAGATCTGGTGGCCGTCACCCGTGTCGAGCACGCCCGTCCTGAAGGGCTCGATGCGGGGGTACAACAGTGTTTCGGCGAATTCGGCGGCAGCGCTCATTCAAGGTCTCCGGTTGGAAGTCAGCATTATTCCCCTGCGCAGCTCGTGCTCGCCAGGCTGCGCCACAATGCGCGCCATGATCACGCTCTACGGAATCCCCAACTGCGACACCGTCAAGAAAGCCCGCGCCTGGCTTTCGGACCATGGCGTAGCCCACGCCTTCCACGACTTCAAGAAGCTCGGCGTTCCACCGGACAGGCTGGCCGCCTGGGAACAGGCCGTCGGCTGGGAAAAGTTGCTCAACCGGCAAGGCACGACGTGGCGAAAACTCGACGCCGGCGCCCAGTTTGCCGTGGTCGACGCGGCCAGTGCACAGGCGCTGATGCTGAGCCAGCCCAGCATCGTCAAGCGCCCGGTGGTGGAATGGAACAACGGAAAAGTCACGGTCGGGTTCGTTCCTGCCGACTGGGCTGTGGCCACGGGCAGCGCCTGAATCCAAGCTCGGCTTTACCCGGCTTTACTGAACTCTGTCTCGCAAAACGAGTCCCAATGGGCTAGAGTTTGAAGCTACGGGGGGCTGGGTGAAGCTTCCCGTATTCAGCCGGCCCAGGCCCGGAAACGAGGTCCCATCATGAACAAAATTCTTTTTCTTTCGGCCGCTGCCACGGCTTCGCTCCTGGCGGCAAATGCACAAGCCCAGGACATCATGGCGCGCGTGATTTCCAGCACACCCGTGGTGCAGCAGATTGCCGTGCCGCGGCAAGTCTGCAACACGGCGCCAGTGGTGACGCAGTCGCCCAACTCGGGCGGCGGCGCGCTGATGGGAGCGATTGCTGGCGGCGCAATGGGCAATGCCATCGGCAACGGCGGTGGTCGTGCCCTTGCCACGGTCATCGGCCTGGTCGGCGGGGCTGCGCTGGGCGACAACCTCGAAGGCCAGCGCAACCAGGTGCAGAACGTGCAGCAATGCGGCACGCAAACCTCGTATGAAAACCGCACCACGTATTACGACGTGGTCTACGAATACGCGGACAAGCGCTACAACGTGCAAATGCCCAATGATCCGGGCCTTTATGTGCGGCTGCAGGTAACGCCCGTGGGCGCCTTTCCCGGCAACAGCACTGACTCCGCCAATGCCGCACCGCAGTCCGTTCAGCCATACCAGCAACCCTATCAGCAACCGTATCAGCAACCCTATCAACAGCCGTATCAGCAACCGTACCAGCAATATCAGCAGCCGGCGCCTCAGGTGTATGTGCAGCCCGCGTACGTGCAGCCGGTCTATGTGCAGCCTTATGCGTACCCCGTCTATCCACGACCTTATTTCGCCCCTATCGGCCTGTCCCTGAACCTGGGCTACACCTTCGGCGGCCATCGCCACTGGCGCCGATAGCCGGGCACCGACACCCGCCTGAACTATCGCCTGCCCGGGTAAGCGAGGATCAGCAGCTCTCAATTGACAAACGCCCGACGCACTCGATCGGGCGTTTTCATTTCTGCGCAGTTTGTTCAGCGGCAGACAAAAGCCCAGACCAGGCCGATACCCAATTCTTCGCCGCCAGGTTTTTCGAATGCAGCGACTCAACCAGCGTCAACGCTAGAATCCATTCAGGGTGCTACTCTCAAGTTCGAGGGCAGCAGGTAACCAGCGAAGGTCGGGCCGCCTCGCGGTATAGGCCCGTTCATGCCCAACGCTCCCGACACCCTTCAGGTTGTCTCTGCCATCGCCTTCGCGATTGCACTCGTCCATACTTTCGCTGCAAAGCAGCTGGAACGCCTGGCCGTGCGATTTCCTCGCCACGGCGGCCTATTCCATTTGCTCGGCGAGGTCGAGGTCGTTTTCGGCTTCTGGGCCATCTTGCTTATCGTGGCCATGGCCCTGCTCAGCGACAGCGACACGGCGCTCGCCTATGCAGAGTCGCGAAACTACACGGAGCCACTCTTCGTGTTCGTGGTCATGGTGGTGGCCGCTTCCCGTCCGGTGTTGCAAACCGTGGCGGCAATCATGAACGCCGCCGCGAGACTTGCGCCCCTGCCAAGTCCCTTGGCCCTGGCCTGGCTCGGCCTTGCCGTCGTGCCGCTGCTCGGTTCCCTCGTTACCGAGCCGGCTGCAATGACCATCGCGGCGCTGATGCTGGCACCCATCGTCTTTCGTACGGGGGTCTCGGAGCGCGTCAAATATTTCACCCTCGGCGTTCTCTTCGTCAACGTTTCCATTGGGGGGACACTCACCGCCTATGCCGCGCCGCCAGTGTTGATGGTCGCCTCAACGTGGGCCTGGGACAGCGCCTTCATGCTCGCTGAGTTCGGCTGGAAGGCCGCCATTGCGGTCGTGCTGAATGCGTCGATCGCCACATTCGTCTTGCGTGGCCCGCTGTCGGCCGCGAGCCCCACGCCGCCGAAACCAGAATCGGCCATCCCCTTGCCCGTCGTGTTGGTGCATTTCGCCATCCTGGTCGGCGTCGTGCTCCTCGCCCACCATGCCGTCGGGTTCCTCGCGCTGTTCCTGCTGTTCCTGGGCTTCACCCAGTCTTATGAAAAGTATCAGAGCCCCCTCATCATCCGGGAAGCCTTGCTGGTGGGGTTCTTTCTTGCAGGACTGGTGGTTCTGGGCGGCATGCAAAGCTGGTGGCTGCAACCTTTGGTGTCAGGCCTCGAGCCGCTTGCGCTGTTTTTCGGCGCACTGGGGCTCACCGCCATTACCGACAACGCCGCTTTGACTTACCTGGGCGCCCAGATCGAGGGCATTACGGATACGGCCAAATACATGCTGGTGGCAGGCGCCTTGGCGGGAGGTGGTTTGACCGTCATCGCTAACGCACCCAACCCTGCCGGAGTCGCCTTGCTCAAGTCCGGATTCGAGGACGAATCCATCGGGGCGGCGGGCTTGCTGCTGGGAGCCCTGTTGCCGACGGCCATCGCGGCGGCGGCTTTCCTGCTGCTCTGAAACCGCTCGATGGCGACCGCCAGAAGCGGCGTTCGCCGTACGGCGCGTCGGGTGTAGCCGCTACAAAACCGTCTGGATGAGCGCGCCCTTGAACAGCACCGGTCCGGTTGGGCCGCCGCCAGCTGGCGCGCCGCCTTTGGGTTCCAGGCTCACAGCCAGCGCTGGCACTTCGCGAACGTCCGCGCCGGTAGCCGGCAGCCGGATAACAGGATCACCCGCCAGCACGCCCAGCGACTTCGGCCCGCCCGACTGCGGCAAAGCCCACAACTGAAGCGACTTGTCCGCGCCCTCCTGAAAACCGCCGACGCGCTTGAGCAGCAAGCGCCCATTCTTCGGATCGAAGGTCACGAGCATGGACGCAGAGGCCTTGTCGTCCGCCAGCACCGCCACGTACTGAATTTCCGGCGTGGCTTGCAGCTTGGCGCTAAGTTCACTGACTTGCCCGCTGAGCTGGGTATTGAGGTTGGCGCCAACCACGACCGCAAACACGGCGGCCAAGGCTCCGGCAGCGGTGGTTCCACGCCACAGGCGCAGGTTCGCCCACCAGCCGCCTGCGTCGGGCTGAATAGGCCGGGCATTCTCACGGCCACGCTGGATCTGGCGTGCCTCGCGGTCTGCGGCCAGCTTGATCTCGATGCGCTTCCACACCGCCGCACTCGGCGCCAGTTCGGGCTGCAACTCGGCCATCGAGCCCAGGCGCGACTGCCAGATAAGGGCCGCCGCGCGTACGCCAGGGTTGGCCCGGGCGACGTCTTCGAAACGCCGCCGCGCGCCACCCCGCAGGGTTCCGAGCGCGTAGCTCGCCGCCAGTTGATCCACCAGGGCCGGGTTGCGTGTGATGTTCATGCCACGGCTCCCATGCAACTTCGCAGTTGCTCCAGCCCGCGGCGAATCCAGGTCTTCACGGTGCCCAGCGGCAGCTTGAGCATGGCCGCCAGCTCGCCGTGGCTCAGGTCGCGCAGGTACGCCAGGCTGACGACCTCGCGTTGCTTGTTTTCAAGGCCGTCGAGGCAGTTGTGCAGGGCCTTGGCCTGCTGGCTGGCCATGGCGGTGTCCAGCGGGTTGGGCGAGTCGCCAGCGACGGTTTCTGAAATGATGTCGTCGAGTTCCAGCCCGGCGTCGGCCCGGTCGGAATTGCGGCGGCGCAGGAAGTCCAGCCCGCGGCTGCGCACCACCAGGCACATCCAGGCCATCGGGGGCGACAGGCTCGCCTTGTAGTCGGCCGCGATCTTCCAGATGTTGAGGAAGGCTTCCTGCAACACGTCTTCGGCCCATTCCCGGTTGGTCACCACACGCACGGCCACGCCGTAGAGTTTGGAAGACGTCAGCTCGTAGAGCTCACGCAGGGCTTTTTCGTCGGCCATTGCGACGCGGTCAATGAGAGCGATCAAGTGGGTATCTGAGCTTTCTGCCATCCGACTTATTGTCCAGCATCTCCAATACGCCGCAAGTCAACCAATGGATTCACCCTCAGTCCCGCCGAGCCCGAACCTGGCTCAGCCGGAACTGCGGCCGAGTAACTTAAAATCCGGGGTTTTGCCTCGGCGGCTGCCGGGCGACTCACCTTTGCCTGGCTGGTGCCGGGCTCTTCATTTTCTACGCCCATGATCACCCAGCAAATCGACAACATCAGCGTCACCACCCAGGCCAACGTGTATTTCGACGGCAAATGCGTCAGCCACGGCATCACGCTGGCCGACGGAACAAAAAAGTCTGTGGGCGTCGTTTTGCCCGCAACGCTCACCTTCGGCACGGGCGCTCCTGAAATCATGGAATGCGTGGCGGGCTCCTGCGAATACAAGCTCGCTGGAAGCGATGAATGGCTCAAGTCCGGCCCCGGCGAAAAATTCAGCGTGCCCGGCAACTCGAAATTTGAGATCCGCGTGACCGAGGCTTACCACTACATCTGCCATTTCGGCTGAACCGAAAAAAGACCGCAATGAGCACCATTCTCCAGAACCTTCCCACCGGCCAGAAGGTCGGCATCGCCTTTTCAGGCGGACTCGACACCAGCGCAGCCCTGCACTGGATGAAGCTCAAGGGAGCGATTCCTTACGCCTACACCGCCAACCTCGGCCAGCCCGACGAGCCCGACTACGAAGACATCCCGCGCAAGGCCATGCAGTACGGCGCCGAGCAGGCCCGCCTGATCGACTGCCGCAGCCAGCTAGCGGCCGAAGGGCTTGCCGCGCTGCAGGCCGGCGCGTTTCACATCACCACCGCCGGCGTCACCTACTTCAACACCACGCCGCTGGGCCGCGCCGTGACAGGCACCATGCTGGTGGCCGCCATGAAGGAAGACGACGTCAACATCTGGGGCGACGGCAGCACTTACAAGGGCAACGACATCGAGCGCTTCTACCGCTACGGCCTGCTCACCAACCCGTCGCTGAAGATCTACAAGCCCTGGCTCGACCAGCTCTTCATCGACGAACTGGGTGGCCGCGCTGAAATGTCGGCCTTCATGACCCAGGCCGGCTTCGGCTACAAGATGTCGGCCGAAAAAGCCTACTCGACCGACTCCAACATGCTGGGCGCCACGCACGAGGCTAAAGACCTGGAGCACCTGAACAGCGGCATCAAGATCGTCAACCCCATCATGGGCGTGGCTTTCTGGAAGGATGAAGTCGAGGTCAAGCGCGAAGAAGTCACGGTGCGCTTCGAGGAAGGCCGCCCTGTCGCCCTCAACGGCGTCGAGTTCACCGACCTGGTCGAGCTGATTCTGGAAGCCAACCGCATCGGCGGCCGCCACGGACTGGGCATGAGCGACCAGATCGAAAACCGCATCATCGAAGCCAAGAGCCGTGGCATCTACGAAGCCCCCGGCCTGGCCCTGCTCTTCATCGCCTACGAGCGCCTTGTCACGGGCATCCACAACGAAGACACCATCGAGCAGTACCGAGACAGCGGCCGCCGCCTGGGGCGCCTGCTGTACCAGGGCCGCTGGTTCGACTCGCAAGCCATCATGCTGCGCGAAACCGCGCAGCGCTGGGTTGCCAGCGCCGTCACCGGCGAGGTCACCATCGAGCTGCGCCGCGGCAACGACTACTCGATCCTCAACACCGAGTCGCCCAACCTCACGTACCACCCCGAACGCCTGACCATGGAAAAAGGCGCGTCGATGTTCACGCCGCTGGACCGCATCGGCCAGCTCACCATGCGCAACCTGGACATCAGCGACACACGCGACAAGCTGGGGCTGTATGCCAAAACAGGCATGCTGTCGGTCGGTACGGGCGGCGACATGCTGCGCTTGACGGGTAAGGACGCAGAGTAATTAAGCCGAAGCGGCTAGTAGGCCGCATCCACGCAAAACGGGCCGCCATGCGGCCCGTTTGCCATTCAGACTACAACCGGCTCGGGCTCCAGGCGCAGACCGAAGCGCTCGTAAACGCTGGTCTGGATCGCCTTGGCCAGCGTCATCACTTCGCCGCCCGTGACGGGGTCGGCCGCGCCGCCCCGATTGACCAGCACCAGTGCCTGCCGCTCGTAAACGCCGGCATTGCCGATGGACTTGCCCTTCCAGCCGCACGCGTCGATCAGCCAGCCCGCCGCCAGCTTGACGGAACCATCGGCCAGTGGGTAGTGCACGATCTTCGGCTCGCGCTGGATGATGTCGGCGCACTGCTCGGGCGACACCGTCGGATTTTTGAAGAAGCTGCCGGCGTTGCCGAGCACGGCAGGGTCGGGCAATTTGGCCCGGCGAATCTCGCAAACGGCGTCGAAAATCTGCCGCGCCGTGGGCTCGGAAATACCGGTTTGTGCCAGCTTGCGGTCAAGCTCGGCATAGCCCAACACGGGCTTCCACGCCTTGGGCAGCGCAAAACGCACCCTTGTAATCAGCGCCTTGCCCGCCAGCCCAAAGCCGGGCGAGCCGTCCGCTGCGGGGGTGCTGGTGTGCTTGAAGACGGAGTCCCTGTAGCCGAAGGCGCACTGCGCCGCATTGAGCGTGAAGCTCTTGCCGGTGGTGAGGTCGATGGCGTCGAGCGAGTCGAAGCGGTCCTGCAGTTCGACCCCGTAGGCGCCGATGTTCTGCACCGGCGAGGCACCCACGGTGCCGGGAATGAGTGCCAGGTTCTCCATGCCGGGAAAGCCGTTTTGCAGCGTCCACTCGACCGCCTCGTGCCAGTTTTCCCCGGCGCCCATCTCGATGATCCAGGCCTTGTCGGTCTCGGCCGCCACACGCTTGCCCATGATCTCGACCTTGAGCACCAGCGGCTTGACGTCGCCGGTGATGACGATGTTGCTGCCGCCGCCCAGCACGAACTTGGGCGAGTTGGCGAGTTCGGCGTTTTCCAGCACGGCGCCCACGTCGGCCTCGCTTTGAACGCGCACCAGCGCCAGCGCCTTGGCCATGATGCCGAAGGTGTTGTAAAGCTGCAGCGGCACGTTTTTCTCGACTAACATCCGGGCATTGTCGCACCCGCGATTTTCAAATTGAACTGAACAACATGCCCTCTTTTGATACCGTGCTGGAAGCGGACCTGGTGAAGGTCAAGAACGCGGTCGAAAACTCCGCCAAGGAGATCGGAACGCGTTTCGACTTCAAGGGAACGGCCGCCTCCATCGAGCTGAAAGACAAGGAAATCACGCTCATTGGCGACAGTGACTTCCAGATCGACCAGATCAACGACATTCTGCGCAACAAGCTGACGAAAGCCGGTGTCGACATCCGGTTTCTCGACGCCGGCAAGATCGAGAAAATCGGCGGCGACAAGGTCAAGCAGATCGCCAAGGTGCGCAACGGCATCGAGAGCGAGCAGGCCAAGAAGATCCAGCAGCTCATCAAGGGCAGCAAGGTCAAGGTGCAGGCCGCCATTCAGGGTGATGCGGTACGCGTGACCGGCGCCAAGCGCGACGACCTGCAAAGCGCCATGGCGATGATCCGCACCGAAATGCCGGACATGCCGCTGAGCTTCAACAACTTCCGCGACTGATTTTTTTGGCCTCGCATCGTCGCGCCGCTGCCTTTGCACTGCTGCTGGCGGCGGCATGGGCGAGCAGCCAGCCGGCACTGGCGCAAACCGTTGCGGTGGCCGGCATCATGGGCGGCAAGGCGCTGCTGGTGGTCAATGGCGCGGCCCCGAAACTTGTGGCCGCGGGCGAGACGCATCAGGAAGTGCGGCTCATATCCGTAGCGGGCGACCAGGCCATTCTCGACATCAAGGGCAAGCGGCAGACCCTGCGCCTGGGTGATGCGCCACTGAGCGTCGGCGCAGGCGGCGTTGCGGCCACCGGCGACGCCAAGGGTGGTACGCGCATTGTCCTGATGGCCGAAAGCGGCGGCCACTTCATGACCCCCGGGCAGATCAATGGGCGTGCCGTGCAGTTCATGGTCGATACGGGCGCCACCAGCGTGGCCATGAGCGCAGCGGATGCGGATCGCGCAGGCCTCAAGTACAAGGGCGGCCAGCCGGTGAGCATGAGCACGGCCAACGGCGTGACGCAAGGCTGGCGTCTCAGGCTCGATTCGGTGCGCGTGGGGAACGTTGAGATCTTCGGCGTCGATGCTGTGGTGACGCCCCAACCCATGCCCTTTGTGCTGCTGGGCAATACTTTCTTGAGCCGATTCCAGATGAAGCGCGAGAACGACCAGATGACGCTGGACAAGCGCTTCTGACCCAGGCCGTTCAGTCCGGCTTCAGGTCTTGGCCCGGCTGCCCAATTTCGATTCTTTTCCTTCGAGCAGTTTGGTGATGTTCAGGCGGTGACGCCATACCAGCAGGGCGCCCATCACGATGAGGGCCGTCAACATCCAGCGGTCCACGTACCAGGCAGTCCGGTCTCCCAGCAGGTAATACAGCGGCGCGGCCAGCGCGCACACCAGCGACGCGAGTGACGAGTAGCGCTTGGCATAGGCCACGAGCGCCCAGGTGAGCATCACGGCCAGTCCCAAGATCCAGTGCACGCCGAACAGCACCCCCGCTGCAGTCGCAACACCCTTGCCACCCTGGAACCTGAAAAAGACCGGGTACAGGTGGCCGAGAAACGCGGCAAGGCCGACGGCTGCGAGCGTTGCGTCGCCCAGGCCGTGATCTTTGCCGAAGGTCTGCACCAGCACCATCGGCACCCAGCCTTTCAGGGCGTCGAGCAGCAAGGTGGCAACGGCAGCGGCCTTGCTGCCCGAGCGGAGCACGTTGGTGGCGCCCGGGTTCTTGCTGCCGTAGCTGCGCGGGTCCGACAGGCCCATGGCCTTGCTCACGATGACCGCGAACGACAGCGAGCCTATCAGGTAGGCCGCCAGCACGGCGCCGATGAAATACGCAATCTCCACGTCTGTCTCCTCTTATATGTTGTTGTTCTTTTTGCCTGCGCGCGGCGCGCGGCGTTGAAGCGAGCGAGCCGGGGTTAATCCGCCAAGGCACAGCTTACCGGTTTTGCACCCAGCAATTTCACGCACACCTGCGGATCGATGCCGACGAGATAGCCACGGCGTCCGCCGTTGATGGCGATGCGCGGCAGCTCCAGGATGGTCTGCTCGATGTAAACCGGCATGGCCCGCTTCGTTCCGAACGGCGAAGTGCCGCCCACTAAGTAGCCGCTATGCCGGTTGGCCACCTCGGGCTGGCAAGGCTCGACCGACTTGGCACCGATCTGCCGCGCCAGGTTTTTGGTCGAGACCTTGCGGTTGCCGTGCATCAGCACGAGCAGCGGCTTGGCGTCCTGGTCCTGCATGACCAGTGTCTTGACGACCGTGAACGGGTCAAAGCCGAGCACGGCAGCACTGTGCTGCGCCCCGCCGTGCTCCAGGTACTCGTAGGGATGCTCGGTGAACGCGACGCCCTGAATCTTCAGCAACTGGGTCGCCGGCGTCTCCGACACATGCGGCTTCTTGCTCACGCCAGACTCCGCGCCTGCTTAAAGCGCCGGGTCGCGCAGCTCCCACCGCACCGCGTCGATGGCAGCCAGCAGCTCGGGCGAAAGCGTCGTGCCGAAAGCGTCGAGGTCTTCGTCGAGTTGCGCCACCGAAGTCACCCCGATGATGGTGCTGGCGACGGTCCACCTGTTGTAGCAAAAAGCCAGTGCCATTTGGGTGGGCGTGAGGCCATGCTGGCGAGCCAGCGCGTTGTAGCGACGCGCCGCTTCGAGCGCCTCGGGCCGGCCCCAACGTTGCTTGCGCACCGACTCGTAGCGGGCGATTCGCGCATCTCGCGGTGCGGCCTCGCCCGTGGTTCCTGTCTCGTCGTATTTGCCCGTGAGCAAGCCGAAGCCCAGCGGCGAGTACGCCAGCAGTGACACGCCCAGGCGGTGCATGGTTTCGTCCAGGCCGTTATCGACCGCGCGGCTCACCAAACAATACGGGTTTTGCACCGTGGCAATGCGCGGAAGGCCGTGCTGCTCGGCCAGGCGTACGAACTCGTGCACGCCGTAGGGCGTTTCGTTCGACAGGCCAATCGTGCGGATCTTGCCGGCCTTGACCAGCGTTTCAAAAGCCTGCAATTGTTCGTGGATCGAAGACACCGGCTTGTCCTTGGCCGGGTCGAAATACAGGGTGCCGAAGGTGGGCGAATTACGTACCGGCCAGTGGATTTGATAGAGATCGATGACGTCCGTTTGAAGCCGCTTGAGACTGTCTTCGCACGACTTGACGATGTCCTGTGCCGTCAGGTCGGGGCTCCCATTGCGGATCCACGGCATGCCGCGCGACGGACCGCAAACCTTGGTCGCCAACACCAGCTTCTGGCGAGCGCCGGGGGTTTTGGCGAACCAGTTGCCGATGATGGTTTCGGTGGCGCCAAAGGTTTCCTTGCGGGCCGGCACCGAGTACATCTCGGCCGTGTCGATGAAGTTGACGCCGCGCTCGAGCGAGCGGTCGAGGATGGCATGCGCGGCAGGCTCGGCAACCTGCTCGCCGAACGTCATGGTTCCAAGGCAAACAGGCGTGACCTGGAGATCGCTTGCGCCAAGCTGAAGTGTTTTCATTGGGATTTTTTCTGAGTGCGTTGCTCAGCCGAACGGGCTGGGCGAAAGGTTTGCAGTTTACCGAACAGGGCGTGTGCGGTTTGTTCCCGGACGAGCGCACTGACAGACCCTTCGACAGGCTCAGGGTGAACGGAGTGGGGGTGAGGCTAATTCCGTCCAAAAGCGCCTACCCCATCCAAAGGCACCTACCACCCAAAGGCACCTTCCACCCCGAGGCACCCACCCGAAGGCACCTACCCATCAAAGGCCTCTAGCCACCAACGGCTCCTCCCTCACCGTTCGGGCTGAGCCTGTCGAAGCCTTGCGATGTGCTCGAGACAGACCTGTCCGCCTGTTGAATAGCGCATCAAGCCGTAGCGCTGAATACCTCTTGCAACCTCCAATCCGCCGTCCTAACGTCGAGCTTGTGTCTTACAGCTTGTGACACGGCTCATGATTAACATTAACGCTGCGGCGGCCCAATGGCTGCCGGTCAATCAAAGGAGAACTCACCATGACAACATTCAAGACAGGCCTTATCTCGGCCGCCATTGCCATCGCCACGCTTTCGGGCTGCGCGAACATGACCCCCACGCAAGAAGGCACCGCCAAGGGCGCGGGCATCGGCGCTTTGGGCGGAGCAGTATTGGGCGGCCTCACGGGCGGCTCGCGTGGCGCAGCCACCGGTGCGGTGCTGGGTGGCGCGGTGGGCGCAGGCGGCGGCTACATCTGGTCGCAGCGCATGCAGGAACAAAAGGCCGCCATGGAGCGCGCTACCGCCGGTACAGGCGTTGCAGTCTCGCAAACGCAGGACAACCGCCTCAAGCTTGACATCCCGAGCGACATCTCGTTCGCCACGGGCCGCTCTGACATCAATTCGAGCTTTGCGCCCGTGCTGAACCAGTTCGCCACCAGCCTGAACCAGAACCCCGTGACGTCCGTGACCATCATTGGCCACACCGACAGCACCGGTTCCGACGCCATCAACCTCCCGCTGTCCATGGACCGCGCCAACAGCGCACGCGACTACCTGGTGTCACGCGGCATCGCACGCACTCGCATCGCCACGGAAGGCCATGGTTCGCGCGAGCCGATTGCCGACAACGGCAACCCCGCCACCCGTGCAAAAAATCGCCGCGTTGAAATTTATGTGGCGGAGCCTGCTTCGCGCAGCTGATCTGGTTTTTGCGCTGCGGCGCGAAGGATGGAAAAGGGAGCCGTGTGCTCCCTTTTTTGTTCTGATTAGCCGCGCATGTTCTTCACGACTGCCAAGGCCGGATACGCATACAGATTAGAGCCTCGGGCGAAAAAGTGTTCTCGCTCGCATAGGCCCTTCGATACCTCAGGGCGAACGGATTAAGAACAGGCTTCACCCCACTCCGTTCGGGCTGAGGTATCGAAGCCAGCGCGTGGCACGCTACCCTTCGATGCTTCAGTACAGGGTACGCAAGCGTATCGAAGCCAGCCCCCCCACCCGTTCGGGCTGAGGTATCGAAGCCGGGGCGTGCCACGCTGCCCTTCGATACCTCAGGGTGAACGGACCAGGAAACAGCGTGAACGGATTAAGAACAGGCTTCACCCCACCTCCGTTCGGGCTGAGGTATCGAAGCCAGCGCGTGGCACGCTACCCTTCGATGCTTCAGTACAGGGTACGCAAGCGTATCGAAGCCAGCCCCCCCACCCGTTCGGGCTGAGGTATCGAAGCCGGGGCGTGCCACGCTGCCCTTC
>JAZKIC010000008.1:20585-72834 GCA_040385065.1 Pseudomonadota bacterium
CCCCCCACCCGTTCGGGCTGAGGTATCGAAGCCGGGGCGTGCCACGCTGCCCTTCGATACCTCAGGGCGAACGGAGGCGGGCCGTGAGGGTGAAAGATTAGGAACAGGCTTCACCTCACCTCCGTTCGGGCTGACCCTCCGACAGGCTCAGGTCAGGGTACGCAAGCGTATCGAAGCCAGCGCCTGCCACGCTACCCTTCGATACGCTTGCGTACCTGTCCCTGAGGTAGCGAAGGAACAGGGCGGACGGAGTAAAAGAACGGACCTCACACTCACTCCGTTCGGGCTGAGGTATCGAAGCCCCGCGTGCCACGCTACCCTTCGATACCTCAGGGCGAACGGAGTAAATCAACGCATTCACTCTGCACCGTTCGCCCAGCGCTGGTCGAAGCAGGCTCACCCAAGCCTGAACTTCTCCTCCTCCTGCAGCCGCAGCACCCGCCGCTGCACCTTGCCCGTTGTCGTCATCGGCAATGCGTCGATGAACTCGATCTCCTTGGGATATTCATAAGGCGCCAACAGCCCGCGCACGTGCGCCTGCAACTGCCCTACCAGCTCCGCATCGAACTGCGCCGTCACGCCCTGCAGCAGCGCGCGCCTGGCCAGCAGATCCGGCACCAGCACCACAAACGCCTTGACCACAGCCCCACGTTCACGATCCGGCTTGGGCACGACCGCTGCGTTGGCCACCGCCTGATGCTTGACCAGGCAGTTCTCGATTTCACCCGGACCGATGCGATAGCCCGCCGCCTTGAACATGTCGTCCGCGCGGCCTTCGTACCAGAGGTAGCCGTCTTCGTCGCGCCTTGCCATGTCGCCGGTGCGGCACCAGTCGCCTGTGAACTTGCCGCGTGTGGCTTCGTCTTTTTTCCAGTAGCCCAAGAAGAAAATCGGGTCGGGCTGGCCGTGTACGTCGAGGCGGTTCACGGCCACGTCGCCCGGCACGCCCACCGGGCATTCCTTGCCTTCGTCGTCGATCACCGCGACGCGGTGCCCCGGGTAGCCTTTCCCCATGCTGCCGGGCCGAGCGGGCCAGCCCAGCGCAAGACCCGCCGCCGTAGGCTTAGCCATCCCTGCAGGCGCACTGCCACCGCTCCAGCCATTCATGGCGCAGTTCCCGACCACGTAGTTGATTTCGGTCTGGCCGAACATCTCGTTGACGATGATGCCGAGCTCGTCACGGCAATAGGCGAACACCGCGTCGCCGACCGCCTCGCCCGCGCTCATCATGGCTTCGAGGTGAAAGCTGAAATGCTCGCGCGGGCGCGGAAACGCTTTCATCATGGCCTTGAGCGCCGTGGGGAACAGGAAGGTGTGCGTCACGCCCTGCTCGGCCAGCAGCGTGAACGTGAGTTCAGGGCTGAAGCGCTCTCGGCAGGCCACGATGGGCCGGCCGAAGTACAGCGTGGGCAGCAGGGCGTCCATTAACCCGCCTGTCCACGCCCAGTCGGCCGGCGACCAGAACACGGCCTTGGACTCCGCATTCGTGCGGCCGTCGAAGCCGAACCAGTTCTGGCTGCACACGAACCCTGGCAGGTTGCCGATGATGGCGCGGTGCGCCAGCAGTGCGCCCTTGGGCGGCCCGGTCGTGCCGCTGGTGTAAATAAGGATGGCCGCGTCGTCGGCACGCGTCTTGACCGGGGCGAAGCGCTTGCCCGCCTGCGCCTCCAGGGCCTCGCGGTAGTTCACGTCGCCCTGCCCTTCGGCCGCGCCCACCGCCATCACGGTGCGCAGCTGCGGGCAATGGGCGCGCACCTGCTTGAGGCTTGCCATCGAGCTTTCATCGCAAATGGCGGCGACGGCTTCGCTGTCCTGCAGGCGGTATTCGAGCGCCTCGGGACCGAACAGCATGGACAGCGGCATGGCCACCGCACCCATCTGGAAAACCGCCATGTAGGCCACCGCTGTTTCAAAACGCTGCGGCATCACGATGGCGACACGGTCGCCGCGTACTACGCCCAGCTTCGCCAGCGCCAGGCTCAGTCGGTCGGCTGCCTGCTGCAACTGCGCATAGGAATATTCCGCACCCGCCCCTTCGGAAACATGCTCACGAATCGCCGTGCCCGCTGCCTTGGCCCAGCGCCGGCAACAGGCCTCGGCAATGTTGAAATATTCGCCCACCTGCCAGCGAAAGCCGGCGTGCATGGCCGCATAGTGGTCGGCCTGTTGCGGCGTGGCCTTGGCGGCCTTGCCTGCGGACGCCTTGCCTGTCTGGCTGCGCTTCATCTTCTTGTCTCCTTATGATCTTGCGAATGTACAAAGAAATACGCAGCGCCCGTAGCGAGTTTGTCCCCATTCGAGGCCTGAGCTACCACGTTCACCAGTGGAACGCCGCTTCCGCGCACGACCCGGCCAAGCCCGCGCTCGTCCTGTTGCACGGCTGGATGGACGTCGGCGCTTCGTACCAGTTCATGGTCGACGCCCTCTCTAATGAATTTGCCGAGGGCCGCACCATCATTGCCCCGGACTGGCGAGGCTTTGGCCAGACACTCGTGCCGCAGACTGACAGCTTCTGGTTTCCCGACTACCTAGCCGACCTCGACTTTCTTCTCGACCACTACGCCCCCGGCCAGGCAGTTGATCTGGTGGGCCACAGCATGGGCGGCAACGTGGTCATGAACTATGCGGGCGTGCGGCCGCAGCGGGTGCGGCGCCTCGTCAACCTCGAAGGCTTCGGCATGGCCGCCACCCGCCCCAGCCAGGCCGCCGGGCGCTATGCCGACTGGCTGGACAAGCTGCACGAGCTGCATGAAGGAAAAGTCGTGATCAAGCCCTACGACAGCGCCGACGCGGTGGCTGGCCGCCTGATCAAGACCAATCCGCGCCTTTCGCCCGACAAGGCCGCCTGGCTTGCAGAGCGTTGGGCCAGCCCCGATGCCAACGGCGGCTGGGCGATCCAGGGCAACCCTGCGCACAAGCTGCCCAACCCGCAGCTGTACCGCGCCGACGAAACGCTGGAGCTGTATGCCCGCATCACCGCGCCCACCCTCATGGTCGAGGCCTCTGATGACTCGCTGGAGCAGTGGTGGAAAGGCGCGTACACGCTCGATCAGTTCCACGAACGCCTGAAGCGCCTGCCCGACGTGCGCACCGCCGTGCTCGCCGATACCGGCCACATGCTGCACCACGATCAACCTCAGCCGTTGGCGCGGCTGGTTGAAGACTTCCTCTCGTGAGAAAATGACGGGTTGCAGCGGCCGGCCTGGTCAGGACCGCTCCCTCATTACCCTTACCGAAAAGAAATCTCATGGAAGCAGAACGCATCAACCTCATCGGCAACCAGCTCGAGGGCTTGACCGCCCGGGTGCACGAGCTCAGGGGGTATCTTTGACTATCCTGCCAAGGAACGTAAGCTAAACGAAGTCAACGCCGCCCTCGAAGACCCGAAGGTCTGGGACAACCCCAAGCGCGCACAGGAACTAGGCCGCGAGAAAAAGTCGCTTGAAGACGTGGTGGTCGTGCTCGACCGGCTGACGAGCGAGCTGGCCGACAACACCGAGCTGTTTCAGATGTCGCGTGACGAAGGCGACGAAGCCGGCATGGAGTCCATCGAAGGCGAGGTTGCGCAGGTCAACACCGAAGTCGAAAAGATGGAATTTCGCCGGATGTTCAACAACCCGGCCGACCCACTCAACGCTTTTCTCGACATCCAGGCGGGCGCCGGTGGCACCGAAGCCTGCGACTGGGCCAGCATGCTGCTGCGCCAGTACCTGCGCTACGCCGAGCGCAAGGGCTTCAAGGCGCAGATCGAGGACGAGTCCGCCGGCGACACCGCCGGCATCAAGGGCGCAACCATCAAGATCGAGGGCGAATACGCCTTCGGCTTGCTGCGCACCGAAACCGGCGTGCACCGCCTGGTGCGCAAGTCGCCGTTCGACTCGTCAGGCGGGCGGCACACCTCGTTCGCCTCGGTGTTCGTGTACCCCGAAATCGACGATTCGATCGAGATCGACATCAACCCCTCGGACGTGCGTACCGACACCTTCCGCGCCAGCGGCGCGGGCGGCCAGCACATCAACAAGACCGATTCGGCCGTGCGCCTGACGCACATCCCGACCGGCATCGTCGTGCAGTGCCAGGACGGCCGCAGCCAGCACAGCAACCGCGACGTGGCGTGGAAGCGCCTGCGGTCGCGCCTGTATGACTTCGAGCTGCGCAAGCAGCAGGAAGCGCAGCAAAAGCTCGAAGACACCAAGACCGACGTCGGCTGGGGCCACCAGATCCGCAGCTACGTGCTCGACCAGAGCCGTATCAAGGACCTGCGCACCAACTACGAAACCTCGGCCACGCAAAAGGTGCTCGATGGCGACCTCGACCCCTTCATCAAAGCCTCGCTGAAGCAAGGCGTTTGAGCGTGACCCTCATGCCGATGCCCATGCCTACCGCCGCCCTCATCTTCGACATGGACGGCACCATGATCGACTCCATGCCGTTTCACGCCAGGGCCTGGGTCGAGTTTGCGCACCTGCACCGCATCAACATCGCGATCGACGACCTCATGCGACGCACCACCGGCCGCACCGGCGCCGAGTGCATGAGCGACCTGTTCCAGCGCGAGATTTCGCACGAGGAAAGCTGGGCGCTGATCCACGCCAAGGAAACGCTTTACCGCGACATGTTCCAGCCCGTGTTCACGGAGGTTGCCGGCTTCAAGGCCTTTGCCCGGCAAGCCGCCGCGCAGGGGTTGAAGATTGGCGTGGGCACAGCGGGCGACAAACACAACATCGCCTTTGCTTTCGAGCATCTGGGCATGGAACCGCGCCCCGAAGCCGTGGTGGGCGGCGATGAAGGCTTTCCGGGCAAGCCCGAGCCTTCGATCTTTTTGGAAGCCGCGCGCCGGTTGGGCGCAGACGCGGCCCACTGCATCGTGTTTGAAGACGCGCCCTTCGGCATTGAGGCCGCCCGCCGCGCCGGCATGCGCGCCGTGGCCGTTTGCACCACGCACACGCCCGAGCAGCTCGCCGGGCCGCACGTGCTGGCCAGCGTGCGCGACTACAACGAACTCTTGAACTCCAATTTTTTAGGGACGCTCCATGCTCATGCGTGACGGCCAAGGCCAGGCTACGGCCATTCACCGCGCAGACTACGTCGCGCCAGCGTTCTGGATCGACACGGTCGAACTCTGCTTCGACCTCGACCCCGCCAAAACCCGCGTGCTCAACAAAATGACGCTGCGCCGCAACCCCGACGTTCCCGCGCAGCCTCTGCGGCTGGACGGCGAAGACCTCAACCTGGCGCGCGTGCTGGTCAACGGGCAAGGCACCTCCTTCAAGCTCGAAGGCAGCAAGCTCGTGCTGGAAAACCTGCCTGAAGGCGACGCGCCTTTTCAGCTGGAAATCTTCACCACGACCTGCCCCGCCAAGAACACCAAGCTGATGGGCCTGTACGTCAGCAACGACTCGTTCTTCACACAGTGCGAGGCCGAAGGCTTCAGGCGCATCACGTACTTTCTGGACCGCCCCGACGTGATGGCCAGCTACACCGTGACGCTGCGCGCCGACAAGGCCAAGTATCCGGTGCTGCTGTCCAACGGCAACCTGGTCGAGCAAAGCGACTTGCCCGATGGCCGCCACTGCGCCACCTGGGTCGACCCGCACCGCAAGCCCAGCTACCTGTTTGCGCTGGTGGCCGGCCAGCTGGTGGCGCGCGAGCAGCGCATCACCTCTCGTGCAGGCAAAGACCACCTGCTGCAGGTATACGTGCGGCGCGGCGACCTCGACAAGACCGAGCACGCCATGAACTCCCTCATGGCTTCGGTGGCCTGGGACGAAGCGCGCTTCGGCCTGCCGCTCGACTTGGAACGCTTCATGATCGTCGCCACCAGCGACTTCAACATGGGCGCGATGGAGAACAAGGGCCTGAACGTCTTCAACACCAAGTACGTGCTGGCCAATCAGGCCACCGCCACCGACGTGGACTTCGGCAACATCGAGAGCGTGGTTGGCCACGAGTACTTCCACAACTGGACGGGCAACCGCGTCACCTGCCGCGACTGGTTCCAGCTGAGCCTGAAAGAAGGCCTCACGGTGTTCCGCGACCAGGAGTTTTCACAAGACCTGTGCCTGGAGCCCTCGGCCCGCGCCGTCAAGCGTATCGAAGACGTGCGCGTGCTGCGCACCGCCCAGTTCCCCGAAGACGCCGGCCCCATGGCGCACCCGGTGCGGCCCGACAGCTACATCGAGATCAACAACTTCTACACCGTCACCATCTACGAAAAAGGCGCCGAAGTCGTTCGCATGATGCAAACGCTGGTGGGCCGCGAAGGCTTTGCCAAAGGCATGACGCTCTACTTCGAGCGGCACGACGGCCACGCGGTGACGTGTGATGATTTTGCGCAGGCCATTGCCGATGCCAACCCAGCTTCTGCCCTGGCGCGCCTGCTGCCCCAGTTCAAGCGCTGGTACAGCCAGGCCGGAACGCCGCGCGTACACGCCGAAGGCGCGTACGACGCAGCCGCACGCACTTACACACTCACGCTCGATCAAAGCTGCGCGCCCACTTCGGGCCAGCCCGTGAAAGAACCGTTTGTGATTCCCGTGGCGCTCGGCCTAGTCGGCGCTGACGGCAGAGACCTTCCGCTGCAACTGGCCAACCCTGGCGACGCAACGGCAGGTGCAACGCCGGGACTCTTCGTGCTGACGCAAGCGCGCGAGAGCCTCACGTTCACGAACATCGACTCAGCGCCGGTGCCGTCCATCCTGCGCGGCTTCAGCGCCCCGGTGATTCTCGAATTCGACTACAGCAACGAGCAGTTGCTGCATCTGCTGGCCAACGACAGCGACGCCTTCAACCGCTGGGAAGCCGGCCAGCGCCTGGCCATCCGGCTAGCGACCAAGTCCATTGCTGCCGTGGCCTACCCCGCCAGCGCCACCACGCTGGACGACGCCTACATCGACGCCATGCGTTCGGTGCTGCGCCACCCGACGCTGGACTCGGCCTTCAAGGAGCTGGTGCTCACGCTGCCGTCTGAAACCTACCTCGCCGAGCAGCTCGACGTGGTCGACCCGCAGCGCATCCACGCCGTGCGCGAAGCCATGCGCGAGCAGCTGGCCGTGGCGCTGGCCGCCGACTGGCAATGGGCCTGGGAAACCAACCACGCCAACGGCGCCTACACGCCCGACCCGCTCTCGACCGGGCGCCGCGCATTGGCCGGGATGGCGCTGGCATTCCTGTGCCTGGCCGCGCAAAAGTCCGGCGACGCCACGTGGCCCGACAAGACGCTGCAGGTGTTCACGAACGCCGACAACATGACCGACCGCTTCAACGCACTGGCCGCGCTGGTCGCCAGCGGCCACAAGCATGCGGCCGTGGCGCTGGCCCGCTTTCATGCCATGTTCAAGGACGAGGCGCTGGTCATCGACAAATGGTTTGCCCTGCAGGCCGGTGCGCCCGACCGCAACGGCAACATCTTGCCCACGGTGCGCCAGCTCATGAAGCACGCCGACTTCAGCCTGCGCAACCCCAACCGCGCGCGCAGCCTGGTCAGCACCTTCTGCCAGGCCAACCCCGGCGGATTTCACCGCGCCGATGCGGCAGGCTATGTGTTCTGGAGCGACCGCGTCTGCGAACTCGACGCCATCAACCCGCAAGTGGCCGCGCGCCTTGCCCGCGCCCTGGATCGATGGCGCAAGCTGGCCGAGCCCTACCGCACCGCAGCGCGCGAAGCCATCGCCCGCGTGGCCGCCAAACCCGACCTGAGCAACGATGTGCGCGAAGTCGTCACACGCGCTTTAGCTGACTAACCCGGAGTTTTTTACATGAGCCAACGAGTCTCCCTAACCCGCTACCTGGTCGAGCAACAGCGCGTCGACGGTTTGATTCCCTCGCAGCTTCGCCTGCTGCTGGAGGTGGTGGCCCGCGCCTGCAAAGGCATCAGCCAGGCCGTTAACAAAGGCGCGCTCGGCGGCGTGCTGGGCACGGCGGCCAGCGAGAACGTGCAAGGCGAGATTCAAAAGAAACTCGACATCATCGCCAACGAAGTGCTGATTGAAGCCAATGAATGGGGCGGCCACCTGGCGGCCATGGCGTCGGAAGAAATGGACGGCATCTACGTGGTGCCCAACCGCTACCCGCAAGGGGAATACCTGCTGCTGTTCGACCCCCTCGACGGCTCCAGCAACATCGACGTGAACGTGAGCATCGGCACCATCTTCAGCGTGCTTAAAAAGCCTGAAGGCAAGACCGGTGTGGAAGAAAGCGACTTTCTGCAGCCCGGCAGCCAGCAGGTGGCAGCGGGCTACTGCGTGTACGGCCCGCAGACCACGCTGGTGCTGACAGTAGGCGACGGCGTGGCCATGTTCACCCTGGACCGCGAGCAAGGCTCCTTCGTGCTGACGGAAGAAAACATCCGCATCCCCGAAGACACCAAAGAGTTCGCCATCAACATGAGCAACATGCGCCACTGGGACGAGCCGGTCAAGCGCTACATCGACGAATGCCTGCAAGGCAAAGATGGCCCACGCGGCAAAGACTTCAACATGCGCTGGATCGCCTCCATGGTGGCCGACGTACACCGCATCCTCACCCGCGGCGGCGTCTTCCTGTACCCCTGGGACAAACGCGAGCCGCAAAAAGCCGGCAAGCTGCGCCTGATGTATGAAGCCAACCCCATGAGCTGGCTGGTAGAGCAAGCAGGCGGTGCCGCCACCAACGCCAACCAGCGCATCCTCGACATCCAGCCCAGCAAGCTGCACGAACGCGTCAGCGTGGTCCTCGGCTCAAAGAATGAAGTCGAGCGGATAACCAGCTATCACTCCAAGCTATAATCTTGGGCTTACGCCGGTGTAGCTCAGTCGGTAGAGCAGCTCATTCGTAATGAGAAGGTCGGGTGTTCGATTCATCTCTCCGGCACCAATAGACATAAGGGTTCGCTGCTATTAATTTAGTAGCGAGCCTTTTTTGTTTGCGGGTGAATTAGCCACTTACAGACTATTTACAGACTGCGGTACTGGGCTTGCACCCGTTGGTCCGGGCTCTAGAGGCGTTTGATTCGTTCGCGCAAATTGCTCAGTAACTGAGCGTTCTCACACATCATTTCAAGCTCTATCCCGATGCGCTCAAGTACGTCCCGCGTTTGGGCGCGTATTTCATCTGAGGTCGCGGCCTGCTCGGCCAAGATTGCGAACATCAAGGCCTCTCTGGCGAGAGGATGCAATACAGGTGTTTTAAAGGAGCTGTCGGAAGTCACTCCTTTAGGTTACGCTCAAATCGCGGCAAGCGCGACAATTTATTTAGGCTTTACCTCTCTAGTAGCTGTATGCTTGTACAGTGCTGTACGCGGTCTATCGTCTCTATGAAGCAGGGCGAAAGCTCAACCCCGATTACGCCAAGCTCCAGCCACCTTTATGCGGTGAACTTACGGTCAAGCGCCGATTCTTCAACTCCACTGACACGAGCCTGTTGGCTCAACTCATTGCACCGAACGGTGAAGGGCTGGGCGTCTTGCTTGGCGCAAAGGTCTTGCGAATCGAGGGCGGCTCGCTGCTCATCGTCGGCACTGAGGTAAAGCCTCGGCGTCAGTCACAAAAGTCATCTTGCGACTACTACCCGCAGCGGTGGCTATGCAAGCTCGCGGTGTCACCCGGTCAGCCAGGGCAAGAAAGCCCGGCCAAGTTCGGGAAAGATTGGCGGTCGGCTAGTTTAGGCGGCTTCAACCCCGCAGACGATGACTAGAAACCTCCGGGCCGCACGGCTCAGTGACCCCGGAACCCGCGGCTGAGTGCCTGTAGCGCACGGCAGATGACGTAGGGCACGATTGCCAGCGCGGCAGCCATTGCATAGCCCGCAGATTCTTGCGCATCAGTCTCGCTCGTCACAAACGTATTTACTATCAAGAGCGCGGCTAAGGTCGCAAAGCCTATCGTGACGTACCAAACTAAGCGCATGTGTTCCTCCATTGTTGAGCTGGAAATTATGCTCCGGCTTGTCCAACAATTTCTTATCATTCGTCATGGCGAACCTCAAGGTTAACGATGCCCTTCTGAAGCAGCTTCAAGCGAGGCGAGTGAGCTGGCTGAGAAAATGGGGAGTGCCACTTGTTCTTTTTATCTTCGGCGTTGGTCTACTTTGGACGATGAGATTCCTAGGCCTTAATTTTTGGGCTTGAACCCCAGCGCCTCCAGTCTCCAGCAGAGGGACACGTCAAAGGCGTCGCTTACCCTTTGGAATCTGTCCTCCAACCTATTGAACGTTGCCCAGCGTTGCCCCTTGGGCTTTCCGTCCTCCACCAGCGCGGCTAGTCGGTGATAGAGGTTGCACACCCTGTCATGGCTTGAACCGCTTTGCGTGCTGTAGCTGATTCCCTGGCACTTCCTGCAGGCGAACCGGCTAAAGCGCATGTACAGCAGTGCCGTCCTGTTCTGGCACACCGGGCACTCAAACCACGGTCTTGAACCGCCGTAATGGCAAGGGGTGTTCACCTTGCGTATCTGTTGAGAGGCATCCACGCCGTCCACGCTGTAAACCAGCTTTATCGTGTCCTCACTCACGCGGAAAGTGATAGCGCCAGTGCGCTCCCCTCCACGGGACCACCACCACGTATTGCAGGCACCATCCCAAAGCAATCCACGGCGGTGCCAGTCCCTAATGTCTACCCGCATCGATTGCTCGGCCTTGAGCTTATGCGCGGGCCTTCCAGCCCCGTACCTTGCGCCACCAGTGCCCATGATTAGCCCTCCACAGAAAACGAAATGATTTGGCTAAGTTGCCCAAGCTCTCGCAGCACATCGCGGCAATCTCTCGCCATGAACGCCACACCACCAGCGCGGCGAATGCGCTCCATGAAAACAGCCTGCTCAGGTCTAAGGCGTCCGGTCCTGGCTTTGACTTCCACACCCAGCAAACGGCCATCCTTCAATTGCCCCAGCACGTCGGGGCAACCAGTCCAGCCGAAGCGAATAAAGCGGCCCTCAACTTTTGCGGCTCCACTGTTCATCCGTTCGCACCACTCCACCACGGGGTGCGCTCTTAGCGCCTTCAGCACCTCCACCAGCGCGGCGGCTTCCGGGCGGCTGTTGCGGGGCTTGCTGCTTTGCTCCAGGCCAAACAAATCAGGCATTGGGCGCTCTCCGGAAAACTCTCCTCTGTCCACCCTCCCTATATAGGGAGAGGAGGATTTCGGCGTCGAACTTCTCCGAAAACGGCGAAAACGGAGGATTTCGGCTTGTCATGCAGTCCATAGCCACCCTTCGTTTAAGCCCAGCACACCACTCGAAACCAACCCCGCAATTGCATCTCTGGCGCGGGATGTTTTCTTATCGCTGGGGCAGGTCAGGCGGGCAGCACCAGCAGATACGGCGGCTTCCAGTTCAATGCACGGGCGCATAGGCGGCGCGCCGGTCTTGCCAGTGGCTCCGTCTTTGAACATGCCCCGTATGCCTTCATACACCAGCTTTTGATTGCGACCTTGTGGCAGCCTTGCGCGTCTGATTTCATCGGCGCGCATGTCGGCCTGCACCGTGCAGCTAGTGATTGCATCGCCGTACTCATCGGCTCCAAGCGTTTCCACCTTGAGCATGAAGGGGCGGCAGTCTCCGTCCTGTCCATCCTTTGATTTCGCAACTCTCCATTCCCTGCGCTCTCCATCTCTGGAGACTTCCACGGCGGCATCGAGGGCGGCGAATAGGGAGCTATGCCCTCGCAGTCCCTTTGTTGTGTCTTTCCCCGTGTGATGCACAAGCACCACCAGCCCATTGATGCGGCGTTGCAGTTCCTTGGCGGCGCTCAATATCTCGCCCATGTCCTTAGAACTGTTTTCGTCGGCAGTCGGGGCGGCTCGGTTCAGTGTGTCAATAAACACCACAGCACCAGCAGGCACCACAGCGGCTAGGTCTTGAACGTCTTGCGGCTCGGTCAACTTGAACGGCTGGAGAATCAGGCTCAGGCCGTCCGGCAGGTCCTGGCTCCGGCTCTTTTCCCAAGCTTGGGCACGCAGCTTAAAACCGGCTTCGCCCTCCAGCGCGGCGTACACCACTGGGGCCGCTTCCACGCGGTTGCCAAACCATGCAGCGCCTTCAGCAATCGCAGCGGCCATATCCCATGCGAGAAAGGATTTACCACTGGCGCTAGGTCCATAAAGTCCAGCCAGCCCCACAGCGGGCAGCACGTTACGCACGCGCCATTGCACGGGCGGCAGTGCAGCTAGGTCAGCACCAGACAGCAGCTTATAGCGCGGCTCCGGCTTTGCAGGCTCGCTTGCAGCGTCCAGCAGCGCGGCCAATACGTCTAGGCCGTCCCGTTGCGCCAAGTCGTTTGCATCGTCGTTCTGCTCCCACCCTGCAGGCATAGCGGCAACCAATCCCGACACATCGGCAGCGATTGCAGCGGCTTGTGTCTCCTTGCCCACATCAGGCACCAGGACTATGCGGGCGGTTGGGTCTAACTCTCGCACAGCCTTGGCAACGTTGCTCATGCGGCCAGCCCCAAACGACACCACTGCAGCGGCTCCAGTTGCTTGCCAGCAGGCCCAAGCAGTGCCGATACCCTCCACGATGTACGCCACAGCACCGGGCTCCAGTTCGCCCACGGTGAACCAGCCTTGCATTTGATGCCCTGGCAGATTCGGCTTGTCGTTAAGCTCCTTGGCCTTCAATCGTTCGGCAGTCTCCGGCGGCGTGATGAACTGAAGGCTTGAGAGAGTACCGTCGGGTTTGAGTACGGGCACCACCAAAGCCCCAGCCATGCGCTCCCCTTGAATGGTCAGGGGGTCGTCAGCAGGCACCACGCGCAAGTTATTGAGAGGGACCCCTACTGCATCCTTTTTGACAACGTAGGGATGGGCGCTTGTCGCGTCCTGGCAGCGATTCCATATCTCGGTGGCACTCATGCCAGCGCGAAGCCTTGGCGGCGGCTCTGGCGGCTTTCTGAGCGGTTTGGGGCTCGGTTGCGCTCCGTACTCACTGGCAATCGCAAACAGGGTGCCAGCCCCGATTCCTTTCCCGGCTTTAAAACTGCGCCATGTCGAGCGGCAGGCTTTCGCGTTATAGGTCGCCCCCTGCGAACTCCACGCGTCGAAGTCATCAAACGGCAGGCCAGCCGCGTGCGCTGCCATGCCTACCTTTACCCATTGGTCGCGGGGGAGGTCGGGCGGTATCGAGTAAAACGCATCACGGGCGCGGGCGGTGTCGGTGCCGTTAAGCATTAACACCCCCTTGCTGACGCAGAGTGAACGCGGCTTGCTTCGCTTTCTCTGTCAGGCTGTAGCGAGCTATTTTTCGGCTCCACTGGTTGCACATGACGCGAACTGAAACCGGCTCCCAGCCCAGATACCCTAGTTCCTTCACAGCGGCGGCAAGCCTCCAGCCTTTGCCCTCCTGAAGCCAGTCCGGTTGCGTCAGGTCACGCTCCATGAGGTCGGAGAGAGCGACGGCGGCGGCGCTATGCGGCGGCGGCAGAATCGGGCAAAATATCGGCTTAGGTAGAAACGAAAGTTGTTCACCAGAAACCCCGTGCGCTTGGTCGTGTAACGGGGTTTCGTCTTTTCCGGTCGTGTCGTTATAGTGGGTCATCACATGCCCCCCACGATGGACTGAACCAACATGCCTAGAACGAAGCAGTAGGCGTACGGCATCAATTGGATGATTGCCACTGCCAGCGGCATCAACCGGGCGTTCATTACGCAACCCCCAGCACGCGTTTAATCTCAGCAGTGGGCCAATGGAGCTTTGCACTGCCAGGAATACGTAAAGGGCGAATAGGCCCCGATTCTTTGCAGGCGTGAATTCGTGCCGTTTGCGGCGCTATATGCATGTAGTGTGCATAAGCAGCTGTATCGACGGTGGGGCGGGTTTCAAGCTCCAGAGGCGTGAAGCGTTGTTCGGCTAGTGTTTGCATTCGTGAACCTTTCTGCGCGTATTGCGCTGTAGAGGTCCAAATCTTTTTCCTGCAACTATCCTCCCCCGCAAGGGGTAAGAAGGTATCCCCTCTCCCCCAATTTGGGGGATACCCTTCAACTATTCAGCACCAGCGATTGCGCCCTCGCTACGAAGGCGTTCCCACGCTTTCTCGAAGGAACTCGCTGTGAACAGCGTGGCATCATTCAATGCGAGAGTTCGAATTTCCGCCTTCGGTCCAGGCTTTCCCGGCGTTCTCATTGCTAGCTTTTTAGCTTCATATCCCTGCGTGCTTAAGAGTTGCAAGATTTGCTCCTCCTGAAGGCGTTGCTTTGATGCGGGTGCGGCCATGGGCGAAAGAGCAGCTATTCGGTTCTCTTGTCGCAGGTCATTTGTTTGTGGCGGGGCAAGTTCATGTCGGGCAGCCGCAGATAATTCGCGCAGTTGCTCGGGAACGTCTTCCCACTTCCAGATTAAGAACTGAGCGACTACCTGCGTCAGCAACACGTCCTTTTCCGCCTGGTTGCCGGGCTGGGGCGTGCCTTGCGGATAGATAGGCCCATTCATGTAGCTCACAGCACTTTCTGCGAGTCGCAAAGCCTTGTCGTATCTCGCCTTTGTTGCTAGGTTCGGGAAGCTCGTTTCTTTGAAAATAGGCCCAGCATGCGGCACCATCCACGCCGTCGGGCTGTGTATGAGCTGGTCAGGTTCAATTTCGACTACGAGCGCGCATGCTTGCCATAGCTTGACGGTTCGCATATTGAGCCAGAATGTCCAGTCAACGGGGACGAGGTTGGACGGCTTTTCGTCTGAAGGCGTACGGGCGGCATGCCTCCCCGTGACTGGGGTAATCGGCGCGGGCGCGTTGGAAAACTTCGGCGCAAGTGCCGCCTCTACCTTTGCGCGCGCCTCCTCTAAGCTCTTATCGTTGGACAAGTCGCACCCCTTCAAGGTGTGGGCCTTCATAAAGAGCCCCAGCCTGTCGGTGAAGGTGTCCGACTTTTCGCCAGCGGTAATTGGTCGCTAGCTAGGCTGGGGCGAAATTTACTCAGTCTATGTAAAGGACTGCGCTGCGCGCTCCATACTTGTCCTGCATCATCTTCAAGGCCAAATGTCCACGTTCACGGCTGTAAAGCCACGGGGAGCGACATTCGCGCCCTTCTCGGATGTAAACAACTCGGCACTTGTAGTGCGACAAGGGTGCCTGTAACGCGGTTCTAGTTCGGTCGGCTCTCGTGTGCATGCTCTGTCCTTCAGTATGTTCGCCCGGGTAGTTCGCGCCAAGGCATCGCGTTATCAGGTCACAGCGCGCAGCTTGCCGGGCTCGACTTGCGGGTCGAATGACACTCCAGCCCTGTTGAGGATGTGCGCTTCAATCTTGGCTAGGTACGGCCTCAGCGCGTCAACGGAGCGCGGCCTATAGCTCTCAGCGGTTCCGCTTGGTCTATGTCCCATGACTTGAGCGATTGCCCCGGCAGGTGCGCCAGCGGCCTCACCCAATAGCGAAAACGAACGGCGCAGGCCGTGAATGGTCAGGCCCGTAATCCCGGCGCTAAGCAATGCCGTTGTATGGCTTGCCCTCGTGTCCATGATGCGCCCCGCCTTGCCCGTCGATGCAAATACGAATTCGCTTGTCCTTGGCAAGGTCGCCAGCAGTTGCGCCAAATACGGCGTTAATGGAATGGTGCGGGTCGCGTCTACCTTGTCGGCAATGGTCAGCTTGCTCCACCGAAAATCCACATGGGACCATTTCAGCGCGGCCATTTCCTCGCGGCGGGCACCGGTCAGCAGCAAGGCCCGCAAGTACACCGATGCGGTGCGGTTGTTCAATTGCTCCACCCCGCTCCACCACCCGGAAACTTGAGCGTCCTCCAGCGCATCGGAACGCTGAGATTTTCCCGGCAAGCTCTCAAGGATGGCGGCGGCTCTTCCCGCATCGCGGTCGGTCATGGCGCGGTATTGAGGCTTAGAGGAACACCAGCGCATGAAGCCCCTGAACATCATCAGGGCTCGGGCGGCTTGGTGTTTCCCGCTCTTGGCTTCGCCGTCAATCCAGTCTTTCAGCGTGTCCTCGTTCACCTCGCACAAGCGCATTGCCAGCAAGGGATAGAGCGGCCCCGGCCTCGTTACGCCCTGCCCTCGCTTCTTCGGTACACCACCGGGCGCGGCCATCTCTTTCAGGTCGGCAAGGTAACGCGGCTTCCACGCATCGCGGCGCTTGGGCCTTCCCTCTTCAAGGTAGTTCGGCCAGACATCGCCTACGGTCAAGTTCCGGGCAGCAGCGGCAACCGATGCGGCAAGGGCTGCAGCGGCTTGCGCCTCTTGGGCGGCTTGTTCTGCGGCTGCTTTTGCGGCTTCCGCTTCGTCGGCTTGGCGCTCGATATCGCGGGGGTCTTTTCCGCTTTCGGTCTGCCCTCGCAGGCGGTGCGCTTCCTCTTGTGCCTTGCCAATGGAAATAGCATCCCACTCGCCCAGCGACCGCGTGAACAGCTTGCCCTTGACCCTCGTTTCGAATTGCCAGTGTTTGCCCCCGGCCTTGGTGATGCGAAGCCTTAGTCCCTTCTTGTCGGCACAGCGCAGCAGAACGAAGGGCAGTCCTGGGGGACATTCGGCGCGGTCCAGCAGGCCGTGCGTGAGGACGTGAGGTTGGCTGTAGTCAATCGGCTCTGACTTCGGCTTTCTTGGCATCGGACGCACCTCAGATGAGTTTTTACAGACTATTTACAGACTGAAGCCCCCTATTAAGCGGAACCTCAATCAACGTCTTGTCTGCCCCATCACTTCGGGAATCAGCCTAAGTCATTGATTTACATAGAGTATATCTACACGACTCAACAATGGCAAATCCCTACTTCCGCTCATTCGTAATGAGAAGGTCGGGTGTTCGATTCATCTCTCCGGCACCAAATTAAAGCCCTCTAACTTTCGTGGTTAGGGGGCTTTTTCATCTGCTAGCGAAAACCGTTTAGATTGTCGCGAATCCTATGGGGGCAGGTCCACTTTTCGGCCAGCATCAAAGCGCAAAGCAGTCCCGGGCGTTCAGGTCACGAACAAGAACTCCTCAAGCTTTTCCTTGCTTGGCACCATCTTCAATTCAATCATTCGAATGATAGCAATGCGCAAAAGCTCGTAGGTCTTCACGATATCGCCTTCTGCGTGTTTGGGTGAGCCGTGGGCGGCGGCAGACCTAAGGTTGTATAGCTTCACGATTTCTCTTTGCTTTTCGAGACGTGAACTACCCCGAGGCTTGAGAAAGGCGGCGAGCTGTGACGAGACTCTAAATACTAGCTCGGCTCTATGCGGCGCAAATATTGCTTCTAAGGCACCCCAAATCGACACAAGCATCATGGCTGTGTTTGGTATGCATTGGGCACTATCGAAAGTTTCAAGCGCAAGATCGAACTCTCCGTTTGCAGTTCTCAGCTTCACTGCCTCCTCCCAATTATCTGCAACCCAAGCAATGCTTCCGATAACGCGACCGCGATCAACCAGACCGATCGCCACGTGGCGATCCCGGCGTCCATGAAGCAGAGCGGCCATCTCCCCGCCCTTGTCTTTTCCCACTCGATGCTTGAGGCCTTCGATAGAGCCAGCAGTTGAAACCTGAATGGCAACCTGAGGATCTACCCAAAGGCGAAGCAGCGAAACAATAGTGTGACCGACTGCCCAATTGGACGATTGCGGGTGCGAGTATCGTTTCGGAATAAATAGTTCGGCCAGAACGTCATCGCCCTTTTTTCGCGAGGTAGCCTGCCAAGGTCCCGGATGAAAAGACGTTGGCGTCGACGGCCTTTCCAATGCGAGGATGTCTGTCGAAAAGACGTGTGCGAATGTTGGGCGAAGTTGAATTCCATGGCCCAGCTCAATTACCCGCTCGCCTAAGTCGAGACCAGAAAGACCTAAGCCTAAATCCGTGGACGGCATTTTTTCAGTCACTTGGCTCCCATAAGTTAGTCTATTACGCTCATCCTTGATGCGCACAATCTAGAGTTCCGCGAAGGCGTATTCGGTGAACTGGTGCTTCAGGTTTAGGTATCGGCTGAGCCCTTCGAGATCGGGAAACATTGAACGTGCTGTGAACCCTGTGGCTTGGAGCATTTCGAGCATTCGCTCGCGTGATCTAAGTGGAATGATGATCTCCTTGACCATACCCTTCATCGCAGTAATGCGCTCCAAAGCGATGAACTTACTATTCCCCTTTGCATATGCATGGAGCGTAAACCAGCCATCTTGGGCGGCAACCCGTGGATTATTGAGACGAGGTTGGAAGACTGCCGTATTGGTTCGATCGAAAGGGTCGGATTGGTAGACTTCTTCGTCCATAAGGTCTGTGGCATCCAGAACATAAACATACACATCCCCTTCTTCGGTCGCTGCGCAAGCAAACAGCAAGGCCACGAGCGGATTTGCCGACCAATCAAGGAGCCGAGTCTTCAATCCGTGGTGTTGTGCGATCACCATTAGGTCAACTTGGCTTTGAGGCCCAACTGGAAGAAGTGAGGCACCAAGCAACGCGAATTGCTTCAACGCTTCTTTCTCGGCAATCTTCTTGTTCCGATTTGGCGATTTACGCGCAATGCCCGGGAGCAAGCCGCCACGGACGCTTTGCCCGCGATATAAATACTGCCTTCGGGGCCGCCGCATCATTTCGACCCAATCGGCAAAGTCGCTAAAACTTGTCAGCTTGATCGATTCCAGTTTTGTTTTACTCTCGGTCATAAACGTATTCTCCATGAACTGGACGCCGTAGCGCCGTTGCCATGCCTAGGTTGCGCCAAGCCTTGCCAATCTCGTTAGATTGCAACTGGGGCAACCGCTTGTTCAGCCGGCGCAGGCACGACATAGCTTTCAGCCTCGGGTGCCGATGCTCTCTGTTGCAACAAGGAAGTCAGTTCCCCCTCGTCGGCCTAAGCATAAAAATTGGCTTACATATCAATAAATTAGGATTTTCCTCTCTTTGTTGATATAAATATCAAATGCAAACCCTCCAAGATCTAGGCGAAGCCGTTGCCTCACGCCGTAAGACGCTAAAGCTGCGCCAGCAGGCAGTCGCCCAACAGGCAGGCATCACACCGGAATCCCTGTCGCGCTTCGAGCGGGGGCGTGGCGCTGAGTTTGGCGCGCGCAAATTGCTCGCCGTGCTGGCCGTGCTGGGGATGGAGCTGGACATCGTTGCCACTGCGCAGGCCGGCACTCTGGACGAGTTGCGCCGGGAGCGCAATCAGTCATGAAGCTCGCGGTGTATGTCATGGGCCGAGAGGTCGCCGTGCTGGAGCAGGTGGGCGACTTCAAGAGCGTGCTGAGCTACCACGCCAATACGCAGGCGGACGATTTTGTTTCCCTCACGATGCCGGTGCGAACCGAGTCGTACGCATGGGATGACCAGTTGCCGCCTGTTTTGCAGATGAACCTTCCTGAGGGCTATTTGCTGCAGGTGCTGCAGGAACAGTTCGGCCCGCACGTTGGCGCGAGCCCTGTTGCTTTGCTTTCGGTCATCGGCCGCAACATGGTGGGACGCATGCAGGTAGCGGCACCCGGCGCAGACCTGAGCCAGCCCGCCAAGCCCATCGAAGTCGCCAGCCTGCTGAAGGGTGACAACTCCGAAGAGGCCTTTGCCGAGCTGGTCCGGCAGCACGCAGCCAGCGGCGTGTCGGGCGTGGTACCCAAGTTCCTTGACGAAGCTACAGAGGCGCAGCCTGAAAGTGCAACCCTGGCTGCGCACAAAAAAGCGAGCCTCATCACGCACCGGCACATCATCAAGGGCTCCAGCCGGCAACTGCCTTTTGTGGCGCTGAACGAGCACCTGTGCATGCAGGTTGCGTCACGCGTCATGCCAACGGCCAAGACCGAGGTGTCAGACGATGGGCAAGCCTTGGTAGTGCACCGCTTCGACGTGGACGAGCACGGCCAGCCGCACTGGGGCATGGAAGACTTTTGTTCATTGCTGGGGCTGCGGCCCGCCGCAAAATACGACACCACCTGGGAACGTATTGCCAAGGCTGTACGCGACCACGTACCTGCGGAGCGGCGTCTCGACACCTTCAGGCAACTTGCCACCACCTTGCTGCTGACCTATGCGCTGCGCAATGCCGATTGCCACGCCAAGAATTTGGCGCTGCTCTACACACGCCGCGCTGATGCTCACCTTTCGCCGGCGTACGACATGCTGACCACAAGCGTGTACGCAGGCTTTCAGCACAATCCACCCGGTATCGAATTCATGGGCAAAAAGACCTGGTTGCCGGGCAAGAACTTGCAAAAATTCATGGCGTCTACTTTTGGCATTCAGCCCAAAGAGCAAACGCACATGGTCGAAGCCATCAGCGATGCTGTAGCCGATGTGGCTACGCAGGTCAGGCAAGCCATGGCACAGCACAAGGGCTTCAACGATATCGGCAAACGGATGTTGATGGCCTGGGCCGAAGGTGTTCAAGGCTTGCGCGACCAGCGCGTTTACGCCGTGGGCGATTGGCACGCGGGTGCTGCCTTTGAAGTCTTCTCGCCGCCACCGAAACAAAAAAACGACAGCGCGAAGATCGGCCGGTCGCCGTTGCTGGGAAAGCGCTGACGCTGGCTCAGGAGCCGGTCGCTGGCAAGGCTGCTTGGTCCCGCCAGAGCTGGTAAAACGCTGACAGCAACAACCCGTCGTCGCGACACTAACCGAAGGCACACGCCATGAAATTCCAACTTCACAAACAAGCTCTGCCGAAGCTCCTGCTCTGCGTATTTGCGATGTCGTCGTTGTGGGGGTGTACGACCATGGGTGTGAGCCAATCGTCAACGCCAGCTCAACTATCAAGCGAGTCGATCGCTCGCATTGTGGCCAGCCCAGACCGTAGCGACGCCGACCGCACCAACGATTTGCGGCGCAAGCCTGTGCAAATGCTTTCTTTCATCAAGTTGCGCCCCGGAATGGTGGCGCTGGACCTGAGTGCTGGTGGGGGTTACACGAGCGAACTTTTGGCGCGCGCGGTTGGCCCGACTGGGGTGGTTTATGGTCAGAGCCCGCCCCCGCCGAGCGCGACCGGGCGGCCTATCCGCCCGCCGGCGGCGCCCGAGGGCAATTCATCTCCGCAACTGAGCGCCCCCGCCGTCCTGCCCAGTGCTACGCCACCGGTGCGCAGGTCATCTGCCCAGGCTCTCGCTGAGAGGGCCAAGAACCCGGATCTGCGCCACCTACAGTCCGTGGCGAGGCCCTTCGAGGATCCGGTTCCTCCGGAGTTGTCAGGCAAGCTCGATCTGGTCACGCTCATGTTCAATTACCACGACCTCGGGCATTTGGAGGTGGATCGCAAACGGATGAACGCTGCTGTTTTTGCCGGGCTGAAGCCGAAGGGCATGTATGTCATTGCAGACCATGCCGGCCGGCCTGGAACGGGCATTTCCGAATCTGGCACCTTGCATCGTATTGAAGAGGCTTTCTTGCGCAAGGAAGTGGAAGCGGCTGGGTTCGTTCTGGTTGAACAAGGCGACTTCCTCCGGAATCCTGGCGACCCGCGGGACCAGAACACTCCCGTACCCGCCCAGCCCAAAGACGAGTTCGTGTTGAAGTTTATGAAGCCGTAAGTTGGCCCTGCCAATTTGGCTAAATGCCCAGCGTTAGATCCCATGCAACGCCTCCTCTACTCCATCAACCTCACCCTCGACGGCTGCTACGACCACCAGGCCATCGAGCCTGACGGGGAACGCGGCCTCGACTTTGGATGGCTCGAGCGTAAGCAGGCTCGCTTCGACGACTTTCAAATCCCTTTAGGCAAACTCCGCGCCAGAAAATCGTACACCGCACGAATCCGCGCATTGCCTCTAATTTCTCGGTGCACGACCAGCCACATCGGTAGCGGGGGAATCTTCAGCATCGGCAGCAGTGGCACGACGGCGCGGTCCGTTCGCGCCAGGTAGTCGGCCACAAAGCCGATGCCTACACCCGCGCGAACCGCCTGCCAGTAAGCGACGAGGTCGTCTGTGCGCAGCACGAAGCTCTCGCGCGCCATCGCCTGGCCGAGCTGCGAGAAGCCGCGGATGATGTCTTCGTTGCGGTCGCCGCCGATCAGGTCGTGGGCCAGCAAGTCGCCCGGCTCGCGAGGTACGCCACGACGGCGCAGATAGTCGCCGTGCGCGTAGGTACCCAGCGTGACCTTGCCAATGCGCCGGGCCACCAGCGTAGCCTGATCGGGCTCGACCATGCGCACAGCGATGTCGGCCTCTCGCCGCAACAGGTTGGCCACCTCGTTGCTGGAGACGAGTTCGACCTGCACTTCGGGCAAGGCAATGCGCATCTGGGCCAGCAGCGGCGGCAACACGAAGCAGCACACCGGCTGACTCGCGCTCAGCCGCACGGTGCCGGCCTCGGCGGCCGCCGCGCCGAGGGCGGCGCGTGAAAGCTGAAAGGCGCCTGCCTCCATGCTCCGGGCGGCCTCTGCCAACGTGTGCGCCATCGGTGTAGGAAGTAGTCCGCGGCCGGTGCGCTCGAACAGTGCCACGCCCAGCTGCGATTCCAGCTCGGCAATGTGTCGCCCAAGTGTTGGCTGACTTGCGCCCATCGCGCGCGCCGCACCCAGCAGGCTGCCGCGCTCCAGCGCAGCCAGAAAGGATGGGATCAAGCTCCAGTCGAACCTGTTATTCATTCATGCATACCTGGTATGGACTGTTAGGCGATTGTCAAATGGCCCTGAAATTCTAACAATCGCCTCACTCCCTCAGCTTTCGGACCTTCCATGACATCTCGACCTTCTGTGCTCATCCTCGGCGCCCGCGGCCGTTTTGGTCAAGCTGCGACCCATGCTTTTGCCTCTGCAGGTTGGCGGGTGCTGGCTCAGCGCCGCTCGACAGGCATCGCGACCCAGGCCGTCCCCCATGTGCATTGGCTTGACATGCCGGTCCACGACGCCGCTGCCGTGTGCCAGGCCGCAGGGCACGCCGACGTGGTGGTGCATGCGATGAACCCGGTCTACACCGATGCCGCCTGGAAACGGGAGGTGCCCGCCCAGATGGAGGCGGCCATCGCGATCGCCCGCGGGCTGGGTTCGCTGCTCATGTTTCCCGGTAACGTCTATAACTTCGGCGCTGGGATGCCCGCAGTGCTGCGGGAAGACACGCCCTGGCACCCGACTAACGCCAAAGGTTCAGCGCGCGTAGTAGCGGAAAAGCGGCTGCGAGATGTGGCCGACCTGCACGGTCTTTCCAGCGTGGTGGTCCGGGCCGGTGACTTCTTCGGCAGCGGTACGGGCTCGCTGTTCGACCGGGTTCTGGCTTCCAAGCTCACCCGCGGGCGCATGGGATACCCGGCGGGGCTGGACATCCCGACCGCCTGGGCCTATCTACCGGACCTCGCTCAAACCTTTGTGCAGTTAGCGCAGCGGCGCGACACGCTGCAGGGCGCGCACAGCTTCCACTTCCGCGGCCATCCGTTAACTGGGCAAGATTGGCGCGACGCACTGACACCGCTAGCGCGCGCGCAAGGTTGGCTGGCCGCCGATGCTCCGCTGCGTTTAGATGCCCTGCCCTGGCCACTGATTCGCGCTGCCGGGCTAGTGCTGCCGACCTGGAGGTCGCTCGTATCGACCCGGTATATCTGGAATACGCCGCACATGCTGGACAACCGCCGCCTGCTGGAACGGATCGGCGCGGAGCCGCATACCCCGCTGTCGCAGGCGGCGCAGCAATCGCTTGCGGACATGGGCTTGCTGACGCATGTGCCGCCTCCTCGACTGGCCACCTGAACCCTGTCCAACTTCACACCCTTCAACCTCATCCCGGAGCCAACCATGACCCCGCTTGCCGTCTCACCTGCCGTTCCCGGACCCGCACCAGCTGCAGCCGACACCCCGCAGCGAAGCGCCCGCTTGTTCGATGCCGCCGTCATTTGCGCTACAGGGATGCTGGCCTTTGCACCCGTCGCCATCCTCGCGCCCGCCATCGGGTGGCCGGCATCGCTGCGCGCACCGCCGGCCCACCAAATGGCCGCGATCTTCGGCGCGGCCGACGCCGTGGCCGCGGGCTACGGGGTGTACCTCCTGTATTCACTATTGGTACTGCCAGTTATGCTGCTGATCGCCCGCCGGGTGTTTGGCACCCTGGCGCATCCCATGGCGCAACTGGTCGTCGCATTCGCCGCGTTGTCCGTGCTGGCGCGCAGCATCGGCATACTGCGCTGGTTGACGGTAATGCCGCAACTCGCCATCGCGCACAACGCTGCGGATGCCGACACCCGTATCACCATCGAGCTGGTGTTTAAAGTCGTCAGTGACTACGGCGGCGGCATCGGCGAGCTGCTGGGTGTGAGCTTGTTCATGGCGATGTCGCTTGGCCTCACTGCCGCCTCAGCCCTGCACCTGCGCAGCCTTCCGGCCTGGCTTGCAGGGGCAGGACTGCTCTCGGCCGTGCTGCTGGCCAGCATGCTGCTGCCCGTGCTCGGCATCGCCATCAAAGTACCGGTCGCGATCGCGGCTGCCGGTGTGTCGGTCTGGATGCTGGCGTACGCCGGTTGGGTAGCTCAGTCTGGTGGCACCCGCCGGTAGTGCCTAATTTTTTATGGCCCGGAACTTTGCACGTGCAGGGCCACAAGTCGGGAACTGCAGAGTGGGATGGTTCGGATCAGGACGATGACCATGGCAGGTCCGCATGCGCGCGAGGCTATTTGCTGCAGAGCTGCATGAACAGCTCAGTCCGCAGGCTGGCGGGTGCCAATGGCGTTGCTCCGCCAAGACCGACATGCTCGGCGAATCGGAAAAATCGCACTGTCACTCAGGCTTAACATTGGCAAGCCACAACTTTATTGATGCCGTGAAAGCTCAGGGTGAAGGCAGTAGCTCCTTGCTTCACCCAGCGTCGCCGCCCCTTTCAGGAGTCTCCGATGCAACGCCTCCTCTACTCCATCAATCTCACCCTCGACGGCTGCTACGACCACCAGTGCATCGAGCCTGACGAAGAACTTCATCGCCGTGCGACCGAGACGTTAGACCGGGTCGATGGGCTGCTGTTTGGCCGGGTGATTTATCAAATGATGGAGGACGCTTGGCGGGAACCGGCGCGTACTGGCATCAGGCCGGACTGGATGCCTGCTTCGCTTCTGCCATTTGCACGCGCAATGGATGCGAAGAAGAAGTATGTGGTGTCGAGCACGCTGGAGCATGTCGACTGGAATTCAGAGCTTTTGCGTGGCGACCTGGCTGAGTCGGTACGGCGGCTGAAGGAGATGCCTGGGCGTGGACTGATGACCGGGGGCGTTACCCTGCCGATGGCTTTGGCCGAGTTGGGCTTGATTGATGATTTCGAGTTTGTGGTGCACCCGAGGATCGTGGGCCATGGGCCTGCGCTGTTTGCGGGGTTGACTAAGCCTCTGGATTTGAAGTTTGTTGGACGGGTGGAATATGACTCGGGGGCTGTGGCTATGCGGTATGAGGCGAAGTAAGGCACAGCCTTCGGTCTGGCATTGGGTAGTGGGTGCCGTCAGGTTGACGCAGTGCTCTCTTTTCTACGGATTCCTGTTGGACGAGTCCCACATGCCAGCCACTCGTTGAAGTTCACAGTAGGGAAAGATCGTGCCTCGGTCTTTCGGGCTGCACGGTGTCTTCGAAAGCTTTATTGCCAGGGTCAGCAAGTCCGCATCTCGCTCCATTCCACGGTACACCTCGGCCAGAAAGGTGAACTCGTTCATCATGCCGAGAAGGCTCCTGCTCGCAGTCTTGGCATGACGTGCCTCGCGCATTTTCTCGACTTCATGGTCGATCAACTTTTGCGCTACTCCATGGGCCGCCAATACCAGCGCCAGATGTTGCGGAAACCGTTCGGCCAGATTGGATGCAGGGGCCAACGGCATGAGCACGGGCAGAAGTGTTGCCTCGTTCACCAGAAGGGCAACCTGCGGTTTCCAAAACACGGCTGTGGCGTACCAGTTGCCGAGCAGATTGGTCGAAGGTGGGCCTCCTTCCATGACAGGCGGCTTGATGCGGGCCAGGAGTTTTTTGGTGCAGTGGAGGGTGTAGCTCATGGGATGCTGGGGCCAGCTGGTGCGTGATTTTCCGTCATTCTTCGCTAGCCAAATCTCACTTGCGGCCCTCGGTTAGGTCGCGTGACCGGGGTTACGTGTCGCCGTTAGCGCATGTCGCGCGTACGTGTCTTCGTTATGGATTTTTGACGACACGTCGTCGCGTAACGGAGATATTCAGGTCGTCGAGAGGACCGCTACGCGGCACGAGGCTCAGACGGGCTCAGCCCGAACGGATTAGAAGGAGAAATTGATGGCCCCTCACACCGTTCGGCCTGAGCCTTCGATACCTCAGGCCAGGGTACGCGAGCGTATCGAAGGCTCTTTTCGCCCCCTACGCTTTCGCACTCTGTCCTGAGCATCGTTTCGGAGGTCGACGTGCTGATCCACCAAGGCTTCGATACCTCAGCCCGAACGGGAACAGGGAAAACATCCCTCCGTTCCGCCTGAGCCTTCGATACCTCAGGCCAGGGTACGCAAGCGTATCGAAGGCTTTCTCGCCCCCTACGTTTTCGCACTCTGTCCCGAGTGTCGTTTCGGAGGTCGACGTGCTACTCCTCCAAGGCTTCGATACCTCAGCCCGAACGGGAACAGGGAAAACATCCCCTCCGTTCAGGCTGAGCCTTCGATACCTCAGGCCAGGGTACGCAAGCGTATCGAAGGCTCTTTTCGCCCCAACACGCTTTCGCACTGTCCTGAGCATCGTTTCGGAGGTCGACGTGGTACTCCTCCAAGGCTTCGATACCTCAGCCCGAACGGGAAAAGGGAAAACATCCGCTCCGCCTGAGCCTTCGATACGCTTGCATACCCTGGCCTGAGGTATTGAAGGCTCAGCCCGAACGAACTAGACGAAAAATCGGCTCGCCCCCAACCCGTTCGGCCTGAGGTATCGAAGGCTCTTCTCGAATCAATACGCTTTCGCACTCTGTCATGAGCATCGTTTCGGAGTCGACGTGCTACTTCACCAAGGCTTCGATACCTCAGCCCGAACGGTGAGTGTGTGTTTGCCCTAACCGGGGCATCGATACGCTTGCGTACCCTGGCCTGAGGTATCGAAGCCTCAGCCTGAACGGGAGAGGGGAACGCCTGTCTAATCAATTTCCTGCGTAGGGTTCGCAAATCACGCAAAGCGCATCCCTGCAAAGCTGCCCAGGCGCCATACCTAGCGCCGCCGCACCGGCGTTGACGTGAGTAATCACCCCCTCGTTAAGGGTCGATGCCGCATGCCCGATCCGAGCGCTCGTGTGGGCAACCGTTGCAGCGGGGATGCCCGCCTCCTGCAACATGTCCAGCCCTGAAAAGCCCGCATCGGCCAGACCGCCACCGGCGTCGTTGAACACGACCAAAAAGGGGCGCATGCCCAGCGCGAACCCGGCAGCACTGTCCCCGCCGTGCGAGCCGGTCACGACGACCGCGCCTTGCATGGCCGGCGTGATGAGTGCCGCGCTGTCTACCAGGTGAAGGATTCGGAGAGTCATGGCAAAAGGTGGATTTCCTTCAGATTCACCGTCAGCTCGCACACGGGGTACACGGGGAACGTTGTGATCCGCGGGCATCGAGTGCGTCGGGCACATCGAGCACATCGGGCACATCGGACACATTGAGCGGATCGGGCGCCGCGCGCATCGAGTGCATCAAGCGCATGTCATCACCCTACCCTTGGCGCGGCTCTGTGGTTGATCGCCGCCCGCGCATGCTCGGCCAGATCGTTCCAGACATCCTGCCTGCACAGCAAGCCGCCCTTCACCTCGAACCTGTCGATGAAGCGGATGCCTTCAAATGCCTGCCCGTCGGGCCATTCGCCGAACAGCGTGCCGTGGCAATGCACGACCGTGTGTTCTGCCGTCCACGCTTCGTCGATCTGTTCCACGTGCTTGCCAATCTTGTTGTAGCGCTGGCGGCCCCAGGCTACGAGTTCGGCGAGTTGGTTGAAGCGCGCGCCGCCGGGGAAGCACATGGTGAAGTCGGGCGATAAAAACGTTTGCGCCAGGGAGAGGTCGCGCGCTTGCATGGCCGCGAGAAAAGCACGAACCTGCTCGCTGGCGACGGGCACCGCCGCATTTCCTTGCGTGAACACGCGGCCGTCGCGCTGATAGGTGGCGACTTCCTGCACGAAGGTAGTGGTGCCGGCCGCTGGTGCGGCGATGACAGAGCGTACGGCGTCGGAGACGCGGCGCACCAGGCGTTCGCGCACTTCTGGCGGGTAGCCGGGCAACAGGGTGATCTGGGTCACGGGCATGGCGGGCTCCCTTTGCGGATCAACCGCGCTTGAACGGGTCAGGCTGCTGCGCGCTTTCGTCGTATTGCGCGCTGTTTGCCAGCAGCTCGGGCGTGCCGATCACGGCGTTGAGCTGGTCGAAGTCGAGCATCTGGTGCTGCCACGGTGCTGTGGTCTGGTGCTGGCGCAGGCTGGCGAAGTAGCCTTGCATCTGGCGGGCAAGCGCACGAACCGTGCCGCCCGGAAAAATGACGATGCGAAAGCCCATCTGCCCCAGCGCATCGGCCGGCGTGACCGGCGTCTTGCCGCCTTCGACCATGTTGGCCAGCAGCGGGATGCGGTGGGCGAACAGGCGGGCGGCGTCCTTCAGTTGCTCGGGGGTTCGCAGCGCTTCGATGAACAGCGCGTCGACACCGCAGGCGAGGTAAGCGTCGGCGCGTGCCATTGCCGCGTCCCAGCCTTCGATGGCGAGGGCGTCGGTGCGGGCCATGATGAGCGTGCTGCTGGAGCGCCTGGCGTCGAGTGCGGCCTTGAGCTTGCCCGTCATCTCGCCCACGCTCACCACCGTTTTGCCGTCGAGGTGGCCGCAGCGTTTGGGGAAAGCCTGGTCTTCCAGTTGGATCATGGCCGCGCCTGCGCGCTCCAGGCCGCGCACTGTGCGCTGCACGTTGATGGCATTGCCGAAGCCGGTGTCGCCATCGACGATGACGGGCGTGGCTACGCGCTCGGTGATGCGTGCCAGCGTGTCCTCCACCTCGGTGAAGGTGGTGAGCCCGACGTCGGAGCGGCCCAGGCGGGTGTAGGCGATCGACGCGCCCGACAGGTACAGCCCCTCAAACCCGGCCTGCTCCGCCAGCAGCGCGCTGAAGGCGTCGTACACGCCGGGGCAGAGCAGCGCTTGCGGGCGGGCCAGGAGTTCGGGCAACGAGGGGGGAGCAGAAGCGGTCATGAGGGAGTGCCAAGTTGATCGGCCATGGAGCCGGCCGCGATGTAGCCACCGGCCACGGCGCTGAGCAGGCCGTTGCCCGAGAGGTAGCCGCTGACATGGTTGCCCGAGACGCCGCGCGCAGCGCCGCCGGCGGCCCACAGATTGGGCAATACGTTTTGTGTGTCGGTCGGGTTGCCTGCCGCGCGAAGCACCCGGCAGTGCCCATCGATGTCCAGCCCGCCTTGCGTATGGAACAGCGCACCCGTCACCTTGATGGCGTAGTACGGCGCGGCTAGTGCGCGTTTGAAATGTCGGGCGAAGGCATCGGGCGCCTGATGCGCTGCGCCCTGCCCGGCCGACGCCAGCGTGGCCTCCAGCGCGGCGGCATCGCAACCGATGATGCGCGCCAGTGCTGTGACGTCGGCGGCTGTCTTCAGCGCACCGGCCGCCTCGGCTGCGGCAAAGTCGGGGAAGCTGCGCGCCAGTTCCAGAATTCGTTCGTCGAATACATTCCACGCCACACGTCCAGGCTGCGCCAGCACATGCAGCGCAGCTTCAGAATAGCCCTGCGTCTCGTCGTGAAAGCGCTGGCCTTGCGTGTTGATCTGCACGCCACCTTCCATCATCAGCGCCCAGGTGATGAGCACGCCGTGCGGCTGCGCCCACGAGCCGTGGCCCTGGTAGGCTTGCATGTCAGCCAGCGGCGCACCGAGTGCCTCGCCCCAGCGCAGCGCCGTGCCGTCGTTGCCGGGGTGGCCGGCAAACTCAGCGCTGGCGACCTCGGGCACGAAGCGCTGCAGCAGTTCGGGCGATGCGCCGTAGCCGTTGCAGGCCAGCAGCAGCGCGTCGCAGGCGATGGCTTCAATGCTGCCGTCTGGGCGCTGCACTTCCACGCCCAGCACGCTGCCCGCCTCGTTGACCACGAGGGTCTGCGCTTGCGCGTGCGTGAGGATGGGAATTCCTTGCACTTGGCACGCAGCCTCCAGCGACTCGGCCAGCGCGCTGCCGGTTCGCTCCTTGAGGCTGTGCATGCGCCGCCGCGTGTGGCCGGGGTACAGAAAACCGTCCAGTACTTCCCACTGCAGGCCATGGCGCTGCTGCAGAAAATCGAGCGCGGGTGCAATGGCGCCGGTGTAGGCCTCGACCAGATGCGGCGCGGCGCTGCCGTGAGCCTTGGCCTGGATGTCGCGCGCAAAGTCGGCGGCGCTGTCGTCGATGCCCAACCCGCGCTGCACCGCCGTACCCGCTGCGGGAATAAAGCCCGACGACAGGGCGGTGGATCCCGAGGGGCGTGCGTCGCGTTCGACCACCACGCACTCGACTCCGCGCGCGGCCAGCGCCAGCGCCGCCGTCATGCCGCAAGCACCTGCGCCGATCACAAGCGCCGGTGTGTGGACGGGCGCTTCGAACTGCGCTTGCACGCGTACGCTGGCGCTCGGGCGGGTCATGGGTTCAGGCCTTCAGGCCGGCAAGGAACTCGGCGTTGCTGGCGACACGGGCCACGCTGGCCATGTCGGCCAGTGCGGCATCGTGCGCCGCCGGTTTGAAGGCGGCGCAGCACTCGCCCAGCACCCAGGTGTCGTAGTCGCGCATGTGCGCGTCGCGCACGGTGCTGGCCACGCCGCCATTGGTGACGATGCCGCACACCGCAACGCGGGTGATGCCGGCCTTGCGCAGCAGCCAGTCGAGCTGGGTGTTGAAGAAGGCCGAGTAGGCGACCTTTTGCACCGCCACGCCGACCACCGGCTGCAAGGTGTCGACGCACGCCTGGCCCCAGCTGCCGGGCGCGAAATCCCCACGCTTCAAAAACGGCCGCAGGGCCTTGAGGTGGGGCGAGACCAAGGGCTCACCGGCAGCGTCGGGCCAGAGTGTGAACTGGCTGGCGATCACCATTCCGCCCGCGGCCTTCACCGCCTGGGCCAGCGGCAGCACGCGTGCGGGCAAGGCTTGCGCCTCGGCACTCGCACAGCCGCCGCGGGCATACGCACCGGTGGTTGCGAGAAAGTCGTTTTGCAGGTCGATGATGACCAGGGCAGTCGGAGTCATGTCGGGCCAGCCTTCCAGTCTTTTAATCGTTCAGTTGCTTGCTCAAGCGTCGGGCTGCAGGATCAGGTTGCCCAGTCGGTCCACGCGAGCCGTGAAGCCCGGCTCCAGCCACACGGTGGTGTCGGGCTGCTCCAGGATGGCTGGCCCTTGGATCACGGTGCCTGTCGGCAACGCCAGCCGCGCATAGCGGCGCGCCTGCACCCAGCCGCCGTGCACGTACACGGCCTGCTCGCCCAGCGGCGCGCTGTCTTTGGCCGGGTCGTCGCTCGGCGCAGGCGCCAGCAGGGCGAGATCGAACTTGGGCCGCACACCGACCAGCGCGTAACGCAGGTTGACGACGCGCATCGGGATGCCGTCCAGCACGCGGCCGAACTCGGCGAGGTAGCGCGCGTTGAAGGCGCTCTGCACCTTGCCCAGTTCAAGCGCGTCGGCCTGTAGCGGCACCGCCACCGTGTGCGTCTGGCCCTGGTAGAGCATGTCCAAAGAAATCTCTTCGCGCACGGCGTCGAAGCGCACGCCGGCCGAGTCGAGCCGCGCACGGCAGCTGGCCTCGAAGCCGGCGCGCAGCTTGCGCAGGCGCTCGAAGTCGACGTCGAGCAGGCCCTGGTTCAGGGTTTGTACCGCGTCATGTCGCATGTCGGCCATCACGCAGCCCAGTGCCGACGTAACGCCCGGGTAGCGCGGCACGATGCCGGTAGTCACGCCCACCTCTCGCATCATGGCGCACACATGCAGGCCGCCACCGCCGCCGAAGGGCATGTAGGCAAACTGGCGCGGGTCGTGGCCTTTTTCGATGGAAACGAGGCGCATGGCGCCGGCCATCTTGGCGTTGGCCACCGTCAGCACCGCTTCGGCCGCCTGCAGCACGTCCAGTCCCAGCGGCTCGGCGACGTGCGTGGCGAGCGCCTGCCGTGACAGCTCGGCATCAAGTGCACCCAGCAGGCCGCCACCCAGGGGGCGCGAGGCGGCAATGCGGCCCAGCAGCACGTTTGCGTCGGTCACGGTGGGGCGGGTGTTGCCACGGCCGTAGCAGGCCGGGCCGGGCACGCTGCCAGCCGACTCGGGCCCGACCTGCAACATGCCGCCCGCGTCCACCGACGCGATGGAGCCGCCCCCGGCGCCGATGGTTTCGATCTGGATCATGGGCGAGCGCACCACCATGCCAAAGGCGATGCTGGTCTGCGCCGCCAGCGCGGCCTGGCCGCTGGAAATCAGCGACACGTCGAAGGATGTGCCGCCGATGTCGCCCGTGATCACGTCGGGGAAGCCGGCAGCGCTGGCAATCGCCGCGCAGGCGATCACGCCGGCAGCGGGGCCCGACAGTGCCGTGCGCACCGGCAGCTCGCAGGCGGTCTGGCGCGACATGACGCCGCCGTTGCTTTGCACGATCAGCAGCTCCCCGGCAAAGCCCTGGCCGCGCAGGTCGGTGTCCAGGCGTTCGAGGTAGCGGCCCACCACGGGCTGCAGCGCAGCGTTCAGGCTCGCAGTGGACGCGCGCTCAAATTCGCGGATCTCGGGCAGCACTTCGGCGGCCGAGGTTACATGCGCGTTGGGCCACAGCTCGCGCACTGCCTGCACGGCCGCAGCCTCGTTCGTGGCGTTGGCGTAGGCGTTCACGAAGAACACGCACAGCGCTTCGCAGCCTTGCGCGATAAGGGCCTGGGCCGCTTCACGCACCTGGGCCAGATCGACCGGCGTGTGCACCGTGCCGTCGGCCAGCACGCGCTCGTCGACTTCCAGGCGCAGGTCGCGCTCGATCAATGGCGTAAAGTTGCCACGCAAGCCCCAGGTCTGCGGCCGGTCGCGGCGGCGCATCTCCAGCACATCGCGAAAACCGCGCGTGGTGATAAGGCCGGTGCGCGCCACCTTGCGTTCCAGCAGCGCGTTGGTGCCGACGGTGGTGCCGTGGATGATGGTTTCCAGGCTGCCGGCATCGGCCGGGCCGCTGGCTGCGCTGTGTGCACTGTCCGCAGCAAGCACCTTGGCAATGCCGTTCATGAAGCCGACCGATTCTTCGCCGCGCGTGGACGGCACCTTCACGATGTCGACACGAGCGTTTGCCTCGTCCAGCACGAAAAGGTCGGTAAACGTGCCGCCGACGTCGACGCCGACGATGCGCTTGGCCGCGCTCACAGGGAACCGCCTTCGGCGCCGGCTTTGACGTAGCCCATAGCCACGTCGGCCGCGCGCGCTTCGGCGCTGCGTTCGGCCGGTGCGCCGTAGCCGCCACCGCCGGGCGTTTCCAGCCGCAGGCGATCACCGCGCTGCAGCTGAATGCCGAGCATCTTGGAGGCCATCGGCGGCGTGTGCCAAGTGCCCTGCGTGTGGAAACTGAAAACGTTGCGGGCCGCATCGCCGCCGCCGTGTATGCCTTTGGGCGAAGCGCGGCCGCGCTCGCCGAACACGAACGCTTGTGCAGACTTCTCGAGAAGCTCAATTTCGTAGACCGCGCCCAGCCCGCCGCGCTGGCGGCCATCGCCACCGGAGCCAGGCCGCAGCGACCATTGCGTGAATCGCACGGGATAAGCCGCTTCGAGAATCTCGAGCGGGGGGATGGTCGCCGTCGAGATCGGCGCGTTGCCGTGGTTCAGGCCGTCGCCGCCGGCGTGCGCGCCATGGCCCCCACCGAAGAAGCTGAACATTACCCAGCGCTGGCCGGCGCGGCCGCTGTCGCTGCGGTGCCCTGCCACCGACAGCGCGTTGATCGTGCCGTAAGCCTGCGCCACGGAACGCTTGGGGTCGGCCTTGGCCGCCGCGCTGAAGATCACATCGATCATGCGCAAAATGGTTTCGGTGTAGCCGCCCACGGGGCGCGGCCGCTGGGCGGTGATAACGAGGCCATCTGGGATGACCACGTCCACCGCGTCGAGCACACCAGCATTGGCGGGCACGTCCGGGAACAGGTGCTTGAGCGCCACGTAGCAGGCCGCCACGGCGGTCGCCCGCGAGATGTTGACCGGCCCGGCGCATTGGGGCGAGGTGCGCGAGAAGTCCAGCGTGAGGCGGTCACCGGCCACGGTCATGTCGAGCGCAATCGTCAACGGCTCGTCGACCACGCCGTCGTTGTCCAGCATGTCGTCGAAGCTGTAGCGGCCGTCGGGCAGCGAGGCGATCTCGGCCTTCATCATGCGGCGCGCCCGCTCGCGCAGCGCACCCAGGGCCTGCAGCACCCGCGGCACGCTGTAGCTCTGGAACAGCTCACCCAGGCGGCGGTCGCCGAGTTCCAGCGCGGCCAGTTGGCCGTTCAGGTCGCCCCACAGGCTGTCGGGCAGCCGCGTGTTGGCCAGCAGGATGGCGAGCACGTCGGGGTTGATCTTGCCATCTTGCGAAATGCGCACCGGCGGAATCTGCACCGCCTCCTGCCAGCACTCGGTGGCCGCCGGGTTGTAGTTGCCGGGCACGGCGCCGCCCACGTCATGCCAGTGCGCGGCCGAGGCCAGAAAGCACACCAGCTCACCGTCGATGAACACCGGTTTGACGAGCTTGAAGTCGTTGGCGTGCGTGCCGCCTTCGTACGGGTCGTTGAACAGCCATATTTCGCCGGGCTTCATGCCGCCCAAGGGCTTGGCGGCGGCCATGGCGGCGCGCACCGCAAAAGCCATTGCACCCACGAACACAGGCAGCCCGGACTTGCCCTGCACCAGCGTGTCGCCGGTGTGGGCGTCGTACAGCCCGTGGCAGGCGTCGTGCGCCTCGGCAATGATGGGATTGAAGGCGCTGCGGTAAAGCGTGGCGTCCATCTCATCGGCAACCTGCTCCAGCCGGCCCTTGAGGACGGCGAGGGTCACGGGATCGAGCGGCTCAGACATTCGTATCTTTCAGGGTGTCGCGCTGCGCTTGCAGGTCGAGCTTGAGTTCATTGAGCAGGCCGCCGGCCTGCACGCGGCGCATCAGGAAATCGGGCACCGGCTCGCAGGCCAGGCGTTGGCCATCGGCGCGCAGCACGGCCGGTGCGGCCGGGTCGTCAAGGTCGAGCTGAACGCCCTCCCCCTCGATCAGTTCTTCGGCTTGCAGACAGGTCAGCAGCAGCAGGCCCACATTGAAGGCGTTGCGAAAATACAGGCCGCTGAAGTTGGGCGCGATGACGGCCGAGACACCCAGCGTTACCAGCACCGAAGCCGCCTGCTCGCGTGACGAGCCGATGCCAAAGCCGGGGCCCGCCACCAGCACGTCGCCGGGCTTGACGCCAGCGGCGAAGTCGGGGCGGACGCCTTCAAGGCAGTGGCGTGCGATGACATCCATGCCGTGCTTCATGGCGTGGCCCGGCGCGAGTGCGTCGGTGTCAATGTTGGTGCCGAGCCGCCATACGCGATGCACTCGGGTGTTCAAAGGCGTGGCACTCACAGCACAACGCCTTTCAGGAGCTCACGCGGATCGGTCACGCAGCCCGCCAGGGCCGAGGCCGCGACGGTGTACGGCGAGGCCAGGAACACCTGCGCCTCGGCCGAGCCCATTCGGCCCTTGAAGTTGCGCGCCGTGGTGGCGATCACGCGGGTGGTGCCCTGCACGGCCTGGCCGTAGCCGGCACAGGCGCCGCACGCACTGGGCAGCAACTCGGCTCCCGCCTCCTGCAGGCTCTGCATGACGCCCTGCTCGCGCGCCTGGGCCAGGTCGCGCAGGCTGGCGGGCGCGACCAGCAGCCGAACGCCTGCGGCAACGTGCCGGCCCTGCAGAATCTGTGCGGCCGCCTGCAGGTCTTCGAGCTTGGCGCCGGTACATGCGCCGATGTAGGCAAGATCGATGGGCTGTCCGACAAGCTCCTTTACGGGCCGGCCATTGGCCGGACTGTGCGGCACGGCCACCATGGGCGGCAAGGCTGCCGCATCGAAGACATGCTCGGTGACGGCCGTGCCGGCATCGCTTTGCCAACGGGCCAGCTGCGCGTCGTCCACCGTCACGCCTGCGGCAGCGAGCCAGCTGGCGGTGGTGGCGTCGGGCGCGATCAAGCCCACCTGCGCCCCGAGTTCGGCGCTCATGTTCGACAGCGTCATGCGTTCGGCCATGCCCAGCGACCGCACTGTGCTGCCGGCAAATTCAATTGCCTGGTAGTCGCCGCCGTTCATGCCGAAGCGGGCAATCATGTGCAGCATCATGTCCTTCGCGGACACGCCGGGCTGCAGGTCGCCCTCCCACCGCATGCGCACCGTGCGCGGCACCTTGACCCAGATTTCACCGGTCACCATGACACCCAGCATCTCGGTGCTGCCGATGCCGAACATATAGCTGCCGAAGGCACCGCCGGTGGGCGAGTGCGAGTCGCCACCGACGCAGAACATGCCGGGCCTGAGGTGTCCTTTTTGCGGCAGCACCACATGGCAGATACCCTGGCTGTCGTACACATGCGGCAGCGCCTGCTCACGCGCCCAGTCCCGGGCGATGCGCACGATGCGCCGTGAGTCGTCGTCTTCTTCGGGCACGAAGTGGTCCATCACGAGCACCACCTTCGAGCGGTCCCAGATTTGCGCGCCCAGCTCTTCAAGCATGGGCTTGAGCCGGCGCGGACCCGACGAGTCGTGGAACATCGCCAGGTCGACCTTGCAGTTCACGATCGAGCCTTGAGCGGCGTGTGGCACGCCTGCGGCCTTGGCGATGAGTTTTTGCGCCAGCGTCTGCGGAGGGAAAGCCAAGCTCTGTGCCACGGTCACAGCCCCAGGTAAGCGCGGCGCAACTCGTCGGAGCCGAGCAGCTCGTCCGGCAGCCCCGAAAAACGCAGCGAGCCGTTTTCCATCACATAGACGCGGTCGGCCACTTCCAGCGACTGCGCCACGTTCTGCTCGACCAGCAGCAGCGAGAGCCCGTCTTCACGCAACTGGCGAATGAGGCTGAACATCTCTTCCACCAACAAAGGCGACAGGCCCAGCGAGGGTTCGTCGAGGATAAGCAGCAGCGGCTCGGCCATGAGGCCCCGGCCGATGGCCAGCATCTGCTGCTCGCCACCGCTCATGGTGCCCGCAAGTTGCGTGAGCCGCGTCTTGAGCTTGGGGAAAATGCCAAAGACCTTGTCGAGGTTCTGCGCACGGCGCTCGCGTGCGCGGGTGAAGGAGCCCAGTTCGAGGTTTTCCAGCACGCTCAGGTTCGGGAAAATCTTGCGACCTTCGGGCACCTGGATCAGCCCCGCCTTGACGACGTCGCGGTAATGCGCGCCAGACAGGTTGGCGCCGTTGAACTGCACATGCCCGCCCCAGGTCGGCACAAGGCCACAGAGCACGTGGTTAAAGGTGGTCTTGCCGGCACCGTTGCTGCCCAGCAGCGCCACGGTTTCGCCGCGCCCCACATGCAGGTCGAGTCCGCGCAGGACTTCGGTACGGCCGTAACCGCCGCGCAGGCCGCTGACTTCGAGGATTGGGGTGAGGTCCTTTGGGCCGCCAGCTTCACTGGCCAGCCCGGCCGGATGGGTTTGCATCGTGGTCATGCCGCAGCCCCCGCCTTGCGAAGGCGCTCGGCCGTACCGGCGCCCAGGTAGGCCTCGATCACCTTGTCGTTGCGCGTGACTTCATGCGGCGAGCCTTCGGCGATCAGCTCGCCTTGGGCCAGCACCCACACGTGGCTCGCCAGGTTCATCACGGCCTGCATCACGTGCTCGATCATCAACACCGTGACACCGTCGGCCACGATGGCGCGCACGACCGGAATCATCTCGGTGATCTCTTGCGGATTCAGGCCTGCCAGCACCTCGTCGAGCAACAACAGGCGCGGTTCGGTTGCCAGCGCTCGCGCCAGCTCCAGGCGCTTGCGGCCGGCCACCGTGAGGTCCGACGCAGGCTTGTCGAGCTGCGCTTCCAGCCCGACGCGCCTGGCCACCTGCTCGGCCCGCGCCAGTGCTTCGGCGCGGCCCGGATGATGCAGGTGCGCGCCCACGGCGATGTTCTCGCGCACGGTCTGCGCGGCAAAGGGCTGGACGATTTGGAAAGTGCGCGTCATGCCCAGTTGCGCGTTGCGGTGCGGCGGGCGGCCAGAGATGTCCGAGCCCGCAAAGTGAACGCTGCCGCTGTCGGGCTTGAGGAAGCCTGACATGAGCGCAAACAGCGTCGTCTTGCCCGCACCATTGGGCCCGATCAGCGCGGTGAGCGTGCCAGCCTCGACCTTGAGCGAAACGTCATGCACGGCCTTGAGTCCACCGAAGGTCTTGGAAAGGCCTCGGATGTCGAGCAGCACTTCAGCCACGGCCGCCTCCTTTTTTGGAGTCGCCAAAGAAGCCGCGCACCGAATGGCCCAGGCCGGCGATGCCCTTGGGCATGAACATGACGATAAGGATCAGCACGGTGCCGTAGATGATGAGGTTGATGCCGGGCAGCTGGCCGAACAGATTGCGCGTAACGTCGGCCAGCGTGTGCAGCACCAGCGCGCCCAGCAGCGGACCCCAAAGCGTGCCCAGCCCACCGACGATGGCCGCCACCAGCGCCTCGACCGACGCGTGCGGGCCGAAGGCCAGGGCCGGGTCGATGTACTGGAAGACCTGCACGTAAAACGCACCGGCCAGGCCCATGAACGCGCCCGACAGTCCGATGGCGCCGAGCTTCAGGCGGAAAGGATCGACACCGATGGCGCGGGCCGCGTCTTCGTTGTCGCGCACGGCTTGCAAATATGCGCCGAAACGCGAGTTCTGCAGCCACCACGTCACCAGCATGGCCGCCACCAGAAAGCCGAGAATCAGATACAAAAAGCCCACGCGCGAGCCGAACTGCAGGTTTGCCGCCGAGGGGCGCAGCTGAATCATCAGGCCGACGCCCGCACCGGTGAAATCGACCGACAGCGCGAGGATGCGAAACACCTCGGCAAACGCCAGCGTGACCAGCGCAAAGTAGGAACCCTTGAGGCCATAGCGAAAGCTCAAAGCTCCCACCGCCAGGCCAATGGCCGCGCTCGCGGCGAACGCCAGCACCAGCGCGATCCAGGGGTTGATCCCGAACTGGAGCTGCGCAATGGCCTGCACATACGCGCCCATGCCGAAGAAGAGCGCGTGTCCAAAAGAAAACTGTCCGCCAAAGCCGCCCAGCAGGTTCCAGGCTTGCGCCATCAGCGCGGCGTACAGCGTCATCATGATGAAGTTGAGCCAGGTGCCGGAGGTGACAAACAGCGGCAGCAGCCCGACCACCAAGGCGAAGGCGGCGATTCGTAACAGGCTCTTCATGCCTTGGCTCCAAAAAGGCCTTGCGGCCTGAACAGCAGGATGGCGATGAAGATCACGAAAATGCCGATCTGCCCCAGCGACTCCCCCAGGAACAATCCGCCCAGCGACTCGACGACCCCAATCAGCAAGCCGCCCAGCAAGGCGCCCACGAAGCTGCCCATGCCGCCGAGCACCACGACCGTGAAGGCCACCAGAACGAAGCCCGTGCCGACCTGCGGATTGACGTAATACGCCGGCAACAGAAAGCACGCAGCCGCACCCAGGCAAGCCAGGCCGATGCCGAAGCTCATGGCGTAGATATGGTCGACGTCGATGCCCATCAGGCGCGCGCCCTGCTTTTCCTTCGAGACCGCGCGAATGGCCCGGCCCAGGTCGGTTTTGGTGACGACCCAGAGCAGCACCGCCGAGGTCACGAGCGCACCTGCAAACGCGATCAGCTTGGGCAAGGCAATAAAGGCCGGGCCGATTTGCACAGTTTGCAGTGTGTAGGCCGTCTCGATGCTGCGCGTGTCCGAGCGGAACACCAGCAGCGCGAGGTTTTCGAGCACGATGGACAGGCCCAATGTGACCAGCAGGATGTTTTCATCCTTGCCGTGGCTGGCGCGGTTGATGATGCCGCGCTGCAAGGCATAGCCCAGCGCGAACATGGCGGGCACCATGATGGGCAGCGCCAGGTAAGGGTCGATGCCGAAGTACTGCTTGAGCATGTAGACGCCGTACAGCGCCACCATCAGCGATGCACCGTGGGCAAAGTTGATGATGTGCAGGACACCGTAGATCAGGGTCAGCCCGAGGGCGATCAGCGCATAGACCGCGCCGGTGGTGATGCCGTTGAGCACCGACGGGACCACGATGGCCAGATCGAACATTCAAATACTCCGGACGTGTCGAGATGGCATCGGGTCGGCGGCGCAGCCTGGCATCACACGGGGGCTCAGGCCTTGAGCGGGAACATCGGGTCGGCCTGGCGGTAGTCGCGCGGGATGATGACCTTGATGTCGCCGTCGAGCACCTGCGTCATGAGCGGCTGCCCGCCCTGGTTCTGCCCGTTGACAAATTTGGTCGGGCCGTACGGCATGATGTGATCGGAGAAGGTGCTCTTTTCCAGCGCGGCGATGATGGCGGCGCGGTCACGCGACTTGGCCTTGTCGATGGCGTCGGCCAGCAGGCGCATGGCGGTGTAGGTCATGAAGACCTCGTAGCTGAAGAACTGCTTTTGCGCCTCGACACGCTTTTTAAGCGCCAGCGCGCGCGTGTCCTTCGGGTTGAACCAGTGGTTGCAGTCGATGATGCCCTTGGACGCTTCGGGGAATTCCTGCACGAATTTGTAGCTTGACGCGGCACCGCCCAGCACCGAATAGATCGCCTTGGGCACCACGCGCTGCTGCTGCATGGTGCGCACCAGGAGCGCGTACTCGTTGTAGTAGTTGGCGGGGATGACGATGTCCGGGTTGACGGACTTCATGCGCAGCACGATGTTGTTGAAATCGCGCGTCGGGTTGGCGTGCTTGATGACTTCTTTCACCTCGAAGCCGTAGCCGGGCAGCTCGCGCGCCAGCAGGTTGGCCGTGCCCGTGCCGAACAGCGACTCTTCGTGAATGATCATCACGGTCTTGGCGGGGCGGCCTGCGAGGGTGTTGAGCACGTGCAGGTTGGCAACGGCCAGGTCGGCCACCGCCTTGTAGCCCGGGCCGAAGCGGAAAGTGTTTTTCAGGCCGCGCTCGACGATCTGGTCGGCGACGCCGACGTCGACCACATGCGGGAGGTTGTACTTGGCCGCAGCCTGCGTGGTGGCCAGGCAGATGGCCGACGCAAACGCGCCGACGACGGACGAGACCCCGGCTTCGTTCATTTTTTCGATTTCAGCCACGCCAACTTGCGGCTGCGACTGCGCATCGCCCAGCATGGCCTCAATCTTGGCGCCGCCGAGGGACTTGATCCCGCCCGCGGCATTGATGTCCTCGATAGCCATGAGCGCGCCCATGCGGCATTGCTGGCCCGAGTAAGCGATGGCGCCCGTGACCGGGTGCAATACACCGATCTTGACCGGTGCTGGCTGCGCGCCGCCCACCAGGGGAAAAGCCATCGCGGAGGCCGCGGCAGCGGTTTGGGAAACAAACTGACGACGAGTTGTCATGACTTACTCCTGGGGACCGGTTGACCGTGATCCCTTGCGGGTGCGGCCGGGGGAAATGCCCGGATGGGCACGGATTGCGCAGCGGGCGAAAGCCCGTTGGCGGTGAAAAGAAAAGTGAAGGGCGGCATGCGGCGCTATTGTTCGGCGTGTGTTCGGCTTGTGTCGAAGGTGTCAGTTGAAGTTGGCTTGAAGCTCGCTGCTGACCCACACTCGCGCGTCGATCTCGCCCACGCGGGACAGTTTCATTTGATATTCATAGCGGTCTGGCCGGTAAAGGCCGTGCAGGCACTGGATGGGCCGGTCGTTCTGGTCGTGCACCACGCGGCGCACATGCAGCAAGGCCGAGCCCACCGGCACGTCCAGCAGGCGCGCAATGCCAGCATCGGCCAGCCGCGCGGAAATTTGCTGCACCGCCTGCCCGAGCTGCAGGCCGCTTTCTTCAAGCAACACGAGGATGGGCTTTTTGCCAAGTTCCTTGCGGCCGAAGCTGGCGGTGAGTTCCGCCGGAACATAGGTGGTAATGTGCGAGAGCGGACCTTGGCGCGTGCTGCGCAGGCGCACCGCCTTTTGCACCAGGCTGGCAGGCGCGATATGCAGGGCTTGGGCCACCGCTTCGCTGGCCTGCACGTTGTCCACCGAGATGACCTGCACCTTGGTGTCCAGGCTCATGCTCACGAGATTGGCCAGCAGGCCGGTTCGCTGGGTGGCCACGCCCTCCCGTGGCGCGGGTTTGGCAGCCCTGCTCCTGGGCTGGATCACCCGGGTCCCACGACCGGGCTCCCGCGCGATGAGGCCCTCGGCGGCCAGCAATTCGAGCGCCTTGCGAACCGTGACGCGCGACACCTCGAAACGCGCCATCAAATCCAGCTCGCCCGGCAGCCCGCCGTCGAAGTGCCCCTCCAGCACGCGCTCCTTGAGCACCAGATAAACCTGGTGGTATTTGGGAAGGGGCATGGCAGCTGGAGTCACGCCATCATTCTTGTAGAGTTACTAATGACCTGTCAATAGGACATTTCATGGGCGCAATTCATAGAGGTCCAGCTTGGGCGAAGGGGCGGACAAGCCTGGCGCATGAGCACCACGTCGATAGTTCGGCCCGGGCTCAGCTCCCCAAAAAGGCCCGCGATCAGACTCGTCAAGTTTGGCCGGCTGTATAAACACCCCTCAGCTCAGGAGGCTACATGGGACTTTTCGACGGAATGCTCGGTAACGCGTCAAAGATCGATCCAGCGAAGATCCAGCAGGAATTCGCGCAGATATTGGCCCCGGGCGAGTGCGTCGAACACGCCTACCAGCTGATCCGCGACTACTTTGTTTTTACGGACAAGCGATTCGTCCTTGTGGACAAGCAGGGGCTGACCGGAAGCAAGGTGGAGTACCACTCGATTCCGTACAAGAGCATCACCCACTTCAGCATCGAGACGGCCGGCACTTTCGACCTGGACGCTGAGCTGAAAATCTGGATCTCCGGAACGGCGGCGCCGATTCAGAAGCAGTTCAACAAGCGCTTGAGTATTTACGAAGTACAGGCAGTGCTGGCCAGTTATGTCCTGAGGTAGCGGACTTTTGCGGCCTGGCATCAAGTCGTACCGGTAACGGACTAGCCGAGCGGCGACCGGGCGGTTTTCGGACCGTGCGCGGCACCTCGGCCGACACTGGGTCCCGTAATGTTGAGCTGGGATTTTCCGGTTGCCGCCATAAACTGTTGGGCATGACTGAGCCCGACAAGTTGAAGTTCCTGGAGGGTCTGCGCTCTCCGCTGGCAGAGCGGGTGCGCCGACACGACTGGTCTGGAACGTCCATGGGTTCGCCCGAGCAATGGCCGCAGTCCTTGCGATCGGTCGTCTCGCTGATGCTGGGCTCCGGATTTCCCATGTTTGTTGCGTGGGGCCCTCAGCTGCACACGATCTACAACGACGGTTACGTGGAGATCATGGGCGCCAAGCATCCCGGGGGCTGGGGCATGCCATTCCTGGAGATCTGGCATGAAATCCGGGACGATCTCCAACCCTTCGTGGAGAAGGTGTCGGCAGGCGAGACTTTCTTTATCGAGAATCTTCCGCTGACGCTGCGACGCCACGGCTATGACGAAGAGACATGGTTCACGTTCTCGTGGTCACCGGTGCTGGATGACCGGGGCGCCAAGGTAGGCATTTATTGCGCCTGTACCGAAACAACCCGTGCCGTACTTGCAGAGCGCCATGTGCGTCTGGAGCATGAGCGATTGGCCGCGCTGTTCCAGCAGGCGCCCGGCTTTTTGGCGGTGCTGCGTGGCCCTGAACATATCTTCGAGAATTTCAATGACGCTTACCAGCAGCTGGTCGGCTTCAGGACTCTGCGTGGCCTGAGCCTGGCTGCGGCGCTGCCGGAAGTGGTGGAGCAGGGATTCATTGATTTGCTCGACCAGGCCTACCTGAGCGGCCAGCCGTTTCAGGGGCGTTCGATGCAGGTGGTGCTGAACCGCACGCCGGGCAGTCCACCTGTGCAGGCTTATGTCGATTTTGTGTTTCAGCCAACGCTTGACGCTGCGGGCACTGTGCAGGGCATCATCGTCCAGGGACATGACGTCACGGAGCAGTACCGCTCGCAGCTTGAATTAAGGCGGGCAGATCAGCGAAAGGACGAGTTCCTTGCCACGCTTGCGCACGAGCTGCGAAACCCGCTCGCCCCGGTTTCGAACGCCATTGCCATACTGCGCTCACCCCAGGTCGATGACGGCATGCGAACGCGAATGCTGGACCTGATGGAGCGGCAAACTCGCCACTTGGTGCGGCTCGTGGACGACCTTCTCGAAGTGTCGCGCATCACGTCCGGAAAAATAGAACTCCGACGCGAGCGTCTGGACTTGCGCGCCGTTGCCCAAGCCAGCGTGGATTCTGCTCACAGCGCCATTCAGGAAGCGCGCCACCAAGTGACACTGAGCATGCCGCCGCATCCGGTCTGGGTCCATGCCGACCCCGCCCGCATGAAGCAGGTCATGGACAACATGCTGAACAATGCCGTCAAATATACGGCTCCAGAGGGCCGCATCGAGGTCACTATCCGAGCTGACGACCGAGCGTGCGTCAGCTTCAGGGACAACGGCGCTGGCATCCCCTCGGACATGCTCGGCAGCGTGTTCGAGCTGTTCGCCCAGGTAGACCAGACCATAGGCCGGGCCAAGGGCGGTCTGGGAATCGGCTTGGCGCTGGTCAGGCAGCTGGTCTCGCTGCATGGCGGTGAGGTGCACGCGGCCAGCGACGGCCTCGGCAGCGGCTCGACTTTCACGGTGCTGCTGCCGCTGGGCCCTATCCAACTTCCGTCGCCGGCAGAACCCATCGGCAGTCAACTGTTGCAGGCGGCCACGCCCAAGCGGGTTCTGATCATCGACGACAACCGCGATGCGGCCGACAGCATGGCGGACGTGCTGCGAATCTGTGGCCACACGGTCGAAGCGGCGTACGAGGGAGAAGGCGGACTGGCCCTGGCCGACAGCTTTCTACCCGACTGCATTTTGCTGGATATCGGCATGCCAGGGATGGACGGCCACGAGGTCGCTCGCGCGTTGCGGGCCAAGGCGCCGCACAGCCGCTGCATGATCGTCGCGATCACAGGCTGGGGGCAGTCGATGGACCGCGAACGAACCCGGCAATCAGGCTTCGATTCACATCTGGTGAAGCCTGCCGCTATCGACGATGTGATGGCTCTGCTCGATCGCGCCTGAGTTGCATTACCCGGGGGCTCTTGGGCAGATGCGCCTGCCCTATTTACCCTATTTGCCCTATTGGCCAACCACTGCGGCAAGATCCCAAGCTGTGCTCGCGCTATCGCGGTACAAGACGTAGTGGCCTTTGCGTTGATCCGTTCGGGCTGAGCGCGTCCAAGCCCGATTGCGCGCAAGGCCCTTCGACAGGCTCAGGGCGAACGGAGGGCGGGACCGTACGAACGGAGGGCAGGACCGTGCGAACGGAAGGTCACCGTGCGAACGGAGTCCTGAATGGGTGCGTAGCTTCCGCCCGCTTCAGTTCCCCGCTTTTGCGCCAAGCCCCTGCGACAGAACCACACCATTTGGCCCAACCGATGCCGCATCCCAACCACCCCCCAACGCCCGGTACACGCCCACCAGCGCCGTTGCCGTTGTGGTTTGCGACTGCATCAGCGCGTCCTGGCTGGACAGCAACTCACGCTCAGCGTCGAGTACTACCGAGAGGTCGGACACGCCTGCGCTGTAGCGCTCCCGCGCGAGCCGCGCCGCCTCACGCGAATGGCCGACCGCCACAGCTTGGCGCTCGGCGCGCTGCGCACTTCGGCTGTAGCTGCTGAGTGAGCCTTCGGTTTCTTCCAGCGCCAGGGCCACGGCCTGCTCGTAGTTGACCAGGCTTTGCTGCGCGCGTGCTTCGGTAGCGCCGATGCGTGCACGAATGGCGCCGAGGTCGAACGGCGTCCAGTTCAGGCCCACACCGAGTGAATACACCCCCGACTCGCTCCTGCCCAGGTTGCTGAAGCTCGCCGAATTCAGGCCCAGCAAACCTGTGAGGGACAGGCGGGGGAACAGCTCGGTTTTGGCCACGCCGATGGTCGCCGTAGCAGCCGCGAGCTGGCGTTCTGCGGCGATCAGATCAGGACGGCGCTGCAGCCACTGCTCGGGCGTGCCGAGCGGCAAGCGGGCCAGATCCGTCACCGGCAAACCCGGCAGCGCTGCAGGTGCCGAGAGCTGCGCCAGCACCTCCGCTGGCGGACGCGCCACCAGTGTGGCAATGCGAAACACAGTGCGCTCGATGCCGTTTTGCAGCAGCGGCACCACCGCGGCAGTGTTTGCCACGAGGGCCGCCGCTCTTTCACGGTCGAGCCGAGTGCCTCGCCCTGCCTCAAAGCGTGCATCGGAAATGCGGAAGGCGTCACGCTGGTTGACGAGCCCCGCCTCGGCAATGCGCAGGCGCTGCTGCAGGCCGCGCAGTTCCAGGTAGTTGCGCGCTACTTCGGCCGCCACACTTGTGTGCGCCGCGTGAAGGCCCGCCTGGCTGGCATCCACCAGCGCCGCCGCCGCTTCGCTGCCCCGGCGGTAGCGACCGAACAAATCGAGCTCCCAGTTGGCGATGAAGCCGGCGTCGTAGACGGTGCCGGTGCGGTCGCTGCGCGATACGCCTGGCCGTTGGGTGATTGGCGTGACGGATCGCGTCACGCCTCCGTCGATGGCTAGCCCCGGCCGCGCTGCGGCGTCGGCTTCACCCTGGTTGAAGCGCACCTCTTGCAGCCGCGCCTGTGCCAGCCGGACGTCGTTGTTGGCGGCAAGCGCCCGCTCGATCAGGCCGTCGAGCGCGGCATCGTTGAAGCCGCGCCAGAACTGCGTAATGTCCGCGCGCGTTGGCGTGGCGTCCACGGCGCTCGAACCTGCGCCGATGAATTTGCCGCCCAGGCTGCTGGCCGGCCGCTTGTAATCGGGGCCGAGCGTGCAGCCCGCCAGCGCCACCACCAGAAGGCTCAGTGCGCCCAAGCGCATGACCGGGTTTTTCGTGGGTGTATTGCGATCAGTCATGCGCTTGTCCTTGAAGCTGAACCGGTGCCACGGGCATGTGCCGTGTCACCTTGACCTTGGCCCTGCTGCGCAGGAGCACATAGAACACGGGCGTCAAAAAGATGCCGAACACCGTGACGCCAACCATGCCAGAGAACACCGCAATACCCATGGCGCGGCGCATTTCGCTGCCGGCGCCGCTGCTAAGAATGAGCGGGATTACACCGGCGCAAAAGGCGATCGACGTCATCAATATGGGCCGCAGCCGCATGCGGCAGGCGTGAATCACGGCATCGATCAGTTGCTCCCCTTGCTCCTCCAGCTCCTTGGCAAACTCGACGATCAAAATCGCGTTCTTGCAGGCCAGCCCGACCAGCACCACCAGTGCCACCTGCGTGAAGATGTTCAGGTCCCCAGGCTGACTGAAAGGCGGCATGCTCGACACCCACAGCCCCACCAGGGCCGACAAAATGCCCATGGGCACTATGAGCACAATGACCATCGGCAGGCTCCAGCTTTCATACTGCGCCGTCAGCACCAGAATTACCAGCAGCACAGAAATAGCGAGCACCGCCGCCAGCACCGGCACCTTCAGGCCCGTGCCGGGCAGCGTGATGTCACGCGTCAGCCTGTCCTGATAGGAAAGCTCTGTCCACTCGTAGCTCATGCCGCGCGGCAAGGTTTTCTGGAGCAGGCCTTCGATCTCGCCCTCCGCCTGGCTCGTTGAAAAGCCGGGCTTGGGCGCACCGTTGATGTCGGCCGATGGAAAGCCGTTGTAGCGCGTCACGCGGGTCGGGCCGAAGGTCGGCTCGACTTTCATGAGCGCACCCAGGGGCACCATCTCGCCGGCCGCGTTGCGCGTTTTGAGGTTGGTGATGGATTCCGCGTCAGCACGGTAGGCCGCGTCGGCCTGCACCACCACCTGGTAGGTCTTGCCGAACTTGGTGAAGTCGTTGACGTACAGCGAGCCGAGGTTGGCCTGCATGGTGTCGTAGATATTCCCCAAATTAACGCCCATCTGCTTGGCGCGCACACGGTCGACATTGGCATACAGCTGCGGTACGTTGATGTCGTAGGTCGAGTACGGCGTTCCGATGCTCGACTTGGGATTGCCATACACCTGCCCGAGCGTGGCCCAGGCCGCGCCGAAGAGCGCCTGCTCGCCAAGGCCCGCTCTGTCCTGCACCTGCAGCTTGAAGCCGCCGGCGTTGCCCAGCCCGTCCACCGCTGGCGGTGGCACCACGAACATGCGCGCACCCTTGATCTGCTGGATCGCGCCATTGACCTGCCCGAGGATGGCGTTTTTGCTCAGGCTTGCGTCGGTGCGCTTGTCGAAAGGCGCGAGGCCGAAGAAAACGATGCCTTCATTGGGCGCCGCTGAGAACCCGGCAATCGACAAGCCCGGAAAGGCTACGGAATCCACGATGCCCGGGACCTTGAGCGCGATCTCGCTCATCTCGCGTATCACCTTGTCGGTGCGGTCCAGCGAGGCGCCAGCGGGAAGCTGCGCAATGCCGATCAGGTATTGCTTGTCGGGCGCAGGCACAAAGCCCGAAGGAATGCGCGTGAACAGCAAGGCCATGACGCCCAACAAGACCGCGTAGACGATTAGCGAGGCCGACTTGCGCTTGACCATGCCGGTGACGCGCGTGCCGTAGCGCTCGCTGGCGCGGCCGAAGAAGCGGTTGAACCATGCAAAGAAGCGACCGAAGACCTTGTCCATGCCACGCGTTAGCGCGTCCTTGGGCGCATCGTGCGGCCGCAGCAAGATGGCGCTGAGCGCGGGGCTGAGCGTGAGCGAGTTGAAGGCCGATATCACCGTGCTAATGGCGATTGTTACGGCGAACTGCTTGTAGAACTGGCCAGTCAGGCCCGGCACGAAAGCCAGCGGCACGAACACGGCGCAGAGCACCAGCGCAATCGCGATGATGGGCCCGCTGACCTCGCGCATCGCCTTGACCGTCGCGTCGTGCGGACTAAGCCCACTTCCGATGTTTCGCTCGACGTTTTCCACCACCACGATCGCATCGTCGACCACGATCCCGATGGCCAGCACCAGCCCGAACAGCGTGAGCGTATTGATGGAGTACCCGAGCAGAAGCAGGAACGCGAAGGTACCGACGATGGACACCGGCACGGCCAGCAGCGGAATGATGGACGCGCGCCAGGTTTGCAGAAAGATGATCACGACCAGCACCACCAGCGCCACGGCTTCGAGCAGCGTGATGACGACCTTCTCGATCGACGTTTGCACGAATCGCGTCGGGTCGTAGACGATGCTGTAGCTCATGCCGGCCGGGAAGTTGGCCTTGAGCTTTTCCATGGTGGCGCGCACGTCATTCGACAGCGCCAGAGCATTGGAGCCCGGCGCCTGGAACACCGCGATAGCAGCGGCTTCCTTGTTATTGAGAAGGCTGCGCAAGGAGTAGGAGCCGGCTGAAAGTTCGACGCGTCCGATATCACGGATGCGGATCAGCCCACCCGTAGACGGATCGGTGCGGATGATGATGTCGGCAAATTCCTGCTCGGTCGTGAGGCGCCCTTGCGTGTTCACCGCCAGCTGGAATTCCGTGCCCGGGGGCGCGGGCTGTGCGCCCACGGTACCGGCTGCCACCTGCGCGTTCTGCTCACGAATCGCGGCGATCACCTCGGCCGTGGTGAGGTTGCGCGCGGCCAACTTTCCAGGCTCCAGCCAGACACGCATGGCGTAGTCGCCCGCGCCGAACAGCAACACGGAGCCCATGCCCGGAATACGCAGCAGATCGTCGCGCACGTTGAGCTGGCCGTAGTTGCGCAGATAAAGCGCATCGCGGCTGTTGTCGGGGCTGACGAGGTGCACCACCATGGTCAGGTTGGGGCTGGACTTTTCAGTCGTCACGCCAATCTGCCGCACGGTTTCGGGCAGCCGGGGCAGCGCACGGTTGATGCGGTTCTGCACTGCTGTTTCCGCGGCCTCCGGGCTGGTGCCGATCTTGAAAGTAACGGTCAGCGTCATGCTGCCGTCAGCGGTGGCCTGCGAGTCGAAGTACAGCAGGTTCTCGATGCCGTTGATCTGCTCTTCGAGGGGCGTCGCCACCGTCTCGGAGATCACGCGCGGGTTGGCACCAGGAAACTGTGCGCGCACCACGATTTGCGGCGGCGCGACTTCAGGGTATTCGGAAATCGGCAGCCGGAAAATCGCCAGCGTGCCGAGCAGAAAAATGATGACCGACAGCACGGCGGCAAAGCGCGGCCTGTCGATGAAAAAGCGGGAGATATCCATGAGGCTCTTCTCCGATCAGCGCTGCGGCGCGGCAGGTGGCGGAAAGATCGGCATGCCCTGCGCGTCTACCTTGAGCACGGTGGGCGCCACAGGCATGCCGGGAATCACACGCTGCAAACCGTCGACGATGACGTTCTCGCCCGGCTTGACCGCGCCATTGGTGACAACGCGCATGCCGCCCAGCAGAGGGCCCATCTTGATCTCACGGAACTGCGGCTTGCCATCGGCAGCGACGACGAAGACGGTCTTCTTCGTCTGGTCCGTGCCTACGGCCCGCTCGGGTACCAGCACTGCCTCGTAGGGCGTGCTGATGGTGAGTACCAGGCGCGCGGCGAGGCCGGGAGTGAACAGGCCCTTGCTGTTGTCAAACACGGCGCGCAGGCGAATGGCGCCGGTCTGCGGGCTCAGGCGGTTATCGATGAAGTCGACCTTGCCTTCATGCGGAAAGCCGGATTCATTGGCCAGGCCCATGCGCACCACGGGCGCGCGGTCTTTCGAGCTTTTCAGCCGCAGGTAGGTTTGTTCGCTGCCATCGAAGTAGGCATACACCTTGCCCTGGCTGGCAATGGAGGTCAGCACGACCTGCTCGTTCACGAGGTTGCCTGCCGTTACGTTGGCACGCGAGACCCGGCCCGAAATGGGCGCGCGCACGGTGGCGTAGTCGAGGTTCAGGCGCGCGCTGCGCACCTGGGCTTCAGCCGCCTTGTACTCGGCATCGCCAGTACGGGCGCCTGCGCCCAGCTTATCGAACTCCTGCCGCGAGACGGCGTCGGAGGCGAGCAGCTTTTGAGCGCGAGCCAGTTCGGTTTGCGCCAGCTCGGCCTTGGCCTTCACAGCGACCAGCTGCGACTCGGCCCGTGCCAGTTCGGCCGCGTAAGGCCGCGAGTCGATAGTGAACAGCACCTGCCCCTGGCGCACCAGCGCGCCGTCGGCAAAGTGGACCTTGTCCACCGTGCCGGCCAGGCGCGGACGCAGCTCGACAAACTCGGTCGCCTCGATGCGGCCGCTGAATTCCTCACTGTCGGAAATCGAGCGCTGCACGGCGGGCGAAACGCTGACCGGTGCGGCCGGCGGCGGACCACCCTGCGCGTCGGCGGAACCGCTGCAGCCGGCCAGCGCCACGGCGAAAAAGAGGCCGAGTGCAATCAACCCATATGAAAGACGGTGCGGGTTTTGAAACCAAAAGGTCTGCGGCGCGCGTCCATCGTGTGAGCGCAGTGCCGAAGATGGCGAGGCAAGGGTAGGCATGGTGATTTCCCTGGAGACAACAAAAAACGCGCTTGTGGCGCGAACGAAATTCAATCAGTCACCGCAAGGTCTCATCCGGCAGCACAACAACGCCAGCCGGATTTTGGTCACGGTGAATGACAGCAGAAAGTCAGTAAAACGTCGGGTGGACCACAGCGGTGCAGTACGCCATGAACACCCCTCTGGCGGGGCCGCTAAGGTGCCGGCGAGTCCTTGTCCAACAGCTTCAAGGCCCACTGCACCGTGGTCTTGAGCGACTGATGATCTGTATCGGTCTTGGAGGCGACGCGCAGACCCAGCATCAAGGTCGTGAGCACCTCCCGCAACGTGGCACAGGGCACGTCCTTGCGAATGGAACCGTCCTGCTGACCACGCGCCACCGCCGCCTCAAGAAGCATGCACAACTCGTGCCACTTCTCCTGAAGCTTCTTAGCGACCGCCTCGGCTTCGATCCCTTCGATCAGGCCGGAGGTCAGCATGCAGCTGTTGATCGAGGCATCGCTGCTGGCGCAGCCGTCCATGGCCTGCGAAAAAAACATTGCTACGGCGCTGCGGCCGTCGGGCGCATCGGCCATGGCCTGCGCCAGCGAGGATGCGCGCTGGCTGGCGCAGTCGAGCGCCTGAATATAGGCGGCCTCCTTGTCGCCCAGCACGTTATACAGGCTCTGCTTGCCAAGGCCCGAAGCCTCGGTGAGCATGCTCATGGACGTGCCGCGATAGCCATGCTCCAGAAAAACATCCGTGACACACTCACGGAGCATGTCGAGATCGAATTGGCGGGGACGCATCATAGGCAAGATTGTAGCCATATCTTGACCGATCGGTCAAAAACTTGTTTTCCATGAAACTATGAGGCAACCATTTGCAACTTCACCGACTGCTCGGACTGAGGTATCGAAGTCCCGCTGTTCACACGTCCTGAGGTTCTATGGTCCGTGTCAAGCCATGGAGCGAGTCTTATCGAATTGCT
>JAZKIC010000009.1:0-30452 GCA_040385065.1 Pseudomonadota bacterium
GGAAGTCCCTGTAGCGGGGCTAGGGGTGTGAGTGGGGGAAAAACCCAGAAATAAATATACAAAATGAACTGTCAAACCCTCTGCGCGACGCCGTGCGCATTGACTGCGTTTCGATAGGCTTTGTACGCCTTCTGAATATCGAAGGATCCGGGCAGGCGGAGTCCGGCTCTGTGAGCGCAAGAGAGACCCTTTGACAAACTCAGGGCGGCCGGTTTGGCAGGCTGCGCCATAGCGGAGTCAGCCCGCAAGCACCCCGCTCACCCCTCAGTCGTAACCTTCGCTTCCTTGATCACTTTGGCCCACTTGGCTTGCTCGGTCTTGATGAACTCGGCGAAGCGATCCGTCGAGCCGCCGCCGTCTTCAGCGCCGTACTGCTCGAACTTCTCCATCACGTCGGGCATGGCCATGACCTTGTTGATGTCTTCGTTCATGCGTTTGGCGATGACGGTGGGAAGTTTGCCCGGGCCAACCAAGCCGTACCACGTGGTGGCGTCGAAGCCTGGAAAGCCCGACTCGTCCATCGTCGGTACGTTGGGATGGCCTTTGGCGCGCTTGGTGCGCGTCTGCGCCAGCGCGATCGCCTTGCCGCTTTTCACGTGGGGCGTGGCAGACGTCATGGTTTCGAAGCAGTAGTTCACCTGCCCGCCGATCAGGTCGATGAGCGCGGGGCCGGAGCCTTTGTACGGCACGTGCAGCGCGTCGATGCCGGCGCGCAGCTTGAACATTTCCAGCGCCAGATGCTGGGCAGAACCGCCGCCTGCGGAGGCGAAGCTGATCTTGCCGGGGTTTTTCTTGCACAGCTCGACCAGATCCTTGACGGTCTTGGCGGGCTGCGCTTCGTTGCAGATCAAAAGGTTGGGCGTAACGCCCACGAGGGCGATCGGCACGAAGTCGCGCTCGACGACATAGCTCAGTTTGTTGACGAGACTCGGAGCCAGCGCGTGACTGTTGATGTGCGCCATCAGAAGGGTGTTGCCGTCGCTGGGCTGCTTGGCCACGTAGTCCGCGGCGATCACACCGGCAGCGCCGGCCTTGTTGTCGATCAGGACCGTGAGATTCCACATCTGGGACAGCTTTTGCCCCACCACGCGGGCCAGCGCATCGGTCCCTCCCCCGGGCGGGAAACCCACGACGATGCGAATGGGACCCGAGGGTAAGTTCTGCGCGCGCAGCATGGGTGAAGCAATGAAAGCCGCGCCCGCCGCGGCAGCACTGACGAAAGTTCTGCGTTGCATGTGTTGTCTCCGGTCGTTAAGGGGAATTGAGCTGCCCGCCTTTTGGGAATCAGGCGGCCTTGCGTAGCGGCACTACGGCTGCGTGCTGCGAAAAGTGGTCCATAGCCGCCTGCACCCCCGAGCCGGCGAGCTTGGCGCCGGCGAGTTTGAGGCCCATCTCGCAACCTGCCACCGCGGCCAGCAGCGTCAGATCGTTCGTATCACCGAGGTGGCCGATGCGGAACATCTTGCCCTTGATCTTGCCGAGGCCCGTGCCCAGCGAGCAGTCAAAACGCTCGTGGATGATCTTGCGCACCGCGTCCGCATCCAGACCCTCGGGCGTCATCACACCCGTAAGAATGGGCGAGTACAGGGCGGCATCAGCGCACTGGATCTGCAAACCCCACGCGCGCACCGCCGCACGCACGCCTTCGGCCCAGCGCTGGTGCCGCGCAAACACGACGTCAAGCCCGTGCTCGAGCAGCATGTCGCAGGCTTCACTCAGGGCATAGAGCAGGTTAGTGTTGGGCGTGGTGGGCCAGTAGCCCGTCTTGTTCATTTCCAGGTGCTCGTCCCAGGCCCAGAACGCCTTGGGCAAAGTGGCGCTCTTGCTGGCCTCGATGGCACGGGCAGACAACGCGTTCATGCTGATGCCTGGCGGCAGCATCAGGCCCTTTTGCGACCCGCTGATGCTCACGTCAACGCCCCAATCGTCATGGCGGTAATCGGCTGCGCCCAGGCCCGAGATTGTGTCGACCAACAACAGTGCGGGATGTTTGGCTGCATCGATGGCTTTGCGCACGGCAGCGATGTTGCTGGTGACACCGGTCGAGGTTTCGTTGTGCACCACGCACACCGCCTTGATGCTGTGCGCGGTATCGGCCTTCAGCCGCGCTTCGATCAGGTCGGCACGCACGCCGTGCCGCCAGCCGTCTGAGCCGGGCAAGCCCATGACTTCGGTCTTCAGGCCCAGCCGTACCGCCAGCTTGTTCCACAGGGCAGCGAAGTGCCCGGTTTCATACATCAGCACATGGTCGCCCGCGCTCAACGTATTGACGAGCGCTGCCTCCCACGCACCGGTCCCCGAAGCGGGATAGATCACCACGGGCTGGCGCGTCTGGAAGAGCTTTTTCATGTCCGCCAGCACCTTCAAGCCCAGAACGCCGAACTCGGGGCCGCGGTGGTCGATGGTGGGCAGGCTCATCGTACGAAGCACCCGGTCGGGCACGGGCGAGGGGCCTGGGATATTGAGGAAATGGCGGCCGGTGGGATGGAAATCTAGCGTCAGCATGGAGGGGCTCCGGATTGAGGAGGCCATTTTTTGCATACAAAAAATAATTGTCAAGCCGGGTATTTCCGGGGATTCGCTCCCCAAACTCATCAGACGACGCCGCTTAGCCTTTGACACGCCTGTATTTTGCATACAAAATTTAGCCATGAATGCCAACGTCATACCGATCACTCCCGAACCCCGTACCGCGCTGCATGAACAGGTCGCGGCGCAACTTCGCGAAATGCTGGTCGAAGGCCGGATCGCACCCGGCGCCAAACTCAACGAGCGCGAACTGAGCGAGGTGCTGCGGGTTTCGCGCACGCCGCTGCGCGAAGCCATCAGGATGCTGGCGGCCGAGGGGCTGGTCGAGTTGCTGCCTAACCGCGGCGCCATCGCCTTGACGCTGTCCGAGGCCGACGTGCTGCATACCTTCGAGGTGATGGCCGGACTGGAAGCGCTGTCGGGCGAGCTCGCGGCCCAGCGCATCACCGACGCGGAACTGGCCGAGATTCATGCGATGCACTATGAAATGCTCGCCGCGTTTACGCGCCGCGACCTCCCTGCTTACTACCGAATCAACGCGTCGATCCATTCCGCCATCAACGCCGCAGCGCGTAACCCCGTGCTCTGCACGACCTACAGGCAAGTCAATGCCCGCCTGCAAGCGCTGCGCTTTCGCTCTAACCAGGACGGAGAGAAATGGGGCGCTGCCGTGAAGGAGCATGAGCACATGATCGAAGCGCTTCAGCGCCGGGACAGCGCGGCCATGCGCGAGCTGCTGACGGAACACCTGAACAACAAGCGCGATGTGGTCGTTGCGCAGCTGCGTGAGCAGGCCCAAGGAGCCCGGGCATGAACGCGCGACTCCCAACCCGAATTGCGCAACAGGCGGACGCGCGCGACAAAGCTTACGAATCGGTATCAAAGATCAGCAACGAAGTTGCGGGGCGGCTGGCGTCGCGGCTGGCCCGCGAAACCCAGGGTGAGGTGCTCTTCAGTCCGGCTGATCGCGGGCGCTATGCCACCGATGCCTCCATCTACCAAGCCACGCCAGTGGGCGTGTTCGTGCCGCGCAGCAGCGCGGACGTGGCGCTGGCCATCGACATCTGCCGCGACCTGAAGGTGCCCATCGTGGCGCGCGGCGGCGGCACCAGTCAGTGCGGGCAAACGGTCGGCGCTGGACTCGTCATTGATTACTCCAAGCACGTGCGGCAGATTCTTTCGGTCGACGCCGAAAGCCGTCTGACGGTGGTCGAACCCGGCATCGTGCTCGATCACCTGAACGCCGCCTTGAAAAAACACGGCCTCTGGTACCCGGTGGACGTATCTACCAGCGCGCAGGCCACGCTGGGCGGCATGGCAGGCAACAACTCCTGCGGCAGCCGCAGCATCGCCTACGGCAACATGGTCCACAACGTACGGGGCGCCGAGGCGTGGACGTCTGACGGCACCCTGCTGCAGCTCTCCGACTACGCCAGCAGCACGGGCAAGGCGCGCGCCTTTGGCGACTTCGTGCGCGGCTTGGCCGATCAGTTGCAGCCAGAAATTGTTGCGAACTGGCCCAAGGTGCTGCGCCGCGTGGCGGGCTACAACCTGGATATTTTTCACAACCAGAACGAGCGCCCTTACACCGGTGACGGCTCGGTCAATCTGGCGCACCTGCTGGTCGGCAGCGAAGGCACGCTCGCCCTGACCAAGAACCTCACACTGCAACTGAGTGAGCTGCCGCGCACCAAGGTGCTGGGCGTGGTGAATTTCCCGACCTTCTACGCCGCCATGGATTCGGCGCAGCACATCGTCAAGCTCGCTGGCGGGCTGTCGGCCGTCGAACTGGTCGACCGCACCATGATCGAGCTGGCGCTGCAAAACCCGGCCTTCGCGCCGACCGTGCGCACGGCACTGATTGGCAGCCCCGACGCGATCCTGCTGGTCGAGTTTTCGGGTTCCAGCAAGGCCGAACTGCTGCCGAAGATGCGCGAACTCGTCGAGCTGATGGGCGATCTCGGCTTGCCCGGCTCGGTGGTCGAAATGGTCGACGACGCCCCACAAAAGAACCTGTGGGAAGTGCGCAAGGCAGGCCTGAACATCATGATGAGCCTTAAGGGGGATGGCAAGCCGGTGAGCTTCATCGAAGACTGCGCCGTACCCCTCGAACACCTCGCCGAATACACCGACGCGCTCACCGAAGTCTTCCACCGCTACGGCAGCAAAGGCACCTGGTATGCGCATGCGTCGGTCGGCACCTTGCACGTTCGGCCCATCCTCGATATGCGGCGCGACGGCGCCGCCAAGATGCGGGCCATTGCCGAAGAAGCCTCCGCCCTGGTTCGCAAGTTCAAGGGCGCCTACAGCGGGGAGCATGGCGACGGACTGTGCCGCGGCGAGTGGATCGAGTGGCAATTCGGCCCGAAAATCAACGAGGCGTTTCGCCAGATCAAAAACTTCATGGACCCGGCGGGCCTGCTCTGCCCGCAGCGCATGATCGATCCGCCGAAAATGGACGATCGAAGCCTGATGCGCTTCAGCCCCGCTTACAAGGTCATACCGATCCAGACCGCGCTCGACTGGCGCGCCTGGGACGTACAGAACGACCCCGTCACCGAGCGCACTAGCGCACCCGGCACCGGAGGCGATCCGGCCCAGGGCTTCGCCAAAGCCGTGGAAATGTGCAACAACAACGGCACGTGCCGCAAGTTCGACGCCGGGACCATGTGCCCCAGCTACCGCGTGACTCGCGACGAGAAACATCTTACGCGTGGGCGTGCGAACACCTTGCGACTGGCACTCAGCGGGCAGCTTGCCGAGATGAACTCGCAGGACGGATCGCGCTCTGAAGCGGCGCCGAAAATTTCCGATTCCGCTGAAGCCTTCACCAGCCAGGCCGTGCATGATGCGCTCGACCTTTGCGTCGGTTGCAAGGGCTGCAAGCGCGACTGCCCAACCGGCGTCGACATGGCGAAAATGAAGGTCGAGTTTTTACACCACTACAAGAAGAAGCATGGCTACACGCTCAAGGACAAGCTGGTGGCCCGTCTGCCCGACTACGCGCACTGGGCGGCGCGACTGGCGCCCCTTCTCAATCTGCGTGACCGTATTCCAGCGCTCGCCGCATTGAGCGAAAAACTCACCGGATTCTCAGCGAGGCGCACCCTGCCCGAATGGCACTCACAGACCTTCTTTAACCGAAAGCGCCTGGGCGCCACCCGCTCGGAAGTTCTGGCAGCCGCTCGGCCCGTCGTGCTGTTCGTCGATACCTTCAACGGAATTTTCGAAGCGTCCAATGCGCAAGCTGCGCTGCGGGTTCTGCAGGCTGCCGGCTACACCACCCACGTCGCCACCAAAGCCAAACCCGATGGCAAGCATCTGTGCTGCGGCCGCACTTACCTTGCCAGCGGCATGGTCGATGAAGCCCGAGCCAAGGCGCGGGAACTGGTCGATGCGCTGCTGCCCTTCGCAGAAAAAGGAATTGCCATCGTCGGGCTGGAACCCTCGTGCCTGCTCACCTTGCGCGACGAACTGCTCGTGATGGGCCTGGGTGAAGCGGCACAAAAGATCAGCGACCACGCCCTGCTTTTCGAAGAGTTCCTTGCACGAGAAGCGGCAGCCAAAAAGCTGGGGGAACTCACCCGGCGTTTGCGCCCTCATACGGCGCCCATTCTCGTGCATGGGCACTGCCATCAAAAAGCTTTCGGTGCGGTTACTCCCGTCCTCGAAGTCATCAAGCTCATTCCCGGGGCGGCGCCCACCCTCATCGAGTCGAGCTGTTGCGGCATGGCCGGCAGCTTCGGCTACGAAGCCAGCCACTACGAAGTGTCGATTCAGATGGCCGAACTCAGCCTGCTGCCCGCCATACGCTCAGCGCCCGATGCGATCGTGGTCGCCGACGGCACGAGTTGCCGGCATCAGATCAGGGATGGCGCGGCACGCGAGGCGATTCACGCCGCGAAACTGCTGGCAGGGCAGTTGATGGGGAATTCAGGAAGCTGAGAATGGTCGGGATAGGCTAATCGCTGCATCCTGGCGGTCACGAGCTCGACAAGTCGACCCACTTTGGAAGAAGCTTTGGGCGCCCCGCCTGCCACCCTGTCAATCGACCATGCGCTGCGCCACGAATTCACGCAGGATGCCCATCACGGGCGCCTCGGTCCGTCCAGCCAGCGTGACATACGCGAAGCTGGCAGTGGCACGCAGTGCGGGCCTCACCGGCAGCATCGCAAGACTGCCTGCCGCAAGGTGATCGCGTGCAGCGGCGCGCACACCCAGGAAAATCGCGTCGGTACGTTCCACCACGTCGATCAGCCCCGCAACGTCGTCACATTCCAGCGTGGAGAACTGCGCCGGATTGGCCTGGGAGCCGTACTGGCTCACCAGAAGACGGGCCACTTCATCGGAAAGCGGAGTGGTCGCAATCGGATACTCCAGCAGGTCTTCCAGTGTGACTGTGCGTTTCGCAAAGAGTGGATGGCCCACCCGGGCAATCCAGCCGGCCTGCATTTCGGCAACCGGCTCGATACTCAGATCCTTGTCGGGCGGAACGCGCCGCATATCGACGATGAGCGCGTCAAGCTGGCGCGAACGCAGGTGCACCAGCTGAAGTTCGGTGGAGCCCCGGGTAATTTTTACGCGCACTCGCGGATGATTCTGCGCCATGTGGCACATCAGGGGAACCATCAGGATGGCTCCGGGGCCCGAGCCCAGCCCGACCCGCATGAGCCCGGCGCTCGCCTGGCGCATCAACTCGACCCCACGCCGCAACTCGGATGCTTCGAGCACGATCTTGCGGGCGCGCTCAGCCACTTGATGACCCAGCGGCGTGAGCTCGTTGCGCTTGCCGACGCGGTCGAGCAACAGGCCATCGACTTCAGACTCGAGCGCCTGGATGCTACGGCTCAGGGCCGATTGCGTAATAAACAATTTCTCCGCGGCGCGACTGAAGGAGCCCGTCGACGCAACGGCCAGAAAATGCTCGAGATGGCGAATGTTCAACAAAGCGCTCCCGGCGCACTATGCGCCTTTTGAATCATTATCACGAAAATTATGCATTGGACACTCCAAATCTCGACTCATAGGATGGACTCGTCTTCCAACCCATGCCTTGATTCCTCGTAACTTTTTCGGAGTGCCCCGCTACATGACCGCAATCCAACGACTCTTCCTGAACCGCATTCCGGCGGCCCTTGCCGGTCTGGCTCTCTGCGGCGCCGCGCTAGCGCAGCAGTTTCCGACAAAGCCGGTGACGCTGCTGGTGCCCTATCCTGCGGGCGGCTTGTCGGATGTGATCGCCCGCAGCGTCAACACCTCGCTGGGCAAGCACCTGGGCCAGCCCGTCATCGTGGAAAACCTCGGTGGCGCAAGCGGCGCCATTGCGGCGCAAAAAGTGCTTGCTTCACCCAGTGACGGCTACGTCGTGTTCCAGGGTTCGCCAAACGAGCTGATCCTTTCGCCCCTGGCCAACGCGGCCGTGAAGTTCAAAAGTGAAGATTTCCGCCTGGTCCAGATGATCGCGTCGGCTCAGATTGCCTTTCTGGCCCGCAAGGACCTGCCCGTGAACAGCGTGGACGAATTCGTGGCTTATGCGCGCAAGCAGGCTGCGGCTGGCAAGCCCATCACCTACGCGAGTGTCGGGCCGGGCTCGTTCTACCATTTGCTCGGCGAGCATCTCTCCAAGGTCACGGCCATACCGATGACGCACGTTCCCTACAAGGGCTCTGCGCCAGCCAACCAGGATTTGATCGGCGGACAGATCGACATCTTTCTTGCGCCTTATGGCAAGGCCTACGAAGAACTGCAAAAGATGGGCAAGCTCAAGGTCCTGGCGATGCTCAACGCCGAACGCCTTGACGGCTTGAAGGATTACCCGGCCATCAGTGAGAGCAAATCCCTGAAGGACTTCACCTTCACGATCTGGACCGGCTACTTCGTCAAGAAGGACACTCCCGAGCCGGTGGTTCAGGCGCTGAACAAGGCACTCGGCGACACACTCAGCGACACGGCTGTCAAGACCGCACTTGAAGCCAACAGCCAGCTGCTGGCCAAGCCGCAGGCGCTGCCCGCGATGGCCAAGGTGTATGCCGATGGCACAGCGCAGTTCCGCGCCATCGCAAAATCCATTGACCTGCAGCCGCAATGAGCGAAGTCGTGATCGACGCGCCGCGCACGTCGGCAGCGCAGACCTGGACCGAGGAGTTTGTCGCACTGAGGCGTGACATTCACCGGCATCCGGAGCTCGGCTTCAAGGAGTTCCGCACCAGCGACCTGGTGGCCCGATGCCTTTCGGAGTGGGGCTACGAAGTCACGCGCGGCCTCGGCGGCACGGGCGTGGTAGGCCAGTTGCGCCGCGGCAAGGGCGGCAAGCGCCTGGGCCTGCGCGCCGACATGGACGCGCTGCCGATTCACGAGGCCACTGGCCTTGCGCATTCCAGCGCCTACCCCGGCCTGATGCACGCCTGCGGCCATGACGGCCACACGGCGATGCTGCTGGCTGCTGCCCGGCAGCTGGCCGAAGAAGGCAATTTCAGCGGCACGCTCAACCTGATCTTCCAGCCGGCTGAAGAAGGCCTGGGTGGGGCGAAGAAAATGATGGAAGACGGCCTCTTCGAGCGCTTCCCCTGCGACGCGATATTTGCCATGCACAACATGCCGGGCTTCAAGAGCGGCACCCTGCTGCTCCGCGAAGGCCCGATGATGGCCTCTAGCGAAAACATCACCATCACGCTGCACGGCGTGGGCGGGCACGGGGCGATGCCGCAGCATGCGGCCGATCCGGTCGTTGCGGGCGCCTCCATCGTCATGGGGCTGCAGACCATCGTCTCGCGCAATGTGGCGCCGCTGCAGATGGCAGTCATCACTGTCGGCGCCTTCAACGCAGGCCAGGCGAACAACGTGATTCCACAGCAAGCCACGCTCAAGCTGAGCGTGCGCTCGCTCGACCGCGAGGTGCACAAAACCTTGTTGCGCCGTATCGATGAACTCGTGCGCCTACAGGCCGAGAGCTTCGGCGTGCGCGCCACTGTCGACTTTCAGGGCGGCTACCCGGTGCTGGTCAATACCACGGTCGAGACTGATTTCGCACGGCGGGTTGCCGTGGAACTGGCGGGGGCGGACCGCGTTGTCCTGCAGACCGAAGCATTGACCGGCAGCGAAGACTTTGCCTTCATGCTGGACCAGGTGCCCGGCAGCTACTTGCTGATCGGTAATGGGGACAAGGCGTCTGGCGGCCATGGCGCGTGCATGGTGCACAACCCCGGCTACGACTTCGACGACGCGAACATCGCCGTCGGCTCTGCGTACTGGTCTCTGCTGGCGCGGCGCTTTCTTGTGGAGTGATCGGAAAGAACCGGCCAATTCAACGATAATCACAACACTCCTGCTGTCAGCAGCAGGAGCCTGATCGGGAGAGACGGCTGCCTTGCGAGGACAGCTGCGCCGAAGGAGCAACCGCCCCGGAAACTCTCAGGCAAAAGGACCGATCGGGCAATTGAACTCTGAAGAGCTGTGGGCGATTTCGTCAGCCCGCACACCGAAGGAGCAACCGCATCCCCCGCTGGATGCGCGAATCTCTCAGGTACCGAACAGAGGGGGCGTGCGCACCGCATTTCGCGGCACGCACCCATCCCTCGACGTTTGGAGCAACCTGACATGAAATCAATCGCAGTTATCGGCGGCGGCATCACCGGCGTCACCACGGCTTATGCACTGGCCAAGCGCGGCTTTGCCGTCACCCTGTTCGAGAAAAACCGTTACGCAGCCATGGAAACCTCGTTCGCCAATGGAGGCCAGCTGTCGGCTTCCAACGCAGAGGTCTGGACCCACCCCTCCACCCTTCTCAAGGGCCTCAAGTGGATGCTCAAGAAAGACGCGCCGCTGCTGGTGAATCCGAAGCCGAGCTGGCACAAGATCTCGTGGTTCGCCGAGTTCATCGCGAACATGCCAAATTACCGCGAGAACACCATCGCGACCACGCGCCTCGCGATTGCCGCGCGCGAGCACCTCTTCAGCTGGGCCGCCGCAGAAGGCGTGGACTTCGATTTGCGCAAGGAAGGCATCCTGCATATCTACCGCGACAAGAAAGGGTTTGACCACGCCGGAGAAGTCTCGAAGCTTCTGGCGGCCGGCGGCCTTGCCCGCAAGGCCGTCACGCCCGGCGAAATGAGCGCCATAGAACCCACGCTGGCCGGCACCTATTACGGCGGCTATTTCACCGAAACCGACGCTACTGGCGACATCCATAAATTTACCGCAGGCCTGGCCGCAGCCATCGCACGGCTGGGTGTGCGCTGCCTCTACGAACAGGACGTCACGGCCCTGCGCAGCGACGGCAGCACGGCAAGCGTAGTGACGAACGAAGCTGGTGGCCAGACGATTCACACCTTCGACGCGCTCGTCGTGTGCGCTGGCGTCGAGAGCCGCCACTTCGCGAGCCAGCTGGGCGACCGGGTCAACATCTACCCCGTGAAGGGCTACTCGATCACCGTCAACCTGCTGGACAACGAAAGCCAGCGTGCCGCCCCTACGGTGAGCCTGCTCGACGACGAGACAAAACTGGTGACAAGCCGTCTTGGCCTTGATCGCTTCCGCGTAGCGGGCACAGCCGAATTCAACGGCTACAACAAGGATATTCGCGCAGACCGCGTTCGCCCGCTGACTGAATGGGTGAACCAGTGCTTCCCGGGCGTCAACACGCGCCAGGTGGTGCCTTGGGCCGGCCTGCGGCCGATGATGCCGAACATGCTGCCGCGCGTCGGAAGCGGTCGCCACGCCAACGTGTTCTACAACACGGGACACGGCCATCTGGGCTGGACCTTGAGCGCCGTGACCGCCGATACGGTGAGCGCCCTCGCGGCGGAAAAGCTCCAGCGCCCTGGCGTCCGGGTGGCAACTCCGGTGCTCACTGCGGCCTGACCGGCCGGGCAAATTCTTCAGGCAAACGGACTGGGCTGGCCTCCCTGTACCGTTTGCCCCGATCCTTCGATACCACTGGACTACGTACGCGAGCGAATCGGGAACGACGTCCTCAGCCCGAACGAGTTGCTTCGTGGGCCTGTCAACGAGTTTGGCATCACGCTTGGCTTCGACACGCTCAGCCCGAACTGATCCGGTAGATGAGCTCCCACCTTACGCAGGTCGCTCCGTCCACACCATTTGCCCTGCATGCACCTTCGCGCATGACGGCAGCATTCGCGCCTAAATGCACTGTTTGCCCTGAGCCTTCCGAAGGGTCAGCCAAACCGAGTGCTCCGTGAGCATGCCAGCCGTTCCCATCGTTGGTTTCGAGAACTCAGCCCGAGCGGGCTTTCATGGACAAAAAGTCTGCCGAAGACTGTCCCTTAAATCGGGATTATTAATGCTGAAACTACATGTTTATCTTGTGGTTCGAGACATTTAAAGTCTTCCCATGGACGCAATTCAGGCTCCAACACCCATCCACTGCAACTTCTTCAAGGACCTAACCATGTCAACCTATCTCGCCAACGCCAACACCGATTCCTTCGTTCAACGCGTCCTCTCCTCCAGCTCGACTTGGGCTCCCGTGGCGCTGCGCGTGCCGCTCGGACTCATCTTCATCGCGCACGGCGCGCAAAAGCTGTTTGGCTGGTTCGGCGGCTACGGCCTCGAAGGAACAGGCCAGTGGATGGCCTCCGTGGGCCTCGCCCCCGGCTACCTGATGGCGCTGCTTGCAGGCAGCGCAGAGTTCTTCGGCGGAATCGCGCTCGTGCTGGGACTGCTGGTACGCCCGGCAGCGGCCGCCCTCGCCTTTGCCATGCTGGTCGCGATATTCAGCGTGCACCTCGACAAGGGTCTGTTCGTCGCCAACAACGGCTACGAATACGGCTTGGCGCTGGCCGCAGCGGCGCTCTCGCTGGTCGTCAGCGGCGCTGGGCGCGCCTCGATGGACGCTGCGCTCGTGCGTCAAAACGCGAAGAACTAACGCTCAGCACTTCCGCACCTCAACTCAATTAAAAAGGGTCGAAATCATGGACCACATGCCCAGTCTTTTCCTCTCCCACGGGGCGCCGACGTTTGCACTGGAGCCGGGGCTCGCTGGCGCCCAACTCTCTGCGCTCGGGCGCGCGCTGCCTAAACCAAAAGCCGTGCTCGTCGTGTCACCGCACTGGATGACACGGGAACCCGAGATCATGGGCGCCAGCAGCCCCGGGACGGTCCATGATTTCGGCGGATTCGATCCTGCGCTGTATGAGCTGAGCTACCCGGCTGTGGGTTTTCCAGCCGTGGCGGCCCGCACCGCCGAACTGCTCAAGGCCAGCGGCTGGAATGCCTCCATCAACCCCGGGCGCGGGCTTGACCATGGCGCGTGGGTTCCCCTGATGCATCTCTACCCGGAGCACGACGTCCCCGTGTTGCAGCTGTCCATGCCTTCACGGCTGGATGCGCCGCAGGCATTGAAGTACGGCCGGGCGCTGGCCCAGCTCGGCTGCGAAGGTGTACTGGTGGTGGGCTCGGGCAGCCTCACGCACAACCTCTACGAATTCCGCCAACGAAGCGACGCCCAGGCGGACTATGCCCGGGAGTTCAGCGCCTGGATTCGCGCGGCCGTGCTAACCGGCAACGAAGACCAGCTCGTGGCGGCTCTCGAACGCGCACCCCACGCCAAGCGCGCCCACCCCACCACGGAGCATTTCCTGCCGCTGCTCGTTGCGCTCGGCGCCGCGGCTTCGGCGCTTCCGGCCACGGTACTCGACGGTGGGATCGTGCACGGCGTGCTGGCCATGGAGTCCTACGTTTTCGGCGCCGACATTTCACTGGATGTGGCAGAGAACTCGGCGGTTCAGCATGCTTGACGCCATCGTCATCCAGCGCCCGGATCAACCGGCGAGCCTGGTGCTGCTATTTCATGGCGTCGGTGCCACCGCCGATGATCTGGCTCCCCTGGGAACGAGCGTTGCCAAGGCCCTGCCCAGCGCCATGGTGGTGAGCGTCAACGCGCCTCACCCCTCGGCCCTGGGTCAGGGCTACGAATGGTTCTCGGTGCTGGGGGTGACGGAACAAAACCGACCCGGCCGCGTCGAGCAGGCCATGGGCACCTTTTCAGACACGGTGGCACATTGGCAACATGAAGCCGGTTTGAAACCTGCACACACCACGCTTATCGGTTTTTCGCAAGGCGCGATCATGGCTCTCGAATCGATGCGCCATGCGCCCTTGTTGGCTGAACGGGTCGTATCTCTGTCGGGCCGTTTCGCCTCGGAGCCGGCCGGCATCCCGTCGAGCGCAAGAATCCATTTAATCCATGGCGAACAGGATCAAGTCATCCCCGCACAACACAGCGTGGCTGCGGCGGCTTCCCTCAAGCGCCTTGTTCCGCACCTGACGCTCGACCTGATTCCTGCCCTCGGGCACGGCATCGATGCGCGCGTCGCCACCCTCGTCGTCGCCCGACTCAAACAGCCGAGGTGACCGCCCAACCCTTCTTGCTTTCTTTGGATCTCAGGGATAGCCAGCTGTGCGTTCAGTCCACCTTCGCGCGGCGCAGTCTCAGCGCGTTCGCGATGACGCTCACCGATGAGAGGGCCATGGCGGCAGCCGCAACCACGGGCGAGAGCATCAGCCCGAAAAATGGGTACAGCACGCCGGCCGCCAGCGGAATGCCCGCCACGTTGTAGACGAAGGACAGAAAAAGGTTCTGGCGGATGTTGCGCATCGTGGCGCGCGACAGGCGACGGGCGCGCACTATGCCCAGCAAGTCGCCCTTGAGCAGGGTAATGCCCGCGCTTTCCATGGCAACATCGGTGCCCGTACCCATGGCAATACCTACGTCCGCAGCAGCCAGGGCCGGCGCATCGTTCACGCCGTCTCCGGCCATGGCCACGACCCGCCCTTCCGATTTCAGGCGCTGGACGATCGCCGCCTTGTCCTCGGGAAAGATCTCGGCCACGACCTCATCGATATGAAGTTCCCGCCCCACTGCCTCGGCGGTGGTGCGTCCGTCACCCGTCAGCATGACGATGCGCACACCGGACTCGCGCAGCGCCTGCAGCGCTTGCGCAGTCGTGGCCTTGATCGGATCGGCGATTGCTACGAAGCCTGCCAGCACACCATCCAATGCGACATAAATCACCGTAGCGGATCTGGACCGCTGGAGTTCGGCTGGCGGCTCGAGCACCGCCGTCGCGATGCCCTGCTCGGCCAGGAACTTGGCGCTGCCGCTGATGATACGAATTCCGTGCGAAGTTCCCACCACGCCCTTGCCGACCGGGGAGTCGAAGTCGGTCACTTCCGTAAGTTGAAGGTTCCGCTCTTTCGCAGCGGCGACGACTGCGGCAGCCAGAGGGTGCTCACTGGAACGTTCCACGCTGGCGAGCTTGCGCAAAACCTCGTTCGGCTCGAACCCGGCCGATGCTTGCACATGGACCAGCCTGGGGTGACCTTCAGTCAAGGTACCGGTTTTGTCGACCACGAGCGTGTCGACCTTTTCCATATGCTCCAGCGCCTCTGCGTCGCGAATCAGGACGCCGTGTTGTGCGCCTTTGCCCACCCCGACCATGATGGACATGGGGGTGGCCAGCCCCAACGCGCATGGGCACGCGATGATGAGCACGGCTACCGAGGCGACAAGTGCGTAGGAAAAAGCAGGCGCCGGGCCCCATGCGAGCCAGGCGGTGAAGGTCAACAGCGCTACGCCAATCACCACCGGTACAAACCAGCCGGCCACCGTGTCCGCCGTCCGCTGTATGGGCGCGCGGCTGCGCTGGGCGGCCGCAACCATATGCACGATCTGGGACAAAAGCGTGTCCGAGCCCACCTTCTCGGCGCGCATCACGAAGCTGCCCGTCTGGTTCATGGTGCCCGCGGTGACCTTCGCGCCCAAGACTTTTTTCACGGGCATGGGCTCGCCCGTGACCATGGATTCATCCACCGTGCCCCGGCCTTCGACCAGCTGCCCGTCCACCGGGATCTTCTCGCCGGGACGCACGCGCAATAAATCGCCGACCTGGAGTGCGTCGATATTGACCAATGCATCGTCCCTGCCCGCGACTACCTGGACGGCCGTCTTGGGAGCGAGGTCCAGCAACGCGCGGATGGCGCCTGACGTCTTTTCACGTGCCCGCAGTTCGAGAACCTGGCCGAGCAGCACCAGCACCGTGATCACGGCAGCGGCCTCGAAGTACACCGCTACCGCGCCGCTCGCGCCGCGCAGCGCGGCAGGGAAAAGGTCGGGCGCCAGCGTGGCCACCATGCTGTAGACCCACGCAGCGCCCGTGCCCAGGGCAATCAGGGTGAACATATTGAGACTACGGTTTCGCACAGAAGCGGCAGCCCGGGTGAAAAACGGCCAACCCGCCCACAGCACCACGGGCGTCGCCAACAGCATCTGGATCCAGTTCGAAATCTGCGGCGCAACGTAGTGGCCCAGCCCGGTGAGGTGAGCGCCCATTTCGAGCGCCACGACAGGCAGGGCCAGCGCGAGACCTATCCACATGCGCCACGTCATGTCACGCAGCTCCGGGCTGCCGGCGGCCCCCGCCGTCGCTACCACGGGCTCCAGCGCCATTCCGCATATCGGACAACTTCCAGGCCACAGCTGCCGCACCTGCGGGTGCATTGGACAGGTGTACTCGACGTTTTGCGCGCCCTGCTCGCTCACCACCACAACCTTCGCAGGTCCTCTTTGCGCATCCGAATGCAAGGATCTATTGGCCCGATGCGGGTGATGCTGCTGATGAGGGTGGTGGTGGAGATTTTCGGCGGTTCCGCCCGGGGCAATTTCAGCCTCACGCGACGTCAAACCAGGAGCCGCAGCATTGCCTCGGGCTGTGAGCGGGTGGGGTTCACCCGCACTCGCATTGTCTCGTTCCATCGGATTTCCTCCCGTGTACGAATGCGTGAGTCAAGAAAAGCGGTCAAGCCGTGGTCGTGTGAACGGCACTCCAGATTCCAGCCCGACCAACAAGGCCCGGCAGATCCAAAACAAAGAGGCCGGAAATCATTTCAGCCACCTTGCTGGCAAAAATGCGTCACGCATGGCCAGCCTTCCGTTCAAGTACAAGCTGAGCCCGAACGACCGGCCCACTGCCATCGCTACTTGCGCGGCATGGCGGCCTCGCGATCCACCATCATTTGCATCATCTGCTCCATCATGGCCATACGTCGCTCCATGGACATATGCATGCCCATCATTCCCGGCGTTCCCTGCATGCCCCCAGGCATTCCCTGCGTTCCTGGACCGGGACCCATCGGTTGACTACCAGAGCCCGTTGGACCTTGTGGCACAGACTGGCTGGACGGCGGCATCATCGGCATGGCACCCGGACCACCCATGCCACCAGGGCCGCCACCGCGCATCTGTCCCATCATGGCCATGCCGGAGTGCATGAGTTTCATGTGCTCATCCATCAGCGCCGCACGTTCGGCTGGCGTTTTAGCAACCTGCATCTTCCGGTGCATCTCCTGCATCGCCTTCATCTGGCGCTCCGTCGCTTCTGGCGCTGGCGGAGTTGCCACCTGAGCCGTGGTTCCGGCGGGATGGTGCGCAGCATGGTCTTCTTCGGCCTTGTTGGTCTGTCCCACTGCACAGCCAGAAAGGAAAAGCGTCGTTAAAAGGCTGGTGACGATAGGTAAGCGCATGGTGACTCCTTGAAAGTTAGCAGCAGTTTGCGACTGCGCGTTCAATGCTGACTTGACCCTCGTCAAGCTTCGTGGCTTGCGGTGCTGAACAGCAGCAAGCGCGACGTGGAGACCCCGCATTGACGGGGCCGAGCGCCCGCACCGTATAGCCTGCTCGCTCTATTGCATCGCGCACGCTCTCCACAACGCCCGCGCCGGACGTTGCCGGTATGCGGACCTGCTTTGCGGTAACGTCGATCTGGACCTCGATCTCAGCCGGTAAACCGATCTGCGCCAGCGAACGGCTAATACGCCGGGCGCAACTGCCACAGGTTATGTCGGGAACATTGAAAGTGATCATGTGGACTCCTTGAGTTGGATGTGTCCACTGTGAACCTTCCCATGATGGGAATGTCAAGCGCTTCGAATAAATTTTCTGTGGCGTAGCGCTGCCTCTTGCAGGCCTCGCGGACGCCAGCGCTTCGACTCTTCAGGCGATCGGCTGCGCCGGCAAAACCGTGCCCACGCATTCGCCAAAACCGATGCGCGCGGCACCCGGCTTCTCGCACCAGCCCCGCAGCGCGACGCTGTCGCCGTCCAGCAAAAAAGTGCGCGTTTCGCCGTTGGCCAGCGTCACGGGGCGCTTGCCGCCTTCGGTCAACTCGATGAGCGCGCCGGCCTGGTCGAGCGTGGGGCCCGATAGGGTGCCGCTGCCGAGGAGATCCCCGGGCTGCAGGTTGCATCCGTTGACGGTGTGATGCGCCACCATTTGCGCCAGGGTCCAGTAAGCATGGCGGTAGCTGGTGGCGGCCAGCTGGAACGGCGCTTCGCCCTGCTCCCGCATGCCCGGGGTCTGGATGAGCACCGAGAGCTGAACGTCGAAAGCGCCGGCTTGCCGGTTGCCGGCATCGTCCAGGTAAGGCAGGGGCTGTGGATCTGCAACGGGACGCTCTGGTGCCAGCCGATACGGTGCCAGCGCTTCCAGCGTCACGATCCAGGGCGACACGGTGCTGGCAAAGTTTTTGGAGAGGAAAGGGCCGAGCGGCTGGTATTCCCAGGCTTGCAGATCTCGCGCCGACCAGTCGTTGAGCAGGCACATGCCGAACACGTGGCTCTCGGCCTCGGCCATGGGAATCCGTTCACCGAGCTCATTGCCGTGGCCGATATAAAAACCGAGCTCCAGCTCGATGTCCAGGCGCTGGCTGGCCGCGAGAACGGGGGCCGTTGCGCCAGCAGGCAGAGTCTGGCCGACGGGGCGCACCAAGTGCTGGCCTGAAACCCTGATGCTCGAGCTGCGGCCGTGGTAGCCGATGGGCACCCACTTGTAGTTAGGCAACAGCGGGTTGTCGGGCCGAAACAGCCGCCCAATGTTGGTGGCGTGGTGCACCGACGTGTAGAAGTCGGTGTAGTCGCCAACACGCGCCGGCACCGTAAATTCCACTTTCGACTGGGGCACGAGGCAGGGCAACAGCATGGCCTGCTCGGGAGCGCCTTCGCGCAACGCGCGCGAAAGCGCCAGGCGCAAGCCCGACCAGGCCGGCTGCCCCATGGCCATCAAGGCGTTCAGCGTGGACTGGCCGGCAGCCTCCGCAGCTGACTGGGCGACGCCGGAAAAAGCGCCGGCCGATGCGGCTGCGCCCAGGTCCAGGATCTGGTCGCCAATCGCGACGCCGCCGCGAAAAGCCTGCTGGCTGCCTGCAAGGCGAAACACGCCGAAGGGCAAGTTTTGCAAGGGAAAGTCACACCCCGCAGCCTGGGCTGAACCCACCCAGCTGCGTAAGGACGGATCGTGGGTCTCGTTCAGTGTCACGGACAAAGCAGGCATCGCTCAGTGCCCCGACAAGGCAGAGGCGCTGCCGTCGTGCATCCATGCAGCGTGTTTGGGCGCCTGTTTCGTCTGCGACCACTCTTCCAGCATTTCCCACTTGACGTCGTCGAGCCGTTTCATCATCTCGGGCGTGCCGACATCGGCGGCGAGTTCAAGCCGGTGGCCGTTCGGATCGAAAAAGTAAATCGATTTGAAAATCGTGTGGTCAGTGGGGCCGATCACATCGACTCCCGAATCCAGCAGGCGTTGCTTGGCCTTGAGCAGGGTGTCGAGCGAGTCGACTTTTAGCGCCAGGTGCTGCACCCAGCTCGGCGTGTTGTGGTCGCGGTCCATGGGCGGCTGGGTCGGCAATTCAAAAAATGCCAGCACGTTGCCGTTGCCGGCGTCGAGGAATACATGCATGTACGGATCCGGCGCTTTGGTCGAGGGCACTTCGTTTTCAGCAATGGCCAGGACGAACTGCATGTCGAGATTCTTGACATACCACTCGACGGTTTGCTTGGCGTCTATGCAGCGATAGGCGACGTGATGAATTTTCTGGACCAGCATGGTGTCTCCTTCAGGGGGTGAATTGGACGAATGAATCAAAGGTCGCGCAAGGCGGCTGCGGCGTGGTCGGCAAAGACCTGCGGATCGGCCAGCCGATGCGCATTCAGCAAGGCCAGCTTGACAAGGAACAGCTCGGTTTTTTCAGGGCCGGCCTGGTCGATCGCGGTGGCAAGAACGTCGTAGACCTGTTCGAGTCCAGGCAGACTGAGCGTGTGTGACATCGGTTTTTCCTTAGTGGGGAACAGCCGCTTGCAGGGCAGCTTCGAGACGGTTGGCATCCAGCGTCATCCAGCGTGCGCAAACGTGCTGGTCCGGGCGCAGCAGGTAGGCCGCGCCTCCCGCCCGCACGCCGTAGCGCTTGCGAAAGTGGCCGTCGGCATCGGCAAACGTCTGGTCCGCGCCTTGGACAGGGCGTGAGGCTCCTACTGCCGTCACCCGCAGACGAAGACCCCTGCCCCGAATGGCGTTAACCACAGCTTGCAACGGCTCGGGCACGGCATCGTCTTGCGTGAAGTACAGAAGGTCGAAGCCACCGCCAAGATGGTCGAGCAGGTAGTCGTCGGCGGCGAGCCGGATGTTCTGCGGCGGTGCGCCGTGTCCAGGGCCGGCCTTGAAGAGTGCGTTGTCGTCGCCCGCGCTGTTCAGCGCCGAATCGGCGTACTCGTGCGGGCGCGATGTGCGCCAGTGGTAAAGCGGACGCACGAAGGCTTCGGAAAGCGAGAGGGAAAGCACCGCATCGCGCAGCAGCCTGAAGCCAGCGCTCGGCGGTGTCATGAAGCGTGTGCTCTTGCCGGCTTCCTCGATGATCTCTCGTGCAGCGCCCACGCGCTCACGGCTGTAGTTGGACAGCAAAGCTTCGCCAGCGTGTCCGTTGACCACATGCGCCAGGTGCCAGCCGAGCGACTGTGCATCCTGAAATGCCGTGTTGGCCCCGCGCACACCAAAGATCGGCAGCAGGTGCGCAGCATCTCCGGCAAACAGCACGCGGCCGTGGCGGTAGTCAGGCAGCGTCAGCGTACGCGCCGAGTACACCGAACTCCAGTCCATCTCCCAGCTCTTGCCGGCGTGGCCGATCTGCTCGAGCAGGGCATTGATGCGCGTGGTCAGGGAGGCGATGCTCAAGGCTTCCTCGGGGCTTTCGCCGGCCGGAAGCTGGTAATCCACGCGCCAGATGCCATGCGGCTCTCGGTGCATCAACACCGTGTTGCCCGGGTTCCAGTCGGGGTCGAAAAACGCGAGCCGCTCCGTCGGCAGGGGTAGATCAATCCGAATGTCGGCGATGACGAAGCGGCCTTCATAGGACGCGCCTTCCAACTTCAGGCCGAGCGCCGAGCGAATGCCCGAGCGGGCGCCGTCGGCTGCCACCAGCCAGTCGGTTTCGAGCGCGTAGGAACCTTCGGGCGTATCAACCTCCAGAACAGCGGCACTCTCGCCTTGTTCGATCTTGAGCAGCTTGTTGCCCCAGCGGAAATCAATCAGCGGCTGCTCCAGGCAAGCCTTCACCAGGTACTCTTCGAGGTACTGCTGCTGCAGGTTGATCATGGGGAAAAAGCGGTCGTCATCGTCGTGTGGCGCTTCCATGCGAAACACGCGCTGGCCCCGGTAATAGGAGTTGCCGAAGCGCCAGGGCAAGCCGGTCTCGCTCACGCGGTGGGCCACCCCCACCTGCTGCAGTATTTCCATGCTGCGCCGCGTAAACACGATGGCGCGGCTGCCTTCGGAGACCTGCAACTCCGACTCCAGCACCACACATGACACACCATGACGGGCGAGCTCGAGCGCTGTGGTCAACCCCAGGGGGCCCGACCCGACGATGACGACACGATGCCGGCCTTGCGGTCCATGCGACGAGGGCAGCCACGGCTTGAATACCTCGTAGTTGTAATAGATGGAGCGACGCGGCTCGGCGGTGGGCGTATGCATGAGAGAAAGTTTCAGGACAGGTGAACGAATGGCCGGTGCGCTACAGAACGTCGTTGGACTCGACGCCAGAGCCGCCCCGGTTGTGGGTGACCAGCCGGTCGAGGTACTTGCTCAGTTGAGCGCGCTCAGTGATGCTCAGGCAGGAAAAGATCTCCACGTTGCGCTGCTCGACCATCCGCATGGCCTTGCGCCAGATACGCCGACCCGCAGCCGTCAGCGCAAGCACGACGCCGCGTCCGTCTCCCGGATGGTCTTCCTTGGAGACGAGCCCCTGGTTGACGAGCGCCTGAGCTGCCCTGCTCGCCTGACCTTTGTTCAGATTGGCCAGACGCGCAAGATCGTTGACCGACAGCGGCTCGAAGGAGCCCACCGTCGTGAGGCAACGCCCCTCGCTCATCGACAGCCCCGTGGCTTCGGGATAAGCCCGCTGGCTCTCCTGATCGGTGAGCTTGTGCAACAGGTGCAGCCGGTAGGTCAGCGTCCGGTCAAGTTTGAGTGGCGCTGCCTTGGCTGCATTCCCGGCCTCAGCTGACTGGGCTCGAAGGTGCGTGGACATCGGTGGTACTGCCGAGGGTCAGTCTGCCTTGATTCCGGCTGCCTTGATGATGGGGCCCCACTTGGCGCGCTCCTTGGAAGCATAGTCGGCCATCTGCTGCGGCGAGCTCGGCGTGGCTTCCAGACCCAACACCTGCAGACGGGCCTTGATCTCGGTGGTGTCGAGCGCCGTCAGCAGGGCCTTGTTGAGTTTGGCGATGACGTCAGCTGGCGTTCCTGCAGGGGCAACCAGGCCCTGCCATGCATATGCCGCGAAGCCCTTGAGTCCCTGCTCACTGAGCGTGGGAATGCTTTCGAAGTTTTTGACGCGCGAAGGGCTCGCGATGCCAATGGCGCGCATTTTTCCTGAAGAGATGAACTGGGAACCGCTAGCGGTGTCGACAAACATCAGCGGGACCTGCCCGCCCACCACATCCTGCACCGCTGGCGCGGCACCCCGGTAGGGAATGTGCGAGAGCTTGATGCCAGCTGTCTGTGCAAACAACTCGGAGGCCAGGTGGTGCGGGCTACCCGCGCCCGGCGTCGCGTAGGCCACAGCGTTGGGCTGTGATTTGAGCCAGCTGATGAGCTCTTTGAGATTGGTGGCCGGAACGCTGGGATTGACCGCCAGGATCATCGGAAAGCGGACCGTCAGCCCGATGGGCGCAAAGTCCTTTTCGGCGCTGTACGAGAGCTTGCTGTAGATGAAAGGATTGGCCGCAAGGGTCGCAGTGTCGGCCGACATGACCGTGTAGCCATCGGGTTTGGCTCTGGCCAGGTACTCGGCGCCAATGTTGGTTGCGGCGCCGGGTTTGTTGAGGATCACCACATTCTGTCCACCCAGGAGAGGCACCATGGCATTGCCGAGCGCACGCGCCACGATGTCAGTGCCGCCGCCGGGTGGATAAGGTACTACCCACTCAACAGGACGTGACGGAAAGCCCTGAGCCAGCGCCGCGAATGACGTCATCGCCATCACGCTTGCCGCAAGGAACTGTCGGGATGTACGAACGAATGAATACATGGCTGACCCTTTAAGAATGATTATTTGAAGATGAGGCACGTGCTGAACAGTTGCCGCAAGGGTCTCCCAACCCTGGGCAGACTGCAACTATAGCGGATTTGGTTGCGTGCGCAACTAGTTTTTTTGGGCCGCCGTTCTCCTGCCGAGGTTCTCAAAAGCTGCACCCTTAGGCGACCAGCGGTCAGCGGGCATGGGTGGAAATGACGTGATGCATTAGCTCGACGATGAGGACATACGTCACGAAGGTCCCATTCACAGGCACGCCGCTCACAACGCGGCGGGCCTGGCCAGCCACACCGCAACAGGTTCAGTGAGAATTGCATTACCTGCTCCCCGCGAGAGCAAGCCCTAAGGCTGATCGGACGCTCGCTTCGAAAGCGCAAGGAGCCTCGACGCCATGACGGCCAAGAAACAGCTCCCATGTGGCAGGCGGAGCTGTTCACCCCAACCGTCGCTAAGGTCAGGTAAGAAGCTCGCTCGAGAATTGCCATCGAGGCACGCCTACGCAGCGTCCATAGCTTAGCGCGCAGGAGCCGGCAAAGATGTCTTCGCCTCTAACGCCGTGTTTCGCTGGCTGCAGCGGACGCTGCGGTTGCGGGCGCGACCGCTCGCTGCCCTGGTGGTCCTTGGCGAAATGGACGAGGTGGGCCAGGTTCCGCTGCCGGTGGCGTAGCAGTTGCTCCCTCGGGAGCGGCAGGACGCGCTGGCGCGGGAGACGACGCTGCCGGTGCCGCTACGGGTGCCGGTACAGGACGAACCAAAGGCGGCGCGCGCGGTGCTGGCGCTGGCGCTGAGGCAGGAGCCACCGAAGGCGCTGTTGTAGAGGCCGTCGCTGGGGGCGTCGGTGTTGGCGCTACGGGAGCGTTCGCGGCCGGAACCGGCGCCTCACGGCGCGGTTCACCCCGCCGGCTGGTGGGAGCGTCGGGCTGCTGTGCCTGGGGAGGTCCGCCGCGAAAAACGCCGCCGCGTTCCTGCCGGGCCTCGCGAGCGCGCTCACGACCGGCAGCGCCCGGGCCGGCCTCGGCCGGCGCGGGAGCCCCTGCGCTGGAAGCGGGGAGAGCTGGGCGTGCCGAGGGAACTGCCGGCGTGGCTGGCACGGCAGGCGTTGCCTGTGTCGGTGTGGAGGGTGTCGCGGGTGTCGTAGGTGTCACTGCCGTCATGGGATTGCTACGAGCCGCCGGCCGCTCTGGCGTTGCCGGTACGGCCGGTGCGGCTGCCGCCCCTGGTCCGGTCGGCGCAGCCGAAGCAACCGCAGGCGCCGCAGCCCCAGGTGGGACGGATGCGGCAGGCGGTGTCGACGGTGCAGACGCGGCTGCAGCTCTTGCACGTGCGGCAGCGTTGCGTTCGCCAAACCGCATGGGGCGCCCTCCCCTTTCAGTCGCAGCGGCCGAGGCGCTGGCTGACACTTTGGGAATTGCCGCCGCCTGGGTCTCGGGCACTACTTTCACGGCAGCCATACTGGCAGGCGCCGCAGGTTGGATAGCTGCGACTGCCGCAGGCTCGAGCGGCTTGCCGGCATTAGCTGCCAGCGCGCGCTGCCGGGATGCGAATGGCGGCGGTGGTGGTGGCGGAGCGACCTGCGCCACGACGGGACGTGCGGGCGCTGTTTCAGGTGGTCGAGCAACGGGCGCTGCCGCAGGTGCAAGCGGCGCGAACACGCTGGCGCGCTGCGGGACCACGGGCGGTGCAGACAGGACAGGCGCGCGGGCGAAGCTCTGCTCACTGGCTCGCACGGTCTGCCGCGCCACCGGCTGCGATTGCGAGAACGCAGCGGCAAGCATGGCGATGATCGCGCCCGGAACCTGCTGGTTGGCGTATGTGGCGCTGGTGTTGCGGTTGTCGTAATAGGTGGTCGCCGCCTGCCGGTCGACGCGGGCATTGCTGGCATTGACGTTATAGAAATATTCACGGCTGGTCGTGTACGAGGGTCGATACACGTCGCGGGGACCAAGCGGAAACCAGGCAACCGTCGAATTCGCGGCGCCAGGCGAGCCATTGCCGACGAATGCCACCTGCGCCGGGGCATACACCGGCCGCGTATTGGCCGGGCCTGGCACCCACGCCCAACCGTTGTTCAGCCGTGTCCACCGACCATAGTGCGAAGGAGCAAACCCCCAGGGCGCGTCGTCGATCCAGGTCCAGCCCCACGGCTCGACCCACGACCAATGTCCGTCGCGGTAAGGCGCCCAGTTCGCAGCGACTCGGCGCGGCACCCATACAGGACCAAGTTGCGGCACCGTTTTCCACGTGCCGTACTGATCGAGGTCTTCGTAGCCGATCATCTCGGCCGAGACGTAGCGACGTGATGGCGAGTTGTCCCATCGACGGTCCCGCTCCACCGCCCATCGTTCCAGTTCGTCCGGTGCGCGCGGCGCGACGGCATCGTAATCGTCCAGACCGTCGCCATAAAACGTGAAGCTCTCGCGCTCGCCGACGATGAAGGCACGCCGGTCGCCGAACACCTGCGACAAGCCTTGCCTCACAGCCACCGTGGTCGAGTCGTCGCCTGGATTCACCTCGATGCGGTAACTGCCCGCACGGCGGATGGAAAAAGCGAGGTTGGGCGTGTCGACTTCCACGATCTGCCCGCGTTCGAGGCGGCGCACGCGCAGGTCCAACACACCTTGTGAAAGCTGGATCTGCGTGGTGCGGTCATCGAGATTCAGGAGGACCAGGCTGGTAAGCGCGCCGGCCCGCACCGCCACGTTGCCCATCTGCAACTCGGCGCGTGAATTGCGCTCAATCCAGAGCCGGTCGCCCGTGATGAGTGGACGATTGATGATGGCGCGTCCCCAGTCACGCTCACCACCCGGTGAAAAGCTGGCGTTGCCACTGACGTGGGCGAGCCGCGCGACGCGTGTCGGCGGATCGGCGAGCGCTGCGCCGGATATCAACGCGAAGAGCAGCAGCGACAACATCGCGCGAATGCGTGGCAAGGCCATATCAGTCTCCTGCGGGGCAAACAGTGTGCCCCTGTACAGAGCTTGCGCGCGTATGGGAGGGCCGGCCGTCAGCAGGCGTGCTGTGGCGCTGTCAGCAGCCCCCGACGGCTCAATGCCTGCCGGGAAGGGTCAGGTACGCAGCGCGGCAGTTCAAGCACTGGTGCGGGCGGGCTCTTCTGACTTCGTCAATGCCACGACCAAGTCGGTCTGCGTGATGATTCCCACGAGGCGCTGGTGCCGCAGCTTGCCGTCGAAACCTTCATGCAGGTCGAGATCGGTGGCCCGCAAAAATTCGGCCAGCGTGATGATGCCCGCAATGCGAAAGGTGCGGTCAAACACCGGCCCTGCGTCGAGACTTGCGCAGTCGCAGGCGGGAGGAGGTAACCGTCATCAATCGATAGTCTTGGCGAGCGGCTTTCGACTTTATCGAATCGCCATATCACGGTGCCTACGATCCTGTCGCAGCGTTTCGCGTCAAGAGTGCCTTGATGAGGAAAGAGGCCAGGCTAGTCGGACAATATCGAAGTCCTTGCTGCTTGCCCTAGCCGTCCCAAAAAATGAAGTGATCCTTGGCGACGCGACAGTTCTCATCAAAATGCATGAGCGACCTGCAGGCGCTGTCATGAGCGGGCCAGCCAGGGCGACCTTCCTTCACGAACCTGACCCAGGCGCCGTGCATCGTTTCGGCCAGCTCGGCTGGGGCTCCCGCACCCGCGATCTCGACACCCGCGGACGACCTCGGCTGTTTGAACACGAAGGGGATTTCCACGCCGTGACCAGCGCCCAGTCGCCCCTGGAATTTCGGTGATGACCAATCAAACTCGTAGAGATAGGCAGTAACCCCCGCAGCACTGGCATCAGTGGCAATCTTTCGCGTTGAGTTTCGGTAAAAGTAGTCCGACTGCATGGCACAGAGCGTCTCGCCCGGTCCGCGCGTGGCTCCCGTGGCCGGATCGATCGTGTAGCGACTCACCACTTTTTGCGACGCACCCGCATCCAGCGCGAACTCCCGCAACTCATCCTCAGTCGTCGCCTCTATCGCTCCCGTGGGAACCGCATAGAGCCTCATCTCTTCGCGATTGCAGCCAACGAGCATCGAAAAGTCATGCGGCCGACTTTGCCAAGCGGCAGCCATGGCCTGCAAAGGCGGTGCCTTCAGCATCTCGCCATCGACCACCGCCCTGATGGGGAAAAAATTGCGGGTATTGAAGCCCAGGCTCTTACGTAAAGCAGCGTCATCCGCCAGGCGTTTGAGCGCTGCAATCAATGCCGGCAATGGAACTGCCGAAATGGCCTCTTGCGACAGGCGCACACCCAACAGTGCTGCGATGGCCGTTGCAGCGACATGGGCCTCTTCTGGCGTCTGGGTCGCAAGGCTCGGACTCTGCAAGATCGCCCGGTTGAAAAGCGTCTTGGTCGAGGTTATTGCCATCAAGCACGCGATGGCTCCCGCCCCGGCCGATCCGCCGGCGGCAGTAACGCGGGAAGGGTGCCACCAAACGCGTGAATGTTCTTCTGAACCCATTGCAGCGCGGCTATCTGATCGAGCAGTCCCCGGTCGATGGCGAGAATCCGTTCGCCGGAAGCAACGATGCCGCTATCGAACTGTGCGAAGGCGCTACCCCCGGTATCGCGGCGCGTGAAGTGCTCTCGCTCGTTTACCAGCCTTATGCTTCTGCGAGCCTGATCGAACGCGCAGGGGTTGTGATCGACTCGAGCGGTCAACCGCCGGCGACCGCTCTCGGGCACCTTTTGTCCAACTGCCCGTTGATCCGTACCAGCATGGCGGGAGCCTGGACGGCGTGGATCAGGGACTCTGGCCTGGGTAACCAAAGCCTGATCGACATGGCAGAAAAAGGGCCTGTCTACGCGCAAGCCTCTCTTGCCCTATCGGCTGCGATGGGTGGCATTGGCATCGCGCTGTTGCCGAAATACATTGTGCGTGGTGCGATGGACACCGGACAGCTCGTTCGCTTGAGCGAGATCGGCTGGAAAGCCAACCGTGGCTACTTTCTCAGGTGGCTGGCGAAGAATTTCAGTAACGCTGCACTTGCCAGATTTCAGGCATGGATTGCAGGTCAAGCAGTAGCAGAAGCCTCGGTATAACAAGAGCAGTGGACGCGGTTTTGTCGGCTCCCTCGCTCCCAAACTTTCGGGCGTAGTTCGCTTGCCGCCCAACTACTGAGGCTGCCCGGCGATCAGTCCATCAGTCCGCCCCACATTTGAAATTTCACGCCAAAAAAAAGGACTCCTCGCGAATTGCGAGGAGTCCCGGGTTGGCTACTCGACTTAAGCGTCGATCAGAGGAACGTGAAGTTGTTCAAGGTCAACACTTGTGATGAGAATCCGACCATGACGACCACTGCGCTCAGCTCGGTAGCGCCGACCGCTGCGTTGGTGTCGAACTGAATCTGAAGCTCGTCGCCCGTTTGGGTAAAACGAATTTCGTTGTCGCCAGTTTCAGCTAGGGGTTGATTCATGACGCGCCACAGCAAAGATTCCTGAGGCGTCGCGCTGTCGGCGAGATTTATATAACTTGTGGAATCAAGCATAAGGCCCACGTCGATGAAGTCATTGCCCGCCGAGAAGTCATGAACCTCGTCCGCTGCTGCAGCCGTAGAGTCGGTAAGTGCCCAAAGTTGGATCGTATCGCTACCGGACCCGACGTAGAAGTGATCGACACCTGCACCGCCGACCAGGGTGTTGTCGCCTGCACCTCCGTCGAGCGTGTCATTGCCGGCTCCTGAGCTGAGGAAGTCGTTGCCAAGGCCACCCATCAGCCAGTCATTGCCCTGCATGCCGCCAAATGCATCCGGACTGTCCCGGCCCGAACCATCCTCCCCTGAAACGATGAGGCTTTGATTACTCAGGAGTGCTCTGCCATCGACCGTGATGTTGGCCGTGGTTGCAACGCTGCTGGCACCCGAATAGCCGACGACCTCAATGTCATTGAATGTGCCATTGCTGTCTGCGTCCGAACTCGTCAGCATCTGTGACGAGAGAATGACACTGTAGTTGCCGCCAGCACCACTGTCTGCAATGTCGACGCGATCGACGTACGTCAGACTGGTCGCATCCCTCAGGTCATAAGCGCCAGCTGCCAGCAACTGCAGGCGGTCCTGGCCCGAGTTATCGGCAGTGGAGCCGTCCGTTCCGCTGGCCGTGTCGCCTACAAGCTCTGCGTTTGACGAATAACGAATGCGGTCGGAACCGCCGCCGCCCCGGATCGTGTCTGCGCCCAGCCCACCGGCAATCCTGTCGGCGCCGCCGCCACCATTGAGAATGTCGTTTCCAGCGCCGCCAAAGAGGGTGTCGCTTCCGCGCATCCCGCCAAAGGCATCCGAGCCGCTTCGGCCAGAGCCGTCCTGGCCCAGCACCATCAGGGTTTGACCGCTCACCAGGGCCCGGCCGTCGACGAAGATGTTCGCCGTCGTATAGGTGTTGTCAGAGCCGAGATAGCCGACGACCTGGACGTCATTGAAGACGCCGTTGCCATCCGCATCGGACGTCGCCACCATTTGCGAGGAAAGGGTGACGCTGTAAGTGCCTCCCGTCCCGTTGGAGCCGATGGCGCTGGCAGCTGCGATGTCCACCCGGTCGATGTACGTCAGGCTCGTCGCTTGCGTCAGATCGTACGCGCTTTCGGCCAGGAGCTGTATACGGTCCTGGCCCGTGCTGTCGCCCGCCGTGCCATCGGTTCCGCTGGCCGTGTCGCCTATCAGTTCCACGCCCGAGAAATAGCGAATTCGGTCGACACCTGCGCCGCCCATGACAGTGTCCGCTCCCAGACCACCCACCATACGGTCGTCACCCGTGCCGCCGGAAAGCACGTCGTTGCCTTCGCCGTCTCCGCCGTCGAGCGTGTCATTGCCTGCGCCACCGTTGAGGGTGTCATTGCCCGCGCCTGCGTTGATGAAGTCTGCGCCAGCGCCACCGGTGAGGTTGTCGTTACCCGCCAGGCCGCCGAAGGCATCGGCACCACCCCTGTTCGAACCGGTTTGGCCGTTGACCGTGATTTGCTGGACCGAAGTCAGGGCACTCGCATCAAGCGTAACGTTAGCGAAGCTGGCCGCAATGCCGGCGGCAGTGCCCAGCACCTCGATATCGCCGAAGACACCGTCGCGATTTCCGTCAGCCGTCGAGGCCATGGCACTCGTGAGGGTCACGTTGTAAGTGCCCGTGTCCGCCGTGATGTCCAGACGGTCGACGTAGCTGATGGCCAGATCGGCAAGGTTGTACGTGTCGCCCGCCAGAAGCTGGAGGCGGTCCTGGCTGGACATGTCTCCATTCACGCCGTCCGTTCCGCTGACCGTGTCGCCAATGAATTCGCTTGCCGACGTGTACTGCAAGCGGTCAGCGCCTGCGCCACCCATCACCACGTCAGCACCCGCACCACCGCGCAGCCGGTCATCCCCCTCATCGCCCTGGAGCGTGTCGCTGCCATCGCTGCCAAAGATCGTATCGTTACCACCACCACCATTGACGGTGTCGTTGCCCGCGCCAGCGTCGAAGAAATCCGTCCCTCCCCCACCGGTCAGGTTGTCATTACCCGCCAAGCCTCCGAACGGGATGTTCGGCGACGCACGGCCCGAGCCGTCCTGTC
>JAZKIC010000009.1:30552-141438 GCA_040385065.1 Pseudomonadota bacterium
CCTCGAGCTCCGCACCCGAGGCGTAACGAATACGGTCTGCTCCCGCGCCGCCCATCACCACGTCCGCGCCCAGCCCACCGCGCAGGCGGTCGTCGCCGTCACCACCATTGAGTGTGTCGTCGCCGTCGCCACCGAAGACGGTGTCGTGGCCCGCACCCGAGTGGATGAAGTCGCCACCGGCTCCGCCCGTGATGTTGTCGTTGCCGGCCAGTCCGCCGAAAAAGTCAGCACCCGTTCTGTTCGAGCCGTCCTGACCGTAGACTGTGATGTGCTGGACCGAAGTCAGGGCACTCGCATCCAGGGTAAGGTCGGCGAAGCTGGCCGCAACCCCGGCGGCAGAGCCCAGCACCTCGATATCGCCGAAAGCACCGTCGCGATTGCCGTCAGCCGTCGAGGCCATGGCACTTGTGAGCGTTACGCTGTAAGTACCGGTATCGGCAGTGATATCCACGCGGTCCACGTAGCTGATGGCCACACCGGTTAAGTTATAAGTGTCGCCTGCCAACAGTTGGAGCCGGTCCTGGCTCGACATTTCACCATTGACGCCGTCTGTTCCGCTGACGGTGTCGCCGATCAGCTCGCTTGCCGACGTGTACTGCAAACGGTCAGCGCCCGCGCCTCCCATCACCGCGTCAGCACCTGCGCCACCGCGCAGCCGATCATCCCCGTCATCGCCCTGGAGCGTGTCGCTGCCATCGCTGCCAAACATCGTGTCGTTACCGCCACCACCGTTGACGGTGTCGTTGCCTGCGCCAGCATCGACGAAATCCGCTCCGGCTCCACCGGTCAGGTTGTCGTTGCCCGCCAAGCCTCCGAACGGGATGTTCGGCGACGCACGGCCCGAGCCGTCCTGTCCGTTGACGTTGACCCGCTGGTCCGAAGTCAGCCCACTCGCATCGAGCGTGACGTTCGCCAGGGTCGCGGCATTGAGGCTGTCATAGCCCACCACCTCGATATCCCCGAAATTGCCGTCGCTGTTGGCATCCGACGTCGAGGCCATCGCGCTTGTGAGTGTTACGGCGTAGTTACCGCCGCCGTCTCCAGCGACGTCCACGCGGTCGACATAGCTGACACCGACGCCCGTGAAGTTATAGGTGTCGGCCGCAAGCAGTTGAATGCGGTCCTGGGTCGTGCTGTCAGCCGCGCTTCCATCCGTTCCACTGACCACGTCGCCCGCAAGTTCAGCGGCTGCGCCGTAGCGAATCCTGTCAGTTCCCGCCCCGCCTTTGATGGCGTCAGCGCCACCGCCGCCGCGCAACCGGTCGTCGCCGTCACCGCCCAGAATGGTGTCGTCACCGGCCCCGCCCACGACGCTGTCATCGCCCGCGCCCGCGTTGATGAAGTCTGAGCCCACGCCGCCAGTCAGGCTGTCGTTCCCGGTCCCCAAGACAACAGACACCGAATTGCTTTGCGTCGAGGCGTTACCCGCGAGATCGAACACCTGCGCTGCATAGCTCTTGGCACCTGCCCCGGCGTCGGCAGGAAGCGTAAGCGCCCATGTCTGTCCAGTGACCTCCGCAGTGCCGAGCAGCACCCCGTCCTTGAACACCGAAACTCGCTCGTCAGCTCCGAGCGGCGCAGTGAGTGACCCACTCAGCAGCACGGCGCCCGCGCCGGCGTCGCTGGCGGAACCAATCGCCGCTAACGCAACGGGGGCAGTGAGATCGACAACCAAGGGCACTTCCGCCGAGCTGGCCACGTTCTGACCAGCGTCGGTGAGCGTCGCCGTCAGCGAGTAGCTGTCATCTGTCAAGGGTGTTGACGGTGTTAGCGTGACAGAACCCAGCGCAATGTCCTCGGCCGTCAGCGTGACTGTGACAAGCTCTACCGAGCCCGCGCCGCTGTCGCCCGACAGTGCGAGGCGGTCCCCGGCCAGTGCGGCCCGGCCGTCGATTGCCGTGGTGTTGAAGGAAATGACAATAGCCGGCGTCGAGTCGTTGGACAGCGCTGCGACGGCAATCGTGGGTGCGGCGGGTGCGACCGAGTCCAGAGCTATTGACTGGGCTGTGCTAATTTCAGTGACGCTCTCGGCTGATTGAATGGCTCCCGTTGCGTTGACAAGCGAATCAGTAAGCGTGCTGCTGTCGAGAAGTGCGGGGTTGACATCAGTCAGGACCTGGTTGAGCAATTCTGGGGAGCTGAGGTTCAGGGATGAACTCGTGACCTGCGTCGCAATCGCAGCAATGACATCTCCAGCCGACTCGCCTGACTCTCCAGACTCGACGATCAGCGTAGCGATCGCAATGATCTGAGTTGCCGCCTTCTGCGCCGCGAGGGCCGAGGTGTCGTCGGGGTTGGAAGCAAGGGCAGCCAGGGGATCGTAAGTCAGCAGATCGGTTCCCTCGGTGAGTCCGAGTGATGCAGTGACCTGCGTGGCCGCCGCAGCCGCTGTGATACTGCCGACTGGCGCCGCATCGATAACGGCCTGGACAAGCGTCGTCAATGGATTGATGACGGTGGAACCTGCCGGTGCCTTCAAAGGCACGACATTGACGATGCCCGTGTCAACGTTCAGACCACCCACGGCAATGATCGTGTAGCCATTCGGGTTGGCGCCGGGTGCCAGGAAGAAGTTGCCGAAGCTATCGGTAACCACGCCTGCGACTGCCTCGCCTGAATCGGCGTTTCCGTCCCTATTGGCATCCAGATAAATCTGGGCGCCTTTGATATAGCCGTCCGCCACCACGTTGTTGGTCGCGACAAAACTGGCCGAATCGTTACCCGCGACGTCCTGTAGCGCGCTTGCCTGATCGCCCATCGCGTCCGTGAAGGCCACGTTGATGGCCGAGCCGGGAACGATGGGATTTGTCAGTGTCAAGGTGAGCTGATTTCCCTCGACCGCAATTGCTGTGACGGGATTGAGTACACCCCCGACAGTAACCACAAAGGCAGAAAGATCCGGCAATAGCGTTGCGTCAAGACTTTCACTCAAAGTCAGCGCGAGAGTCGTGGAACCGGCAACTAGGTTATCCACCGTTGCTGGGGCCGAATCAAGTGTGAAAGTCAAAGCTGCGCTGGCTACGCTGGTGCCAGTAGCCGTGGTCTGTCGCACGTACACCGTGTTGACACCTTCGACCGCCGTGAAACTTCCCGTCCAGATTGTTCCATTCAGGCTGTATTCCAACGTTGCGCCACTCACCACACCCGTCACATCCAGCGCGCCGCTGGAAGTGATCCCGTCGGAATCACTGAATCCGGTATCGGTGTCGAGCTGAACTACAACGGCCGACGGCGCTGGCGCTGGCGCCGGCGCGGGGGCGGGGGCTGGCGCCGCAGCCGAACTGCCGCCGCCACCACCTGCACCCGCAACGACAGCCAGGCCCAGCAAGCCCAGACCGATCTGACCGACCGTCAATCCCGCCGCACCAGTTGCACCGGCGCCTCCCGCGCCGCCCGCATCCGTAGCGGTAGCGGGGGCCGGGGCTTGTGCCCAGAGGCTTGCGCCGTCGGCAGCTCCGCTGGCCGACGCGTTACCTGCTCGACCAAGGTCTTGCAAGACACCCATGTCCAACGGTGCGGGCACGCCCTCGAGGGGCGCAGCCGAGACTTCTGACTGAACGCCATCGCTCAGCGCGTCCAATTGCTTGTCAAGGTCATCGTTAGCGAGAGCTGCCTTGCGAGCCAAAGCGGCGCGAAGGGTTGCGCTGGAGCCACTCGCATGAGCCTCTCGCAAGAGCGCGATCGCCTGAACGGGGCTATACCCCGCTTGGAGTAGCGCCGCTTCCAGATGTGACCACTTGCTCGTTGCACCGGATTTCTGACTCGATCCCACCAAACGCTCTTCCTGGCTCCCTGTCAAATTGATATCGGTGCCGCGAAACTGGTCTTGCTTCATTTGTTTCCCTTATTAACTAAATTTTGGCGCTGGTGGACCTTAGGCTAGGCATTAGGACCTGTCAATCCGACTTTACGGTAGTTTTTGGATACAGTATTTTTGCGTCGTTACGAACAGTTTTGCACGAATGCAATGGAAGTAACGGACGAGCTTGAGCTGTGCATCAGGTGCCAATATCGGCCTTATTGCTAAAGCGCTATCAAAGTCAGCCTGATAGATCCCTATTTCGCATACGGGATTTTTTTGCCCGGCCGTGCGCGGCCATTGCGGCCGGTCAAGCGGGATCGAAGCTCTGGCCTCGCTACCGAGATCCGTAAGCTAAAAAATAAGGTTGATGTGCCGGCAAAACGACGCGTGGCAGGGCTGGCCTCAGCCTCTTCGCGCTTTTTCGATCGCAGCGATGTCGATTTTCTTCATCTGCATCATGGCGTTGAATGCACGCCCGGCAGCTGCGCGATCAGGGTCGGTCACCGCATCCGTCAGGGCGCGGGGCGTGATCTGCCAGGACAGTCCCCACCGGTCCTTGCACCAGCCGCATTCACTTTCCTGGCCGCCGTTGCCGACAATTGCGTTCCACAGCCGATCGGTTTCTTCCTGATCGTCCGTAGCAACCTGAAATGAAAACGCCTCAGTGTGCTTGAACATCGGCCCACCGTTCAGGCCGAGGCACGGGATTCCCATGACCCTGAATTCCACCGTCAGCACATCGCCCTGCTTGCCCGAAGGATAGTCGCCCGGCGCGTGGTGAACGGCATCAACCGAACTGTCGGGAAAGGTGGCGGCATAAAAGCGTGCAGCTTCGAGTGCCGTGCCGTCGTACCAGAGGCAGATCGTATTTTTGCTGGGCATGTGCTTCTCCTTATCGTAAAAACCTGGGCGATTGTCCAGCCTCGCGGACGTCGAGCGGACGTCGAGCGTGGCTGAGACGTCCAGCGTGGCTTGACCGCTCCGCGCGCAATGCCAGCGTCGGGCCACCACTCTTGCAGGACACCCTCTCGCGTCTGTCGGGCTCCGTCCAGGCTAAGTCTTCGCCAGTTGCGTTACCGAGCGCCGCATCATGTCGCAGAAGTATTCAGCGGCCGGGGTCAAGGGAACACCACTGCGCTGGACCAGGCAGATCGGTGGGGCGGGAAGACTCTCGCGCACACGAATTGGCTGCACCAAATCCTTGAGCAGTGCGGACTGGGTCCATTGCATGGGCGCCATCATGAGCAGGTCCGAGTTCACAAGTGCCACCAGGAAAGTCAGGGTGGAATGGGCCTGCAGCACCAGGCGGGGTGAAGCCAAGCCGTTCGCCGCGAACAAGGGCCCGAGTTCTTCCTCGGCAACGTGCGTGATGGACGTCGATATCCATTCGGCGTCCACCAGCTCGCTCAGCGATTTCGCATGGCTCAGCGGATGGCCTTTGCGGCCATAAATCAGCCGGACGCTCTGAAAAAGAAACTCGCGCGTCAGGTCGGCCGCGACCTGGCTGGGCGCAGGGCCGATGTAGCAGTCGATGCGGCTTTCCTTCAGGTCCAGCTCCACCGTCGGGTACACGGCGTCGATGATGTCGATCTTCACTCCCGGATAGCGCTTGCGGAACGGGACAAGGGCATCGGGCAGCATGGCAATGTGGGGTACGCTCGACAGAGCAACGGTCACTCGCCCGTGCGTTTCACCGCGCAGCTGATCGACCTCCTCACGCGCCAGTCGCATCTCGTTGCGTATGGCGGCCGCTCGCCTCAGAAAAACTTTCCCCATGGGCGTTAACGTGATGCCAGACTGGCTGCGCTCGAAAAGCACCACGCCGAGCTCCCGCTCCAGTTCCTGAATACTCCGCGTGATGGCCGGTTGCGACGTCTCCAGCTGACGCGCAGCGGCGCGCAAGCTGCCGCGCTCGGTCACGGCAAGGAAATCTCGGATGGCGTTGATTTTCATGAGCAGGCGGGTCAGTCGATAAAGGCGTCCGGACGCAGACCTTGCGCCTGGGTTGCATGATGCCATTTTTGCATCACCGACCAAATCTTTATATCTTCCTGAATCACACGGGGCTTCCTAGACTCCCTCCACTTCATCAGCACCCCACACGGTGTTGAGGGGATAACCAGGAGACAAGACATCGTGCCAAAAGACAAAGGCGACAAGGGCCACCCTCGAGTTCTGATCGTGGGCGCCGGACCCGTGGGGCTCGCACTTGCCATCGAGCTGGGTCACCGCGCTGTGCCTTGCGTAGTGATCGAACGCAACGACCGGGTCGGCTACGCGCCCCGCGCCAAGACCACGAACGTGCGCACCCGCGAACACTTCCGCCGCTGGGGCATCGCCGATACGCTCAAAGCAGCATCGCCCCTGGGCGTCGACTATCCCTCGAATGTGGTCTTTTGCACGCGGTTGTCGGGGCATCTCCTGACGCGCTTCGAGAACGCCCTCTACTGCGCCCCTGGTCGCAACCCGCTTTATTCCGAGCATTCCCAGTGGGTGCCTCAGTACACGCTTGAAGAAGTCATGCGCGAACACGCGCAGTCCCTGCCCGGCGTCGAGATCCGGTTCAACACCGAACTGGTGTCCTTTGTGCAGGACGAGCAGGGCGTGACCGCCTCGACACGCAAAACCGGCTCCACTGCAGTCGAGCGACTCCAGGCGGACTACCTGGTAGGCGCCGATGGTGCCCGCAGCCTGGTGCGAGAAGCCATAGGGGCAAAGCTGGAGGGGACCTACGGTCTCTCACGCAATTACAACGTCGTGTTCCGCGCACCAGGTCTGGCCAAGGCCCACGGGCACGGTCCAGCCATCATGTACTGGCAAGTCAACGGCGAAGCGCCCAGCCTGGTGGGGCCGATGGACCGCGGTGACAAATGGTTTTTCATGCCCACCGGCGTGAAGGAAGGCTGGAAGCTCGACCCGACCGATGCGCCAGCGCTGATCCGCCAAGCCACGGGCATCGACCTTCCCTACGAGGTGCTATCCACGGATGAGTGGGTGGCCAGCCGCTTTCTCGGCACAAAGTATCGGGATCGCCGCGTTTTTCTGGCGGGCGATGCTTGCCACCTGCATCCGCCATTTGGTGGCTACGGCATGAACATGGGGGTGTGCGATGGGGTGGACCTCGGCTGGAAGCTGGCTGCCGTGCTGCAAGGCTGGGGTGGCGACGCACTGCTGGATAGTTATGAGCAGGAACGCAAGCCCGTGCACGAGATGGTGCTGGACGAAGCCGTTGCCAACCACGCCACCCTGGGCAACCAGCTCTGGGAAGCTGGCCTCGATGCCGACTCGGCCGAGGGCGACGCCTTGCGCAAATCGGTCGGCGCGCGTATTCAGGCCGCCAAGATGCGCGAGTTCACCACGCTGGGTGTGATGCTCGGCTACCGCTACGACAACTCGCCGGTCATCGTGACGGACGGTTCGCCCCAGCCCGGCCGCGACTTCGTCAACTACGTCCAGACTTCTCGCCCTGGTGCCCTGGCACCCCATGCATGGCTGCACGACGGCAGTTCCCTCTACGACCACTTCGGCCCAGGGTTCACGCTGCTCGCCCATCGTGATGTTCCCAGCGCCGAGATCGATGAGGTTCGCCAGCAGGCTCACCGCGCTGGCGTGCCACTGACGGTGATTCAGCGTCCGGAAGCAGCCCTGCCCGAGTTGTACCCGACACGCCTCACGTTGATCCGTCCCGACCAGCACGTCGCATGGCGCGGCAATGCCTGGCCACTTGAGTTGGCCTCTGTGTTCGAGCAGGTCACTGGACGCGGCGCGCCAGTGCCGTTCGCGCCACGCACGCGGCCGCACCTTCCATCCCTCAACGCACTACACACATCGAAGACCCAAAAGGAGACAACATCATGAAGCCCTACACCCGACGACTTGCCTGCCTTGGCGCTACCGCCCTCGGCCTTGCACTTTTGGCGGCCGAGCCGCTATGGGCCCAGACCTTCCCGCTCAAGCCGGTTCGCGTAGTGCTGCCCTTTTCTGCCGGCAGCGGTCCCGATGCGGTCATGCGCCATATCGGCGAGAAGCTCAATCGCAATTGGGGCCAATCCATCACCGTCGACAACAAGCCAGGCGCCAACGGCTGGCTGGCCGCAGGCGAAGTCAAGCGCAGCGCCCCCGATGGCTACAACCTGCTGCTGGTCGATGTGGCCACTGTCTCGCTGCAGCCTCATCTTTACAAGCAGATGCCCTTCGATCCGGTCAAGGACTTCGAGCCGGTTGCGCCGCTCTATACCGCCAACTTTTTCGTGGTGGTCGGTTCCAACTCACCCTATAAATCTTTCGGCGATCTGGTCGCGGCGGCCAAATCCGCACCCGATCACGTGACTTATGGCACCTGGGGCATTGGAAGCGTGGCACACGTCGGCTCGGCCATGGTGGAAAACGCCACGGGCGCCCAGATGCGCCACATTCCATTCAAGGACATTCCGCAGCTTTACACGGCGGTTGCGACCGGCGATATCGATTGGGCTTTTGGTTCGGCCGCAACGGTCGGGGCGCTCTACCGCGCCAAGAAAGTCCGGCTGCTGGCCTACGCCGGCCCAAAACGCCTGTCGGGCTTTACGGACGTGCCCACCGTCAGCGAAACCACCGGAATGGGAAACTTTGAACTCAAGTCCTGGGTAGCCCTGTACGGCCCCAGGGGCATGCCGAAAAACGTTGTCGAGAAAATCAATGCCGGCGTCATCAGCGCACAAGGCGAGCCGGACGTAAAGGAGCGGTTTGCCACGGTCGGCTTCGAGAGCTGGGCCGCCACGCCGGCCGAGATCGCGCGCAATGCCCAGTCCGACAGTGAGCGCTTCGCCGAGACGGTGAAACGCTCCAAGATTTCCGTCGAGTAAGCATTTTCGAGGAGACCGTGATCATGACGATTCGACCCAAGACGTTCGCCCACATCGTGTTTCGCACCTATCGCTTCGACGAGATGCTCGCCTGGTACGTGAAGGTATTCAACGGCAAGGTCCAGTACCAGAACCCGGTGATTGCCTTCGTCACCTACGACGAGGAGCACCACCGCGTCGCCCTCTTGAACATGGGCATCATCAAGGGCGAGTCGCAAGAGCGCACACCCCGGGGCCAGCCCGGCATGGACCACGTCGCCTATGGCTATCGCAGCCTACCGGAGTTGCTGGACAAATATGTCGAACTCAAGGGCCAAGGCATCGTGCCGTACTGGTGCATTCATCACGGTATAACGGCTTCACTCTATTACGCCGATCCCGACGGCAACCAGATGGAGTTCCAGGCCGACTGCTTCGACTCCAACGACGAGGCCAACGCCTTCATGCACGGCCCGCATTTCGAGACCAATCCGATCGGCGTGGAGTTCACGCCCGAAACGATGATCTCGCGCCTGCGAGCGGGCGTTCCGGAGGCGGCATTGCTGGCGCGCAACGAACACCTGCCGGTATCGCCGATACGCGGCTCGATGATGGGCTGAGCAGGCATGACACCGCCCACCCCTACCTCCTCGCCGGTGGACGAGGCCGCATGCACACGCCTGTGCATCGCCTTCGCCAACCACATCGATGCGCGTCGCTACGGCGGTGTACTGGACCTTTTTACACCTGATGCGGTACTTGATCGCATGGGCACCGTCGCGCGTGGCCGGGGAGCGATCAGCAAGTTTCTTGAAGCTCGGCCGGTGGCGCTGGAAACCCGCCACCTCTGCACCAACATCGAGATCACCCTGGTGGCTCCCGATGCAGCCGTAGGCACTTGCTATGTGCTCTTCTTCCAGGGCTCGTCCACGGACGGCGGCAGTGCGCAAGCCATCGGGCCGCCAGGTGTCGTCGAGTACCACGACCGCTTCGAGCGTACCGCCGAGGGGTGGCGAATCTCAGAACGCCGAATCCGCATGGCCATGAGACCGGCGGCCTCCACTTCAACAATCTAACGAAAGACACAACAATGAAATTGCTTCGCCATGGCCCTGTGGGTCACGAAAAACCCGGTGCCCTTGATGCAGGCGGTCACGCCCGCGACCTTTCCTTGCTCGTTCCCGATTTCACGCCCGACTGGCTCAGCCCGGAAAAGCTGCAGGCCCTGGCTGCCATCGACCTCATGCGCATGCCACTGGTGCCGCCCGATGCACGACTGGGGATGCCCGTCGCAGGTGTCAGGCAGTTCGTCTGCATTGGCCTGAACTACCGACAGCACGCGCAGGAGTCCGGCCTGGCGATCCCCGAGTTCCCTGTGGTCTTCAACAAGGCACTCACCTCGCTGAGCGGCCCCAACGATGACGTAGAGATGCCCCGTGGCAGCCAAGCCTGCGACTGGGAAATCGAACTCGGGTTCGTGATCGGCACCACCGCCCGCCGCGTATCGAAAGACCAGGCATTGGCCCACGTGGCGGGCTATTGCCTGTCCAACGACATATCCGAGCGAGACTGGCAGATCAAACGCGGCGGGCAATGGGGTAAGGGCAAAAGCTTCGACGGCTTCGGACCCATCGGCCCGTGGCTCGTCACCGCCGATGAAGTGGCCGACCCCCAGAACATTCCGCTTGAGCTCAGAGTCAACGACGTGGTCCGGCAACAAAGCAATACGCGAGACATGATCTTCAGCGTGGCTGAAGTCATTGCCCACCTCAGCGAGTTCATGACGCTGCTGCCGGGCGATGTCGTCATCACCGGCACACCACAGGGCGTCGGATTGGGGATCAAGCCATCCCCAGTGTTTTTGCAACGTGGCGACGTGATGACACTCAGTGCCGGACCGCTGGGTTCGCAGCGGCAGCGGATGGTTTGATTCGACGCCCGCCACAAACGCGGGCATATGAAGACTGCGAACGTTTCCTTTTTCTCGGGGTCGCTGCTCCGCTTTTCTCTGATCGGGTCCGAGCCGACCACACGGGCGACTTCATGCAGCAGGCATTCGACGCTCCGGCGATCAATAGCGTGCGCCCGGCGGCATGTCGGGGATGACCCCCACGTATCGACCGCGCGGGCGAATTACCTGGGCGACGCCCAGTTGTTCAAGACTGTGCGCCAGTAATCCGACGCTGCGCGCGGTCGCGAAGAGGCCAAAAGCCGCATCGACGGGCAGGCGATGGTGCGCCACGAGCGCGGCCAGGGCGACGTCGATGTTGGGCTGCAAGCCGGTCAAATCCGTCACTTTGCGGATGAAGCGCGCGATCGCCGCGGGAGGCTCGAACAGCGCCAGCAGCGCGGCAGCGCGGGGGTCGCCATCGGGGTAGAGATGGTGACCGAATCCAGCGAAAGGCAAGCCGGTGGACAGATAGTGGGCCACGACCTTGTCATCGCCAAGCCGCTCCACTTCGCTGAACAGTGCCTGCACGCGGCCTGAAGCGTCGCCATGCAAGGGACCCGAAAGTGTGGTCAATCCCGCGAGCAGGCAGGCAGGCAAGGCAGCGCCCGTGGAGGCCGCGATGCGCGCGGAAAACGCGGAACTGGTCAGCTCGTGGTCGGCCAGGAGCACCATGGCCGTTCGCAGCAACTCGGCCACTTTTTTCGTTTGCTTCCAGCCTTGCGCAAAGCGCAAGTGCAGCGGCGCGCTGCCGGGCTGCGCGCCGAAGGCATTGGCCAGCTGCCCTACCAGGCTCTGCCCTTCGTTATGGAGCACGCGTATCAGGCGGCCATGCGTAGAGTGCCCGGCGGCCGCCAGACCGGCCAGGACAGTGAAGGCACGGGCACGCCCGGGCTTGTCGGCGCGGGCCGCGGTCGGCGCGGAAAAATCGACGGGCTGGTCGGCTCCCCATAGCAGTCGAGCCACCTCTTCCAAAGTGGCCGATCCGGACAGGCTCACAGCGTCCTGCCCTCTGTAATGCGGACGCGCCCGAAAAAACGCACACACCGCTGTCGGGATGCTGGGCTCCAGGCCGAACAGCGTGTTGGTCGCCAGCGTTTCGTGTTTGCGTCCGGCTTGCTTGCGTTTGGCCAGGCTGGCGACCGCGTCGGCGCGATACAGGCTTCGGCGCGTGTCAGCCGGATCAGGCATGACCTCCAGCTTGCCGCGACTCACGTAGGCGTACACCGTCTGGGGCCGCACACCGAGGAGGCGGCATGCCTCGTCCATCGAAATCCAGGAAGTCATTGGCAGTGTCCAAGTTTTATATATTGATTTTAAACATCAATATTGACGAATTTATCAATCACTAACTACCATCCAGCCCTCTACTGAACCAATTCCCATGAAACCCTGCGTCCTGCAACTCAATCCCATCCTGATTCCCGAGATCAACGACAAGCTCGCGTCGCGCTACACCGTCCACAAGTACTTTGAGGCAAACCACGGGGACACCTGGCTGCGCGAGCATGGCGCCTCGATGGCCGCGGTGATCACCGGCGGGCACACCGGCATTTCGCGCGCCATGCTCGAGCAGCTGCCCGGCCTGAAGGTCGTGGCCGTCAACGGGGTCGGCACCGACGCGGTGGATCTGGCGTACTGCCGAAGCCGCGGCCTGCCCGTCACCGCCACGCTGGGCGCGCTGACCGAAGACGTGGCCGATCTGGCCATCGGCCTGCTGATTGCCGCGTGCCGCAACCTGTGCGCGGGTGACCGCTTCGTGCGCGATGGGCAGTGGGAGCTTCATCCACAGCCCAGCGCTATTCCGCTTGCCCGCAGGTTCAGCGGCATGCGTGTGGGAATCGTCGGAATGGGGCGTGTGGGCCGCGCCGTCGCGACCCGCGCGGCCGCCTTCGGCTGCACGATCAGCTACACCGATCTGCGTGCCATGGACGACGTTGCACACCGTTTCGTGAGCACTCTGTTGGAACTCGCGCGCGACTCCGACGCGCTGGTGCTCTGCGCGGCAGCAGACACGGCTGAAGGCATCGTCAACGCGGTCGTGCTCGAAGCGCTTGGCCCCCGCGGCTTCCTGGTCAACGTAGCGCGAGGCCGCCTGGTCAATGAAGCTGACCTGACCGAGGCATTGATGCCGGCCGCATCGCAGGTGCAGGGCTGGACGTGTTCATCGACGAACCGCGCGTTCCGCTGGCACTGCGCAAATCGGGCGCCGTGACGCTTCAAGCCCACCGCGCAAGTGCCACCTGGGAGACCCGCACAGCAATGGGCGAGATGGTGCTCGACAGCATCGCCCAGGCACTGGCGGGTCAGCGCCCGGCGATGAGCCTGACCACCTGAACCCGGCGCGCGCTTGTGACCGATTTCGTTTTTGCCCCGCCCGCGCCAACCACCTTGCCGGTCGTGGGCAGCACGTCGCTGTTTCCCGTCGGCCGCGTGTTTTGCATCGGACGCAATTTCAGATGGACGCCGGACGAAGCGGCGCCCAAAGATATGCCGGCCTGGTTCATGAAGCCCGCCAGCGCCGTGGTGCCAGCGCATGGCGTGCTGCCCTATCCCTGCCGTACCATGGACTTCTGCCACGAGATCGAACTGGTAGTGGCCATTGGCCGCGGCGGCAGGGACATAGATGCTGCGCACGCAGAGGCCCACCACATCTGGGGCTATGCCGCAGGACTGGACCTCACGCGGCGCGACCTGCAGCAGCAGGCCAAGCGCGACGGCGGCCCCTGGGACGCCGCCAAGGCTTTTGACCATTCGGCCCCCTGCACGCCCCTGGTGCCGGCAGCCGTGTGCGGCCATCCCAGGCAGGCAGCCATTTGGTTAAACGTCAACAACGTCGAACGCCAGCGCGCCGATCTGGCGAACCTTTTATGGCCGGTTTCCGATTTGGTGGCCATGTTGTCGAGGTCGGTCACGCTCGCGCCCGGCGACCTGATCTACACCGGAACTCCCGCTGGCGTGGGCCCTTTACAGGCGGGCGATGTCGTCAGTGCAGGAATCGGCGGTATCGGCGTTTTCACCATGACCGTGAGCAGCGATTGACAGCCCCCAACTCACCCCTGCCAGGAGCCTCCTCTTGAATGCAACCCCTTCCATAAAAATCGCCCTGGTCACCGGTGCGGGCAGCGGCATCGGCCGCGCTGTAGCCCTCGGGTTGCTGGACGACGGCTGGAGTGTCGTGCTCGCCGGTCGCCGTGCGGAGCCGCTGCAGACGCTGCAGGTCGAAGCGGCACAGCGCGGCCAGACCGCGCTGGCAGTACCGGCTGATGTAACAGACCCGGAGAGCGTCCAGGCGCTGTTCGCCACCATTGAGCGCCACTTCGGCCGACTGGACGTGCTGTTCAACAACGCAGGGGTCAATGCCCCGGCAGTTCCCATGGACGAGCTTCCGCTGGACAAATGGTTCAGCGTGATCAACACCAACGTGACCGGCGTGTTTCTGTGCGCACGCGCAGCCTTCGGACTGATGCGCCGGCAGTCGCCGCAGGGCGGGCGCATCATCAACAACGGTTCGGTCTCGGCGCACACGCCGCGCCCCTTTACCGCCCCCTACACCGCCAGCAAGCACGCCGTGGCGGGCATCACCAAGTCGCTCGCCCTGGATGGCCGCGCCTACAACATCGTGGCCAGCCAGATCGATATCGGCAATGCCTTGACCGACCTGTCCGAGCGCATGACTCGGGGCGTGCTGCAGGCCAACGGCACTGTAGCGCCCGAACCCATGATGCACGCAAGCCACGTAGCCGACGCGGTACGGCACATTGCCGCCATGCCGCTGAACGCGAACGTGCTGAACATGACCCTCATGGCAAGCGCCATGCCCTACGTTGGCCGCGGCTGACCTACCCACCCCAGCAAGCAAGCAAGCAGAAAGAGACCCCATGCCATTCAATTCCGCCTTCAAATGCCTAGCCGTTTCGGTTTACCTGGCCGTGGTGCCAACCCTGGCATCTGCCCAGGCCTACCCGACACGTCCTATCAAGATCATCGTCCCCGCCCCGCCGGGCGGCGCCATCGACCTGATCGCCCGCGTGGTCGGGGACAGGCTATCGGCCGCAATGGGTCAGGCTGTGATTGTCGAGAACAAGCCCGGCGCATCGAACAACCTGGGCACGGACGTGCTCGCCAAGTCAACGCCCGATGGCTACACGATCGGCATCGTCGGCGGCAGCCACAACACCAACAAGTTCCTCTTCAAAAACCTCGGGTGGGATCCCGAGAAAAGTTTCGAGCCCATCGTCTACACCCATGTGGTCCCGCTGGTGTTCGCCATCAGCCCGCAAATCCCCGCCAGGACACTGCCCGAGTTCGTGGCCTGGTGAAGGCCAATCCGGACCAGTCCAAAGTCGCCACCTCCGGCCGCGGCAGCGCCCAGGAGATGGCAGCCGAGATGTTCCGCATGGCAAGCGGCGCGCCGATGCTGCTGGTTCCCTACAAGGGTTCTTCCGCAGCCCACCCTGACCTGCTGGCAGGGCGGACCTCGCTTTATATCGACACCATCAGCGCCATCCAGCAGCAAGTCAAGGCTGGCCACGTCCGTGCAGTCGCAGTTTCGACGCTCAAGCGAAGCGCCGCATTGCCGGACGTGCCGACCGCTGACGAACAGGGACTCAAGGGCTACGACGCCAACACGAACGGCGGATTTCTGGCACCCGCCGGCACACCCAGGGCAATCATTACCCGGCTCAATGCCGAGATCAACGCGGCGCTCAAGCTGCCCGACGTGCGCACCAAGCTGGAAGCCGCAGGCGTTGAGATCCAGGGCGGAACGCCGCAGGAGTACGCTGCGCTGATCAGGTCCGACCTGCTGAAGTGGGGCAAGGTCGTCAAGGAAGCAGGGATTCCGGCGGAGTGAGCCGGCTGCTTGCCTGAGGTGCCTGACCGCTGGGCGCAGCGCCCGCGCATGGCTTGACGCCAGCGGCGGCTGCGAAGGCTCGCCAGCGCTCTGTCTCTTGAGACGGATGAGCAAGGACGCTAGACTCTTTCAAGCCAATACGCCCCATCGACTCGCTCGCGTTTTGGCAGCGTCGCAGTTGTTGCAGTTGTTGCAGTTCAGGAGCCCAAGCTTGAAGCCCCACTACCGTTGCACGTTGTCGCCCATGGTCGTTGCAATCTTCTGCTGCTTCCTGGCTGCGCCCGCCGCAGCCGGCAGCGAGCGATGGATGACCGCGACCGAGCTGCGTCAGGACGGCATGCCGGTCTCGCTGGAGATCGTGATCGATACGCCTCAAGGCGCCGGGCCGTTCCCAGTGGTCCTGTTCAACCACGGCTCGACCGGCCGGGGTAACGACACGGCTTTATTCAAACGCACCTGGACGAGTTCGGCCGTCAGCCGATTCTTCAATGATCGCGGGTGGGCCGTGGTTTACCCCCAGCGCCGCGGCCGAGGTCAGTCGGGCGATTTGTATGACGAAGGTTTCGAGCTTGACAGGAGCCGCTACAGCTGTGAGCCGGCCTTATCGCTGGCTGGGCTGCAGCGTGCCAAGGAAGACTTGAGCGCCGTGCTCAAGGTGCTGCCGCAGCGGCCGGAGCTGGACCTGACACGGATGCTCATTGGGGGCCAGTCGCGGGGCGGGATTCTCGCGATGGCGTATGCAGGCGAACATCCCCAGCGTTTCGCTGGTGCGTTGAGCTTCGTTGGGGGCTGGATTTCGGACCTGTGCCCGCGAGCTGTCGACATCAACCACGCGACCTTTGCCCAGTCGGGGCGATTCGGGAAACCCACGCTGTGGATCTACGGCGAGAACGACCCCTTCTACAAGCTCGAACACAGCCGACTTGGCTTCGCCGAATATCAAAGGGGCGGAGGACAGGGCACTTTCGAACTCGTCCGGCTGGCACCCGGCAATAGCGGCCACAACGTCATCGCATTTCCGGATCAATGGCAGCCACTTGTTTCGCGCTATCTCGAAGGAATCCGCTGAGTCTGCAGATCTGCTGCAGCATTACGTGTATCGATCAGTCCAGTCGCGGTGGCCAGACATCCAGCGACACGATTACCTCACGCCTTCGGGCTTCGGCCAAACAGTTTCCGAATCAATGCCCGCATCCACAAATGAGCGGGGTCGTTGTCGGTTGCGCTGTGCCACACCAGCCGCACCTCATAGCTCGGTGCATTCGGGATGCGCAGGACGCGGCAGTCATACCGCTGCCGCAGATTGTTGGCATACATCTCCGGCACGATGGAAAGCAGATCCGAACTCAGGGCCATGTCGGGCAGCGCCCCAAAATGCCGCGCCCGCAGCACGATGCGATCCTCCAGCTTCATGCGCACGAGCGTCTGCTCGACCATTCCGTGAAAGGTTGCGGTGGGCGAAGCCACGACGAAAGCCGCCTCGCTCAGCTGCCGGGTCGTCAGGGTCTTGCCGCTGCGGCCAGATGCTGGCCGCCACTGCGGTGCCGCAACGGCCACATACTTTTCCTTGAACAGCAGCTCGGTGCGTATGCTTCGACTTTTCGGCTGCAATATGCCAATGGCGAGATCGATCTCTCGCGCTTCCAGCGCCGTGGCGACGTCAGCCGCTGCAACCGACACGTTTGACAGGCGTGTTGCCTTGGCCTGGGTGCGCAGCGCACTCGCGATTCCGGGCAGGAACAGCATTTCCCCCAGATCCGAAAGCGACAGCCGCCAATGCATGTCGCTGCGCGCGGCTTCAAAATCTTCGTGATCGGTGACGATCGTCTCCAGCGCCAGCAACTGGGCCAGCACGGCAGGCGCCAGCTTTTCACACAGGCGTGTGGGCTTCAGGCCGGTTGGAGAGCGCACGAACAACTCGTCTGCGAAGTAATCGCGCAGTCGCGACAGCGCATTGCTGGTGGCCGGCTGCGACAGCGAAAGCGCCTTTCCGGCGCCGGTCACGGAGCCCGTGCGATGAATCGCAGCGAGCACGCGCAGCAGATTAAGGTCGAGTTGGCGAAAATTCATGGTCGATCAAGCACCAGAGGCGCATCACGCAGACGATTAGGGTTGACCCGGATTATTCACCAGATGGATATGGCCTATCTATACAAACTATTTGCCGGGCGCAGCCAACCTGCGTAAATTGCCGACAAATGCCGGTGTGGGATTTGCGGCGACCTCGTTGCCGAGGTTGAAACGGCGGCAAGGGCAGACCCTTCGATACCTCAGGGTGAACGGTGCCGGGGAACGGCTTCTAAATACTCGCATAAGCGGAACCTCATCATTGGAAACCGGCCGCGCGTGGCGCGCAACACGGACAAATTTATATGGCTGAACGTTCATTTACCCGGGAAGTCGAAAAGCTCCGCCTTGGCGAAGGTGACGAGTTTCGCGGCGAGGGCATTCTGGCGGTTACCAAGGCACTGCTGCAGGCCGGCGTGTCTTATGTCGCTGGCTACCAGGGCGCACCCATCTCCCATCTGATGGACGTGCTGACCGATGCGAACGACATCCTGAGCGAATTGGGTGTGCATTTCGAGCACAGCGCCTCTGAAGCCACGGCAACTGCAACCCTGGCCGCCTCCGTGCACTACCCCTTGCGCGGGGCCGTAACGTTCAAATCCACCGTCGGCACCAATGTCGCGTCCGACGCCCTGGCCAATCTGGCTTCGGGTGGCGTCACCGGCGGGGCGATGCTTATCGTCGGTGAAGATTACGGCGAAGGCTCCAGCATCATGCAGGAGCGGTCGCACGCGTTCGCCATGAAGTCGCAGGTTTGGCTGATCGACCCCCGGCCCAACCTTGAAAGCATCGTGCGCGCGGTGGAAATGGGCTTCGAGCTATCCGAAGCCAGCCGTACGCCCGTGATGCTCGAGTTGCGCATTCGGGCCTGCCACGTGCACGGCCGCTTTGCGACCAAGGCGAACAAGCGCCCTGCCTTCACGCTGAAGGATGCGATCGAGAACCCCAAACGCGACACCAGCCGCGTCGTTCTGCCGCCGGCCAGCTACGCGCAGGAGCAGGAAAAAATAACCGACCGATGGCCTGCCGCCGTCAAGTTCATCCAGGAGCATGAGGTCAACGAGTTTTTTGCGGAGGATGCAAAGGATTTCGGCATCGTAATGATGGGCGGTCTCTACAACAGCGTGATGCGCTCGCTGGAAATGCTGGGGCTCGCTGATGCTTTCGGCCAGTCCCAGGTTCCGCTGTATGTGCTCAACATCACCTACCCGCTGATAGACGATGAGTTCAAGCGTTTTTGCGTGGGCAAGCGCGGCATCCTGCTGGTGGAAGAGGGCCAGCCCGACTTCATCGAGCAAAGCGTCAACTCGATGCTGCGCAAAGCCGACGTGCAAACCAAGCTACACGGCAAAGACGTCCTGCCCATGGCCGGCGAATACACCGGCGGCGTGGTGCTCAAGGGCGTGGCGCGTTTCATCGGTATGTACGCCCCGGAACTGCTCGAAGGCCGCGAGCTGCCTGCCAGCGCACGGCCCGCGTCGGCAGGTCTTGCATTGATCGACGGCAACCCGAAGGCCTTTGCCATCAAGGCCGCGTCTGATGAAGTGCAAGGCCGCCCGCCGTCCTTCTGCACCGGCTGCCCCGAGCGGCCCATCTTCACCGCCATGAAGCTGATTGAACGCGAGCTCGGCAAGCACCACATCAGCTGCGACATCGGCTGCCACCTGTTCTCGGTGCTGCCGCCCTTCAACATTGGCGCAACCACCATGGGGTATGGGCTCGGCTGGGCGGGTGCTTCGGCCTTCAACAGCGCCGAAACCTCGCGTCGCACCATCGCCATGATGGGCGACGGCGGCTTCTGGCACAACGGCCTGACCAGTGGCGTGGGCAATGCGGTTTTCAACCAGACCGACAACCTACTGCTGGTGGTCGACAACGGTTATTCGGCGGCCACTGGCGGGCAAGACGTGCTCTCATCCAAAGCGCCCAATGCCATCCGCAGCACCAACAACCCGATTGAAAAGGCCGTACGCGGCGTCGGCGTGAAGTGGGCTAAAACCGTCACCAATACCTATAGCCTCACGCAAATGCGCGACGTGCTGCGCGAAGCGCTGACCACCCCCGAAAAAGGCCCCAAGGTCGTCATTGCCCAGAGTGAATGCCAGCTCAATCGTCAGCGGCGCATCAAGCCGCAGATCAAAAAGCGCATCGAGGGCGGCGAGCGTGTGGTGCGTGAGCGCTTCGGCATCGACCCCGACACCTGCACGGGCGACCACTCCTGCATTCGCCTGTCGGGCTGCCCGTCGCTGACCATCAAGCCGAACCCGGACCCGCTGCGCCGCGACCCTATCGCCACCGTGATCGACAGCTGCGTGGGCTGCGGCCTGTGCGGTGAGGTGGCGCACGCGGCCGTGTTGTGCCCGTCGTTCTACCGCGCCGAAATCATCAACAACCCGACCGGCTGGGACCGCTTCAAGCTCGGCTTGCGCAGCATGGTTATCGGCTGGCTGCAAAAGCGTATTGAACGCCGCCTGGAAGGAATCGCTGCATGATCGATGTACTTGAAAAGCTCGATGTACTGCAGCCGGCAACTCGGTCGCAGCCCGGAATATCCGCTGACGAGAAGCCGGGAATTCGCATTGCGATACTGGCCATGGGCGGCGAAGGCGGCGGCGTGCTGGCCGACTGGCTCGTCGACTTGGCGGAGCAAAACGGTTACTACGCCCAGACAACCTCTGTGCCAGGCGTGGCGCAGCGCACTGGGGCCACGGTGTATTACCTCGAAATGTTCCCCGAAGCTCTGGTTCCTGATGGACTGATGCCTGTGATGGCGCTGAGCCCGGTGCCGGGAGATGTCGATGTCGTCATTGCATCAGAGCTGATGGAAGCCGGCCGTGCCTTGCAGCGCGGCCTGGTCACCTCCGACCGGACAACCTTTGTGGCTTCGACCCACCGCGTCTACTCGATGACCGAGCGCACCGCCATGGGCGATGGCCGGGTTGACTCCGTTAAATTGGTCCAGGGCGGCAGTGCCGCTGCCCGGCAGTTCATCACTGCAGACTTTGCGCAGATTGCCGACGCAACGGGAAGTCTGATCGGACCGGCACTGTATGGCGCAGTAGGAGCCAGCGGCCGGCTGCCTTTTACACGGGCGCAGTTCGAGGACACCATTTCGCGCGGCGGCGTTGGCGTCAAGTCCAGCCTGAAGGCCTTTGCAGCCGGTTTCGATGCCGCAAGCAGATCGATCGCTCAGGCGGCGATTGAAACTGCTGGCAACGCCTCTCACCTCGCGGCTTCAACCGCGGAAAACCTCAAGCCCGAAACTCCGGTTCCTTCCGTCGGCGCCAAACTGGCATCGCTCGCTGCCCGGATCCAGTCCAGCTTCCCGCCCGCAAATCACGCCACATTGACGGCTGGCATTCTGCGCGCGGCCGACTACCAGGACACGCAGTACGCGGCGCTTTACCTCGACCTCCTCGAGCCACTCAGGCACGCGTTGCCCACAAACGCCGCGCTCGCGACCGAACTGATGGACGAGACGGCACGGCACCTGGCGCTGTGGATGTCGTACGAAGACACCGTGCGCGTAGCCGACCTCAAGACGCGCCGCTCGCGTTTCGATCGCGTCGAGGGCGAAGTCAAACTGAGCTCGGCGCAGCACCTGGGCATCAATGAGTTTTTGCATCCGCGCCTGGAAGAAATCGCCGACACCGTCCCCGCTGGCCTGGGCCGCTGGTTACTGGCGACAGGCTGGGCGCGCGCCTGCGTCGAGCCGTTCACCCGAAAGGGCCGCATAGTTCAGACCAGTTCGATTCGCGGCTACCTGTTGCTGTATGCGATTGCCGCGATGCGGCCGATGCGGCCGAGATCGCTGCGCTTCGGCGTGGAGCACCAGCGCATTCGCGCGTGGCTGTCCAGCATTGCGCAGTTGGCAGGTACGCAACCGGCCCTGGCGCTGGAAGTCGCCCGCGCCCAGCGCTTGGTCAAAGGGTATGGCGATACGCACGCGCGCGGCTGGGGCAACTTCCAGAAGGTCATGGCCAAACTGCCCCAGTTGCAGTCCATGCCCAACGGACCATCGCAGCTAGAGGCCCTGGTGAAAGCGGCACTGGCTGACGATGCGGGCACCGCGCTCGATCAGCTTCTAGATGCAACGGTCTAAGGTCACCGCGGCCGTGAGCGAAAAGATTACCTGGGGCTGCGACCCCTTTTTCCCGAATCCGGCACAAGGCAGCGTGTACCCGCATTGACGCGGGACGCATGAACAGCAGATCATCGGTCATCAGCAAATCTCAACACCAAACAGGAGGAACCCCATGAAATCAAGCTTGTTAAAACCCCTCAAACCGGCGCTTGCGCTGCTGTTGGCGGCCAGCTTTTCCGCTGGCGCGCTGGCACAGGAAGTCACCTTGCGGCTGGTCAGCGCCTTCCCAGAAAACGGCATATATGTCCAGCGGCTGCTGCCCTGGATTACCAAGGTTAATGCCGAGGGCAAGGGCGTGCTGCAGATCAACTTTCTCGGTGGCCCCAAAGCCATCCCAACCTTCGAGGCCGGCAATGCCGTGAAAACGGGCGTGGTCGACATGGCCATGAACACCGGCGCGTTTTATACCAACGTCATGCCGGAAGCTGACTTTCTGAAGCTGACGCAAATCAACGTGACCGAGCAGCGCAAAAACGGCGCCTTCGCCGCCATCAACAAGGTGTGGAACGAAAAAGGCAATATGCAGTACCTCGCCCGTATGGTCGAGAATCAGCCCTTTCACATCTATACCAACAAGAAGGTCGACAAGCCTGACCTGACCGGCCAGAAGATCCGCATTACGCCCGTGTACCGCGACTTCTTCCAGGCGCTCAACGCCAGCGTGGTCACCACGCCTCCGGGTGAGGTCTACACGGCACTCGAACGCGGCGTGGTCGACGGCTACGGCTGGCCCATCGGCGGCATCTTCGACCTGAACTGGCACGAGAAGACAAAGTACCGGATCGACCCCGGGTTCTACGACGCCGAGGTGTCGCTGATCATGAACCTGCCGGCCTACAAAAAGCTCACCGACGCCCAGCGTAACTACCTGCAAAAGCAGCTGCTCGCCCTGGAAGCCGACAACACCTTCTGGACACGCTACGGCAACGTGGAAACCGCGCGTCAGTCCACCTATGGCATTCAGACCATTACCTTTGACGCCGCGACCAGCAAGGCCTTTCGCGAAAAGGCTTACGAAGTGGGCTGGGCTGGCGCCATCAAGCAAAGCCCAGAAATTGCCGCCAACCTGAAGAAGCTGTTTTCCAAATAGGCGTCTATGTGGCTGCGCTGCGGCGCGGCTGCGCCGCATTGCCTGACGCTCTGTCTGCCTGAAGGGTTGCACACGTGATACATCGACTCTCCAGCGGCTACGGCCGCTTTCTGGAGCGGCTGGCGCTGCTCGGCTGCCTAATTCTGCTGGCCATGATGCTGCTCATCGTGGTCGATGTGGCGCTGCGCAACCTTGCCATCCCGGGCCTGCCGATAGGCCTGGCCTGGAGCACGGAAGTGTCGGAGCTGATGCTCTACCTCATCACCATGTGCATCGCCCCGTGGCTGATGCGCCAGGGCCAGCACATCCGGGTCGACATCATGTTGCAGGCCATTCCGCGCAAACTGGCCTGGTGCCTTGAGTGGGTTGGCGACGTCATCGGCTTTTTGTGCTGCTGCGTCATCGCTTTTTATGGCACGCAGGCGGCCTGGCTCAGCTACGCCTCGGGCGCTGTGAACATCAAGACGCTTGTCACCCCCGAATGGTGGGCGCTGGCGCCGCTGCCACTTGTTTTTGTGCTGCTGGCGATCGAAATGTTGTTTCGCATGGTCCGGCTGCAAGCCGGCGAACGCGGCCCCCGGCATGACGCGGTGAGTGCGGCATGAGCAGCTGGGGCATAGCTGCCTGGCTGATGCTCGGTGGCTCCACCGTGCTGCTTTTCATCGGCATGCCGGTGGCACTGACTTTCATCACGGTCAACATCATCGGCGCGTGGCTCTACATGGGCGGCGAGGCCGGACTGATGCAACTGGCGCGGAGCAGCGTGAGCTCGGTCACGGCGTTTTCACTCACGCCGATTCCGCTCTTCGTGCTGATGGGTGAAATCCTTTTTCACACGGGGCTGGCGCTCAAGGTGATCGAGGGTGTCGAACGCCTCGTCACCCGACTGCCAGGCCGGTTGGCTGTCGTGGCAGTTGTTGCGGGTACCGTTTTTTCCGCCATCTCGGGCTCGACCATCGCCACCACGGCAATGCTCGGCTCGCTCATGCTGCCAGTCATGCTGGCGCGTGGCTATCACCCGACCATTGCCGCCGGCCCGATCATGGCGATTGGAGCGGTCGATATGCTGATCCCGCCTTCGGCCCTCACCGTGCTGCTGGGCTCACTGTCGGGCATCTCGATTTCCAAGCTGCTGATCGGCGGCGTCATGCCAGGCCTCATTTTGTCGATCGCCTTTGTGCTGTGGATCGTCATACGCGTCAGCATCACGCCGTCGCTGGCGCCCAAGACAGCCGAAGACGAGATTCAATACAAGGGCTGGGCGCGCTGGAGCCTTTTCTTTGGCTACGTGCTGCCGACGCTGTCGATCTTCGGCGTGGTCGTCGGCGCACTCGCCGCAGGCGTCGCCACGCCTACCGAGTGCGCGGCGCTCGGTGCTTTCGCGACCATGCTCCTGGCCCTCTGCTACCGCGTGCTGACGGTCGAGGCGGTTCTCAAGGCCCTGCGCGGCACGGCCGGCATTTCCGGCATGATCCTGTTCATCATTCTGGGCGCCACCACCTTCGCGCAGATCCTGTCCTTTTCCGGCGCCAGCAACGGCCTGGTGCAGTACATCACCGGCCAGGGCCTGTCGACCAACATGATCATCATGGGCATGATGCTCATGCTTATTTTTTTGGGTATCTTCGTCGATCAGGTCAGCATGATGATGATCACCCTGCCGATTTTCATGCCCATCGTTCAAGCGCTCGGAATTGATCCGGTCTGGTTCGGCGTGATGTTCCTGATCTGCATGCAGCTCGGACTGCTGCTGCCGCCGCACGGCTTGCTGCTGATGACCATGCGCGGTGTGGCGCCACCTTCGGTGTCGATGGTCCACATCTTCATGGCCGTAACGCCGTATGTGGTGATGAGCCTGATCCTGCTGGCTGCCGTATTCTGGTTTCCGCCCATCGCCACCTGGTTGCCGGCTCTCATCGGATAGCTTCAGCGCGTCAAGGACCGCTGCGTCCTTGGGCATGGATCTGCCGAGTGAAATTCGTTGATGAATGATTACCCGCTCTGCCGGCCGCGCCTCAGTCGCCGTCATCGCGGCCTCAGTACGAAGGCGACTCGCCCGATTGCGGTTGCCTGGTCACACAAAGGGTCGCCTCGCGCGCTAGCGCTCACCAGAAAGCAAAGACAGAACGCCGCCTGCGGCCGCGCCCCCCTCGCGCGCCCTGTATCCGAGCTCGCAGCGTACGAATTCGTAATCCTCTACGCTGCCTCGCTACCTCCATAGTTCACGTTCATCGAAGAAAATCACGAACGTCAGCGCAGCTAAAATTCAACCATCGCAACCAATGGCGCAAATACAAATGCGTCTTTCCAGGCCGTATACGTGAGGTCCGCCACGCTTCCCACTATCCGCTCCCGGCTTGTCAGTCTGGCGGTTGTCTGCATGGTTCCCGCCTTCCTGATGGCCGCGCTCGTTTTGGCTTACGACTATCGCCAGCAGCGCGAGGAGTTGATCAGGGAGTCAATTGCAAGCGCACGGAATCTGATTCGGTTGGTCGATCGTGACCTCGCCATGACGCAGGCGACCCTGGACGTCCTGGCCGCTTCGCCTTCGCTCCTCGATCGCGACTATGCGGCTTTCCGGCGCCAGGCCCAGCAGGTGCTCAAGCGCGGCTTCATCAATAACATCGCCCTGATTGATTCGACCGGTCAGCAATTAGTGAACACCGCCATTTCCTACGGTGCGGCACTTCCGAAAACGGGCGTGATGAGCCAGGTACAGCGCGTGCTGCAGAGCGGGCAGCCCGAGGTCTCCGGGCTGGTGACGGGGGCTGCCCTCAATCGGCAGCTGATCAGCGTGCTGGTGCCGGTGTATACGGGGGAGATCGCCACCCATGCAATCTCAGGGGTAATTCTTCCCGAGCATTTCGCGCACGTGATGGATGGCCAGGGCCTGCCGGCAGACCGGATTGCGGTGCTCTTTGATCATGTTGACAAGGTGGTAGCGCGCTCACATCAGCCCGCTCAGTACGTCGGCAAAAGCATTGCGTCTGGACTGAGCGAACGTCTCAAGCAAATCAAGGAAGGCACTTTTGAGGTGGTGACCCTGGAGGGCGTGCCGGTCCAAAGTACATTCTCACGGTCAACGAAGACGGGCTGGGGCGTGGCCATCGGCATTACTCAGGATTCGCTGACGCGCGACCTGCGTCGGACGACGGCTGCCCTGCTTGTCATCATGGCGCTCCTGATCGGTCTCGGCATATTGGGCGCATGGCGAATGGGCGGCCGCATCTCACGCGCGATCGGGGCGCTTCAAGCGCCGGCCAGGCAACTCGGGCGGGGCGAGCAAATCCAAATGCCCTCGTTGGATATCAGGGAAGTTCACGAACTCGGTGAGGAGCTGAAGAACGCGTCGGCAATTTTGCAGACCACCCGTGGCGCGCTTGAAGACAACGATGCACGATTTCGCGGTGTTGTCGAATCGGCTATGGATGCCATCATTGCAGTTGACGCGAGTCAGGTCATTCTCATGTTCAATGCCGCGGCGGAAACCATGTTTGCCTGTCCTGCCAGTCAAGCCATCGGCATGCCGCTTAGCCGCTTCATCACGGAGCGTTTTCACGCGCACACTGCTGAAGTATTTCACCGCGAGGAGCGACCCGAACAGGCGGGTAAGCATGGCACTGGCCGGTTGGACGGGGTGACAGACGAACTGATGTGCCGGCGCCTGAATGGTGAGGAATTCCCTGCCGAGGTGTCTTTCTCGATGGTCCGCAAATCGGGCCACCGTCTTCATACCTTGATAGTCCGTGACGTGACCAGTCGAGTGCGCGCCTACAAAGCCCTTGAACGCAGCAATCTTGATCTTCAGCAATTTGCTTACGTCGCTTCCCACGACCTGAAAACACCCTTGCGCTCCATCGGCGGATTTGTCCAGTTACTCGAGCGTGAGTATTCCGACAAGCTCGATGAGAAAGCCTTGACGCTCATTCACCGAACGACCGCCGCAACGAAGCGCTTGGAGCAGCTGACGGAAGACCTGCTGTCCTATGCGCGCATAGAAACCTCCGCAGCACAATTCGTCACGGTCGACATGGCAGAGGTGGTGCAAGATGTAATTCAGATGCTGGAAGCCGTGATCCAGTCCTCCGGCGCAACTGTCTCAGTGGGCAGTCTTCCGAAAGTTCACGGAGATCGTACGCAGTTGGCTCAGCTACTCATGAACCTGTTAGCCAACGGCATCAAGTACTGTCGTGACCCTCATCCGCTAGTCGAACTCAGCGCCGAACTACAGAACGGCGAGTGGGAGTTTTCCGTGAAAGACAACGGCATTGGCATCGATGCGCGGCACCATGAGAAAGTTTTTGAAGTCTTTAAACGACTTCACGGCCAGAATGAATACCCCGGCACAGGCATTGGCTTGGCCATATGCAAGCGGGTCGTAGAAAATCATGGTGGAAAAATCTGGGTTGGTACGCATGTAGGTCCAGGTACGACTTTCAAATTCACACTACCCGCCGCTAGCTGAAGCTTTCTTATGAAACTTGAACCTCTCGCAAAAGTCCGTATTGCTGAAATACTGCTGGTTGAAGACAATGAGGACGATGTATTTTTGACCCGTGAAGCTTTCGAGGCCGCCAGCCTGCGGGTCAACTTGCATCACGTCGACAACGGCAAAAAATGTCTGGAATTCTTGCGCCGGCAAAACGGGTACGCCAACGTCCCAGTGCCTGACCTGATTCTCCTGGACCTGCATATGCCCATCATGGACGGTTATGAGGTATTGGCTGAGATCGTGAAGGACGACACGCTGCGTCATTTTCCGGTGGTGGTCTTAACCACCTCCTACGAAGCATCCGACATCCGGAAAATGTATGGCCTGCGCTGCAATTCCTACATTACCAAACCGGTGGATTTCGACAATTTTGTCAGGGTGATTGCGCAGTTCGCCGGGTACTGGCTGACGGTGGTGGTTGTGCCGTCTGCCGAGGATCCTTCACTCAGCAAAGAGTGAGGCATCGGCGCCGCGTTCAATGCGAAGGCGCGCTTTCGCAGCGGTGTAGCGCCCAGGCAGTGAGCCAAAAACTGAATGGGAACGCCGCCGTTGAAGGGCCGAGTTCGTCTGAGGGAAGCGAAGTGCGTGGTCTCTCAAATAACGGCTCCAAATCCCGGGTGCATCGTGATCCTGATTGCCCTACCCTCTGCAGAAGCAGGGCTTGGCGAAAGCTTGTGTCTGCACACCAGGATCTCGCCCCCCACCCGCATATTTCCGTTGGACCTAGGCGGCCCGCGTCGCGAGGCACTTCGCTACCGCAGCCAACTGGCGCGGACTCGGCACCGTCTTTGCGCTCGACCCGACACGGATTACCGGGGTGACAGCACCTCGCTGACAAGCGGGCGCCCACGGGTTGGGCCACGATGGTTCTTTTCCAGGAGCCCTTGCCCATGTCAGCCCACCCCGCCCAGCTTCTCGCACTTTATCTTCTTGGACTTGCCGCCTCAGCGGTGGGATTGGTCGCGCTCTACCTGTTGTGGCGGTTGTCAAAACCGCGGCGGATGAAGCTGCACGAAGACGACCGCCCAGCCGTGGTCCAAGCGAGCCCTGCGCCACCTGAAGTGCCCGTGAGGCGCAAGCGTCATGCGTTGGCGCTATTGGTTCCGCTGTTGATGCTGCTGTGGGTATTTCTAGGCAAATTTTTGCTGATGCCCTTTTATCCAGGCGCAACCGCGCCGCGCGCCGAGCTTCCAGCCGGGCGCAGCGCCACCGTACAGGGCACTAGCGGCGCCCAGCTTGCGGTGACCAATTACGGACCGGCAGAGGGGCCAACACTCCTGTTGACACATGGATGGGGGGCGGACCAGCACGAGTGGACCTGGCTGATGCGCGCATTGCCGCAGTCAACGCGTGTAGTGACCTGGGACTTGCCTGGTCTGGGCAGGTCCTCCAGACCCCGAGGCGAGTACACCATGGCCGCAATGGCATCAGACCTCGACTCGGTTGTCTCGTCAGTAAAGGGTGGCCCCGTGATCCTCGTCGGTCACAGCGTCGGCGGAATGCTCAATCTGGAATACGCCAGACTGCATCCGGAAAAACTGGGACGCCAGGTGAGCGGCGTCGTGCAAGCTAACACCACGTATACGAATCCGATCGAGACGAAAAAGAACGCCGACCGTTCGCGCAAGCTCCAGGATCCGGTTTTCAAGCCGCTGCTGCACGTCGTTGCGTCGGCCTCTCCGGTTTTCCGCGCGATGGGCTGGCTTGCGTATCAGAGCGGACTTGCACATCTGCAGTTGGCCCGGCAGTCCTTCGCAGGCGGGCAGACATGGGACCAGCTCGACGAGATGGCGCGTTATGCCTATCGCTCTTCGCCCCGCGTTCTGGCGGAGGGTGTCCTGGCAATGATGAAGTGGGACGGCACCGATGTGCTAAGGCAGATCAAGGTGCCAACGTTGATCATTTCGGGTGAGCAGGACGTCACGACTTTGCCCGCGGCCAGCGACCGAATGGAAAAGGACATCCCTTCAGCTCAGCGGGTAAGGGTCGACCCCGCCGCGCATATGGGGCCTGTGGAACAGGATCGCCGTTACGCCGAAGCCGTTGTGGCGTTTGCCGGCAGTGTGGGCATTGCAAAGTGATGCGGAGGAGCTAGTTTTCCAGCAACGTTAAGACAGTGCTGAACGGTCAGGACGTGAAAAAGCCCCGGCTAGCGGGGCTTTTTCACTGTCAGGATGCACTTGACTGGAGGTCAGCACATCTATGTCTGGCGGAAACGGAGTCCGCAAGAACCTTATGGAAATCAGCATGTTATGGTTTAAATACCATGATTGATGCCATTACGTCCAACACAAGCTGACCTTGACCACTTAGCCGAGTCCCTTCCTGGATGATTCAATCCAAGCAAGGAGAACGGAAATGTCAAAGCAGAAGGTGCTACCCCAGGCACGCTACACGTTGAATTCAGGCAGGAAGCGGTGCGACTGGTCGAGGGGCGCTAGCGGTCGCTGGGCGTGGTCGATCAGCCTTGTTCAACTGAGTCAAGTCCAATCAGCAGGGCAAGCTCACGGGCGCCGACAGCAAACCGGCGAGGCTGAGCAGATGGAGAGCGCCCGGCTGCGAGCCGAGCTGGCGCCGGTGAATGCGACAAGCGACGGCGTACTTTGCAAAGGGATCTAGTTGAAGTACGCCTTCGTGCAGCGCCACCGGCGCGTGCCAATTTCAGTGCAGTGCCTCAACTCTTCCGCTTTTCAAGGAGCACTAAGATGCGGATCAAACGGCGACCAGTGGTCGCGGGGTTCATTCTGGTTGGGGCGATACCATGGGGGCGCCCGGGTGGGTAGGCAACGGAATAGAGTCGTAGTAAAAGGACTTAAGTAAATGAGACATAAAGATGAATTGTCAGATCTGAAGGCAAAGGCCACTGGCGCTGCGGGGCGGTTGAAAGATATATTCACAAACGCGAGTGAGGCCACGGTCGAGGGGGCTGAAAAGTTGGCGAAGGCCGGAGGGCAAGCGTATGACAGCGCAACTGATCGATTGCGGCAATTTCACGTGGAGCACGCCTCTGAGTTGGCGGAGATCAAGGAATGTGCCGCTCGGCAAGGTAAGTCGACGGCCGAGATGGCTGCCGACTTCTTCGACGAAGTTCGAAATAGTCGGATGGGCCGCAATGTAACTAATGCTGGTGCTGCCGGAGCCCTTCTAGCGGTCCCGGTACCACTGATTGGGCCGTTGACGGGTCTATTAGTTGGAGCAGCGCTGGGTGTCTACATCACACTAACGACAGAAGAGACGGCGCGGCAGCCGATACCATACAAGACGCAACTTGCGATCGCGCTGGAAGAACTTGATCGGATGCGCCGAGACCATCTCATCAACGACAAAGAATTCGAACAACAAAAAGCCGCGGTTTTAGCTGAGGCGCTTGCCGCGCGTTCTGCCAAGGTGCCGGATGCGGAGCAGTCGAGCTCCAGCACTTCAGCCTTGATCCGCGGTTAAGAGTACCGCTGCGCCAACCTAGCTCGACCTAGGCCGCCTTGAGCGCGTGGCTTCAGTCTTCGTACAACGAAAGAATGCCCTCATATGCCGTGTCTGCGCATCTATAACGCCAAGTGCGGAACTTGCCCATGGGTTGGAGAGCTTCTCATCGGGGACCTTCGGTCAGGTCGAGAATGGGACTGCCCGTGCTGCGGCAAGCGGGTTCAGATTGCGGAGCCGCTTGAAACTCTGCCGCGAGTTGCCGATCTCTTTCCGGCTTCCCCTTGGAAAAGTTTTGGGCTTGCTGGGATTGTTAGCATTCGCAGCATATTGTGCAATCGGTACTTGGTTGAGGTGACGAAGGGGACCGGCCGACTTCACCAAGTCCCAATTGCCTTAAATTTTCCAAAGAACTTCTGGCGCGGTTCAGCGCCCAACGATCAGGCAATCAAGAATCGTTGCTGCGTCTGCCGCAAAACAGTGGCGTCGATACGGCTGATCGCGTTCAACTCGGTGCCAACTTTGTACGTGAGGTGATGCTGATCTAGTTGCCTGCACGGACGGCCTATTAGTTCGCCGATCATCTCCAACGTAAACACACGAACTCACAAAATGGACATTCGACACTTGAACGATCGACAACGCATCGCCGTGCTCCTTGGCGCGGCCGTGGTAGCTGCTCTGGTGTGGCTGTTTTGGCCGAAGGAGAAGCCAGCCGGTCGCCTTACGGTTGCCACGGCTAACGTTCCTGTAGTAATGCATACATCCGGTGGTCGGCTCGAGGTTGCCACCGTGACCGCAACGGAAGCCTTCAAACTCGATGCGCCGCCGAAGAGCCTTCTTGGCATGGACATGGGTAAGACAATCTCGAACGTGCAGACTAAGGTCGTGTACCGCTTCTACATCGAGATGGCCAAAGAGTGGCCAATAAGGATGGAGGGTAGGACAGCAATAGTGGAAGCAGCTGAGATAAAGCCAACGCTACCGGTCGCCTTCGATACCGCAACGATGGAAAAGCAGACGAGGAGCGGTTGGGCAAGGTTTGACAAGCACGAAAACTTGGAAGAACTCGAGCGCCGCATGTCTCCCAAACTTGAGGAGCGTGCTTACGGCTACAAGGGCCTAGCGCTGGAATCCGCGCGAAAGTCGGTTGGCGACTTCGTACGAACCTGGCTCATAAAGGAAGGTCACTCTCAGCAGGGCGCGCCCTATCAAGTCCAAGTTGTCTTCCCAGGCGAGTCGGTGCCGTCTGCAACAATGGGTCGCTCAAATAGCACTTCACCATGAGCACCACGGGTCGCCTTTTTCTGAAATTTTGGGGGGCGTGCTCAGCTTGCTGAAAGGGGCTTTAGTGGCTCCAAGTGCTTCAAAAACCATTGCGTCATTGGTAGGGATAAGCTCCGCAAGGCTCCCTCAGTTTGTTTAATGCATCAACAAATTACCCATTCGCGGGGTTCGGAAGCTCGGAGTCGGCTGCAGTCCGAACGACCGTAGTTCTCTAGTGGCTTTGTCTTTCTGACCAGCATTGAAAGGCGCATTCCTCCAGACTCGTTCAATCGGTACCGAAGAATCTGTACCCTCAGCCGATCCCACACCTCCTCATCTGTTGCGACAAAAGGTGTCGTATCCAAGTGCCAAGGACAGGCCTTCGTCTGTAATGAACAAGCGGCCTGCTGCTTCGACGACGGAACTGGAGCGACAGGTCTGCACACATCGAAAGATGTGCTCGTCACGCTTTCTTGAGTGCTTCAATGATGGGTTGGTCACGACCATTGGTCACCACCTTCGGCAGCTTGAGCTGCGGTACGAGCATTACCGCTTGGCTCTCCCATCCCATGTCTGCGGGATTGCCTGTAAGCCGTTCACCCACGAAATATCTTGTGTAGCTGGTGGAACGTCGTACATCGATCAGAAAGCTGGAGAGCCGGACCGAGAGTCCGGACTCTTCAAACACTTCGAGAAGCGCTGTGGCCTTTTCAGACATCCCATCCATCGTTCCTTTCGGGAACGTTGCTGAATATCCGCCGTAACCGTTGCTGGGGGCGACGACCCACACCCTGCCGTCAGGCTCCCGGATGACAACACCCGCAGCCCTCTTGAAACCAATGGGCACATTGAAGGGCGGCTGATCTAACGGCATGGCGCTCGCCATTGCCTCCCAGCCGTCCTTGTCGTGCGGGGCGTGAGCCCATGACTCGATCCTTCTTGTGTTGACGACTTCAGGCATAGAACCGCCTGGCACGACGCAAGCTATCGATCGAGCATCGGCCCAGGATGCCAAAGGCGAGCAGGTACTGGGCTTATGCAGCCTGACGGCGTTCCCGTCGTCGTTACGTTTTATATGGAGCATCAGGAAGTCGCCGGTCGGCGCGTGTGAACTTCGCGCGCCAGTTTGACGGGTGCAATCACCTTCAAGTCCTCGCCGAATCCGCGAAGCCACCACGTCAGACGCGCCGTCAAAGTCACCGTCGCGCGAATGCGATAGTCCTCACCGGCATCTGCGACCGTCTGGTCCGCAGCCAGACGCGACTCCAGCAAATGAAGGCCCACATCCTTGCGTACCAGGAACTCCAGTTTTGCCTGCTTTCCTTCTCCAAAGACGAACCGGCCGTCCTGCTCATATTGAGCGAGGTTGAAGCTGGGCCGTTTAAAAGTCATCCCAGTGTCCTGCGCCGAGACAAGCCTGTGCAGCGCAAGACTGCGCTCGTTGTCGTGTCCGTCGAAGCGACACACCAGATAAAGGCGCTCCCCCTGCTGGGCCATGCCAAGAGGCATTACGCGTGCACGGAGGGTGCGCTTGGCGGCGTTCTGATACTCAACCTCCAACCATCGGTTGTGATAGAGCGCACTGCTGACGATGTCAAACACTCCGGCGCCCAGTTGCGGCGGCAAGAGTGGCTGGGCCGCGCTTGTAACCCTCACCTTGCCCAGCCATTCATGAGCTCGCGCATGTCCCGCGCGTTCGATGCCAAAGGAAAGATTCGAACGGGCCTGATCGAAGAAGGGCTCCATGGTGGCCATCACCTCTGCGGGTAACAGGGCCGAAAGATGTTCCTTTGCCAAGGCAAGCACCAGCGCCTCTTTCTCGTTAAGGCCTGGCAATGAAAGACCGCGTGCCTGCGGTTTCCATTGGTATCCGTAGGGCTTGCTGCGATCGTCGCGGTCAATGTCGAAGTGCTGTGACAGCTCGTCCAATTGCCGCTGGACGGTGCGAAGATCGCGATTGAAACCAGCTTCGGCCAGCTGCGTCCAGATTTCCGAGGCGGAGACCTTGCGGCCACGCGGAATGCGCTTCAGTAACTCTAGGGTAAAGGAAAGCGTTTCAAGGGCAGCGGGACGCGCGCGCGCGGAATTTAAAGATCCCCTCATTCTCAACGGACTCCCTCACCGAATTTGCGGGCTGTGGCACGAAGCCTGTGCGGCTTGCGGGCTCCACCATCCTAGCACCTGTATCTCGATGTAAACGACCCGGCACCCATCAATAACCGCGGGTGTATTGGGAGCCTGTTTGCTTGCGTTTCGGGGGCGGGGGGTTCTGAGTAGCTCTCCGCGCTCGCGTCAACAGCACCTAAACAGGGACATCGGCGAGATAGTCCACCAGCCCTGCCGACCGGTGCCAGCCCATCAACAGCACTTGTGCAGAACTTGGAGGCCTCGCCACCTTGAGCAACGGGTCATCACCCTGGCTCTAGCTCGTCAAAAGGACTTGCCCTGAAAGGCGTCATGCCAAAGGAGCGAATACCGGCTGCTTCCAATCGCTCTGAATGAGATGTCCACCAGTGTTTAATCAGCGGCGCGAGTTCAGGCGCGAACGCTGCGATGTATTTATCGGACACGAAAGCGCCTGTTGGATGCGGCAGGGCAATGGCTGTAACCCGCTCGCGGTGCCGGATGCCGATCTTGAATCGCGTCCCAAGATCATCTTTCTGAATCCACTTCACATTGCCTACCGCAGGCCCAAAGAGCTTTTCTAGCCTCGGTGCCAACTGAGGTGAATTGAAGGCATCCATCATTTGGCCGCTGAAAAAGATGATCAGGGCCGGCTCGAGCCTCGCACACGTGTTCAGAAAGTCCTCTGGATGTGCAATGCACTCCCTTTCAACAACAACGTCATCGACATTCTGCGATGCCGTGGTCAGCCAGTTGGTCTGAACAATCGACTTTTCAAAAACGCCGGCAGTGGCGCAGTCTCCCTTGAGTGGATGCCCCAAAAGCCCTAGTAATTTGACGATTCGATTGCGATAGGGAAAGTTATTGACGCGAGTGTCCGAAAAGAAGGAGAAAAACTGCTCGCGTCTATCCTCCCCCTTCTGATCTTTTTGTTGATCCTCGGCGCTCTCCCCATGATTGATGCCGCACAACATCAGACTGCCCTGGCGGTTCTCCCTGCCGATCAGCGTTTGAACGTGCAAATCCGCGAACTCCAGGACATTGCCGCGGGCCAGCCCTTCGGCACCTGGAGCGACGTGTCGCTTGCCAGCGATTTCGACCACGGCGCCTCGGTCCTTCAGAGCCATCATCAGCGCAGTTGCGTGCGAGTAAGGCAGCTTGAAATATTGCTGAAGCAGGGCCACAGAAGCGCGGTTGTGGCAAGTCAGGAGTTCTGCGGCGGGGACCAGCAGCGGCGGCAGGGATTCGTTCAGCGACATGGGAAGGCCTTTAAATTGATGAAGACAACACAGGCTTTGGCCCGTCCTAAAATTTCATGATTGGCCAATTTATGAATCGCCCAACGTGAGGTCCAGCCGACCTGCAAACACCCGCCAAAGTCGGACCATTGCATACGTGTCAAGTCGGCAGTAGGCCAGCAACTGCTGTTCAATTTGCGCCTTACGCGCCGGCTGAATTTGCGGATGTATCGCTTCAAGAAAGGCATCCATGGCCATGCCACCGTCCTGTACGCCATCGAGCTGGTCGTATCGCAGTTCGGGCACTAGTGCAGGCAAAACCTTTTTGATGCTCCAGCTCCCTTGCTGGCTGGGATGGTAATAGCGCTCACGGGCAATTGGCAGAAGGTCGACGACGCGGGCGACGATCGCCTCCAGGCTCGTGCTGAGTCCTGGAAAGCGCTGAGCAAGCTCCTTGATACGGGCTGTTTCGAAGCCGGCGTTGTACACATAAACCGGTCCTTCAGATCCGCACGCGGCTATCAACGCGTGGGCAAATCCCTCGGCGGGGTCGTTGCCTGAGAGGTCCAGGAACTGCAGGTGGTCAAGCCGGCTTTTTTCATCGAGTTTATGAAGGCTGAACTGAAAGCTGTTTTGCTGATAAGGACGTGTTCCCCTCCAGATTGGCACAGCAAACTGGATGGTCTCAAAATCAAGGAAAAATGCAGGCAGACCATGCCCGGACATGTCTGACGCGGCCCCGACTGCATCAAAGAAAACTGTCCCATCCAGCGTGTGATCTTTACGCGTTGCTGCCGTGCATTAAGAATGCCGTCGGGCACATCCTTGAGCTCAATGACTCCCTGCTTGGCGAGCTGCTGAGCCTTAGCCCCGAAGTTGGGCAGCCAGGCGATGGGGTGTTCGGCCGCTGGCTCATTGCGAGAGCAATGCGCATAGAAACCGCAGGCGAAGGGCTCGTCGCAATGGGCTCCGATGGGGTGGTCTGGCTCGACCTCGCTTTCACACACTCGCTGGGCCTGCGCTATCCAAGCCTGGACTTCCGCGCGGCGGCCGTCGGCCTCTTCTGTGAGATCGTTGAGTTTAAGAAGTCCTTGGTAGTTGCCCTGCCCTGGATACGTCCAGCTGCTATCAATATGCGCCAGGCTCACCGAGGCCAGGTTGACGCCTGCAGCGCGCGCGACGAAAGCTTGAATCGCCACGTCATCGCGGTGGTAATCCTTCACCTTGGTCGAGGATTTCACCTCCACCATGTGCCAGGCTGGTGGATCCATTTCAGCGATTCGTTGTGCAGGCAGCAAGGCATCGGCAAACGCCATAGCCCCACCGGCTGAAAAGCCAGCCTCAAAGACCGGCACCATGCCGTCAAGCAGTTCGGTACTTCGTTGGAGGGCTCTGGCAAAGCCCTCACGGTTTATATCGATCAGTTCGCCGACCCCTGCCGGGTCGTAGATTTCCCGCGCGATCTCTCCGACCTCGTGTCCCACCTTAAATCTGTTCTCGATCGCGTCCGAATTCTCACGGAGTTGAGGCCGGTTGACCTCAAGCCAGAGGCGCTTGGGGCACTGCCGGAGGCTCAGCAGCTTGGATTTTGAAAACGTATGCATAAAACTCCAGACGTTGTTGTTTAACACTCGGGGGCGATCGCAATCTCTGCAGTATGGCGGCAGGTATGACATCGCGTGTCGCAGCAGTGAGCAAAATCAAGGGATCGATTGAAGGGCCAGAATGAAATTTATCGACACCTACTACACCCCTTCGCAGGTTTCGAATCCAGAGTCGTCGTCGCCCAGTCCACTCAAACCGGCCCTGGTTGTCGCTGATTGGCTGGAGCATGCTTTGCCGATATGGCTTATCGAGCCGGTACCGGTGACTCGTGATCAATTAACTCAGGCGCACGCAGCTAGCTATGTCGAAGGCGTCCTTGACTGCACCCTCCCCAACGGCTTTCGCGGTCGCCAAAGGGACGTTGCAGAGTCGCTGCCGTGGACTTGCGGATCGTTGCTCTCGGCGGCAGAGGGGGCCTTGAACAATGGCCAGGTGGCCTGCTCCCCAACTTCGGGCTTTCATCACGCGGGTTACTCGTCCGGCTATGGATACTGCACCTTCAATGGATTGATGGTGGCCGCACTGGTGCTGAAAGCGGCAGGGCGGGTCCGCCGCGTCGGCATTCTGGACTGCGACCAGCACTACGGCGATGGCACCGCCGAGATCATTGACCACCTGGGTATCAGGTGGATCGAGCATGTGTCCCAGGAACACTATGGCGCCGAGCATGCCCGACCCTTTCTGGATCGATTGCCGGAAGTGGTTGCCGGCTTTAAGGGCTGCGATCTCCTGATCTACCAGGCTGGGGCGGACGCGCACATCAAAGATCCGCTGGGCGGCTTCATGACCACGGCGCAACTGGCCGATCGCGACCGCATCGTGTTTACCGGCGCCAGAGATCTCGGCTTGCCCGTTGTGTGGGACCTGGCGGGCGGATACCAGGAACCGATATCAAGGGTGCTGGACATTCATCGGAACACAATGTCCGCCTGTGCGGACGTTTACTTGTGATGATTGGGCCGGAGCTGCCGGTCAAGTGGCTCGGTTCGTAATGGCGCGCACGCCATGTGGAGTTGACGGCAAATGACCCAAAGTCTGTCGTGTTCTGCACCCCTTGTTGACGCGGCCTGGGTCCCACTCGAGGACTACCAACCCCGCGTGGTCAAGTAACCGTGCGAGTTCCAACATTTTTTCTGTCAGCAATGATCAGATGAGTCGAATGAGCGAAGGCCAAAAACATGATGATTGAATACGTGGTGTCGGGCTACCTGGACGGAAGACGAGTGGCAGCGCGCTTTTTTGGAAATACAGTTCAGGAGGTTCGCGATCAAGCCAAGGAGAAGTGGGGAAGTGGACTGTCCATCCAGACCGTGACGCCGGCTTAAGACAAAACTCAACACGGATCAGCGGACGGGCTCTCAAGTCCAGTGAGGCGCGCCTCACCTCCGCATACAGGGCTGATCTGACCGCTTGCTTGAAAACTCTCCACCGCATCAAGTTCCGCGATCCTTTCCGGTGGCGTCAATGCACGGCACCTGGCCTCTAATTCTGCGGCCGTCTATCTGTCATTGCGTCCCAGCCACCGCCCGACTGCGGAACCGATGAACACCCCTGCGATGGGACCCATCAGTGGAGTGTGAACGGCCACAGCCGCCTCAACCGCTGCACCCAATAAAAGCTTTCGCCCTTGAGGCATTTTCGCGATCGCGACGCCCTTTGCTTTGACGAACGCGTGGACCGCAGAGGCGCCCCGCGATGCCGCTTCTCGAGCACTGTCAATGGCGATTCTCGTACCGTCCACCAGACTCCGAACAGCCGATGAATTAAATTTCTTCATCGCGTTGTAGCTAGTCTGCGCGGTCGAACGCTTCGGGTGCAGGTTCGATAGCCTTCATCACTGACCAGTGGCCACCTTCTTCCTGCTGAATGTTGAGCAGGTCATAAGTCTTCACCATGTTCAGCAATCCAGAGTGTCCGAACGCGTGGGGCGTGAAGGCCGGATCCATTCGCCGCAGGTACGAACCAAGGCCGCTCAGGCTCACCTTGCCCTCTGCTGCTCCTCCGGCGAGCATGTCGACAGCGTCGACAACGAACTTGGGACGGCGCTTGATGACTGGCTTGACCGCCTCGATTACGTCGAGCTCTTGCCTAAGCTGATTTTCTTTCCCTGGCGCAGCTGAGGCAACTGGAGAGCCCAGAGTTTCTTGCGGCGCCCATTCAAAGAACTGGTCACTGGCGTTTCTCAACGCCTCAGGAGTCTTCGCCTCACCAACGATGTAGACCGTTGCACCCCGTTCGCGCAGCTTTCTGCACAGGTATGCGAAATCCGAATCGCTCGTCACAAGGCAGAAGGTATCGGCACGATCGTCGAACATCGCCTCCATGGCGTCGAGCGCTAAGGCGATGTCGGAAGTGTTTTTGCCGGGCGCGTACTGGAACTGCAAACACGGGGTGAATGCCAGACGCACGAGCGCCGTCTGCCATTTATTTGCCAGCGTTTGCTGATTCCCATACCCACGGCGCAGGACAACGCGCCCGAACTGAGCGACAACGCGCAGCGCGTGCGCCGCGGCCTCCGGCGCAACGTTGTCGCAATCCACCAGAACCGCCACTCGGCCTTCTGCATCTGACATATTTCCCCTTGTTTTGCACTGGAATAGTAGTGTGTTCGTGGGACGGAAACGCGATGTCGATTCAATGCGTTGGCCCAGCGTAATGGAGAGCCTACGAGCTCAAATTTTCTGCGACTGTGATCCAGCGACAGCTCTAACCAAAGCACCGTTTGCCCTGCGCATTGCTCGCGCGCAGGCTGACCTGGCGGCCGCGATGAGTCGCTCCTCGGCGCGTGACTGGGCGCGCTGTCCACGGCGTGCTCCTCATCCAGCCATTCCGTTTCCTTCTTGCACACCTCGATCTGGCGAGCCAGCTTGTCCCCTATCTGCGGCCAGAACTTGATCCGGCTGAGCAGGCTCGGAGATATCTGGAGTTGCGCGGCGAACGACCGCTCGAGCCCCCTGGGGGCTTCCCCATCCGCCACGTGGGTGGCCATAAATTGCTGAAGAAACGCAGCAGGTTGACCCTGCGTACCACGGTAATGTTGGACATGCATTAACAACTGAGCTGCAATTGGGTTTGGTGGTGCCGAGCTACTCGCTTCGGACATTCGCACGGCACCGTTGGTCCACTTCGCTTCGCTAAGCTAACCACAGAGAGGGGCGCGCCCGCAATCTCGCGCGCGCACCCCTGAACCGCCCCGGATTTTGAGGAGGCTCTTTTCTCTGAGAGGATTGAGCTATGAAGAAGTCGAACAAATTTTCACCGGAGGTCCGCGAGCGGGCTGTGCGGATGGTGCAAGAGCACCGAGGGGAGTACCCGTCGCTGTGGGCAGCCATTGAATCGATTGCCCCCAAGATCGGCTGCGTGCCGCAGACGCTCAATGACTGGGTCAAGCGCTCTGAGGTCGATTCGGGCGTGCGAGAGGGCATTACGACGTCGGAAGCGCAGCGGGTCAAGGACCTGGAGCGTGAGGTCAAGGAACTGCGCCGGGCCAACGAAATCCTGAAGCTGGCCAGCGCGTTTTTCGCCCAGGCGGAGCTCGACCGCCGTTTGAAGTCCTGAAAGGGTTCGTCGACGAACATCGTCAAGCCTTCGGGGTCGAGCCGATCTGCAAGGTGCTGCAGATCGCCCCCTCGGGCTACTGGCGCCACGCTGCCGCCCAACGCAACCCGGCGCTGCGCAGCGAACGCAGCAAGCGCGACGACACCTTGGTGCCACAGGTGCAGCGCGTGTGGCAGGCCAACATGCAGGTCTACGGCGCCGACAAGGTGTGGATGCAGATGAACCGCGAAGGCATCGCGGTGGCGCGCTGCACCGTCGAGAAGCTGATGCGCCGATTGGGCCTGCGTGGCGTCATTCGCGGCAAGGTGGTTCGCACCACGGTGCCCGATACCAAGGCGGCATGCCCGTTGGACCGAGTCAATCGGGTGTTCAGGGCCGACCGGCCCAACCAGCTGTGGGTCTCAGACTTCACCTACGTCTCGACCTGGCAAGGCTGGCTGTACGTAGCCTTCGTGATCGACGTGTACGCGCGGCGCATCGTGGGCTGGCGTGTGAGCACCACCATGCGCACGGACTTTGTGCTCGACGCGCTGGAGCAAGCCTTGTATTCCCGCCAGAGCGAGCGCGATGGACCCTTGACGCACCATTCGGTAGGGGATCGCAATACGTTTCCATTCGCTACTCGGAACGGCTGGCCGAGGCGGGCATCGAGCCGTCGGTGGGCAGCGCCGGGGATGCCTATGACAACGCTCTGGCCGAGACAATCAATGGCTTGTACAAAGCCGAATTGATCCATCGCCGTGCACCTTGGAAAACTCGGGAATCGGTAGAACTGGCAACCCTTGAATGGGTATCCTGGTTCAACCACCACCGGCTGCTTGCCCCGATCGGCTACATACCTCCGGCAGAAGCTGAGGCAAACTACTACCGGCAACTCGCCAATCAGGACGCCATCGCGGCCTGACGTAAACCAACTGGCCTCCACGAAAGCCGGGGCGGTTCACTAGCAAATGATGGAGGCGACTTTACTTAAGCAGCGTAAGGTCGGCACCAAGCGAGTGAATCATATGCCAATCAGTTTGGAAAATCAGCCTTTCTGACAAACAGCCACGACACTACATGTCGCAGGGATCGTTAAGCTGCCCAACTGGCCGCTGAACATAAGAGCGATGAAAAACTATTTCGAGTTCCGACATTTGATTTCACGTTCGGAGCAGAGGCTGTCCGGCAACTTTATAGACCTGAACGCCGAAGATGAAACAATGGAAAGTCTGCTACAAGGCAACGCTGATCGTTATAGATCTATCAAAAAAGATCAGGCACCCGCGGGGATGGTAGGGCAATACGCATCGTGGGAAGATGCCCTGCTGTTTGGCAAAAATATGAAGATTGGGGACATTGTTTTTATGCCACCCGGGATGGGTCGTAGCCACCGAGTCGGCATGATTACAAGCGAATACACCTACTGTCATGGAGCAGAGGTTCCGCACCGAAGAAGTATTCAATGGTTTCCGCTCATTGCAGCGAAGGCAATTTATAAAGCCGGATCAGATCGTGCCCGATTTACATTTTACGATTGGATGGGTGGATCTGCTGAGGTTGAGTGGTCCTTCGAAACCGAAGTTGCTAATGGCGAGACTCAAGTCAACGGCTATAGCGCCATTATTATTAAATTAGAAAGATCAACCACAAATCAGTTAACAGGCAGGGACATAAAATTAATGGGGACGGTAGCATTCGAAGAAGACGGGGTTGAGGTGAGCACAGGTCAAATTATTTTCATGACCGGCACGACATTACGTCATTCTTGGGGGTTAAGTGTCGTACCGCCAATCCTTGAGGTAACGCAATGGTTGATAGGTGAACTCACTGTTGGGAGAGGCAACGACACCCCGCGCTGCGGCTGAGTCAAAGGATCAGTTTTGCAAAAACTCGCGCCCGCCAGCTGCTCAGTTGCGAAACCCTCATTACGCTGCCTTTGCGAGACTGGATTTATGCCCTACCTTTCCAGCATCCAAACTGTCGTTCTTCGAAAGGATCTACCGAGTTCGTGCGGCTCCAACGACTTTGCACCCCGGCGCGGCTCTTGTGTAGATGCCGAACCGTGGGTAAGACTACGCTTCAGGATGGAACGGCGTGCGAGCAGTCCCAACTTCACGGCTCAGATTGTTAAAGGCCAACGCCCCTACCGCTGATGTCAACTGGAAACCCGTCCCAAACTACACGCCGCAAGCTGCCGGCCGCCCAACATGAGGATCAAGCCCATGTCCTGAAGCTGATCGAAGGTACCGGGAACGAAAGCGAAGCCACCGGTCTGCGCGTGGTGGTCTCCACCTCCGGCGAGCCGGCCAGGCAGTCAGCTGCGATGGTGACGTTCCCGCCCCTACGCGCGCCATGGGGTTTGTGCGACTACCGATGGGAAATGTGGCCGCGTAACTGCGCCATCGAGCCTTGCGATCTGTGGCTGCATATCGGTTCAGACCGCCTCAGTGGCCTGAACAACCGCGAACGCGCGCCTGCGAGCGCAATCTTCGTTGACTTGGCTGGCCTGCACTTTCGCAACATCGGTAGCCCAGCGGATGTAAAGGTGCAGGCCCGGCTTGCGCGCGCTTTGATCGAGATTCACTTTGTGCCGGGTCACGTATGTGTCGACTTCGCGGACGTGGCCAAAGTTCTTCCGCGCGCTACGACCGTAATTCAGTCGATTGGTGAGGACGCAAGCAAGGCAGTGAATACGTTCCACGCCGCCCTGCTCGACGCTGCACCGCAATCGATGACTGGGGCACTTCTGATCGTGACGTTTCCCCTGGGCGGCGGCAAGCTCTCACATTCCAAACAGGCCATCAAGACGCTACAGGCCGCAGTGAATCCAAGCGCAGAGGTCATTTTCGCGACGACGCAGGACCCCGAGCTGCCGCCGTCGACGCTCCGGATTACCTTGGTTGCCGCCTTCGCCGAGCTGGACTGACCGAGCGCAGCCAGGACCCCCAACGTTGAGGCCGAGGTGAAACAACTTCTCGGCAATTGCTCGCGGTCCTCCTTCGCGCACAAAAACATAGCGTAGGCTGATGAGGGGAATTATTGGCTTGCTAGACGAGTGAGGAGAGCCGGCGCTCGCGGAGATCAACTGTCCTGTCTTTTCCCCGCTGACGATCTCGGTGCATCGAGCCGTCCCTTGGCAGTGGTGACTCCTTGATCGTCTCAAACAATTCTTGGAAGCAGATAGCAGTTGCTTACGCGAGCTCGGGGGCGGCAGAACATGCATTGCTAAAGACCCAACAGGATTGCTTGCCACCTCGTCAGGCGCTTAGGTGCGACACAAAATGTCGCAGCTCTCAGCACAATGACCTTCTTGCTTAGAAAGGTCTGAATGCCGATACCGAACTGGGATCCACTGTCTCCAAAACCTGCGCCCGTCGCCAACCTGAGGTTGGTGCTGGCCCTGCTGCGGATTTACCGTGAATCGCCGGTGAGCCCAGAAGAAGTTGACATTTGTTCGTTAGCAAGAACATTCTGGCCGGTTGTACGACTGAAGAAAAGCCTCCTGCTTGCTTGTCTGGAAGGAAGCTCACCTCCGCACGGATTCAAGCGGTACTCGCCGAGATCAGGCGAGGACTCTGCCGCCTGCGTTACGGAATGGGTCAGTTCACAGAACACGGGCGAACTGCCGTTAGACCCACCGCCTGATTTCATGCTGGCGGTCATCGGCGAAGCATTCTTTCGACCGCAGTCTCGCCACATGCCTCTGCTCGAGGCGCTGGAGCGCCGGATTGTTCGGCTGCTTGCGACAAGGCGTATAACCATGGATGCAAATGTCGAACTGCTCTCTAAGATGCTCAAGTTCAATGCACTGGAGACGCGTTTTCTTCATTTATGCGCTGCCGGGTTCACTTCGACTTTGGGGATCGGACAGTTTCAGCTTCGCCCCGGCAGTTCCAACGTGTCCCGCGGATTCGCTCTTGCCCTCGGCACTCCGGACGAGGTGAGCGTACGGGGAATGTTTCAGCGAGGCTCACCATTGATCCGGAGCGGATTTCTCAGGGTTGAGAGATGGACGTTCAACACAGACATGGAAGACATGCTCAGCCTGTCCAATCTAGGCATGCATCTGCTCAATGCCTCCTGTCCCGAGGACATCCCGGCTTTGGTCCTGAAAACTCTTGAGCCAGGAACAAACGACGAAATCAGCTGGCCTCATCTTGAAGAGCGCGCTGCCATGCTGGAACGCGCCCTGGTGTGTGCGTTGGCCCAGAAGAAGCCTGGCGTCAACATCCTGCTGCATGGAGGCCCAGGGACCGGTAAAACTCAGTCCGCCTCAGCTCTTGTTAAGCGTGCCCATGCCCAAGGCTTCAGCATCGATGAGAAAAACGAAGACGGTGATGGAGCAAACCGCTCAACACGGCTGGCGAGCTTCCTGCTGACGCAGGTGTTCGCGGCTCCTGGGCAGAGCATCGTTGTGCTGGACGAAGCAGAGGACATCTTCCAGGGAAACTACAACGGCTCAATAGCGCGAATGATGGGAAAGACCGACGACTGCAAGGCTTGGATCAACCAGATGCTCGAGACGAACGTGCATCCCGTCATCTGGATCAGCAACAGGGTGGATCATCTGGACCCAGCTTACGTCCGGAGATTCACCTACTGCCTCGAGTTCCCGACTACGCCACGTGCGCTGCGTCTGAACATCGCGCGGTCGCGGCTTGAACCGGTCGGCTGCACGGCGCCCTTGCTCGATGCCATCGCCGCAGACCCCCATGTGTCGCCGGCTCTTATCTCCTTGGCTGCCCAGTTTTGTGCGCTAGCAGGAGCGCAAGGACCTGCTGCAGACAGAGCCGTACAACTGATGGTTGGCGATACCCTCAAAACATTGGGGCACACGCGGCAAGCGACTGTGCCCGAGCGCTCAACCCGCTTCGACCTTCGGTATATCAATTGCAAGGGCTCAATCACCTCAGAAGCTGTTCTAGCCGGCCTTTCCCATAGAAAACGTGGCCGTCTGCTGCTTAGCGGCCCGCCCGGCACTGGCAAGACCCAGCTGGCAGCGGAAATTGCCAAGTGCCTCGGTCGAGAACTGGTCTACAAAACGGCCGCCGATATCAACTCGAAGTGGTTTGGCGAGAGTGAGCGTAATGTTGCGCAGATGTTCGAAGGCTGCGAAGCAGATAGCGAAGTGCTTTTCCTTGACGAGGCCGATACCCTCCTGAGCTCACGCGATGGGCCGTCCAACCGCGCGGAACTAGCGGTTACGTCCGAATTCCTCCGCCGCCTGGAAGCTTTCGACGGCGTATTCGTATGCGCAACGAACTTTCGACAACACATCGACGCTGCGCTTCTGCGGCGGTTCGAGTACAGGCTGGAGTTTCTCCCCTTGTCAATGGCTCAGCGACAGTTCCTGTTTTGCGAACATGCGCTTGGATTGCAACCCAGCCAGGCGCTTCATCAGAGTCTGGACGCGGCGCTGTCATCGCGCCTTGAACGCTTGGATCTTCTGACGCCTGGGGATTTTGCCAATGTAGTGCGTCGAGCAGAGTCTCTTCAACTGAACCTTGATGCGACAGGGTGGCTCGATGAACTTGAGGCCGAGCAGGAAAGCAAGCCTGAAGGCGGCAAGTACATGATGGGATTTGTATGACTAGAACTGCCTCGGTTAGCGCCATCGAAGTTCGAGACCTTTCGTTCGCTGAGGAGGCGTGTTGGAAACGGCTCTACATTGAGTACGTCTCTGCAATCAATCCTTGGGAAGGCGAAGTCCAAGCTGCCAAGGCTTGGGAGTGCTTCAAGGAAGCGCAGTTTTCTACCGCTTTTTTTGTTGTCGCTGTTCTGGATGGCAGGGTTATCGGATTTGCCAATGCAGTGCTTCATGATGACATCGGCTACGGAACCGCGTGCTATGTCCAAGACCTTTATGTGGAGTGCTCAGCGCGCAGACAGGGGGCAGGCTCGTCCCTGATGAGAAAGTTTTTTGCCGCAATTAAAGGTATGGGCTGGAGTCAGGTGCACTGGGCAGCGTCCAGCACTAACCCAGGCGCGATTGAACTTTATCGGCAGATCGCATGCGACCAAGAATCGACCCAAAGATTTTCGGTTTATGCAACCGACCCTTACCTTCTTAACATCTTGGCGACGGATAACCTCGACCCGCATTTGCAATCGTAAAGTCGCTCAGCTCGCATTTCCTGCGACACCAACTGTCGTTATATTTCCTAAGCTGAGCGGTTTTGAGGAGAAGCGAATGCTGCTAACCTCTCAATTTAGAGTGATGATGCCGCACGGCGGTGAGCAACAGGTCGTCATTCAGGCGAACAACCGCCGAAATGCGGAGGTGATGGCTGCTTCGCAGACCGGCGGTAAAGTGCGGGGAGGCCGCCAGCTGCCCATGCAACGCTAATAGTCGATTAGGCGCTTAAGAGAGCAAGCCGCCAGGCTATCCTGGTTACGACAAGCTCGTTTTACAAGAGTCTCGATCTCTAAAAGTAGGCCGCATCAAACGCTGTTTGAAGGAACAAGATGGACATGTTTCGCTACGCGCGATGTCAGGAATTACGGGAGCCAAGCCTCCCGCAGGCCACGCGTCGACCGCAGGAAATGTCCCCTACTTTGTCGACAATCTTTTTGAATGGCTCCGTCCCCAAAGCATGCCCGGTCGCCGGAACGCCGTGTTCGCAAGCCCCACTATCGAATTTGCAATTGGAATAGCGATCCGATGGAGCGGAGAGGATTTCGAAAGTTAATCAATCACTTCGTCTTCGCACGTAGTGGAGCAGCCGCTTCCCGCACGACCAATTAACGTAGCTGCGACACAAGAATAAAGTAAAGAGGAAATGCGGTATGTATCTGAGCGAGTACGTAGTGGTGGACACGAAAGGGGGCTTCCTCGACCCACTTGCCTTCATGCGGCCGGCGAGCGCGTTCCAGGCAGTGCTTTTCCGACAGTTCACTGGGCTATCGAACCATCCGGCCTACCACGGCGTTTTGTGCGCGGTATGGAAGTATTTGCACGACCGGGGCCTCTCGCCGACACAGCCAGGTTTCTCGCGCAGATTTCGGGAAATTGAAATATTCTGGGGATTGCTCAATGCGATTCAGGGCGTTCCCGTCCTGAACGTGCGCAAGTACAAACCACTGACGGATGACAACGGAGAGTTCAGCCTTCGCAAAGTACCCAAGCAGCACAGCCTGTATGCTCGGCTGGCCTACGGCACGCTCGGGCACTATACCCAGCCCAGCATTGCTTGGGGTTTCCTGCAGCCGGGCGGCAAGGCAATGACGGACGATGGCTTCCAGCTCGCACGCGCGATGGAAGACCGCTGCAGTCGCGGGTTCCAGCACTGGTTGGACTGCTGGTCGCGTGGGGACACCTTTGAGTTACAACAATGCCAAAAGCTGGCTGCGTCGCTGCATCTGCTGGCGGACGCGACGCGGGCCGAGAAGTCGCTTTGGCAGGCGCAAATCAATCGATGGGTAGAAGGCAATCCGCGCAGCCGACCCATCTGGGAGGACCCCGTCCCGCTGTCTGAACTGGACGAAGCGCAAGTTAAGGCAGAGGCTCACACCGCGCATTACCACAAGTTGGTTGAACGCTATCCAACCCTCGCCGAGGACATCGTTGCGATGTCCGAGTTCGAGAGGCTGTCGGGTGCCGTGCAGTTTCTTTTCGATCGCAAGCTTCTCAAGCTCCAATTCACGTCCAGCATCGCGCTGAGCGAACCATCAGTACTCGATGAACTACCTGGGGCAATAGTCAAGCTGGCTAGGCGAGCGGCTGCTCGCGGCAGCTCGTTCGAGCCTGTCAAGCTGTTTTCAACGCTCGCTGAATCAGACCCTACGCTGGAAGCCATCGAAACGGCCATTTGCGACCACCACACCCGGCACCAGAAGCGCAAAGGAGTGACAGCGTTCCTCGATGAAACCGGCTTGCTGGTGGGGGACACCGTCGACCCACCTAAATACGCGGAAGTTCTCGAGTCGCTGCAGACCATCAACACTGTAGAAGCCGCGATGGACCTGCTGCAGTTCCGCTCGGGCCGAGATTGGCATTTCCGCCGCTGCCGCGTGTATTCGGATTGGACCGGAGCAAGCCCATGAGTAAGGCGCCTACCCACCAATCGCTGCGCGATTCGTTCGCGGAGACGATGGACGATTCTCAAGGCGCCCTGGAGCATGTGCTCGCGCTTACCTACGAATTCAAAGACCAGCAGTTGCTGAATCTGTTGGTGGGCAGACCGCTCGACGATAACTACGAACTACGCAAGAGTGACCTGCAGCGGATTTCGGCGATTGCGCCGGTCGTGATCTACGATTCCCGCAAAACCGGTGAGATGAATCAGGTTCCCCATTTCATGGAGCTACTTCCGGTTCGCATGCCCGCTTTCAGCTGTCACCACCCGAAGGCTTACCTGATCGTCCGCGAGAGTGCGATTCACCTGATCTTAGGTTCGATGAACCTCACGCGTTCGGGCATGTTTTCGAACAGGGAGGTATTCCAGCACTTCAAGTGGCGGCAAAAGGAAACGGCAAACCTGTCTATGCTGGTCGAGTTTGTCGACCTCATCGAGCAAGGTCATGAGGCGCTGGCATCGGCTTCGCTGGCCAGCGTTATCAAAACCGTCCGCCAGCGGATCGAGCAGTGGAGCGACCACGGCGAACAGTCCAGCTTCCTCGTTGCGTCAGGCTATGCAGGCATCAACGGGCTGGAAAAGCTGGCGCAACTTTGGGCGATGCACTTTCCCGGCACTAAAGTCAAAAGTGTCTTTGCGGTCAGTCCGTTTTTCGACACGGGCCAGGCAACTTTCGCAACAGATTTGCGAAAGTCATTCCACGACTTTTCCGAACTACGAATCGTGACCGATGCCGCTAACGTCAAGGGGCTGGCTCGCCACCATTTCGGCGGCGCCACAGCCTGCACGCTAAATCTGATAGCCGACGAGCTTAGCAACGCAGAGCGGCTACGCATTCAGCAAGCTAACGATGGGGCGTCCGTGGACAGCATGCTCCTGCGGCGTAACCTCCACGCGAAAATTCTCGTGCTGCAGGGCCAGGGCCACGCGCTGGTTTACATGGGCAGCGCGAATTTCACTCGCCGGGCCTGGGATGGCACAAACCGGGAGCTGGGCATCGCCTGGGTGTTGGACGAAGAGTCAAAGCATTTCGTGAAGCGGCTGGCCGAGGCTATGAACGCGGATACGGTCAATCGGTATTCAAGTCTTGTCGATGTGCCCGAGAAGGTGAGGGACGAGGAGGACTATGAGGAGTGGGCAGCTTACCCAGAGTTCATTGAGCGCATTGAACTTGTCGCGTCCTCTGAGCACGAGGTGCGGTTCGAAATCACCGGGGAAAATCTCGAACAGCTGGCCGCTTATAAAATCACTTGGGGCAATGAGACTCTGGCGTTCACCTATGGCTACAGCGCGCCGCTAACGGCTCGTACGGTGTTCGCCCGATTGATCGGCGGCCGCAACCTTCGGTTTGCGTCGAAGGTAGTCGCAGATGCGGTGTACTACCTCCCGTTCCGTCACTCGGCCGAGCTGTTCGAGCAGCGCGAGTGCCTCTTGAATGAGACGGCGGCGGACTGGATCACTTTCCAGATCGGCAGTCAGCAGAATAGCTCGGCGATGATGGCAGGCGAGCGGTTGCCTGACGAAGGCGGAGACGGGGAGGATTTGGGCGTTAGCGGGCGCATTAGTGATAACCGTGCGGAGAACGCGTCGATAGTCATGCAAAGCTACCTACACCTTTTCGGGCAACTGGAAGCAGAGTACCGCAAGCGGGCAGATGCAGTACTGAAAGAACCGCTGGAAACCCGCGCCGAGCGGTGGGAAGGAATGATCGGCCGCCCGCTGACCACGCTGGTCAGGATTCTTCAGCGCGAGCGGCAGGCCGGGGTGTCGACGCAGGTTCAGCACCTCTTCAAATTGGGTGAGCTTTCATTGATGTGGCGGACGTTGCCGGCTCCCGTTGGTGCGCCGGCCCTGGCCGGATTAAGTACACCTCCCCCTGCCAACTCGCCCCTGCTTCAGATGTACATCGACCATTGCCTGTCTTCCTATGTCCGTTAAATCATTCGACCGCTTCGTCAATGCCAAGGCTGCCCGGCCGGAACTGGCCGTGGATTGGGAGCGTCAGCGGGCTACGGCCCGGGAGTTTTGCCGGCGCTTCGCAGAAAATAGCGACACCCAAATGCTGGGCGACCAGGTGGGAATGGGTAAGACATACGTTGCCATGGCGGTGGTTGCACAGGCCGTACTGGGCCAAGGTGGCAAGGCGCTGCTGGTGACGCCGCCGAGTGCAGTGCTGCGCGCGAAGTGGGAACAGGAGATTCGAGGATTTGGCAGTGCTTATCTCGACGAAGGTGCTGGATCGCTCCGGCCGCTGGTAGTCCGTGACTACTGGAGCCTCATATCTAATTTGCATGACCATACGGACAAGTCGGTTTCAAAGGTGAGCGCGGAAACGCTAAGCTGCATTTTGTATTCGCTGTGGACGTGGGCTGTGACGAAGGGCTGGGTCAGCAATCGCCAGAATCGGTGGCCGCAATTGAACGGCTTCAACTGGGAATCCGGCTCCGCCCTACGCTTTTCTTCGGACTACTGCATCCCGGCTTGGGAAGCGTTTCTGGAAAAAGAAAATGCGGAACGTAACGACTTTTTGCGGCGAATGCTGGTCGCCAACGGCCGACTGTGGACCCACAGCTCATCGTCGATCGACCAGGTGAAGGTCTTGTTCAAGCAATTCGCCGCTCAACAGGATCGATTTGAACCGAACGTCTTCATCTTGGGCATGAACGCAATGCGAAGGCCCAAAAGCAACAGTGCCGAAACCCAGCGCTTCGCCGGGTTCGTGCTCTCGGAACTGCTGCGCAACAAGCGCCAGCAAACGTGCGAGAGGATTATTGGAGTGCTCCAGGCCAAAGGTTCTGTGATCTCTCCGAAGCTTGAAGCTTCACAGCTTGCCGAGATGCGGCAGTCAAACCTTTACAACTTGAGCAAGAGCGTCGAATCGGCGCTTGCGACAGACGAGACTTTGCGAAAGCGTTGGCTCTTAATAGAGCGCAAAGCGGACACGGCCGGGCAAAACAAAATCTCGGCGTTCTTCTCCGACCTGCTTGATGCAGTGGTGCTTCGAAAATTGCACGAGTCAAATATTAAGCTTGCAGTGGTGGACGAAGTGCACAACTGGAAAGGCAGCGCGAACGGGAGCACCCAATTCAAGGCGACTTTCGCCAAAGCGGTACCGCATAAGCTGCTGATGACGGCCACCCCTCTGCAATTGGGTCCGGAAGAGATGGCGCGAATCTTCGGATATGCGGTTACACCTGATGGCCCTACTTCGCGCGTACTCGACCTCATCGCCGGCGACGATGGGCTCGTGTCGAGATGTCTCGACGCCAATAACGAGTTTTTGAAGTCTCTTGAGGCGCTGACTTCGGTTGAGGTAGAGCAGCTAAGTTCTATGGACCAACACCCAATTGCCGAACTGCAGTCATGGATGGAATCTTCTGCGCAAACGCAGGATGTCCCGCCTGCACTGGCAATCTTCTACCGGCGCGCCTGCGCTTACAAGATTTCCGTTGACGCATTGCTGGAGCAACTTGGCGAGATCATGATTCGGCATACTAAGGATCAGGGACACCGTAGTTTCCACGCCGGCAAGGAGTTCAACTTGGAGCAGAAGCTGCTGCGCAATTCCATTTACGCCACCGGCGGTATGTGGGACGAGCGGCATGAACTGGTGAACTACATGGCGATGCGTCTCGATCAGCGGCTGCGTGCAGCAACGCTGGGCGACAAGCAGGGTGAAACCACTCGCGCACATTTGGTGCGAGGTCTGACGTCCAGCTACTCCGCCTACGCCGCCAGCTGTGAAAAGTCCCGCCAAGCAGGATCTGGCTTGCCCGGGCCAGTTCTGGATTACATGAAGCTTTTTGACTCTGCAATCAGCCTCTCTGAGCATCCCAAGGTAGCCGCGACGGTGTCCCACGCGGTTTCGAATTATCGCGATGGGAAAAAGACGCTGATTTTTTGCGAAAGGGTCAGCACGGTCAAGGAGATTAAGGACGCCATCGACGCGGAGATTCTCTCGGTCAGTTCAATGCCTGCGGCCACTGAAGCTCGGAACCACCTGCTGGACAAAAGGCATCTGTTCGTTGATGTACAACTGCACCGAAGCTGGTGCGCAGCTCACTCCCGCGCAGGGGCATGGGACGAGCCGGAGCTGTTCGAACCTGCCAGAGCGTTCGCCGAACTCGTTCTTCGTCGCGAGAAGGCGATTCCAACCGCACGGCGAGTGCTCCGGCTCTTTGACCTCTGGTTTCTGCGTCACGAGTTCCGCAGCGGTAAGTCTGCGGGGTCGGCCATCGAAGCGTTGGTCGGTATAGGCGATGATCTCGTACAGGCGGTTGGTTCGGGCGGGCCGCAGGCCGCCGAGGTGCTAGCATCAAAAAGCGGCGAGGCGGAGTTTGACGCAGCGGGGTTCGACCTTACCGTCCAGGAGGTGCGCCGCGCTGTCATAGGTGGCAGTACGAACTTATGGACGGATGGAGTCTCGACCGATTTCGATATTGCTTTCTGGGCATTGCTGGATAACGAAGCGTTGATGCTTGCGAGGGGTGACCTCAATGGTCGTGCCGAACATCGGGTCACCTTCTACCGGCTCGTGCTGGACCTGCAAACTGGCTTGCGACGCGTTGCTCTGCGCCCCGATTTCGTCGGGCGCTTCGCCGGAGGGGAGCGGGACGATCTGCTGGACGCACTCCACGCCGCCGTGCGCGAGCGCGGTAGCACTGAAAGCGTGCTCCAACGGATCGATCGATTCCTTCGCTCACTAGCCAGGGCTAATGGCTCGATCAATGAACTCGACAAGACCAATACAGCCCGGCGGAGTTTGTGGCGGGGCGTCGAGCTGAACGATGACACGATGGTGCAGGTGTTGGACGGTGGCGTGGCAGCCGACAAGCGGGTGCGGCTGTGCGCCGCGTTCAACTCGCCGCTTGCACCCGACATCCTAGTGTGCACTGGAATCGGATCGGAGGGTATCGACTTGCACCGTGAGTGCGCCGAGATCATCCATCACGACCTGCCTTGGAATCCTGCCAAGCTCGAGCAACGGATAGGCCGTATTGACCGTGTAGGGCGGCTAGGCGAAGGCTCTAACGGGCACGTGCGCGTCGGCATCCCGTTCTTGGCCCAAAGCTATGAGCAATTTCAATACGAACGAGTTCTAAGCCGCGCTCGCTTATTCGAAGTGCTTCTTGGCAAGCCGGACTTTGACGTGGACGTTAACGAAGAGGTTTATGACGAGCACGAACGCGGCGGTGTGAGGAACCCCGACGCTGATGACCCCTTGCCCGACGCCAACTTGCCAGTTCTCCCCGAAGTGCTTGCAAGCTGGTTGCGGGTGGACTTATCACTGGCGGCTTTCGATGCGAGGGTTAAGCTTGGCGAAGCCAGGCGGAGGTGATAGCGCTTAAGTCGACACCGATGTAGGTTTGCAGTAGTAGCGCTGAAGCAAGGTCGCATGCAATGGCTGGCTCATAACCGTTGAAGCTACACGCGCCGGTCCGACGGTGAATCGGTAACGGATCTGTGGACACCAGTATGTGGCTTCGCATTGCGTGATTTAAGTCGCATCGCGCCCATACCAAGCGCGACGACGGCATTCGTGCCGGCTTCATGCGCGAGTCCAGCCCGCGTGATCGGTGCCACGCGCGTCAGTAGTTCATCACTATCCAGGTCGTGGACCTGCCCCGCCGCAAATGGCGCTCCCGTCGCGGGTGTATTGAATGTGATGAGGCCCTTAATGGCGCGAAAGCATTCGATTTTATAGCGGCGCATGGAGAGTGTCTTGTGTCGTCCGCCGCAAGTAATTCCGCGCTAGGCGGGGAAGTCGAGCGCCGTGTCATGAGGATGTCGCTAGGTAAGCGCGCGGCGATCCCGTCTTGACGACGGTGGCCAGCGTCAAGTACGCGCGAGTGGAGCCTGCCAGCGATGCGGTAGCAGCTCTTCGACGCGGCTGGCCGGATGCGTTGGCAAGCGCTCCAGAACATCGCGCAGGTACGCGTACGGATCGTGTCCCACGCCCTCGGCCGTGCTTGAATGAACAGACTGAGGTAGATGGTCTCGTGTGACACGTGATGGCTCTCGTCGCTCGGATAAGAATGCTTGAGCCGACCTGCGATTTGTTCTGGCGACCAGAGCAAGCGAAACTTGTCAGCAACGATTCGGGCCAAGGCGCGGTCCTCAATCAGCTTGCAGCGCTTTGGACGCCGCGCTCGCTCCCAAGCCGCTTCATCGGCCTGATTTGCACGGTAGCCTTCACCGCCTCCATTGCGCTTGATCTCCCGGCTGATCGTCGATGTGCGCGCCCTAGCCGCGCCGCCGTTGAACGAATCGATTCGCCTGCCACCATCGCCCGCGAGATCTCCTCGCGTTCCGCCAAGGTCAATGCACTTGATGCACGCAGTCGCTGCGCTGGCCGGAATCCACCTGTCTCCGCAAGTATTCTGTGAATCGACGTATAGGCACGATCGAAGAGTTTGCCGATCTAATGAAGCGTCCAGCCTTGCTTCCAGCGCTTCCACATCAGGGCCTTCTGAATGTCCGAGTAGTAGATCCGTGGCCGCTGTTTCATCTGCAACACTCCTTCCGCCTTCGCGGTCGTTAGTGTGTGTTGCGTCGACCGGTCATACCCGCCACCCGAAGCTACATCCCCCGACCTCCATCAGGGCGACCCTTTCGCTCATGGTAGGGCGAGACCACCCGCCGGCGGAAATGGCCCGACTGCGCCACTTGCGCGCCATGGTGATCTCTCATAAGCTACCGGCGTGTACCAGCCACACCCCAGCCAGAAACTCACCGAGATGTTCCGCGCCAAGCCCTACCAAGGTGCCCGGCCGGAAAGTGCGGAGTTCGTCTTCGTGGGGCTAGATGCAAACTACGACGCTCAAATCGAAAGCAGTCCCGCCTTCACCCATGTGCAGGAGTATCACGAGGATGGCGTTGCTTTCTGGCGGCATCACAAGGTGCACCATCCGTTTCTTCTGGACAACTACAGGGGCGACGGCCAACGGTATCACCGCAACTTTGCACATACGGGTTTCAAGCCGGAGGAGGCGTGCCGCGTGTCGTTCGTCGAACTGCTGCACATTCCGACTATCGGTGGCAGTGAGCTAGTGGCGGAGGACCTCGACTCCGCGCACTTAGAAAAGCTGAACGCGCTCATCCAGCGAGGTGCCAAGCGGAACGTCTTTCTGTCGGACAAGGTGATCAGGCTCATGCTCGACAGCAGGCGCTTGCTCGACAGCAGGCTCTTCCCCGAGCTGCCCAAACCTATTGCGAAACAAGTGCTCCCTCAGCTGCACAAGTTTGAAGAGACAACGATCTACCAGTACCTGCACTTCTCCAACTATGGAGCACTTCAGGAACGTATGACGCTTGAGGCGGCCGCCATCGCTCGTCTGCGTACTGACTCGCCGCACGTTACTCCTTGCGCGTGCTGAACGGCAGTCACCCTGGACACCGCGCCGCCTTCCGCGGGGGGTGATCCGATCAGTGCGTGGTTGATGCGGGAGATCACGGCAGGGCGCGTCCCACAGGCTCACGATCGCATGCACCGAATCGTCGGGGACTCTACATATAACTAGCGACGTAGGGCGACGAAGAGGCTCTATGGTCAAGAGCTAGTAGCCCCCAAAACCTTATCGGTCACCACCGCATTTCAACCTTGAGGAAACCACCCATGACCAGACCCGTACCGGACCACCTAAGGAAGGCTGCTTGGAAATTACATTCTAGATCTCGACCGCCTGACGATGCACGACCTTGGCGAACTTATTCGTCGAGCCGGACGGACAGCTGGATTAGAAGTTCAAAGTGAGTTTCGGGTTCCCCTTTCGAGCGGGGCGGCAGGAGAGATCGACTGGGTCTGGCTTAAAAACGGCACGGTGGTTGCTGCCTTCGAGATCGAAGGCAGCAATGCGGCGAGAAACAGCCTCCAAGCAGATTACGCAAAATTTGAGGCGCTCGCTGGCTGTATTAAGGTTGTGGCCCTCTACAGCGTCACGAGCCAACTCAAAGCGAAAAAGCTACCACCAAGAGAGCTATTGCCGATAACGCGGGTTGAACAAAAGTGGCCAGAACTTGGAATGCCGGGAGTGCAAGTTTTGTTAGACACTGAACTCATGGGGCCCGGTGGGATAAAAGCCATTCGGGAGAAAGCAGCAGGATTTGGCCGCGCGGGGTGACAGAGTCGTGGCTCCCATCAATCGCTTGCCGTTGTTACGCCGAGAGTCTGGATGAGGGGTCGGTGCGGACACCCGCGCGAGCTACGCCATTTGGTAGCCGGATTAAACCGGCCGCCATTCATAGGCTCCGCGTGTGTGCTGTCATTAATGCGGCTAAGTGCCCTCTATCCGCCGTGGCGAAATGGATGCGCCGCTGTGTCGCCTGACGATGTGGCTGAAGTATGCGCGCCCTTTGAACGAGCGCCTGCATAACAGCGCGTCACCGATCTGAACATACTGCAACTCCGTGCGGCGTTTCGCGCGGTTCGCTGCCTGGACCTTCGTCGCTGCGCGGGCGTTGACGCGCATCAGCGTGCCTCCGAGTAAATTCATTCACGACGACCACATTTCGGTGAGCATCGGAGCAAACTGGGGCGGTCCGGCGACACGTGATCCCATTTAAGCTGTTGCGTGATCCGTGCAACGAGAGGTTCGCGAGGTGACAGCATCACTTCCCCGCCTAGCTGCGTAACTATCTCGCCATCGTGCTCCCTGGCGATATTGGATGAAATCTCTGGCAGAACAAACCGGTCCATGTGTCTCGCTACGCTGCCTGACTTTTGATCGTCGTGCCTACACACAGTCAAGGTTTGGATGCTCATTCCAGGCCCCACTTTTCCTTGGCCCGACGGCGAACTTCTTGAGTGGTATTTCTGAAGAAGCATGCGGACACACGGCGTCCGTTCAGGTAACCCGACAATACATATTCCCTAGTCACGGGAGTAACACCAGCCCCAGCCGCTCTATTTCTCTCATTTCAGCAACCGACGAAGGTGTGCATCTGAGTCTGTTACGAGAATGAGCGGCCCTTCGAACATAAGACAGACCTTGGCCAGTCGTGCTCGCGCTGATGCATCGACCCGTTCGGTGATGCATCCCTCGTCGATAACCACTGCGAGGTTTTTTGTTGGACTTGACTTCACCGTTAACTCTTCGATGATAGTTTCCAGATCAAATCTTCCAAGCACTAGTCGAATGTCGCGGGTCTTCAGCAACTCCACCGACTGAGTGAAACGCGGCAATTCATCATCGCCAAGTGAACCAGTCAGAACCCCGTAGTTGTCAATTTTGGCCACCATTCCAACGAGCTGGGCGCCCCAAGCGGCATGACTCGACTTAGGTGCAAACGCGAGCACTGGAAGGCGACGGCGTTCGGACAAGTCCACGATGACAGCAGCAGTCGTCGTCAAACTTGGCCAAGAGGGGTCCTGTTCTATGCAACAGACTGTGCCGGAAGCGCAGGTTATTTTTACATGAGGTGCCGTTGCGCGCCCGCCTGAAAGGCGGACGGGCGGACACGGGCGGTTCCACCCTGACTCAATGAAAGTCAAAAAGGAATTAATGAGGCTTTTAACGGAAGTCATATTCTAGGAACACTGATTGGCGCAGAGGAGCCAATATTGCGCTGCAGGTACGACACCGGGTGACGTACCAAATTGAGCAGCCGCGGGCTCACTTAGACGTCGAGCCAATATGCCGCCGATATGCGGGGAAGCTAGCTCGCTCGTGCCATCAGCAGTTGGGTGGATGCTTCTGACAACACACATTCAAGGCGAAACTGTGCGCGCGTCATCCCAACGAACAGCTTACAAAGTTCCTTCTGGCCGAGCTGATCAAACTCCATCTCGCACAGGACGACAACAGGTGCGCTCTGGCCTTTAAAGCGATAGACAGTCTCCACTAGCAGATCCCCTTCAGTCCATAGCGCATTCCCCGCTTGGTCATATGCGCCAGTAGATCGCTTGGTCCGGTGGCCGGCTATGTTCTCCTCAGCAATCACCGCAGAATTACGCATTCCCGCATAGGTGATGATTGCTATTTGCGAAGCGGCGATCCCATCTTCAAGCAGCCCGCGGACGCATCGTTCGAGCGCCGCCAGTGAGGCGCGCGCACCTACTGTGTAGGTATGGAATCCGGGCAGCTGTCCAGCAAAGGCTGAACGGGCCACCACCGGCTCTGGCGTGAGCCTCAATTGATTCATCGTATCCACTACTCTGCGAGGGCTGCGGAAGTTCTCCATGCAACGGATCACCACCGCATCTTCCAGGTCGTACTCCTCTCGGGGGTAAATACGCTGCTGGTCATCGCCCATGATGTAGGCACGCCCGCCTGCTGCAAGACGACTGAGAAGGGCCTGCGCCCATGAGGGGTGCAGATCCTGATGTTCATCGAGGATCAACAGGTCCCAAGATTGCTGAAGCGTTGGTGCATCCGCTATGAATCTGTCCGCTAACTCGTCGTAAATACCAACCTTGTGAAAGTCGGGTTCAGTACCGCCTCGACGAGCATGCTCCACTGTCAGTTCATGGAAGGTCGACACCTGGCAGGCCGGTGGGGCCAGACTGACGATGTGGTCGGCCAGCGTTCGATTAAAGCAGATGTATGCGCATTTCAGGTTTTCTTTGCGAGCACGCATCATCAGGGAGAGCGCCAGCTGTGTCTTGCCCGAACCCGCAGTGGCTTCGATCACATAAAGTCCGGACGGATGTCGAATGCTGGGCACCCAGGTCGCTAGCCCTGCTCCCAAAATAGCCGATGCGCGTTGCACCTGGCTGATCCAACACGACGCGTCGGGGACCACATGAAAACGGTTCGCCAGGAAGTCCAGCAGCCGTACCCGCACGCTCGCCTCCCCCGCTTGCCAAGGCGCGAGTTGCTGAATCCGACGAGGTAAATCCGGCAGACCTTCCGCGTCGACGATTGCTTCCGACACGTGACCGAGCACGGGGGAAGCAAGACGGTAATCTGGCAGCACGAGTAAGGTGCTTACGCGGACCTCGCGCAGACCTGCATCTTTCAGACGAGATAACAAGCCGCTATGGTTGCGACGCAGTTGCGAACCGATGTCTTTTGAGTCGCCCAGTGGTCCATAGCGCTTGACCAGCCCATCATCACCCTCCTCCACAGGTCCCGCCTTCACCTCGACCAGGACAAGAAAGCCGCCTGGCGAGACGACTGCCACATCGACCTCGCCTATCTGCACCCGGCCATTGTGAACGGAGGCCCAGTCGACGCTATGAAATATGTCCCAGCCTGTGGGCAACCCCATCTCCAACCTGTGGAGGATGTCGCGTTCGCGGTAGGCGCCTGCGCCGAAAAGCGATGCATTGGGTAATGTGGGGTGAAGGGTTGCCATGCTCCCATTCTCGGGTCGTTTCAATTCCGCAACCGAATTGGCAAGTGATCAAGTAGTCGAGAGACTAGACGATAGACTACCCCGCCATCGTCACGACACCGTCGACTTCGACCCTATGGCCACCGCTCGCGGCAGAGTGGTCAAGGTGGGCCGCGAGCATCCGGGCGAGTTGACTGGGGACCGTGGCCAGGTCTCGCAGGTCGATCGTCGCCACGCAGATTCTCGCGTTGCCTAAGCTAGATGGAGTCGATTCGGCTTGGATGATGTACTCCGCGCGACGCGGCTGCCAGTGCCCCAATTCGGCATGATGGGGGTACACAAGCAGAACGTCTGATGCTTTATAACGAGTCGCATAGGCGTACATTTGATAAACATCCGTCGAAGCAACGCCCTCACGCGAATGTTGTGGCTTCAACCTTTTCCATTTCGTGTCTAAGATGAACGAGACCTCACCCGCTAGGGAGCCAACGACGTCTGGCTTTAGCAGAAACGCTTGCCGACCTTCAATCCGCTTAGCGAGGAAACGGCACGGGCCTTGAAGGGTAACGCGAGTAGGTCCTTTGGCACAAACGCGGCGAATCACGGCACCGATATAAGCCTCGAAAAGCTCATTCATGTCGAACAGAAGCGTGAAGCCGCGCCGTCCCCCTGTCAAAACGTCTTGGGAGCTAACGCGCAAGAAGAGTTTAGCCAAGGAAAACAGTGGGGCCCACCTCTTCGCAAGCCTGTCCAGCTTCACGTCGGTGTGCTGCAAAACGTCCACAGAAATGTCTGTCACATCTTGGAGGCAGAAAAGAAGCTCCGACAAAGACCTCTGGTTAGCAGTGCTCCGAACAACTTGAAGTAGCACTCGGACCGCTGCTTTGAGGATTTGGTTCAGTGAGTTGTCCTCTGTGAACTCATCGAACTCGCATACTAGCCGGTCAGGACGCGACAGCTGAGTGCGCAGCTGTGCCGGTACACTCAATCTACCCCTCAAAAACGACAACGACTCAACGCGGGGGACGTAGCGGCGAATTAGACCGCTACGTACCATCTGCCACATTTCTCGACAGAAGATCCGGACAAGGACGTCCAATACAGAGTCGTGCGTGGTGTCCATATCGCCGTGGCCTGGAGCATGTATTTCCAAGTCCAAGCTCTTGGCAATCATTGTGCACAGGCTCTTCCTAACTGCGGTCGTGTCGCTCTGAATTTTAGGGAGCACCTCAAGATGGTCGTTACCGAAAGAGACTACGCCAACAAACTGCCGTGCAACCAGACTTCGACGTGGACCGTGGTTTAGGAAAGCTTCGCCGAAGCGCCGCATGTAGTCTTCGTTGGCTCTCTCTAGCTGCGAATGCTGCAAGGGCGTTATGGTGCAAGCTTCGGCGTTGAACTCTGGGCCGACAATGATTCGCGCGTGCTCCTGGACGGAAAGTATTGCCATCAGGCAGACTCGTAAATGCGCTTGAATGCTGACGTCGAGAACGGGGACGGGTTCACCTCGTAGATCACTCGGCCTTCCGATAAATCATCGGTGTCATCCATTGGGACGGGTGGTAGAACGCGTCTGCGCAGAAAATTTCCTTCGCTTAGGTCATTCAGCGCACAACGGACCTTCGCCCAATCCTCAAAAAAGTACTCCTGCAACAGTGGAAGAACTTTGCGTCGAAATACGAATTCAAGCTCAGCCAGACTCCCGACACCAATGAAAAAGGCATGACCAACGCAGTGGTCGCGGTCGTACAGTGACTCCACACGCTCATTAAGTCGCTGGAGCAGTTTGGCAACGTTAACTCCATCAACGTCGGACGAAAGCAAATGCGGCCGGGGCATTAGCTCTTCGAAATCAAACCGACGACGTAGCGCCGTATCGAGCAATGCGATAGACCGATCTGCTGTGTTCATCGTGCCAATCACATGTAGGTTGGATGGAACCGAAAAATCCTCCCCCGAGTACGGCAATTTCACGCTCAATGCATTGACACAGCCCTCGCGCTTGTCCGGCTCGAGCAAAGTGATGAGCTCGCCAAATACCTTGGAGATGTTCGCCCGATTGATTTCGTCGATAACAAACACATGATGCTTCCGCTCTTCTGGCGTGTGCCTCGTAACCAGCTGCGTGAGGTTGTCGAATCGAAGCTTCTCAGGGTTCAGTTTGTAGAGCGTCTGCGCGCTGAATTGCTTTTCGAACACCTCGCCCACGGGTCGGCCGGCCTCAAACACTGCGAGCCACTTTACAGCGCGCATTTGATGGAATGGTGCGTCCTCTACGTATTGATACTCACCGCTGACTTCGCCAATGGCGCGGAAAGCGCCATTGCCTTTAGACACCACGATGATGTCGTGAGCCTTAAGCTCGTTTTTAAAGAAGTCGAGGTACCAGACAAGGGAGTCCGGTCGGTCTGCGTCAGGCTTTTCAGAGAGCAGCTTTTTTTTAATCGACTCCGCCGTGTTGCAATCGGAGAAGTCAATTTCGTCGCCCCAGCCCAGTAGTACACACGCGTTCTCAATGCAATACTGGAAGACCTTCGCCCCCTCGCTGCTTCCAGACACGCCCAGCGACATCTTGCAGACGGTGCGCTCGGCGAGTGGCTTACCTACCAGCCCCGGCTTCGCGAGACTCCCTATCCGCGCTGAGTCGCTGGCCCGTTTGAATGTTCCTGGGATTACTTCATACACCACTTGCTTCGATACAGGATCGACGCGGGGCCTTAGACCTTCGACGAACTCTTCGTAACCGTAGGACTGGTGAAACGTGACGAATGTAATGCGCTGCTCCGAACGAAGCTCGTTATAGCGGCCCATGAGCTCGGCCCGGTCGTCCGACACCGCACCGTCACACAACAGCACCGCGCGGCGAGCTGTTTCGTAGGTCTTACCTGTCCCAGGAGGTCCATAGAGAACCAAATTTGAAACGTTGTCGGAACTTTGCATTGCTGACATTCCTTGCTCTACTATCGGCTGAATTGAGTTTGTCTTTGCACGTGTGGAAGCGAGGTACCACTGGATAAGGGAGGCAAGTTCGGCTTCGGACTCGACAGAAACCTTGATCGCTGGAGCCGTCGGAATATCTGATCGAGGGTCGCCCCAAAGCCGAGGCACTACCCCTCTTAGTGAATGGATGCGAGGCTGACCTGCTTCATAAAGATTTGGAGTGCCGAAGGGAGGAAGGGGTATGTCAGCTTCCAGCCAGAGCTGAGCAGCACCCTTCCCTCGCGTTGTCAGTCCAAGGACGCGGCCGCTCGGCAGGTCGAATGCAGTCATGTAATCGTTCTGCGGCTCGCGCCCGGACGGTGGAACATGCCTCGGAAATTGAGCGTCTAACAGCGCTTTCGCGGACTCCCAGCTTAGTGTTGACAAATGCACCTCTACTACAATTTTTATGAAAAAGGGTTCCTCGATATGCGCTTGCGCTCTAAGAAATCACCCCTGATGAGTTGCATTCTGCCTTGCTGAGCGATGCGGGCTAATAATCAGGTCGGAGTACTCGAAGAGCCTGTGAAGTCTGATGCGTCCTAGCTCAAAAAAGCCGCCTTGTGCTTCGCATGCTTATCATCAGGCCGATCAATGCCCCGTCCTGACTCCGTGACTTCATCCTGATCAAGAGCTACGTCAGAAATAGGTCAAGAATTTAAAGAACAGCCACAACCAAAAGAGCCAGCAACAAACCTGGAGCAGGGTCACAAACAAAATAAAAGCTTGCATGATTGACACCACATAGCTGCGTTCATGGCTTCACCTTAAACCTACAGACGATCCGGCGCAGGCATGGACGCTACCTCTGCAACCCAGCAGAGCAAGTTGACCAGCGCCATCTGCTCCACTGTCTGACACCTTATCGCCATCAGCGCTGGATTTGCAATGACGATCGCGGTACATCGAGCTCGGGAGATGGCAACGTTGAGCCGGTTCTTGCTGTAAAGAAATTCGATGTTCCGCGGAAGGTCTGCCTCGCTAGATGTGGTCATTGAGACGATCACCAGTTCAGCCTCCTGACCCTGGAATTTGTCGACGGTGCCCACACGTGCTCCGGCCGGCAAGGTCTGCTTCAGCAGATTTACCTGCACGTTGTACGGGGCTACCACAAGGATGTTTTCGGGAGTCATTGCATGGGCAAGTCCCTTTCGGTCGGTGTAACGCTGGTCCATAGCGCTGGCATAGATCTGGGCCACCAGCGCGGCCTCTTCCTTACTGCCTTGCGCACACCCCTGATGATCGATGGCTGCATGCACTATGCCCGAAGGCTTCAGCAGAGGATGCGCCGATTCGTTTAGAACCAGGGTGCGGCGCGCGTTGCCGCTTTCGGGTTCCACGCGGCCTTCGTATACCGCGTCCGAGATGAAGCCACAGACGTCGGGATGCATGCGCCAGGATGTGGCGAGGAAGACGCCCCGATCGGGCGCTATGGTCGCAGCACCATCGAGAAGATAGTCGAGGGCCGAGTCGCCAGAGCGCCCGGGATGCACACCCTGCACAGGCTGACTCAGCTGCATCTGGTCCCCCAGCAGGACGATGTTGCGCGCGCAGGTTCCGGCAGCTATAAGATTAGCCAGCGCCACCTGGCCGGCTTCATCGACGAACAATGCGTCGAACAGCTGGTCGGCCCTTTGGTCGGCAAAGAGCCAAGCCGTGCCTGCCAGCAACTGGGCACCGGAAGCCAAAGCGTCGCCGTTGTCGGCAATGTTCTGCACGCCGCCGATCGGGCCCTCGAACATCGAATCCGGGTTTACCGCGCTGAACTTCTTGACAGCCCTAAACGTGAGCCCCTCCTCGGCCGCCACTTGCATCACGCCCGCAAGCAAGTGGTTGATGGCCTTGTGGCTGTTAGACGTGATTCCCACCTTCAGGCCCTGGGCCAGCAAGGCGCAAATCATGCGTGAACCGGTATAAGTCTTGCCCGACCCCGGGGGCCCCTGCACATAGAGGCAGGTATGGTCCATCGCCAGTGCGGCCGCGATGCTCGCCGTCACCAGATCGCCGCCTGGAGCGACGATGGCCTGGCCGTAAGCACGGCCGCTTAGCCGGGGCGGCTCACGCAGCAGTAGGCGATGCAAAGCACCATACTTGCCGTCCTGCGCCAGAAAGCTGTCGGCAAACCGGTACACCGCCTCGATCAGCACGGACGATGCAATTGGCCCAGTGGGACCAATGCTCAGACGCTCAGATAAAGGTTGCTTGGACGGTCCGAGTCTGATCTGCACGCGCCGGCTTGCTTCGTCGAAAGTGAGCTTGCCAAGCGGCTCCGCCGTGTCGGTTCGGGTGCAGCTGTCGCCGCTGGCCAGCTTGGTTTCCTGAGGTGGGGCTAGGTACGTGTAGACCACTGAGCGCTGCGCCTTCTGCGGCGGGTTCACCGGGTCTGGCACCAAACCGGCCAGACACTCGGGGTCATCCAACAATTCCTCCTCGGACTTGTCCATGCGAGCGAACAGCTCCCACCACGCGGGCTTGTCCGCTCGTCGATGAAAATCGAGTAGTTGCCACGTCAGCTCGGATGCATGATCAACCGTCGTCCACTCAGCGCGGTCGCTTGAAAGCCGGTCGACGAGCTGCTTGCGGTACTTGACCAGGCGATGCTCGGCCAACTGCGTCTTCGTCAGCACGTCCCCACCGGTTCCATCGTTTCCACGAGCGCCATCTCCACTTTCATCCACCGCCCGGGCAAGATCACGCGTCTTCCAAGGCACTTCGGCCGGTCGGAGCGTCAGGAGCCAATCACGCAGCTGCAGCGTCGAATCCACATCGTCACGGTTGTAGTCCTCAATGTCTTGCAGAAGTTTCGCGTCCTGCGTCTCACGCCACCGCTCGTAATACACGATGCTGGCGCCAGCGTTCTGCACATCGCCATCGCGCGCCGGCCGGTAGAAGTGCTCGACGTACTTAATCGAGTAGCTAGGTTCCGAAATGCGGATGCCCTCGCGCACAACCTTGTACAGGTCCACCAGGGCTCCTTCGCGCAGCACGTTGTCCACCTCGACCTCGCGAGTGGCGTGCAAACTGCACAGCCTCTTGAGCGCCGACTCCTCGTAGCTGGCGTAATGATAGATATGAGCGCCCGGATGGTCGCGTCGTCGTTGAGTGACGAAGTCCATGAACAGCTCGAAGGCCACGCGCTCCTGGCTGCGGCTGTGTGCCCAGAAGGGCTTAAAAGACCAGGTACCCTCCTGATAAAAGCCGACGCCGAACAGATATTCAAGCCCGCCAACTTCCAGCGGATCACCTTCCATGTCGAAGAACATGTCGCCCGGATGGGGCTGCGGCATTCTGAAGAAGCCGCGACGCATATTCGGGTCGAGGGGCAGCACTAAATGCTTGCGCTCACCAGTGCGACGCGCGTGCTCCTGCAACGCTGCCTGCGACTGTAATTTGCCGAAGGTTTCCGGGTTCAGGCGCGGGATGGCGGCTTGCGGTGCCAATGCGGCCAGAGAGGCCATTGTGTAAACGCCAGCTTCCTGCAGCTTCGACCACTGCGTCTGCCGGATGTTGGCCACTTGGCAGAGGTGGTCGTCGGCGAGGAGCTGCGCCTCGCAGCGTTCGCGCCAGTGGCAAAGGTCGCAGTAGCTGCACGGGAGACCGTAGGTCGGGGCGGCTTCACCCAAAACCACCGCCTGCACCCGGGCCTGAAAGCGCATCAGGAGAACCGCAAGGTAGTGCTTGTAGTCCGCGTACTGAAACGCCCGCTGGGTCTGGTCCCCCAGAACGACATGCATGTGCCTTGGTTCAGCCTGTTGGGCCACCGCTAAGAGACGGCTGTAAAAAGCCAGCTGCACGAGGAATTTAGCCTTTGGCGAGCGGGCCAGCTTCGTATCTGCCACCTCGTAGCGCCAACTGCCGAAAGCGGATGGTTCACCTTCTACCCGCAGCAAAAAGTCCGCATGACCAAACAGCGAGCCTTGTCGCAGTGTGGCTTGGAAGATCACATCGACACCGGCGCGCATTGCGACAAGCGTGCGCGCCACCTTTTCCTCTGTGCTACCGCCCTCGGTCGCAATGTCGACCACCTGGAAGCCTGGGGCACGCAGCGTTTCCAGATAGGCCGCCTCATGCTCATTGCCCTTGCGCGCGATCAGCAGAGCGGACTCGCCCAGCTCGGTCTTCTGCATCCTGGGCAGCCCACCTGTTGTTTGCTGCAGGTCGAGCGCAGTCAGGTGTTCGCACTCCAGAAAGTGGACAAGGTCGGAGGCTGAAAAGAGATGAGATCCGTTGTGGAGTTGCATTAATTCAAGGTTCTAAGCTGCAGCAGCTTTGCAAAACTGCTGAGTTGGCCGGATTGTTCGGGGACTGACGTGAGCATGTGCCACGAAAACGAACAGGAAGATCGGCTAGATCATCCCCACGCCCGACCTCAACTTCATTCTTTGGTTTCTTCAGGATCATTAGGTCGAAGTGCTTCCCCCGCCGGCCAGAAAACGAACGAAGTGCCCTGCCATGTAACGACGCAGGTTGCCCGAGTCAGAAAACCCGAGTTGCGACATGTTCAAGCGAGAACCATCCCGGATGCCGACCTTCGAGCATTCCGCACGCACCCTGTGGTGCAGGACAGAAACCAGCTCGCCGCGTTCTTCGCGAAATCCAAGTAGACACCGATCAAACAGCCTGTCAACGTGAGCAGCCAGCAGTAGTCCATTCATCGGGTCTAGTCCTCATCGTTGCTAGAGTCGCGCCATGGTTTGATGTGCGACGCGATCAGTGTTTCGGGAACGGCTAACCCGGTCAAGGCGCAAACCTCGCCTAAGCCCCAGCGTCTCTCTACTTCGGACCGGAAACGCCCTTGTCCAATCCTAGCTTTCGCGAGGACTTCGCGGTCCGTCTTGTCTGCAACGGTATGCTCGAGTTGTGCGAGATCAGCGAGGAGTTCCGCCCCGGCTTTCTCGGCAGTATCAGAAACTGAAATACCTAAACTGCGTCTTAGCAAGGCCGCGGACGACGGTGAAAGTAGGAAGGGTTGACGAAACTCCTGACGGTAGATCCCTCCAGCGCCGCCACCAGCTTGCTCTCGAGTGAGCTCCTTTCGTGCCCCATTGGCGCCGATCAGCTCTAAAGATAGCGCTTCGTGCTGATCTAGGTAGAAATCGTGCCGGAAGCGGTCGAGAGACTCAGCCTTCGCAAATACATAAAGCTCCTTCCCGATGAGTCGGTTGCGCGGCAATCTCCGCCCCGCCTCAGCTTCGGGTACGGGTCGGCCGTCCGCTACTAATCGACCCCCAATGCGCAGATGCCCATGCTTAACATTGACGACAAAGATTTCATCCCCCTCCATCACTTCGGAGAGCGGCCTTTTTCCGTCGCCGGCCACGTAGTCAATGTATGGGAATTCGCGCAGAGCACGATCCGTTGCACGCTGTTCCCAAGTATCTCCTGCCCAGAGGAATGTATAAGCGGCCATAGACTCTCCTTGTGTTTGCTCGATGTAACGAAACCACCCGGCCTTCAGAAGTTCGCGGGCAACTTATTACCGAGCCGGTGACAGCTGGTCTCCGTTCACACATACCGATCAACCATCGCCAGCGCCGCTCGCTGAACCTTGCGGCGCAAGTCTTGGGGCTCGAGCACTTCCACGTCGGCGCCAAAGCGAAGCACTTCGCCAAGGATTTCACGTTCGTCTGAATACGGTACCGACAGCTCGAAGCTGCCGTCCTGCCTTTCGCGTGCCACCTGCTGGGGATGCCACGTCTCTTGGCGTATCCATCGAGCCCGCTCCCTTGTAAAGCGCAAAACCGCCTTGGCTTTGGGGGTTCCGCCGAAAATCCCGTAGCTCGCTCCGAGGACCAGATCCAACTCAGTATCTGCAATGCTTGTGGCCGTCTCCTGCAGCACCCGCACTTCACTTAATGCGTCGACCGAGAAACTTCGAAGGTCGTCTCGCAAGTGGCACCATGCGTCCACATACCAGTTGTCGCGGTAGTTGACCAGCCGTTGTGGCGAGAGCTGGCGCTCCAGGGTATTGCCGCTCTGGCGGTTGTAGTGCTTCACATGCAAGCGCTTGCGGGCCATGGTGGCCGCGGCGACGGCTTCGAAACCTTGCGCGTCCAAGCGCCGTTTGCCTGCCGAATGCGTGAGGCGGATGCGCTTTGCAACGTCCTCACCACAGAGCTCCTGTTGCGCCATCAGGGCATCGAGGCGCTGATTAAAGGGACGCAACTTGGGACCCAGGATGCTGGGCGCGAGCTGGGTAAGTAACTGCTGGATAGTCGCCAGCGCCAGCAACTCCTGTGAACTGAACCACATGCCGGGCAGCTCACTGCCCGTGTGGCCTGCAGACTGCTCGATCCGGTAGCCACCGCGATCGCGGTCAAAGCGAATTGGCACATGCAACTGGTCGCGCAATTTAGCGATATCACGCTTGAGTGTGGCGCGCGAGATCTCTAGCTTGGACATCAACTGTTCCGCGGACATTGCAGACACGCCACTGAGGAGGCTTTTGTACTGATAAAGACGTACGACTTCGCTCATTCCTCCCCTTCCCTTATTGCTGAGCCAGTGTTTCACAAAAAGTGTGGATTGCCACTCGAAATCCCACTATTTTTGTCTTGCTCGGTTGCCGAGCGATTAGTGGGTAGTATCCTGTTCGGCCTTGAGCTTGCTGACCTCGTCGCAAAGAGAAGCCAGCTGAGTGAGCATCGTGTCTTCCATGATCTTGGCTCGCTCCATGATCTTGCCCGCGGCGCTACCAGCAGTGTTGGCGCTGGTGCGGATCACCTCGAAGCCATCTACCTGTTTGCGAATGCGCGTGAGCGCATCGTCGATTTTGTTAAAGCTGGCCGCGTCTTTCTTGTCGTGCGTGGCGGCGCGAACCGACATGGCAGTGGCAACCATGATGGCAGCCTTGAGCCACACGTCAGAAGCAGCATCGTCGGCATCCCAGCGTATAACGATGTCCTGGCCAAAACGCTGGAAACCAGGAATACCCGCCTGCGCAGTCTTTTGAGAGTGCACAAAAATGCAGACGCCGGCGCCCCGGTTTCGTCGTGCCACATCCGCTTCGGCAAGGGTGGCCGTAAGGTCGTATGAGGCACTTTCCTTGGCCTCGATCACGATGCGGGCGCCAGCGGCTACCTTCTCCGGGCCGATGGTGATGACCGCGTCGCCCACCTTCTTGTTTGGAATAAGTCCGGTTGTGGTTCCGCAGTCCTGGACCACGTCTCCCACGCCCGCGCAGATTACCCGTACCTGATCGCACACTGTGGCCTCGAATTCAAGTCCGTGGCGGGTGCTCTTGTCGGCCTCCTGCCGACGCACCTGGAGTTGCCCGATTGCGACGTTGAGATTCTCGGCAAGCTTATTCGCCAGCTCCAGGTGCTGCTTGTGGTTCTCTTGCAGCATCAATTGCAGGCGGCTGAGCGCCGAGCCCGCGTTGTCCAGGCTCAGTTCCTCGGTGAGATTCTTCTGCGCGGTCTCGACCCGGCACACCAGTCGGCTCAGCGCCGAATCCGGGCGATCGAGGCTGAACTCGGCCACCACCTCCTTCATGTTCCCCTGTAGCGCGGTGTGGAGGTCGCCGTGCTTTTCCACCAGCTCACCTAAAAATCGACTCAGTGCCCCGTCCTTGTTGTCCAGAGAAAACTGGCCCAAGATCGACACGTTCTGGGCCTGAACCACGCCATCGAGAGTGCGCTGGAGCGTTGAGACCAACTGGTTGTCGCCACTTGGGTCCAGTACCTTGATTAATTGGCTGTTTTCACCGATGAACTGCTCAAAGACTTTGCTCAGGCTCTGTTCAGCAGACTGCACTTGCAGTTTCATCATCGTAGCCAAATCACCGTCGGACTTGACCAGCCTTTCGACCCGCTCAACGAACTTGCCCTCCTGCGGATCGAAGTAGTGGCTAAGCGAGCTTGTGACCCCCTGTTCCAAAAGGCTGCGCCAACCATTGAGCCGCTCGGTGAGTTGCGACATCAGATGCTCGCCTTCTTTGCGCACGGCATCGCCATCGACCACTCCGCGTGCAGTGCGCAACGAAAGAACGCCGATCTTGAGTGCCGTAAGCAAGAAATCGGTGCGCGAGCGTCCCTCGGGGTATTCGGAGGACGCCAGAATCACCTCTGGGTCGGAAATCACCAGGTTCACGTAGAAGGGCTCGGGACGTCCCGCCTGGGCGCTCTGCGTAAAGTCCCCGATTTCGATGGGAACGATGATAGGTTCGGACATGGTTGACTCTCTTTGTTCAGGGTGTTCGATCTAGCCCCCGGCGCAACGGCAAGTGCCGTGCTGTGGGATGAAAATCACGATCCAGTGAGGCGGCGGGTCCGCCGTGTTGACCGCCTAGACGAGTCCGCGCACCGCATACACGCCGAAATCGACCTTGGCTTATACGTACTCGTGCGACTGATGACCCCTGGAGGCGGCGCCGAGTGAACTTCGACACGCTATTGAGGCACGGCTCCATGGGCGTCGTGCATGGTCTTTCCCATGCTGCACCAACAGACTAGGGACCGAGGCTGAATACCTCGCTGGTGCAGGCGCACGCCGGCATGGCAGCGAAACGCGAAGCTCGGAGGAGCAGAAACGGTCAATAAGAATCATGGTCATCTCCTGAGTAACAATGAGCATGATGCAAGCCGTTGGGCTCACCTCCTGAGCCTGCCACACTGATCGTTTGTTCAGGTTGCACGTCGCTGGGAAGCTCTGAACAGGCTCGCGCTGTGAGCCAGGGTGGGGTCATGCGGCCAGGTTATTCCCAAATCTTGAGCGGAGCACCCGGAGCACCGTTGCAATCGTTCGGTTCAAGTCGTCGTCGGGGAAGGCAGCAAGCCTTGTGTGCCATCCAAGAGGCTTCCGTTATCAATCAAGCGGGCAGGCCAATCGGCTTTGCCGCCAAGATGCAAACGCTTCTCTTGAAGTGGCTGCAGTCTGACTAGTGTCGAGTGCGCGGCACGACCAGCGATTCCATTGCTCGTTTTCCAGCAGATGCAATCAGACGACATTTCGTCTGATTTGTGGACCGTCTCGGCTCTCCTACTAGCCAGTACGGTTTTGAGTTCGCCAATCTAAAGCCTACCTCGGCAGACGAATGACCATGTCGATTTGATATCGCCCAAGTCTGTGTCAACTATCCAACCGACAACCGGCTTGGTTCCTCTGTTTTTTTCCTGGACACACCGACCAATGCATCGCTTAACATCTGGGTAGTGGTTAAAACATCTACTGAAAATTAGCTTGAATGCCCCCTCGAGATCTACCCCCGCTCCGCAGGCTCGAAGCCGTTGAGTGCGTGCACTACCGCAATCAACTTCGAACCGCTCGATACGCGGCGCTCGCTGACGCAGAAAGTTTCAGCGAAATCTGTTTTGCGCTGGAGGCCCTAGGCCTTCGTCTGCTTGGGGAGCAAGCTACGCTCGAGCGGTACAAAAATCGAATTGCGCAATACGCCCTTCAATCGCCCGTGCTGAATGAACTCGCGATCAATAAACAATCTCGTTTCAAACCCTTCGCAGCGCTTTATCGAACTGTTCAGACTGCTCGGAACGACGCGATGCATATTGGCGCTTATGCACGCCACGCAACTGACGCAGCGATTGAGCTGTGCATTGGACTAGAGGAAGCGCTGATGAAAGACGTTGAACGGACTGTAGGTAACCTCATGGTGGCTTCGCCAGTTACCGTAACGAATTGGCAGATCGTTGCGCACGCGCGTCAACTTATGTTGATGCACTCATTTTCATTTCTTCCGGTTCGACTCGACGAGGCTTGGTGGCTGATCGCCGAAATCGGGCTCGCCAAATTCCTCAGCGTTAATCACGGCCAAAAAAAAATTCGCTTAGGCATGACAATTCAGGAGGCGAACTTGGCCGGCATGGAGATGATCAAAGTTGATGACCAAGACTTGCTCCGGTCTCACATGTCCATTGCAGAAGTATTGAATGTATTTGACTTCGAGCACGGCCAGATGCTCTGGCTCGTTATAGACGACGACCATCTCGAGACCCTCGCTGGAGTTCTATCACCTTTCGAACTGATGTAGGTGCGCATCGGATCAGGTGACATTTAGAAGAAGGGGCAGCATCCCTGCTTAAACGCTAGGGTGGCTAGTCTCGCGGGGTTATCGGTCTTTCACGCCCGCCTGCTCCGACTTTCTCAGAAGCAATTGATGCGCTTACTAGCTATAAGCACTTCTTCAGACCGTGACTTTTTATGACTCTGCCGATACGTGTCGATAAGCTGGGTCTGATTAATAAAAGCGGTCAAAGAGCAAGCCCCCGACGATGACGGCCGGGATGGGGGCGCCGTCTGGCGCTCCCGGCTCTTGGATTCGAGCAATCTGAGCAGCGATTTTTCTACCGTTACGAGCACTTGCACTCCGGCACGAGGATTTCCGTGCTCTATCATGGCGGTGAATGACTCAACTTCATCTTATCGACTACAACCACGACGTACGCGCGGTGGACGCCTCGACGCGGGAATACGAAAGCGCAGAATGGGTGCTCAGCGAGATTTGGCGCAAGGCCCTTTCGCAGGGCAGCCGCGTCTACCTGCACGAGACGCAAACCAGTCCGAGCTTTTTCGGCGGCAGCATTAGTGCCATTCGTGAAGTGCCTGCTGGAGACGGAAATTCACGACGCTGGGCTGTGTTGTTCACCGCTGACGAACAAGGCCGGGGTGTGCTCGCCGGCCGGAGTGGCTGGAAGCGCGAGTCAAAGTTCGTTCCATAGGCTGCGCCGGCCAGCAGACTCAAGGGAAGCGCCCTTTAAGAGGCCCTTAACCCGACACATGACACCAAGCGCAGGTGTTGAAATAGGGTTCCGCCTATGGTTTACTGACGAAAGGTGTGTTTTGCCTTTTCCAGGACGATCAATAGTTGCCACGTGGTGAACATTAGCAGTTCAGATTGATGCGCTCATGGGCTCCACCAGACGCCGCTCGCATGCTATCGAGGCGCCACGATCGAATTCTTGACGGGTCGGTGCCACAGCGAGCTAATCGCCTACTTCGTAGGAAGGAGACCTAGGACCGCCTTTTCGCCTAGACCAACGCAGCCAGCCTCGACCGCGCGCGCTCTCGACTTGTTGAACGAGTTCGCGGCTTCCTCTCGTCGTGACCTGCCCCCCAGCAGCCGTACCAGTCTGAAGTTAGTGAAGTCCGTTAACCACCAGGAGAATGACGGACATGAAGAAGAGCAGATTCAGTGAAGAACAAATCATCGGGTTCCTGCGGCAGGCTGAGGCCGGGATGCCGATCAAGGAGCTGTGCCGCAATGGCGGCTTCAGCGATGCCACGTTTTACAAGTGGCGCGCCAAGTTCGGCGGCATGCAGGTCTGCGAAGCCCAGCGCCTGCGTGAGCTCGAATCCGAGAACACCAAGCTCAAACGGCTGCTGGCCGAGGCCCATCTGGACATGCATGCGCTCAAGAGCGTCCTGGGGGTAAAGCGCTAGCCCCACAGGTCAGGCGCGAGGCGGTGGGGCGAATGGTCAACGAGCACCATCTGTCCGAACGCCACGCGTGCCGTCTTGTGGGGCTTTCCCGCGACAGCTACCGCCATCCCCCGCAGGTTGACCCGACCACGCTGGCGCTGCACGAGAAGATCGTGGAGATCGCGCATGTGCGTCGGCGCTTTGGCTACCGGCGCATCCACGATCTGCTGCGCCCGCAGTTCCCGGGCGTCAATCACAAGCGCGTTTACCGCCTTTACCGGCAGGCCAATCTGGCCGTACGCCGTCGCAAGAAGGGCAAGCGCCCCATCAATGAACGGGTGCCACTGCAACTCGCCCGCACGGTCAATGAGGTCTGGAGCATGGATTTTGTGAGCGACAGCCTCTCGGGTGGCCGGCGTCTAAAGTACCTCACGGTGGCCGACGATTTCAGCCATGAGAGCGTGGACATCGCCGTGGACTTTGGCATCTCGGGCCATTACGTGACGCGGGTGCTCGATCGGGCGGCGCTGTTTCGCGGATACCCGCAGGCGGTCCGCACCGACAATGGCCCGGAGTTCACCAGCCGGGCATTCATGGCGTGGGCGCAGGCCCATGGTGTTCGGCACATCCTGATCCAGCCAGGGCGCCCGATGCAAAACGGCTACATCGAGAGCTTCAACGGCAAGCTCCGTGATGAGCACCTCAATGAGAGCTGGTTCCAAACCTTGCACCAAGCCCGGATGGCAGTCGCCGCTTGGCGCGTGGACTACAACGAGGTAAGGCCGCACAGCAGCCTGGGGCGCATGCCACCAGCTCAATTCGCCGAGTTGCACCGCCAGCGCGCTGGCGGTGCAACTCAATCCCCATCGATCCAAATACCCATCGAGTAATCTTGAACCCCGGACTTCCATTTTTGATTGGTACGTCTACAGGGGGCAGGTCAGTCGCAACCGCTACCGCATATTGGCGCTAGACCCCGCCCCAACTGCACGAGCATTACCGACGACTGGTGGCGAAAAGCCGAGCTCTTACGCCTTGCTCGCCGTGGCGACGTCAGGCATGGTGATCGGATCCTGGTTCGGTTTCCTCGACAATCACGTGAACATCGCCCCCGCGTTTGGGGGAGGCCTCCCCTAAGGAAGTCGGCGCGATCGCAATACGAAGCAATTGGCTGAATACTTGAATGAGCCGGCTGTCATCGAGATGCCGATGATTGTTGACTGCTATCAATCCGACGGTGAGAAAGCTGTTCAGCGACCGGTCCTGGTCCAACTTCCAAAGACCGCTCGCTCGCCAAGGCCTATGCCGGCCGAGATTTCTTTGACCTTCGCGTGAAGAATGCCTTCCGACTTCTGTACCTCTGTGAGACTCAAAGGAAGCTCAAGTCCGCAGGCATTAAGTCCGATCTCTCTTCAGCGGTGGACCGGGCATTGACATTGGCTTGGCTCAGCAACTGCTCATCGTCCCAATGCCCCCCACTAACACTCAATCTTGTCATTGAGCGGCAAACCGGCCAGTATCTCCTCCGGCGTCCAAGAAGCGATGAGGCGGCAGGCATTTATCCAAAATGAGACCGGCGGTGGCAGTTGGGGCACAGGGCAATTGCGTTTTTGACGGTGTCTTCCCCATCTTTTGCTAATGGAATCTTGTGGTGCACCTCTAAGTACGGCGAACCGTTTGATAGACGCAGGAAGGGCGCGGGGTAGAAACATCGCTCACAATTTCCTGATGCCCGGTCCAAGACCTCAGCAACAACATCGGGATTCCTTTGGTACGCAGTTGTGAGAACCAAGATCCTCTGAGGTTTTCTGGGCGCCAACGCTAGTCGGGCTAGTCTCGCTTCTTTCGTTGTTGATTGCGATTTCCTGGTCTCCTCTTCAAAAACCTCTGCTTTGAAAGTTGCGCTTTCAATCACCCCAGCCGCAAGGCTATCGCGAATCAGCTCAAACCACTTCGATTCGTCTTGCTCTGTTGCGATGCTGACATATTTAAATACTCCCTGATAGACAAAGAAGTCCGCCTCCGTATCACGGACAAAAGTTAGGATAGGTATGCCAGGGTTTTTTAGAATGGCCTCATTGGGCTTATAGGCCTCTCCGAAGTTAACTTTCTGCGTTTTCGGATCTGTTCTACTCTTCAAAAAGTACTTAAGGCGATTAGGCGGATCTAGCCACTCATTGGCGTAGTGTCCACCTGAAAGAGTCGCTTTGATCACAACGCATCCGGGCTTCCCCCCTGACTCCAAGACAAACATCCCACCTGAGCGCGTATCGTAGCTACGCGCAAATATCAAGATCTGGTGTGCGCTGTACCGGTCGCCGACAATGAAGTCTGTGGGCCGGGTGCAATCATTGACCCAGAGCGAGAACTCTTTTTCAAAGACAGGCGCAATGTCTTCAAATGTCTTGAGCCCCAGAGCATGCATTGCTTGATAGGTTGGGTCGTTGTTCCCCAGTTGGAAACGCTTCATGTACCGGATTAGGTCACCCACGCGCTCAAAATTTGAAAGCCAGCTATTGGAGTTCTTAACCTTGGCTTTTATTTTTTCTGGCAGATCGGGATGCAAAAGCGCCGGGTCCTGCACCTGCGTTCGGATGTAAGCGCGCGCGCGCTCGATTGGTGTCACTGAGTTGGCTCCCTGCGAAGTGAAGTTTGTGGAATCGACCTTACGCTTGGTTTAAGACTCTTTCGGCTCGCTCCCTCAGCCCTGGCTATTCCCTTTCAGGCATTACTGAAGGGCCTCAACACCGGTCGCTTAGTTCAGAGAAGTTTGAGCTCTTTAATAATGAATGCCTGAATCGAGCTGTCCTGTACAGTTGAGATGCACTCTATCTCATCCTTACGGGAGAATGATCATTACACGATTTTGAAAGGCACGACCGGCTCATGAAACTTATGGCTTGGGCTTGCGCGGCTCTGTTTCTCGGTAGCAGTCACCTTAGAGCCAACACACTGTTGGGCAAGGTCGTTGCTGTTCTCGACGGCGACACCATCACGGTCTTACACGACCGCCAAGAAACGCGGGTGCGGATTGTCGGCATCGACGCTCCCGAGAAGAGGCAGGCTTTCGGGCAGCGCTCGAAGCAATCCATGTCGGACTGCGCTTTCGGCAAGGAAATCGAGATCGAATGGAAAAAGCTCGACCGTTACGGTCGTACTGTTGGCAAGGTGCTTTCCGGTGACGTGGACTGCGGGCTGCGGCAAATCGAGCTTGGCATGGCCTGGCACTACAAGGCCTATGCCAAAGATCAAGCCCGCGCAGACCGCGAGGCCTACGCCACTGTCGAAGACGAAGCCAAGGCCGATCGCAGGGGACTATGGAGCGACGCAAACCCGACGCCGCCGTGGGACCTTCGCCACCCTAAAAATGCCGTTATCCAGCCTTGTTGCGGCAAGAGAGTCACGCCAGCAACTGATTGAAGGTCTTGAATACCTTTTCAAAGCGGTCAAGCGTCGCATTGATAGCAGGCGTGTGTGGATCCAGAGAGCTTGGATTTTCCAATAGCCAGCGCGCCGCGCCAAAGTGGTCGAACTCTGCCACCGTCGCGGGCATCAACTTGAATAAAGCTTCGGCCTTCTTGACGATGCGCGGTGTTGCTGCTGCTGCCATCAAATTGGCATTCGTCACCAGACTCGCGGCAGGCGGCTTGTAGGCTCCATTGAGCATCTCGACAAACAGGTCCGCGTCGAACAGGTCCTCGACATCGGCCTCGGCTTTCCCCGTGAAGTCTGCACAGGTGTAGAAGTGCCCTGCCTTGAGGATGTCGGCCTTCTTCAAATTCTCGATCTTGGTCTTGTCGCCATTGGCGATGTCGGAGAGCACCGCCATGTTGATCCGGGTTGCCGCCGAAGAGCCTCACAAAGGGAGCGAGCTTGTCGATGCCGCCCGCCGGACAAAGCGTCCACTTTGGGTCTAGACCTTCGCGGAGGCGCTTGGTCAACGCTTGCGACAACACTTTCAGATACAGGATGTCGGACGGGCCTTCGACTAGCCAAGTGTTCGCGCCGATGAATAACGACTGGGTGACTTCGTAGCCCAATGCCCCTTGCAGCGGGAAGAGCGTGTCGTCGCTGACTTCCAGCACGTCAGAGCGCACCTTGGTTCCCAAGACCTCTGGGCGCTTACCTCGCTGCTCGACGATCACATCCTCCACGATGCGGACTTCAGCGAGGCGATCCATCGGAACCATGAATGGCGAATGCGTGGTGAAGATGACCTGATGGTCGGGCATCTACGATGTATCGCAACAAGTCGCCTTGAGCTTTGCCGTAAAGCGTCAGGCCAGGCTCGTCGAGCAGAATGACGGCGTTGCCATTGCCCGGTGTCTTTTTGAGCTGCTTGAACTGGGCCAGAAATGAGAAAAACCAAACGAAGCCCGCACTGCGCTCGGACAGAGGCAACGTGGCCTTGTGGTTGGTGTTCTTTATGCGAATGTCCGCCACCATCCCTGTGCTGAACGGGGCTGGGTCCTTGGACTTGGCGTTATCAATCTCGATGACCACTTCCAACGCGTTGTTCTGGCTCCAGAACTGGAATATTTCCTCGGTGATCTCGTTGCTCGCGGCCTCGCACTTGGCCTTTTGTTCCTCGCGGCGGTCCACGCTCTTCAACTCTTCCAAAGTGGTGCCCGCGTATTCGAGAAAGTCGAGAAAAATCTTGTCGCCCACTGAGACCGTGTTGTTCTGCTTGTCCTGCTGCAGCTTCTCAATCGAGACCATGCCCGACATGCGCTCAAAGTGCGAGGTGAAAAAAAACGTCGGCTGGCGCGCGGAAAGCAAGTCGATCACCGCCAGACTGAATTTCGACTTGCGGCACTTCTTGATCTCTTGCAAAAGCGCTTCTTGCTTGGTAGTGCGTTCAGTTAGTCCCGTTAGGGCCCTGTCAGCCGCTGGGCCGTTATGAACGCCGTGCAAGACGTTGCGCTCAGTGGCGTCTAGGGCGTGCTTACTGACCAAGTTTTCCAAGACCTTGGCGTCATTCACCTCGATCTCCCAAATGCGACCACCTTCGCTGTATCCGAAACCGAAGTGCGTCTGAAATGCATCACCCACCAAGACCCCGGTGCCCATTCGCTTTTCGACGGCAGCCTTGTCATCTTTTTCTAGGCGCCACCACATCCGAATCACTTCGGCGGTGCCATCCGGATGCCGGTCGTCGAATCGAGTCGAAAATCGCCTTGGGTAGTCAATGATCTCGTCGAACTCGAACGGCTGGGACGGCTTGAGCCCTCGTATCGCGCTGAGCAGCGCGGTCTTGCCCGCTTCATTCTTGCCGTCAAGGCACGTGAGGCCGCCCACCTCGAACTCTTCGCTGTCTTCGACTTATCGATAGTTTTGGACCCGGACTTTGGTCAGCTTCATCTCAGACTACTCCCATAAGTGTTGAACTATCATTTCCATCTACAAATCGACAAGCGCTGGCGCACGCATCTATGACGTCCAGCCAGCCAGCAGAAAGCGCTCCAACTCTCCACGTTTCATCGGGTGCTGCGCAAGCAAGCGCGCAAGGTCATCGCCCTCAACCAACTCCACGTTCAGCACCTTCGCTTGCTGCCTTGCTGTGTCGTTGAACCGTTGGTTGGTGACAGCCACCATGGAAAACATCACGCCCGGATATCGCTGCGCATAAGCGGCAACGCCAGCAGACACATCTTTGACCGCTTCCCACCCGTGCCCACGACCTGCAATGCCGGAACTTTTGCACTGGATGGCGACGCCCTCCGAGCCGCGGATCGCCAAGACATCCACGCCCCCATCGCCCACGCGCGGTGTCTTGATGGTTTTGGGGTAGCCAAGCTTGCTCCAGAGCAAGGCGCAAAGGGCCTCGAAGGCATCGGGGTCCAGCGAGCCGATGTCATCGCCGCCGATCAGCTCATTGCCGAAGGCATTGCCTCCGTCGGGCGCCTCCAAGTCGCCGAAGTCAGCGGGGCTCACGTCACCCGCGCCGTTGAGCATGTCGGTGGATAGGCCACGCTTCCAATCGAGCAGCTTGTCGAGCTTGGCATCGAAGGTCAGGAAGTCATGCGCCACCACCACCGGGTAGTAAACGAGGACATCTTTGGTTTGCCCTATGCGGTAGGCCCGGTCAGTCGCTTGGTCTTCCTTGGCCGGGTTCCACGTCCGGGTGAAATGCACAACGTGATTAGCTGCCTGAATATTCACGCCGAAGCCAACAGCCAGCGGGGATAGGACGATCACAGCGAAGCCTGGCTTGTCCTGAAACTTTTTGATCCGCCGCTGCCGGTTGTTGGCGTTGGCCGAATCCGCCGAGGTGTCGCCATTGATCACGTCAGGAACGACGCCAAAGCGTTCGCCAATGGCCCGTTGCAACGTTCGCTGGAGATCCCGGAATTCACAGAAGACGATGACCTTGTCGCCTTTGGCCTCAATCGCACGAAGCTGCGTCAACAGCCACGCCATTTTGGGAGAGCGGCGCTCGATTTCAGCAATAGGGTCCGAGTCGGTGGAAATATGTCCTGGTGGCCTCGGGTCTGAGCACAGCCTGCGCAGGTATTGCAAAAGGCCCAAGGGCGATTGCAGCCCGCTGGCGGGGTCGCCCTTCTGACGCTTGCGGAATGCCGCGACAGCGTCGGCATAGTGCGCCCGCTGCTGATCCGACAAGGGCAAAGCCCGGCAACCATCGACCTCGATCTTCTTGGGCAAGTCCTTGGCCACCTCGGCCTTGATCCGGCGCAGCTTCTGCGGCTCAATCAAGGCCCGCAACTCAGCGACGCGCTCCTTCTCTTCGTCGCTTTCGGCCTCTATCGGCCTGCGATAGCGATCGCCGAATTCCTTCAATGCCCCGAGCAATCCCGGCTGAACGAAGTCGAACAAGCACCAAATGTCGGTCAGCGTGTTCTCGACCGGAGTGCCTGTGCAGGCGATCTTGAGCCGAGCGTTCTGCTTCTTCGCAGCGCGGGTCACCAAGGCATTGGGATTCTTGATCTTCTGTGCCTCGTCACAAATCATGGCCGACCAGCGCTGCGCGGCCAATGAAAACTCGAGGTCGCGCAAGGTCTCGTACGTGGTCAACACGACTTGTGCGCCGGCAAGCCACCCCGTCGTCAGAAGCCGTGTCGCGCCGCCTTGGATAAGCTCTTCGTCAAGCGACCGCTTCGGGACGCGCTTTTCGGCCAGTGATGGCCCATACAAAGTCAGGACGCGCATCGCGCCGGGCGCGAAGAACTTGGCGATCTCCTCCTTCCAGTTCTCCAACAGGGAGACTGGGGCGACGATCAGGAACGGTTCGATGTTGGGCTGCTCTTCAATGGCCATCGCGATGAAGGTCAAGAGCTGGATCGTCTTGCCCAAACCCATGTCATCGGCCAGCAGCGCTCCGCGGCATGCCACGGGCGAAAGGTTCCATAGGTGCTGAAGCCACGCCACGCCACTCAATTGGTGATCTTTTAGGGCGATTTCGGCCCGCAGCGATGCGGGGAGCCTGGGTGGCGCGCCGGTCGGGGCCAACGCTCCCCGACGCTCCTCGTAGTCGAGCGTGTCCACGTTGGGCTTGACCACCAAACCCTTGCGTTCGACGGCCTTGGCTTTAGTCGCGGGTTTCGTCGGATCAAATTCGCGCTTGCCCACGTCCTCGCGGGCTTTTCCGAGCGTGGCAAGCGCCTCGGCGGCCCAAGCGACCGGGATGGGCTTAGGACACCCTGGAAAATCTATGGTCTCCCGCTTCTCTTCTAGGGCCTTGCTGACCTGCTCACGGAATTCCGCGATGGAATCGTCATTGAGCACAACTGCCACTGTTTCGCCACCGCCGCCATGCGGCGTGTAGCAAAGGCCGAAGTCGACGTTCTCGGGAAACCACCCCTCGTCGTCGCTCTTGCGAGCAATGAACGGGGAGTAATAGGGCTTTTCGACGCCGAAGCCTCCGACGCGCTCGGAATATCGCGAGAGATCGAAAATCTCCGAAGCTCGCACACCACCGGGGGCTGACATGTCGCGCAGGGCCTGGCGCAGCAACTTGGCCTGGTCCGGCGTGTCACCCAAGATTTCGAGGTCGTAGCCCTGCCAGTGGCAGCACTGCGCCGAAGCCAAGATTCGGGCCTCGAGCTTGGCGACGAATTTCTCCAAGTCTTGCGGGCCTTCAAAGCGCAGCTCATCGGAGCGAACCTCGCCATGGATTGTCTCCTCGACCAGCAGAGCGCAGGCGTAGGGGTAGCCCTTCTCATCACGCAAGGCGCGGGCCGTGAAGCGGGCAAAGGACACGCCCGCGTCGTCGCGGGCTTTCTCGAACTGGGCGGGGTCGATCACCTTGGACGCATCGGGGCCAAGTGCGGCGAAGGGATTGCGCAGGAACGCCTCGGCGCGGTCGCCCGCGATGCGGCGCCCAGGCATCTTGCGAATCTCGCGCAGGACAGTCCGGACCTCCGGCGCGAGCATCACATGCACGATGCCATTGCCGTCGGGGATGTCGTAGCGCTCAGGCACCTCGCGGAGCCGGTCAAAGATTTCGAGCCAGCGCTCCGGCGCTCCATCAAATCCCGGCTGCACTTCGACCATGTTGGCGCCGCCGCCTTCGCCCTTGCGCATGTCAATGCGTAGCCTCTGCGGCGTCAGAACGACGGTCTTTCGCAGAAAGTCCGTCAAGTCGGCGCTGGCACTCGCGGCGTGGGATCGAATGGCCGACCACGCTCGGCGATTCGAGTCCGCGACGCGCTCGCTCGGCGGTCTGGCCCAAAATTGGGCCACCGATTCGACTACGCGCCATGCGCTCTCGGGCAACAACGACACGCGGTTGCCCGCCTTGATGACGGCGCCGTCAATGGCGACGTTGCCTTGCGGGCGTTGCCCGCTGGGATCAAGCCATCCAGAGATGGACACGGCAAACCCCTCGTCGACCAGAGTCTCTTTGCTCGACAGGGTCGGGCGCCACTGCTCGATGGGCGGCAGCTTCAACACGTCGACGCTTGACCCGTGCTCGGGAGAAGTGGCCATGCGGTAGAAGTCTTGCCAGGCCAGCTTGACGCCTGCGTCTCTCAGCTCGGCGAAGCCCTCCTCCTCCAACTGGCCCAGCAGCATCGCGAGCTCGGCATCGGCTCCGAAGCTCCCTGCATCGGAGAGCCATCCGTCGCGGGTCGGCTCGGGGCTGAATAGCGCACCGTCGCGATTCCATGACACGGCAATCGTCGAGCCCGATGCCCCCTCAGCGTTGGCGGACGCGCCGCCCTTGGATCGAAATGATGACCACTGCATCGCTTAATACTCCTTAAACCAGCCGCGAGGCGCCCGGGACCTGAATCCCCATGCTTCAAGCTGGACGGCAACATGATTGGGCTGCTCGACGCCAAGCACCCAGAGCGCGCCATCCTTGCTGCGGTTATCCTCGACGCGTAGTCCGTGGGTTCGCACGAAGAATGTCCATGTTTCGTGCGTGAACGCTTCCGAGCGAACTCGGCGAACTGCGCCGACGCGGCGTGGCGGATCGCTCGGACGGCGACCGATGCGGGGCACAAGGTAGTTGTCGAACTTTTGTTCCCACGTCTGGGCGGCCGAATCGCGGTGGATCATCCGCTCAATGTTGTTGCTGTCTTTAAGCCGGTGGACGCTTACCGAAGCTCGCGCCCTGCCCGAGGTCAAGGTGTCGAGCAAAGGCTGTCCAAGCGAGTCCCATTCAAAGACAAACATCGCGTTGCCCTTGGCGCCGAACTCGACTAGTAAGTAGCGACCGACGCGCATCACGAATGCGTTGTTGTCGGCGGTTGTGCCGTCCAAGTCGAGCAGCCGCCCCTTGGCCCGGTTCCTGAAATCGTTGAACTGTTCGCCACGCCGGTATTGAGCGTCCGAACCCAACGCGAACCACATGTCTTCGATGGCGGGCCAAAAGCGCAGCCAATAATCCACGCGACGGCTGTCCCCAGTTCCGTCAACGCTGAGCAGCTCAAAGAAGTCTGTGATCAGGCGACGTTTGAGCCAGCCATTGACCATCTCGCGGCCTTGGTCGTCGGGCTTACCTCTCGCATCGACAACCCAAGCATCCCAGTTCGCGCGGCGCAGCCATGGATTGCCGACGATGGAAACGGCGGCGTCCCGCAAGGCCATGTGTTCTGGTCGCTCGCGACACTTGGCATACCTAGACACCAGCAGCGAGACACAGCGCAGGCACAGCGACTCGGTGAGATCAACGCCACCGCGCCCCGTTCCGATGTTGATAAGGTTTTGCAGTGCGCCATTAAACGGCTCGTCGGTTAGGTCGCAGCCCGCTTGCATTTGTGCGATGACAGCTTCTTCGAGCACCCAAGAGTCAGATGGAACCGCCAGACTCTGCATCGCGTCACGCAGCTCGGTGGAATCACCACGCAGCAGAGCCGCGCCGAACTTTTCACACGGCTGATCGGTGAGCAAGGCAACGTGCTTGGTCAGCGCCGCGAACCATGGGGGCTTGGGCTCTTTGGATTTGACGATGCGCTCGCGCTCGGCCCGCAGCCAGGAACGCAGTTCACGCCATCCAGCCTTGGCGTCTTCGCCGGCTTGCTTGCCATTGATCGGAAACGTCCAGTAGCTCGAGAGCAAAGCTTGAAAGCAGCGGATGCGCCGCCGCATTTCCGATTGACCCTCGACCAGCTCGGCGACGCGGTTGCGAAGCCTGTCCTCGGCAATGGCACACCAGCCCTGCGAATCGATGGCGCCCATGCCCAAACACACGTATTTCAAATCCCGAAAGCCATCCACTGTGCCCGCCCTGCGAAAGCTCGCGATGGCGGACATGATGGAGCGCGAGTTAGCGCCGATAGCCGCCCCGCCATGCTCTCGATGAACCTGCTGGCGCGCTCGGACCATGTCCGATGGATCGGAGATTGTCTCGGGCGCTCGGAGCCCCGAGGCGAAAGGCCCCAGCCCCGATCGAAGCATGTTGAGCGGCGCGTTCATCTCAAATCATTGGGGCATTTGAGGCCGGGGTCCAACGGGATTTCGGCGTGTTTTTCTTTGTCGGTCCCGAGGTCGCGGAACTCCAATTTGAGCTCAACGCGCCGCATTTGGGACGGATCGCCCGCGCTCGTATTGAACGATGATCCGCCAACAAGAAAGAGCGTCTGGACCAACTCGCGGTCCAACGACGCGATAGCATCTCCTGCCTTGGAGTTGAGCAGCGCGCAGAGCACGCGCTGTGATCGCAGGTAGCTCAAATTCAGGTTGTAGAGATAGTCGCCGGTTTGGCTGGCGAAGCCCTCGACCACAACGCGCTTCAACCACTTGTCACACTTCTCGCTACGGGCTAGGTCAAGAACGCGGGGAACAAACTTGCGGACAAAGTGCTCGTGCGCGGGATTCTCGAAGGTGTGCTTGTCGTTTCCGAATAGCACAAGTGTCCCGAAGTCGATGGAGTAGCCGTGGACTGACACGCCCTTGAATTCGGATTGCTTGGTAAGCGCGTCCACGTCTGCAATGCAAGCCTGGATCGTATTGTCGCGCTCCTCCTTGTCCTTGTTGATGGTGGCCAGTCCGTGCGTGACGGCAATCAGCGCGACGGCCATGGCCACAAGAAACAGAACCATGAGGGCCGTCATGAGGTCGGAAAAAGAAATCCAAAACGGCTTCTCCGCCTCTTCCTTCCCCGCCTTGCGCCTTGAAGCTTTAATCCCAATCATGACCTATCACTTCCGAGGCGAGAAGTCGTCAATCGTGTCGCCGAGATTCTTGATGGCTCCCGACAGCAACTGGACTGCGCTCGAAAGCTCCCCTTGAAACGCCCGGTTGCCCTCGCGCATTGTTCGTTCAACGTTCTCCGCGAAAGAGTCGTGGGCCCTCACCAGCACCTCACTGACTCCGCGTAGGTATTCCTCGGACTGTTTCTGGGCGGTTCCGAGTTGGGCGGCTGCGGCTTCGATCTTGCTGATGATTTCGGAAGTCATGGACGCCTCCCGTTTGGCGTTATCGACGGTCTGCTTCAACTCGGAAACCATAAGAGCGAAGGTGTCGCGGGTCTTGCCATAATCCGCGAACAATCCGCGCGCGCCATCGGTGGCAAGCGTGAGTTGGCCGGACGCGCCTTTGATCGCTTCGACTGCTGCCGTGGACGCCTTCATGGTGTCTGACACTCCCTGTCCTGCTTTGGCGAAGTCGCTAGCGGCGACAAACAGCGTGTCGGCGCCGGAGTTCATGCCAGCGATAGCCTTATCTGTCGCGCCCGCGAGGCGTGCGACGGTGTCCTGCAACGAGCGATTGGTTTCAACGGACTGCGCAAGCAATCGCTCCATCTGCTCTGTGAGCGAGCCGATGGCCGCGCCTGTGGCACTTTCGAATCGCTCTTGGCGTTGGCCTTGCGACTCTGCCGATGCCTCGGCCTGCCTGCGAAGCTCGGCCACGACGCCTGCTACTTGGTCGCCGACACTAGTGAGCACCTCTTGGAGCTTGCGCGAGGATTCAGTCTGGGACTCTCCCACCAAAGACCTGATCTGCTCGATAAAGGCCGCTGTTTGGACATTCATGGCCTGCTGCCGGGCTTCCATGCCATCAAGGGCCTTGGCCAGCTTCTCGCCCATGGCATCGACAGTGTTAGTCCCTGCGGCATCCATGTTGGCGGCAAGTTGTCCGAATTGAAGTGCCGTGGTCTTCATCGACTCGCTGGTCTCGCGCAATAGCTCCGACATGCCGTGCATCTGTCCACCGAACATTTCGCGCATCTGCGCCGAAAAGCTCGCCAGCACGTCGGTGAGCATCTTGTTGACCGCTTCGCCTTGATTAGCGCTCACGCCTTGGACTGCTTTGGATATGGCCTCCATGGGCGGTCCGAGGGCCTCGGAGATCGCCTTGCCCACGTCGGCGGACATTTGGCCAGAGTGGTGAGCCTGTGCCGCAATCTGCTGGGTCGCCAGCGTTGTCATAATCTCCTTGAGATCGGCGACCAGCGCATTCTTTATATGCGCGGCCTGCGTCGCCGAGGTCTCCGCTGCATTGGCCAGCCGTTCAAGGTATTCCTCGCCCGCGCCGCCCTTGAACATGCTGTCCACGAGTTCGCGCAACGACTCGACCTGCCGATACCGCGCGGCGACCAATGACTTCTCGATCCAAGTGAACAGCATCGCCAGCGCGATGGCCGCTGCCGACACATAGAAGGCGTGGCCGACTGAGTCGATGAGCTGCCCGAGCTGCTCTTGAACCTTGGTTAAATCCTGAGGCACCTTGAAGCGGCCAAGGCCGATGATCAGGCCAGTGAACGTGCCGATGATCCCCAGGCCCGTCAAAATTCCAGGCAAGTGCTTGTAATACTCGGTCTTCAACCGTGTATCGACAACCGACTGCTCGGAAAAGAAGTTGTCAGCAAGGGCGGTAGCGCGCCAACGGACGATCTGGCTTTGGCCGTTCTCTCCATCCTTGCTTTGCGGGTGCAGCGTCTTGGCGTATTCGCTCCACAAGTGCGACAAGGCAGGCCCAGGCATAGCTTTTGACTCGATCTCTCCGAGCTCGACGACGTTTCCATTGAGCTGGGAGCGGATGTTCCTCAGTGCCGCGATAGCGACGTTGAGCTCTCCCGACAAGCGAAACGCTGGAACGACAAATCGAAAGAAGAAGCCGATGCTAATTAGGATCAGCAGCGCCCCCACTATTACGGTGTGCCAACCCTCGGCCCAGATATTTGCCATTTCTGCCATGCCGTCCCTTTAAATTTTTTTGAGCTTATGAGACCTTGCGCACGCGCTACTTCGCCCGAGCAGAGAAGCCCGGCGCCATTGCCGCGCTCTCCACTCCGTAGAGCGTTTGCGGGTTGCGAAGCCACAGGTGATGCGATGCAGGGTCAAGCCTGTGATCAGGTGTCGAGTCGATTGACCAGCGTCGAAGGAGATAGCCGGCCAGCGCCGCCCGGGCCTTGATCTTCAAGACGCCATCTTGCAAGCCGTACTCGACCTGGATCGCTTTGGGCCATGCGATGCCGGGGTGGGGGACGATCTCCATATCCACCATCCGCGCCCACTGCTCATCGGCCTGCAGCGCTTCATGTTCGGTCACCGGCGCCTCGATCTCGCTGGCCTTGACTATTCGCGTAAGGAAAAAGTCAGAAAAGCGTTTGCGCTCACGGTCATAGGCGCGGATATGCCAACGGAGCCCGTTGTGTGCTAAAGCCACCGGAACGATTTCCCGGCGCTTTGGGCCGGATGACAACGACATATAGCTCACTCGCAACGCCCGCTTTGCGCAAAACGACCGCGTGACCGTTCCCACTTGCATGTTGGGATCGACCAAGTGCCCCGGCCCTTCGCACGGCGCCGCCTGCTTCGAGCCCAAATCGAGCCCATCGCCGAAACCTTCCAACAACCAAGATAGAACTCGCTGGGGCTGAAAATCGAATATTGGCGTGAAGGCTGCCGATGGTCGATAGCAGCGCGCGGCAGCGTCGTAGTCGACGTTTCCGGGTGCGATCTCTCGATGGAGGCTTAAATCGCGTGACGCCGCGGCTGGCTTAATCCCAAAGCGGCCCTCAAGGTCAGCCCGCCTGAGCTCCCCGGTAAAGAAGGCCCGCAGCTCAAGGAACGCAAGGCGCTCGCGTTGCGTCTGCGACATCTCCAAGTCATTGGTCAAGCGCCCATACCCGAATCTTTGGTTCGTGCGCGAACCCAAACCCGCGCTTATGTAAAACAGAGTAACACAGCATTAGGGATCGACTTAGTTCGTGACAATCGATCATGGTGGTCCACTTCTGCGCCGGGCCACTGCAACCGGCGTGACGGAATCATTGACTGCAAGTGCCTCCGCTGCAACGGCCGGTGGCTCGAACGAGGGGGTCCGCCGCTGAACAATGTAGTCACACGTCCTCTGCGCGGCGGCAGCCGCCCATGCGAGTGGACAGAAGCAATGCGGCCTGCGCGCAACGGCGGCATCCTTGGTGCGCAGGCTGCGCCTGATCTCCGTCCGAAAGGCCGCGTAAGCGCAGGTCAGCGGTCCGCAATACCGCAAATTTCCTTGAGGAAAAACAGGGGGTCACTCCCCTGCTTTGTGCGCTCTGGGAAGGGTCGACGCTGAAAGGTAGGCGTAGATCGTGTCACGGCTGACTCCGAACTCCTTAGCCAGACCAGATTTACTCTCTCCAGTCGCTGCTCGCAAGCGCAGTTCCGTTGCACGCTCTGCACTCAAGGAATGCTTTCGCCCTTTGTAGACTCCGGCGGCCTTGGCCATCGCGATGCCCTCACGCTGGCGCTCCAGGATCAGCGATCGCTCAAACTCAGCCACAGCACCAAGCATGGACAGAAGGAGGTTGGCCATCGGCGAGTCCTCACCAGTGAAGGTTAGCCCCTCCTTGTGAAACTCCACTGCGACCCCGCGCCCGGTGAGAGCCTTGACCATCCGGCGCAGATCGTCGACGTTGCGCGCAAGACGGTCCATGCTGTGCACATGCAGCGTGTCACCCTCTCGCACATGGCCCAGGCAGGCTTCGAGCTGGGGCCGTTCCGTGTCCTTGCCACTGGCACGATCCTCGAACACTTTGTCGAGCTGAATGCCGTCGAGTTGGCGTGCCGTGTTCTGCAGTAAAGACGAAACCCTGACATATCCGACATCGTGGCCTTTGCTCATCAAAACTCCTTCGTAATTGCCGCCCTGGTGTCGGGATAGGATCTAAGAATCCTACAGGCAGGTGTCGGGAAACACAAGGAAAGACTCTTTTTCGACATAGCCGCTGTGGTTTTTCTTTGTCGGGTTACGGTGTACTCCAGCTAGGCACTGCTCGGAGCGGCCGAGATGGGAACTTGCGGATGGGCCCGGCGCTTTGACGACGCTTAGTTCGGTAGTGGGAACTCGGGTCGGCAGGCGATGCGCTGAAGCTAGACTTACCGCCACAAAAAAACTGGGGCGTTGCGCCATTTCTTCAAATAAAAGAGACCGGATTATCCGGCGGTCAAGAGCCACCGGGTCCAGTCTGCCCGCAGAATATATCTGAAATTGGCCGTATGCGTAGCACAGCCTGTGCTTCAACTCGGCACTGCAACGAGCGATGCTCCACCAGCTTAGCCAGCTGTTTTGTCGAAAGGCGCACGTGCCATAGCCTCCGCAAGCTCATCAGTTTTTCTAAAATGGTTAGCGTTTGCTAAAAGAGAACTGGCGCGGATTAGAATGTTGCGGAGGCGCGCTCCACTCCGGGCTCTTTCCCCGGCGCTAACAGCGGGTGTGCCTCATCACGGGACCGCGCGCCGGCCATAAGCGCGTGCCTGGGGAGGAATGCAACGCTACACGTTGGGCTTTTTCATCTCAAGGGCCTTCTCGACCCCCCGATCCGCTCTTTGTTGAACACCACATATGGCGCGGCCACCAGGTTGTGAGGCAGGCCGTGGCAGCCTCCCGAGTGTTCACTTCAACAACCAGAGACTAGCCTAACGCTCGGTTTTTTCGGCAAGTCAGCACTTAATCTCGAACTGCCGATCCCGCGCCTTCCGCTTTTCACCTCTGAGCCAATCTTGCATCTGCCCGCTTTGGGGTTGTCGAGCCATGGCGTCAAAGTGCGCCACCTGGGCATTCAGTGCTTTGCACTCATCTTGTTTACTGGCAACCTCGTTAGTCACCACCGTAGTGGTTACAGTGGTGGTTGCACCATTAGGGCGACGCTGTTGCTCAGCAAGATTTGCCTGTTGTTGAAACGGCAGATTGCCCGGAACGCTAACGATGCTGTCAATGAGAGCGCTGTGCTGATTGCAATGCGTGCTAACCCAGAATGTCCCCCCGCTATAGGCCTTACACAGATAAATTGATTCCGAATGCGCAGAAAGGCAAAACAGAGCAATCGTGAAAGCAAGCCATTTCATTTAGATCCTTGGTTTTGTTCGAGTATGCAACAACGCTGCAATTCAATACCGCTAGCTTTTGCTTTAACCTGACCTCAAAGGGATGTGGACATCAACAGAGCTGCTCGTGAACCTTTCGAAAGCTCTTCGTTCTCCTGCCTTGAGTGCACCCCGACCGCAAATACGACTGCGGTTGCAAACGTCGACAGCGTTGATAAAATCGTTGGAGTACTTTGCTCTCAGGCCCTCAAGTTCAATTCAGTCGTGCCGGCTCCTCGAAGCAACATTTGTCGAATTGGGCAGCCAGCATACCAATCTGAATTTGACGCCCCTCTCAAAAGCCACTTCAACATCGCCTAAGGCGCGCACTCCCGGCACAACTTTTAGACGGACGTCCTCCAAGTCCACAATCAAGTTCGGAAGCTGCACTTCCGTGCCATAAACGCTAACTGGAGCAGTTGGAAATTCGAGTCGAGCCTTGGTCCAGTCTTGCTTGCCCATTGCCTCGGCCGTTTCTTGATCCATTCTGGCCACTGGATCGTCAGACAAGTCACCTGCCACGAACACTTCGCGATCAGCCCACGCGACAGCTTGCGCAAGACGTGCGAAGTCGGATCGGGAGATAGAACATGCGCGAAACGCAATTGGAAGGTTCAACCACAGGGACAATTTGGCTGCGAGATCCGCGTAGAGCAAACAGCCGGCTAGTTGTCCAAAACTCTCCCTTCCATCGGGGAATCTGCTAGGCCCGATGGATGAAATTCGTTTACCGCTGATGTCGATCTCTAGCTTAAGCGGGGCTTCATGCATCAGCTCTTCGGCCAGCCGTAGCAGCCTCTCGGCGAATGGCAATGCTGTGACGGGCCTGCCTTCCCATGTGTGAAAGCTGATCCCCAGGTTAACGCTGCAAGAGGAGCTTGTTTCATGGGTGCTAGGTAGAGTTAACTGCAGGGTAAGCATTTCATTGCAAGCTGTGCCCTCAAACTGTGCTGTCTTCTGACCAACGAATATTTTTCCCCGTATGTCGTCAAATTGCCAACTATCAGGCGTGCCGGGACGCATCGTAAGGTGAACGCTAGCCCTGCGGCCGTGCGGCGCCAGAACTAAATTCCCCCCCATACCCGCCATCAGTTTGCTAAGGAGCGCCGAACCGGCAAATGAAGCGCCCTTCATGGGAAGACTCACTTCGCGCGCATGGTCCTGAAGGCTTTGCAACCCTTCGATCCAGGGCTTTTCTGAGTCTGCCGGAACCTCGATGCTGAAGGGAATCTCTTGAATGTCTTCTTTGACACTCAACGTGTACCTAGAGACGCCGTTTGCGAATCCAGCATCGACTGTGAAGCGGTCATCCAGTCTCCCCAGGGCCAGCGCTGTGGCCTTGGCCGTGTTTGACATCGCCGATAAGACAAAATGGTCCGGTGCAGCGCCCAAAATCATTGATGCCTGAGCAAGTGCATCGTTGGAATGAGGCAACTGCCTGCCATGTTCCGCAGTAGCTTGGTTTTCCGCCTGCCGCTTCCAAGAGCGAAGCATTTCCGATGTGAATTCCTCCGGCTTGCGATCGACCTTAGAACTGCAACTGACACATAGCCAGATGCCGTTTTCAATAGATACCCGCTGCTCCCGGGTCAGAGACTCAAGGGGACGCGGGCCACCCGCCGATGCGGCATGAATGTGAGCTGCAACTCCTATACACGACACATCCAACTCGTTATCGCCAGGTGCCGAAGTCGGTACTCGGCAATCCGGAGCTGAACATCGGTCGTTGACACGCTGCCGGAGTCGTTGGATCACTTTGGCGGGGAAATTGTCCCGGCCAGGGCGACGACCATGGTTTTTGTTGTTCTGGCCGTTTGAGCGCGCCACTCTCATCCCTTCGAAAGCTAAACGCCGAATTTAACTCTAAAGGCGAGAAGTGGTGACGCTATTGCTGACATTGTTTGCGAGCAAAGCAAGCGGGACGCGGCTCGGTGCTCTCACCTCATGCGAACACCGTTCTCGCGAACCTCAGGGGAAATTATCTTTCGGCGACGGCGGCAGCGTCGGAGTCTTCTGGCGTTTTCCTGGGCCGACACGCGATTGACAACGCCGGGAACGTTGCTTCAATCGCTTGAAGCCTGAGCCGATAAACAATTCACTTACGGATCCCATCGGGATCCCTACCGGATCCCTTCGCGATCCCTGCTCGATCGCGTGGCGATTGCAAGGGTTACGGACAGCCGAGCAGCTCAAAGTTAAAGCGCCTTGGTCCGGACCGCTCAGCAAAGTCAGCGGATAGGCCTACCACATTGCTTGGGCCACTGCCGTTAGGGTGGCCTGAAACGTCATCACCGATAGCGCCAATCGAGGAATCAGCGTCGTCGGGTTTGCGGCTCGGAGGGCGACCGTCGTTCATCCATCAGCCCAAGGCATTGGCGCCCATCGCATCGCTTGTCCAAAATGATCGAATTTTTTAGTGGTGCCGCAATTTCGTTGCGACTTCAAAAATAGTTAGCTTTTACAAGCATCCAACCCTTGGTCTTTCCTGCTCTAGAGACCGATTTATAGTCAAAGCCGTTCGACGCTTTATCCAGCCACCTGCTGAATCCCTTCCTTTTTATGGTCAGAGGACTCAGCGGACTAACGCCCTATGTTTCGGCCGAGTAAGCTCCGTCATCAATTCGGCAGCATGGGGTTAGCAAATCTTTAGCAACTTAACGATGAAAACCCCAATCTGTGCTGCGCAACGCGGCAATGCTGAATGCTGGACTTGCACCGCTTGATCGGTGACCCACAATCTCGACCACTCTTAATGAAGGGCTGCCGCCGTTGATGCTTCGCGGCTAGTGCCTTCTAAGTCGGGTATGAGTGAGAGAACCATCTCCTTTGGCTCGACCGTAGTGAAAGGCATCATGATGCCGAGACCAATCGCAGCCATATCGCAAATATCCTCGTGCGTGAACTCAACAATGAGCCAACGTTCTTCTTCCTCCAGATTCGCTTCAATCAAAAAATAATCCCCTTCTTGAGGGTGGTCGTCACTCGCTTCGGAATGAACGTATGAAGCGACTAAGCAAGGAAATGGGGTTTCGCGGTAGAACCCCAACACGGCACTACCCGCTGAGCAATCGAATGTCGTGTTGACGCTCAGGGTTCCTTTCGATATCAAGTCCATAGCCTCCACCTTTTTGACGCAGTCGTAACCCAAGCGCGCCTTGTCAAAGTGGTCGACAACAAGTGAGATATTTGACTTCGCTGCAACGCGGCGATGCAAACTGACGGGGATATTTACTGTCGTACTCATAGGGTCCTCTTTTTAATTTCTAGGTGGAAGCACAACTCATCTGAGCAGCTTCCACCCCAAGCAATTCACCAAACAACAAAAACCTAGTGGAGATGTGAGCCAGTCGAGCCTTCCGCCGACTCAACTGCTGCGCGCGCATGTTGCAGAGACATCTCGACAAGACGCTCTTTACGGGAAAGAAGCAAAACCACTTTGTCCAGAGCCTCGCGAGCATTGATGGCGCGTCTGATAAGCGTTGCGCCGCCACGCAGATCGTCAAACTGGCTTTTGTTGAGAAGAAAAAAGTTCTCGAGACCGTCAAGCAGTGCACTGAGTTCTTTCACTACTCCAGTGGTCCGCAGCTCGACGGTCAAATCACCTTTACACGCCACCAACACATGTTCCGCGACTGCCTCGGCATGCCGCTCTAGCATGTCCTGGACGCGACGGATTGCTCCGTTACGCGAAGCGAGGCTGGTGTCACGCTCCGGCTCTGACGTCAAGTCAAAGAGGAAATCGACGGCCACACCGTACACGATGGCAGCGCGCTCTATGGCGGCTACAGGTGGCAGACGCTTTCCTTGCTCCACAAGTGAAAGCTGAGTGCTGTTGATATAGCCCATCTTTTTGGCCGCCTCAGTTTGGGCGAGTCCGCAGAGTTCTCGTGCGGCGACAAAGCGCCGCCCGAGTTGGGCTCGCAGCTTTGCGTTCTGCTGCGAGCGAAGGCATTCGCGGGACTCATCCTGAATTTCGCCTTCGGAATAGCCGACTACCTCTGTGTTTTTCGAAGTCAGTCCCTGCGCCGTGCCGTAGTGTTCTTGCGGCGTGCGACCCCCCCTTTCCGGATGATTGGGCTGTTCCGAGGTCGAAAGGGTGGAGAGCATGCCCGCTGAAATATCGATAGATCCCGAAGGACCGTTTTTTGATTTTTTAGTCATCACTTATCCTTGGTTTTATAGCTGTTTGGTCGGTTGGATGAAAAGCCACGGTCACGGTGGCCCAGCCGCGAATCTAGGTTCCTTGCGATGTGCGATCAAATTGCGGCTCGTTGCTAGGCGAGGAGGTACGGGCTGTTGTGCGGTAGCTGAGCCAATCGAAGCTAATCCATTTGGCGGTTTCCGTCAGTCGGTCGAAAACGCGGTCGCCAACGTAGCTCTTAAAGCCGGCACGATCCAGATTGGTCAACAATATTGTGGGACGCAGGTCGCGATACCGCTTGTCCAAGATCTCAAAAAGGAGCGCTTTTTCGTTTTCTGTCCCGCCCATCACGCCGACCTCATCGATCACGAGCAATTCGACCGTACCAAACGCACGCAGCACATCAATTTCCGAGCGTTCCGAGTCCCGGTTCCAAGTGGAGCGCACCGTACGAATAACGTCACTGCACGTGACGTAAAGGCTGGCGACGTTTGGCAAGCCAGCTTGCTGAATTGCAATTGCCAAGTGGCTCTTGCCAGTCCCGGGGGCGCCACTGAAAACCAGAGAATCTCCCTTTTCGACGTGGCCTCGCAGGTTCGCTGCGTAGTCGACTGCAACACTGAGTGCGCGGTTCTGCTCGGCGCTCGTGGTGACAAAGTTTTCAAGGCGGCGCCCCATGAAACGCTTGGGGATAGCGGCGCGGCCAAGCATTGCCTCGACGCGCGCTTGATTCCGTTCGGCATGAATCTGCACTTCTGCCTGAAGCTCTGATGCCACGCGGTGCTTTTCGCAATCTCCGCAGCGGCTCCAGATCTCCTGGAAACCGAGATAACGCATGCCGCTACTGATGTACGAACCGTGGTGGTCACAGTTCGCCGTCCGCTCCCCCAAAGGTTCTTTCGTTGGGCGCAAGTCGGATGCTGCGGCCTTGATGAAGCCGCTCACATCGCGCTCCGAATGTTTATTTGAATGATCCGTCATGATTAATTCCTTCGCGGTAGTTAAGCTTTTCAAAGCCAGTGTGGCTGCTAACAGAATTGGTGTGTTTGGTGCGGCGGACCTCGTCGCGTAGAACCCACGTGGCTTCGAAGCCAGTCCATCCGCGGCTACACCCTAAGGTCAACGCCTCGGTAAGCGAAAGCCCGGCCTTAGCGGCCTCAGCGGCAATGCTGGTCAAGGCTGTCCGCGTGATCGGAGCCTTCTTTCCCTTGCGCAAGGCGACCCAGTCCTGCCATACCTGTTCGTCAACACCAGCATGCAGATCAGTTAGACCGGTATCGACCGCGGACGCTTTAGGCGTGCGCGCTTTCTTATTTGGTTCCTTTGTGGTTAGCTGATGGTTAGTGATGGTTTGGGTGGCATCCGCGCTACCCCTGAGCCGCATGGGTGCGACCCCATCGCCGCATCCATGCGACCCGTGGGCCGCATAAGCACTGCGCGTGGCATCTGTGCCACCCGTCGCATGTGTGCTATCCGGGCCATTCATGGCTGACGTCATATCACCGCCAGCCCTCGCATCAGCGACGCGGGCACCACCTTTGGTCGATGGGTCAGCGAGACGAGCGACGTGGAGGCGATAGTGGCGGACCATGCCTGGTGCACCGCCCTGCTCGTTCGCGATAACAGACAGAAGGCCTGCGTCTATCAATGCATGCATGTGGCGTTGCGCTTGCGAGCGAGAAACGCCACAGTCTCGGGCGATCGCCGCCATACCCACGAACAGACTGCCCCCTAGGTCGTCACAATGGTTTGCCAACTTAAGGGCAACGAGCTTCCGACCGGTCGGCAGGATGTCCGTCGCCCATACGCGATTCGCAACAAGAATACTCATGGTTGCTTAGCCAGCAGCAAGTCCGTTGCCGCTCTTGCCATAGCAGAATGAAGCCCGACGACCGCTCGCGAAGTATTGGCTACATTTCTCCAGTTGGCGCGAGTTCTCACCCCTGAGACGCCCAGCGCGGCAAACGCCTCGTCGTTGGTTTCGCTCATTGATCGCTCCCCTTCCTTGCAACTGGATCGTTTGCAGCAGGGGCCTCGGGTTCGAATCCGAATGTGAATTCGGATTCGAAGCTCACCTGATCGTATTTGCCCATCGAACAGCTCGCGCCTCGCAATCGAATCCATCCGTCGAAATTTGGGACGGCGACGGAAGTGGTGCAAATGTCCGAGCCTAGGTTGACAGACTGATGCACCCCGCTCGGGATCGGATAGACACAGTTGCCGCGAATCCAGTTATGCGACGGCTCGTCGACCGTCATCACGGAGGGCAGGAGCTCCCACGGTCCCGCGGTGAACAGTTCCTTTGTTGACGGCCGGCGAGGCCCTGCATCGTTCGCAACAGATGTCGAGCGCTGAATGCCGCGGGTTTTGTTCGGCACATCACATGTTTTGGCAATCGACGTGAGAGGAGCAAGCTCTTTAACGGCACGCCCCTGCGAGGATTTCTTTGTACCAACTGGCGCCGTCTGCGCAGCGGCCTTCTTGGCTGTAGCTCTTTGCTTCGGGTTTGTCATGTCTTAACCCTTTACTTCGCGGCAAGATGAGAATGGACGAATGCGGCGTGCGGCGTTGCGCACGGGCGCCGGGAAGCGACCTTCTTTCAGGTGCTTATAGATCGCCGAGCGCTTCAGGCCGACAAGCACTTCCTCGGTGTAGATACGCTGCAGCGCGCCCGAAACGTTCAAGATTTCTAGCGACTGCTGAAGCGTTTCCCGTCGCTTTCCCCGCTCGCTTTGGGTTCGCCATGCTTTGTCGTTGACCATCTTCACCTCCCATAGAAATATGGGCCAATGGTCTTTCGAGCCGAGCCTCGCACAGACCCTACGACAAATTACGCCAAAAATCTTTTAGGCTATGACCCCTTGAAAGCCGCCTTCTCGCGGGGTTTGACCGCACGTTTATCCGCCGTCCGCTTCATCTCGGAGTAGGGCTTGTGGAAGCTTTTCAGCAATGGCAACTGAAGAAATGGAAAGTCACAGCTCGGAAATTTCTTCTGAAACAAACTCATCGCTTGTTTAGCCGACGCCCACTTCTCATTCGGTCGCCTTAGGTTCGGCAAAAACTTCTCGAACTCAATCTTCCACTCGGCACGATTCTCAGGCCTGCATTCCACGACCGCTCGATGAAAGCATTCCATTGCATCTAGTTGCTTCCCGAGCTTGACATCAGGTTCTTGGGACAGGCTACAAAGATATAGCAAGAGGCCAGCTGCTGCGCACAGCTCGCTGTTGCTAGCGCCGTGCGGCCGGCCATCAAGGTGTGTTTCAACGATCGCAACTGAAAGGGCGGAAACATACCTATGCCGCACATTAATTGTGGATGCATGAGCTTTCCCGATTCGATCCACTTTGTCTTGGTAAGACTCACCTGGCACATTGAATCGCATCGCTTCGTAGCTTTTATTTCGCGTAGCGAAATTAGCAACTTCGGTGTTTTCGAAGACAGTTTCCACACGTTCATCCGCGAACAGACCGATGTCAAGAATTGGGTCGCCCTCAAGCCGGACAAAACGCTTTAGTACGACCGCAGCGATCGCAACATTTGGGGAAAACCGTTGGTCGCCCTCAGATTTGCTAAAAGCAACCGTTAAGAGATTTACTTCTTCCACAGCTCTTCCCTAGTTCGAAATTATTGAATATTCTGAATGCTTCGCGGCTCTAATCGTGCAATTTGAATTGCTGCTACTGGCGCAGCAGTTCTTCAACCATCCCATCCAGACGTGACTTCACCTCCCGCCAGCCGGGCATGTATCGGTCAAGCAGCCTGTAAAACGTGGGGCTGTGATCATGGCTGGCCAAGTGGCATAACTCGTGGAGAACCACGTAATCAATGCAATGCCGTGGCGCCTGCACCAGAGCTGGGTGCAAGGTAATGCGTCCTCGTGGTGAGCAGCTGCCCCATTGGACACGCATCCATTGCAGACGCATCGGAGGTGGCACTTTGACCCAACGCAGCTGGCAAGCGATGGCGTCCAAACGCCCGCGCAGCACCTCGCCAGCTCGCTGACGAAGCCATGCCGCCATCTCTGTCTTTACGTCCTTCGCAGCCCGGCACTGAACGGTAACCTCCAGGTAGCTGCCTCGCAGCCGGCACGATGGCGCAGCTTCGGGGATCACTATGACGCGAAGTTGGTAGCGGCGTCCCAGGTAGTGCACGGCCTCTCCGCTGGTGTACTCCCGTTGACGGACGTGCTCCAAGCGGGTCTTGGCTTCGGCTACGCGATGGGCAATCCACGCAGCGCGCTTTCTCACTGCCTGCGCTACGGCGGCATGCGTGGCCCCCATGGGCGCATCAACCAAAACGCGCCCGTCCGCCTCCACGTGTATGGCAAGTTTCGATGGCTGCCGTTGCGACTGCAGCCGCAGCGCGTAAGCGATGACGTCTTCGCCATAGCGAACGCTGAATCGGCCTGCCCTGGCGAGCTGTTCGGCCTTCCCGTGATTCATTGCGACTTTCCAAGACCGAGCCGTGAGATCTGCACGATCTGCTCGACGGCCTCCTTGGCCCGATCAAGGCCGAGCTTGGCGAACAACAGCGGCAGCAGTCCTTTGCGGATGGCCGCCTCTATGCTCTGCGGGCTCAGGGAATTCTCGGCAACTGCCATCCGTACGACACCGTCGATCTGCAGGGCCTGCTCCACCATGGATTGGCAAGCCCCATCAACCATGGCCGGCACGGCGTCTTCGCCCAGCACCAGGCGCAGCACCCCAAAGTAGGCGCGCGCGTGCGGCTTGTCGGCCAACAGGTCAGGAGTGCCAGGCGCTTGGCGGGAGGTTACCTGCTCTTCGAAGTCCTTGAAGAGCGCGTACTGCTTCAGCGGGTGGTCGAACATCGCCTCGGCCTCGGCAATGGCTTGCCGCAGCAGTTCACCGAACACCTTCTGCGCGTAGGGGTCGTCGGCCAGATCCTGCTCGATCGTCTTGCGCAGCCGCGTACGGATCAAATCGGTCTCGTTGCGCGTCTTTTCCTCCGACCAGTCTGTTGGGTCCTCTAACCGGCCCAATTGATGCACGAGGTAGACGCCCTCGGGTTCGCGAACCTCTTTTCCGATCACCTGTTTGTCAACCAGCTTTCGGATCTGCTCCTCGTAGGCGCTGTAGTCCACCACCTCCATCGCATCCCGACGGGCCGTAATTCGTAGCTCAGTGAAGAAGCGAAGGTCGGCCTTGTAGCGGGCGATCTGCGCTTCCGAGAAACTCTTGTCCTCGAAGAAGCTCCGGCTCGAGAGCGCGGTCTGGAAGCAAAGGCCGAAGGCGGTCACTGCCGCGTAGAAGTCGTCGCGCAGTTTCTGCCGCTCGTCGAACTCCTCACCATCCGGCGCCTTCACGAACTTAGGCGTCAGCACTTGGCGGAACTGTTCTCGGTCCAGCTTGTTCGCCACGCCTTTGAAAAACGACCACATGCGATTGTGCAGACCAGGCAGGCGCTTGTACTCGGTGTCGACGTTCCGGTAGAGCCCCTCGATGTCGGCCATATCGAAGCCGCCCTGGGTGCGTGTCTCCAGGTCTTGGTAGGCGCGGATGGCTGTGTCCAGCTCCTTCAGGATGCCGCGGTAGTCCACCAACACGCCGTAGCGTTTGTCGTCATGCAGGCGGTTCACCCGCGCCACCGCCTGGATCAAGTTGTGGCCCTTCAGCGGTTTGTCAATGTAAAGCACGGTGTTGCGCGGCTCATCGAAGCCCGTAAGAAGCTTGTCCACCACGATCAGCAGGTCCGGCCCATCGTCCGTGCCGAAGTCGCCGACGACCTGCTTCTCGTAGGCTTCCGCATCCAGGCCACTCGCCAGCACGGTCTGCTTCCACCACTTCTGCACCTCGGGCAGCGTGTCTTCGTCAACCTCGGCGTTGCCTTCGCGTGTATCAGGCGGCGAGATCACGACGGCGCTGGTGACGAGGCCCGTGTCGTCCAGCGCCTTCTTGTAGCGGATCGCGTCGAGCTTGCTGTCAGTAGCAACCTGGCCCTTCAGACCCAGGCCAAGAGCCTTGATGTTCTCACTGAAGTGGGTGGCGATGTCCCAGGCAATCAGCTCGATGCGGCCCGCGGCCCCGTATATCGCGCCCTTCTTGGCGAACTTCTTTTTCAGGTCGGCGCGCTGGGCGTCGCTCAGGCCCGCAGTGATCTTGTCGAACCAGCGGTTCACAGCCTCTTCGTTGATCGTCAGCTCGGGCACGCGCTCTTCGTACAGCAGCGGTGCCACCGTCTCGTCCTCCACGGCGCGCTGCATAGTGTAAGCGTGCACGATGGCACCAAACTTGTTCGAGGTCTTCTCGTCTTTCAGCAACGGCGTGCCGGTGAACGCGATGTAGGCCGCACGAGGGAGCGCCTTCTTCATGCGTTCGTGCGTCTCGCCGCCATGGCTGCGGTGCCCTTCGTCCACCAGCACGATCAGGTTGGCCGAGTCGTTGCGGCACTCCGGCAGCTTGGATGCCGAGTTGAACTTGTGCACCAGCGTGAACGTGATGCGCTCGGTGCCGCCTCCGATGCGCCTGGCCAAGTCGCGCCCCGTCATCGCCCGGCTCTTCTCGCCATCCTTCTGTGACGCGATGGCCGAACCGAAGGCGCCGCCCGAGATGAAGTTGCGGGACAACTGCCCTTCCAGGTCCACTCGGTCGGTCACCACGACCACGCGGCACTCGGCCAGCGCATCGACCAGCAGCAGCGCCTTCGTGAGAAACACCATCGTGAAGCTCTTGCCCGAGCCCGTGGTGTGCCAGACCACGCCGCCCTCTCGCCCGCCGTCGGGCCGAACCTGCCGGATGCGGGCCAGCAAGGCGCGGATGCCAAAGAACTGCTGGTAGCGCGCGACGAGCTTGCCCACCTTGCGGTCGAACAACACATAGCTGCGCAGGAACTCGAGCAGGCGGGCTGGCGTCAGCAGACTGCACAGCAGACGGTCCTGGTCGGTCGGCTCCATGGGGTGGGACCACAGCGACTCAAAATACGCCGCCAGGCTGGCCGGCTTGCCCTCGAACAATAGGCTGCGCACCTCAGGCGGCAGCGGTGCGTTTTTCGCCAAGGCCAGGCGTGCCGCGTCGAACTCCTCCTCCCGCCAGCGCGCCCAGAACTTGGCAGCCGTGGCGGTAGTGCCGTAGCGGCCTTCGGTCTGGCTCACGGCCATCAGCAGCTGCGCGTAGCCGAAAAGCTGCGGAATCTCGTCGGGCCGCTGGTTGCGCAGGTGCTGACTGATGCCCTCGGCCACCATCGACTTACTGGCATGCGTGGACTCGGGCCGCTTGGCCTCGATCACCACCAGCGGCAGGCCATTGACGAAGCACACCACGTCAGGCGTCCGGTGGTGGGTCCCCTGGGCCGACAACACCTGCAGCTCTTCGGTCACATCCCAGCGGTTCGCCGCGGGCTCGGCCCAGTCGATCACCGCAATTGTGGGCTGGTGCTTTTTGCCGTCGGGCATGAACTCCGTGACGGTGATGCCGAGCGCAAGCTTGGCGTACAGCCGCTCGTTGGCGGGCACAAGCCCTTCGGTCAGGCTCACGGACGACAACTCACGCACCACCTGCTCGATGCCGCTGCTGGAAAGCGGGTACCACTCGCCCTTGTACTCGTAGCGTCGGGTCTGCAGCACCTCGACCAGGCGGGACCGCAGGATGACCTCACGCGTACTGCCGCGCAGCGCCAACGCCTGGGCCGTCGTCAGGAAGTTCCAGCCCAGGTTGCACAGCAAATGCAAGGCCGGCAGGTGCGCCGCGTACCGCTCCCTAGAGTTGGGTGCTGAATCGGCGTTGCTCACGCTTGTCCTCGGGCTTCATCCAAAGCTAGCCTCTTACTCGGCACGAGCTTAGACAGCAAACCAGTCCTCTCCTTCGCGAGCAGCTCCAATTGAACTTTCGACTTGAGTACGCAGTCTTCAGCCGTGTCGATGACACGTGCGATCTGCGCTTGTATTGCCACATCGGCGGGCATACGAAAGCGCGTTTGGCGAAGCTCTGACATATGGCGGCTATAGCCGAGACTTTTTATGGGAGTGCCGGCAAGCAAGTGAAACGCGAAACGCGGATGCATCTCTGGCGTTGGGACGAGCAACTGCGTACCGTCGGCGCCGGGTCGAAAGGGAAAGTCAATCCACTTGACAGTCCGTGTGTGGTCGCCAAAGACGATTTTGGGCGGCGCAACAATGATGGAGTCATCGTTCACATAGCCAGCGATCTGTTCCGGTCCCTGGTCGACGACGGGTACCTGGCCAGCGGGCAAGTACGCTGTAGACGCAACCTGTGCGGCTTTTCGGTTCGCAACACGAAACGTGTCATCGAACGATTTGGCAATCCAACTAGCCTTCGGCGCGAGCAGTCTTGCCCTGACGAAACCAAGCTGCCTGACTGAGTTGTCGACGTGCGATCTCGCAGTTGTCACGGCGGAGTCCCACACCGCTAGTGCATCCGCTATTCGCGTCTGCTCATCAAGAACTGGAATAGCAGTTGGGATCTTTGCGAGATCGTCGAAGTAGAGCCGCAACCGGTCGTCCGTCAGCCCGTAAGAGTAAGCCCAGAGTCGGTACCTCATGCTGCGGGACTCGAACATGTAGGCGGCAAATCTTGGATCAACCGATGCCTTCGGTTTAAGCACCACGTACGCAGGACTCACTAACCCTTCGCGTTTTGCTAGTCCGAAAGCGCCTTGCCACATACGCATCATGTTGTAGGCAATGTCACCCGGTTTGACCAAGAGGTGCTCCTCGGGCGTCAGCGTTGTGTTTTGTTTGCGATCCAGATCTTCACGATCAACGAGCCCGTGGTTCATTGTCACCGAGAGCAGCGGCAGCCCGGAACGTCCGCGCTCTCTCCTGCTATCGAACAGGTCACCCAGCCTGCACTGCCGCCATCCCGCTTGCATCATCTCCGCCCCGTTCGTTCTGCGACCGCCCTGGTCCAAGCCACCCTGACCGACCGAAACGACGAAGGTCGGGAAGTCCGTCGTTGAGGAGTGCGTCAGGCTACGGCCGGGGCTCGTTGCCTTGCGGCCCCGTTTGCCGGCTGCATCTGCCTTCTCAGTCATACCCCAGCTCCTTCAAGTACGCGTCCATCTGTGCCTCCAGCCTCGCGAATTCGGCCTTTAACTGCTCGCGCTCCTTGCGCACGGCAATCAGGTCGATTTGTGCTTCTTCCTCAAAGGTGTCCACGTAGCGCGGGATGTTGAGGTTGAAGTCGTTCTCGGCAATCTCCGTCGGCGTGGCCAAGTGGGCGTAACGCGCCACGGCCTGGCGCGCTGCGGCAGCATCCAGGATGCGCTGCAGGTCGGCCTCGCGCAACTGGTTCTGGTTCTTGCCGGTCTCGAAGTCGCGGCTGGCGTCGATGAACAGAACCTTGTCGTCGGCCTTGTGCTTGCGGAACACCAGCACCGCGGCCGGGATGCCTGTGCCGTAGAACAGCTTCTCCGGCAAGCCGATCACCACATCGAGCAGGTTCTCCTCGATCAGCTTCTGGCGGATGCGACCTTCGGCCGCGCCGCGGAACAGCACACCGTGCGGAACCACCACGGCCATGCGTCCGGTGCCCGGCTTCATGGTCTCGACCATGTGCAGAATGAAGGCGTAGTCGCCCTTGGTGCGCGGCGGGACGCCGCGGCGGAAGCGCCCGAACTTGTCGGCCTCGGCGCCTTCGAAGCCCCACTTCTCCAGACTGAAGGGCGGGTTGGCCACCACGATGTCGAAATGCTTGAGGCTGGCCGTACCGTCCAGCAGCTTGGGATTGCGAATGGTGTCGCCCCACTCGATGCGGTGGTTGTCCTCCCCATGCAGGAACATGTTCATCTTGGCCAATGCCCAGGTGCTGCCGATGGCCTCCTGCCCGTACAGCGCGTACTTGCGTACGCCGGTGCGCTGACGGATGAGACGGCCGCACTTCATGAGCAGAGAGCCCGAGCCGCAGGTGGGGTCGCAAATCTCCTCGCCGGGCTGCGGGTCCATCAGCCGCGCCATCAGCGTGGACACCTCGGGCGGCGTATAGAACTCACCCGCCTTTTTGCCGCTGGTAGACGCAAAGTTCTTAATCAGGAACTCGTAAGCGTTGCCGATTACGTCCAGCTGACCGACGCGGCTTTCGCGCAGGTTCAGTTCGGACTTGGCGAAGCCTTCCAGCAAATGGCGCAGGATGTCATTCTTCTGCTGCTCGTCGCCTAACTTGTTGCTGTTGAAGCTGATGTCCTGGAAGACGTCGCGCAGTTTTCCGAGATTCGCTTCTTCAATCGCGTGCAGTGCCTTGTCGATGCGCTCGCCGTTGCCCGGGGTGTGCCGTTGTGCATACAGGGAGCTGAAGCTGGCGCTAGAGGGAAGTACGAAGCGCTCGTTCTTCAGCATCTCCTCAATTAGCTGCGGGTGATCCCCGTACTGCTGCTTGTAGTTGTCGTAGTGGTCCTGCCAGACGTCGGAAACGTACTTCAGGAAGAGCATGGTGAGGACATAGTCCTTGTAGATGCTTGGGTCCACGACGCCGCGGAAGGTGTCACAGGCTGCCCAGACGGCTGCGTTGATCTCGTCTTGGCTAATGGCGGTAGTGTTCATTGCTTCTGGTTCACGCTTGGTTAATGCCGGCGGCTCGCGCGAGGTCGCCCGCAAGGGCGGCGAGCTCTTGCTCTCGGTTAAAGACGAGTCGTGAGAGGACCTGCCGCTCCCTTGCCGCGGCTTCGGCCAAAGAGACGATGTGCAGCTGATGTTCGAGTGGCGGCAACGCCAGGTTCAAAGCTTCAATCTCGGATACGCGGATGCTGAGCTGATTAGTCCCTTCGGCTGCCGCATGCAGCTGCTTCTGCATGGGAGGCTGGTTGATCTGCCACGCTAGGAAGTCCGGGACGAGACCAGACCCTGAGCGCACTCGAAGTTGCATCAGATGCGGCCCGCAGACGGCCTGACCAGGTGGGGGGCCGACCCGAGCAGCGAAGAACCTATGCCCGCGCGGGACAAAAAGGATGTCGCCGGCATCAAGCCATTCGGGCTCTTTCCGCCCCGTCAGCTCGACCCTCAGCACGCCTTTCCATTCGACCCCTGCGTCCGGATGGATGTCCTTCATCTGAACAACTGGCACACCGGAGAGGCCCCCCTCTATCGCGCCTCGAAAAGGGTAGCCCGACCGAACTGCTACAAGTTCGACCAAGCTTATTTTTACTGCGTCAATGGCCATGATGCAATTTTGCTTGACAACCGTCGAGATGGCAAGCATCATCCGCCATGTTTGTAGTTACGTCATTCGAATTGACGCGAAAAAAGGAAAGTCGTGCCCCAACCTGACCTGCCAAAAGGCATCCAGCGCATAACCGCGCTTCCTGATGGAGATTTGCTCGATCTGTGGAAGTCGATCGTCGTTGATGAGGACATCAAGAGCCGGCTGCTGTCGCAGGCCATCGTGAACTTCACGGTGCGCCCCAAGGTAAGCCGCACCGTGTTGCCGCTGCACGGCGCCATCTTGCTCGTCGGCCCCCCTGGCACCGGCAAGACGTCGTTGGCCAAGGGGGTCGCCAACGAACTGGCTCGATTGATGACGCAGGTCAAGTTCACACTGCTGCAGGTCGACCCCCACGCCTTGACCAGCTCGATGATGGGCAAGACGCAAAAGGCCGTGTCGGACCTGTTCGGCCAGACCGTGGCCGAGGCCGCCATGAAGGGTCCCACCATCGTCTTGCTCGACGAAGTTGAAACGCTGGCCGCAGACCGCCGCAAGCTCAGCCTGGAAGCCAACCCGGTCGATGTCCACCGTGCTACCGATGCGGTGCTGGTACAGCTAGACTCGCTTGCCGAAGAGCATCAAAACATCCTGTTCATCGCCACCAGCAACTTTCCCCAGGCGGTGGATGCGGCGTTCACCTCCCGGTGTGACCTCGTGCTGGAAGTGCCGCTGCCCAACCTGCAGGCCTGCGAGCAGATTCTGACCGACTGCCTGCTGGGCCTGGGCAAGACCTTCAGCGGCATCGAGCAGCTGCCGCAAGCTCACGGCTACGCGGCGGTGGTCAAGGAGGTGCACGGCCTCGATGGACGAGCCATTCGCAAGGTGGTGGCCAATGCGCTGACGTCGCGCCGAGAAGTTGCACTCAAGCCGCAGCAGCTCAGCCTCGACGACATGCGCACAGCCGCCAAGCTGGCCAAGGCCGCGCGCGTGAAGGAAAAGCAATGAGCAACGCCACGGTCGTCAAACGCTTGGTGCGCAGCACCCCCACCCGCGACTCGGTCGAGACCTGGGACAAGGTGGTGGAGCTACTCACGCAGGGCAAGCAAGGGGCAGCACGCGACGAGCTGAGTTCGGTCTCAGGCATCGCGGCGTCGCTCATCACCGAAAAGGCACCAAGAGACTCGGCCATCACGGCCGAGTGTGCTGGGCCGAGGACCCGCATCTACTGTCTGTACGACGAGGACGCCATTGACGGCAGCGACGCCAAGGAGGACGCGCTGGGGTACGACCCGCTTTCAGGGGATTGGACGCTGTCGCTGCCCTGCCCCGCCGACGACTTGGCGTGGGTGCAACGCGCGCTGAAAGCCAAGAGCACGCGCATCACCGCGCGTGACATGGCCGAGAAGCTAGGGGAGCAGCAGGCCTCGTCGTCCAAGGCCTCGCATGCTTTTAAGCAGGCTGCGGATTTCTCCTTCGATCCTGACGCCTTCTTGAAGTCATGAGCGCTGTTGCCGTCTACTCCTACGCCCACTCGGTGACCTACGTCACCGACAACGTCCTCAAGAGCCTGAAGGACATCATCGTGCTGAGCGGTCTGGACCCCCAGGCGCTCGTGGGCGACTGGAACACCCTGCACGCAGGCATCAAGCGGTGGATCGAATCAGAGCACCTGGAGCGGGTGACCCTGGAGATTTACCACCCCGTGAGCGACAAGCTCATCACGCGTTGGGACATCGAAATCGCCTACGCCTGGTCCGCCGAGGCCGGCAACTTCTGGGCTGACACCGACGCCCTGCGCTACACCATCAAGAAACAAGGCGTGCAGCCCGCCGTAGCGCTGTACCGCATCGTCGTTAAGAACAAGGACGGCCGGCCGGATGTGGTCGGCTGGTCCTCCACGCAGTTCCGTTCCACCGAGGGCATGGTGCGCCAGAGCATCGGCACGAACGTCGAACACCACGGTCTGGGCGCCAACACGAGCTACTGGAGAACCAAGTGACTCTCACCATCGACGAGGCCTTCCGCAAGTTCAAAAGCCGCCTGGAGCTCAACCAGCGCGAGCAGGACAACGCTTCAGCCAGGCACAAAGAGGTGCGGGAATACCTGCACACCAAGTTCGACGTCGAGGGCGACTTCCTCACCGGCTCCTACGCGCGTTACACCAAGACCAAGCCGCTCAAGGACATCGACATCTTCTTCCCGATGAAGCAGTGCGAGCGCCACTACCGCGACAAGGCAGCCGGCGTTGTGCTCGATGACTACAAGGCTGCCCTGGTCGACAAGTACGGCAGCGCCGCGGTGCGCCGGCAAAGCCGCTCCATCAACGTCGACTACGGCGTGCAGGTGAAGGACGAGGACAAGACGGACTACAAGATCCTGAGCATCGACGTCGTGCCGGCCTTCACCTGCGGGGATGACTACGAAATCCCCGATGGGAACACCGGGAAGTGGATCAAGACCAACCCAAAGACGCACGCGGCTATGGCCGTGGCGGCCCACCAGAACTACTCCAACGAATGGAAGAGCCTCGTGCGGATGGTCAAGTATTGGAACAACAACCCGAGACACGGCGAAAAACCCATCAAGCCGTCGTTCCTCATCGAGGTGATGGCGCTGGAGTGCCTGCACGGGGGCTGGGGGGGCCAGTTTGACAGGGAGATCCAGTCGTTCTTCGCCACGTTGGCCGACCGCATCGGCGAGGTGTGGCCCGACCCCGCTGACTTGGGCCCGCCCATCAGCAACGCGATGGACGGGCAGCGGGTGGCGCGAGCCAAGCAGCTGCTGGCGGCTGCTGTCGGCCAAGCAAATCAAGCCATCAACTTGGTGCGTCAAGGCCGCAACGCCGACGCGTTGAGGGCTTGGCGTGAGCTGTTCGGCCCCATGTTCCCGCTCAGCTGACAGCAGAGCCGACCATCAAAGTAGCCCTAGGAAGTCCGCATGACGCTCGCAGTCAACACCACCCGCCACGGCAACGCGTTCCAAGCCCGAATTTTTTGGACGTACGCGGCGCGTCTGCTCGATCCGTCAAGCAACGTGCAACGGGTGGGGTTCGAGGGCGGGCCGCGGGGCTTCGACGACGTCTGGGTGGAATACGCGCACAACAGGGGTCCCCAGGACCAGTTCGGCCGTCGGCTCCACGTTGAGCGTTACCAGTGCAAGTGGCATGCGTCCAATGGCACTTACACCCACGTGAACCTCACCGAGCCGGCGTACTCGGGCGCCGAGAAAGTGTCGCTTCTGCAGCGGGCGCGGGACGCCTACCGGTCCGACGTCTCAGCCGGGCAGGTGTCGCGCGTGAAGCTGATGACCAACCACCGGCTCGACAGTGCGGACGTGCTTTACGAACTGGTAAAGACGCAGGACCACACCTTGCGTCTCGACGAATTCTTCAGGGGCACGACCCAAAGGAGCAAGGCTTTCGTGGCACGGGAGCTGTGGAAGAAGCACCTGGAGATGGACGACGCCGGACTCAAAGACTTTGCCGCTGCGCTCGCACTGGCAACGGTGTCGGAGTCGTTAGAGGAGGTGCGCCGGCAGATGGACTTAGCCATGCACGCCTTTGGCATGACACCCTCGGATACCAGTTCGGCCACCACGCGGTATGACGACCTGCCGTATGTCTGGCTGGGTCAGGGACGCAACGAGTTCGACAAAAAATCGTTTCGAGAAGCCTGTGACCAGGAGGGGCTGCTGGCTCCAAGGGCGACGCCGGGGCACGTCAGCATCTTCGGCGTCAAATCTTTCGAGCACAGCTTCGACCGGCTGGAAGCGCGCTGCGACGACGTGCTCGACCTGATTCCGTCTTTCGACAGCCGCTACATCCGCTCTGGCCTCTCGTGGGAGACCGACCTGCTGCCTCGGCTGAAAAGATTCATCGAATCCGCCGCGCAGACTGGTCCGCGGCTGCGCTTGGCGATGGATGCACACACTACCCTTGCATTTGCCGCGGGAACCATCTTGGACACGAAGTCGGGGCGCGTGGTGGAGCTACAACAGCGAACCCGCACCGGCATGCAGGTCTGGGCGGCCGATGACGCGCAGCCGGACGCCACCTGGGCGAACTGGCGATTCGACGAGCATGACATGCAAAACGGTGGCCAAGACATCGCGGTGGCGGTCTCGATCAGCCGTCCGGCCCAAGCGGACGTGAGCCGACACCTGCAAGGGCGGGCTGACATTGGCCTCTTGGTGAACGCGGACCTGAGCAGCGGTGCGGCTCAGACCTCAGTGCTGAATGGGTCCCATGCGGACATGCTCGCCGAACGGCTGGCCAATCACATTAAGAACCTGCGCGCCAACCGGGGAGGACCTACGCCTTTGATGCACTTGTTCATCTCCGCACCGTATACCTTCAGCTTCTTCCTCGGTCGACACGTGAAGCTGCTCAAGCCGGTGGTCTTGTACGAGTTCGACTTCGACGGGCAGCGGACCGGCTCGTACGAGCCATCGTTGACGACGCCCAAGTAGGCGGGTGTCGCACTGGCGTAGCGGCGTCTGATGGTCGTGAGCACCCACGCACCCGCCTTAAGGCGAGGCCCCGTGGTGAGGACGGCACGTAAACGCGCAACCTTGCCCGCAAAAGAACATGCTCTACCGCATTGCGTTACACCCGCGTGAGCAGGCGCTGGCTATTGCGGCTGTTTCCATGGGAAGCTGGCAAAGGTACAGGGCTGAGTAGGATGTTTTGAGAAAATACGAGCCCTTATGGAGCGAATACGAAGGGACTTCCCACCTTCTGGCCACGGCGTCGAGGCGCCAAGAT
>JAZKIC010000010.1:0-33469 GCA_040385065.1 Pseudomonadota bacterium
AGTTTGAGCTCGACCCCACTTTCGGCGAGCACCGCAGGTTGCCCGTAGCGAAGCGTAGGGTCCCAGCCAGTCGGGTCGCCATTCTTTTGCTTACTTTTCTTTGGCGAAGCAAAGAAAAGTGAGTCGCCCGCCGGGGCGAGACCCGGCTTGTCACGCCAAACGGCTCGCTGGCTTCGACAAGCTCAGCCCGAACGGCTGGGGAGCAACCCGGCTTCCTTCGCCAAACAGCTCGCTGGCTTCTATACATCAGCCCGAACGGGTATTGAAATGCAGATAGGCAAGACGAAACCACTCGAACGCTGCCCGAGGCGTGATCCCGCCTCCTGTCCCATCCCAACCCCGTCCTGGCTGGGCCGAGGAGCGCAGCCGAAAGTGGATCAGGGCGAGCGATTGTTTGAGCCGAAGGCGAGTTTGAGCTCGACCCCACTTTCGGCGAGCACCGCAGGTTGCCCGTAGCAAAGCGTAGGGACCCAGACAGTCGGGTCGCCTTTCTTTGCCTTAGGTTTCTTTGGCGAGACAAAGAAACGTAAGTCGCCCGCCGGGGCGAGACCCGGCATGTCACGCCAAACGGCTCGCTGGCTTCGACAAGCTCAGCCCGAACGGCGGGGGAGCGACCCGGCTGCCTGCGCCAGACCGCTCGCTGGCTTCTATACATCAGCCCGAACGGGGGGTACGAAGCGCCTCGCCCGACGAGACGAGACCCGGACTGCCACGCCAAACAGCTCGCCGGCTTCGACAAGCTCAGCCCGAACGGGTTTGTGGTGCGGTACAAGCCCCACGAAGTAACCAGATTGCCCGGCACGCGCGAGCGCGAGCCCAAGGGGAAAGACCGCCGCGCAGCGCCGCCCCGAGCAATGCCCGTCCCCTCTAAGGACAGCATGGCAGACCCTTCGACAGGCTCAGGACAGGCCAAGGTGAGCACGGGTTGGGGCGCCGGCCGCAGCGCAGGGCCGCCCCAAGCAAGGCCAACCCCCTCGGGGGGCATCCTTCGATACCTCAGGACGATCGGAATTCCTGCGACGCGCCCTTCGACAGCTTCAGGGCAGGCTGCAGTGAGCGAGCGTGGGGGCAACGGCCGCAGCGCAGGGCCGCCCCAAGCAAGGCCAACCCCCTCGGGGGGCAGCGAGCTACACGCAGTGAGCGCGCGTGGGGGCTCTATCCCTCCTTCCACGCCTGCGTCCTCCGGTTAACCCACCACGCCAACCCCATGAACAGCAGCGTTGCCACCGAGGAAGCCAGTCCGATCAACACCGCCATCGCCGCCGCAGCACCCATCTCACCAGCCTCGTCGAGATTGAGAATCGCAATCGACGCGACTTTCGTTTCAGGCGAGTACAAAAAGACCACCGCCGAAATCGTGGTCATCGCATTGATGAAAAAGTAGCGCGCAATGTCCACCAGCGCTGGCGTGCAGATCGGCAAGGTGACGCGCCAGAAGGTCTTGAAAAATGGCACCTTGAGCGAGGCGCTGACCGCTTCGAATTCACCGTCCAGACTCTTGAGCGCCGTAACGGCCGTGAGATGGCCCGTGGTGTAGAAGTGAACGATGGTGCAAACGGTGAGCAATGTCAGCGTGTGGTACAGGCCACCGAGGGGGTTGCCTGGCGCATTGAAGAAGAAGATGTAGCCCAGGCCCAGCACCAGCCCAGGAACGGCCATCGGCAGCATGGCCAGCATGCGCACGATCCCGCGCAGGGAGTCCATACCCTTGGTCTTTTCGAGCAGGTAGGCGCCGACAAACACCAGGGCTGTGCCGAAGAATGCCGTGCCTGCAGCCATCTTCAGGCTATTCAGAAAGCCCACGCCCACTTCCGCGTCCACCAAGCCCATGGTGTAGTGGCGCAGGCTGGGCTTGAGGTTGTACGGCCAGAAACTCGCCAGAGATGCAAAGACGGCCATGCCCAGCATGGCAAGTACCAGCACCGCAATGGCGCTGCAGTACAAGGTCATGAGTCGATCGTAGGCAGGCGCTGGCTCGGGCCGGTAGGGCACGGCTCGGGCTGTGAGCATGGCGGTCTGGCGCTTGCTCACGTAATGGTCGACGGCAAAGGTCAGCACGGCGGGCGCCAGCAGCAAAATGGCCACGACTGCGCCTTTGGCGAAGTCCTGCTGGCCGATCACAAGCTTGAACACGTCGGTCGCCAGTACGTTGAAATTGCCACCGATAACCTTGGGGATGCCGAAGTCGGTGATGACAAGCGTGAACGTCACGAGCGCCGCCGAGATCAGCCCGTACTTTGCGCCCGGCAGCGTGATGGTAAAAAACTTGCGGTGCGCGCTCGTTCCCATGGCGTTGGCCGCCTCATAGAGCCGGGCATCAGCCAGGCTCAGGGCGGTCACAAGGATCATGAGCGCATGCGGGAACACCGCGAAGCATTCCGCGACGACGATCCCGGGCGCGCCATAGATCTGGTCGATGCCGATACCCTGCATCCAGTGCTTTAGGACGCCTTGGTTACCGAACCAATAGATGAGCGAGATTGCCGAAAGCAGGGAAGGCGCGAGCAGCGGGATCAGGGTGATGCCGCGAAACAGTGACTTGAACGGCATGCACGAACGCGTCAGCGCGTAAGCGAATCCGAAGGCCAGAGGGACTGCGATCAGCGTGACGAGCGAAGAAACCCAGATACTGTTCCAGAGGCTTTCGAGCAGGGCCGGTGTTTGCGCGTAGTCGATGAAGTTGGTGAGCCAGACAAACTCGCCCGCCTTGTCCTGCAGCGCCTGCTGGAGGATGGCGGCCAATGGCGACGCCAGAAAGACGATGAGCACAAGCGCGACAACGCCAATCGCACCATGCGCGAGATGGTCGATCCAGTGCGCCTGCTGGCGCACGGGCGGATGCGCAAGACCTGTCGGGTGCGTTGCGGCCATCAGAAGACCTTGATGCGCTCGGGAAGCAGCTTGAGCTTGAGCGTGGAGCCAATTTGCAGCGACTGCTCCGACAGAAAGTTCAGCGACAAGTAGACCGTCAGCTTGTGCGTCGACAGCGCTTCGGAAGCGACGTGCACATGACAAAACGACCCGAGAAATTCGATCTTCTCGATCGAAGCCTCGAACACATGCGCATCGCCCTCGGCGATCGGTCGGGCCAGCACGTCCTCGGGACGCAGGTAAACCTTGACCTCACGGTCGATGCCTTCGGTAGGCAGGCGCAGCGCGCCAAAGCACAGCTGCCCCGACTGCACGCGCGCCGGCAGTACGTTGACCTTGCCTACGAAATCGGCCACGAACGGCGAGGCCGGCTCTCGGTAGATTTCCATCGGCGTGCCAACCTGCTCGATGGCGCCGTCGTTCATCACGACGATGCGATCGGCCACGCTCAGGGCTTCTTCCTGGTCATGCGTGACCATGATGGTCGTGACGCCGAGTTTCTGCTGCAAGGCCCGGATTTCCTGGCGCAGCCGCACCCGCTCAAGCGCGTCGAGCGCCGAGAGCGGTTCGTCCAGCAGCAACAAGCCGGGCGAGGTTGCCAATGCGCGAGCCAGGGCAATGCGCTGCTGCTGCCCGCCGGAAAGCTGGCTCGGGTACTTGCCTTCGCTACCCGGAAGGCCCACCAGCTTGACGAGTTCAGTGACGCGTTTTGCCGCCTCGGCGCGTGGAGTCTTGCGGTTGACGAGGCCATAAGCGACGTTGTCCGCAACACTGAGATTGGGAAAGAGCGCGTAACTTTGAAACACGATGCCGTAGTCGCGCAGCGCAGGCGGCAGGCGCGAGATGTCGCGGCCTGCCTGATGCACCTCGCCTGAAGTCTGCACTTCCAACCCAGCAATGATACGAAGCAGCGTCGTCTTGCCACAGCCCGAGGGACCCAGAAAACAGATGAACTCCCCTTTGCGGATGTCCAGGTTGATGTCCTTCAACGCGACAAAAGTGCCGAACTGCTTGCGGATATGCCGAAGCGCGAGGAAGGGAGGCTGGCTCATGCGTAAGCGATCAGGTGCAAGGGTTGAAGCGCTTCAGCCACCTCTGGCGTGCGAGGCGCGCCCGGCGGAGTTTTGGCGCTGGACGTAAAGCATCCGCTTGAAGAAAGGGGAGCGCGGCAAACACTGCGCACCCCCTCATGCATCAGCGTTTTTCGGTCTTGCTGTTGTAGCGCTTGGTCCACTCGGCCAGGATGCGCTCGCGGTTGTCGGCAGCCCAGGTGAAGTCCATCTTGACGAGGCGGGCCTCGTAGTCCTTCGGTACGTTGGCCAGCGGAGGTGCAAGGCCTGGCTGCGCCGTGATGGCGAAGTTGGCACCGTACAGCAGCATGGCGTCCTTGCTCGAAGCCCAGTCAGCCAGCTTCTTGGCGGCGTCGAGTTTCTTGGTGCCCTTGTGAATCGCAAAGGCTTCCAGATCCCAGCCGAGACCTTCCTTCGGGAAGATCAGGTCGATCGGTGCGCCTTTCGCCTTGTTGGCATTGCCGCGGTACTCAAACGAGATACCCATGACAAATTCGCCGGACGCCGCCATGTTGCAGGGCTTGGAGCCCGAGTGCGTGTACTGGGCAATGTTTTCATGCAGGGCGTCCATGTACTTCCAGCCGCCGCCCTTGCCGTTGTCGTCGCCGAAGAGCGTGAGCCAGGCGGTGACGTCGAAGTAGCCCGTGCCGCTGGAAGCGGGATTTGGCATCACGATCTGGCCTTTGTAGATCGGCTTGGCCAAGTCTTTCCAGGTCTCGGGCTTGGGCAAGTTCTTCTTCTGCGCCTCGACCGTGTTGAAGCACACCGTCGCTCCCCACACGTCCATGCCGAACCAGGCCGGGACCTTTTTCTTGTCGCGGTACTGGCTCATGATGCCGTCGAGGTTCAGCGGCGCATACGGCTCGAGCATCCCCTGCTTGTCGAGCAAGGCGAGGCTGGAAGCGGCGACGCCCATGACAGCGTCTGCCTGCGGGTTGGATTTTTCGGCCAGCAGCTTGGCGGTGATGACACCCGTGGAGTCGCGCACCCACTTGATCTCGATGTTGGGGTTGGACTTGTAGAAGCCCTGCTCGTAAGCCTTGAGCTGGTCTGTTTCCAACGCGGTGTAGACCAGCAGCTGGATTTTTTGCGCGAACGCCGAGGCGCCAATCGCCAGCAGGCCGATGGCAACGAATGTGCGCGAGAGCGTTTTGAGTGGGGTAGCCAGATGCATGTGAACTCCTCTTTTTAGTAAAAGCTGCGATCGTGTGACTTGAGCGTGTCCGTGTGATGACACTGCGATGACCGGCCCACCATCAGGCCTGGCAACCCAGCTCGACTTTTATTTAACGCCTCGTCTTTTTGAATGTCAATTGCTTTTTGCAGATTGTTGACAATTGACCGTTTTGTGCTTCAATGAAGGGCATGAATGCGGTCCTCCACCCCACCATAGCGCTGCTGCAAAACAGCTCGCTCACCACCGTGGTGCAGCAGGAAATCGAGCGTGCCATCCTGGTCGGGGAATTCGAGCCTGGCAGCAAGCTGATCGAGGCCACGCTCGCCGCGCGCATGGGCGTGTCGCGTGGCCCGGTGCGAGAAGCCTTTCGCATGCTCGAGGAAGCGGGCCTCGTGCGCAACGAGAAAAATCGTGGCGTCTTCGTACGCGACATTCCAATCGACGAAGCGGTCGAGATTTTTGACCTGCGCGCCGCCATGGACGAACTGGTCGGCCGCCAGCTGGCTCAGAAGATCACACCTGCCCAGCTCAAGGAAATCAAGGCGCTGGTCGACGCCATGGAAAAAGCCGTGAAGGCCGATGACGCGCGCAACTACCACCTGCTCAATCTGAAGTTCCACGACCGCTTGGTCGAGATGGCGGGCAACAGCAAGCTGACGTCGATCTACCGCAAACTGATCAAGGAGCTCTCGCTTTTCCGCCGGCTGAACCTGGCCGACGGCTGGCTCATGCCCATCTCCGCGAACGAACATCGCCAGATCGTCAAGGCGATTGCTTCCGGCGATGCCGATGCCGCCGGCAAGGCCATGGCTGCGCACGTGATAGAGAGCAAAGAACGAACCATAGAAAACGACCTGCGCAGACAGGCTCGTTTGCACCCGCGACATGCCCTTGCCGCGGGCAAACCCGAGCCGGCCGCCGCCAAGCCCCCAAAGGAAAAAAATGCCCGTGCCAAACGCTGACTTGAAAGTCAATGGCCGCAGCTACAAGCTGCCTACTTCTCCCACCGTGGTCGTTTGTGTCGATGGTTGCGAGCCCGACTACCTGGCGCAGGCGGTTGCTACGGGAAAGATGCCCTGGCTCAAGCGTGCACTGGCACTTGGCGCCGGACTGACAGCGGACTGCGTGGTGCCCAGCTTCACCAACCCGAACAATCTTTCCATTGTCACGGGCGCCCCACCCAGCGTGCACGGCATCTGCGGCAACTATTTGTTCGATACGGCCAGCGGCACTGAAGTCATGATGAATGACCCCAAGTGGTTGCGCGCACCCAGCATCCTTGCCGCGCTGTCCGATGCCGGCAAGTCGTTGGCCGTGATCACTGCCAAGGACAAGCTGCGCAAGCTGCTGGGGCACGGCATGAAAGGCATCTGCTTTTCGTCTGAAAAAGCGGACCAGGTGAGCCTGGAAGAAAACGGCATCGACGACGTGCTGACGCTGGTAGGAAAACCGGTACCAAGCGTTTACAGCGCCGACCTCTCCGAGTTCGTTTTCGCGGCAGGCGTCAAGCTCATGGAAAAAGTCAGGCCCGACGTGATGTACTTGTCTACGACCGACTATGTCCAGCACAAGCACGCGCCGGGAACAGACGGCGCGAACGCGTTCTACAGCATGATGGACGGCTACCTGGGAGCCCTTGACGACATGGGTTGCGTCATCGTGCTGACGGCTGACCACGGCATGAATGCCAAGGTCCTGATGGATGGCACACCCGACGTCATCTACCTGCAGGACTGGTTCGACGAATGGCTCGGCGCCGCCAAGGCGCGCGTGATCCTTCCCATTACCGACCCCTACGTCGTACACCACGGGGCGCTGGGTTCTTTCGCCACGGTCTATCTTCCCGAAGCGTCGGACGTTGCCGCCACGTGCGCGCGCCTGTCCAAAGTCAAGGGCATGGAGGTCGTGCTCACCCGGGCCGAAGCTGCCGAACGCTTCGAATTGCCGGCCGACCGCATCGGCGACATCGTGGTGGTGTCCGAGCGCTTCACCGTCATTGGCACCTCGGCTTCGCGCCACGACCTCAGCGCGCTGGAAGTGCCGCTGCGCTCGCACGGCGGCATCAGCGAGCAGCGTGTGCCCCTCATCGTCAACCGCGCGTTGCCTGGGCTGGACCGCCAGCGCCGCTTTCGCAACTTCGACGCTTTCGAGCTGGCACTGAACTACGCGCAATAGGCCAAGAAAGCTCCGCGTCATTACGTAGAAAGGCCGACTGTGATCGAGCAGTACATTCGCGACCACCAACTCAACGCCATGCGTCTGGCCGGGCTGAAAGTCGGGGCAGACCGCACGGGCGACCGCGCCATCGAAGTGTTCAATCCCTACACGGCGAAATGTATCGGCACGGTTCCGAAAGCCACACTCGACGAGGTGCGGGACACGTACGCCAAAGCACACGCCTACAAGGCCACGCTTACGCGCTACGAACGGGCGGCCATTCTCAACCGCGCTGCAGCCATCATTCGCGAGCGGCTCGACGTCGTGGCGGCGCTCATTACCGCCGAAGCGGGTTTGTGCCTGAAGGACTCCATCTACGAAGCCGGCCGCGTGAGCGATGTGCTGCTGTTCGGCGCCAATGAGGTGCTCAAGGACGACGGCCAGATTTTCAGCTGCGACCTGACGCCGCACGGCAAGAAGCGCCGCGTCTATACGCACCGGGCACCGTTGCTCGGTGTGATCACGGCCATCACGCCCTTCAATCACCCAATGAACCAGGTGGCCCATAAAGTGGTGCCCAGCATCGCGACGAACAATCGCATGGTGCTCAAGCCGTCGGAGAAGGTTCCGTTTTCGGCGATCCTCTTTGCAGACATCTTGTACGAGGCCGGCCTGCCTCCCGAGATGCTGAGTGTCATCACGGGCGATCCGCGGGAAATCGCTGATGAACTCATCACCAACCCAGACGTCGACCTGGTCACCTTCACGGGCGGCGTCGCCATCGGCAAGTACATCGCGGGCAAGGCGGGCTACCGACGCGTCGTGCTGGAGCTGGGCGGCAATGACCCCATCATCGTGATGGAGGACGCCGACATCGACGAAGCTTCGACACTGGCGGTGCAGGGCTCGTACAAGAACTCCGGCCAGCGCTGCACGGCCATCAAGCGCATGCTGGTGCACGAAGCAATCGCCGACCGCTTCGTCGAGCAGGTGCTGGCCAAGACGCTGGCCTGGAAGCACGGTGATCCCATGGACAAGGCCAGCGAGATGGGCACGGTGATCGACGAGGCTGCAGCCACGCTCTTCGAGTCCCGCGTCAACGAAGCGGTGGCGCAAGGCGCACGGCTGCTCGCCGGCAACGAGCGTCGTGGCGCGCTTTATTCGCCCACGCTGATCGATCACGTCCGGCCCGACATGACCGTAGCGCGCGAGGAAACTTTTGGGCCGGTCTCGCCGGTAATCCGCTTCAAGTCGATCGACGAGGCCATCCGCATTTCCAACGGCACGGCCTATGGCCTGTCCAGTGCCGTGTGCACCAACCGGCTCGACTACATCACGCGTTTTGTCAATGAGCTGGACGTCGGCACGGTCAATGTGCGCGAGGTGCCCGGCTACCGGCTGGAACTGACACCTTTCGGCGGCATCAAGGACTCGGGCCTGGGCTACAAAGAAGGCGTGCAGGAAGCCATCAAGAGTTTCACCAACCTCAAGACCTACTCACTGCCATGGCTTTGACGCTGCAGGATATCGAGCAACTTTTTGCCGAGCGCGGCGCCGAGCAGTACAGCGGAGAGCCCGTGACACAGCTGCAGCATGCGCTGCAGTCGGCAGCGCTGGGCGAGGCCGAAGGCGCAAGCGACGAACTCGTCACCGCGGCCTTGCTACATGACCTCGGGCATTTGCTGCACGACCTCGGCGAGACGCCCTCGCTGCGCGGTGTAGACGACGTGCACCAGTACCGCGCCCTGCCTTTCCTGCGCGGGCTGTTCCCCGACGCCGTGCTCGACCCGATCAAGCTGCATGTCGACGCCAAGCGTTATCTCTGCGCCACGCGGCCCGACTACTACCGGGGCCTATCCGAAGACTCCAAGCGCAGCCTTGCATTGCAGGGCGGCATCTTCACAGCGGAAGAAGCCGCGCGTTTCATCCAGCAGCCCGGCGCTGAGGATGGTGTACGACTGCGTCTGTGGGACGACCTGGCCAAGGACCAGGCGGCCCATACGCCTTCGCTGGCGCACTTCCTCGCGCGCGCCGGCCGCTGCGCCATAGGATCCTCGCTTGCAGCCTGAGACGCTGTCGATCAGCTGGCCCATCGTCGGCGCCGTGCTCTTTGGCGCCTTCCTGCATGCCGGCTGGAACGCATTGGTGAAGTCGAGCAAGGACAAGTCGCTCGACATGGCAGTGATCCACCTGATCGGCTCCTTGCTGGCGCTGCCCATGATCGCGCTGGTGGGTTTTCCGAACGCGGCGGCATGGCCTTACATCATCGCCTCGGTGCTCATCCACATCGGCTACTACATTGCGCTCACGCAAGCCTACAAGCATGGCGACCTGGGCCTGACCTACCCCTTGATGCGCGGCGTGGCGCCCCTGCTGGTGGCGTTGTCGGCGTCATTTGCGCTCGGCGAAACGCTCTCGCCGCTCGCTTGGGCGGGCGTGCTGGGCATCTGCTGCGGTGTTCTCGTACTGGGCCTGAGCCGGCACGCGCTGCATGCGCCGAAAGCCGTTTCGTTCGCGCTGGCAAACGCCGTCATCATCGCGCTCTACACCGTGGTCGATGCGCTGGGCGTGCGCGCCTCAGGCAATCCCCTGCAATACCTGGCCACGCTTTTTGCGCTGGATGGCTGGCCGTTTGCGCTACTCATGCTCTACAGGCGCGGACGCGAGCTGCAAGACTATGCACGGCACCGCTGGCCCGTGGCCATGGGCGGCGCCTTCGCCTCGCTCGGCTCGTACGGCATTGCACTTTGGGCCATGACTCGCGCGCCTGTTGCGACCGTCGCTGCGCTGCGCGAGACTTCGGTGCTGTTCGCGGTACTCCTCGGCACCTGGCTGCTCAAGGAACTCTTCACCTTTCGCCGTTTCCTCGGCACCTGCGTGATCGTCTGCGGTGTGATGGCCATTCGAATGGCATGACGCAGGACACGATCAAGCCCCTGCAACGTCGTCTTCTTTTTCTTTGCAAGGCATTGCCATGACGCTTCCCGGCCAGGCTGAAATCGTGATCGTGGGGGGCGGCATTGTCGGTTGCTCGACTGCCTACCATCTCGCCAAGATGGGCAAGACCGACGTGCTGCTGCTCGAGCAGGGCAAGCTCACCAGCGGCACCACCTGGCATGCCGCCGGGCTGGTCGGACAGATGCGCCCCAACCGCAACATGACCCAGATGAGCCGTTACGGCATCGAGCTGTACGCCGGGCTCGAAGCCGAAACCGGGCTCGCCACGGGCTGGAAACAGTGCGGCAGCGTCAACGTGGCCAGTACCACCGAGCGCATGAAGGTGCTTCGCAAGCAGGTGGCCATGGCCAACAGCTTCGGCGTCGAATGCCACGAGATTTCTCCGGCCGAGGCGGCCGACAAATATCCCATCATGCGAACCGACGACCTGCAAGGCGCGATCTGGCTGCCCGGCGACGGCAAGGCGAATCCGGCAGACCTGTGCATGTCGCTAGCCAAAGGCGCACGCAACCGCGGCGTTCGCATCACCGAGGGTGTCGAGGTGACCGGTGTGCTGACCGAACACGGGCGCGTGGTCGGCGTGACAACGACCCAGGGTGATGTGCGCTGCGAAGTGATCGTCAATTGCGCCGGGCAGTGGGCGCGGCAGTTTGGGCGCTTGGCCGGCGTCAACGTGCCGCTGTACTCGGCCGAGCACTTTTACGTCGTGACCGGAAAAATCGCCGGGGTCCATCCCATGCTGCCCGTGATGCGCGACCCCGATGGTTTTATTTACTACAAGGAAGAGGTCGGCGGGCTGGTGATGGGTGGCTTCGAGCCACAGGCCAAGCCCTGGAAGATCGACCCGATTCCTTCGACCTTTCAGTTCGAGTTGCTGGACGAAGACTGGGACCAGTTCGAGCCCCTCATGCAGAACGCGCTGCACCGTACGCCCTGCCTGGAGACGGCCGAGATCAAGATGCTGCTCAACGGCCCGGAGAGCTTCACACCCGACGGCAACTTCATCCTCGGCGAAGCGCCCGAGTTGCGCAACTATTTCGTCTGCGCCGGTTTTAATTCTGCCGGTATCGCCAACTCGGGCGGCGCGGGCAGGCTGATGGCCGAATGGATCGTCGGGGGTGAACCCAGCACCGACCTCTGGGACGTGGACATCCGCCGGTTCGGCAGCTTTACCGGCAACCGGAAGGCGCTTGCCGAACGCACGGGCGAGACGCTGGGCCTGCACTACGCCATGCGCTGGCCGCGGCAGGAGCTGGAAACGGCACGGCCACTGCGCACATCACCGCTGTACGACATGCTGGCACAGCAAGGCGCCGAATTCGGCAGCAAGAATGGTTGGGAGAGAGTCAGCTATTTCAGGCCGACGGAGTCCGGTCGGCACGCTCCTCGACCGGCTAACACGCTGGACAAGCCAGGCTGGCTGCCGTGGATGCTCGAGGAGCAGCGGGCTACGCGCGAGGCGGTGGCGCTTTACGACCAGACGTCTTTCTCAAAATATTTGCTGCAAGGCGGAGACGCACTGGCCGTGCTGCAGCGGCTTTGCGCCAACGAGATGGACGTGCCCCTTGGCAAGATGGTCTACACGGCGATGCTCAACGCGCGCGGTGGTTTCGAAAGCGACCTCACCGTGATGCGGCAGGCGCCCGATCGCTTCCTGATCGTGACCGGATCGGCGCAAACGGTGCGTGACTTCGACTGGATCACTCGCCACATCGGACCACAAGAGCACGCCGTGCTCACCGATGTGTCGGCGATGTATTCGGTCCTGTCCGTCATGGGTCCAAAAGCGCGCGAGTTGCTGGCCCGGGTGAGCCCCGACGACCTCTCGCCGGAAGCCTTGAAGTTTTCGTGGACGCGTGAGATCGATCTCGGCTTCGCGCGCGTTCGGGCAGCGCGCATGAGCTATGTAGGCGGGCCAGGCTTCGAGCTGTACGTGCCGGTGGAGATGGCGCGGCACGTTTACCTGGCGCTCAAGGAGGCCGGGGGCGATCTGGGGCTACGCGATGCGGGTTACTACGCCCTGGACGCGCTGCGTATCGAGCAAGGCCGACGCGCCTGGGGCGCCGAGCTGGGGCCTGACGAGAATCCGTGGGAAGCGGGGCTGGCGTTTTCGGTCAAGCTCGACAAAGCCTGCGACTTCATCGGCAAGGCCGCCCTGCTGCGAACGCAAGGCGAGCCGCTGCGCAAGAAGCTGGTCACCGTGGTGCTCCAGTCATCCGACGCATTTGCCTGGGGCGGCGAGTCGATCGTGCTGGGCGGCCGCACGCTGGGCGAGTTGTCCTCGGTGGGCTGGAGCCCGCTGGCCAACGCCTGTGTCGGCTTGGGGTACATCCGTGGCGATGCAGCGCATCAGGTGCATGCCGGCACGCCCGCGCAGATCGGGCTGTGGGGTGAGCCTGTGGCCGCCCGGCTTTACGACCAATGGCCGCCACGACCGGCGCCCGTTCAGTCAGGCCCCTGACGCTTACTCGGGGTTGAGCGCATGCAACCCCGAAAAGCGCACCTTAACGCGCGTGCCCGGCGTGTTTGGATGCCCCGGCAAGTGCGCGTCTTCCAAGGTAATGGTGGCGCCGTGTTGCTGGGCGATTTCCTGCACGATGGCCAGCCCGAGCCCTGAGCCATCCACGTTGGTCCCCAGCGCACGGTAAAAAGGCTGGAACACCAGTTCGCGCTCGTTCTCGGGGATGCCGGGTCCGGAGTCCTCGACCAGCAGGACGAGCACACCGCTGAAGCGGTCGGTCAGGAGCCGCACCGTGACCTGCCCATCCGCTGGCGTGTAGTTCAGCGCGTTCTCGACAAGGTTTCGCACGAGCTCTTTGAGAAGCGTGGCGTTGCCATTCATCTGGCTGGCCGCCTCGCCCAGGGGCGGGCCTTCGTAACCGAGGTCGATGTGCTTTTCGAGAGCGCGCGGCAAGCAGTCCTGGATCGTGTCCGTGATGAGTAGAACCAGATCGATCGGCTGCTTGGCCAGGCTGCGTCCGGTTGTCTCGGCCCGCGCCAGCGCCAGCAACTGGTTGACGGTATGCGTTGCGCGGACGCTCGCGCGGCCGATCTGCTTGAGCGAGTTCTTGAGCTCTTCGGCGTTGGTCTCGCGCTGCGCCAAGTCGGCCTGCATGCGCAGCCCCGCCAGCGGCGTCTTGAGCTGGTGCGCCGCGTCCGCCAAAAAGCGTTTTTGCGTGGAAAGTGACACCTTGAGTCGACTGAGCAGGTCGTTCATGGACGACACCAGCGGTGCCACTTCTTCCGGCACGCCGGAGTCGTCCAGCGGACTCATGTCGTCGGACTTGCGGGCCCGGATGCGTTTTTCGAGTTGCGCCAGCGGTTTGATGCCCCGCACCAGCGCCAGCCATACCAGCAGCACGGCCAACGGCAAGGTCACGAACTGCGGCACCATCACGCCCTTGACGATCTCGGTCGCGAGCGTCTTGCGCTTTTCGAGCGTCTCCGCGACCTGGACCAACAGCATTTGCGAGCCCGGGATATCGGTTTTCACCCAGGTATAGGCCACGCGCACATCTTCGCCCTGCATGACGTCTTCGCGCAGGCGCACGTCGCCGTTTACGGGCCGCTCTTCGTCAGGTGGAAGGGGAAGGTCGTGCTCGCCGCTGAGGAACTCGCCGCGCGTGCCAAGCACCTGGTAGTACACGAGGTCGGTATCGTCAGCACGCAGAATCTCGCGCGCCGGGGCAGGAAGCGTAAAGAAGACCTGGTTGTTGCGCACCACGAACAGCTTGACCAGCGCCTGCACGTTGTATTCGAGCGCGCGGTCGAACGGTTTGCCGGCGATGTTTTGCGCGACCAGCCACGTCAGCGCAAGGCTGATTGGCCAGATCAGCAGCAGGGGCGTGAGCATCCAGTCGAGGATTTCACCGAAGAGACTGCGCTTTTCACGCTGGAAAATTCTCAGAGCCACGAAATGGTTCGCCGGGTTTCAGCGCAGGTTACAAGGGCTGCTTGCCGCCAACGATCCCGCCACCGCCAGGCAGGCAAGGCACGAACTCACAGCCGCCCGGCCTGCGCATGGCTCTGTCATCCCGGGATTTTCTCCAGGCAGTAGCCGAGGCCGCGCACGGTCGCGATCCGGATGGGGCCTTTCTCGATCTTCTTGCGCAAGCGATGGATATAAACCTCGATGGCATTGTTGCTGACCTCTTCGCCCCATTCGCACAGCCGCTCGACGAGCTGGTCCTTGCTGACGAGCCGGCCAGCGCGCTGCAGAAGCACTTCAAGCAAACCAAGCTCACGTGCCGACAACTCCACCATGTGTCCGTCGATCGTCGCCACCCTGCCGGCCTGGTCGTAAACCAGCGGACCGTGCTTGATGGTGCTGCTTGCGCCGCCCATGCCGCGCCGGATTAGCGCCCGCACCCGCGCTTCGAGTTCCTGCAGGGAGAAAGGTTTGGCCATGTAGTCGTCAGCGCCGTAGTCCAGCCCCTTGACACGTTCTTCGACGCTGTCGGCCGCCGTCAGGATCAGCACTGGCAGGGACGATCCGCGCGCACGCAGGCGCTTGAGCACTTCCAGCCCGTGCATGCGCGGCAAGCCGAGGTCGAGGATGAGGAGGTCGAACTCGGTGTTCGTCATCAGCGCGGCGTCGGCCTCCGTACCGCTGGCCACATGGTCGGCAGCAGCACCGGAGGCACGCAATGTGCGCAACAGGCCGTCGGCAAGAACCTGGTCGTCCTCGGCAATCAATATCCGCATGTCGTCTCCCGCTGCGGCCCGCATCCGAACTGCGCGATGAGCAAGAAAAGCCTCCAGGGACCCCTGCGGACTTTTGTACTCCCGGCCTTTACGTCTCGGACACCGACCTATTGTTTTTAACCCTCAGTTGCAAATTTTAGGCTTAAGCGGGGCATCCGGGCACGATGTGCACGTTCATCTTTCGTATCCGGTGACATAGGCTTCCAGGCCCAGCGCCACGACCGTGGCCACATCCTGGCCCACGGCCTGGCTGAATTCGGCCTCGGCGCGCGCCACGGCGTCCCGGAACGCCTGCAGCCACAGCAAGCCTGATGCGGTGAATCGGACCTGGCGAGCGCGGCGGTCGTTCGGGTCGGGTTCGCGGATCACCAGTCCCCAGGCTTCGCACTGGTCGACGAGGTCGCCCATGGCCTGCTTGCTCATCCCTGCGCTTGCGGCCAGGTCCGTCAACCGCGAACCCGCCGTCGACAAATGCCGGGTGATGTGAATGTGGGCGGCGCCCACCTGATCCCGAGCGGCCAGGTTGGACAAGGCCAGCGGCACCTGGACATCACTGGCCATGAGCGTCAGCACGCGCTCGTCGAAACGCCGCAGTGCATGGCCCATCAGGCGTCCCAGATGCGTCAGGCGCCAGGCGTGATCCTGGGGCAATGAAACGGGAGGGCTGGCAGCGTGCGCAGCACCTGCGCCTGTTTCGTCTTGCAGCAGTACGGACTGCGGCGTTGAAGGTGTCGGAGGTATTGGATAAACGGGGGTCAGCACTTTTTAATGATAAGGCAAACTGACCAAATAAGTGATGAAGTGGATTTAACCGCCTGATAAAGTACTGTTCAAGTATCCAGCCTGTGCTTAATGCCACCCCAAGCCACCGACTGTATCCAGCGCTTTTTTCCGGTTCAGTTTCACATCCTCAAGGAGATCCTCATGGACGCACCCGTCAAACCCAATTCAGCCCTCAACTCCGAGAAGGCCAAGGCCCTGCAAGCCGCCCTGGCCCAGATCGAAAAGCAGTTCGGCAAGGGCACCATCATGAAGCTGGGCGCCGGAGAGGTGATTGAAGACATCCAGGTGGTCTCCACCGGCTCGTTGGGGCTGGACATCGCCCTGGGCGTTGGCGGCCTGCCACGCGGCCGTGTGGTCGAGATCTATGGCCCGGAATCGTCGGGCAAAACCACGCTGACGCTGCAAGTCATTGCCGAGATGCAGAAAATCGGCGGCACCTGCGCCTTCGTGGACGCGGAACACGCGCTGGACATCCAGTACGCCCAGAAGCTCGGCGTCAACCTGCAGGAACTGCTCATCAGCCAGCCGGACACCGGCGAGCAGGCGCTTGAAATCGTGGACTCCCTGACGCGTTCGGGCGCCGTCGACCTCATCGTCATCGACTCGGTGGCCGCGCTCACCCCCAAGGCCGAACTCGAAGGCGAAATGGGCGACTCGCTGCCCGGCCTGCAGGCGCGCCTCATGAGCCAGGCGCTGCGCAAGCTCACCGCCACCATCAAGAAGGCCAACTGCATGGTCATCTTTATCAACCAGATCCGCATGAAGATCGGCGTCATGTTCGGCTCGCCTGAAACCACCACGGGCGGTAATGCCCTGAAGTTCTATGCTTCCGTTCGGCTGGACATCCGCCGCATCGGCTCCATCAAGAAAGGCGAGGAAGTCATCGGCAACGAGACTCGCGTCAAAGTGGTCAAGAACAAGGTTGCGTCGCCGTTCAAGACGGCCGAGTTCGACATTCTTTATGGAGAGGGCATCAGCCGGCTGGGCGAAGTGCTCGATCTGGGCGTGGCGGGCAACATCGTCGAGAAATCCGGCGCCTGGTACGCCTTCAATGGTGAAAAAATCGGCCAGGGTCGCGACAACTCCCGTGAATTCCTCAAGGAAAACCCGGAACTTGCCATCGAGATCGAAAACAAGGTGCGCGAGTCGCTCGGCATCCCCCTGCTCCAGGAAGCCGCTGGCGGCAAAGCAGAAAAAGCTGAAAAGCCGACAAAAGCCGACAAGGCAGACAAGGCAGACAAGCTCGCCAAGGTCTAAGGCCCGCAGCCACTTTGCCAGCTCTCCATGCGCGAAGACTCTTCAAATTTTCCTGCAGGGCCAGCTCCCACCGGAGCGGGCCGTGGCCAGACCGGTGGGCGGGCGGGCTTCTCGCTCTCCTTGAAAGGCCGGGCGCTGCGCTACCTGGCGGGTCGCGAACATTCGCGGGCCGAGCTGGAAAGGAAATTGGCGCAATACGAAGAACAAGCTGGCGAACTCGCCCGGGTGCTTGATGAGCTCGAGGCGAAAGACTTCATCAATGAGGGACGGGTCGTCGAGTCGGTACTGAACCGGCGCGCGAGTCGCCTTGGTGCAGCACGGGTCCGCCATGAGCTGCTGGCCAAAGGACTGGGCAGCGAGGCAGTGGCAGAGGCGGTCGGCCGCCTCAAGACCAGCGAAACCGAGCGGGCGCGCGAAGTCTGGACCAAAAAATTCGGGCAGCCCGCAGCAGACGCGGCGGAGCGGGCCAAGCAAATGCGCTTTCTCGCAGCACGCGGCTTTGGCGCCGAGGCCATTCGCCGGGTTGTTTCCGGGGCTGAGGACTGAGCCTCCCGGGCGCGTCGGCCTTGCCTTCAAAGTAACCGCAATACCGCGCTCACCGCAATAACCGCGACAACCGGTTATGAAGCCTCGGGCTGAGCGACCGCCAGCCGGATGGCGCGGCAGCTACAGGTCCAGCATCAACTTGAGGTTTTGCACCGCTGCCCCCGAGGCGCCCTTGCCCAGGTTGTCCAGCCGCGCAATCAACACGGCATGCCTGTAACTTTCATTCGCAAAGACGCGCAGCTCCATCTTGTTGGTATCGTTCAGCGCGAGCGCATCAAGCTTGCCGGATTCCGTGGCCGGCTCCACCGTCACCCACTGGCTCCCGGCGTAGTGCGCTGCAAGCGCCTGCTCGAGTTCCACACCGGTCGGCTTGCCGGGCAACAGGTCGAGATGCAGCGGTAACTGCACCAGCATGCCCTGGCGGAAATTGCCGACCGAGGGTATGAAGATGGGGCGGCGCGTCAATCCGGTGTATTTGAGGATTTCAGCCAGGTGCTTGTGCGCGAGCCCGAGGCCATAGGCTTCAAACAAGGGCGCCGTTCCCGCCTCGTAAGCCTCGATCATGCCGCGCCCGCCGCCCGAATAGCCGCTGACTGAGGGCAACGCCAGCGGGAAATCTGCGGGAATCAGGCCGGCATTGACGAGCGGGCGAATCAAGGCAATTGCGCCAGTGGCGTAGCAGCCGGGATTCGAAACACGGCGCGCACGCCGCACAGCTTCTTCCTGTCCGCTGGCGAGTTCGGGGAAACCGAAAACCCAACCTTCGGCCGTGCGATGCGCGGTGGAGGCGTCGATGACCTTGGGTCCCGGCCGGCCGGAAGCGCGCCCGATCTCATCGATCATCGCCACCGATTCACGCGCGGCATCGTCGTGCAGGCACAGGATGACGAGGTCGACCTGCGCCATGAGGTCGCGCTTGGCGTTGGGGTCTTTGCGCAACTCTGGCGCAATGCTGACCAATTCGACCGTGGGCATGGCTAGCAGGCGCTCGCGTATCTGGAGACCCGTCGTGCCTGCTTCTCCGTCTATGAATACCTTTGCCATGATTTTCTCTGCTCCTGGGAACTGGGGGATAACGCCGGTCAGGCCTGAAAAGAGTACCTGTCGATAGGCCCGGCAGTGCCCCATCGTAAGCCAGGCGCAAAGTTGGTGCGCCGCAGCATGATACAGTTCTGCGCTGTCGCCTTCGGCTCACCCGGACGCGGTAGTTACCCGCACTGGCGCTCACAGTCGAGCGATGCATGACAGCCTGGCCGCGGGTTCCCTTCACCTGATCCTGGAAGTTTTTCATGAAAATTCACGAGTACCAAGGCAAGGAAATCTTGCGCAGTTTCGGTGTTCCGGTTCCGCGTGGAATCCCGGCCTTCACGGTACAGGAAGCCGTCGAGGCGGCACAGAAACTCGGTGGCCCGGTCTGGGTCGTCAAAGCGCAGATCCATGCTGGCGGCCGCGGCAAAGGCGGCGGCGTCAAGCTCGCACGCAGCGTCGACGAAGTCAAAAAGCTCGCCAGTGAAATCCTGGGCATGCAGCTCATCACGCACCAGACAGGTCCCGAAGGCCAAAAGGTGCGCCGTCTGCTGATCGAAGACGGCGCCGACATCAAGAAAGAGTACTACGTGTCCGCCGTGACGGACCGCGCTACCCAGAAAGTGGCGTTCATGGCCTCGTCCGAAGGCGGCATGGACATCGAGGAAGTGGCGCACGCCACGCCCGAAAAGATCATCAAGGTGTTCGTCGATCCGGCCGTTGGCCTGACCGACGCGCAGGGCAAGGAACTTGCCGACGGCATGACGGTTCCGCCAGGCTCCACGGCGCAAGCGGTCGACGTGCTCAAGAAGCTCTACAAGTGCTACATGGAAACGGATTGCAGCCTGGCCGAGATCAACCCGTTGATTCTGGAAGGCAATGGGAACATCAAGGCACTGGACGCCAAGTTCAACTTCGATCCGAACGCGCTTTTCCGCCACCCTGAGATCGTCGCGCTGCGCGATCTGGACGAGGAAGATCCGGCTGAAGTCGAGGCCAGCAAGTTCGACCTGGCCTATATCAGCCTGGATGGCAACATCGGCTGCCTGGTGAACGGCGCTGGCCTGGCGATGGCGACGATGGACACCATCAAGCTGTTCGGCGGCGAACCGGCCAACTTCCTGGACGTGGGCGGCGGCGCAACCGCCGAGAAGGTCACGGAAGCCTTCAAGATCATGCTGAAGAACCCGGACGTCAAGGGCATCCTGGTCAACATTTTCGGCGGCATCATGAAGTGCGACACCATCGCCGATGGCGTCATCACCGCATGCAAGGCGGTCAACCTCTCCGTCCCGCTGGTGGTCCGCATGAAGGGCACCAACGAAGACCTCGGCAAGAAGATGCTGGCTGACTCGGGACTTCCCATCATTGCGGCCAACACCATGGCCGAGGCAGCGCAAGCCGCCGTCAAAGCCGTCAGCGCGAACGCCTAAGCGAAAGAACACCATGTCGATCTATATCAATAAAGACACCAAAGTCATCACGCAAGGCATCACCGGCAAGACGGGCCAGTTCCACACCCGGATGTGCCGCGACTATGCCAACGGCAAGAACGCGTTCGTGGCGGGCGTCAACCCCAAAAAGGCCGGCGAAGACTTCGAAGGCATTCCCATTTTCGCGAACGTCACCGAGGCGGCGAAGGCCACCGGCGCCACCGTTTCAGTGATTTACGTACCGCCTGCCGGCGCTGCGGCCGCCATTTGGGAAGCTGTCGAAGCCAACCTCGACCTCGCCATCTGCATCACCGAAGGCATCCCCGTGCGCGACATGCTGGAAGTGCGCAACCGCATGAAGGCCAAGGAAGCTGCTGGCGGTAAGCGCACACTCCTGCTCGGACCCAATTGCCCCGGGCTCATCACGCCCGAAGAAATCAAGATCGGCATCATGCCGGGCCATATTCACCGCAAGGGCCGCATCGGCGTAGTCTCCCGCTCCGGTACGCTGACCTACGAAGCGGTTGCGCAGCTCACCGAAATTGGCCTCGGCCAGTCCAGCGCGGTCGGTATCGGCGGCGACCCGATCAACGGCCTCAAGCACATCGACGTGATGAAGGCCTTCAACGACGACCCGGACACCGATGCCGTCATCATGATCGGCGAAATCGGCGGCCCGGATGAGGCGGAAGCCGCCATCTGGTGCAAGGCCAACATGAAAAAGCCGATCGTCGGATTCATTGCTGGCGTGACCGCACCTGCAGGCAAACGCATGGGACACGCCGGTGCCCTGATTTCCGGCGGTGCCGACACGGCAGATGCCAAGCTCGCCATCATGGAAGAGTGCGGTTTTACCGTGACGCGCAACCCCTCTGAAATGGCCAAGCTCCTCAAGGCTTTGCTGTAGGCACTTCTACCAATCCTGGCCGGCATAAAGCCCGGCTAAACTGCACGAAGTTCAAAAAAAGCGCTGACTCAGCGCTTTTTTTCATTCTCAAGCCTTGGGAGCGCCCATGTTGTTCGGTCTTGACCTGTCTTCCCAGAACACCTCGTCACCACCGCAGGCCTGGTCGGCGCAGGACTCGTGGTTACTTTTGGCACTTACATCGATAGGTGTCACTGGAACGCCAAGGCCAAAGACTGAGCAGCGGCAAATCAGGACAACGACCCCATGCTGAGGCGCTGTCCGGAAGCCGAACGCCACGTTGGCTCGGCCTGACTGAAGCGCCCTGCTCGTGTCTTCACCGGCCCTGCTTACCTTCGCGTCGACGACTCAACGCTCGCTGCCCGCACGACTGTCCACGACATGATCTACGAAATCTGCGCGGAAACCGATGCCGGGCGGCAGAGGACCAACAACGAGGATTCGGTCGCATTCGACGCGTCAACGGGCCTTTGCGTGCTTGCCGACGGAATGGGCGGCTACAACGCGGGCGAGGTCGCCAGCAGCCTGGCGACCGCGTTCATTCAGGCGGAATTGGGCGGCTGGCTCGCCGGCCCGGGCAAATCGAGCACGACCCGCAGCATTCGGGACGCCATGGAACTGTGCGTTCACAACGCCAACCACTCCATCTTCCGGGCCGCGCTTGCCGACCCGCTGTATTCGGGAATGGGCACCACGGTCGTGGTGGCGGTTTTCCGGGAAGACAAGCTCGTGCTCGGCCACATAGGCGACTCTCGCTGCTACCGGCTGCGGGGCAACCGTCTCGTTCAGCTTACCCGCGACCATTCCCTGGTCCAGGAAGAACTGGACGCGGGCCTCATCACCCCGCAACAAGCCCTGCTGTCGCCGCACCGGGGTTTCGTAACGCGTGCGCTGGGCGTCAGTCTGCATGCGCATCTGGAGGTCGAAGAGCATCGTGTAGAACCCGGCGACATGTACCTCCTGTGCTCCGACGGGCTGACCGACATGCTGGACGATCAGAGCATCGCCCGGATGCTGGCCGACTCCCGCTCGCTGGGCAGCGCCGCGGCTGAGCTGGTTGCCGCAGCCAACTGGCGAGGAGGCCGCGATAACATTTCGGTGGTTCTGGTGCGTAACGAACAACTTCTTCCCAAGCCCCGCCTGTTGGCACGGTTCTTGGGGCAACCGACCAAGTAATACCAAACAGGAGTCGGCCATGCCGAAGATGATCGTTTCAGTCGATGGGGTAGCAATCCGAGAGGTTCAGCTTACGAAGAGCGTTACGGCGGTGGGAAGACGACCGTACAACGACATCGTTATCGAGAACCTCTCGGTAAGCGGTGAGCACGCGCTTCTGGAAGTGCAGGGCGAACACACCTACCTGCAGGACCTCAACAGCACCAATGGCACGCAGGTCAACGGCAAGCCCATCAAAAAGGTCCGCCTCAACCACGATGACGTGATCGAGATCGGGCGCTACCGATTGCAGTACCTTGCTCCCAATGCGGAAAGTGCAAACAAGCCTGACAGTTTGCGCTCACCACTGCCCTTGACAATGCCTGGCCCCGATGAGCACACCTCCAGCCCCATGGATGTGGAGCGCGCGACGGGCGCTGCTGGCACTGCGGGCCAAGTGCCCAGAACCTTCATCCGCGTTCTTTCCGACGGGCCTGTCCGGGAGATGGACCTGGTCAAACCGGTCACGACCCTTGGCCGGCCAGGCGAAGCCGTCGTCGCCATCACGCGCAGGCAGGACGCATTTACGCTCGTTCACGTCGAAGGCGGGGGCATGCCCCTGCTCAATAGCGTTTCCGTAGGGCACACGCCTGTGGCACTCAAGAGCGGTGATGTGATCACGGTTGCGGGGAACATGATTGAGTTTTGCCAGCAGTAGGCAAGCCAAAGGGGGTGACGAACGCGCAGGCGTCCGCCCATCGGGTGTTTTAACCCAAGTCATTGGAGACAGTCAGGGCAAGATTGAACCTTTAATAGGTACTTTTATAAGTAAAAGTAGTTCTAATTTCTGAAATAATGGCATCTCATCATTTCAGGAGTTACCTATGAAGCATTCCATTCAAAAGGGTTTTACCCTCATCGAGCTAATGATCGTGGTCGCGATCATCGGCATTCTTGCGGCGGTGGCGTTGCCGGCTTATCAGGATTACACCAACCGGGCCAAGATGTCCGAAGTGATGCTCGCTGCAAGTAGCGCCCGTACTTGTGTTTCCGAAATTGCACAGACTTCTGGACTCTCTGGACTGTCTGGTTGCGCGACGTCCTTCACGCCAACCAAATATGCGACGCTAATGAGCGTCGGAGACACTTCCGGCGTCATCAACGTTTCGGGGGCAATCGCGGTAGCCGGGACGAACGACGCCAATATCAGGCTGGAACCAAGGCTTGACGCGAGCAATAACATCACGACCTGGGTGTGCACGGGCACCCCCACGAGGTGGATGCCGGCATCTTGCAAATAAAGCGTTGCCTCAAAACGAAAACAGGGAGCTTTGGCTCCCTTTTCTGTTTTAGTCCAGCCCTTGAAGCATCAGCCCTTCTGAAAGGCTTTCCAGGACTTCCGGCCTGTCGCTGGCCTCGTTCAGCTTGGTGGTGCCTCATGTGACAAAAACGTCGGAAAAATCCTGAAGCTGGACAGTTTCCGTCACCCCAAAAAGGAAAGCGAAACTTTCGTTCGTAATTTCCTCCTTTAAATACCTGGTATTCGGCTGGCCCGAATACTGCGGTGATGAACGGTCATCATTTTCGATGAGCGGTCATTTTTTACTGGAGGTTATTTATGAAGCGTTCCATTCAAAAGGGTTTCACCCTGATCGAGTTGATGATCGTTGTTGCGATCATCGGCATTCTGGCTGCCGTGGCCTTGCCTGCTTACCAGGACTACACCAACCGTGCCAAGACGTCTGAGGTGATTCTTGCCGCGTCTAGCGCACGTACCTGCGTTTCGGAAATCGTCCAGACTTCGGGCCTGTCCGGTCTGTCAGGTTGCGGTACGGCTTTCACACCGACCAAGTACGCTACCGGCATGAGCGTCGGAGATACCAGTGGCGTCATCAGCGTGTCCGGCACCATTGTTGCTGCGAACGATACGAGCGTGACAATGTCGCCGACACTCAATGCGTCCAACGCCATCACGGCTTGGGTCTGCACGGGCACCCCCACCAAGTGGATGCCAGCATCCTGCAAGTAAATCGTTGCCAATAACGAACAGGGAGCTTTGGCTCCCTTTTTTTATTTATGACCCTTCAGTTTCCCTCCAGCTCCCGAATCATCAGCCCCTTCTGGATGGCTTTCTCGGCGTTGAGCCTGTCGCTGGCCTGGTTGCTGCCGAATCACTCCCAGCCGTGGCTCAGCTTTCACAGCGATGCATGGGCTGCATTGATGCTTCTGCTGGTGGGCGGTTTCGTCCTCGTGAAGGCGAGGTTCGCGGTGTCGTGGAACGCCCTTTCAATGCTCACGGCACTGGTTTGCCTGGTTCCATTGCTTCAATACGCCACAGGTCAGGTCGCGCTGTTCGGCGTGGCCTGGATCAATTTCGCGTACCTGCTCGGTTTTTTGGTTGCCTTGCTGGCAGGCTCCGCGTGGGAAGCCCGCTCGCCACGGCAATGCGGCGATTACCTCTTTCTGGCCATCATGGTGGCGGCGGCCGTATCGGTCGGCCTTCAACTCACCCAATTTTTTCAGCTTCAGGGGTTCGGCCCTTGGATCCTGCCACCGCGAGGCTATCGGCATTTCGCCAACATGGCCCAGCCCAACCAGCTGGCGAGCCTGCTGATCCTGGCGGTGCTGGGATGCGGCTGGCAATTCCATTTCCGGCGATTGCCTGGAGCCGTCGCGTTCGTGCTGGCCGCGTGGCTGCTGCTGGGCGTAGCCTTGACCGAATCACGGACCGCTTGGCTGAACTTTTCGATGATTGTCCTGGCTGTTCTGATCTGGCGCGCCAAAATGCCCTCGCGCGCCTTTGTGCTTTGCGTCCTGGCGTTGGGAGTCTTCTATGCGCTGTGCGTTCTGGCGCTGCCTTATGCCAACCACGCTGTCGGCGGCGCCGAGCAGACTGCCCGGTCCACCAGCGGCGATGCCCGCTGGCTCGCCTGGAAAATGTTTCTGGAAGCGGTTTTGTCCAGGCCATGGGCGGGGTTCGGATGGGGCCAGCTGGGTCATGCCCAGTTTCTGATGCTCGACGAAAAGGTCCTCTCGGGCGCAAATTTTCTTCAGTCCCACAACCTCATCCTGGACCTGTTGCTGTGGAATGGCGTGGTCCTGGGTTCAACCATCGTCCTCGTGCTTGCTTTCTGCTGCGTTCAGATGGTGCGGAGAATCCGGGAATTTCCTGAGCTCGTGCAGGCACTTTTCGCTGCGGTGCTGGGTCTGCATGCGATGTTGGAATTCCCGCTGCAGTACGCCTACTTCCTGTTGCCATTCGGTCTGGTGCTCGGCGCGCTCGGGCAGGGCGGCGTGACACGGCGTGTTCATGCGAGCGCTGGCGCCCGAGCACTGACTGGCGCGGCCTACCTCGCCGCCGCGGCAGTTCTCGCCGTCACGATCAGCGACTACTTCAAAGTCGAGTCGAGCCTGTACGGCCTTCGCTTCCAGCAGCAAAAGATCAAGTCTTCCTTTCCCGTGACGCCGCCCGACGTGCTCGTTCTAGACCAATGGCGCCAATACCTCGAACTCGCGCGACTGGAGCCACGGCCGGGAATTCCGCCAGAAAAGATCCAGGCCATTCGCCAACTCGTCTCCACGGTACCCAGTGCCTTCGGGATGTCGCAGCTCGCCGCGGTCCTGGCCATGAACGGCAACCCGGCGGAAGCCGCCTTGTGGCTCAGGCGGCTTTGCGTGGTCACGCCCGCGCAGCACTGTCTTATCATCAAGCAGCAATGGCGAGAGAAGGTTGATCAAAATGAAGCATATGCACGGGTGCCCTGGCCTGTCGACTGACCCTTGGATCTAGCTCCTTCCAGCACCGCGTCGACGCGCCGGGTCGAGTTTGCGCCGGCGTTCTCCACGCTCATCCTCACAGCACCCTGGCTATTTGCGTTCACGGCGGGACCCTTGCCGACTTTCTGGCCCTGGGTCGCTTCGATGGTCTGTGCGGCCCTGCTGGTGGCATTCGGCCAACTGACGCCCCGCGCCGCCGCAGTCGGCTGGCTCATCGCCGCGCTGTGCAGCTGCGTGATTGCGATGGTCCAGTACTTCGGCTTGTCCAGCGCGCTGGCACCGCTGATCGGCCAGACCGAAGCGGGTGAAGCGTTTGGCAACCTGCGCCAACGCAATCAGTTCGCTACCCTGACCAGCATGGGCCTGGTCGCGTTGATCGCGTTGCGCGCCGCTCGGCCGGATGCCGCGCTCCCGCGGTGGTTTTTCGCCGCCGCGGTTATTTTGCTGGCGGCCGGCAACGCGGCCAGCGGTTCCAGAACCGGCTTGCTGCAGTGGGTGGCGATCGCTTTGCTGTGCACCTGGTGGTGGCGGCTTGAACGGCGCGACGTTTTAGTCCTCGTGGTTCAGGCTTTGCTCGCCTATGGCGTCGCGATCCTGGCGCTTCCGTGGCTGCTGGAAGTGATTTCGGGCCAGCACAGCTCAGGACTTTTTGGCCGGCTCGTCGATGATGCTGGGTGCTCAAGCCGCCGCGTGCTGTATGCAAACGTCATCGAGCTGATCGCGCAAAAGCCTTGGTTCGGCTGGGGCTGGGGCGAGCTGGACTACGCGCACTTCATACAGCCGTATCGCGGCCCGCGGTTCTGCGAGATTCTCGACAACGCCCACAACCTCCCCTTGCATCTCGCCGTCGAGCTTGGCCTGCCCGCAGCGCTTGCGGTCTGCGCGGGATTTGCCTGGGCGGCCTTGAAAGCTGCGCCCTGGCACGAGGAGGATCCTTACCGCCGGATGGCATGGGGTGTGATCGCCGTGATCCTGGTGCACAGCATGCTTGAATATCCGCTGTGGTACGGGCCTTTTCAGATCGCGTTTGTCCTGTGCGCCTGGATTGTCTGGCGCCGCCGCAAAGCGGTGGGCGCGAGCGTCCCGGAGTTCGGAGAGTCCAGAAAGTCCGGAGAGTCCCGAGCAAAGGCAAAGGGCGCCCATTGGCGGCTTCCGCTAGCGGCTGCTAGTGTGCTGGCGCTCGCGTACGCCGGGGCCGACTATCGGCGCGTCAGCCAGCTCTACCTTCCTCTGGAGCAGCGAAGCCCGGCTTACCGCAACGATACGCTCGACAAGGTCAGGGACAGCGTGTTGTTCGAAAGCCAGGTGGAGTTTGCTGTTTTCACGACCACCGCGGTCAGGCCCGACAACGCGGCTTCGATGCATGCACTGGGATTACGTCTCCTGCATTTTTCGCCCGAGCCCCGCGTTGTCGAAAAAATTATCCAGAGTGCCGAATTGCTCGGCCGAAACAAGGACGCCAGCTTTTTTCGAGCCCGATACCGCGCGGTTTTCCCGCGCGAGTTTGCCGCCTGGGCCAGTGGTCCTGCAGCGGGCAAAGCCTTGCCCTGAGCGACACACTCAGGGTTTATCCAAACCCGGTCGGCTCAGCCCGGCGCGATAAAGCTTCCTGATTTTCCGCCGTGCTTTTCCATCACTTTCACATCGACCAGCGTCATACCCCGATCGATGGCTTTGCACATGTCGTAAACGGTTAGCAGGGCCACATTCACTGCCATCAGCGCTTCCATCTCGACACCCGTCGGCCCGACCGTTTCCACGGTCGCAAAGCAGCGTATGCCGTGCTCGGGCTCCTCAAGGGGCTCGAATTCGAGCGCTACACGCGTCAGTGCCAAAGGATGGCACAGCGGAATCAGGGTGCTGGTCTGCTTGGCCGCCATGATCCCTGCCACCCGTGCAATGCCCAGTACATCCCCTTTTTTTGCACTTCCCTGCAGGATGACTTCCAGCGTTGCGGGTTGCATGAGGATGCATCCGTGCGCCCGCGCAATACGATGCGTGGAAGCCTTGGTGCCCACATCGACCATGTGGGCCTGCCCTTGGGCGTCGAAGTGCGTCAGCGATGAACTTTTTGGCATATAAGCGAACCTGTTGCGAGCTGCCTCATCATAAAGTCATGCCCTTTCCCCCCGTCTCCGAGAACCGCAGGTTTGGCTCGGCCCCGAGCGCCTGATCGGCACAGGGCAAACCCCACCCAGGCGACTCCTTTCAAACTGCAGAGGTGCACAACTTGTCGGCATTGACGAAATCATCAGCGACCTTGTCCAGATTCGCCCGCCCTGCGTGCGCGGCGCTGTTCGTACTGCTGGCCTGCGGTTTTGTCCCGGCCCAGCCCCAGTCGGGCCGGGCAGGAGCGGGTCTGCCCGAACTGGGCGGTGTGTCCGAACTCACGTCAGGCAACGAGCGGCGGCTAGGCGACAGGATTGCCGCGAGCATTTACCGCGACTCCGAATATCTGGACGACCCCGTGCTCGGCGACTATGTCGAGGCCATCTGGCTCCCCTTGCTGGCTGCCGCGCGGGCGCGTGGCGAACTCAGCCCGGAGCTGAACGAAAGGTTTGCCTGGCAGGTGATGCTGATCAAGAACCGGACGGTCAATGCCTTTGCACTTCCGGGCGGTTACCTCGGCGTGCAAACCGGACTCATAGGCGTGGTCAGTAGTGCGGACGAGCTGGCGGCCGTGCTCGCGCACGAACTCAGCCACGTGACGCAGCGTCACATCGCCCGAATCATCAGCAAGCAGGACAAGCAGGCGCCCTGGATGATCGCGGCCATCCTGCTGGGCGTGCTCGCCGCCAACAAGAGTCCCGACGCGGCCAACGCGGCCATTGTGGGCGGGCAGGCCATGGCCGTGCAGAACCAGCTCAATTTTTCGCGTGACATGGAGCGCGAGGCCGACCGCATCGGCTTTGGCGTCATGACGGACGCAGGATTCGCCAGCCGCGGCGTGTCGGGCATGTTCGAGAAATTGCAGCAGGCGTCGCGTTTCAATGACAACGGCGCCTTTCCTTATTTGCGCTCGCACCCCCTGACCACCGAACGATTGGCGGAAGCTCAGCTGCGCGGCCAGCAGCAGTCCGATCGCCCCCGCACGGCCGCTTCGCCCGCTCAGCACGCCATGATGGCCGCACGGGCGCGCGTGCTGGGTGAGCCCGGTGTCGACACCTTGCGGGACACCTTGGCGCAAGCGCGGCGCGTTCTTGACGCAACCGCCCCACAAGACACGGCCGCCACGGCGGGCGCACTTTACGGGGGTGTATTTTCAGCGCTCCGTTTGCGTGAATTTGCTTCTGCCAGACCGCTTCTCGCACGACTGAAGTCGCTGCAAGCGACCGACCCGTCCATGGGGAGTGCCGTCAGGCTCCTGGCGATCGAGCTTGAATCAGCGGCGGGCCAGCATGAGGCAGCGGCGGCGGCCACCGATTTGTCTGGCGCCAAAACGCGCGCCGACTTGCTGGTGCAGGGCCGGGCTCTGTTAGCGGCCGGTCGCGCTGCCGAGGTGTCGGACAAACTGCAAAGCTGGGTAGCAGTGCATCCGCGTGATGGGCTGGCCTGGCAACTGCTGGCAGAAGCCTGCACACGGCAGAACCTGACCTTGCGCGCCATCCGCGCAGATGCCGAAAGCCGTGTGGCCTACCTGGACTATCCTGCCGCGCTCGACCGCCTGAAGGCAGCGCAGAGCCTGGCAAGATCGCAGCGCAACGAAGGCTCGCAAGCCAACAACCACATTGAAGCGTCAATCATCGACACACGCACCCGGCAGGTCGAGCTACTGGCGCGGGAACAGGCGCTCGAGGACAAGCTCGATCGCTAGCTGGAGCGCTGAATAGATCAGCGAACCGACCAGCGCAGCGCCGAAACCTCGCACATCGATGCCACTGAGCAGACCGGCAGCGGCCCAGAACGTCAGTGCGTTGATGACAAAAATGAAGAGTCCGAGCGTGAGGATGGTGACGGGCAGTGTCAGCACCACCAGCACGGGACGCACCACCATGTTCAGCAGCCCCAGCACCGCCGCCGCTAAAAGGGCGGAGCCGAAGCTCGTGACGACGACGCCAGAGTACAGGTATGCCACGGCCAGCAAGGCTGCGGCGCTGAGGAGCCATTTGACGAGCAGTTTCATGGCTCAAGGATAGCAGCGCCAGCCAGGACGCTGTCGTATCCCGGCAGGCGCGCAAGTTCAGTCGTTGGCCACGAGCAGACCCGCGCTGGCCAGCGCCGGAAAAACCCCAACGGCGGCCTTATGCTCCTGCTCCTGCGTGCCGCAAACAGGCACCAGGCTCTCGCCAAACTTCGGTCTGCGGGCGTCAAGCACGCGCGCCGTTCCCAATTCCTTGATCAGCTCTTGCGTTTGCGAAGCCAGGACGGGCTTGGCTAGCCTCGTCATGACATGGTCACCTTCCTTTTGAAGCAGCGGGACGAGTTCAGGAAACGTTTTTTCTGCCCACTTGCCACGCCAGCTTTCACGCGCGCGCTGGGTTACCCACTTGCTCGCGTGATGGGTCATGCGGGGGGCGCAACCCAACAGGATCCAGCGCGTAGGCGATGCCTCCCCCTCGGCCGTCATGGACTGAAGCAATTGCCGGGCGTAAGCGGTGTCGTCAACATAAACGATGATGTTTTCCACAGTGCTCTCCTCGGTACTCCCTTGCTGACTCGGGTAGTGGCAATGCCCTGCAGGCATCGCCTTGCTCCCATGGCTCGGCTGCGTTTAATGCGTCGCCAGTTTCGCTTCGTTCGCGCGAGCTCGGCGGTTCGCCCACCAGCCGGCGCCCAGCACACCCGCCACAGCCAGCACGTAGGTCGCCCACTGCGCAATCCTGGCTGTCATGTCGGGATCCTTGCCGCCGTAGACCGGGACCAGCACCTGCTCGCTCACGATCATCTTGGCTGCGGTGAAGGCCAGAACGGCAGCGCCCAGCTTGATGATGACGGGGAAACGCTCCACCAATTTGAGCACCATGGTGCTGCCGAATACGACGATCGGCACGCTGATCAGCAAGCCGATGATCACCAGGTCGAATGAGCCGTGCGCAGCGCCTGCAACGCCCAGCACGTTGTCGATACCCATCAGCGCATCTGCCACGACGATCGTCTTCATCGCACCGATGAAGGTGCTGGCGACAGGCCCGCTGTGCTCGTCTTCACCTTTTTCGGCCAGCAACTGATAGGCGATCCACAGCAGCCCCAGACCGCCCACGAGCATGAGCCCGGGAATCTTTAGCAACCAGACCACGCCGACCGTCATGGCCGAACGCACGACGATGGCGCCGACGGTGCCCCACAGGATGGCTTTTTTCTGAAGGTCGGCAGGCAGGCTACGGGCTGCCAGTGCAATGACGATGGCGTTGTCGCCCGCCAGCACCAGGTCGATCAGGATGATGGCCAGCAAGGCCGACCACCAAGGGGTTGAAAATAATTCCACTTACACGCTCCGATTCAGTCAGGATATATACGTCCGCGTTGCGGACATCAGGATTCAGAACTGAACGGGCTTGCGCAAGGAGGTCGGAGGATCAGTCGGCAAAGGCCGCTGACATCCGAAAACCATCGATCAAACCCGCTCAGGTTCCAATCGAAGGTCTGGCTCAACATGTACTGTCGGTACATGCCCAACAAGCCGGAAGTGTGACCTTCGTATTGACGACTTGCCGAAGGCCCTGCCGGTGAGATGTTATTAAAATAGTCCGGCCGAACCGGGGAGTTACTCCCCTTCGTACCGCTATTAAACAACAAATTGCGGGAATATGCACGCACCGGCCATGGGGATGAAGGGCGGGCTCTCCGCGATAATCTGGCTTCCCTGCCACGATGGCCTCGCGCCGCCCCATGCCCGCCATCCACATCACCGACATCGAAGCCGCCATCAATTATTGGCGCGAACGTACCCCGTCACCGGACGGTGTCACGCTTGGGCCCGAGCTTCGCGCCCTGGCTGAGGTCTATGCCTTGCTGGTTTTCTACCATGAGGATGAGGCCGACGAGGCAAGCTTTCCGCCCAAGGCAATGGCGGCCTGGCGCACCTGGTACGAGACCACGGCGGACACCCCCTGTATCGCGATTTGCTCGACCAGCCAAGGGGACGAGATGTGCAAGGGCTGCGGCCGGACGTTCCGGGAAGTGCAGGACTGGCCCGAGATGACGCCGGCAGCCAAGCGCAGCACCTGGCGGCGCATCACCCAGGAAGGCACCGCCTGGCGATTCGGCCGTTACTCGGACCGGGCGCTTGAAAAACGCTAGCGGCCCCATAGCATGTTGAGGCTGTCGAGGGCGCCCAACATCGCCATTGCCGCTTTCTGGGCGGACGCCCTGACACAAGCCGGCATGCCCGCCAGCGTGCAGCGTTACTTTCTGGGGAGCGTCGTGGGTGAGTTGCCGCCCGACCAGTGCCAACCTGAGGTGTGGCTGACACATGACGCAGACGAACTGCAAGCACGCGCTTTGCTCGACGACCTGCAAAATCGGCCGCAACGCCGCTGGCTATGCCGATGTGGCGAACTGGTCGAAGGCGGATTCGACGTGTGCTGGGCATGCGGCGCTGCAATGCCCGCGTGACCCCTGGCGGATCTCAGACCCTGCGCGCAAGCGCCGGCGCAATGCCGACGTAGGATCCCGGTGTCAAAGTCAGAAGGCGCTCTTTTTCGGCCTCGGGAATTTCCAGCGAACGAATCAGTTCGTGCAATGCCTCGGCCGTCACGGTCTTGCCCCGCGTGACTTCCTTGAGCTTTTCATACGCCCCTTGCACGCCGTAGCGCCGCATCACTGTCTGAATGGGCTCGGCCAACACTTCCCATGATGAGTTCAGGTCTTCCGACAGCGCTTCCTGGTTGAGCTCGAGCTTGTTGAGCCCTGTGTTGAGGGAGCTGTAGGCCAGCACGGCGTAACCAAAGGCCACGCCCATGTTGCGCAGCACCGTGGAGTCCGTAAGGTCGCGCTGCCAGCGGCTGATGGGTAGTTTCTCGCTGAGGTGCCGCAGTAGCGCATTGGCCAATCCAAGGTTGCCCTCGGCATTTTCGAAGTCGATCGGGTTAACCTTGTGCGGCATCGTGGACGAACCAATCTCGCCCGCCTTGAGCCGTTGCTTGAAATAGCCGAGGCTGACATAGCCCCAGATATCGCGAGAAAAATCGATGAGGATGGTGTTGGTGCGCGCCACGGCATCGAACAGTTCGGCCATGTAGTCGTGCGGCTCGATCTGGATGCTGTAGGGCTGGAAGGTCAGGCCCAGACCCCAGGACTCGGGGTTGTTGCTTGCGTCAGGCTCGGGCGTTTCGATCACCTTGCGGCTGAAGGCCTCCCAATCGAAATCGGGCCAGGCTGAGAGGTGCGCGTTGAAGTTGCCGACCGCGCCATTCATCTTGGCCATGAGCGGCACCGCCGCGATTTTCTCGCGCGCAATCTTCAGGCGCGCCACGACGTTGGCAATTTCCTTGCCGACCGTCGTTGGACTGGCGGTCTGGCCATGTGTACGGCTGAGCATGGGTTCGGCCGCGTGCGTATGGGCCATGTCGCGCAGTCGGGCAATCACGGCGTCGAGCGCGGGCAGAAGCACCAGCTCGCGGCTGCTTTTGAGTTGCAGCGCGTGGCTGGTGTTGTTGATGTCTTCGCTGGTGCAGGCGAAATGCACGAA
>JAZKIC010000011.1:0-224547 GCA_040385065.1 Pseudomonadota bacterium
TCCACTCGTCCCAGACCCAGAAGCCGATGCCGACGCCGCCGGTCAGCATCTCGGCAGCAACGATCACCAGCCAGGCCGTGCCGACGGCCAGGCGCACTCCGGTGAGCATGTAGGGCAGCACGGCCGGGAACAGGATCTTGGTGACGATCTTCCATTCCGAAAGATTGAGCACGCGGGCCACGTTCATGTAATCCTGCGGCACGCGTTGCACGCCCACGGCAGTGTTGATGATCATGGGCCAGATGGAGCAGATGAAGATGGTCCAGATGGCGGCGGGGTTGGCGCCTTTGAACACCAGCAGGCCGATGGGCAGCCATGCGAGCGGGGACACCGGGCGCAACAGGCTGATGAGCGGGTTGAACATGCGGCTCAGGAAAGTGAACCGGCCGATCAAGAATCCCACCGGAATGCCGACAACAGCCGCCAGGCCGAACCCCATCGCAACGCGCTTGAGCGAGCTGAGCACGTTCCAGCCAACGCCCTGATCGTTCGGGCCCTTGCTGTAGAAGGGGTCGCTAAAGATGACGACCGCCTGCACGAAGGTGTCCTTGGGTGAAGGAATGCTGGCGGCCGTGGCCACCGACACCAGTTCCCACAGCAGCACCAGAAGACCCAGCCCCAGCAGCGGAGGCATGATGCCCATCCACAGAAAGGAGAGATCGAAACTTCTTGCGCTGGCCTGCAGCGGCTCCTTGGCTGGCGGCGCTTTCAGGGCTGGCGTTGAGGGTTGCGGCGCCTTGACCTCGGCTACCGGCTTGTCACCGGCGCGTGGGACGGAAGCGGTGGCGTCCATCGGGTTGTGGAATACGGCACTGACCATGGCGTTACCTCTTTGAATGAAACGTTGTGGCCATCAAGCGCGGAGCTTGAAGCTGTCGGCGTATTTCTTCGGGTCTTTGCCGTCCCAGACCGTGCCGTCGATCAGTTTGCTGGTGCGCGTTTCGCTCTTGGGCAAGCTGACCTTGGCAGCCGTTGCGGCCTGCTTGTAGATGTCGATCTGGTTGATCTGTTTTGCAATCGCCATGTAATCGGGATGCTCCTTGATCAGGCCCCAGCGCTTGTGCTGCGTGAGGAACCACATGCCATCGGAGAGGTAGGGGAAGTTGACAGCGCCGTCGTTGTAGAACTTCATGTAGTTCGGGTCATCCCAGGTTTTGCCGAGGCCGTTCTGGTAGCGGCCCAGGATGCGTTGGTTGATGGCGTCCACACTGGTGTTGACGTAGGACTTGTCAGCCACGGTCTCGGCCATCTTGTTTTTGTTCGAGAGGCTGGAGTCGATCCACTTGCCCGCCTCGAGGATGGCGGCTGTTACGGCGCGCGTGGTGTTGGGGTATTTCTTGGTGAATTCAGCGGTGGTGCCCAGGACTTTTTCGGGGTGGTCCTTCCAGATGTCCTGCGTGGTCACGGCCGTGATGCCAATGCCGTCCATGATGGCGCGGTGGCCCCAGGGTTCGCCAACGCAAAAGCCGTCCATGTTGCCCACGCGCATGTTCGCAACCATCTGCGGCGGCGGAACGGTGATGACCTTGGCATCTTTCATGGGGTTGACGCCATTGGCCGCGAGCCAGTAATACAGCCACATGGCGTGCGTGCCGGTGGGAAAGGTCTGCGCGAAGGTGTACTCGCGCTTTTCGGATGCCATGAGCTTGGCCAGACCAGCGCCATCGACGCCGCCTTTGTCCGCCAGCTTCTTGGACAGGGTGATGGCCTGGCCGTTGTTGTTCAGGTTCATCAGGACCGCCATGTCCTTCTTGGGGCCGGCCGTTCCCATGTGGACGCCATAGATCAGGCCGTACAGCACGTGCGCGAAGTCCAGCTCACCATTGACCAGCTTGTCACGCACACCGGCCCAGCTCGCCTCTTTGGTGGGAATTATCTTGACACCGTACTTTTGGTCGATACCCAGCACCGAAGCCATTACGACAGAGGCGCAGTCGGTCAGGGGAATGAAGCCGATCTTGACTTCTTTCTTTTCGGGCGCATCGGAGCCCTGGGCGTACACGGCAGCCCGCAAAGCCGGCGTGATGCCAATGGCGCCGACGGCGGCGGCCTGCAACACGCTGCGGCGGGTGAGGGAGGATTTCAGCAGTTCGGTCATGAAGCAACTCCAAACAGTTAAGGGCAAATGCGAAAGTGAAATGAAAAAGGCGTTCGACCTGTGCCTGCACTGCGGGAGTGCGGGCATGGTGCGAACGCCTTTGTTCTTGAACCCCGTCTTCGCCGTTGAAGCAGGGGTTCGATGGAGGGGTTAAAGCAAGAGGTGTGCCAGGGCGTGAGATGCTTCTTCGTGCCCTCGTTCATCCCCGACCCCGGCCCCCGAAATCCCGTTCTGGCTGGGCCGAGGAGCGCAGACAAAAGCGGAAAAGGGCCCGCGATTGTCTGAGCCGAAGGCGAGTTCGAGCGGGACCCCGCTTTTGTCGAGCACCGCAGGTCGCCCGGAGCGAAGCGCAGGGACCCAGCCAGTCGGGTCGCCTTTCTTTTGGGTACTTTTCTTTGGCGAAGCAAAGAACAAGTGCCTCGCCCGCCGGGGCGAGACCCGGCTTGCAGCGCCAAAACGCACAGAAATTTCAGTACGCTTTCCGACGCGCATGTAAGTAGGAGACGGCTTTTGGAACGCCTCGAATCGGGATCGGGGCTGCGCGACGAGGTTGAACGCGATATTCGAGCACCGCCCTTGTGCAGCGCACCAATAAGTCACCGAACCGCCCCATTCAGGGCAGGGCAAACCTGCTAGCCCAGCAGGTCCGCCACGTCCAGAATGCGCTGCGCGACTTCGCCGAGCCGCATGCCCTTGTCCATCGCGGCCTTGCGGAGTTTTTCGTAGGCTTCTTTTTCAGACAGGCCCTGGCGCTGCATCAGCATGCCTTTGGCGCGGTCGATGGTCTTGCGGTCCTGCAGTTCGGTGCGCACGTCGGCGAGCTCACGGCGCAGACCCTGCTCGTGCTCGAAGCGCGCCATGGCGACTTCGAGGATCGGCCGGATGCGATCGGGGCTGAGGCCGGCGACGATATAGGCGGAAACGCCCGCCGCGACGGCGTCCTTGACGTGCGTGGTGTCGTTGTCGTTGGTAAAGAGCACGATGGGACGGCGCTCGTCCCGGGTGGCCATCACGACGTGTTCGAGTGAATCGCGGGCTTCGCTTTCAGCGTCTACGATGATCATGTCCGGCTGGAGCTGGGCCAGCCTTTCGTACAAAAAGGTGTCCGCCGGAAGAACGGCCACGATGTTGTAGTTGTTTTCGAGCAGGCCGATGCGCAGCTGGCGCGAGCGCTCTGCCAGTTCGACGGCTGCCTCGTCGGCCGCGTCCAGGTCTCCCATTTCGGGCGCAATGATCACCAGGCGCAGGGATTTGGACGCAGGCGTTGACATGAGGCGTGGAGCTGCAAGTTTCGAGCCATTTATCGGACTTCCATTTTGACGCCAAGCCCGGCAGTTCGGGCAGGACGTAAGCACGGCGGAGCTGAAACTACACTCGCAGCATGCTAGTTTTGGGAATTGAATCGAGTTGCGATGAAACGGGCGTGGCCCTCGTCGATGCCGCCGGCCATGGCGTGCCGGCCCTGCTCGCGCACGCGCTGCACAGCCAGATCGACATGCACCAGGCTTATGGCGGCGTGGTGCCTGAACTGGCAAGCCGCGACCACATCAGGCGGGTACTGCCGCTGATCGATGAGGTCATGCGCCGCGCCGACCGTGCCTTGCCTGACGTCGATGTGGTGGCATTCACGCGGGGTCCGGGGCTGGCCGGTGCCTTGCTGGTGGGCGCGGGCGTCGCTTGCTCGCTGGGCGCTGCACTGGGCCGTCCCGTCATGGGGGTTCATCATCTTGAGGGGCACTTGCTGTCGCCCTTCCTGAGTGCGGATCCCCCGGCCTTTCCCTTTGTCGCGTTGCTGGTCTCGGGTGGCCATACCCAGCTCATGCGGGTGGAGCGCGTGGGCCACTACGAATTGCTGGGCGAGTCTATCGACGACGCAGCCGGCGAGGCGTTCGACAAGTCAGCCAAGCTCATGGGCTTGCCTTACCCGGGCGGCCCTCATCTGGCGCGCTTGGCGGAGCAGGGGGACAAAGAGGCGTTCAAGCTGCCCCGGCCGCTGCTGCACAGCGGCGATCTCGACTTTTCATTTGCCGGACTAAAGACCGCCGTGCTGACGCAGGCCAAGAAACTGGGCGATGAACTCGAAGTCCGCAAAGCCGATCTGGCTGCCTCGACCCAGGCCGCAATTATCGAAGTGCTGGTCAAAAAATCCCTGGCCGCCATGAGCAGGACAGGTTTGCAACGGCTCGTTGTCGCGGGGGGCGTGGGTGCCAATGCGTCGCTTCGCCAGCAGCTCGATGCCGCCTGCGCGGCGCTTGGCATCCGCGTGCACTACCCGGAGCTCGACCTGTGTACCGACAACGGCGCCATGATCGCGTTGGCCGCGGGCATGCGCCTGCAGGCCGGGCTGGAATCTCTGAGGTCGAGCTACAGCTTCGATGTGAAGCCGCGCTGGCCGCTGGCCGACCTCGCGACGGCGTGCTGACGCAGACCTTGAAGCTTTGCCTTTAAACTGCGCGGCTTTCCTCCGTGGCCCGTTTTTAGCTGGCTGCCGCCGTGTTCCTCGACCCAAGAAAGCTTATTTTGATGTGGAAACTTTTTAGCAGGGCTCTGTGCGCGCTCGTTCTGTGTAGCTGCGCTGCGGCGTTCGGGCAGGGTGCGTCGCCGCAGTTGGGGCAACCGGTGCGTGTGGCGCTGATCGAAACGCTGTCGGGCCCTTTCGCCAATACGGGCGAAGCGGTGTTTCGCAACCTCGTGTGGGCCACTGAGCGGGTGAATGCGCGGGGTGGCGTCAAGCTGGGGGGAGCAGCACGGCCTCTGCAGATCGAGCGCTACGACAGCAAGGGGCAGAACGAGGACGCGCTCGCGGCGCTGCGTTCGGCCATCGACGATGGCATTACCTTCATCATGCAAGGCAACTCCTCTGCAACCGCCGCCGTGCTGATCGATGCGATCAACAAGCACAACGAGCGCGAGCCGAGCAAGCGGGTCGTGTTCCTGAACTACTCGGCTGTAGATCCCGCGCTGACGAATGAAAAGTGCAGTTTCTGGCACTTCCGGTTTGACGCCCATGCCGACATGCGCATGGCCGCGTTGATGGACGTGCTCAAGGAGGACAAGGCGCTCAAGAGCGTTTACCTGATCGGCCAGGATTACAGCTTTGGGCAGGGCGTGCTGCGAGAGGCGCGCAAGCAGCTTGGCCTGAGCCGGCCCGACATTCAGATCGTCGGTGACGAACTGCATCCGATGGCGCGGGTGCGCGACTTCATTCCGTATGCAGTCAAGATCAAGCAGAGCGGCGCAGGCGCGGTGCTCACGGGGAATTTCGGGAACGACCTGACGCTGCTCGTCAAGGCGGCGAAGGAAGTCGGCTTCGAGGGCAAGTTCTACACCTTCTACGGAAACGCCCTGGGCGTGCCCGGCGTGCTGGCCGAAGCGGGGGTCGGCAAGGTGATAGCGGTGGCGGACTGGTTCCCCAATTCGCCGAGTGCGCAATCAGAAGCCTTTTATCAGTCCTTCCGGCAGCGCTTTCCCAAGCCGCAGGACGACTACGTCCATATGCGCATGCAGCTCATGGTGGAGGCGCTGGCCCAGAGTCTGGAAAAAGCCGGCGTGGTCGATGCGAAGGCGGTCGCGCTGCAGCTGGAGAACGCCAGCATCAATTTTTCCGGCCATTCCGGACGCATGCGTGCCGCCGACCACCAATTCCAGCAACCGCTGCTGGTGGCCATGATGGACAAGCAGGGCACGTCCGGTGTGAAGTTCGATGTCGAAGGTTCTGGTTACGGCTTTCGCGTCATCAAGACTTTGCAGCCCGCACAGGCCGAGCAGCCGCACAGTTGCAAGATGGTCCGGCCTTGAGTCTGAATTGAATCTGGCTATGACTACGACGAACGCGGGTCTCACTCCCTCCGGTCTTTATCTCCTGAACTGAAAATCTCATGCGCCAAGCCGTCATCGACCTTGAAGAATCCATGATCCGCCAGGTCGCCAATGCCGGCATGGGGCGCACCGACGTGCTGAAGTTCTGGTTTGGTGAAAGTGATGAGGTCACCCCGGCCTTCATCCGCCAGGCGGCCGCTGATTCGATCAATGCCGGCGAGACGTTTTATGCGCACAACCTTGGTTTGCCCGAACTGCGCGAAGCCATCGCCGGGTACTGCACCGGCTTTCGCTGCCCGGGCGCTGCATCGGTCAGTGCGGAGCGTATCGCCGTTACATCAGGCGGCGTCAACGCGCTGATGCTGGCGGTGCAGGCGCTCGTCGACGCGGGCGACCGGGTGGTGGTCGTAACGCCCGTCTGGCCCAACCTGACGGCCCAGCCCGCCGTGATGGGCGCCAAGGTTCATTGCGTAAGCCTCAAGCCAAGCCAGGGTCGCTGGCAGCTCGACATGGAGGAGCTCCTGGCCGCGATTACGCCGTCCACGCGCGCACTCATCGTCAACGCGCCAAACAACCCGACCGGCTGGACGCTCAGCCGTGCCGAGCAGGAAACGCTACTGGCGCATTGCCGCAAGACCGGCACCTGGATTTTGGCCGACGAGGTCTACGAGCGGCTTTATTTCGAGCCGTCGCCCAATGGCTGTGCCCCCAGCTTCCTGGACATTGCCGATCCCGAAGACCGGCTGGTCGTCGTGCACAGCTTTTCCAAAAGCTTTCTCATGACCGGATGGCGCCTGGGCTGGCTGGTAATGCCGCCGGCGATGACGCAGCACATGGGCAAGCTCATCGAATTCAACACCTCGTGCGCCCCAGTATTCATCCAGCGCGCGGGCCTTGCCGCGCTGGCCGGGACCGACCGGGTAACGCCGCAGCTGGTGGCGCACCTCAAGCGGTGCCGCGACACGCTCATTCCCTTGTTGCAAGCTGTCCCCGGGGTCGAAGTCGCAGCAGCGCCGGGCGGCATGTATGCCTACTTCAGGCTGGCGGGCCAGGGCGATTCGCTCGCCACGGCCAAGCGCCTGGTACTGGAAGCGGGCCTGGGCCTGGCGCCCGGCAATGCCTTTACGGTGGACCCGTCGCCCGACATGCAGGGCTGGCTGCGCTGGTGCTTCGCCAGCCAGGACCTCAAGCGCCTGGAAGAGGGTGTTTTGCGCCTTAAAGGCTGGCTTTCGCGCGGGGGTTTGCCTACGCTATAATCCGAGGCTTTGCTACGCGCGACCCCCGGCATTGTCAGCAGATCGGGAAGAAGCGCACGGCAAAAAATCACGACGACAGCGGTCAACTCCCATACCGGGAACACTGCATCGATCGCAAGTTATCCAGGAAAACCCATGATTGCAAAATCCATCAAGGCTGAAATCGTCCAGGGCAATGCCCGCTCTGCCGGCGATACCGGAAGCCCTGAAGTTCAGGTTGCGCTGCTCACCGGCCGCATCAATGAACTCACCCCCCACTTCAAGACGCACGCCAAGGACCACCACGGCCGCCGTGGCCTGCTGCGCATGGTCAGCCGCCGCCGCAAGCTGCTGGACTACCTGAAATCCAAAGATGCGCCGCGTTACGTCGCGCTGATCGCCAAGCTTGGCCTGCGCAAGTAAGCATCGAAATATTTGAAGAGCGCCTGAGTTAGGTCACTAGCTCAGGCGCTTTTTACTTCGGAGCAAGGCAAAACGAGCACGCGCTGTGTCATTCCACAAGGTCGCCCATGAGGCCAGCGGGATTTTGTGGAATGGCATCGTGTTCAGTCAGCCGTACTCCGGGCACCCAGGGCGCAGCCTCATGCACCCGAACTTAATGGAGCAGAACAAATGAGCATTTTCAATAAAGTCAGCAAGACCTTCCAATGGGGCCAGCACAAGGTCACCATGGAAACCGGTGAAATCGCACGCCAGTCCAGCGGCGCTGTTTTGGTCGACATGGACGGCACCGTGGTGTTGGCCACCGTGGTCGCCAAGTCCGACGCCAAGGCCGGCCAGGATTTCTTTCCCCTGACCGTCGACTACCTCGAGAAAACCTACGCAGCCGGCCGCATTCCCGGCAGCTTCTTCAAGCGTGAAGGCCGCCCGAGCGAATTCGAAACGCTCACCTCGCGCCTGATCGACCGCCCGATCCGCCCGCTGTTTCCTGAAGGCTTCTTCAACGAAGTCCAGGTCGTGATCCACGTGGTGTCGCTCAATCCTGAAGTCGAAGGCGACATTCCCGCGTTGATCGCTTCGAGCGCTGCGCTGTCGATCTCCGGCATTCCGTTCAACGGCCCCATCGGCGCCGCCCGCGTCGCCTACATCGACGGCCAGTACGTGCTCAACCCCGGCAAGACCCAGCTGAAAGATTCCAAGATGGATCTGGTCGTTGCCGGAACCGAAGCTGCTGTGTTGATGGTCGAGTCCGAAGCGCAGCAACTGTCCGAAGAAATCATGCTGGGCGCCGTGGTGTTCGGCCATGAGCAGGGCAACATTGCCATCAACGCCATTCACGAACTCGTTCGCGATGCCGGCAAGCCGGTCTGGGACTGGAAAGCACCCGCTAAAGACGAACCCCTGATCGCCAAGGTCAATGAACTCGCCGGCGCCAAACTGCAGGCGGCCTACCAGATTCGCAGCAAGCAGGCCCGTACGCAAGCTTGCCGCGTCGCCTACGCCGACGTCATGAGCACGCTCAAGGCTGAAGGCGTGGCGTTTGACGGCGTCACCGTCGAAGGCATGCTCTTCGACATCGAAGCCAAGATCGTCCGCAGCCAGATTCTGGCCGGCGAACCGCGTATCGACGGCCGCGACACGCGCACCGTTCGCGCCATCGAAATCCGCAACAGCGTGCTGCCACGCACGCACGGCTCTGCACTGTTTACCCGCGGTGAAACACAGGCTCTGGTCGTCACGACGCTCGGCACCGAGCGCGACGCGCAGCGCATCGACGCACTGTCGGGCGACTACGAAGACCGCTTCATGCTGCACTACAACATGCCTCCGTTCGCCACTGGCGAAACGGGCCGTGTCGGTTCACCCAAGCGCCGTGAAATCGGCCACGGCCGCCTCGCCAAGCGTGCACTGATCGCCGTGCTGCCGACGAAGGAAGAGTTTCCGTACACCATGCGTGTCGTGAGCGAGATCACCGAGTCGAACGGCTCCTCGTCGATGGCTTCTGTCTGCGGCGGCTGCCTGGCGCTGATGGACGCTGGCGTTCCCCTTAAAGCGCACGTGGCGGGTATTGCCATGGGCCTGATCAAGGAAGACAACCGCTTCGCAGTGCTGACCGACATCCTGGGCGATGAAGATCACCTCGGCGATATGGACTTCAAGGTTGCCGGCACCACGTTCGGCATTACCGCGCTGCAGATGGACATCAAGATCCAGGGCATCACGAAGGAAATCATGCAGGTTGCCCTGGCACAAGCCAAGGAAGCGCGCATGCACATCCTCGGCAAGATGCAGGAAGCCCTGGGCCAGGCCAAGACCGAAGTGTCCGACTTCGCGCCGCGCCTGTACGTCATGAAGATCAACCCTGAAAAGATCCGCGACGTCATCGGCAAGGGCGGTGCAGTCATTCGCGCGCTCACCGAAGAAACCGGCACGCAGATCAACATCGAGGAAGACGGCACCATCACCATCGCCTCGAACGACAGCGCCAAGGCTGATGAAGCCAAGCGCCGCATCGCCGAGATCACGGCCGAAGTCGAAATTGGCAAGATCTACGAAGGCCCGATCACCAAGCTGCTGGACTTCGGCGCACTGGTTAACCTGCTGCCAGGCAAAGACGGCCTGCTGCATATCAGCCAGATCGCCCACGAGCGCGTGGAAAAAGTCACGGATTACCTGAGCGAAGGCCAGATCGTTCGCGTCAAGGTTCTCGAAACGGACGAAAAAGGCCGCGTCAAGCTTTCCATGAAAGCTTTGCTCGACCGTCCCATGCAGAACCAGGATCACGCCTGATCCTTCAGGTCAAATGCCCGCGATCCGGCGTTGAAAAACGGCGGTCCGGGCTTTTTGAAGCCCTCCCATGAAAGCAGTTGAGATCACCGCGTACGGCGCCCCGGAAGTGCTGCGCCTTGCCGAGCGTCCCGATCCTGTCGCAGGCGTCGGGGAAGTCCTCATTCGCGTTGCAGCCAGTGGCATCAACAGGCCGGATGTGCTGCAAAGAACTGGCAACTATCCCGTGCCGCCAGGCGCCTCGGATCTGCCGGGCCTCGAAGTGGCCGGTGAGGTCGTCGGCGGCGATGCTGCGGCGATGTCCGGAGCCGGACTGAAGATCGGGGACCGCGTCTGCGCACTCGTCGCAGGCGGAGGCTACGCGGAACTCTGCGTGGCGCCGGTCGGCCAGTGCTTGCCGGTGCCCGCGGGCCTGAGCGATGTCGAGGCCGCTTCATTGCCTGAAACTTTCTTCACGGTGTGGAGCAATGTGTTCGACCGTGCACGTCTGAAGGCGGGCGAGACCTTGCTGATACAAGGCGGCACGAGTGGAATCGGTGTGACGGCGATCCAGATGGCCAAGGCTTTGGGCGCCACGGTTTTTGCCACCGCCGGTAGCGACGAGAAGTGCGCTGCGTGCATTGCACTTGGTGCAGACTCCGCGATCAATTACAAAACGGCTGACTTCGCGGTCGAGGCCAAGCGCCTGACCGACGGAAAAGGCGTCGACGTCATTCTTGATATGGTTGCTGGTGCTTATGTGGCCCGTGAAGTCGAGTCCCTGGCTGAAGACGGCCGGCTGGCCATCATTGCGGTGCAAGGTGGCGTCAAGGCCGAGATCAATGCAGGCCTCGTATTGCGCAGGCGGTTGACCATCACCGGCTCGACGCTGCGGCCTCGCCCCCTGGCGTTCAAGTCGGCGATCGCGCAGTCCTTGCGCGCCAACGTCTGGCCGCTGATCGAACGCGGCGCCATCAAGCCTGTGATCTTCAAGACCTTTGCCGCGGCCGACGCCGCACAAGCCCATACGCTGATGGAGTCCAACCGGCATGTGGGCAAAATCGTTTTAACCTGGTAGTGCAACAAGCCATGAGCAAACTGATTGCAGGAAACTGGAAAATGAATGGCAGCCTCGCGGCCAACGAGGCGCTGCTGCGCGGCGTTGCGGCTGGCCTGCCGGCTGCGGCAGGCTGCGAGATCGCTGTCTGTATTCCCGCTGTCTATCTGGCGCAGTTCTCGGCTCTCGCCGCGAGCACGCCGGCATTGGCTCAAGTGGACCTGGGTGCGCAGGACGTATCCAGCCAGGAATCGGGCGCCTTCACCGGTGAAACCGGTGCCGCCATGCTCAAGGAAATGGGTTGCCGCTACGTCATCGTAGGCCACTCCGAGCGGCGCCAGTACCACGGCGAGAGCGACGCGCTGGTGGCCAGCAAGGCCCAACGGGCACTGGCGGCCGGCCTGACACCCATCGTCTGCGTTGGCGAATCGCTCACCGAGCGCGAAGCCGGGCAAACCCACGATGTGGTGAAGCGCCAGATGGCCGCAGTCATCCATGCCAATGGCCACTGCATCAGTGAAATCGTTGTGGCTTACGAGCCTGTCTGGGCGATCGGCACCGGCAAGACCGCCAGTCCGGAAGATGCCCAGGCGGTTCATGCCGTGCTGCGCGCGCAGATCAGCGCCGCCACGACGCATCCGGATCGCGTCAAGATCCTTTACGGCGGAAGCATGAACGCGGCCAATGCGGCGTCGCTGCTTTCGCAGCCGGACATCGACGGCGGGCTGATAGGCGGCGCATCGCTGAAAGCCGCTGACTTTCTGTCCATCATCTCTTCTGCTGCCGCCGCATCCGCTGCGCGCTAGCTTTTCATCGAATCAGGAGCAATTACATGAATGTCGTCTTAACCATCGTTCTGGCCGTCCAGATGCTGTCCGCACTGGGCATGATCGGGCTGATCCTCGTGCAGCACGGCAAGGGTGCCGACATGGGCGCCGCCTTCGGCAGTGGTGGCTCTGGCAGTCTCTTCGGAGCCAGCGGCAGCGCCAACTTCCTGTCGCGCACAACGGCCGTTCTAGCAGCCGTATTTTTTGCCTGCACACTGGCGCTGGCTTATTTCGGAAACGCACAGCCTCGCACGAGCTCCAGTGTGCTCGAGGGTTCGGCCACCGTACTGCCTCCTGTGACGCCCGGTGCTGGCCAGATTCCTGGCTCCACCGCGCCCGCCGCGGCGGCCAGTTCTGCTGCAGTGCCACCAGCTCCGGTTACGCCGGGCGCTGGCCAGATCCCCACCAAATAAAGCTCAGCAAACAGACGCTTACGCTTTGAAAAAGGGGTCTTTTTCAGGGTAAACTCTAAGTCTGCAGGGAGAGCGAAAAACCTCACCAAAAAGTGAGGCTTCCTCAAGCCATCCTTGCAGCAAAAAACCGCGGACGTGGTGAAATTGGTAGACACGCTATCTTGAGGGGGTAGTGGCGAAAGCTGTGCGAGTTCGAGTCTCGCCGTCCGCACCAAATGCAGATCAAGCAGATGGGCATGCCCAGATGGGGCCAACCCCACGCAGGCCATTTAGGCGCAACTGCAGTGGCAACGGTGGCGCTTCTCAGCGGCTCAAAAAGCGGCCAAAAAGTTGCCAAAGAGCGACCTCAACAGCGCAACAGCACCATGAACCTCGAGCAATACCTTCCCGTCCTGTTGTTTATCTTGGTCGGCGTCGCGGTAGGGGTTGTGCCCCAGGTGCTCGGTCGGCTTCTCGGGCCACACCGGCCCGACAGCGAAAAAAACTCCCCTTATGAATGCGGCTTCGAGGCTTTTGAAGATGCACGCATGAAGTTCGACGTGCGCTATTACCTCGTCGCCATCCTCTTCATTCTGTTTGACCTCGAAATTGCCTTTCTCTTCCCATGGGCTGTTGCCCTGAAAGAAATCGGTGCTGTCGGTTTTTGGTCCATGATGATTTTTCTCGGGATTCTGGTGGTCGGTTTCGTTTACGAATGGAAGAAGGGCGCGCTCGACTGGGAGTAAGCCGCCCGCAAAGCTCGCCGGGTAGGCTCTGCATTGCGGCAAGGCCCGGGTTCGTGCCTTCTCTCCTGGTCGGCGAAGTCCTCAGGTAGCCGATCAATCGATACAACGATACAAGAACGCGTTCGCGCAAAGGTGCTGGTATGTCACTGGAAGGTGTTTTCAACGAAGGCTTCATGACCACGAGCTACGACTCGGTGGTCAACTGGGCCAAGACGGGATCGCTCTGGCCGATGACCTTTGGTCTGGCGTGCTGCGCCGTCGAGATGATGCATGCGGGCGCTGCCCGGTACGACCTCGACCGCTTCGGCATGCTGTTCCGTCCCAGCCCCCGCCAATCCGATCTGATGATCGTGGCGGGAACGCTCTGCAACAAGATGGGACCGGCCCTGCGCAAGGTCTATGACCAGATGTCCGAGCCTCGCTGGGTGCTGTCGATGGGCTCATGCGCAAACGGCGGTGGCTACTACCACTACAGCTATTCGGTGGTGCGCGGTTGCGACCGTATCGTGCCCGTGGATGTGTACGTCCCTGGCTGCCCACCCACGGCCGAAGCGCTCATGTACGGCATCATCCAGCTGCAGCAAAAAATCCGCCGCACCAATACGATTGCGAGGGCTTGATGGGACCCGTGCATCCGGCTTCGTGCGAACAGATCCAGGCCACCGTCTCGGCGGTGCTGGGCGACAAGGTCAAGCGCATTTCAACCGCATTCGACGAAGTGACGGTGGTGGTTCGCCCCGCCGACTATGTGGCGGCGGCCACCTTGCTGCGTGACGCCCCCGGCTGCCAGTTCGAGCAGTTGATGGACCTCTGCGGGATCGACTATTCTGAGTACGGCAACGGCACTTACGACGGCCCGCGCTACTGCGTTGCTTCCCATTTGCTATCGGTAAGCCTGAACCAGCGTGTGCGCTTGAAGGTGTACTGCGAAGACGACGATTTTCCGGTTGTGGATTCGCTCCAGGAGGTCTGGAATTCAACCAACTGGTTCGAGCGCGAAGCGTTCGATTTGTTCGGCATCATCTTCGACGGCCATAACGACCTGCGCCGCATCCTGACGGATTACGGCTTCATTGGCCATCCGTTTCGCAAGGACTTCCCGACGACGGGTCATGTCGAGATGCGCTACGACCCCGAGCAGAAACGGGTCATCTACCAGCCGGTCACGATCGAGCCGCGCGAGATCATTCCGCGCGTGATTCGCGAAGACAACTACGGCAGCGCCGGCGCCACGGCGCCCGGGAAATAAAGCATGGCTGAAATCAAGAATTACACGCTCAACTTCGGCCCCCAGCACCCCGCGGCGCACGGCGTGCTGCGGCTTGTTCTCGAGCTCGACGGCGAGGTCATCCAGCGCGCCGACCCGCACATCGGTCTGCTGCATCGCGCGACTGAAAAGCTCGCCGAGAGCAAAACCTACATTCAGTCGCTGCCCTATATGGACAGGCTCGACTACGTGTCGATGATGTCCAACGAGCAAGCTTACTGCCTGGCCATTGAGAAATTGCTGGGCGTCGACGTTCCCATTCGCGCCCAGTACATCCGGGTGATGTACGCAGAGATCACGCGCCTGCTCAACCATCTGCTCTGGTTGGGCGCCCACGGCTTCGACTGCGGCGCGATGAACATCCTCATCTATTGCTTTCGCGAACGCGAGGCCTTGTTCGACATGTACGAGGCAGTCTCAGGCGCACGCATGCACGCGGCGTACTTCCGTCCCGGTGGCGTCTACCGCGACCTTCCCGACACCATGCCGCAGTACCGTGTGAGCAAGGTCAAGAATGCCAAGGCCATCGCGGCGCTCAACGAAAACCGCCAGGGCTCGCTGCTCGATTTCATCGAGGATTTCACCAACAAGTTTCCAGGTTACGTTGACGAATACGAAACCCTGTTGACCGACAACCGCATCTGGAAACAGCGCACTGTCGGCGTGGGTGTCGTGTCGCCCGAGCGCGCCTTGAACCTCGGCTTCACCGGCCCCATGCTGCGCGGCTCCGGTTTTGCCTGGGACTTGCGCAAGCAGCAGCCCTACGACGTTTACGCCCAGATGGACTTCGACATCCCCGTCGGCAAGACCGGCGATTGCTACGACCGCTATCTGGTGCGCGTGGCAGAGATGCGCCAGTCGAACCGCATCATCAAGCAGTGCATCGACTGGCTGCGCGTTAATCCAGGCCCGGTCATTACGAGCAACCACAAGGTGGCAGCGCCCGACCGCGAATCCATGAAGTCCAACATGGAAGAGCTGATCCACCACTTCAAACTTTTCACCGAAGGTTTCCACGTGCCCGAAGGCGAGGCCTACGCGGCAGTGGAGCATCCGAAGGGCGAGTTTGGCATCTACATCGTCAGTGACGGCGCCAACAAGCCGTACCGCCTGAAGATTCGTCCGCCGGGGTTTCCGCATCTGGCGGCCATGGACGAAATGTCGCGTGGCCACATGATTGCCGATGCCGTTGCCGTGATCGGCACCATGGACATCGTGTTCGGTGAAATCGACCGCTAAAAAACATGAATCCACAAACGCTTTCCCCCCAGACCCGGGCGCTTTTTGACCGTGAAGTGGCCAAGTACCCGGCCGACCAGAAGCAGTCGGCCGTCATGGCCTGCCTCACCATCGTTCAGATGGAGCAGGGCTTTGTGAGCGCCGAATCCGAGCTGGCGGTCGCAGCTTATCTGGGCATGCCGCCCATCGCTGTGCATGAGGTCACGACCTTCTACAACATGTACAACCAGCGCCCCATCGGCAAGTACAAGCTGAACGTCTGCACCAACTTGCCTTGCCAACTGCGCGACGGCTCCAAGGCCTTGCATTACCTCGAGCAAAAGCTCGGTGTGAACATGGGCGGGACCACCCCCGACGGACTCTTCACGCTGCAACAGTCGGAGTGTCTGGGCGCCTGTGCCGACTCGCCGGTCTTGCTGGTCAACGACATCAACATGTGCAGCTTCATGAGCAACGACAAGCTCGATCAACTGATCGATGGCCTTAAATCTGCCGAGGCAGGACAGTCATGAGTTCATCCACCGTTCTATCGCAATTCGCCGCCACGGGCGTTCAAAGCTCGTTCCACGGCCGGCACATCAATCCGCAGATCATGGCGGGGCTCGATGGCACCAACTGGCGCCTGAAAGATTACGAAGCGCGTGGCGGCTACCAGGCGCTGCGCAAAATCCTCGGCCAGGACGGCGGGGAGGGCATGACGCCCGACCAAGTCATTGCCGAAGTCAAGGCCAGCAGCTTGCGCGGCCGCGGCGGCGCGGGGTTCCCGACGGGCTTGAAGTGGAGCTTCATGCCGCGCCAGTTCCCGGGCCAGAAATACCTCGTCTGCAATTCGGACGAGGGCGAGCCGGGCACCGCCAAAGACCGCGACATCATGCAGTACAACCCGCATGTCGTGATCGAAGGCATGGCCATCGCGGCCTATGCCATGGGCATTTCGGTTGGCTACAACTACATTCACGGCGAAATATTCGCGACGTACAGGCGCTTTGAAGAAGCGCTCGAGGAAGCGCGCGCAGCGGGCCTGCTGGGCGACAATATCCTGGGCAGCAAGTACAGCTTTCAGCTGCATGCGGCGCATGGCTTTGGCGCCTACATCTGCGGCGAAGAAACCGCCTTGCTTGAATCGCTCGAAGGCAAAAAAGGCCAGCCGCGTTTCAAGCCGCCTTTTCCCGCCAGCTTTGGCCTTTATGGCAAGCCCACCACGATCAACAACACCGAAACTTTTGCGGCGGTGCCCTGGATCATTCGCAATGGCGGAACGGCTTACCTGGAGTGCGGCAAGCCAAATAACGGCGGCACCAAGATTTTCACCATCAGCGGCGATGTGGAGCGCCCGGGCAATTACGAAATTCCGATGGGCACGCCCTTTGCCAAACTGCTGGAACTTGCAGGCGGCATGCGCGGCGGTCGCGCACTGAAAGCCGTGATTCCTGGCGGGTCGTCCATGCCTGTTCTGCCGGCTGACGTCATGATGGCCACCGACATGGACTATGACTCCATCGCCAAAGCCGGCTCCATGCTCGGCTCGGGCGCGGTCATTGTGATGGACGAGACGCGCTGCATGGTCAAGTCCCTGCTGCGCCTGTCTTACTTTTACATGCACGAGAGCTGTGGCCAATGCACGCCCTGCCGCGAGGGGACGGGCTGGCTCTGGCGCATGGTCGAGCGCATCGAGAACGGCCACGGCCGCGAGAGCGATCTTGAAATGCTGAACTCGGTTTCCGACAACATCCAGGGCCGCACCATCTGCGCGCTGGGCGATGCCGCAGCCATGCCGGTGCGCGCGATGATCAAGCACTTCAGGCCCGAGTTCGAGCATCACATCACCCACAAGACCTGCATGGTCCCGGTTTACGCCTAACGGCCAACGCCCACGCCAATTGCCAAAAGCGACTGAAGAAAAAATCCATGGTTGAAATCCAACTCGACGGCCAGAAGGTGGAAGTGCTCGAAGGCAGCACGGTGATGCATGCCGCCGAAAAGGCCGGCACCTACATTCCGCATTTCTGCTATCACAAGAAGCTGAGCATCGCCGCCAACTGCCGCATGTGCCTGGTCGACGTCGAAAAGGCGCCCAAGCCCATGCCTGCATGCGCGACACCCGTCACGCAGGGCATGGTGGTGCACACCAAGACCGACAAGGCGATCAAGGCCCAGAAGGGGGTGATGGAGTTTCTCCTGATCAATCACCCGCTGGATTGCCCCATATGCGACCAGGGCGGCGAGTGCCAGCTGCAGGACCTGGCGGTCGGCTACGGCAGCAGCGGTTCGCGCTACGAGGAAGAAAAGCGTGTCGTGTTCCACAAGGACGTCGGCCCCCTCATTTCGATGCAGGAAATGTCGCGCTGCATTCATTGCACACGCTGCGTCCGCTTCGGCCAGGAGGTCGCAGGCGTGATGGAACTGGGCATGTCGCACCGCGGTGAACACGCCGAAATCGAAACCTTCGTCGGCATGTCGGTCGACTCCGAACTCTCCGGCAACATGATCGACCTGTGCCCCGTGGGCGCGCTCACCAGCAAGCCGTTTCGCTACAGCGCGCGGACGTGGGAACTGTCGCGCCGCAAGTCCATCAGCCCGCACGATTCCACGGGTGCCAACCTGATCGTTCAGGTCAAGCACAACAAGGTGATGCGTGTGTTGCCGCTCGAAAACGATGCCGTCAACGAGTGCTGGCTCGCCGACCGCGACCGTTTCTCGTACGAAGCGCTCAACACGAGCGAGCGCCTGACCAGCCCGATGATCAAGCAGGGCGGCGAATGGCAGGAGGTCGACTGGCAGACGGCGCTGGAGTACGTCGCCAATGGCCTGAAGCTCATCAAATCCGATTTCGGCGCCGCCAGCATCGGAACCCTCGCCAGCCCGCACAGCACCCTCGAGGAGCTGTACCTGGCCGGTGCGCTCATGCGCGGGCTGGGGAGCGACAACATCGACTATCGCCTTCGCCACGCAGAGTTTGCCAAGACGGAATCGGTTCGCTGGCTGGGCATGCCGATTGCGGCTTTGTCCGATCTGCAGAGTGTGCTGGTCGTGGGCTCGAATCTGCGCAAGGACCATCCGCTGTTTTCCCTGCGCCTGCGTGCCGCGGCTCGCAAAGGCGCCAGCATCAGCGCCATTGCTTCACCCGCCGAAATGTCGTCTGCCGATGCCTGGGCCATGCCCTTGGCTGGCCGCTCGATGGGCGAGGCGTCGGCTTGGGTCGGGATGCTGGCCGAAGTGGCGGCTGCGATCGGCAGCGAAAAACACGTGGCCTTGCCAGAAGGCGTGCCGGCCATGAATTCAATCAGCGACTCGGCCAAAGCCATTGCCGCCACGCTACTGCGCGGCGAACGAAAAGCCATTTTGCTCGGCAATGCAGCCGCGCACCATGGCCATGCCAGCAGCTTGCTGGCCCTTGCCAACTGGATTGGCGCCCAGACGGGCGCTGCGGTCGGTTACCTCACCGAGGCGGCCAACACGGTCGGCGCACAGCTGGCAGGTGCCATGCCTTCGGGTGAAGGGCTGCATGCTGGACGGATGCTCGAGGGACAACTCAAGGCTGTTCTTCTGCTGAACAACGAACCCGCCTTCGACTCGGCAGCTGGGGCCAGTGCGGCTGCGGCGATCGGGACAGCGCAGATGGTCGTGACTCTCAGCCCCTTCAAATGCAACATGGCATTTTCGGACCTCCTGTTGCCGATCTCGCCGTTTACCGAAACGCCAGGCACCTTCATCAATGCGGAAGGCCGAATTCAGAGCTTTCACGCCGTGGTCAAACCGCTGGGTGAAACCCGGCCCGCTTGGAAAGTGTTCCGCGTGCTCGCCAACATGCTGGGCCTCAAGGGTTTCGACTACGAGTCGTCCATCGAAGTGCTGGCCAAGGTTTTCGGCGGCGTGCCGACGGGTGCCGAGGCAAGCATGACCCACGTTGCGGCCGATGTGCTGGGTAACGGGACGAGCGCGCCCATCGTTTTCTCTGGCGGCGCATTGCCGCGGCCGGCAGTGGCATCGATCTACCAGCTTGACAGCATCGTGCGCCGCGCGCCTTCGCTGCAACTGACGGCCGACGCGCGCCACGTGCCGTCGTTCGAAGCCCAAGAGGTGCTCGCATGATCGACAGTCTTTACCTCACCGGGCAGGGTTTGCTGGGCGGCCTGTGGCCCGTGGCCTGGAATCTGATCAAGATTGTGGCCGTACTGCTGCCTCTGATGGGTTGCGTCGCTTACCTGACGCTGTGGGAGCGCAAGGCCATTGGTTTTACGCAAATCCGCCTGGGACCCAACCGGGTTGGCCCGCTGGGCCTGCTGCAGCCCATTGCCGATGCGCTCAAGCTGCTGACCAAAGAGATCATCATGCCGACGGCGGCGAGCAAGGGTTTGTTCGTGCTCGGCCCGATCATGACCATCATGCCGGCGCTGGCAGCCTGGGCGGTGGTGCCTTTCGGTCCCGACGTCGCGCTGGCCAACGTGAACGCGGGCCTGCTGTTCCTGATGGCCATCACGTCGCTTGAGGTGTACGGCGTGATCATTGCCGGCTGGGCTTCCAACTCGAAGTACGCCTTTCTCGGCGCCATGCGTGCCTCGGCCCAAATGGTGAGCTACGAGATTGCGATGGGGTTTTGCCTGGTCGTGGTCCTGATGGTGTCGGCCAGCCTGAACATGACCGACATCGTGATGGGGCAGGGCAAGGGCATCGCGGCAAGCTATGGCCTTAACTTCCTGTCGTGGAACTGGCTGCCGCTGCTGCCGATTTTCGTGGTGTTCTTCATTTCCGGCCTTGCCGAAACAAACCGCCATCCCTTCGACGTGGTCGAGGGAGAGTCTGAAATCGTGGCCGGCCACATGGTCGAGTACTCGGGCATGGCGTTTGCCATGTTCTTCCTGGCCGAGTACGCCAACATGATTCTGGTGTCCATCCTTTGCGTAATCCTGTTCCTCGGCGGCTGGATTGCACCGATCGACTCGGCACTGCTCAACTGGATTCCCGGCTGGATCTGGCTCGGCATCAAGACCTTCGTGGTCGTGACCATGTTCCTTTGGGTCCGCGCCACCTTCCCGCGCTTTCGCTATGACCAGATCATGCGTCTCGGCTGGAAGATCTTCATCCCCGTCACGCTGGTCTGGCTCGTCGTAGTGGGCGCCTGGATGCAGACCCCTTACAGCCTCTGGAAATGACTGTGAGCCCCCACGTTCGCTCACTTCGTGTAGCTCTCTGCCCCCCGAGGGGGCCGCTGCGCCTGCGGCCCGGCAAAGCCGGTTCCGCGGGAGCATTGGCCCCCACGCTCGTCACTTCGTGTACTTCGCTGCCCCCCGAGGGGGCGCTGCGCCTGCGGTCTGGCAAAGCCAGTCCCGCGGCTCCTGCTGAAATAGAACCTCCTTGCGAGCTTAATCATGTCTGTCGCCTCAGTTAAAGACTTCGTATCGAGCTTCATGCTCACCGAGTTGCTCAAGGGCATGGCCCTGACGGGCAAGTACATGTTCCGTCGCAAGATCACGGTGCAGTTTCCTGAAGAGAAAACGCCGATGAGCCCGCGCTTTCGGGGGTTGCATGCTTTGCGTCGCTATGAAAACGGCGAGGAGCGCTGCATTGCCTGCAAGCTGTGCGAAGCGGTCTGCCCGGCGCTGGCGATCACCATCGAATCTGACGTTCGCGAGGACGGTAGCCGCCGCACGTCGCGCTATGACATCGACCTGACCAAATGCATTTTTTGCGGCTTCTGCGAAGAGTCGTGCCCGGTCGACTCGATTGTCGAGACGCACATCCTCGAATACCACGGCGAAAAGCGGGGCGACCTGTATTTCACCAAGGACATGCTGCTGGCGGTGGGCGACCGGTACGAAGCCGAAATCGCCGCCAACAAAGCCGCGGACCACAAGTACCGCTGAGTCCATAAGAAGAAAGCAAGCACAACAACATGGACGCCAAAACCGGTCTCTTCTACGTCTTTTCAGCCGTGCTCCTCTTCGCGGCATTTCGCGTCATCACGGCGCGCAACCCCGTGCATGCGGCGCTCTTTCTGGTGCTCTCGTTCTTCCAGGCGTCCGCGCTGTGGATGCTGCTGAAAGCCGAGTTCCTCGCGATCACGCTGGTGCTCGTGTACGTGGGTGCCGTCATGGTGCTGTTTCTCTTTGTCGTGATGATGCTGGACATCAACCTGGACAGCGTGCGCAAAGGGTTCTGGAAGCACTTTCCGCTGGCTGCGGGTGTGGGCGCCCTGATCGCGCTTGAAATGGCCGCCGTGCTCATGGGCGGATTCCGTCTGAGCGAGCAGCCCAAGGCTGCGGCAGCGGCGGGCCAGGCCGTGGTGGAACTGTCCAATACCAAAGAACTGGGCAAGCTGGTCTATTCGCAGTACCTGTATCCGCTCGAAGTAGCGGCAGTGATTCTGCTGGTCGCCATCATTGCGGCCATTGCGTTGACCTTGCGTGATCGAAAGGACACCAAGACGCAAGACCCGTCGGAGCAGGTCCGGGTCAAGGCATCGGACCGGGTGCGCCTCGTCAAGATGAAGCCGACCTTTGCGGCGCCAGAAGTCACTACGCCCGCAGAGGAGCAAAAAGCATGATCAGCCTGGGACATTTCCTTTCCTTGGGCGCCATGCTCTTTGCCTTGTCCGTGATCGGCATTTTCCTGAACCGCAAGAACCTGATCGTGTTGCTGATGGCCATCGAGCTGATGCTGCTGGCCGTCAACATGAACTTTGTGGCCTTCTCGTACTACCTGAACGACATGGCGGGCCAGGTGTTCGTCTTTTTCATCCTGACCGTGGCGGCTGCAGAGTCTGCCATTGGCCTGGCCATTCTGGTGCTCCTTTTCCGCAACAAGGCGAGCATCAACGTCGACGAACTCAACACGCTCAAAGGCTAGCATGCCCGACTTCTTCGGGTCGCTTGCCCGCCTGACATCTTCCCCTGCCGCCCGCTTTTTGCCCCTGCCATCGGCAAGGCTGGCACCGCGCCTTCCTGATCAAAAGAACACACGATGAGCCAAACCCTTTCAGCCTCGACCTTGCTGGCCGTGCCCCTGGCACCGCTGGCCGGTTCATTGCTCGCCGGAATTTTTGGGACCGCGCTGGGCGGCAACCGCATCGGGCGAGGTCTCAGCCATTCGTTGACCATTCTCGGCGTGCTGGTTGCGTTCATCATTTCCGCGATGACGCTCAAGAGCGTCGCGCTCGACGGCGCCCGCCTCAACGAGACCCTCTACACCTGGATGGTCGTCGGCGGCCTCAAGATGGAAGTCGGCTTCCTCATCGACGGACTGTCGGCCATGATGATGTGCGTCGTGACCTTCGTGTCGCTGATGGTGCACATCTATACCGTCGGCTACATGGAAGAGGACGAAGGCTACAACCGCTTCTTCGCGTATATCTCGCTCTTCACGTTCTCCATGCTCATGCTGGTCATGAGCAACAACATGCTGCAGCTGTTCTTCGGCTGGGAAGCGGTGGGACTGGTTTCTTACCTGCTGATCGGATTCTGGTTCAACAAGCCGTCGGCCATTTTTGCCAACATGAAGGCGTTTCTCGTCAACCGTGTCGGCGACTTCGGCTTCATCCTGGGCATCGGCCTGATTGCCGCGTACGCCGGCACACTGAATTACGCCGAGACCTTCGCCAAGGCTGACGAGCTTTCCAAATTGATGTTCCCCGGCACTGGCTGGATGCTGATCACGGTCATCTGCATTTGCCTGTTCATCGGCGCCATGGGCAAATCGGCGCAGTTTCCGCTGCACGTTTGGCTGCCCGATTCAATGGAAGGCCCGACGCCGATTTCCGCGTTGATCCACGCGGCAACGATGGTGACCGCCGGCATTTTCATGGTCGCTCGCATGTCACCGCTGTTCGAGCTGAGCGACACCGCACTGAGCTTCATCATGGTGATCGGGGCCATCACGGCGCTCTTCATGGGGTTTCTCGGCATCATCCAGAACGACATCAAGCGCGTGGTGGCTTATTCGACGCTCTCGCAGCTGGGCTACATGACGGTCGCGCTCGGTGCCTCCGCATATTCGGTGGCCGTGTTTCACCTCATGACCCACGCCTTCTTCAAGGCACTGCTCTTCCTGGGTGCGGGCTCGGTCATCATGGGCATGCATCACAACCAGGACATCCGCTGGATGGGTGGCGTGCGCAAGTACATGCCTATCACGTGGATTACGTCACTGCTGGGTTCGCTCGCCTTGATCGGCACGCCCCTCTTCTCCGGCTTTTACTCCAAGGACAGCATCATCGAAGCCGTCCACGAAAGCCACCTGGCAGGCGCAGGCTTTGCCCACTTCGCAGTGCTGGCGGGCGTGTTCGTTACGGCTTTCTATTCGTTCCGCATGTACTTCCTGGTCTTTCATGGCAAGGAGCGCTATGACCAGAATCCGGATGCGCACCATGGCGACCACGGGGCGCATGACGCACACGACGCACACGACGCACACGACGCACACGACGCGCATGGCCACCACGATGCTCACGATGCAAAACCGCACGAGTCGCCGTGGGTGGTCACGTTGCCGCTTGTGTTGCTGGCCATCCCGTCCGTGGTGATCGGCTACTTCACGATCAAGCCAATGCTTTTCGGCGACTTCTTCAAGGACAGCATCCTCGTCAATCTCGACAAGCATCCGGCGATGGCGGAGTTGGCCAAGCTTTTCCACGGCCCCGCCGAAATGGCCTTGCACGGCCTGACCGCAGCGCCGTTCTGGCTGGCGCTTTCAGGCGTGGTGCTCGCCTACTACATGTACCTGGTCAATCCTGCGTTGCCGGCGGCCATCAAGCGCCGCGTGATGCCGCTGTACAACCTGCTCGAGAACAAGTACTACCTCGACTGGTTCAACGAAAACGTGATTGCCAAGGCTACCCGCGGCCTGGGCATCGGGCTCTGGAAGGGCGGCGACCAGGCAATCATCGACGGCGCACTGGTCAATGGCTCGTGGAAGCTCATTGGCTGGGTCTCCGGCGTGGTGCGCAGGCTTCAGTCGGGCTTCATCTATCACTATGCATTCGGAATGATCATCGGCATTTTTGTGCTCATGACGTATTTCGTCTGGCTCAACCGATAACAAGAACAAGGAAGACCACGACATGGGTTTGTTGAGCCTGGCGATCTGGACGCCAATTTTTTTCGGCACTGTGCTGCTGGCCCTCGGGCGCGATGATCAGGCGCGTGCCGTGCGATGGTTGGCGCTGGTGGGTTCAGTCATCAGCTTTTTGGTGACCATTCCGCTGTACACGCGTTTTGAACTCGGAACTGCCGCGATGCAGTTCGTCGAACTGGCCCCGTGGATAGGTGGCTTCAATGTCAACTACCACCTCGGCATTGACGGTCTCTCCATCTGGTTCATTTTGCTGACCGCCTTTATCAATGTGGTGGTCGTGATTGCCGGCTGGGAAGTGATCACCGAGCGCGTCAACCAGTACATGGGCGCTTTCCTGATCCTGAGCGGCTTGATGATTGGCGTGTTTTCGGCGCTCGACGCGATGCTGTTCTTCGTGTTCTTCGAAGCGACGCTGATCCCGATGTACCTCATCATCGGTATCTGGGGCGGACCCAACAAGATCTACGCGGCTTTCAAGTTCTTTCTCTATACGCTGCTCGGCTCGCTCCTGATGCTCGTGGCCCTGGTGTTTCTTTACACCAAATCCGGCGGTAGCTTCGATCTCGCCACGTGGCACAAGCTTCCGCTGAGCGGCACCGCGCAAACCCTGCTGTTCTTTGCCTTCTTCGCGGCGTTTGCGGTCAAGGTGCCGATGTGGCCGGTGCATACCTGGCTGCCGGACGTGCACGTGGAAGCGCCCACCGGTGGCTCTGCCGTGCTGGCAGCCATCATGCTCAAGCTCGGCGCCTATGGCTTCCTGAGATTTTCGCTGCCGATCGCGCCAGATGCCGCGCGCGAGTGGGCATGGCTGATGATTGCGCTCTCGCTGATCGCCGTCATCTACGTCGGCCTCGTGGCCATGGTCCAGCAGGACATGAAAAAGCTGGTGGCGTACTCGTCGGTAGCGCACATGGGGTTCGTCACGCTCGGCTTCTTTATCTTCAATGACCTCGGCGTGGCCGGCGGCATTGTGCAGATGATTGCCCACGGTTTTGTTTCGGGCGCCATGTTTCTGTGCATCGGGGTTCTGTACGACCGTGTTCACTCGCGAGAGATCGCCAGCTACGGTGGTGTTGTGAACACGATGCCGAAGTTCGCGGCCTTCGCGCTGCTGTTTGCCATGGCCAACTGCGGACTGCCGGGCACGGCTGGCTTCGTGGGCGAGTGGATGGTGATCCTCGGCGCCATCAAGGCCAACTTCTGGATCGGACTGGCCGCAGCCACCGCGCTGATCTTCGGCGCGGCCTATACGCTCTGGATGTTCAAGCGTGTCTATCTCGGCCCTGTGACCAACGACGACGTCAAAGGCCTTTCTGACATCAATGCGCGTGAGTTCCTCATGCTTTCACTGCTGGCGGCGGCCGTTCTCTATATGGGCATCTATCCCAAGCCCTTCACCGATGTGATGGATGCATCGGTCGCCGGCCTGCTCAAGCAGGTCGCTGTTTCCAAGCTGAACTAGCGCGCCCAGACCCCGGCAACATTCAAAAGAATCTCAGATGATCGACACACTTAGCTGGATCACGGTTTACCCGGAACTCCTATTGCTCACCATGGCCTGCGTCATCGCGCTGGTCGACCTGGGCGTAAAGACTCCGCACCGCACACTCACCTATGTACTGACGCTGCTCACGCTCGGCGCCGTGGCATTGCTGGAGGCGCGCTACGCCAGCCAGGGCCAGACACACCTGGGCTTCAGCGGCATGGTGGTGAGTGACCCGATGGGAAATTGGCTCAAGTGCTTTGCAACTTTGGCCGTGATGGTGACGCTGGTCTATGGCCGCCCGTATGCAGCTGCCCGCGGGATGCTCCGCGGTGGCGAATTTTTCACGCTGAGCCTGTTTGCCTTGCTGGGCATGTTCGTCATGATCTCGGGCCACAACTTTCTGGTGCTCTACATGGGCCTGGAACTGATGACGCTCTCGAGTTATGCACTGGTGGCCCTTCGCCGCGACAACGCCACGGCGACCGAGGCCGCCATGAAGTACTTTGTCCTGGGCGCACTGGCGTCCGGCTTTCTGCTTTATGGGCTGTCCATGATTTACGGCGCGACCGGCTCGCTCAATGTGAACGAAGTTTTCCAGGCCATTGCGAGCCGCCAGGTCAAGCATCAGGTACTGGTGTTCGGCCTCGTGTTCATCGTTGCCGGGCTCGCCTTCAAGCTCGGCGCAGTGCCGTTTCACATGTGGCTGCCCGACGTGTACCACGGCGCCCCCACGGCCGTCACCCTGCTCATCGGCGCGGCCCCGCAGCTCGCGGCATTCGCCATGTGCATTCGCCTGCTCGTGCAGGGCATGCTGCCGCTGGCCATCGACTGGCAACAAATGCTCATGGTGCTGGCCATCGGGTCGCTGCTGGTCGGCAACCTGGCCGCCATTGCGCAGAGCAACCTCAAGCGCATGCTGGCTTTTTCCACCATCTCGCAGATGGGCTTTTTGTTGCTGGCCCTGATGGCCGGTGTGGTGGGCGGGCAAAAGCTTAACGCTGAGCTGGCCTACGGCGCGGCGATGTTCTATGCCATCACCTATGTGCTGACCACCTTGTCGGTTTTCGGCATCATCATGCTGCTGTCCCGGCAGGGCTTTGAATCCGAAGAAATTTCGGATCTGGCCGGCCTGAACCAGCGCAGCCCGCTCTTTGCCGGCGTCATGGCGATCAGCATGTTCTCGCTGGCGGGCGTTCCGCCGGTGGTCGGCTTTTACGCCAAGCTCGCGGTGCTTCAGGCTTTGCTGGCTTCGCAGCAGGATGCGTATCTGTGGCTCGCCATCTTTGCTGTCCTGGCTTCGCTGGTCGGCGCGTTTTATTACCTGCGCGTGGTCAAGGTCATGTATTTCGACGCGCCCGCGGCCGCCATGCCGCTGGCGATCGAGGCGCCAGCTGACGCGCGTGCCGTGCTGGCCTTGAATGGCGCGCTGGTGCTGGTGCTGGGCTTGTTGCCCGGCGGTCTCATGGCGCTTTGCTCGTCGTCCATCGCCAGCGTCGTCAAGTCGCTCGGCAGCTGAGCGCCGCATGGGGCAGTCTGCTCCGGTTTGGGCGGTCTTGTTGCTGGCCTTGGTGGCCGCCAACCTGCCATTCCTGAACGACCGCCTGATGGCGGTCTATCGCCTTTCCAGCCCGAAGACCCTGGCCCTTCGGCTGGCAGAAATGGTGGTGTGGTACTTCATCGTCGGCGGCGCCGGCTTGCTGCTCGAGCAGCGTGTCGGCCAGATAGCCCCGCAGGGCTGGGAGTTCTACGCCATCACCGGGACGCTCTTTCTCACGCTTGCGTTTCCGGGTTTCGTTTACCGCTACCTTTTTCACCTGCGATGAAACACTGGCCCCGCACGGACTTTCCGCTCGCCATGTCTGCCGAAAGCGACGCCCATTTGCGCGAAACCCTCACGCATAGCCAAGAGGTTCTGCACGGACGCTTCCTGCACGCGTTTCGCGATACCGTGCAGTTGCCCGATGGCAAGTCGGCCACGCGTGAGTACGTTGTCCATCCCGGCGCCGTGATGGTGATCGCCGAACTCCCGGATGGGCAGCTCGTGCTGGAACGCCAGTTCCGCTACCCGGTCCAGTCCGTCATGGTGGAATTTCCCGCAGGCAAGATCGACGCGGGTGAAGGCTCGCTCGCCTGTGCCCAGCGCGAGTTGCTGGAAGAAACCGGTTACCGCGCTCGGGAATGGGCTCGCGCAGGCGTGCTGCATCCCGTCATTTCCTACTCTACCGAGTTCATCGACATCTGGTTCGCGCGTGGCTTGACGGCCGGTGAACGCCAGCTCGACGCCGGCGAGTTTCTCGATGTCTTCTCGGCCTCGGCTGACGAGTTGATCGACTGGTGCAGGACTGGCCGCGTCACGGATGCCAAGACCCTCACGGGCGCGCTGTGGCTACAGAATGTCCGCTCAGGCGCATGGGTACTCGACTGGGCAGGGGCCTAGCTGCTCATAATCGGGCCATGAAAGTCCTCGACCTGCAATGCACCCGCGAACACGTGTTCGAAGGCTGGTTTGCGTCCGAGGACGACTTTCAAAGCCAACTTGGCAGGGGACTGGTCACCTGTCCGCTTTGCGGTGATGCAACCGTCAGTAAAAAGCTGAGTGCGCCGCGCCTGAACCTGGGCGCCGCGCGACCGGCTGAATCCCCCCCGGCGGCTTCAGCCGCGGGGGCGGCCGCTTCGCCGCTCGGCCTTGTGACGGCCTCTCCGGCCATGGACGCCGTGGCTAACGCCCAGGCGCAATGGATGAAGATGGTCCGCCACGTCATGGCCAACACACAGGATGTCGGCGACAAATTTGCCGACGTCGCCCGGCAGATGCACTATGGCGACGCCGAAGAGCGCAGCATCCGCGGGCAGGCTACCCGCGAAGAAGCGGTGGCGCTGCTGGAAGAGGGCATCGAAGTGATGCCACTGGCCGTGCCGGACGCGCTGAAAGAGCCGCTGCAGTAAAAGCCCAAAGACGCAAAGGCCTAAAGGCGCAAAGGCGCAAAGGCGCAAAGGCTGCAGCGGGCCCTTCCGTTTTTTCAGGGATAGAGGCCCCGCAACTCGCGCGTGTGCAGAATGCGTTTGCAGGCCACGATAAAGGTGGCGGTGCGCAAGCTGACCTTGCGGTCCTGCGCCACATCCCACACTGCCGCAAACGCATTCTTCATGATGCGAACCAGGCGGGCATTGATTTCTTCTTCGTCCCAGAAGAAGCTTGAAAAGTCCTGCACCCACTCGAAGTAGCTGACCGTGACGCCACCAGCGTTGGCAATAACGTCCGGCAGCACCAGCACGTTGCGCTCTTGAAGGATGTCGTCGGCCTGCGGTGTGGTCGGGCCGTTCGCACCCTCAATGATCATGCGCGCCTTGATGCGGTGGGCGTTGGCCGCCGTGATCTGCTGCTCCAGCGCGGCCGGGATGAGGATGTCGCAGTCGACGTCCCAGAATTGATCGTTCGGCAGCACCTCTGCACCGGAAAAGCCGCCCACGCTGCCCGTCTCTGCCACATGCGCCAGCAGCGCAGGCACGTCGACACCGGCCTCGCGGTAAATAGTGCCGCCATGGTCCTGGATCGCCACGATGCGCGCGCCGGCTTCGGCAAAAAGCTTGCCCGCGACGCCGCCCACATTGCCGAAGCCCTGTACCGCTACGCGCGCTCCCGGAATCGCCAGGCCGATGTGCTTGGCTGCCTCGGTGCCGACGGTGAATACGCCTCGGCCGGTGGCCTCCCTTCGACCGAGCGAGCCGCCGAGATCGACGGGCTTGCCCGTGACGACGCCCGTTGCCGTCGAGCCGGTGTTCATGGAGTAGGTGTCCATCATCCACGCCATGATCTGCTCGTTGGTGTTGACGTCGGGCGCGGGAATGTCCTTGTTGGGGCCGATGATGATGCCGACCTCGCTGGTGTAGCGGCGCGTCATGCGTTCGAGTTCACCGCGCGAGAGCTTCTTGGGGTCGACGCGAATGCCGCCCTTGGCGCCGCCGTAAGGCACGTTGACGGCGGCGTTCTTGACCGACATCCAGGCCGACAGCGCCATCACTTCAGACAGCGTGACGTCCTGGTGAAAGCGCACGCCACCCTTGCCGGGGCCACGTGATACGTTGTGCTGCACGCGGTAGCCCTCGAAGTGCGCCACGGTGCCGTCGTCCATGTGGATCGGCACGTCGACGATGAGCACACGCTTGGGGCGCTTGAGCGTCTCGGCCCATCGCGCGAGATTCCCCAGGTGCGGGATGACGCGGTCGACCTGCTGCAGGTAGTTGCCCCAGGGACCGAGGTTGTCGGCCTGCAGATAGGAGGGCAGGGGGTGGTTTCCGGCCAGGGGGGCGGTGGGGGCGGCTTGGGTCATGGACAGGGCTCCTGAAAAAGGAAAGTCGATCAGCAGAGGCGCAGCTTAGGACGCTTGCCCCCAACTGTCCAAGGCCGTGTTCAAGCGCCTTTATGCAAAAAATGCATAGACTTAAGAGCCTCAGGCGGTGAACTGCAGCGCCGCCAGCCGTGCATAAATTCCGCCGCGTCGAACCAGCTCGGCGTGCGAGCCTTCCTCGACCAGCTGGCCGTGGTCGAGCACGAGAATGCGGTCGGCTTTTTGCACCGTCGCCAGGCGGTGCGCAATGACCAGCGTCGTACGATCCTTCATGGCCGACTCCAGCGCCGCCTGCACCATGCGCTCGCTTTCGGCGTCCAGGGCACTGGTGGCTTCGTCGAGCAGAAGCAGAGGGGGATTCTTGAGCATGGCGCGCGCGATGGCAATTCGCTGCCGCTGACCTCCGGAAAGGCGAACACCGCGCTCGCCGAGGAAGGTGTTGTAGCCCTCGGGCAGCGCCATGATGAATTCGTGCGCGAATGCCGACCGTGCCGCCGCCTTGACTTCTTCATCGGACGCTTCCGGCTTGCCATAGCGGATGTTTTCCAGCGCGCTGCTGGAAAAAATCACCGCGTCTTGCGGCACGATGCCGATGCGTTCACGCAGCGCCTGAAGGCTCATGTCGCGGGTGGACACGCCATCGAGCCGGATGCTGCCCGACATCGGATCGTAAAAGCGCAGCAGCAGTTGAAACACTGTGCTTTTACCTGCGCCGCTCGAGCCCACCAGAGCAACCGTTTCGCCGGGCGCCACCGACAGGCTGAAGTGGCTCAGCGCTGCAACTGCGGGACGTGACGGGTAGTGGAAAGTGACATCCTCCAGCTGCAGGGTGCTTCCTGCGGCGGGAGCGGGCGGCTCAACGGGACTGGCTGGTGAGCTGATGGGCGACCGGCTGGCCAACAACTCCATAAGCCGCTCGGTAGCGCCGGCCGCACGGAGCAGCTCGCCGTACACCTCGCCGAGCACGGCGAACGCGCTGGCAAGAATGATGACGTACACGACGGTCTGGCCCAGATGCCCGGCACTGATGTCGCCGCGCACCACGGCCTGCGTGCCCTGGTACAGGCCCCACAGCAGGGCGCCAGAAGTCGCGATGATGATGAAAGCTACCAGTACCGAGCGCGCCCGACTTCGGCGCACCGCCACCTGAAAAGCGCTCTGTGTCGAGGCATCAAAGCGGGCAGACTCGCGCGCTTCGGCGGTGTAGCTCTGCACCACCGGCACCGCATTGAGAACCTCGGCGGCAATCGCGCTGGAGTCGGCAACGCGGTCCTGGCTGGCGCGTGACAACTTGCGCACGCGGCGCCCGAACCACAGGCTCGGCAGCACGATCAACACAAGCACGCCAAAGACCTGAATCATCACGTAGGGGTTGGTATAGATCAGCATGCCCAGCGCGCCGATGCCCATCACGGTATTGCGCAAACCCTGGCTCAGCGACGATCCGACCACCGCCTGGACCAGCGTGGTGTCTGTCGTCAGGCGCGACAGGACTTCCCCGGTTTGTGTGGTCTCGAAGAACTCGGGGCTTTGCCGAACCACATGCGAGTAAACGGCATTGCGCAAGTCGGCCGTGATCCGTTCGCCGAGCCAGCTCACCAGATAAAAGCGCGCCGCCGAAAAGAGCCCCAGCGCTACGGCAACGGCGAACAGTTCGAAAAAGTGCGTTCGCAAGGCCATCAATTGCTCGCCCTTGCCGGCCTCTGTCAGGCCGCCATCGATGAGGCTGCGCAGGGCCACTGGAAAGAGCAACGTCGCGGCCGCCGCCAGCACCAGGAACAGCAAGGCAAGTCCGATGCGCCCGCGGTACGGCCTCAAAAACGGAAGCAGGCCTGACAGTGACTTGGGTGAACCTTTTGGAGCGTTCGCATGAGATGAAGAAGTGGCCATCCCCCGAGTTTAGCGAAGATTGCCCTAACAAAGACCGCCTTGACAATGTTTGCCTAAGCAAGTAATATTCTTCCATGTCGAAAAAGCCAGAGACCACCTCCGCCTCAAGCCAGCAGGGCGGGCGCGCCAAGCGCCGCGTGGAGTTCTACAAGGCCAGCAACTACAAGACCGACGAGAGCGTGGGCTACCTCATGCGGCGCATCCTCACGTTGATCGCGCAGGGTGTGGAGCGCCGGCTCGAGCCTACGGGCCTGACGAACGCGCAGTGGATGCCCATGCTCAAGCTCCAGATGGGCACCGCCTCCACGGTAGCCGAGCTTGCGCGCGGCTGCCAGCTCGATGCAGGGTCCATGACGCGCTTGCTCGACCGGCTGGAAGCCAAGCAGCTCTGCCGGCGCAGCCGATCTTCCGAGGATCGGCGCGTCGTAAATCTGGAACTGACCGAAACCGGACGAGCCGCCGCCCAGGAAATCCCGGCAGCGCTCAGTCATGTGCAAAACGTCTGCCTCGAGGGTTTCACGGAAGACGAATGGCTCCAGCTGCGCGGCTTTCTCGTCCGCATTCTCGACAACGCGCAGGCCCACCAAGAAGCGAACTTGAAAAATGAATCCTGAATCCTGCTATCCGTCTTGCGTACCCTTCCCAGACCGTGGGGGGCGTGCCCCTACCTCATCAAGGTCCGCTGCCCGGCCGAGTATCTTTAACGCTACTGTCAGGTCGGTCCTGGTGTCCGTTGCCGGGTTGGTCGCGGTCGGCCTCATTGCGGGGGGCTTGTCGGGCTGAGCCAGCATACTGGGCGCTTCCGATGTTTCTATGCGGCAGCGCCGATCTGCCTGGCGCTTATTCCCATCGTTATCCTTGCCCGCAAGAGTGGCTCTGCCGGCGGCGGTGCCGATGCGGCCGCCGGCCCGCATTAACACCCGCTGCCGCACTTTCCGAAGGCAGTTTTGAGCGAGTAAGTCGAGCGCCTTCAGCGCAGTCAAAAAGACGCAACACTTGGCTGTAGGACAAGGCCGCAACCTCAAGCGTCAGGGGCGCCGCACCGAATTGGCTCGCTAACATTGCGAGCCAAAAGAGGTATGCATGAGCGAAAAATCCAGGGCGGTGGCGGCCCGCAGGGCATGTGCGGCCGTGATGGCCTTGAGCATGTCCGTACCCGCCTGGGCATCGCACGACAACATCGACCTCGGCGCGCTGGCCGATCTTAGTCTCGAACAGCTGAGCCGTATTACGGTCACGTCTGCTGCTGGGCGGCCGGAGTCGTTACTCAAAACCAGTTCGTCACTGTTCGTCATCACGGGTGAAGATATCCGGAGGTCGGCGGCTACCAGCCTGCCGGAGGCCTTGCGCCTTGCGCCCAACCTGCAGGTGGCGCAACTCAACGCGTCCCAGTACGCCATCAGTGCTCGCGGTTTCAACAACGCCATCGGCAACAAGCTTCTCGTCCTGATCGATGGACGGACGGTCTATTCGGCGCTTTTTTCCGGCGTCTTCTGGGACGCGAACGACGTGGTGCTTGAAGACATCGACCGGATCGAAGTCATCAGCGGACCCGGCAGTACAGTCTGGGGCGCCAACGCCGTCAATGGCGTCATCAACATCATTACGCGGCCCGCTGCTGCGACGCAGGGAACGCTGGTGTCCGCGGTGCGCGCAGCCGACGGCGGCTATCTGATGGGTCGCTACGGCGGAACGCTGGGCGAGGGCGGGCATTACCGCATCTACGCGCTGGCGATGGACCACGACAACACTTCACGTGCGGATGGCGTCGAACGCCTCGATGCCGCTTCAAAACAGCAAGGCGGGTTTCGGGCAGACTGGGGCGCCCGGCAGAACCGCTTCACGCTGCAGGGTGATATCTACACCGGCGGCAAAGAGCCGGCCAACAATACCGCACCCTTGCTTTCCGGCGCCAATCTGCTGGCTCGCTGGGAAGGGCATTTCGCCAGTGGCAGCCCCTTCAAGCTGCAGGCGTATGTTGACCGGGCCGAGCGCGACGACGTCAATGCCTTTCGCAACCGCGCCGATACCGTCGACCTGCAGTTCAGCCACCAGCCAAACATGCCTACCGGGCATGCCCTGCTGTGGGGCGCTTCGCTGCGGCACACGCGCGACGTCAACCAGACCAGCCCCCTGGTCCGCTTCGCGCCGGGGACACGGTCCCTGTCCTGGGCAAGTGTGTTCGCCCAGCACGACCTTCAATTGAGTGATCCGCTGCAACTTACGCTGGGGCTGAAGGCCGAACGCAACGACTACACCGGCATAGAGGTATTGCCCAACCTGCGTTTGGGTTACGCGCATTCGCCAGAGGCGTACAGCTGGCTCGCCCTGTCGCGCTCGGTACGCGCACCCGCCCGGCTGGACCGGGAATTTTTCGCTCCGGGGGTGGGGACGCCTTTCATTTTGGGCGGTCCGAATTTCGAATCCGAAGTGGCCAACGTCATCGAGCTGGGCCACCGCGGATTCGCAGCCCCCGGCATTTCCTATTCGGTCACGGCATTTCGCCAGCACTACACCAAGCTGCGCAGTGGAAGCCAGCCTCCCATCACACTGGTCAACCAGATCGAGGGCGCCGTCAACGGGGTAGAGGGCTGGGCTACGTGGCAGGCAGCGCCCTCGTGGCGCCTGAGTGGCGGCTTCCTGGGGCTGCACAAGAATCTGGCCTCGACGCGGGGAACGCCCGACCCGGCCGGAGTCGCCGGACTGGGCAACGATCCGCGCATGCAGTGGAGCCTGCGCTCGAGCCTGAACCTGGGCGCACGTAGCGAATTCGACGTGATCGTCCGGCATGTGGGCGCGCTACCGTCGCCACAGGTCGAGCGCTACACCGCCGTCGATGCGCGACTGTCGTGGCGCATCAATCGCCAGCTTGAGCTGTCTTTGCTCGGACAGAATATTTTTGACAGCCGCCATATCGAGTTCAATGCCATCGGCGTGGCCAGCCAGATTGAGCGCAGGTTTTTCGTCAAGGCCGTCTGGGCCCTCTAGGAATACCCCGCCGTGCCTCGCCGTTTACCGCTCCCGTGCCGCGCCGTCCTGGTGATGGTCTTGCTGTGGGCGCTTGGTTGCGGTCTTGCGCAGGCGCAGCAGGGCCAGCGGGTGAGTGCCGTCAAGGCCGCTTTTCTCTACAAGTTCGGTGCCTTTGTAACCTGGCCGGAGAGCAGCTTCAAGAGCGCGGACGACCCGCTTGTCATCTGCGTCATGGGCGATGAAGCGGTCGCGGCCGACCTCGAACAACTGGTGATCGGCCGCCTGCAGCAGGGCCGGCATGTGGTCACCAAGCGCATCAGCGATCCGCTTGCCGCGGCCGGCACGCATGTGCTCTACCTGGGCACGCCGTCCGAGGCGCGGCTGAACGAATTCATTGCCTCGGTGGGCGGCCCCGTGCTGGTGGTGACAGACCATCCGCTGGGCCTGAAGCTCGGAAGCGTCATCAACTTTTCGGCGGAAGCCGGCCAGATCCGGTTCTCGGTGTCGCTGGTAGCCGCTGACCAGCGCAGCCTCAAGCTCAGCGCGCGGTTGCTCGACGTGGCCCGCGCCATTGAAGGAGGCGCAAGATGAGCGCCGCGGGCAAGCAGTCCATCGGCAACAAGCTCAACCTGATTCTCACGATGACGACCTTGTTTGCGCTCGTGATCGCCGGGCTCGCGCTGATCGCTTTCGACCAGCAAAGCCAGCGCCAGAGCCTGTTGCGCGATGCGGTCACGCAAGCCGACATCATGGGTCTCGTGAGCAGTTCAGCGCTGGCTTTTGACGATGCCCGGGTGGCCGCTGAAAACCTCAGTGTCCTGCGACTGAAAAGCAATGTGACCGCCGCCGCGCTGTTCGACGTACACGGCAAGCTCTTTGCCTCCTTCGATCCCGCTGAGGGACGAGGAGGCCCGCTGCCGCAGGCGGCTGAGGCAAGCGGCACACAACTCGGGTGGGATGTGGCACGCGTCTGGCGGCCCATCATTTCCCAGGGGGAAAAGCTGGGCATGGTGTATCTGGAGGTGCGCCATTCTCTGCTGGCGCGAGCGCTGGAATACCTGGGTGTGCTGGCCATCATCATGAGTGCCAGCATGGCCGTGGCGCTCCTCCTGTCGAACCGCCTACAGCGCTCCATCACAGGGCCCATCGGCGCTGTCAGCGACGTCGCCCGCGAGATCATGCAGCGGCGCGACTTCAAGCTGCGCGCGCCCAAGACCAGCGATGACGAAATCGGCACGTTGGTCGAGCTCTTCAACGCCATGCTCGACGAGCTCGGCGAGCGGGCCGCCATTCTGGAGCGTGCGAACCAAGCACTGCGCGACAGTGAAGAGCGCTATCAGCTCGCGGTGCGCGGCTCCAGCGCCGGCTTGTGGGATTGGGACCTCGACGGCAACACCACGTTCTTCTCGCCACGCGTTCGCGACCTGCTGGGCTACACCGAAGCCGAGTTTCCCGACCTTCCGACCTCGCCGGGGCGCATCATGCATCCCGCCGACGTGCCAATGGTGCGCCAGGCCCTCAAGGCCCATCTTGCGCATGACGTGCCTTACCAAATCGAGTGCCGGTTGCGCCTGAAAAATGGCGAGTGGCGATGGTTCACGCTGTCCGGCATGGCTCTCAAGGATGCGGCAGGGCATCCGTTCCGTATGGCCGGCTCGATCATTGACGTAACGGAGCGCAAGGAGGCCGAGCAGGTCGTCAAGGACGCGAACCGCGCCAAGGATGAGTTTCTGGCGACCCTCGCGCACGAACTGCGCAACCCGCTGGCGCCCATACGTACGGGCCTGGACATACTCAAGCGGCATCCCGAGGACGGCGAAATGCCCCGGCGTGCGCGCGAGACCATGGACCGCCAGCTGGCCCACATGGTTCGCCTCATCGACGACCTGATGGATATCTCGCGCATTACCAGCGGCAAGATCAGGCTGGACCGGGAGCGCCTGGACGTGGCCACCGCCGTAAATTCCGCTCTGGAGATCGGCCAGGCGAGCGTCGAGGCGCGTGGCCACCGGCTCGATGTCGACCTTCCCGCGGGGCCACTGGAAGTGATGGCCGACCCGACACGTCTGGCCCAGGCCATCGGCAATCTTTTGAACAATGCTGCGAAGTACACCCCGCCAGGCGGACGCATCGGAGTGCGGGTCTGGCGCGAGGGTGATGAAGCCGTGATCGCCGTCAGCGATACGGGTGTGGGAATTCCGGCGGACATGCTGGACAAGGTATTCCAGCTTTTCACCCAGGTGGGCCGTACGCTCGACCGCGCTCAGGGCGGGTTGGGCATTGGCCTTTATTTGGTGCGAACGCTGGTGCAGTTGCATGGCGGCAGCATTGCCGCCAGCAGTCCAGGCGCGGATGCGGGGACGGTGTTCACGGTTCGCATCCCGTGCCTCGGTGCGATCGAAGCGGCCAACGTACCGGTGCACCAGGAAGAGGCAATGAACGCCAGCGCCGAGGGCCTTCGCGTGCTGGTGGTCGATGACAACGTCGACGCTGCGGAAACGCTGGCCGCTGTGCTCGACCTGATGGGGCATCGCACACGGACGCACTTCGAGGGCATGCAGGTCTGCGAGGTCGCGCTCGACTTCAGGCCTGACCTCATCCTGCTTGACATCGGACTGCCGGGCCTGACCGGATATGAGGTCGCAGCGCAGCTTCGTCGCGAATCCCGGCTTGCCGGTATCGTCCTGGTAGCGTTGACGGGCTGGGGAAGTGACAATGACCGCCAGCGTAGCTTCGAAGCCGGTTTCGACGAGCACCTCACCAAGCCCGTGGACCTGAGCGCGCTGGAGCGCGTCTTGAAGGGTTTGTCAGATGCCGGTTGAGGTTCAGGTTGAGAGTGCGCCACCGGCACTGCCGGCCGGACTACAGGAGGCTGCGCCTCTGACGTCGCTGCGCGTCCTTGCGCTGCTGTGCATCGTGCTGCCGCTACTGGTTTTTCTCGCGGTGGGAGCTTACCGTTACCAGCAAATGCGTGACGAGGCCGAGGTCCGGCTGGACAGGGCATTGCGCGTGGCGCGCGAGCATGCCCTGAAAATTCTGGACACCAATGACATCGTGCTCGACCGCGTGCTCGACATCGTGGGAACAGCCGACGCGGCCGCTATCGCTGGGCGCGAGCCCGAGCTGCACCTGAAGCTCAAGGCGCTCTCGCGTGACAAACCCCAGATACAGTCGATCTGGCTGTGGGACGCAGACGGCAAACCCCTGGTGACCAACCGTGTTTCGCCGGTCCCGCCCCTCCTGGACGTGGCGGACAGGTCGTACTACCGATATCACCAGGCCCGTTCAGGTGGCTTGCACATTTCCGAGCCCATGAAAGGCCGCACGACGCAGGACGATTTCATCGTCATCAGCCGCGGCCGCTATTCCGCGCCTGGCGATTTCGCGGGCATGGTGTCCATCGGCCTGTCGCCCACCTACCTCGCCAGCTTTCACCGCGATCTGGTAGCGGACGAGCCGGGGCTTGCCGTGACCATGCTGCGCGAGGATGGGACCATCATTTCGCGTTACCCGGCCCTGCCTTCTGCACCGCCGGCCCTCGCGCAGAGCAGTCCCGTGATGACCAAGATCAGGGCTGGCCAAGCGGTCGGAACGGCGAATGGGGTTTCTTCGGTCGACGGTCGCGAAAGGCTGCTCAGCTATTCCAAGGTGGGCAACTATCCGGTCTACATAGGCACCGGCATGGACATCGGTGAGATCCAGCAACGCTGGCTCAGGGAAATGGCCTGGCTGGCGGCGTTTGGCCTGCCACCGCTGCTGGGCCTGTTTCTTACGGCACGCATTGCGCTCGGCCGGACACGCGAGGCCCTGAAATCGGCTCGGCGCCTGAACGAAGAAACGGCAACGCGCAGGCGTGCCGAGGAGGCGCTGCTGCAGGCGCAAAAGCTCGAGGCGCTTGGCCGCCTGACCGGTGGCGTTGCCCACGACTTCAACAATGCGCTGATGGTGATCAGCAACAACCTGTTCCTGCTCAAGCGCAAGCATCCCCAGGCCGATGGGCCGCAGATCGAATCCATCGGCAGGGCGGTAGGCTCGGCCACCAAGCTCACGCGCCAGCTGCTGGCCTTTTCGCGCCGCCAGGCCTTGCTGCCCGAGTACGTGAGACTGCATGAACGCCTTGCCAGCGTCGAGGACTTGCTGGGGCCCGTGCTGGGCAGTCAAGTCGAGATTTCGGTTCACACCGCGCCAGACACGCGCACCATTCTGGTCGACTCGGCCGAACTCGAGCTGGCGCTGATCAACCTGGCCATCAATGCCCGGGACGCGATGCCTTCGGGCGGCCGCTTTTCCATCCAGGCGCGCAATGCGGACGGTCCGCTGCCGCCTCCGCTCACGGGGCGGATGGTGCTGATCGAGATCAGCGACACGGGCGTGGGAATTCCTCCCGAAGTCATCGACAAGGTTTTCGAACCCTTCTTCACCACCAAGCCCGTGGGTGAGGGCACCGGCCTCGGACTGAGCCAGATTTATGGCTTGTGCCAGCGCGCGGGAGGTTTGGCCACCATTAGCAGCAGAGTCGGGCTCGGCACAACGGTCAGGCTCTTCTTTCCGGCAACCGAGGAGCCCGCGACGCATGTTGCGGCCGCACCGGCGAACGCCATGCCGCAGTTGCGCAAGAGCATCCTGGTGGTCGAAGACAACGACGAAGTCGCGGCAGCACTGGTCCCTGTACTCGAGGCGATGGGTTGCAGTGTCACCCGCCTGGATCGCGCTTCAGACGCCAAAGTCTGGCTGTCAGCGCAGGCACGCTTGCCGGACTTGCTGCTGACAGACGTCGTGATGCCGGGAGAAATGGACGGCGTGGGTCTTGCACAGTACGCACGCCAGACTTTTCCGAAGCTCGCCATCGTGTTGATGACCGGGTATGCCGAGCAAATGGAGTCGATCGCGCGGCTGGGTTTCGAGATCATTCCCAAGCCCTGCTCGCCCGAAGTCATGGCCGAAACACTCGAGCGGGTTTCGCGCCGCCAGCCGGGCGCTGTCAAGCCGGGCGTTTCATCCTGAAAAGCTGCTGCGGCGTGACGGTGAAATAGTCCGAAGCCCCACCTGCCCGCAAAACATGCCCGGCCGTTGCCGTGTTGTAAATGCCGTCCTGCAGCAAGGCTTCGTCGATGTGCACGCCCACCACTTCGCCGAGCACGAGCCAGGTTGAAACCGCCTGACCGTCTGCACTGTGCAACTGCACGATCTGCGTACGGCGACACTCGAAACTCACCCGCGCTGCCTTGACGCGCGGCACGCCCACGACCTGGCTGTCGGCGGGCTCCAGACCTGCGAGGTCAAACTCGTTGACGTCGGGTCCGACACTGGCACACGTCTGGTTCATGGCTTCGGCGAGTTCCTGTGTGACAAGGTTCCAGACAAACTCACCGGTGGCTTCGATGTTCGCGAGCGTGTCCTTGTGGCCGATGCTGGCAAAGCCCACGATCGGTGGGGTGTAGTTGAAAGCGTTGAAAAAGCTGTAAGGCGCGAGGTTCAGGACACCGCTTGCACTGCGTGAGGAAATCCATCCGATGGGGCGTGGACCGACGATGGCGTTGAACGGGTCGTGGGGGAGGCCGTGGCCGAGGCGGGGTTCGTAGAAGTGCATGGTGGGATTATGCGGATGGGCGGTTGAGTTCGCAGTGGCTGTTGACTGCGATCACTTGCTGGGTTCTAGGTCTTGACTGCGCGCTTGGATGCTTTGAATTGAGTCATCTTGTGTTTTTATTTCTGGGCTTTTTTTCCCCACTCACTCACCCCCGCCTCTCTCCCGCCCCTTCAGGGCGGAAGAGAGGAGCCTGATTTGAATTTTTGGGGTTGCTAAACCGCTGCGTGTCTTTTGATCCGCTGCTTTGCAGGGGCTCCGTCTGGAAATTGCGCTGCAAGATGCCCTTGTTCAGGTCGCGCCCCGTTTAACTATCGTTTCTTCGTCTGATCGGCGCATGTGCTTAACGTGCGCCTGTGACCGCGGGCGCGCGCGGACGATCCCTGCGGTCTGAGGCGCGCGTTAAGCACGCGTGCCGGCTCATTTGAGCCGACGCATCGAGCAAACTAGGCGTTGCCCGAACAAGGGAATCTTCCTGCGCAATCGTCGACAGGAAAACCAATTAGCACTCCGCCCGCAAGACACGCAGGGCTTCCACTTAAAAACCAAAAACTCAAATAAAGTTCCCCGCTTTCGCCCGGCGGGGCGAGAGCGGGGTTAGGGGTGTGAGTGGGGAAAAACGCCAAAATAAAAATACAAGATGAACCATCAATACGGCGAGCACGACATAGCGCGTCTCTCTCGGGCCACTGAGGGGCATCAAGAGCATTTTCACGCTCGCAAACGGCGGCCATTTTGTGTTTTTATTTCTGGGCTTTCTCCCCACTCACTCACCCCCGCCTCTCTCCCGCCCCTTCAGGGCGGAAGAGAGGAGCCTGATTTGAATTTTTGGGGTTGCTAAAACCGCTGCGTGTCTATTGAACTAGTGCTTTGAGGCATTTCTGTCTGGGCTCTGCGCGGCAAGTTTTCCTTGTTCGGGCGGCGCCCCGTATGACGGTGGTTGCCTCGGCTGATCGGCGCACGTACATAACGTGCGTCTGTGACCGCGGGCGCGCGCGGCGATCCTAGTGGTCTGAGGCGCGTGTTACGCACGCGCGCCGGCTCATCGACGCCACTTAGCGAGCAAGCGAGGCGCGGCCCGAACAAGGACAAATTGCTGCGCAATTGGCAACAAGAAAATTATTCAGCACCTTGTCCGCAAGACACGCAGGGCTTTGACTTCAAACCAAAAACTCAAATAAAGTCCCCCGCTTTCGCCCGGCGGGGCGAGAGCGGGGTTAGGGGTGTGAGTGGGGGAAAAGCCCAGAAATAAAAATACAAGATGAACCATCAATACGGCGAGCACGACATAGCGCGTCTCGCCAGCCCTTCTATACATCAGGGCGAACGGTTTGGCATGACGAGGCGGATCTTCCTGCGGCCACGGAAGCATCAGGCCACTGGCGCAGGCAGTAGGGCGTTAGCGATCGAGTTGACGCCATGACCATGCCGATTGACGCACTTGCTTCAAGGGCGCAAGTGACCGCGTCCTTTCGGGTCAGGGAACAGGACTGTGATCCGCTCGACGCAAGCCCTCAAGAAGCTATTAGCGCTCAATCCCGGACAAGCGCCACGACAGTCCATCACGGCGCATCACAAAGGCCAGGCCGACGTCTTCGGTGATGCCTGAGCGTACGCGTACGCGAATGGTCGAGGAATCGTCCCAGTCGCCTGCAAAGGTGACGTTCGGTTTTTCGGTGGATACTGGGCTGGACGCATCATCAGGCCTGGGTGACGATGGCTGTGGCCGACCGGCAGCACTGCGCGGAAGCTTGCCGCTGAACATCGCCACAATCGATTCAGGCGTCACCATCGCTTCGACAATGGGCCCGGCCAGTGCGCTTGCAAACAGTCGTGCCAGCCCGGCGCCCGGTGAGGGTGCCTCTCCTGGTTTTCCGTTCATCGAATCCAGCAACAGTATCTTCAGGCTGCTCTTGACGGAAGGAAAATCGATAAGCCGGTTCAGTTCGGGCACATCGCGGCGTTCGGCTGCCGCTTTTATGGATTCGAGCGTGGCATAGGGTGCCCGGACAAACCAGATGCTGGCCATGATTACCACTGCGATGACGGCAATACTGCCGGCGAAAATTTTCTGCTGTCGTGTCATGAACGTTCCTCAGACGGTCTGGGTCTGCCAGCCTTTGGGAGGCTCCTTGCAGTACTTCACGGTCTCGACAAATGCGGGTTGCCCCCCAGCCTCCACCTTGCGCGAAACCATCTTGCATTCCGTGGAAGCCTGCACGACCTGAATGGTGGCCGGTGTACCGTGCGTGCCTTGTGTCCCGTGTGTGCCTTGTAAGGCCGGTACACCCGCGCCAGAAGAAGTCCCCTGGCCGCTGGCGCGCGGTTTGTACGCCGCATGCAGCGCGCCCATTTCCTGCTCGTACTGCGCTTTGTTCACGGTCTGGGGCATGTCCGGGGCCTTGCCCACCTGGGTGGAAGGCGCTGGCTTAACTACAGTTGCCTTCAACGGGGCGGGTGCTGGTCTGGCCGCCGCGGTCTTGACGCTTTCGGTCTGCAACTGGTGGACGATGCTGGCGTCCAGGAAGCGCTGAGGGACATAGCCCAGACCCAGGTTGCCGTCGCCGACCACGACCCAGTTCTTGTCGACCACATGCGCGGTGACCCGCATGGGTACACCCTTCTGGATGACCAGCTTGGGCTGGGATTTTTCGTTCAGGGTGTTGTAGATCGGCGTATCCACATACGCGGCCACCGTAAGCGGGTCGACTGCCACAAGCGGGTGGGGCGTCAGGGTGTGGGAAAGTATGAAGTCCTGGCGCCTGTCCCAGCTGACCGGAGCAGCCTCCACCGTTATCTGGGCCTGGGTCTTGTTCGTGACGAAGCTGCCGCCTGTACCGGTTGTCAGGGCGCGCAGCTCCAGCGCGGCGAGCTTCATGCGGTCCTGATCGTCCAGGTGCGCGCCGAGGCGGTTGCCCAAGGCGCCGCCGACCATTGCGCCCAGGATCATGCCCTTGTCGCCACCCAGCTGTTTGCCGACAACGGCACCAGCGATGGCGCCAACTGCCGTGCCCACCTGTTCCTGGCTGAGGGTGGCGCAGCCCGCCAGGAGGCAGAGGGCAGCGACGAATGCGAGCGGCTTGTAGTTCATCTTTTCTTTCACGTGAAACTCGTTGTTCAGTTGAGCAATTTCGCCTGAATTCCGCTCAAGCGAGACCAGATCTGGCCGGCCACGCCAACCTCCCTGTGCATAAGGGACTCCAGGTCATACAGGGGCGTGCCCTGCTGGAAGACGTGCGAGGGCATCGACAGCACGACCAGCGCGACGATGAGAACCATGAGTGGCCCCGTCAGGCGCATTAGCCACAACGCGGCCTTGCTGCAGCCCGGCGTTACGCCAAGGCCAAGGGCTGCAAGCATCAGCGTGAGCGTTACCGCATTGGTGAGTGCGCTGGTCAGGCTGGTGATGATGGCCATGGGCGGCAGGAACACTGCGGCGTTGATGTCGCGTATACCCTTGTAGCTTTCTACGGTCTGCGTGGTGGGCATTGCAGCGGCCCTTGCCTTGCTGGCTTGAGCCTCGAACCAGTTCATGTAGGACGCGCGGTCCATGAAGTAGGGCAGGTCCCGCGCGTAAACCCGATTGCCGTCAGGGCGCTTGCCGATTTCGCGCGCTTCGGACCTGCGCAGTTGCTCGCCTTGGGGATGGTGGGCGCCGCGCAGCATGTCCACGAACTGCGCCCGGGTGAGATGGGGGTCGGGAAAGAGGCCGCCCGATCGCTGCTGGAACTTCTTGATTCCGCCGGCGGTCCGGTACTGATAAGCCCGCCGGGAGCCGGTGATGAATTCGTCGTAGCCCTTGGAGAGCTCGCTCATCTGGCGCAGATAGGCAGGCCACTCGTGCGACGCGTTTTCCAGTACGGCTTTGCTCTGGTCGTCCGCCTTGCGCGCCACGATATCCTGGGCCGGCAGCATGAATCGGTCGTCCAGCAGCACGATAGGGAATGATCCCATCAGGATTTTCCCGTGGACGGGATGATCCTCGGGCAGCGGGATGTCCGGGTCCGAAAGCCTCCCGGTCAGAAGGTCGTGGCGATAGGAGAAAAGGTTGAAACCTTCAACCTTGACTTCGGGTTTAAGGCCCGCGATGACGCGCGTGTAGGTCTGGTCCAGGGCAATGTAGACGGCCGTCGAGCTCAACAGAAAAAGGGCTAGCCCGATGATCGCCGGCTTGATCCGGGTGATCAGGATGCGGCCGAATACCCACGTGATACCCAGCGATGCAAGCAACTTTCCCCGCTGCGACAAGCGGTCAACTGCGTCAGGGGTTGCGTCGGGGTTGCTCAGCGTGTCGAGCAGGTCCAGGTTGTAACGCCATTCGAAAAAGACGAAAAGTGCCGTGATGGCCAGCGAGGCGGCGAGGTACCGACGGCCTTCCGCGATTCCCCAGAGATTTTTGTAGGCCACCCTCCCTTTCCTCCTGCCCCGGCTTTGCGAGGTAGCGGGATTCTAGGTTTCGCTTTCGCGGGAGCGATCGCCTTTCCGCTGTACGGATTTCTGAGGGCTCCGAGCGGAGCGTCTTCCCTTTGAATCTCCTCGCTTTGCCGAGCCGAGCCGCGCCGCCGCAGCGGAAGTCTTCAGCGTGGAAGTTGACGATTGAAATTACCGGCTCCGGCAAGCCCCGGTTTAAGGCGTCACGACGTCACATCCGCAGTGGCGCGGCATACCCCGTCATTTCCAGATAGCCACGCCCGACCCGCTTGCCATTGCTGTCGATCAAGTCGCTCAGGCCCTCCCAGTAAATCGACCCGGTCGACTGGCGGCTGTCCAGTTCCTGGTTGTCGATGACGGCCTTGACGGTATAGAAGTCCGCAGGCGTCCGGACGACCCATTCGACGGGATAAACCGTCTGGGTCAAGGGGCTCTTCCAGTTGCGCACCGGCTTGAAGATCACTTCACCGCGGCTGAAGACGTAGAGACCGCCCTGCTTCGAGCGGAACGATCCGCCATCCCATACCGCGCCGCCTTGCGCATTGCGCAACTGAAAGGCCGTGAGGGCGCTTCCATCGTCCAGGTTCATTCCGATCCAGTCCCAGCCTTTCGCATCGGGGTGCAGCAGCTCCTCGCTCCACTCGTGGTCCAGCCAGGCCCGGCCCTTGACGTCGAAGCGCTCGCCCTTGAGCGTGATGCTGCCGCTGGCGGCGAGTTGCGGCTTGCTGTAGTAGTAGCTGGCCTGCTGTACGTCGGGCCCTTTGCGCGACAGGCCTTCGCGGCCTTGAAGGATCAGCGGCTGCGTTTCGGCGAATTCGAGCGCGAGGCCAAAGTCGGTGGCGGGCAGGGCCGCCCGGTAGCGGGAGGGTTGGTTGCCGCTGGCGGCAACGCGCTCGAGTGTCCAGTCGCGCAGCTTGAGATCGGTGTCGCTCTGGCTGGCACGGGCGACGTCGAAACCTTCGCGCGCGATGCGCTGGTCGTGCCAGAGTTTTTTTCCTGCGACGTCGGTGATGGCGGCATGGGCGAACACGAGCTGGCGCGCTGCAAACCGCGAGCCGACGGTCTGCGTGGCGTCGACGCGAGTCCTGAAAAAAGTGAGCTGAAAGCCGAAGACGCGTGCGCCCGGGCCTTCGCCGCGGCTGGCTTCGCCAGTGATGTACCACCACTCCGTGCGCATTTCGGGGTGGGCCCCGAAATCGCGCGGGAAAACCAGTGTGCGTGCGTTCAAGGCGCTGGCGAAGCGCGCTGGCGCGAAAGCGCCCAGAGCCAGTCCCGCTGTGCCCAGTAGTGTGCGTCTGCGTATTGTCATGAAGGGCATGAGTCTCAGCAGTTCAAGCGTGCCTGGGTGAGGCGCTCGACTTCCTGCATCGCGGCCGTGCAATCGCCCAGGGTAGTGCCAACCCATTCCTCGTCGTGGTAGGTGGGCAGATAACGTTCCCCCGCGTCGCACAGCAGGGAAAGGACGGAGCCGGTCTGGCCCGACTGCACCATTTCGCTGGCGAGCGTGAGCATGCCGATGAAGTTGGTGCCGGTCGACGGGCCAACGCGGCGTCCGAGCAGGCCGGACAGCACGCGCATGGCGGCCACGGAGGCCGCGTCGGGAACCTCGATCATCCGGTCGATCAGCGTGCGAATAAAACTGGCCTCGACGCGCGGACGGCCGATACCTTCGATGCGTGAGCCACGCCCGCGCAACGAGGCATCGCCTGTGCGGTGGTACTCGCCAAAGACGGAGCCAGCAGGATCGGCCACGCACAACTGCGTGTCGTGCCGCTGCCAGCGCACATAGCGCCCGATGGTCGCGCTGGTGCCGCCGGTGCCCGCGCCGACGACGATCCAGCGCGGCACCGGATGCCGCTCCTGCGCCATCTGGGCAAACATGCTCTGCGCGATGTTGTTGTTGCCGCGCCAGTCGGTGGCGCGCTCGGCAAACGTGAACTGGTCCATGTAGTGGCCGCCGCATTCGCGTGCCAGGCGTTCGGCCTCGTGGTAGACCTCGTCGGCCTTGTCGACCCAATGGCAGCGCCCGCCATAAAAAGCGATCTGCGCCACCTTTTCAGGTGAGGTGCTTCGCGGCATGACGGCAATGAAGGGTAGGCCAAGCAGCCGGGCGAAGTAGGCTTCGCTGACGGCGGTCGAGCCGCTCGAGGCCTCGACGATGGTCGAGCCTTCGTGAATCCAGCCGTTGCACAACGCGTAGAGAAAGAGCGACCGCGCCAGCCGGTGCTTGAGGCTTCCCGTCGGGTGCGTCGACTCGTCTTTCAGGTACAGGTCTATGCCTCGTGCCGCGAATTCAGGTAGCGGCAGGGGGATCAGGTGGGTGTCCGCACTGCGCAGGTAGTCGGCCTCGATGCGCGCCAGGGCGCCGTTGAGCCAGGAAGGGCACGGCAGGAGGGATTCAACAGTCATGCCCCGGATTCTCGCAGGGCTGCGGGCGCTAACCCGCAGCCCTGCGCAGCCTTGAGGCTTTGAACTAGAAGGTTTCTATCTCAGGCGATCCCGAGGGCGCGAAGCAAGGGCAGTTGCCGCTTGGCGAACTGCTGCGCCTGCCGGTCGAGCTCGGCCGTGTTGGCCTCACCTTCCAGCGCAACGCCGTCCTTGACAATGCGCTGGCCCTGCGCCGACAGCACGGCCCAGACTTCCTTGGCCCAATCGGCGGGCGCGGCCTTGCCGTTGTGCAGGGCAAGCAGGAAGAGCTGCTGGAACCTGCCGACGCTGATGGCGCCGCCCGTGAGCGGACTGGCGAGGTAGCTGATGTCGCCCGTAGACCGGGCTTTTTGCATGAGGTGCAGGTTCAAGCGGTCTGTGTGGAGCTTTGCGCCTGCCGTGTCGCTCTCGCTGTGGGCAATGGCCAGGTGCCCACCCGCCGACAGAACCATCACGGCCTGGACCAGTTGGGAGAAGTTCACCTTCTTGTCGCTAGCGACTTTTTCGATCTCGCCCAGCGTGCGCGGGTGGTTGTCCGCCAGGAAGTCCAGCACGGGCGCGTAGATGGCCTCTGTCATGGTGGCCTCGCCGAGCGAGCCTGTCACTTTCAGGCTGACGTCCGCGCGCAGGCTGGTGAGCACCAGGCGCTGCTTGCGCAGCATCTCGGTCTGTTCGAGCGGAGCGAGTTTGCGTGGTCCCTTCACCCAATAGTCGCGGCGGAACTGCTGGTTGACCATGAAGTCCCGCACGCTCTCGCGGAACATCGCATCGGGAATCTCCTGCAACAAGGCCTGTTGTTCGGCGGTGAGGTTGACCGCGTCGATATGGTCGAGCGGATGCGCCGAGCAGGCGTAGGAAACCTTGGAGGGGCCGAGCCATTCGGCCATGGTCGCGAAGTGCATCGGGTGCCAGTCGCGGTTGAAGTATTCGTGGGCGAGGTACTGGCGATTTTGCTCACCGAGTTTTTTCAGGCGCTCGGTCACCTGAGGGTTTGCCCGCGTAAAGAGCGGGTTGGTTGCCAGCAGCTTGTCGGCAAACTGAAGTGCGCCATTGACCTGGGAAATAGTGCCGCCGCCATTCGCGCCGATGACCTCCGCGTGTTGCGTAAGCAGGTGACGCATGGGTGCGAAAGCCGCCCAGCCAGGCAGCGTGTTGTAGCTGATGTAGAGCACACCGCCGACCTTGAGTTTGCGGCGCACGAAGTCCACGATGACCTGGCGGTTTTCATCCGATATCCAGCTCCAGATTCCATGCAGCCCGATGAAGTCGAAATCAGGCAGGTCAGTGCGCATGCAAAAGTCTGCGAAGGCCTCGTCGGCCAGCATGGCGCCGCTGCCAGCCGCGCTTGCCAGCTCCTGTGCGTGCGCCGCCTGGGACGGGTTGAAGTCAGTGCCGTGCCAGGTAGTGACCGATGCGGCCGCATGCACGTTGGCGCTCAGGCCCTGCCCGAAGCCCAGTTCACAGGCTGCCCCGACCTCGGGTGCGGCGAGTCCGGCGTTCAGGAATGCCAGCTTCAGCCGCATCGGGTTGAGTTCGGCGTAATACCCGAAGGTGTAGCCGATATCGGAAACATAGCCGGAGGACCAATCGCTCATGTTCAATTCCAATCTGATGTGGACGAAGGCAGGAGCCGGTGCTTTATTCCGGCTGGCCGACGATTGTCTCACTGCCGAGCTTGCCGCCAATCTTTTATCAGGCCAGTTCCCTACCAGTCTTCGCGGACAGCCAGAACCGCGTCGCTGCTGGCGGCGGCGCGACCCGCCAGCCAGGCCGTTCCCGTGCCGGCCACGACGACCGCGGCGCATAGCCCGGCCAGCCGCAGCCAGGGGACCTGCATATCCATCGTCCAGTGAAAGCTCTGGGGATTCACGACATCGACCAAAATGACCGACACTCCCAGTCCCAGCCCGAGTCCGGCAAGCGATCCCACAACCGTCCAGGCGGCGCCTTCACCTGCCACCACGGCCAGAATCTGCCGGCGCGTAAGCCCCAGGTGAGTGAGCAGGCCGAATTCCTTGCGCCGCGCCAGTACCTGGGCGCTGAAGTTGGCCGCCACCCCGAACAGTCCGATGCCGATGGCCACAGCCTGAAGCCAGTAAGTCACGGCAAAGCTCCGGTCAAAGATGCGCAGGGAGGTGCTGCGTATCTGGGCCGCAGACGCAAACTCGATCAGCTCGGGCGACACGGCCTGCTGTAGCGCCACACCCCGAATTGATTCCTGAACGGCGCCTTCACGCGCCGGGTCTTTCAACCAAAGAGCCAGGTCGTTCACGCGCTGGTCGCCGGTAAGGCGAACGAAGTCCGCCTGGTCCATGGCGATCGCACCGAACTGCCGCGCATAGTCGCGCCAGAAACCCGCGACGAAAAAGACCGGTTTTGCCAGCGGAGTTCGCTCCGCTGTTTCCGCAGACCCCGGGCGCCCGGCAAACGCGCCGGCCAGCAACGGAAAGGTCTGCCCGAGGCGGGCGCCGTACAGGTCGGCCATGGGCTCGCTGAGGTAAATGCCAATGGCCCCAGCGGGGACCGGAGCCAAGCCACCCACCAACGGCAGGGCCTTCACAGGTTCGCTCAATTCACGGGCGATCACGGCCACGGCTGGCTGCCCGGCGTCGAGCTGGAGTTGCGTCACGCGCAGCACCGAGACCCGCTCGACGCCTTCGACGCGGGCGATCGACGCGACGAATTCGGGCGTGAAGAAAGCCGTGTCGCTGGCGGCGGTCGTCGCGGCGGTGCGAACGTAGAGGTCCGCTGGCAGGACCACGTCGAGCCATTCGGTGACCGAGCCGCGAAAGCTCGACACCATGACCGTTAGCGCGACGGCAAGACTGAGTGAGGCCACCACGCCGCTGACCGCCACCCCGGCGCTTTCCCTCACGCGGCGCGCCCGCTCGATCGCCAGCATTGGCAGCAGCCTGGCACGCAAGCGCTGGCTGAGCTGGCCGTAAAACAAGCCAATGAGCCAGGGCAGGGCGGTTATGCCACCGACCAGCAGCAGCGCCACCGAAACATAGGCCCCCAGCGCGATACCGAAGACGGGCGGCGTCAGGGCGAGCAGCGCACCCAACGCAAGCAGGATCATGCTGAGCCAGGGCCTGCGCTGTCGGGAGAGCGCCCCGCCGAGGCCCTTGAGGCTTTGCGCGGGCGGCAATTTCTGGGCGGCGCGTGCAGGCCACCAGCCACCCGCGACGGCTGCCAGCATGCCCAGTGCGCCATACAGGACAGCCGCGCCGGGGCTCCATTGCAGGGCTGGCGCCACGCCCGGAAAGTAGCCTCCGCCGAGGTCGCCGCCCAACAGTCGCAGCGCCAGCGCCGCCAGTGCCGTACCGAGGGCAATGCCGAGCATGCTGCCCAGCAGCCCGAGCGCCAGGGATTCGAGGACGACCAGCTTCAGTCGCTCCCGGCCTGTCAGGCCCAGCACGCCCAGCAGCGCAAACTGCTGAGTACGCTTGGCAACGCTGAGCGACAGTACCGAGAACACCAGGAAAGCGCCGGTAAACAGCGCCACCAGCGCCAGCACCGTCAGGTTGACGCGGTAGGCCCGGGAAAGCTGGCTGATGCGCTGAGCCGAATCGCCGGGCTCGTTGAAGCTCACATCGGCAGGCCAGCCGGGCGTTGCACGCAGGGATTGCGCGACGCTCTCGCGGCTGATGCCGGGCTTGAGCTGCAGGTCGATGCGCGAGAGGCTTCCCACGCGGCTGAAAAGGTCTTGCGCAGCACCAATGTCCATCACCGCCAGCGGGCCGCCGCCGGCCGCGACGCTGCCTGCCACTCGTACGTCGAGCAGGGCCACGCCACTTTGCAGGCGCAGCGTTTGCCCGTCGAGCCGTTGCCGCGCGGCCGCATTCAAGAAGACTGTTCCCGGCGTAAAGATGGCGAACCGATCGGCGCTGCTGGCGGCTTGCGGCATCAACGCGGGCGCGATCTGCGCCACAAGCAGCGCATCGATGCCGACCACGCGCAGTGCCGTCCGCTTGCCGTCCGCGCCCAGCGCGTAGGTTGTGAGTTCGAGCACAGGGCTGGCGAGCCTTACCCCCGGATGGCCGGCCACGCGGCTAAAGATTTCCTCATCGAAACTGCCTTGGGCGCCGACGACCTCGAGGTCGGGCTGGCCATTGACGGAGCGCACCGCCTGCGAAAATTCACTGAGCGCTGAGCCATTGATGAGGTGAACCGAAAAAGCCAGCGCCACGCCCAGCATCACCGCTGCCACCGCCGCAGCGTTGCGCCACGGGTGATGTTTGAGCTCCTGCCAGGAGAAGGTGGAAAGCAGCGCGCGCATGGCCTGATTGTGCAGGTGGCGGCCCCTTCGCGCGTTTGGCTTGTGCAGGCGCCCCGGTGGTATCTTGCGGGTTCCCTTTACCGTTTACCTTCAAGACTTCCGGACAACTTGCCCATGACCTCCTTGCAATCCCCTCCGACTGAAGCACCGGTTCGCCTCCCCGACTACAGCGACGTCGTGGCGGCAGCCAGCCGGCTTGCGTCGGTGGCGCATCGCACGCCCGTCCTCACCTCAAGCACGGCTGACGCGCTGGGCGACGCGCATTTTTTCTTCAAGTGCGAAAATTTCCAGCGCATGGGCGCCTTCAAGTTTCGCGGTGCGTACAACGCACTCGCGCAGTTCTCACCGGCGCAAAAAGCGGCAGGTGTCATCACCTTTTCGTCCGGCAATCACGGCCAGGGCATCGCGCTGTCGGCGAAGCTGCTGGGCATTCCTGCCCTCATCGTCATGCCGGCCGATGCGCCAGCTTCCAAACTGGCCGCGGTGCGTGGCTATGGGGCCGAGGTGGTGCTGTTCGACCGTTTCAAGGAAGACCGCGAGTCCCTGACCCAAGGGCTCAGGGCCAAGCGTGGCATGACGCTGATTCCGCCGTTCGACCATCCTGATGTCATCGCAGGCCAAGGCACGGCGGCCAAGGAACTCATCGAAGAAACCGGGCCACTCGATTTTCTTTACGTGTGCCTGGGCGGTGGCGGGCTCACCAGCGGCACAGTGCTCGCGGCCGCCGCGCTCGCGCCGGAGTGCAAGGTCATCGGCGTTGAACCCGAGGCGGGCAACGACGCGCAGCAGTCGCTGAAAGCAGGACATATCGTGCATATCAAAACGCCGCAAACGCTGGCCGATGGCGCGCAGACGCAGCACATAGGCCACGCCAATTTCGCCATCATGAAAAAGGGCGTTCACGACATCGTCACGGTGTCTGATGCGCAGCTGGTCGATGGCATGCGCTTTTTTGCCGAGCGCATGAAGATGGTCGTCGAGCCGACGGGCTGCCTGGGCTGGGCGGGGGCTTCGGCCGAGTCCGAGCGCGCGCGAATACGGGGTGCACGTGTCGGCGTGATCATCAGCGGCGGCAACGTCGATCTGGCCCGCTACGCCCGGCTGCTGGCAGCGGCCTAGTTTCGGCCTAGTTTTGGTCCTTCACAGCTGCCGCGATACCGTCGGCGCGCAGCGCCAGGACGCGGTCGGCGCGCACGGCGGCTGCCGCCGAATGGGTGACCAGCACCAGTGAAGAGCCTTGCTCGCGCGTTTGCGCAATCAGCGCGTCCATGACGCGGGCGGCGGTCGTCGGATCCAGGTTGCCGGTAGGTTCATCGGCCAGCAAGAGGGCGGGTTGGTGCACCAGAGCGCGTGCAATGGCAACCCGCTGAAGCTGTCCGCCCGAAAGCTGCTGCGGCAAGCGCTGGCCCAGGCCCGCGAGTCCCACAGCTTCCAGCATGGCCTGCACCCGCGCGTCATCGCGAGCCTTGAGCAGCATGAGCGGCAGCGCGACGTTTTGCGCCACGTCCAGATGCGGCAGTACGTGAAAAGCCTGGAACACGAAACCGACATGGCGCCGGCGCAGCAGCGCACGCGCTTCCTCGCTCATGCCGTCCAGCTGTTGCCCCTGCAGCGTGACGCTGCCTTCGTCCCAATGGTCCAGCCCCGCCATGCAGTTGAGCAAGGTGGATTTGCCGACGCCCGATTCGCCGACGATGGCGACGAATTCACCGGCTTCGACCTGCAGGTCGACATGGCTGAAAACGGTGGTGTCGCCGTAGCGCTTGGCAAGGTTCTGAACGTCCAGGATCACGCGGGGCTTCCTTTATGCACGAGTTCATCCAGCGCGCGCAGGACCATTTCTGTCGCACCGGGCGCGTCGCAAGGGACCACCTGCCGCGCGGGCATAGAGCGAAGCCAGGTGAGCTGACGCTTGGCCAGCTGCCGGGTTGCCGCAATGCCCTTGTCTCGCAGGACTGCCAGAGCTGCTGCGGGAACCTCCATTCCTTGGCGGACCTGCAGGCCCTGAGCCGCCAGCTCGTCGAGCATTTGCCAGGCCTGCCGGTAGCCCACGCAGCGCATGCTGGGCAAGTCGGGGTCGAGGTCGCCACGCGCGCGCAGGCCGATCACCTCGTCGATGAAGCCCGCCGCCAGCATCAGGTCGAATCGCTCGGCGATGCGGCCGTGAAGCCAGGCCCTGTCGCCCGGTTCGAGCGAGACCAGGCCCTGGCCCGCCAGGCTCGCGCCGCCCGTTTCCGCCCGCGAAAGCCGGAGCTGGAAAGAAGACAGCGGCAGCCCCGACACGCGAAACACTTCCAGTGCCCGTGAAATGCGCTGCGAGTCTTGTGGCTCCAGTCGAGCGGCGGTGACAGCGTCAACCGCCGCAAGTTCTGAATGCAGCGCGGGCCAGCCTTTGCGCGCGGCTTCTTCGGCGATCTCTGCGCGAACGCCGGGGTCAGCCTTGGGCATGTCGTCCAGCCCCTCGAGCAGGGCCTTGAAATACAGCATCGTTCCACCGACGAGCATGGGAATCCGACCGCGTGCGGAAATCTCCCTGATCAGCCGCTGCGCGTCGCAGACGAACTCGGCGGCGCTGTAGGGCTGCAAAGGATCGCGGATATCGATGAGGTGGTGCGGCACCGCGGCAAGTTCATGGGCGTCGGGCTTGGCCGTGCCGATGTCCATCCCGCGGTAGACCAAGGCTGAATCCACGCTGACGATTTCAACATCGAATCGCCTGGCGACTGCCAGCGCCGCAGCGGTCTTGCCCGAGGCGGTCGGGCCGGCCAGCATGAAGACGGGGCCTGCTCCCGTGCTTGCCGCTTCAGGCACCTGCTACGGCCTCCGGCCGGGGATCGCCGAACTTGCGCACGACGCTCCAGGCAATGATCGCTACCAGCACGCTCCAGAACCAGATGGCGTAGGTCAGCGGCCGCGACGTTCCATCCATGTGCGAGCCGAGAAACCCGCCCATGGCAAACGCGACGACCATCATGAAGAAGCCGTTGAGCGCGGATGCTGCGCCGGCCGATTCTGGAAACGGGCCCACGGCGCCGCTTTGGCCACAAGGCTGGTGCACGCCGTGCGCCACCATGAACAGCCATTGCGGCAGCACGATGGCCCACATGCTCTGCACGCCCGCCGCCGCCATTGCGCCCATCAGGGTCCCGGCCGTGACGGTCACCACGCCAGCCAGCGCCACGGAGCGGCGAACGCCAAAGCGCGGCAGCAGTCGCCGACACAAGAAGGTGCCGCCCAGGTAGCACAAGCTCATGGTGAACATCACGAGCCCGTATTGCGTCTTGCTCAGCCCATGTACGCCGATGAACACGAAGGACGACGTTGCAAGGAAGGTGAAGAGCCCGCCGTACGAGGCCGCCAGCAGGGCTGAAAAGGCAAGAAACGTCCGGTTGCGCAAAATGTGCTGCCACGTCCTCGCAAGCGTTGCCGGCTGCAGTGCGGCGGGATTTTTTCGCTGCACGGTTTCCTGAAAGCGCAGCGTGATAAGGATTAGTGTGCAGGCGCCGAACACGGCAACGGCCACCAGCGCTGCGCGCCACCCGAACAGGTCTGTGGACAGGCCGCCAATCGAAGGGCTCAGGCACGCCAGAACAGCCAGCCCGCTCAGGCCCTTGGACATTACGCGGGCGCCCTCGAGCGGCGAGTACAGGTCGCGCACGATGGCGCGCGCGCACATGACCACCGCGCCCATCGTCGCGCCCTGCACGACGCGCCAGGTGATCAGCCACTCCATGCTCGGTGAAAACGCGCTCGCGATGGACGCGAGCGTATAGGTTGCCAATCCGAAAAGGAGGATGGGCCGGCGGCCGAACCGGTCCGACAGCGGACCCCAGATCAGCTGCGAAATTCCGAACGCCAGCAGCAACGCGCTCAAGGTCAGCTGGGCCTGAGACATGGGCGCGCCGAAGCCCTGGGTGATGGCCGGCAACGCAGGCAAATACAGGTCGGTGGTAACGGGCTGGATGCCCAACGTCAGGGCCAGAACCAGGACGATCAGCGCGGGCGACATGGCCGAGCGCGTGCTGCTACCGGAAGCGGTCGCTGATACGCTGGGAGACAGGGGAGAAGGCATCCGTCTGAGCGTAGCAGAGATGGGCAAGCGCGAGATGGCGCCAGCGCCGCTGAGGTGTTGCGCGATGAGATGCGGTTGCGATGATGCCGTGGCTCCGGACACCACAACAGTCATTTTAATTTTAAAAGTTGAGCCGGCCTGCTGCGTTCGCCTGAACGTCCTCGTCGGCCTGATAGGCCCGATAGCGCTGGACCCACGCTTCCAGTTTTTTTGGCAAGGCCATATTCTGGGCCAGGCGATGGAGACGCTCGGCATCGAGTTCGTCGTAGTCGATGTCAAGCGGAGGCAGTGTCAGGCGGCTGCGCCCGGACGTGCCGAGATAAATCCAGTCGAGAAAGGCCTTTTCAGGCGTGGCGCGGACATAGTCAAAGCGCAGGTCGCGCACATCTTCGAGCGCACCTGCTTCCTCGTCGACGAGCCGCGCCGGCATGGCGAAAAAGCGAAATGTTCCGGCGGCTGTAACCCTGTCTGACAAATTCGGATTTGGCCACGCTGGATCGGTCGGGATGACGCAGGTATAGGTCTCGCCGAGGTTGTTGGTCAGCCCGGCCTGCTCCAGAACCCACGAAAGATCGACAACGGAGCGGCTCCTGATGAGCGTGGCGGCCGCTGCGGGGCTCACGTCACGGTGGCCGAGCACATTGAGGTAGACGCCCTTGGTGATCTCGCGCAGCTTGCCCGCCTCGCTTGCCATCCGCAGCCACCGGAAAAAGGCCGAATCCGACACCTCTTCAACAGGCCGCGCAGAACGGGCGATTCCCAGCAGCATGCCCGTGGTCAGCACCGAGGGCGTTTCGGCTTGCTTGAGCCGTTGCTCCAGGGCTACTTTCCAGCTCGAAGCCATCGCGTCAGCCTCCCGCGCCCGGAGGCAGCGGTAGCCGCTCGTCGCTTGGGCTGTGTTTGTGGGCCAGAGCCTCGTCGCACCACTGCTCGATTTTCTCGGCGATGGTGAGCGTCATGAAAACCCAGCGATCTTCGTCGATAGCGGTACGCGCAAGCGGCGGGATGTAGGGGAGCAGGTTTTGCGCTGCGCCCTTGAAGGTGAGCTTGGAAAGTTTGCCGAGGGGGTCGACCGCCCATTGCCGCAGTGTGTCCTCGTCCTGCAGTGACAACACTTCGCCTGGATCGGTGCCCAGCAAGGACAGGTCATAGAGGTCGTAGAGATCGCGCTCTGCCTCTCGATTGGCCGAAAGCGCGGCAGCAATCTTCATGACGCACAAAACTTCGTTTCGGTAAACATTTGCCTCGAACGGCGCCATCGCATACGAGGCTGGGGGCGCGACCGTGACGCTTTGAATCCCGGCCTTGAACAAGCTTGGTCTTCGAGAAACCTCAACTTCAAAGCGAAGAGACTCACCGCTCTGTGTGTTGCCAACGAGGCGCGCACGTGTGGTGCCTCGACCCTCCTTGGTGAAGTCGATGACAGTGCCTTTCAGCCGGCAATTGATGGCGGCCCGTTGCAGCCCGGTCTCCAGTGTGTTTTTCAACGACTGAAGCGATAGGGACTCGTCGGCATCGAAATCGATATCCTTGGTCAGACGAAGACTGCCGACTGATACTCGCATGGCCATTCCGCCCTTGAGCACCAAGCGCCCCCCGCCCTGCATGGAAAGCTCGCGCAGCAGCGCAACCTGACAGCGGTCGTGCAAATGCATTGCAGAGCCAAAGCCGTGGTGCGAAGGGGAGTAAATAGCAGCCATATCCCATTTTATGGGAGTTTCATGCGAAGTTACCAAAAGCTATGGGGTTGAACCGATGCCGCGGGCCATTGCCGGGGGATCCACCGCGAGAATGCTCGAGCTCTGCCAGGCTCTAGTGGAGATTAAAAAGCTGCGCCAGCGCCTCCCGATACTGCGGCTGGCCGATGGAGTTGGTGTTGTGGTGCGAGCCTCCTTCGACCAGCACGAAGAGCTTGGGCTCGGCGGCTGCGGCGTAAAGCTTGCGGCCGAGGTCCGGCACGATGAGCTGGTCCTGGTCGCCATGCACGACCAGCAGGGGTGAGCCGATTTTGTCGACTTTGCGAACTGCCTCGAAGCGCTGGGTAATCAAAGCGGAGATCGGCACCCAGCCCCACTTGAAGGTACCGACCACGTCGGCGATGGAAGTGAAAGTGCCTTCGACGATGGTGCCTGCCTCGTCGGATACCTGGGCCGCCAGGTCGATGGCGATGGGCCCGCCGAGCGAATGGCCGAAGATGTAGCGTGGCCGGTCAGGGTACTTGGCGGCCAGCCAGTCCCAAGCGGCGCGTGCGTCTTCATAGGCCATCTCTTCCGAGGGCAACGCTTGCGTGCTTTTGCCGAAGCCGCGGTAGTCGATGCCCAGCACCGAAAAGCCGAGCTCTTGCATGCGGCGCATGCGAAAGGCCGAGCCGTTGACGTTCCAGCGCGCGCCGTGCAGGTAAAGCAGAATAGGGCGGGCGTCCGCGTGCGCTGCCTTCAGTGCCGAGATGCTGCCACCGCTGCCACTGCTGGAGCTGGTCTTGACTGCCAAGCCGGGCTTTAGTCCAGAGGATGGTGGCGCTTCGAACCACAGGCCGTGCAGCTTGCCGGGGTGGCCGGTGGCCTTCGAATCGAAGCTGATCCAGATGTCTTCCATTTCACCGGAAGCGTCGAAGTTGCCCCAGCTGCGGTCGCTGGGCTGAAAGATCCAGGCGCGCTGGCGCTCGTCGAGCGAGGTGCAACCGGCCATGACCAGCGCGGCGATAAAAAGGCAGACAAGGGTGAGAAAAGGCCAGCGTTTCATAATCAGGACTGAGCCGCAGCAGGGCGAAAAGTTCAGGTTGACAGGGAATGTCCTGAATGTCCGGCTTGTTACGCCGAGCTGGCGAAATAGCCGTGTCGGGTGTGTGATCCGCACCACGCTGCCTGCCTGACCGCGATACCCGTCTTATTGCCTTTTCTGCCCTAAATCCCATGAATCTGCCTGAATCGCCTCCCTCACCGCTCGCCCGCACCCTGGGCGTGGCCGGCCTGATTCCCTTCCTGGCCGGCGCCCTCGCTGTGTGGCTGGCACCGCCCGGCTGGCGGCTTCTGGCTGCCAACGCCCTGCTGGCCTATGGCGCGCTTATCGTGAGCTTTCTGGGTGGAATCCACTGGGGCCTCGTCATGCGCGGCCGGGAAGCTGCACCGGCGCAGCTGGTGTGGGGCATCACGCCCAGCCTGCTGGCCTGGGCGGCGGTCTTGATGGACGTTCCGTGGGGCTTGTGGCTCACGGCGGCCAGCCTGGTGGCATGTCTGGCGGTTGATCGTATGGTTTACGCACGCCAGGGCGTGGCCGCGTGGATCGGGCTGCGCACGTTGTTGACCGTGGTTGCCGCGTCTGCCTGCGTGTTGGCGGCGCTAAAGATCGGACTGCGCTGAACGCAACCCTTGCGGCGCTTTCAGCGGCCGCGCAGAAACAGGCTGTCAAGTTCGCGGATGCTCATCTGGCGCCAGGTCGGACGCCCATGATTGCATTGGTCGGAGCGCTCGGTCGCTTCCATCTGCCGAAGCAGGCCGTTCATTTCTTCCAGCGTCAGTTTGCGGTTAGCGCGTACCGCGCCGTGGCAGGCCATGGTCGAGAGAAGTTCGTTTTGTGCACGCGCGACGACGGTGCTGGCGTCATGCTGACCGAGCTCGGCGAGGACGCTGCGCGCCAGATCGACCGCGTCGCTGTCAGCCAGTGATGTGGGCACGGCCCGTACGGCGAGTGTCCGGGGAGAAAAAGGGCTGATCTCCAGCCCCAGCAACTTCAAGGTTTCCGCGCAATCCTGTGCCGTCCCGATTTCTTCTGGCGTGGCGGCAAAGGTTGCCGGAATCAGCAAGGGTTGGCTGGAAATGGCCGATGTGTCGAGTTGCCGCTTGAGCCGCTCGTAGACGATGCGTTCGTGCGCGGCGTGCATGTCGACAATGACGAGGCCGGCGGCGTTCTCGGCGAGGATGTAGATGCCCTGCAGTTGTGCCAGCGCACGACCCAGTGGCCAGTCACCCGGTGGAAGCGCCAGGTCAACGACGGTGGGACCAGGGCCCGGCGCTGAGGGCGCACCGAATCCCGTCCCGGCGGCCGCCGCAGGGGCTGGCCACATCGCTTCGAAGTCTGAAACCCGGTGATCGACCCGGGGCGCAAAACTCATGCTCGCCTGGCCCCACGCGCCCGGCAAAGCCTGGCGCTGCGGCGACTCATACCTGCCCGGGACCGCGCCCTGCTGCGGATCGCCGGACCAAGCCCCTGTGAAGTTTTCGGATGCAGCCGCTGTAGCCGCTGCGGCAGCTGCGGCAGATGCAGCCGCAGCAGCCCGCGGTGCGGCCAGCGCGTTTTCTATCGCATGGCGAACAGCATGGTGAACTTCGCGGCTGTCGCGAAAGCGCACCTCTATTTTGGTCGGGTGGACGTTGACGTCGACGCGCGCGGGGTCCAGTTCGACATAAAGCGCATAGACCGGCTGCCGATGGCCGTGCAGCACGTCTTCGTAGGCGCTGCGTGCAGCATGAGCCAGTACCTTGTCGCGCACAAATCGCCCGTTGACATAAGAAAATTGCTGGTCCGCGCGTGCCCGCGCCGCGTCGGGCACGCCGGCCCGTCCCCACACCCGCACGACGGGTGCGCCCGGGCCTGCTCTTGAGGCGCTTTCGTAATCGACCGCCACAGACTGCTCCACGAAGTCCGCGCCCAGCACATCGGCCAGTCGCTGGTCGAGTGCTTCGCCTGGCCCCCTGCAGGCGCGCCACTGCTCGATGAGCTTGCCTTCATGCCAGATGGCAAAGCCCACATCGGGGCGGACAAGGGCATGGCGTCGCACGGCCTCGATACAGTGCGCCAGTTCAGTAGCGTCGGTCTTTAAGAACTTGCGACGCGCGGGCGTTGCATAGAACAGTTCGCGAACTTCGACGGTGGTGCCTGCGGTGCGCGCGGCGGGCTTGAGTTCACCCGTGCGGCCATCGAGCTGCCACGCGTGGATGGCCTCGCCTTCCATGGGCCGGGACAACACGCTCATGTCGGCGATCGAATTGATGGCGGCCAGCGCCTCGCCCCGAAAACCCATGGTGCTCACGGCCTGCAGGTCCTGAAGGGAGGCGATCTTGCTCGTGGCATGGCGGCGCAGCGCCAATGGCAACTCCTCGCGTGCGATGCCGCTGCCGTCGTCCTCCACCAAAATAAGGCGCACCCCGCCTGCCAGGAGCCGTACCGTGACCTGCGTCGCACCGGCGTCCAGCGCGTTGTCGACCAGCTCGCGCACCACCGACGCCGGCCGTTCGACCACTTCCCCCGCGGCAATCTGGCTGATGAGCTCGTCCGGCAGTTCGCGAATTGCGCGCCGCCCAAGGGATAACGACGGGGCCAGGGAAGAGTCCAAAGAAGAGGGCAGGGCAGAGTTCACGCACCGATTCTAGGGCGGCAGGCGACAGGTCAGCCGCAGGGGCATGTCAGAATCGTGCGATGGAAATAGTGGCCTTGCTGATCGACTTCATACTTCATGTGGACCGCCACCTCGAGGCCTTCACGCGCGACTACGGGACTTGGGTGTATGCCCTGCTTTTCCTGATCGTCTTCGTGGAAACCGGCGTCGTTGTCATGCCATTTTTGCCCGGCGACTCCCTGCTTTTCATCGTGGGAACGCTCTGTGGCGCGGGACTCATGAGCTTGCCTCTTGCCATGGCCGTGCTGATTGCCGCAGCCTTTCTCGGCGATCAGTGCAACTACGCCATCGGCCGGTTCTTCGGGCCCAAAGTCTTCCAGTGGGAAAACTCGCGGTTTTTCAACCGGCGCGCATTCAACCAGGCGCACGCCTTTTACGAGCGCTACGGCGGCGTCACCATCATCCTGGCGCGCTTCATGCCCTTCATTCGTACCTTCGCGCCCTTCGTAGCCGGCGTTGCCGAGATGAACCGCGTCAAGTTCAGCAGCTTCAACATCATCGGCGCGCTCATCTGGGTCGTCGGCCTGTGCAGTGCGGGCTATTTCTTCGGCAACTTCGCCTGGGTCCAGGCCAACCTCAGCAAAATCATCTGGGCCATGATCATCATTCCGGGGCTGCTGGTGGTCTACGGCGCGATCAAGGCACGCCGTGCGGAGGCGCTTGCCCCCGTGCAGGCCAAACCCTGAAAGAAGACCGGCTTCATCGCCGGGAAGCCGGTCGGCCCTAAGTCCTTCGTCGACCCGGCCAGCGTGGCTAGGAGCGTGGGCGGCAGAAGGAACGTGCGCTGCAAAGCGGCCGCGCCGGTCCATTTTTCACCCGCTTTTTGACCGATAGCTGGGCTATCGACCTTCAAATCGGGCAAAAACTGTCCTCGGCGCGGCCACTTTTCGCAATGCACGCCTTCCACCGCCCACACTCCTAGTTCCGCTTGCCGATCTCGTTGCCGATGACGGCGCCTGCTGCGGCTCCGCCGACCGTGCCCAGTGTGCCGCCACCGATGGCGTTGCCTGCCACACCGCCGATCACCGCTCCTGTCGCGGTGCCTATCTGCGCATTGGTGGGACTGGTGCCGCAACCGCTCAGGCCGAGGGTGCCAGCTGCCGCCACGGCGATCAAGAGTTTGCTGATCATGATGTTTACCTTTCAATGGATCAGACCGGTTCGGTCTGTGCATCCAAAGTAGGCAGGCAGGCGGGACGCGACTGTAGGACAAGCAAGGCGCCGGCTGTGCGCAGCGCGCAACCCGGCCGTGCGCCGCCGACTACAGCGGACGGTTGCGTGCCAGCGGCGGGTTTTTCGCGAAGTAGCGGCCAATGCCGCGCATCAGGGCGTCGGCGAGCTGCACCTGGTAGGTTTCGCTTTTAAGGCGCGCTTCTTCGTCCGGATTGCTGATGAAGGCGGTCTCCACCAGCACGCTGGGAATGTCAGGCGCCTTGAGCACCGCAAAGCCTGCTTGCTCGACGCGCGGCTTGTGCAGCTTGCCGACGCTGCCGATCTCGCCGAGCATGGCACCGCCGAGCTTGAGGCTGTCACTGATCTGCGCGGTCGTACTCATGTCGAGCAGGGCGCGCTGCAGGTGCGCATCCTTTCCCTTGGCGTTGATTCCGCCCACCAGATCGGCCGAGTTTTCCTTGTCGGCCATCCAGCGCGCGGCACTGCTGGACGCACCTTTGTCGCTGAGCGCGAAAACGCTCGCACCTTGCGGCCGTTCGGTAAAAAATGCGTCGGCGTGGATGCTGATAAACAGGTCGGCCTTGACGCTACGCGCTTTTTGGACACGCACATGCAGGGGCACGAAAAAGTCGGCATCGCGCGTGAGAAAGGCACGCATGTTGGGCTGCTGGTTGATGCGGTCCTTCAGGCGCAAAGCAATCTGCAGCACCACGTCTTTTTCGCGCGTGCCCCCTGGCCCGACTGCGCCAGGATCTTCACCGCCGTGTCCCGGGTCGAGTGCCACGATCACCAGCCTGTCAGTCTTGCCCGCGCTGCTGCCCTTGGCGCTCTCCGCGCTCGGCACCTGCGAGGGCTCCTTGCCTGCAGCCCCGCTGCCAGCCTGGCGGCGCGCCTGTTCCAGCAGCAGCTCACCCAAGGGGTCGTTCGTGGCGGCGGGAAGCTTGCCTGTCGCTGCAGCCGCGGCGTTTGCCGCGCCGGCCGCCTGCGTGCGCTCCTGTGTACGTTCGGCGATCAGGGCTTCCAGAGGGTCGAGCGCGCGGCTGGGATACAGGTCGAAGACGAGGCGGTGCTGGTAGGCCGCAACAGGTCGAAGCGTGAATACCTGCGGCAGCATGGGCTGCTTCAGGTCGATGACGAGCCTGACGACGCCCGGGGCGTTCTGGCCGACGCGTATCCCTGCAATGTTGGGGTCGTCCGCCCGCACCTTGGCGACCAGCTCGCGCAAGGCAGGGATGAGGTCCAGCCCCTCGAGATCCACCGCCAGGCGCGGCGGATCGGCAATGAAGGTTTGCCTGGCTTTGAGCTCCGTGTCTGACTCGATCGTGACGCGCGTGTAATCGGTGGCAGGCCAGACACGCACCGCCAGAATCTGCGCGCCGCGTGCCAGATGCTGGGTACCCAGCAACAGCACGAGACCGCCCGCCCGCAACAGCTCGCGTCGGGTAGCAAACCGGGGCGCGCTGCTCATGCGATCAATGCCTGACCGAGAACGCCCGAAGCACGAATCTGCACATGCCTTCGCTCATCCAGCGCGCTGTCGATGCGCAGGTCGAGGTCGGGCGCGGGGAGATGGGGACCCGCCTTTTCGGGCCATTCGATGAGTTTCAAGCCCGGGCTCGCGAAAATATCGCGAAAGCCCGCGTCTTCCCATTCGTCCGGGTCGTTGAAGCGGTAGAAGTCGAAGTGCCAGACGTCGCGCTCGACCGGCGAGTCCAGGTGGTAGGGCTCCACGACGGCGTAGGTCGGGCTCTTGATGCGCCCCGTGACGCCGAGCGCATGCAGCAGGTGGCGCACGAAGGTGGTTTTTCCGGCCCCCAGGTCACCGTGCAACTCGAGCACAAGGCTGGTATCGGGCGGCATGCGTGCGATGCCGTGGGCCAGCGACTCGGCAAAGGCCTGCGTCTGGCTTTCGTTGGCCCAGACCAGGCTTTTTACAATGGGCGGGTGACTTTCAGTAGCGATCAATTCGTTTCCCAAATCCAGGAGTGGGCGCGCGAGCTCGGATTTTCGCAAATCCGCATCGCGGGCGTAGACCTGACGTCGGCCGAAGCTGGATTATCAGCCTGGCTGGCCGCAGGATTTCATGGCGGTATGAATTACATGGCGGCGCACGGGCTCAAACGCGCCCGCCCGGCCGAGCTGGTACCCGGTACGGTCAGCGTCATCACGGCCCGAATGGACTACCTGCCTGTCAATGGCGGGCATAACGTGTCGGCCGAAGGTTGGCAGGCCGAGGAGCTGTCGCGGCTCGAGCGCCCGTCTGAAGCCGTGGTGTCGGTCTATGCGCGGGGGCGCGACTACCACAAGGTCATGCGAGCCCGGCTGCAAAAACTCAGCGAAAAAATCGGCGCGCACGTACAGCCCTTCGGCCATCGCGTGTTTACCGATTCGGCACCTGTGATGGAGGTCGAGCTCGCCGCCCGGAGCGGCCAAGGGTGGCGCGGAAAACACACATTGCTGCTCAACCGCGAGGGCGGCTCGCTGTTTTTCCTCGGCGAAATCTACGTTGATGTTGCCTTGCCGCCCAGCGAGCCCGTGCAGGCGCATTGCGGGAGTTGCACGGCGTGCATCGATATTTGCCCCACGCGCGCGATCGTCGCGCCTTACCAACTCGACGCGCGGCGTTGCATTTCCTATCTCACGATCGAGCATGACGGGCCGATTCCGCTGGAGTTCAGGCGACTGATCGGCAACCGCATTTACGGTTGTGACGATTGCCAGCTGGCCTGCCCCTGGAACAAGTTTGCCCAGCGCAGTGCCTTGCCGGACTTCGACGAGCGCGCCGGCCTGACCGGGCAGCAACTGCGGGTACTGTGGGCCTGGTCCGAGGCGGACTTCCTGCGCTACACCGAGGGCAGCGCCATTCGCCGCATCGGTCATGAGCGCTGGCTGCGCAATATCGCCGTGGCCATCGGCAATGCGCTGGCAAGTGATCGGCTCGCTGCAGATGAGCGAGACCCACTACGCGCGAGCCTGCAGAGGCATGCGGCGCATCCGAGTGCCGTTGTGCGCGAGCACGTCGAGTGGGCGCTGTCGCAATTTCCAGGGCTGGAAAGCCCTTGATGCAGACCTTCAACGCAAGCTCAGCGCGAAGGGCAGGCTCAACATGCCCAGTAATGTGGACAGCGTGACGAGGCCAGCGACATAGCCGCCGTTGTAGCCCATGCGCGAGGCGAGCACGTAGCCGCTTGGCGCCGTTGGCAGGGCGGAAAAAATCAGCAGCACCACCGTCTGCGTTGGCGTCAGTTCCAGCGCCAGGGATAGCCCAAAGGCCACCAGTGGCACCAGTGCATGGCGGATCAGCAGGACCGAAGCGCCCAACGCCTTCGCGCGGGCGAGCGACTGAAACTGCATACCCGCCCCCGCCGACATCAGGCCCAGCGCCAGCGCGGCCGCGCTGATGCGGGTGGCGGTGGGCTCCAGCAGGTCAGGCAGGCGAAATCCCAGAAGGTTTGCCAGCAGGCCGGTCGCCGTCGCAATGATGAGCGGATTGCGTACCAGCTCGCGCAGGAACCCGCTGTTGGCGTGCCGTGCCATGGGCCATACGGCCGCCACGTTGAACAGGGGCACGCAAAACCCGATGAGTACCGCCATCAACAGGAGGCCCGGGGGACCCGCGATGCGTTCGACCAGCGCCAGTCCGATGAAGGAGTTGAACCGAAAGCCCACCTGTGCGCTGGCCGCATGCTCGCGCGCATCGACATGCCTGCGCAGCCAGGGCAGGTAGGGTAGGCTGTAAGCCATGGCGATGGCGGTCACAGCCATCAACAGGCCGGCCACTATCAGGCTGGAGGCCGAGCCAATGTCCAGCGGGCTGCGCACCACAGACTGGAACAGCAGTACCGGAAAGAAGAAGAAATAGACGATCTTTTCGATCGGTACCCACACTGATCGGTCCAGCGGGGTGTAGCGGCACAAAAGAAAGCCGCAAGCAATCAGGGAGAAGTCGGGAAAGAGCAGTTGGGCGAAATTCACCGCTCGAGAATAACCGCCTGCTTGGGGTTTTTCCTTAGGTACTAGCGTACCTGGGCAGCGGTGGCTAAGTAGCTACCATAGGCGCTGTGCCATCATTCTTGCTTTCAAGGAACCCCACCATGCAACGTCGACCTCTGCTGTCTGCTTTTTCACTCGCGCTGCTGGGCGCGCTCGCGCTCGCGGGCGGGGCCTCCACGGCGTTCGCGCAGGGCTATCCCAACAAGGTTGTGAAGTTGCAGGTGCCATTTGCCCCGGGCGGCACAACCGACATCGTGGCGCGCGTTATTTCGGAGCCACTCGGAAAGGCCCTGGGCCAGTCCGTGATCGTCGAGAACAAGTCCGGCGGCGGCGGCGTGGTGGGTGCGACCGAAACGGCCAAAGCGGTGCCCGACGGCTATTCGCTGGGCATGGCAACCGTCTCGACCACGGCCGCGAACCCCGCCATCAACCCCAAGAATCCCTACAACCCACTGACCGACTTCACGCCCATCGTGAACATTGCGGCCACGCCCAACATCATTGCGGTGCACCCCAGCTTTCCGGCGCGCAACTACAAGGAATTTTTGGCCGAGCTCAAGAAAAATCCAGCCAAGTATTCGTACTCCTCATCGGGAACGGGCGGTATTGGGCACCTGCAGACGGAGCTCTTCAAGAACCTGACCGGGACCTTCATCACCCACATTCCCTACCGCGGTGCCGGTCCGGCGCTGAACGATACGGTGGCAGGCCAGGTTGAGATTATTTTTGACAACATGCCGTCGGCGCTGCCCTTCATTCAGCAAAAACGGCTCATTCCCATCGTGATCGCCGCACCGCAGCGCCTGTCCATCCTGCCCGACGTGCCGACCTTCAAGGAAGTCGGGCTGGAGCCGGTCAATCGCATGGCCTATTACGGCATCGTCGGACCCAAAGGCCTGCCGAAGGAGGTGGTAGACAAGGTGAGTGCCGGCGTTCGCAAGGCCTTGGAAGATCCGGCCGTGCGCAAGCGGATCGAAGACACCGGCTCCATCGTCATCGCGAACTCGCCCGAGCAGTTCACCCAGCAGATCAAGGCCGAGTTCGACGTGTACAAGAAAGTTGTGCAGAGCGCGGGCCTGAAACTCGAGTAACGATCGAGGTCATTTGTGAGGCGCAGCCGGCGCTGAGCGCTTGCTGCGGTTTCCACTTTACAGGGTCCCTGTATGGTTTTTGGCAAGGGCGCGCATGCGATGGCGGCCGCAAGGCTGATTTGAAGCGTCCATCATGAAGTTCAAGCTACCATTGAGCGGCGTTTCCATTTTGGAGAGTAAGCTTGAAACCCTCAGACGCATTGGCCTCGCACCGAGCCGCGATTCGCGACGTGGTTGCCGCACATAGGGCCTGCAACGCGCGGGTGTTCGGCTCCGTGGTCCACGGGCTGGACACGGAGGGAAGCGACCTCGACATCCTTGTTGACCCGACGCCGGCGACGACTCTCATGGACGTGGCCGCCATTCAGGTGGAACTGCAGCACCTGCTGGGCGTATCGGTTGATGTGCTCACGCCGAAGGCCTTGCCCGATGATTTTCGCGGTAAGGTTCTCTCGGAAGCCGTGCCCGTATGACCAAGGTGCTGCGCGTCCCCGACTATCCAAGGCATATTGTGAAAGCCCTCGAGCGCATCGATCGCTATACGGAGGGCATGGATGAAGCTGCATGCTTGAAGAGTGATCTTGTGCAGGACGCCGTGATCCGGAATATCGAAATTCTCGGCGAGGCCTCTAACAACACTCAGCGCGTCGCGCCTGAATTTGCAGCGAAGCAAAATCAAATTCCCTGGCTCGTCATGTACACCTGCGCAACCGTGTTTCACTTGGCTACGATCAGGTTGACCTGGAGATCGTCTGGAAGACGATCAAGAATGATCTTCCCAGCCTGCTCTCGCAGATTCAGCGCTTGAACGACAGCATTTCGTAAAGCTAACGTAGAAGCTGAAGTGATCAATCTTGGGAGCGCGACATTTCATCAAAGACGCATGGGACTTCGTTTTCTCAATCGTGGTGACCTGCCAGCGTCCCCTGCAATAAATCAAAGTGCCGCCGAAACTCCATGACCCCGGCGAGCCAGAACAGCATCGACACCTTCATTGACGCCTTGTGGCTTGAGGACGGCCTGTCGCCCAACACGCTGGCTGCTTACCGGCGCGATCTCTCGATGTATTCGGAATGGCTCGATGCACAGCCGGGTTTCGGCCCCCTCGACAAAACCGCAGAGAGCGATCTCAACCGCTACTTTCTTGCGCGCCACGAGGGCACGCGTGCCACATCGGCCAACCGCCGGCTGACGGTGCTCAAGCGTTACTTTCGCTGGGCGCTGCGCGAGAGACATGTCGTGGGCGACCCTACGTTAAAGCTGCAGTCGGCCAAGCAGGCGCTTCGGGTGCCCAAAACCATGAGCGAGGCGCAGGTGGAGGCGTTGCTGGGGGCGCCGCCCGACGACTCCGCGTTGGGCATGCGGGACCGCGCCATGCTCGAGCTCATGTATGCCAGCGGCTTGCGGGTCAGTGAGCTGGTGGGTTTGAAGACTTTCCACGCCGGCATGAACGAGGGCGTGCTGCGCGTCATGGGCAAGGGCAGCAAGGAGCGGCTGGTTCCTTTTGGGCAGGTGGCGCGGGATGCCATCGTGCGGTATCTGGCCGAAGCGCGGCCTGCGATTTTGGGTGGCCAGCAAACCGACGACCTGTTCGTCACGGCGCGTGGTAGCGCTATGAGCCGCGTGATGTTCTGGATGCTGGTGAAAAAATACGCCCGCGCGGCCGGCATTTTGTCGCCGCTTTCCCCGCATACCTTGCGCCACGCCTTCGCCACGCATCTGCTGAACCATGGCGCCGATCTGCGCGCCGTCCAGATGCTGCTCGGCCACGCCGACATTTCGACGACGACCATCTATACCCACGTCGCCCGGGAACGCCTCAAGCAACTCCACGCCGCGCATCACCCGCGCGGATGAAGCGCTAGAACGGCGGCCGCAGGCCGCAGTCGGCCAGTCAAATCATCAATACATGTAGCTGCGGCGGAAAGGGTAGCGCGACTGTGCGCCGCGCAAGCCCTCCTCGGCGGTTTCGACATCGCCGTTCGGGCGGGTCGCCAGCAGCTGGTGCAGCGCGATCCAGCCCTGCTCGAAACTCATCGCGCAGCCCGCTAGGTAGAGCCGGTAGGCGCGCAGCGTTTTTTCGGCGCGCTCCGCCCCGGTATCCGCCGTCAAAATTCGCCTGGCCTCGGGGAGCCGGGCCTCCAGCGCGTCCGACCAGGCCCACAGCGTACGGGCGTAATGCGGCCGGAGGTTTTCGGTATCGACCATCTCCAGGCCCGCACGCGACAGGTGCGACATGACCGTACTGACGTGAAGCAGTTCACCACCAGGAAAGATGTATTTTCCGATGAAGTCACCCATTCCCGCGCCCAGCGGCTGGTTCGCTACACTTCCCGCAGTGATGCCGTGGTTCAGCACCAGACCGCCTGGCGCCAGCAGTCGCCAGATGCGGTTGAAGTAGGCGTCCATGTTGGCGTGGCCGACATGCTCGAACATGCCGACCGAGGAGATTTTGTCGTAGGGCTGCTCTGCCGTGACGTCGCGGTAATCGCGCAGTTCCATCCGCACACGGCCTTGCAGCCCTTTTTCGGCAATCAGTTTTTGCATGTGCGCATGCTGATTTCTGGAAAGCGTGATGCCCGTCGCGTCAACGCCGTAATGCTCGGCCGCCCATAGCAACAAGGCCCCCCAGCCCGCGCCGATGTCCAGAAAGCGCTCCCCGGGTTTGAGCATGAGCTTGCGGCAGATGAGGTCGAGCTTGGCTTCCTGCGCCTGCGCCAGCGACATGTCGCTGGCCGCGTAATAAGCGCAAGAATAAACACGGCGCGGATCAAGCCAAAGCGCATAGAAGTCGTCGGAGACGTCGTAGTGAAACTGGATCTGCGCGGCGTCCTTTTCGCGCGTATGCGAGGTGAGCGACTTCGCACGGCGCAGTACCTCGGTCCACCATTTGGTGTCGGATGCGACGGGATTGCCCGGAAGCAGCCCGGTGACCACGGCCATGATGTCGCGCATCCGGCCTTCGATCCTGATCTTGCCTTCGACGATGTCCTCGGCCAGAGCGCCGATCTGGCCGGCCTTCAGCCGTGCCACGCTGGACCAGGCCGACAGCATGAGCTTGACCGCTGCATCGGGCGGGCCCAGCGTCTGCCCCTGCGGCAACTCTATGGCCAGTGGCCGGGGTAAATGGACCAGGTGCTGGCCGATGTGCGACTCGACATGCGGGGCAAGAAATCGATTCATGGCACTCCTCTTCACTTGCTGCTGGAGCAATCCCGGCCATTGCCTAAAGTTTGCGTGGCCCCTCTTTTTCAGGGAAGCTTAGTGCACAAAGCATTCGTTCTACAAGCTCGGCAGGGGCGGTCACCGCCGCAATCCGGAATGAGGGGCTCGTTGCCTACAGTGCTTTGGGAGACGGCTGACGAGGCGCCGTTGCGGGTGGCTGCGCTGGGGACGCTTGGAGCAGATCGGCTATTTCCGCCTCGGTGAAGCCCGCCCCACGGCGCGCGGACTCGTTGAATGGCGGCCTCAGCCGGGGCGCGCCGTGCTGTACAGTCAAAAAACGGTAGTGCTCGATCGGCTCGAGCCCTTCGCGATCGCAAAGCCATCGGTACCAAGCGTTGCCGACAGCGACATGGCCAACTTCGTCGTGCAGGATGACGTCGAGTATGTCGACAGCACGCAGCGCGTTAGGGGTTGCCACCTTGCGCAGTTTGGCCTGCATCGGTGGTGTCGCATCCAGACCGCGTGCCTCCAGTGTGCGTGGCACCAGTGCCATGCGCGCGACCACGTCGTGGCGCGTGCGGTGGGTCATGTCCCACAGCCCCGTGTGCGCCGGAAAACTGCCGTAGTCCCAACCCATCACTTGCAACAAGCCACGCAGCAGGCTGAAGTGGTGCGCTTCTTCCGCCGCCACACGGCTCCAGTCGAGGTAGTACTCCCGCGGCATGCCGGGGAAGCGCCAGACTGCATCCAGCGCCAGGTTGATGGCGTTGAACTCGATGTGCGTCACTGCGTGCAGCAGGGCGGCCAGACCCTCTTCGGTGAAGGGGGAGCGTTTGGGAACGTCCAGGTGTGAGCGCAGTTCCGGCGCTGACGGGGTACCGGGAAGGTCAGCGGGCTCAGCCAGGCTCGCTTCGGCGTCCAGAGGCAGCGTCGCCGCAGCCAGTTCCATGACCCGCGTAAGCTGGACTTTTCGCGCGGGATCGCGTTCGATGAGTGCTTCGAGCGCGGCAGCGCGAAGCTCGGGAATGGGGACATCGACACAGGCGCTAGGCAAAGGCATATCCGAATTGTCGGGCCAGGCGGGGTCGGCTGTTGCATTTGTACTTGGCCGACTCGTCTGTGGTCTGCGTATTGGCTATTTACAATCACAGGCGCAGCGCTCGCAGTCGGGCGATTCACTCAAGGACATGCCCGATGGCCATTTTCCAGCTGAACGATCTCACTCCTGAAATTCACCCGACGGCCTGGGTGGCCGACAACGCACAGGTGCTGGGGCGAGTTCAACTTGCCGAAGATGCAAATGTGTGGTTCGGCGTGGTCATCCGGGGCGATACCGATGACATCTCGGTCGGGCGCGGATCGAACATCCAGGACAACAGCGTGCTGCACGCGGACGACGGCAAGCCACTCGTGATCGGCGAGGACGTCACGGTCGGCCATCAGGTCATGCTGCACGGCTGCACCATTGGCGATGGCTCGCTCATCGGCATTCAGGCGGTCGTGCTCAACGGGGCAAAGATCGGCAAGCATTGCCTTGTCGGCGCGGGTTCGCTCGTCACTGAAGGCAAGGAGTTTCCGGACGGCTCGATGATTCTCGGCAGCCCGGCCAAGGTGGTGCGCCAGCTGACACCTGAACAGATCGCCTCTTTAAAAAAGAGCGCTGAGCACTATGTGCTCAATGCCCGCCGCTACAAGACGGGCCTGAAGAAGCTGGCCTGACCGGCTTTTCTTTTTGTCTGCCGACGACCTTACGTAAGCCTGCCGCAGTATCGATTGCCCCTTGATGTCCGAACTCCATAAATTCATTTTCGACGGTTTGCCGGTGCGCGGCATGCTCGTGCGCCTGACCGGGGCTTGGCAGGAAATCCTGCAGCGCCGCAGCGCGGCCGGTGGCTACCCACCCGAGGTCATGCAACTGCTGGGCGAGATGACGGCGGCGGGCGCCCTGATGCAGAGCAACATCAAATTCAATGGCTCGCTCATCCTGCAGATCTTCGGCGATGGTCCGGTCAAGCTGGCCGTTGCCGAAGTGCAGCCCGACCTCAAGCTCAGGGCCACCGCGACTGTTTCGCAGGACGCGGCTGAGGCCGTGCAGCCCGGCTCGTCGCTCAGCCAGCTGGTCAACGTGAATAATCTGGGCCGCTGCGCGATTACGCTTGATCCCAGGGACCGCTTGCCAGGCCAGCAACCCTACCAGGGCGTGGTGCCGCTTTTTGGCGACCAGCATGAAAAGCTGGAAAAGCTCAGCGACGTGCTGGAACACTACATGCTGCAGAGCGAGCAGCTCGACACCAAGCTGGTGCTCGCCGCCAATGGCGAGGTTGCCGCCGGGTTGCTGATTCAGCGGCTGCCGGTCAAGGGTTCCGGCAATCTGGAAGGCCAGCTGAGCGTTCAGGCCAATGAAGACGAGATCGGCTTGAATGAACACTACAACCGTATTGCTCTGCTGGCGTCCACCCTCAAGGCCGAAGAGCTGCTAGCGCTGGATGCGGACACCATTTTGCACAGGCTCTTCTGGGAAGAAAAGCTCACGCGCTTCGTTCCCGCCGAGCCCAGCTTTTCCTGCAGCTGCTCCCGGGAGCGTGTGGAATCGATGCTGCGCGGGCTCGGCGTGGCGGAAGTCGACAGCATCCTGGCCGAGCGTGGTGCGGTCAACGTGGGATGCGAATTCTGCGGAGCCCAGTACGAGTTCGACCCTGTCGATGCAGCTCAGCTTTTTCTGGAGCAGGGCGTTCAGCTGCCGCCTGCGCCGACAGTCCAGTAGGCCGTGCGGCAGGGCGCCTTCAGGTGCTCCGCTCGCGATTGGCGATCAGCTCGGTGAGCAAGCGGTGTTCGCATTCCGAATCACTGCATTTTTCGCAAGACCAGACCCAGGGGCGCTCATGGCGCACGCCTTCGGTCTTTAAGCGCGCGCTGCCTTCAATTGCGTTGAGCGCGTTTTTCAGCCGGTCGTCGCCAAGACCGTAAATCACGCGAAAGGTCATGCCTCTGAGTTCGAGCTCCCCGCGGAGTCGACTGTCGGCTTCCCGTCGCCCTTGTTCTGCCTGAGGGGAACCGTGCACAGGCAGATCCAAACCCATCAGCAACACCAGGCCATCCGATGAGTTGGCCGACGCGGGCACATCCTGCGAGGTCGAGACTTGCCACTGGGCGCTCTGCGGCTCGTGGTTGCGGAGCTCGTTTGCGAGCCTGCGTTTTCCAGTGGAAGGCGCGCCGAGCAGCCAGAGATCGAGAGCTTGCCTCACAGCCGATCCATCTCGCTAAGGGGTGAAGAAAGGGCGGAGAAGGGGTGGAAAAAGGGGCGAAGGTTCAAGCTGCGGCCGGGCCGAACGGGAGGTCAGCGCAGGAGCCCTACTTGGAAATCTGTACGAAGATTTCATTGGGCTTGACCATGCCCAGCTCGGTGCGCGCCTTTTCCTCGACGATGTCCAGGCCCTCCTGCAGGTCGCGCACCTCGGCGGCGAGCTGCTCGTTGGCCCGGACGGCCCGCGTGTTTTTCGCCAGCAGGTCGTCCAGCTTGACCTGCATTTCGCGCACGGTGGGGATGCTTCCGCGACCCACCCAGAGTTGCGCCTGGACAACCGCCAGCAACGCAATCAGGATGACGGGCAGGAGGCGGTTTCCCACGGCAGATAGCAAGCGCCTAGCGCAGGTTGTAAAAAGCTGCCCGGCCCGGGTAAGTGGCGACGTCGCCCAGATCTTCTTCTATGCGCAGGAGCTGGTTGTACTTGGCCATGCGATCCGAGCGCGAGAGCGAGCCGGTCTTGATCTGTCCGGCGTTGGTGCCGACGGCGATGTCAGCGATGGTGGAGTCTTCGGTCTCACCCGAGCGGTGCGAAATGACGGCGGTGTAGCCTGCCCGCTTGGCCATTTCAATGGCGGCGAAAGTTTCGGTCAAGGTGCCGATCTGGTTGATCTTGATGAGGATCGAATTGCCGATCTGCTTGTCGATGCCTTCCTTGAGGATCTTGGTGTTGGTAACGAAGAGATCGTCCCCGACCAGTTGAACCTGCTTGCCCAGGCGCTCCGTGAGGATCTTCCAGCCATCCCAGTCGCCTTCGGCCATGCCGTCCTCGATGCTGATGATGGGGTACTTGTCGACCCAGGTCGCCAGCATGTCGGTCCACTGCGTGGCGTCCAGGCTCAGGCCTTCGCCAGAGAGCTCGTACTTGCCGTCCTTGTAGAACTCGGAAGCCGCGCAATCGAGGCCGAGCGCGATCTGCTCGCCGGCCACGAAACCGGCCTTGTCGATGGCTTCGAGAATGAGCTGAATGGCCGCTTCATGGTTGGGCATGTTGGGAGCGAAACCACCTTCGTCACCCACGGCGATGCTCATGCCCTTGTCATGGATGATTTTCTTGAGCGCGTGAAACACTTCGGCGCCATAGCGCAGGGCTTCGCGAAAGCTGGGCGCGCCGATGGGGATGATCATCAGCTCTTGAAGATCGAGGTTGTTGTTGGCATGTGCGCCGCCATTGACCACGTTCATCATGGGCACCGGCATCTGCATACCGCCGCTGCCGCCGAAGTAGCGGTACAGCGGCAGCCCGGCCTCTTCAGCTGCAGCACGCGCCACGGCCATGCTCACGGCCAGCATGGCGTTGGCGCCGAGGCGGGATTTGTTTTCGGTGCCATCGAGGTCGATGAGCGTGCGGTCGAGGAAAGCCTGTTCGCTGGCGTCAAGGCCAAGAACAGCCTCGGAAATTTCATTGTTGATGTGCTCGACGGCTTTCAGCACGCCCTTGCCCAGGTAGCGGGATTTGTCGCCGTCGCGCAGCTCGATCGCTTCGCGCGAGCCCGTCGAGGCGCCTGACGGCACCGCCGCGCGGCCCATCACGCCCGACTCCAGCAGCACGTCGCACTCGACGGTGGGATTACCTCGGCTGTCCAGAATTTCACGGCCGACGATGTCAACAATTGCGCTCATTTTTTTCCTAAGTTTTAAAAATTCTTATGCGGCGGGCGCGGTGCCCTCGACCAGGACCATGTTGAAAAACGCCGTGGCGCCTTCGCGTTTGGCGCGTGCGGCGCGGTACATCTCGCCGTCGTAAAACGCTTTGGCGCTCTCATAGTCGGGGAACTGGAGCATCGCAAGCCGGCTGGGTTGCCACTGGCCTTCCAGCGTTTCGAACTTGCCGCCCCTCACGAGGTACTGGCCTCCGGCGGCGGCTACTGCCGCTGGCGCAGCAGCCATGTACTGTTTGTACTGCTCCGTATCGGTGATGTTCATGTCGACGATGAGGTAGGCGGCGGGCATGGCGTTTTGGGTTCCGGTCAGTTGAAATTGTTTTCGAGAAAGCCGTTTTTCTTGGTCACGCGGTCGAGCTCCAGCAGAGTTTCAAGCAGCGCTTTCATGTGCTTGAGAGGCACCGCATTCGGGCCGTCGCTCATGGCCTTGGACGGGTCAGGATGCGTCTCCATGAAAAGCCCGGCCACGCCCACGGCCACGGCGGCCCGCGCAAGAACCGGCACCATCTCGCGCTGTCCGCCACTGCTGGTGCCATTGCCGCCTGGCAGTTGCACCGAATGCGTCGCGTCGAACACGACGGGCGCCTGTGTTTCTCGCATGATGGCCAGGCTGCGCATGTCGGACACGAGGTTGTTGTAGCCGAAGCTGGCCCCGCGCTCGCAGGCCATGAAACGGTTTTCGTCCAGGCCCTTGTCGCGTGCGGCGGCGCGCGCCTTGTCGATCACGTTCTTCATATCGCCCGGCGCAAGAAATTGGCCCTTCTTGATATTGACGGGCTTGCCCGACTGGGCCACGGCATGAATGAAATCAGTCTGGCGGCACAAAAAAGCCGGCGTCTGGAGTACATCCACGACGGCTGCCACTGCAGCGATTTCTGCCTCCGAATGCACGTCGGTCAGGATGGGCACGTTGAGGTCGCGCTTGACCTTGGCAAGAATCTCCAGGCCGCGCTGCATGCCCGGGCCGCGAAAGCTGGTGCCGCTGGAACGGTTGGCCTTGTCGTAGCTGGACTTGAAGATGAACGGGATGCCGAGCGCCGCCGTGATTTCCTTGAGCGCGCCGGCAGTGTCCATCTGCAGTTGCTCGGACTCCACCACGCAGGGGCCGGCAATCAGGAAGAATGGCTGGTTCAGGCCAATGTCGAATCCACAAAGTTTCATGTTCAGGCCGCTACCTTGAGCGATTTGCCGTCCGACTGGTGATCGAGTGCGGCCTTGATGTACGAGTTGAAGAGGGGGTGCCCATTCCAGGGGGTCGACTTGAACTCAGGGTGAAACTGCACGCCCATGAACCAGGGATGTGCGGTACGCGGCAGCTCGACGATTTCAGTCAGCTGCTCGCGCTGTGTGAGTGCCGAAATGATGAAGCCGTGCTGGCGCAGCGTGTCGAGGTAATTGACGTTGGCTTCGTAGCGGTGCCGGTGCCGCTCGGTCAGGACGCTGCCGTAGATGTCGTGGGCCAGCGTGCCTTTGGCGACGTCCGAGCTTTGAGCGCCCAGGCGCATGGTGCCGCCGAGGTCGGACTGCGCGTTGCGCGTCTTGATGGTGCCGTCCTCGTCTTTCCACTCGGTGATGAGGGCGATGACCGGGTTGGGCGTGTCGGGCTCGAACTCGGTGCTGTTGGCTTCGGCCAAACCCGCCACATGGCGCGCGAACTCGATGGTTGCCACTTGCATGCCCAGGCAGATGCCGAGGTAGGGGACCTTGTTCTCGCGGGCAAAACGGGCCGCGCAGATCTTGCCTTCGATGCCGCGCTTGCCGAAGCCGCCGGGCACCAGGATGCCGTCGAACTTGGCCAGGCGCGAGACGTTTTCGGGCGTTATGGTTTCGGAATCGACGTACTCGATCACGACCTTGGCATGGTTCTTCATGCCGGCATGGCGAATGGCTTCATTGAGCGACTTGTAGCTGTCGCTCAGGTCGACGTACTTGCCGACCATGGCAATGTGGACTTCATTGGCCGGGTGCTCGGTTTCATAGACCAGCTGGTCCCAGCGCTTGAGGTTGGCAGGTGGCGTGTTCAGGCGCAGCTTGTCGCAGATGAGGCCGTCCAGACCCTGCTCGTGCAGCATGCGCGGCACCTTGTAGATCGTGTCGACATCCCACATGGAAATAACGCCCCACTCGGGCACATTCGAGAAGAGCGAAATCTTTTCGCGCTCTTCACTCGGGATGGGGCGGTCGGCGCGGCACAGCAGCACGTCGGCCTGGATGCCGATTTCGCGCAACTGCTTGGCGGTGTGCTGGGTGGGCTTGGTCTTGAGTTCGCCGGCGGCGGCGATCCAGGGCACATAGCTCAAATGCACGAAGGCCGTGTTGTTCGGCCCCATGCGCAAGCTCATCTGGCGCACGGCTTCCAGGAAAGGCAGGGACTCGATGTCGCCGACCGTACCGCCGATTTCGACGATGGCCACGTCGACGGCTTCGGGCGTGTCGAAGCGGGCGCCGCGCTTGATGAAGTCCTGGATTTCGTTGGTGATGTGCGGAATGACCTGGACGGTTTTTCCGAGGTAGTCGCCGCGTCGCTCTTTTTCGAGCACGCTCTTGTAGATCTGGCCGGTCGTGAAGTTGTTCGACTTGCGCATGCGCGTTTCGATGAAACGCTCGTAGTGACCCAGGTCGAGGTCGGTTTCTGCGCCGTCGTCGGTGACGAAGACTTCGCCGTGCTGGAAGGGAGACATCGTTCCCGGATCCACGTTGATGTAGGGATCCAGCTTGATGAGAGTGACTTTGAGGCCTCGCGATTCGAGGATCGCAGCTAGGGAGGCTGAGGCGATTCCCTTGCCGAGGGAAGACACCACACCGCCGGTGACGAAGACAAATTTGGTCATGTCAAGACGAACGGCAAGTTCGCTGAGGTGGTAAACGAGGATTATAGGGGGCGGGCCAGGGTGCGTCCGAGCCAATTTGACGCTGCCCCCGATTGCACACTTTCGTCAGCTTGCGCGCACCTGAAGCCATGCGCGCGCATCAAGTACAGTGCCAGCCATGAGCAAGCCAGAATCAAGCAATGCAGGTGAACTCCAGGGCCGCCACATCGTGCTGGGGCTGTCGGGCGGGATTGCCTGCTATAAATCGGCCGAACTTTGCCGCGCCCTCGTGAAGGAGGGGGCCACGGTGCAGGTCGTGATGACAGAGGCGGCCGAGCAGTTCATCACGGCGGTGACGCTGCAAGCCCTCAGCGGCCGGCCCGTGTTCACCAGCCAATGGGATGCGCGCGAGGCCAACAACATGGCTCACATCAATTTGTCACGCGAGGCTGACGCCATTCTCATTGCGCCTTGCAGCGCGGACTTCATGGCCAAGTTGCTGCATGGGCGAGCCGACGACCTTCTCAGCCTGATGTGCCTGGCTCGACCCATCGCTACGGTCCCGCTGTTGGTGGCGCCGGCCATGAACCGCGAGATGTACGCGCACCCGGCAACACAGCGCAATCTGTCCCAACTGCAGGCTGATGGCGCAACGATCCTGGGCGTCGGTACCGGCTTTCAGGCCTGCGGCGAAACCGGCGATGGCCGCATGCTGGAGCCGGCCGAACTGCTGGACGACCTGATCGCATTTTTCTCGCCCAAGCCTTTGGCCGGACAGCACGTCCTAGTGACGGCGGGGCCGACCTACGAAGCCATTGATCCGGTGCGCGGCATCACCAACCTGTCCAGCGGGAAGATGGGTTTTGCCATTGCCCGGGCTGCGCAGGAGGCCGGCGCAGAGGTCACGCTGGTGGCGGGTCCCGTAAGCCTGCCGACGCCGCGCGGCGTCTCGCGTATCGACGTCAAATCGGCGCAGGACATGCTGCACGCTGTCAACGCCGCGCTGCCAGCTGCAACGATTCTGGTGGCCGCAGCCGCCGTGGCTGATTGGCGTCCGGCAGCCGCGTCCGCCAGCAAAATTAAAAAAGACGGCTCGGGTGAACCACCCGCGCTGGCTTTCGTCGAGAACCCCGACATCCTCGCCACGGCGGCGCAAAGTGAGCGAGCATTGGCAGGTGCGCTCTATTGCGTGGGCTTTGCTGCCGAGAGCCACGACCTGCAGACCCACGCCGAGCAAAAACGCCTGCGTAAAGGGGTCCCCCTGCTGGTGGGCAACATCGGTCCGGACACCTTTGGGCAAGACGACAATGCACTCCTGCTGGTGGATGCGTCAGGCAGCAAGGCGCTGCCCCGCGCCAGCAAGCGGGCTCTAGCCAAGCAGTTGGTCATCGAGATCGCGCAGCGCGTCGGGGCGGCGGTGGCCGGCCGGTCCTGACCTGCGCCGCGGCTGTCCAGCAGGCCTCATGAACCCTCATCAATCACATTTCGTTTTGAACACTTCTTCGTTTTGAAATAAGCCCGCAATGAAAATCGACGTCAAGATCATGGATGAACGCATGCGGGCCGCGCTGCCCGCGTATGCCACCCCTGGAAGCGCGGGACTCGATCTGCGCGCATGCCTGGACGAACCGCTGACCCTTGCGCCGAACGCGTGGCAACTGGTGCCCACCGGCATCGCCATCTACCTGGGTGACCCAGGCTACGCGGCCTTGATCCTTCCGCGCTCTGGCCTGGGCCACAAGCATGGCATCGTGCTGGGCAACCTGGTGGGGCTGATCGACAGCGACTATCAGGGGCAACTCATGGTCAGCGCATGGAACCGAAGCGACGTTGCCTTCACCATTGCGCCGATGGAGCGGATTGCACAATTGATGATCGTGCCGGTGTTGCAGGCGAGCTTTAATGTGGTTGATGAATTCCCTGCCAGCGAACGCGGAGCAGGCGGCTACGGTTCTACCGGCAAGCACTGAGTCGCTTTGAAGCGAGGGCCCCGGTGCGTCTAGTCCCGATCTGAGGAGTCGGCCCTTTCCTACACCCGCCGATGCTGCGGGCTCACGGACAGGCAGGGGCGCTCCTGATCGACGTCAGCTCGAGTGTGAACTCCAATGAAATTGTCATGCGGACGGCTTTTTTTGCGGTCCGCGGCTGGCATTCAAGGAGACATCCATGCGTCAATTTTCCAGAACCGCTCAACTTGCGCTCGGCGCGATTGCATTGGCCGGCCTGACGGCCTGCGGCACCTCGCGGCCGCTGTATGACCCTGCGCCGGTAACGACGACTTATCCTTCTTCTTCGTATCCATCGAGCAGCTATCCACAAGGCCAGACTGATCCGAACTACGTCGAGTACGGCCGTGTCACTGCCGTCGATGTCGTGCGTACGCAGGAGCAGGGCCGTGGCACCGGAGCGGGCGCCGTGATCGGCGGTGTTGCTGGCGGCGTGGTGGGCAACCAGATCGGCAGCGGAACCGGTCGAGACGTGGCCCGGATCGCCGGCATCGTCGGTGGCGCTTTGGCCGGCAATGCGATCGAGCGCAACGCCCGCACAGAAACGCGCGAGGCTTATCGCGTGATGCTGCAAATGGACAACGGCGCACGCCGTGAGTACGACGTACCGGCCACCGGCGACCTGCGTGTCGGCGATCGCGTGCGGGTGCAGAACAACCAGATCTACCGCATGTAAGGCGTAAGGCGCGGTCTCAGGCCTAGCGCCTACCGAAAAAAAGCCGCCGTGGCCTGCAAGGGCCTGGCGGCTTTTTGCTGGAAGAACGCTTTCAGTGAAGCCGCTGGGAGCCCTGTACGGGTGGCAGACTGTCAACGGCTTCGAGCTTGAAAAAGCCGGTACCGAGAGAACCCTGGTCCACTTCCTCGGCTGTCGCTTCGCGCACCGACTCGACCACCAGCGAAAGCCGGATGGCGATGCCCGCGAGGGGATGGTTTCCGTCCAGCACGACGTGTTCGGGGTAGATGTCGGTGACGGTGTAGATCAGGCCCTTGGGCGTGTCCGCACTGCATCCTGCCGGCAAGGCCATGCCGTCGAAGGTCATGCCTTCCTCGAGTTCGGCAGGAAAGGCGGCCCGGGGCTCCAGAAAGACGAAGTTCTCGTTGTAGTCGCCAAAGGCCTGTTCGGGTTCGAGATGCAGGTCGATGCGGTCGGTCGGTTCATGGCCTTGCAGCGCTTCCTCGATCTTGGCCAGCAAGTCGTTGCCACCGATGAGGAACTCGACCGGCTCGTCCAGTTCGTCCAGCACTTCACCCAGGGTGTCCTTCAACACCCAGGTCAGCGCCACCACACATTGGGGAGTGATTTTCATCCGACAATTGTCCCATGGATACCTCACGACCACTTGCCCTGCTCGGCGGCCTGACGCCCCGGCAATTCATGCGCCATCATTGGCAAAAACAGCCGCTCCTGGTGCGCCAGGCGATCCCGGAATTCAAACCTTTGATGGATCGGCCAGCCCTTTTCGAGCTCGCCGCCCGGGAGGCCGTCGAGTCGCGCCTGATCCTGCGCGAAGCCAAAGGCTGGCGCATGAAGTCCGGCCCCTTCAAGGCGCGCAGCCTTCCCCCGCTGAGCAAGCCCGGCTGGTCGCTCCTGGTGCAGGGCGTCGACCTGCACGACTCGCGCGCGCATGCATTGCTGCAGGGCTTTCGCTTCGTGCCCGATGCCCGCATGGACGACCTGATGATCTCCTACGCCAGCGAAGGCGGTGGCGTAGGCCCGCATTTCGACAGCTACGACGTGTTTCTTTTTCAGGCGAGCGGCAAACGCCGCTGGCGCATAGGCCAGCAGCAGGACCTGACCCTGCAGGAGGGCGTGCCCCTGAAGATCCTGAAAAACTTTCAGCCGACCGAGGAGTTCGTGCTCGAGGCCGGCGACATGCTGTACCTGCCGCCCCGCTATGCGCACGACGGTATTGCCGAGGCCTCGACCGGGAGCGATGGCAAACCGCAAGCCTGCATGACCTACTCCATCGGTTTTCGTGCGCCGGCACAAAGCGAAATTGCCGGCGCGCTATTGCAGCGACTGGCTGAGTACTGCGGGCAGGATGATGATGCACAAGAGGCCGCGGAGGGCCCTCGTGGGCAAGCCAGTCCTGTGCTGCGGCAAAAGATGTACGGAGATCGTTCTCAGCAGGCCACGCAGAACCCGGCGGCCGTCCCTGACGGGTTGACACGCTTCGCACGCCAGGCGCTCGACGCTGCCCTGAAGGATCCGCTCGCGTTGCCGTGCGCCTTGGGCGAGTACCTGACAGAGCCCAAGCCCTCGGTCTGGTTCGACTCGCCTGCAGGGCACTGGCATCCCGGGTCTTCGCAAGGGGTTCGGCTGGCGCGCCAGACGCGGATGATGTACGACGAACACCACGTCTTCATCAATGGCGAGAGTTACCTCGCCAAAGGAAGGGACGCCCGCCTCATGCAGCAACTCGCCGATGAACGAGGGCTGGCCTCGCCCCAGTTGGCGAAGGCGTCTGCATCGGCCCTCGATTTGCTGGCCGACTGGCACGACGCGGGCTGGCTGGTAGGTGAAGAAGATGACTGAAGCTTGCTTGCTTCCGGAGGGTAGGTTCGAGGGCCGCGAAGCTTTCACGGGGCTGGTCCGGCAAGTCTTCGCCGTGGCAGCGGCCCAGCGCTGGAAGCAACTCGTCGTGTGCGATCCCGACTTCGATGACTGGCCGCTGGGCGAGGCCGTGGTCGCCTCAAGCCTCAACGACTGGGCCCGCGGTGGCGGGCGGCTCGTGATGCTTGCGGCGCGCTACGACATGGTGGCGCGCAAGCACCATCGCTTCGTGCATTGGCGCGGTACATGGGCGCATCAGATCGAATGCCGACGCCTGCCAGGCCTGGATGGGGGCGGCAGTTTGATGCTGGCGCCGGTCTGGGTAGCAGAACGCCTCGATACGGAGCGGAGCACGGGAATCTGCAGCCATCACGCGGCGCGGCGGGTCGCTGTCCAGGAGCGCGTGGCCGGATGGCTGCCCAGAAGCAGTCCGGCGTTCCCGGCAACTATCCTGGGGCTTTAGCAGCCGGCGGACCAACGGGGCCCAAGGGCGCTAATGGTTTGTTGGCAAACTCTCGTAAACCCGCATATACTCAGAGGCTGGGCCGGAAGAGCTTTTGTTTTTGTTACTTCCGCCTGGTCGAATCAGTCAATCTTCACGGATCGGCGTTTTGACAAAATCGCCGAACCTGTTTCTCATTCATCTAGGAATCATAAAAAATGAACAAGTCCCTCGCTCTGGCCGCCATCGTCGCCGCTGTTGCTCTCGCTGCTTGCGGCAAGAAAGAAGAAGCTCCTGCACCTGCACCCGTTGTGGTTGTGCCTGCTCCTGCTCCTGCTCCTGTAGCTGATGCTTCGGCACCTGCTTCCGGCGCATCGACCGCCGCTGCTGATGCAGCCGCCCAGGCAGCCAGCGCCGCTGCTGCTCCTAGCAGCCGCTAAATAGTCTTCGCCAGCGTACCTTGACGGGTACGCAGCGAACGAAAAAGCCGCCTTCGGGCGGCTTTTTTATTGGGGCGTTCCCGACTGCGTCAAGCCTCGATCCAGCGGGTACCGCCCCCGGCGCTGGCGACCACGACTTCCGCCGTGCCGGCCACTGCGGCCATCGATTGCAGGGCGAGGTCCGGATGATTGTTTTGTTGGCTGAGATGGGCGGCCACTACGTACTTCAGGCGCCCATGCGCAACCGCCTGCGCGATCTCGCTGGCCTGCAGGTTTGAGAGGTGACCGTATAAGCCTCCGACCCGGTGCTTCAGGAATGCGGGGTAGCTCGATCGGCTCAGCATGTCAGTGTCATGGTTGCATTCGAGCACCAGTGCATCGCAGTTGGCCAGATGCGCGAGCACATGGGACGTGGCATGGCCCAGGTCCGTCAGGATGCCCAGCTTGAGCGCTCCATCGGTACAGGTCAGCTGCAGGGGCTCGCGTGCGTCGTGCGGCACCGTAAAGGGCGTCAGCTGCATGCCGCCGAGGTCGATGGCTTCGCCGTCGCGCGCCACGCGAAGGCGATTGCCAAAGTCAGGCGAGCCGCAAGCTGCATAAGTGCCCTTGCTCATCCAGACCGGTTTTTCGTAGCGCTGTGACAGGCGCTGCGCGCAGCCAATGTGGTCACTGTGCTCGTGCGTGATGAAGATCGCGTCGATGTCTTCGAGCGCGAGGCCGGCCTCAAGGAGACGCGCGGACAACTGGCGTATGCCGAGTCCGCAATCGACCAGCAGGCGGGTGGGCAGCAGCCCGGTCGCCTCGACCAGGGTGGCGTTTCCGGTGCTGCCGCTGCCCAGGCTTTTGAAACGCAGCACGCGGGAAGCGATTCAGCGCAGGGCTATTTCAGATCGTCCGCAATGACCTGGACGATGCGTTGTGCATTGGCCGACGTTTCGGCGCCGCCTTGCGCGTTCAGCACCGAGACCGTGGTGGCTTCGCCTTGCGAGCGGACGGCGATGCGGTACTTCAAAGGCTCGGGCGTCGCCGACGCACCGCCGAACAGCTTGCTGAAGAAACCGGGTTCCTTCTTGTCGCTGACGGGTTCGACGTAACGCACGAAGTACAAGCCCTGGCTGCGATCGCGGTCTTCGACGGTAAATCCGGTGCGGTCGAGTGCAAGGCCAACGCGGCGCCATGCGCGGTCGAAGCCTTCGTCGATCTGCACGACGGGGCTGTTGTTGAGGTTGGCCACGCGCGCTGTCTGGCGCGGAGCTGCCGAAGCGATCTGCGCCCTGGACTGCTCTTGTGAAACGCCCAGCTTGACCATCATGCGGCGCAGGAATTCGGCTTCGAGTTCAGGGTCGGCCGGCCGGGGCTGCCACATGGTCTGGCCGGAACCGGCATTGCCCTGGCGGGGGTCGATGATGGTCTCGACCATGCCGCGGTGGCTGACGTAAATTTCAGTGCCGCCGTTCGGGGCTTTTTCCAGGCGGGTGCGGAACTTGTCACGCTCGCCGGTCGAGTAGAGGCTTTCCAGCACTTTGCCCAGCGTGTTGCGGATGAAATCCTGCGGCAGCTTGGCACGGTTTTCGGCGTAATCGGTTTCCATGATGCCCAGGTTCTGCTGCTCCAGCGACAGCAGGAAACCGCTTTCCTGCCAGAAGTCGCGCACGGGCGACCACAGTTGCTCGGGGCTCCGGTTGACGACCAGCCAGCGCTGGTTTCCTGCGCGCTCGATGCGCACGTCGCCGACATTAAGCGTGGCCAACGGGAGTGCCGGGGTTGCCTGGCCAACCTGGTAGGCGCTGGCGCTCACCGGGGCGCCTGGCACCACGTAGCGCGACTCGCGCGAGAGCTGCGTCAGGTCCGGCGGAACGTCGAGCGACGGGCCCTTGCTGCCGGTCGATTTGTAGTCCACCTTGTCGCCGCTGGTCAGGTTGCTCAAGGTCGTGCAGCCGGGCAAGGCCAGTGCAGCTACCAGCACGGCCCATGCGGGCAGGCTGGAGTTCAGTGATTCAGCGCGCTTGAAAAGAGTCTTCACTTCAGGGTTCCTTGGTAATTCAGAGCAGGCCAGAGACGCGCAGGGCGTTTTCCACCACGGCTTCATTGGAGCTTTCGAGATCCGTCATCGGCAGGCGCAGGGTAGGGCCGCACAGGTTCATCCGGGCCATCGCCCATTTCAGGGGGATAGGGTTGGCCTCGACAAACAGATGCTTGTGCAGCGGCAGCAGCCTGAGCTGGATTTGCATGGCGCGGCGGGCGTCGCCCGACACAGCCGCTACGCACAACTCGTGCATCAGGCGCGGCGCAAGGTTGGCCGTGACGCTGACGTTGCCTTGGCCGCCGCACAGCATCAGGGCCACAGCCGTCGCGTCATCGCCGGAGTAAACGGCGAAGTCAGCCGGGGTCTCCTTGATCAGCCATTGGGCGCGTTCGAGGTTGCCGGTGGCCTCCTTGATGCCCACGATGCCGGGCACCTGCGCCAGGCGCAGGACGGTGGCATGGAGCATGTCGGTCACCGTTCGGCCAGGAACGTTATACAGCACCATCGGCAGATCCACCGCTTCGGCGATGGCCTTGAAATGCCGGTACTGGCCTTCTTGCGTCGGCTTGTTGTAATAGGGCACGACCTGGAGCTGGCAGTCGGCGCCGACACCCGCGGCAAAGCGGGCCAGCTCGATGGCTTCAGACGTGGAGTTGGCGCCGCAGCCGGCCATGATGGGCACGGCCTTGGCACCATGGGTTTTTGCCTGCTCGACCGCGACACGGATGATCTCGCAGTGCTCTTCTACATTGACCGTCGGCGACTCACCTGTCGTGCCGACCACACCGATGCAGTCGGTGCCTTCAGCAATGTGCCAGTCCACCAGCTTTCGCAGCGTCGGGTAATCGACGCCGCCGTTCTCGAGCAGGGGTGTAACCAGGGCAACGATGCTGCCAGTAATAATTTTCATGCTTGTGAGCTACCTTGATCGAGTAGCGCCGGGTGGGCGCGGGGCCAATGGAGCATTCTACCCAGACGGGCACACCGTTCCGGGCCGCGCCGGGAGTCTGGACGGCAGAAGGCGTGCATGGGGAAACGTGGCCCCGCTGAGGAAAGTCTTTTCCAGGTTTTTATTGAAGGCCGATAGCTCCGCTATCGGTCAAAAAGCGTGTCAAAAGGGAATCGGCGCGTCCGTTTTGCAGCGAACGCTCATTCTGTGGCCCAGACGCATTGGGGCGGGTTTTTCAGGCGATGGGGTAGCGCGCGGGCGGTTGCCCCGGCCGGCTCTCAATCGGGCTGACGGCGGCAATTCTTTGCACGAAGCGTTCTCCTTTCGCGCCCTGCGCGAACTCGTACCCATCCTCGAACGCTATGACACGCAGACCCCTGCAGACGTCGAGAAGCTCGCCCGGGCGCAGCAGGAAATCGGGACGCGAAGGCCGGCCGACCGTTTCGTTGCCATCCGCAAAGGTTTCATAAATCAGCACGCCGCCCGCCTGAAGGCTGGTCAGAATTGCGGGGAAAAGCGGACGCCAGAGATAGTTTGTGATGACGAGCCCGGCAAATTGACGGCCGCTGAAAGGCCAGGGCCCGGATTCGAGGTCGGCGACGTGGACCTCGGACGGACCGCTCAACCCCGCAGCCGCCTCCGCCAGCGCTTCGGCAGACCTGTCGACCAGTACGACGGGGTGTCCGAGTGCAGACAAAAAGCGTGCGTGGCGACCCGTTCCGCAGGCCAGGTCCAGCACCTGCCCGCCCGCGGCGATCAAGGGTGAGAATCGGCGCACCCAGGCCGTTGCTGTCTCGCTGCCATGCGCCGGGGCTGATAAATCCGTCATGCTAGAAGCACGACCAGACCTGGTCAGCCAGCATCACGAGGAATTGCGGCCGCGTGTAAAGCGCAAATACGGCGAGCGATGCGCCAAGGGTTGCGGTCCAGGCCAGTACTCGCACCATCCGTCAGGCTCCTGCCGGCAGGGCATTGGCGCCCCTGTTAATCGGCGTCTCGCGGACGGGCAAGTTGATCAGCGCCGCGAACACGCCGAGCGCGATTGCGATGTACCAGACGAGGTTGTAGTTGCCGCTGCGGTTGTAGATGAAGCCGCCGAGCCAGGCGCCCAGAAATGAGCCGACCTGATGGCTCAGGAAGATGAAGCCGCCGAGCATCGACAGATGCTGTACGCCGAAGATCTGCGCAACGGCCGCGTTGGTCACGGGCACTGTGCTTAGCCACAGCAGGCCCATGACTGCCGCGAATACGTAAACGCTGAGGGGGCTCAGGGGCAACCACAGGAACAGCGAAATGGTCACGGCCCTGGCCAGGTAGATAGCGGCGAGGATGTTCTTCTTGGGCATGCTTTGCCCGAGCACACCAGCGAAGTAGGTACCGAAGACGTTGAAAAGGCCGATCAGCGCCAGCGCATAGCTCGCCACTTCAAGCGAAAGACCTTTGTCCTTGAGGTAGCTGGGCAGGTGAACCCCGATGAACACCACCTGAAAGCCGCAGACAAAATAGCCTGCCAGCAGCAGGCGGAAGCTGGGGTAGTGGAAAGCTTCGCGCAGCGCCTGGGCAATCGTCTGCTCGCGCTTGGCCGCCTGCACGCCCCCGGCAGAGTTTTCGCGCAGGCCCAAGGCCAGCGGCACCATGATGAGGGTGGCCGCCGCAAGCGCCATGAGCGCTTCCCGCCAGCCCAGCTGGCTGATCAGGAAGCCTTCCGTAGGCACCATGAGAAACTGCCCGAAGGAGCCCGCCGCCGCTGCGACGCCCATCGCCCAGGAGCGCCTCTCAGCCGATACGTTACGCCCGATGACCCCGAAAATCACGGCGTAGGTCGTTCCGGCCTGAGCCGCCCCGATAACCACGCCCGCAAAAAGCATGAAGAGAAAACTGGTGGTTGCCAGCGCCATGCCGAGCAGGCCGACCGCATACAGCAGAGCGCCCACCACGACGACCCGGAAAGCGCCGTAGCGGTCGGCGACCATGCCAGCGAAGATGCCGAAAAAGCCCCAGGAAAGGTTTTGTACCGCGAGCGCAAAGCCAAAGGTTTCCCGCGTCCAGCCGTTGGCCTGGATGACGGGCTGAAGCCAAAGTCCAAAGCCGTGTCGAATGCCCATCGACAGGGTGACGATGAACGCTCCGCAGGCAAGAATCTGGAGCAATGAGGGTTTGCCGCCGGGCTGTTTGAGGTCTTGGGACATCCCATGACTGTAAAGGAGACAGCTCTTCGTCGCTGGGCGCAGGGCTCGGGCAATCAACGGTCCAGTCGCCAGGCCGCCACAAAAGGTTTGCCTTGAGGACTGTATATTTATCCAGCCCTGTTGCCCGGCGCGCATACAATCGCGGCAATTTCCAACCGACTCATGGCCGCAAAAATCCCACCCGCCTACTCCGAGAGTTCCATTCGCGTGCTCAAGGGCCTGGAGCCCGTCAAGCAGCGGCCGGGCATGTACACGCGCACCGATAATCCGCTGCACATCATCCAGGAAGTGCTCGACAACTCTGCGGATGAGGCGCTCGCCGGACATGGCAAGAAGATCCGCGTCACCCTGCACACGGATGGCTCCGTCACGGTGGACGACGATGGCCGCGGCATTCCCTATGGTCTGCATCCCGAAGAGAACGCCCCCGTGATCGAGCTGGTCTTCACGCGCCTTCATGCGGGCGGCAAGTTCGACAAGGGCAGCGGCGGCGCCTACAGCTTTTCAGGCGGACTGCATGGCGTTGGCGTGAGCGTGACCAACGCACTGTCCAAGCGCCTGGAGGTCACGGCCTGGCGCGACGGCAAGGTGGCGCGTATCGTGTTTTCCGGTGGCGATGTGGTCGAGCCGCTGGAAGTGCGCGCCGCCGGGGAGGGCGACCGGCGCACCGGAACTTCCGTCAGGGCGTGGCCTGACAGCCGCTATTTCGAGTCGGCCGCGCTGCCCATGGCCGAGCTGGCGCATCTGCTGCGCAGCAAGGCGGTGCTGATGCCCGGCGTATCCGTCACGCTGGTCACCGAAAAAACGCGCGAGACACAGACCTGGCTCTACAAGGGCGGCTTGCGTGACTACCTCATGCAGACGCTCAACGATGAGCCGGTCATTCCGCTGTTTGAGGGCGAAGGCTTTGCGGACTCGGCGCACGAGAGCTTCACTGAGGGCGAAGGCGCCCAGTGGTGCGTAGCCTTCACCGAGCAGGGGCAACCGGTACGCGAGAGCTACGTCAACCTGATCCCGACCACGGCTGGCGGGACGCATGAAAGCGGCCTGCGCGACGGGCTTTTCACCGCGGTGAAGAGTTTTATTGACCTGCATTCGCTGCTGCCCAAGGGCGTCAAGCTGCTGCCCGAGGACGTGTTTGCGCGCGCCAGTTATGTGCTGTCGGCCAAGGTGCTCGACCCTCAATTCCAGGGCCAGATCAAGGAGCGGCTCAATTCACGGGACGCGGTGCGCCTGGTCTCCAGCTTCGTGCGGCCTACGCTCGAGCTCTGGCTCAATCAGCACGTCGAGTACGGCAAGAAGCTGGCGGAGCTTGCCATTCGAGCGGCGCAAACGCGGCAGAAAGCCGGCCAGAAAGTCGAAAAACGCAAGGGGTCGGGCGTAGCCGTGCTGCCTGGCAAGCTCACCGATTGCGAAAGCAAGGACCTGGCGAACAACGAAGTCTTCCTGGTCGAGGGCGACTCGGCTGGCGGTAGCGCCAAGATGGGCCGCGACAAGGAAAGCCAGGCCATCCTGCCCCTGCGCGGCAAGGTGCTCAACACCTGGGAAGTCGAGCGTGACCGGCTGTTTGCCAACACTGAAATTCACGACATCGCCGTGGCGATCGGGGTCGATCCGCACGGTCCGCAGGACAACGCCGACCTGTCCGGCTTGCGCTACGGCAAGGTGTGCATCCTGAGTGATGCCGACGTCGACGGCTCCCACATCCAGGTGCTCCTCCTGACGCTCTTCTTCCGGCATTTTCCCAAGCTCATCGAGGCCGGCAACGTCTATGTGGCGCGTCCGCCGTTGTACCGGGTCGATGCGCCGCCGCGGGGCAAGAAGCCGGCGTCCAAGGCCTACGCGCTCGACGAGGGCGAGCTCGTCGCCATTCTCGACAAGCTGCGCAAGGAGGGCGTCAAGGAAGGCGGCTGGAGCATCAGCCGTTTCAAAGGCCTGGGAGAGATGAGCGCGGAACAATTGTGGGACACCACACTCAATCCGGATACGCGCCGACTTTTGCCTGTCCAGCTTGGGGACCTCGATTTCACACAGACCGAGGACCTGATCACCAAGCTCATGGGTAAAGGGGAAGCTTCGGCGCGGCGCCTCCTCATGGAGCTCCACGGTGACATGGTCGAAGTCGATATCTGATGACGCTGCTTTCTCTGTTTGAAACCTTGTCCATGGCGAGCGCGGGCAAGGACGTGAGCGGGTCCGCAAGGCCGTCCGGATGCGTTCGAAGGCTCATCGCGGGCCTCATGCTGTGCCTCGTATGGCTGTTGCCTGCAGCTGCCCGGGCCGACGTCTGGGGCTATGTGGACGCAAAGGGCGTCGCGCACTTCGCCAGCGACAGGCTGGACGAACGCTACGAGCTTTTCTTCAAAGGCGCAGGTGATTTTCAGGCTGGACGGGATTCTGGCGCCGAGGGCCTGGCGTCTGCTTCGTCCGACCGTTACGCGGGAGCTTCGGGTGCGGCCGCGGCGCCGGCCAAGCTGACGGCATTTTTCGAGGTGTCGCTCGGCTACAAGGCTGTCAAGCACCTGCTTCGCGATGCCGCCGCGCGGCACGACATCGACTATGAATTGCTGCAGGCCTTGATTGCGACGGAGTCAGGTTTCGACGCGCTCGCGGTCTCGCCAAAAGGGGCGGTCGGCCTGATGCAACTCATACCGCCCACGGCTGCCCGCTACGGCGTTCGAGCCGACCATTCCGGCGCCATCGAAAAGAAGCTGACGGACCCCAAGATCAACATCGGCGCCGGAACGCGCTACTTGCGCGATCTGCTCAACAGATTTCCGGGCCAGCTCGAACTCGCCATCGCCGCTTACAACGCGGGCGAGGGCGCCGTACAGCGAGCGGGCAACCGGGTGCCGAACTACCCGGAAACGCGTAACTACGTCAAAACGGTCCTGCAGCTCTATGCCCAGCTCAAGCCACCCGCCGCGACACGGTCCCGTGCGGCGGCCGGGTCCGGCCGGGTGCGTATGGAAATGATGGGTGGTGCCCATGGCCGCGGCAACATGCCTGGCTCGATGGCTTCCAAGTCGACCACGCCAGACGCTCGGCCCGACGTCGAGCCTTATGGCGATTGACGGGTCGCCAGTGCCGGCCTGCGCGCAGCGCCGTCGCAAGGTTCCGGCTCTGCAGGCGATGCTGCTTGTGCTGCCTTTTTCTCTGGATTTCCTGAGCCCCTGATCCCCTGATCTCCTGATCTCCTGATCTTGGTCTGCTGATCTTCTAAATCTATCAAAAGCTTTCTCTAGTCATGGATCTGTTCACACCCGATGCCCCCGCCGTGCCCGAGCCCGCCGCTCAGGACTCCCTGGGCGCTTACGCGCGGCGCGCTTACCTCGAGTACGCCTTGAGCGTGGTCAAGGGCAGGGCCTTGCCCGACGTCTGCGACGGCCAGAAGCCGGTGCAGCGGCGCATTCTCTACAGCATGGCGCGGATGGGCCTGGGCTTTGGCGGCGCCAATGGCGCAACGGGTGCCAAGCCGGTCAAGAGCGCGCGCGTGGTCGGTGACGTGCTCGGCCGCTTTCATCCGCACGGCGACCAGGCGGCGTACGACGCGCTGGTTCGCATGGCGCAAGACTTCAGCCAGCGCTACCCGCTGATCGATGGACAGGGCAACTTCGGTTCGCGCGACGGCGACGGCGCAGCCGCAATGCGCTACACCGAAGCGCGCCTGGCGCGCATCACCAGCCTGCTGATGGACGAGATCGACGAAGGCACCGTCGACTTCATACCCAACTACGACGGATCCACCGAGGAACCTCGGCAGCTGCCTGCGCGCCTGCCGTTCACCCTGCTTAACGGCGCCAGTGGCATTGCGGTGGGCCTGGCGACCGAGATACCCAGCCACAACCTGAGAGAAGTCGCCGATGCATGCGTGGCTCTCATCAAGTCGCCCAAGCTGACCGACGACGAGCTCTTCGCACTGGTCAGTGGCCCCGACTATCCGGGCGGCGGGCAGATTATTTCGAGCGCGGCCGATATCGCGGCCGCCTACAAGACCGGCCGCGGCTCGCTGAAGGTGAGGGCGCGCTGGAAAATCGAGGACCTTGCCCGCGGCCAATGGCAACTGGTGGTGCAGGAGCTGCCGCCGGGCGTGAGCACGCAGCGCGTCCTCGAAGAGATCGAGGAGCTCACCAATCCCAAGGTTCGCATGGGCAAGAAAGCCCTGAGCCAGGATCAGGTTCTGCTCAAGCAAACCGTGTTGTCGGTGCTCGACGTGGTGCGGGACGAGTCGAGCAAGGACGCAGCCGTGCGCCTGGTGTTCGAACCCAAGACCAGCCGCATTGGCCAATCGGAGTTGATCAACACCTTGCTGGCGCACACCAGCCTGGAAAGCTCCGCGCCCATCAACCTGACGATGGTCGGGCTCGATGGCCGGCCGACACAGAAGTCCTTCCGCCAGATGCTGACGGAATGGATCGAGTTCAGGCAAACCACGATCGAACGCCGTTCGCGCTTTCGACTGGACAAGGTCCTCGCGCGCATCCACATTCTCGAGGGACGGCAGCTGGTGCTGCTCAATATTGATGAAGTCATCGCGATCATTCGCCAGGCTGAAGATCCCAAGGCCGCACTGGTCGAGCGCTTCAGGCTCAGTGACAGGCAAGCCGAGGACATCCTCGAAATCCGCCTGCGTCAACTGGCCCGACTCGAGGCGATCAAGATCGAGCAGGAGCTCAAGGGCCTGCGCGAGGAGCAGGGCAAGCTGGAGGAAATTCTCGGCAACCCGACGGCATTGCGCCGGCTCATGGTCAAGGAAATCGAGGCCGACGCGAAGCTTTTTGCCGACGCGCGCCGCACGCTCATCCAGGCCGAGAAAAAGGCGGTGATCGAGGTCAAAGTGATCGACGAGCCCGTCACGGTGGTGGTCAGCAGCAAAGGCTGGGTACGTGCACGAAACGGCCATGGCCACGAGCAATCGAGCTTTGCCTTCAAGTCGGGCGATGGCCTGTACGGCACCTTCGAATGCCGCACCGTCGACATCCTGCTGGCGTTCGGCTCCAACGGGCGGGTCTATTCGGTGCCGGTGTCGGCATTGCCGGGCGCGCGCGGTGACGGCCAGCCCGTCACCACGCTGGTCGATCTGGAGGCGACGACGCAGCTTGTGCATTACTTCGCAGGCCCCGCCAATGCAAGCCTGCTGCTTGCGGGATCGGGTGGCTACGGCTTTATGGCCACGCTGGAAAATCTCATTTCAAGAAACCGCAGCGGCAAGGCCTTCATCAGCCTGGCTGACGGCGAAACCCTTTGCAAGCCGTCCCATGTCCAGGGTACGTCAGGCTCGCAGCCGCTGGCCGCAGCAACCCATGTTGCCTGCGCCTCTACGGGCGGGCGAATCCTTACGTTCGAGATCGGCGAGCTCAAGCAGATGGAAAAAGGCGGGCGCGGTCTGATGTTGATCGACCTGGAAGCCAAGGACCAGCTGGCCGGGGCCGCCGCCTACACGCGTAGCGTGCGCATCGAAGGCATTGGCCGGGGCGCAAAAGAGCGTGAGGAAACGCTTGAAATCCGCAGCCTGAACAACGCCCGCGCAGCCAGGGCGCGCAAGGGCAAGGCGGCCGACCTGGGCTTCAAGCCCACGTCGATCACGCGGCTTGAATAAGCGCCTGAGAACCTGAATTTGCCTAGAGGCGATAAGCCGTTGAGAAGCGCTGAGCGCTCAAGGGGCAGGTCCGGACCTCTGTGTTGGAATTGCCGACGAGTCGGCAGTACCGCCCTTCTTGCGCCGACGGTGGTTCTCAGCCGACCTCGGCGATCATTTCGATTTCCACACAGGCACCCATTGGAATCTGCGCCACGCCGAAAGCGCTGCGCGCATGCGCACCTGCCGCCCCAAACACTTCGCCGATGAGCTCGCTGGCTCCATTGGTGACGAGGTGATGTTCCGTGAAGTCCGGGCTGGAATTCACCAGGCTCATGAGCTTGACGATGCGTTTGACGTCATCCAGCGTCTTGCCCTTTTCTGCCAGCGCCGCATGCAGGGTTCCCATCAGGTCGATGGCAATGGCGCGTGCCGCCGGCTTCGCTTCATCCGTGCTCATGGTCTTGCCCAACTGGCCGACGATGACCTTGCCGTCTTTTTTCGCCAGGTGGCCGCTCAGGAAGACGAGCGAACCCGTCTGGACATAAGGCACGTACGCGGCCGCAGGCGTCGAAACAGGTGGAAGTGTGATACCCAGGCTCTTGAGCTTGTCGTAAACGCTGGTCGGGTTGGCGGTGCTCATGGGTTTCCTTGTGAAGTGATGAAGCGTGCGTTGCGAATCGGCAAGCGTTTCCCCGGGCGTCCGGGTCTTGCGGATGGTCGATTCTAAAGAGGCTGCCTTGCCGGTGCGCCGTTGCCTTGAGGAGCGCTTCGGGTCAGCGCCCGTGAAGATCGGCCGGCTCCGCCGATTCAGCCGGCGCCACCGTCACGGCAACAGACAGCGCGTGGCGTGCGCCGCCCCGAATCACGCCGCGCATGGGAGAGACATCGAGAAAGTCCCGGCCGGTCGCGAGCGTCACGTAGTCTTCACCTGGCGAGCGGTCGTTGGTGGGGTCGAAGTCGACCCATTGCCCCCAGGCCAGCTCACCGTGGCCCTGCGGCGATGCAGTCGACGCCGGGCAGTAGACCGAAGCCCAGGCGTGCGACGCATCGCTGCCAATCAGCCGCGGCTGGCCGGGCGGGGGTTGCGTCAGCAGATAGCCGCTGACGTAGCGTGCCGGCAGGCCCATTGCCCTGCAGCAGGCGACCATGATGTGTGCGAAGTCCTGGCATACGCCCTTGCCTTGGGCCAGCGCCTCGAGCGCCGGTGTGTTGACGTCGGTGCTGAGGGTTTCGTACTTCATATGCCGGTAGATGCGGCGCATCAGGTCGCTGGCAGCTTCGAGCACGGGCCGGCCCGGCAAAAAGCTCGCTCGCGCAAAATCGGCAAAGGCTTCATCTCGTGGCACGTAGGGGGACGCGAAAACGAACTCGCAGGCCGGGTCCCATGCGCCGCTCGTGTGGTAACGGAAATATTCGCGCACTTTTTCCCAGGCCGGCCCGACACTCCCCGGCTCACGGGCGCGCGACGTCTCGATCAGGCTGTCGGCCACCACACAGAGTCTGTCGTGGGGCGTCTCCAGCGAAAAGAAGGTTCGCGGGTTGCCATAGACATCGGCAAGTTCCTGCAGGCTCGAGGGGGCGGGCTGGATGTCCAGGTTGTGCCGCACCAGCCGCTGGCCGCTGTGGTCGCCAGGCTGCAGGCAGACCACGTGGTGTGCGTTCTCGACCGAAGGGGAGTAGTCGTAGCGTGTCTCGTGGACGACGTGGAGGAGCATGCGGCAGGCGTCAGGGTTCAGGAGTTGGGGGACAAGGGCTGGTAGCGGCGTTGCGTCAAGCGCCCACGCTATGGCTGGCACCGGTGGCGTGGCTGAAGTAGCGCCGGCTGATCAGGTCTGACAGTTCGAGTGCCGCCACCGTGCACTGACCCAACTGCTCGATCAGTCCGGCGAAGCGGCTGACAGGTCCGGTGTCGGCGGCGCCTCCACACAGTTCAACCAGATTCCAGTCCCCCGGGACTGGCAAATGGCGCGCCAGGTCGGCCAGTTCACCGTGCTCGGTGTCAGCCAGTTTGCCCAGCCGCGCACGCAGCGTCTGGACCACCCAGCTCAGCGAGCGGGGATTGTCGCGATCGAGAACCAGCAGGTCCAGCAGCGCGACTACGTCCCGCCGCTGCTGGTATTGCGCGTGAAAAGTGATGGTGCTGTCGAACAGTGAGACCAGTGCCTGGAAGCCGCCTTCATCAAACACCGCGCCTGTTTCGAATCCTATCGACAGGGCAGACGCCAGTGTGCTCAGGCGTTCGAGATTCCTGCCGATGCTGAGGAGGCGCCAGCCGTCGTCCCGCATCATGCGATCGGTCTGTGCGCCGGTCAGCGCCGCCAGAAAGCTGCTGGCGGATTCGAGCGCGCGCAGCGCGTCGAGAGTGGAGTATTCCAGTGCTTCGTGGCCCTTGTGCTGCGGCCCGCTGAATTTCGCGCAGCGTGAGAAAAAGTCGGCCTCTGCACGCACCACCATCTGCCATTGCTCGCGTGAGAGCCGCTCACGCACGGCGGAAGCGGCGTGCTTCAAGGCCTGCAGGTTGTAGCCGACGCTCGCCGCCTTGGTCGCATCGCCGAGGCTGGCGATGAGTGAGCGCTCGAACACGCGCCGGGCCTGCAGCGCCGATGGCACCGACGAAGTCACCAGCGCGTTGTCCACGGCCATGGCGCCGAGCCAGGACAGCAAGGGCTGGGAGGTCTGGTTTTCGCCGCTCAGGCTTTGCAGTGTGAGCTGCGCAAGACGGACCGAATTTTCAGCTCGCTCCGTGTAGCGGCCCAGCCAGAAAAGGTTTTCGGCGGCCCGGCTGGTAACAGCCTGCCCGCTCCGTGGCGATGAAACGAAGGATGGTGCGACGCGGCTGTCGGGGGTGACCTCGAGATTGTCCGAAGCGCCGCTTAACGCCCATACGTCGGCACTGCTGCCGCCGTGCTGCATGGAGGCAATGTTCTCGCTGTTCCCGGCAAGCCGGGCCAGGCCGCCGGGCAGCACGCGCCACTGGCCCTGGCCATCCCGCACCGCGAACACCCTGAGCATTGCCGAGCGCGGCGCAATGCGCCTGCCTTGCCAGGTGGGTGCCTGCGACAGGGGCAGGTAGGCCTGAACGGTGAAGTCCTCGCCGTGGCGAAGAATTCGTCCGGCCCACTCGTCGAGCTTGGCACGCGACAGGCTCCGGCCAATCACCGAGGGCATGGTCGACGTGGGATAGGTCGGCTTGATCACGCATTCGCGCAGCTGTGGCAGCACGGCTTGCAGTGCAGCCTGCTCGCCGCACCACCACGTGGCAAGCGAAGGCATTGAAAGCTCTTCACCCAGGAAATGCCGGCATAAGGCGGGCAGAAATCCCAGCATGGCGGGAGATTCCAGAAAGGCCGAGCCCGGAGCATTGGCGACCAGGACGTTGCCGGCCCGGATGGCCTGCAGCAGGCCGGGCACGCCGAGCGTCGAGTCCGAGCGCAGCTCCACGGGGTCGAGGAATTCGTCGTCCAGGCGCTTGAGCAGGCCATGCACCGGCTCCAGGCCCTTGAGTGTCTTGAGGTAGAGGCGGTTGTCGCGGACCATCAGGTCGCTTCCCTCGACCAGCGTCAGGCCCAGGTAGCGCGCGAGGTAGGCATGCTCGAAATAGGTTTCGTTGTAGGGGCCAGGCGTCAAAAGTGCGATGCGCGGCGGGCCGCCGCCAGGGCCGGTGGCGCTGGCGCATGCGGCCTTTAGTCCGTCCACCAGCGCTTCATAGGTGGCAGCCAGCCGCTTGACGTGCATGGTGCGGAAGGCTTCGGGGAACTGCAGCGAAATGCTCAAGCGGTTTTCCAGCAGATAGCCTAGGCCCGACGGTGCTTGCGTCCGCTGGGAGACGACCCACCATTTGCCGTCGGGGCCGCGGCCGAGGTCGAAGGCGGCGATGTGCAGGAAGTGACCGCTCGGCGGCTTGACGCCCTGCATCGGACGCAGGTAGCCCGGATGCCCTTGCACCAGTGCGGCCGGCAGCAAACCCAGCCGGGGCAGCGACTGAGGCCCATACACGTCGGCCATGATGTTTTCCAGGAGCCGTGCCCGCTGCATGACATCGGACTCGATGCGCGCCCAGTCGGCAGGGCTCAGCACCAGCGGAAACAGGTCGAGCGCCCAAGGCCGCTGGGGCCCGTCGGCGTCGGCATACACGTTGTAGGTCACGCCGTTGTCTCGAATCTGGCGCTGCAGGCTGGCGTTGCGCAAGTTCAGGTCGGCGAAGCCTTCCTTGCCCAGGTGGCCGAAAAACGTTTGCCAGGCGGGTGCGAGCGTGTCGGGGCTGTTTCGCGGTACGGTGCTCCCCCGGCGAGTGGCCGCAGCGGGTGGAAGCTCCGCCCAGGCCTGAAGCGGGAAAGGGCAGGACACGGAGGACAGTGCGGGCAGCGCCGGCATGGACTGGCCCTGCGAGAAAGGGCTGGATGAACTCGGTGAGCTGGGTAAGTGGGGTGAGTTCGGTGCAAGGCCTGGCAGAGCCGTTGCACCCGCGGATCCCAGCTGGACTTGCGTGGCCTGCGCCGCGGACGGTGCCGCTAGCGGCGACATCGGTGCCATCGGCGCCATTGACGCCATGGGCGAGCCGACAGGGCGGGCCGACGCGGCGCCCCTCAGCTCATCGAAATGTCCGGCTGCCGCATCGGGCGCCAGCGCGAGCGCCAGTGCTGCTGGCGATTCGAGTTCGGACTCGGCAAAGAGTGAGGGGTTGGTTTCCACAGGGCTCAAGTATGCCCGTGCCCGCTGCCTCCAAGGGCGAGCTTGTGACGTGGATTCACCGATCTCTTTCGCGAATCAGCGTAGGTCGAGCGTGAAGGGAAACTCGGGGTTGACCTGCAGCTTGGGCACGTTCATCTTGCCCGGGGTGTGACCCATCTGGAAAAAACGCATCAGTCGGCGGCTCTCGGCTTCATAGGAGTTGACCGGCAATTTGTCGTAACTCAGGCCGCCAGGGTGCGCCACGTGGTACTGGCAGCCGCCAAGGGAACGCTTGCTCCAGGTGTCGACGATGTCGAACGTCAGGGGAACATGAACGCCAATGGACGGGTGCAGCGCCGAGGGCGGATTCCAGGCCTTGTAGCGCACCCCGCCGACGTAGTCACCCACCGTGCCGGTATTTTTCAGTGGCAGCGGCCGGCCGTTGACGGTGACCACATAGCGGCTGTCGTTCAGGCCATTGACGCGCACCTCGACACGTTCCAGCGAGGAGTCGACATAGCGCACCGTTCCGCCTGCCGAGCCTTCTTCGCCCATGACATGCCAGGGCTCCAGTGCGCTTCGCAAGGTGAGCTCGATGCCACGCGTCTTGACTTCGCCGATCAGGGGGAAGCGGAACTCGAAGTGCGGTTCGAACCAGTCCATCTGGAAGGGGTAGCCGAATTCGCGGAGTTCCGACAGCACGTCCTCGAAGTCCATGCGGATGAAGCTGGGCAACAGGAAACGGTCATGCAACTCGGTGCCCCAGCGTGTCAGCCGCTCGTGGCCGGGCTCTTTCCAGAAGCGCGCCACCAGCGCCCTCAGCAGCAGTTGCTGGGCAATGCTCATGCGGGCATGGGGCGGCATTTCAAAGGCGCGCAGTTCGAGCAGGCCCAGGCGTCCCGTGGAGGAGTCGGGCGAGTACATCTTGTCGATGCAGAACTCGCTGCGGTGCGTGTTGCCCGTGACGTCGACCAGAATGTTGCGCAGCGTGCGGTCGACGATCCAGGGCGGCATGTCGGCGCCGTATTTCTCGCGGTTCGCTTCGATCTCGCGAATGGCGATTTCAAGTTCGTACAGCTGGTCGTTGCGCGCCTCGTCGACGCGCGGGGCCTGGCTGGTGGGGCCGATGAACATGCCCGAGAACAAATAGCTCAGGGACGGGTGGTTGTGCCAGTAGGAAATCAGGCTGGTGAGCAGTTCGGGCTTGCGCAGGAAGGGGCTGTCTGCCGGTGTTGCGCCGCCGAGCACGAAGTGATTTCCGCCGCCGGTGCCGGTGTGGCGGCCATCGGTCATGAACTTTTCGGCGGACAGGCGCGTCTGGTGCGCGATCTCGTAAAGGAATTCGGTGTGCTCGACCAGCTCGTCCCAGTTGTAGGCCGGATGGATGTTGACTTCGATGACGCCGGGGTCGGGTGTGACCTGCAGCATCTTCAGCCGAGGGTCTCGCGGCGGGGCATACCCTTCGAGTACCAGCTTGATGCCGGTGCTTTCTGCGGTGGCCTCGACCGCCGCGAGCAAGTCCAGGTAGTCCTCCAGGCGTTCCATCGGTGGCATGAAAACGTAGAGCGCGCCAGTCTCTCCATGCTTTTTCTCGCCAGCCGGAGGCTTCTTGTCTTCGGCCTTTTCAGGCTTGGGGCCGTTGGCACGCTCGGGGTCGCGCACCTCGACGCACAACGCTGTGCGGGTGAGCCAGGCTGCCGACTCGTGCGGTTGGGGAAAGCGGGGCGGTTCCTCGGCGTGCACGGGCGTGGCCGGTGCCGCTGCAGGGCTGGCGCTGCTACTTGCTGTGGCCGCTGCCGCTGCGTTGGTCAGATTCTGGGAACGTGCCGTCGAGGTGATAGGCTGGGACGGCCGGAACTGCGCAATGCGCGCTGCGGGTGTCGGCGCAGCGCTGGCACTGTAGCGCGAAAGGTATTGCTGCAGCACGGTGGCGCTGTTGTGGGGCGCGCGAGCTACTGGTGCGGCCGCCATTCGCCCGGTGGGAGCGCTGGCTGCCGCTGGGGTCGCTGCAGGCTCGGCGCGCTGGTACGGCGCCGCCAGCGCGTCGGCGGTGGGCAAGTCATCGCGCGGCGCGAACGGGTCGGTCTCGAGCAGGTAGGGATAGTCGGTTTTGGACACCCACGGCACCGAATCCAGCGGAAGCCGGTAGCCCATCGGCGAATCGCCGGGCATGAGGTACATGCGCTCGTCGCGGAAGAACCACGGGCCGGTGCTCCAGCGCGGCGCCGAGGCGCTTGCGGTTGCCTCGTCGCGCGCCTTCAGGGGCAGAACGTAGCCGACCACGGCATCCAGGCCTTGCGCAAAAAGGCGCCGCAACCTGGCGCGTTCCATGGCGTCGTCCAGGCGCGAGTCGAAGGGGTCGACATTGACCGGAAGCCGGCGCTCACGCCAGAGGTAGTACCAGGTGTCTTCAAACCCGGGCGTGATGTGCTGGGGCGTGATGGCCAGCTTTTTGGCCAGCGTTTCGGTGAAGCGTTTGGCGTCGGCACTGGTGTATTGCGGCGCCTGGCGTTCGTCGGTGAAAAGGTCGGGATTCTTCCAGATCGGCTGGCCGTCCTTGCGCCAGAAAATGCTCAGCGCCCAGCGCGGCAATTGCTCGCCCGGGTACCACTTGCCCTGCCCAAAATGCAGGAAGCCGCCTTCGCCATATTCGGCGCGCAGTTTCTGCACCAGTTCGGTCGCGTAACCGCGCTTGGTCGGGCCGAGTGCGTCGATGTTCCATTCGGCGGCATCGCGGTCCTGCGTGGCGACGAAGGTCGGCTCACCGCCCATGGTCAGTCGAACGTCACCGGCCACGAGGTCGCGGTCGACCTGGTGTCCCAGGGCCAGCACGGCCGCCCACTGTTCTTCGGTGTAGGGTTTGGTCACTCGCGGCGATTCGTAGATTCGCTGAACCCCCATGTGGTGCGAAAACTCGACCTCCGACTCGTCCACGCCGCCTTCGATGGGTGCGGCACCGGAAGGCTCCGGCGTACAGGCCAGCGGGATGTGGCCCTCACCGGCCATAAGCCCCGAGGTCGGGTCCAGGCCCACCCAGCCAGCGCCAGGCAGAAACACTTCGCACCAGGCGTGCAGGTCGGTGAAATCGGTCTCGGCCCCGCTGGGCCCGTCGATCGACTTGACATCGGCCTTGAGCTGGATGAGATAACCCGACACGAAACGGGCAGCAAGACCGAGGTGCCGGAACATCTGCACCATGAGCCAGCCGGTATCGCGGCACGAACCCGAGGCGAGCTGCAGCGTTTCTTCCGGTGTCTGCACGCCCGGCTCCATGCGGATCGAGTACTTGATGTCCGACTGCAGGCGCTGGTTGACGCCGACGAGAAAGTCGATCGTCCGGCGCGGCGTGAGGTCGACCCCTTGCAGATAGCGCTCGAGCAGCGGCGTTAGCGGCTTTTTGACGAGATAGGGGGCGAGCTCGTCGGCCTGCATCGGGCTGTATTTGAACGGGAACTCCTCGGCTTCGGGCTCGAGGAAAAAGTCGAAAGGATTGAACACCGCCATCTCGACCACAAGGTCGACCGTGACCTTGAACTCGCGTGTCGGTTCGGGAAAAACCAGCCGCGCCTGGTAATTCGCGAAAGGATCCTGCTGCCAGTTGATGAAGTGCTTGGCCGGCTCGATCGAAAGCGAATACGACAACACCTTGGTGCGGCTGTGCGGCGCGGGGCGCAGGCGGACCACCTGTGGGCCCAGATTGACCAGCCGGTCATACCGGTAATGCGTGATGTGGCTAAGGGCGACGTGGATGGACAAGCTGAGGTCTCTCTATGTGTTCGGTTTCGCGCGGGACGCAAGGCGTACCCGCCGTTTCACCCTCTGGGGGACAGGTCCCGACAGGCGGCTCAAGGAGGTCTCGATACTAGCGTCAAATACTTGCGTTGCCGTTACAAAGCAAGAGCCGAGCCAAAGGTCTCGACGGGCGGCCGACCAAGGCAGGTAAGTATGTGAACGCTCAGGAATCATCCTCGCGGGCCCCGGCGCCGCGCTCGCCAGCGGCCTGGCTGTTCGGGTTCGTGCTGGGAACCGCGCTCCAGCTTCAGCAAGCAGCCTTGTGGCCAGTTGCCGCGTACCTCGCTTTGCTTGTCCCGGCCTCCATTTTTCTGGGCTCGCGCTTGCGATCGCGATCACCGGGGGGCGCGCCTTCTTCCTCTTGGACATTGAGGTGCGTGATTGTGCTGATTGGAGCCGCGATCGGGTTCTCCGTGACCGGGTTGCGCGCCGGCGCCTTCAAAGCCTCGGCCCTGAGTCCTGCCCTGGAAGGCTCGACGATCGAGGTCACGGGGCAGGTGCTGGCAATGCCCCAGCAGGCGGAGGATGCCGTGCGTTTTCGTTTTGGTGTCGAGTCCGCCCGCCTTGACGGGGCGCAGGTCCAGTTGCCTCCGCAAATTTACTTGGGCTGGTACTCGGGTTTCGGCGCCAGGCAGGGCCGGGTGTCACGGCCAAGCGAAACGAGCGGGGATGTGACCCCGGAAGACTCGGCTGACCAGGCCGAGGCCCTGCTGCAGTTGCAGCGCCAGCCCCAGCCCATGCGCGCCGGCGAACGCTGGCAGATGAGCGTCAAGCTCAAGGCACCGCATGGCAATGCCAACCCGCATGGTTTCGATTACGAACTCTGGCTGTGGGAGCAGGGCATCCAGGCGACAGGCTATGTACGTGCCGGAGTTGCGGACGCGCCGCCCCGGCGCTTGGCCGAAAGCTGGCGTTTTCCCGTCGAGAGGGCTCGGCAGGCAGTGCGGGAAGACATCTTCCAGCGCGTGGCCGACCGCCAGCTTGCCGGCATTCTGGCGGCGCTGGTGGTGGGCGACCAGGCTGCCATCGAGCGCGCCGACTGGGACGTATTTCGCGCCACGGGTGTGGCTCACCTGATGAGTATTTCGGGCCTGCACATCACGCTTTTCGCATGGCTTGCCGGGCAATTGATCGGCTGCCTCTGGCGCGCCTCCACGTTCTGGACGTCAAGGCTTTGCATGGCCTGGCCGGCCAGCAAGGCGGCGGCCTGGGGCGGCCTGCTGCTGGCTACGGCCTATTCGGCCTTTGCCGGCTGGGGCGTGCCGGCCCAGCGTACGGTACTGATGCTGGCGGTGGTCGTGGCGCTGAGCCAGAGTGGGCGCCGGTGGGCCTGGCCACAGGTCTGGCTCCTGGCCATGGCGGCTGTGGTGGTGCTCGATCCCTGGGCTTTGCTGCAAGCCGGTTTCTGGCTTTCGTTCGTCGCGGTAGGCGTGCTGTTCGCCGCTGACTCCGGGGCTGGCGCGCGGGACGCCGGCGAAGCGAAAAGTGGTTCGCGCGCCCGAATGTCGGCGGCGATCCGTGCGTTGGCGAACATGGCGCGGGAGCAGTGGGTCGTGACGCTCGCCCTGACCCCCCTGAGCCTGTTGCTTTTCAACCAGGTTTCGGTGGTCGGGCTGTTTGCCAACGCCCTGGCCATCCCCTGGGTCACCCTGCTCGTCACGCCTTTGGCCCTGATGGGCGTGGCCTTGCCCGCACTGTGGCCACTCGCCGCGTGGTTCACCGGCCTGTTGGCTGATGTGCTGCGCCTGCTGTCCGGTTGGCCCCTGGCGACGGTCAGCACCGGCGCCGCGCCCGTCTGGCTGGCAGCTGCCGGCGTGGGAGGCGGGCTGCTGCTGGCCATGCGGCTGCCCTGGCATGCCCGGCTGCTGGGCCTGCCTTTGCTGCTGCCGGTTTTACTGTGGCAGCCGCCGCGGCCCCCGGCTGGAGCTTTCGAGTTGTTGGGCGCAGACATCGGCCAGGGGAACGCCGTCCTCGTTCGCACCGCTACGCACACCCTGCTATACGACGCGGGACCGCGCTTTTCCCGTGAGAGCGATGCCGGTCACCGCGTACTCGTGCCCTTGCTGCGCGCCCTGGACGAGCGGGTGGACGTGCTCATGCTCAGCCACCGGGACAGTGATCATGTCGGTGGAGCCGCAGCCGTTCTTGCGATGCAGCCGAAGGCTGCGCTGATAAGTTCCATTGAGGACAGCCACGAACTCCAGCAGCTGCGCCGTTCCGAACGCTGCGTCGCCGGCCAGGCCTGGCAGTGGGACGGTGTAGGGTTTCGGGTGCTGCATCCGTTGGCCAGCGATTACGAAGCGACCACCAAACCCAATGCCGTGAGTTGTGTTTTGCGGATTGAGGCCGCTGTGGGGCGCGGCAATTCAAGTGAGCCGGCAGGACCTGAAAAGCCGATGGAGCCCATGAAGCCAACTGACTCAGGGGAAGCCGGCGCGGTCAAGGCGGTCGGAGCGGTCGGAGCGGTCGGAGCGGTCGCGCTGCTGGTCGGGGATATCGAGCTGGCGCAGGAGCGCGCACTGCTCGCGCGCGAGCCCCTGAAAGCGAACTTTCTACTGGTGCCGCACCATGGCAGCAAGACTTCGTCCAGCGCCGCGTTCCTGGATGCGGTGCAGCCCGACGTGGCACTTGCCCAGGCTGGCTACCGCAACCGCTTCAACCACCCAGTCGACAGCGTGGTGGCGCGCTACCTCGAGCGCGGCATTTCCTTTTATCGGTCGGATGGCTGCGGCGCCGCAACCTGGCAAAGCCTTCGTCCCGGCCAGATCGATTGTCAGCGCTCAAAGGTCAGGCGGTACTGGCATCATCGCCTGGAGGGCGCTGTTCTTGCCCAGCCAATGGCCGATTCGCGGCCCTGAAACTCGATATGCCGGAAGTGGTGGCGCATTACTTGCTAAGCTAGGACCGGAAAAGTTAGTTAAAAAAGCCGGAGATAAATGCCCATGAGCCGACACAAGTTCGATGAGATGCACGCCAGTCAGAGCGAGGTGCGTGAGCATTACCGGGGCTATCAGCGCTGGCTTTCACAGCAGCCGGATGACGTGATGAAGTCCCGCCGAGAAGAGGCGGAAATGATATTTCGCCGCGTCGGCATCACCTTTGCCGTCTACGGCGCCAAAGACGAGGACGGCTCGGGCACCGAGCGCCTCATTCCCTTCGACCTGATTCCGCGCATCATCCCTTCGCACGAATGGGCCAGCATGGAAAAAGGCCTGGTCCAGCGTGTCACGGCGCTCAACCGCTTCATTCACGACGTCTACCACGAGCAGGAAATCATCAAGGCTGGAGTCGTCCCCGCCGAGCAGATATTCCAGAACGCGCAATTCCGCCCCGAAATGATGGGCGTTGACGTTCCCGGAAACATCTACTCGCACATCAGCGGCATCGACATCGTGCGCGCGCCGGACTCCAACGGCGACGGCGAGTACTACGTCCTTGAAGACAACTTGCGCGTACCCAGCGGCGTGAGCTACATGCTCGAAGACCGCAAGATGATGATGCGGCTCTTCCCCGAGCTGTTCAGTGAGAATCGCGTCGCTCCCGTGGCGCACTATCCCGATCTGCTGCTGGAAACGCTGCGCCAGATGGCGCCGCCCGCAACGGCCGAGCCGACAGTGGTCGTGCTCACGCCGGGCATGTACAACTCCGCCTACTTCGAGCACGCGTTCCTGGCGCAGCAGATGGGTGTGGAACTGGTCGAGGGCCAGGACCTGTTCGTGAAAGACAACTTCGTCTACATGCGCACGACGCGCGGACCCAAACGTGTCGACGTGATTTACCGGCGAGTCGATGACGATTTCCTGGACCCGTTGGCCTTCCGGCCGAAGTCCACGCTGGGTTGTGCGGGGCTGCTCAATGTGTACCGCAGCGGCAACGTTTCGCTGTGCAATGCCATCGGCACCGGCGTGGCTGACGACAAATCGATCTACCCCTACGTGCCGCAGATGATCGAGTTTTACCTGGGCGAAAAGCCCATTCTCAAGAACGTTCCGACCTATATGTGTCGCAAGCCGGACGACCTCAAGTACACCCTGGCCAACCTGAAGGACCTTGTCGTCAAGGAAGTCCATGGCGCTGGCGGCTACGGCATGCTGGTAGGGCCGGCTTCGACCACGGCGGAGATCGAGGAATTCCGGCAAGCCTTGCTGGCCAATCCCTCGGGCTACATCGCGCAACCTACCCTCAGCCTGTCAACTTGCCCGACCTACGTCGAGAGCGGTGTCGCGCCGCGCCACATCGACCTGCGTCCCTTCGTTCTCAGCGGCAAAGAAGTCCAGATGGTTCCGGGCGGGCTCACGCGGGTTGCGTTGAAAGACGGTTCCCTGGTGGTCAATTCGTCGCAGGGCGGCGGCACCAAGGACACGTGGATTCTCGAGGCCGATCCGCATTCCTCTGGCCAATCGCAATCGCAATCCCAATCCCAATCTGGGTCCCAATCCCAGACACAGTCGCCATCCGTTTCGCCATCATTGAACGCGGCAGCTGCCGCGGCGGGAGTATGAGCATGTTGTCCCGTACCGCAGACCACCTCTTCTGGATGTCCCGCTATACCGAGCGGGCCGAAAACACCGCGCGCATGCTCGATGTCAATTACCAGACATCCCTGTTGCCGCAATCGGCCGCCGTAGCGCAGGTCGGTTGGCAGGGCCTGCTGAGCATCAGCGAACTGAAACCGGCCTTCGCCGCCAAGTATGGCGAAGAGGTCAACCCGCGCGACGTGATGGACTTCATGGTTCGTGACGAGAAAAATCCGTCGAGCATCATTTCTTGCTTGCAGAACGCGCGCGAGAACGCACGTGCCGTGCGCGGCTCGCTCACCACCGAAGTCTGGGAAACGCAGAACCAGACCTTTCTCGAAGTCACGCGCATGCTGCGCAACGGCGACTTCGAGCGCGACCCGGGCCAGTTTTTCGAATGGGTGAAGTTCCGCTCTCACCTCTCGCGCGGTGTCACGCTGGGCACCATGCTGCAAGACGAAGCCTTTCATTTTCTGCGGCTGGGCACTTTTCTCGAACGTGCCGACAACACCGCCCGTCTGGTGGACGTGAAGTTTCACGCCGTGCAAAGCGACTTTCTGGGATTCGCCAGCGAGAAAGACCAGGAGTATGACTTCTACCACTGGAGCGCCATCCTGCGCAGTGTCTCGGGCTTCGAGGTCTATCGCAAGGTGTACCGCGACGTGATCAAGCCCGAACGCGTGGCCGAACTGCTGATCCTGCGCTCGGACATGCCGCGCTCGCTGCTGGGTTGCCTGAATGAAGTCATGAGCAACCTGAGCATGGTGACCAACGACCCTCAAAGCGAAACCTCGCGCCGCGCCGGCAAGCTGCGAGCCGACCTTCAATACGCCCGCATCGACGAGATACTGGCTACCGGACTACACGCTTTCCTCACGCAGTTCCTGGATCGAGTCAACGAGATCGGGGCTAACATCAGCCGCGAGTTCCTCGTTCCCGCGACCCACTGAAACCTTGCCGGGCCCCTTGCCCGGTCCGACCCGACACGGCGACGTTCATGAAACTGCATATCAAGCACGTCACCGACTACCGTTATTCCGAGCCGCTGCGCTATGCGCTGCAGACGCTTTGGCTCACACCCCTGAGCGGTCCGGGGCAAAACGTTCATTTCTGGAGCCTCGGCGCGCCAGAGAAACTGTTTGCCCTGACGGACGCCTTCGGCAACCCCATCCATTCCTATACCTTCGTCGGCTCGGTCGAGGACAACGTGCGCTGGAGCCTCGTCAACGCGGCGGGCGATGTCGACACGCTTGGCGTGGCCGAGTTCGTCGACGCGCCGACCTTGCCGCATCCACAGTTCTTCCTGCGGGGAACGGAGCTTGCGCCCGTGAACGGAAAGCTTGCGCAGTTCGGACGACAGTTCGTCGGTCCTGCGCAGGCCTACGGCCAGGCGGACCTGGGAGACCTCCTGCGCCTGACTCAAGCCATCCAGTCAAAGGTCAGCTACCTCAAGAACAGCACCGACGTCACCACCACGGCCATCGAGGCCTTCGAGTCGGGTGCGGGCGTCTGCCAGGACCAGGCGCATGTCATGGTGGCCGTGTGCCGCAGCCTGGGCATTCCGGCACGCTACGTGAGCGGTTATTTTTATGCTGCCAATGAACCCGACCTCGCCAGCCATGCCTGGGCCGATGTCTGCCTCGATGTCGCGGCTCGCCGCTGGGTCAGCATCGACGTCACTCATGCCTGCACCATCGACCAGCGCCACGTGCGCCTGGCCATGGGGACCGACTACAACGCCTGTCCGCCCATCAAAGGCGTGCGTCAGGGCGGGGGCGAGGAAAAGATGACTGTCGACATCACCATCCAGCCGGTCTGAGGCGACACAGCGCCGACACAACGCAGCGCTGTAAAAGGCCTCGACACCCGCGACCCCCGGCCTTGCCCGAAGTGTCACGGACATCACGCCTCCGCTGGCTCGCTTTCGTACACGAGAATCGCGGCGGCCAGATCTTCCAGCGCCGTCCCGACCGACTTGAATACAGTGCGTTCGCTGGCAGAACTGCGCCCAGGGTGTTCACCCCGGCACAGCGCCTGCAAGGTGGCGCGGACGTCCGCAGCACTGATGACTTTTCGCTCGAGCGGGCCCAACAGATCGCCGCTTTTCTGCACGGCTTCGAGCGTGTCGACATACAGGCTCGCGCCCGCAAAGCAGGCGTCATCCGCCTCGCGCATCTGTGGCGTGAAGCTGCCGATCAGGTCGAGGTGCGAACCCTCTGCCAGCCAGCCGCCTTGCACGAGGGGCTCGCGCGACAAGGTGGCGCAGCTCACGATGTCTGCGCGCGCGACGGCGTCAGCGAGGTCGGTCGTGGCTTCAGCCGCGACGCCCTGTTCGCCAAGCGAGCGGGCCAACCGGAGTGCGCCGGCTTCGCGCGGATTCCAGACTTGTACCTCCGTGATGGGAAGCACCGCCTGATACGCCTCCGCCATGAGGCTGCCGACACGGCCCGCGCCGACCACGAGCAGCTGCCGAGCATCGGGCCGCGCGAGCATGGAGCCAGCGAGCGCGGAGGCAGCAGCCGTGCGGCGCGAGGTGATCTCGTTGCCGTCGATTTCAGCCAAGGGTTCACCCGTTCGCGCGTCGTGCAGCCGATAGCTTGAAAAGAGGGCGGGAAGGCCCTGCGATGCATTGCCGGGAAAAATACTGACGGTCTTGATACCCAGGTATCGGCCTGCTTGCCATGCCGGCATGATGAGCACGGTGCCGCCGCCGGTGTCGCCTTGCGGCGCCAATGTGTGCGTATGCCGTTGCGGCACCTCGCAACCCTCGATGAACATCGCGCGCAGCGCTTCGATGAGCCGGGGAAAGGGGAGGGCCGCGCGGGTTTGCTGGCTGTTGAAGCGTTTCATCGGTGTCCCGGTGTTCCCATGGCCTGTTTTCTTGCGATGCAACCCCTATCCGGCCGCTCGGGGTCGGATTTTGCCTGACGAAGCTTCGCTGCCGCTGCAACCGAGCGTGGGATACGGCCTATCCTGCCAGCCGTTGCGACAGCTGCGCCTGCCTCTGCAACGCGGCATACCAGAGCAGATAGCCCTCGTCGCTCGGATGCAGGCCGTCTTCGGCATTCAGGCGCTGGGCGTCTTTGACGAACGGGTCTTCAGACCGTTCGGCATAGCCGTTGACATAAACGATATCGGTCGCGGCCGTTGCCCGGCGAACGAGCGAATGCAGTTGGCGTGAGCGGCGCGCCATGAGCCAGGAAAAGGGCGGCAGGAAAAGCGGGGTGTTGCCGACGTTGCCGGCGGGCATCAAGATGACCGTGTCCGCGCGCTGTCTGGCCAGGCTCAACACGCGCTCGAGGCTGGCGCGAAGCGGTGCGGCAGCCGTCATCCGCAGCACGTCGTTCGCCCCTCCAAGAATGAGCACCACATCAAAATGCGCCGGGTCTCGAAGCTGCTCGGCGATGTCGGCCAGCTTTGCACCGTTTCGCGCACGGTTGCAGATGGCGACGTGGGGATGATGGCGTGCGATCAGTCCGGCCAGACTCGCTTCTGGACGACTGGCGCCGGTGCCTGCTGCCGTGCTGTCGCCGACGATCAGCAGGCGCCGCGCCGGGTGATCGGGCTGCGTCTGCACCGGAGGGTGGGTCCGGATTCGCCGCACGCACCGCCGAATGCGTTGCGCGGTGCAGTAGGCAGCGCCCAGCAAGAGCGCAGGGGGCAAGGTCCAGAACACCGTGCGCGTGAGCCTGGACATGAGAATGAGCCGGTCCGTCGGGCCTGATCAGGCCGTTCGTCAATAGTGGTTGAAATTCCTGCTCGCAGGTACGAGCGGCTTGACCTTGACGGCGCGGTCATTGTCGTTTTGGCTACCCGGCGGGAAAGGCCAACAGGAATTTTTGCTATCTTCGGATGAGGGCTTGTCGGAGGCGGTGGGGTTGGCTCCCTGTCCGCTGTTGCGCGGACCCGTCTTGCGGCGGTACTGGTTGAGTTTCATGGGCGAGTCGGCTTCTCGAGGTCCAGGTGTCGGGAGAAAGGCACATGGGCATGCCAGCGGATGCCTGAGAACTTAGGGATTGCCCCGTCCGCCGTTTGTGGGACATGTCGGGACGGCTGTGTAGGAGGTGAGGTCCTGCACCCGCGCTACCGGTCACATGTATCGTGATGAAACACGGCAGGCTTTTCCCGCGCAGCCGCGAGAGCCCCTGCAAGTGGCCCCGCCGCATCCCGCTGAACCTGGTCCTCAGTCGCGCGCGAGGCGGGCGATTGCACGTTGCACGCCTGCACCGAAAGGAATGCCGCGCACCGTCATGGCCGCTTCGATTCCACCGAGGCAGCCCAGGATCATGGCGGGGTTCATGTCACCCAGGTGGCCGATGCGAAAACTGCGTCCGTTCAAGGGGCCGAGACCACCTGCGACCGAGACCTGAAAACGCTCGCGGGCGACGCTGCGCAGGGCATCGATGTCGATGCCGGGATTCACCGCTATGGTGGTGACGGACACCGAGCGAGCTTGCGGCGGCTGCACGAAAAGGCGGACCGCGCCGCCTTCGCTCCAGCCGGTCACGGCATCCTGGACTGCGCTCGCGATGCGCTGGTGGCGCGCGAACACTTCATCGCAACCTTCGGCAAAGATAAGCTTGAGCGACGCTTCAAGTCCCAGCACCAGGCTTTGCGGCGGAGTGCCGCAAAACTTGCGGTAACTCAGGTCGCTGTCGCGCAACCGCCAGTCCCAGTAAAAGCGCGGAGCGGTATTGGCGGCGGCCACCGCCATCGCGCGTTCGTCGGCAGCGACGAAGCACAGGCCAGGCGGCACCATCAGGCCCTTTTGCGAGGCACCCAGGACCACGTTGGCACCCAGCCCATCCATGTCGAAAGCGGTCGCGCCCAGCGAGGCCACAACGTCCACCACGAACAGGGCCGGATGTCCGGCGGCGTCGATCGCGCGCCGGACCGCCTGCATGTCGCTGGTCATGCCACTGGCGGTGTCCGTGTGCACGGCGAAAACGGCAACGATTTCATGGGCCGTATCGGCTCTCAGGACAGCTTCTATAGCATCCGCATCCAGCGGGAAGCCTTCCTTCCAGGCGGTGCGCACCACGCGGCCGCCCATGGCTTCGGTCTGCACCGCCCACGATTCCGAAAAATGTCCGGTGCCCCCGACCAGAGCCGTCTGACCGGGGCCGATGAGGTTGGAGATGACCGCTTCCCAGGCGCCATGGCCGTTTGCCGCATACAGAAAAAGTTTGGCGTCACTCGTATTGAGGAGCGTGCGCAGCCCTCGCTCGCATGCGGAAATGCAGACGTTCAGGCGTGGATCACCCAGGTCCATGGGCTGCCTTCCCATCGCATGCACGACGTCCAGCGGTACATGGGTGGGGCCGGGCGAATGCAGGAATCGGTTGCCTGGGATACGTGGGTTTGAACTCATGTGGAAAATTATGCCCGTCACCATCGCGTCTGACTTTTTCCCGGCTCTTTTCTGCGATAACCAGCCATGACTTCACCTCGCCTCATTGCCGTCGGCGCGATCTTCACCACCTCGCTGTACCGCGTGCCCCGGGTACCGCCCCCTCCGGCCAAGGTGCTTGCCAGCGCCATGCGCCAGGTGGTTGATGGAATGGCGATCTCCGCCGCCTGTGCATTTCAGCGTCTCGGGGGAACGGCGGCGGTCTGGTCGAGGGTCGGCGAGGACGCAGCGGCCGAAGCCATGCGCCTGGCACTGACTGCCGAAGGCCTCGATGCCTCCGGCCTGCACACGGTCCCCGGCTCTTTTTCGGCGCAGTCCACCGTCTTGCTCGATGACGCGGGCGAGCGGCTGGTGGTGCCGTTTTTCGATCCGGACGTCGATCCTTCTGCTGACTGGCTGCCCTTGGCTTTACTCGACCACGCGGACTTCCTGCATTGCGACCCGCGCTGGGTCGAGGGTGCTGAAGCCGCCATGCGGGCAGCCCGTGCGCGTTCGCTGCCGGCGATGCTCGATGGCGACGTTGCGCCTGCCGCCGTGCTGGATCGGCTCGTGCCGCTGGCGACGCATGTCGTTTTTTCCGACGCGGGATTGCTGGCGTACACGCACCGCGACGACGTGGGGCAGGCCTTGCGCGAGGTGGCACGCCACCATCACGGGCACATAGGGGCCAGCTGCGGCCGGCGCGGCTACGTGTGGCTGGAGGAGGGCCAGCTGCGGCATGTGCCCGCGCCGGTGGTCGATGTCGTCGACACGCTGGCTGCAGGCGACGTGTTTCACGGGGCGCTGGCGCTCGCACTTGCCGAGGGCCAGCCGGTTGACGCTGCAGCCCGGTTTGCCTGCGTCGCTGCGTCCCTCAAGTGCACCCGCTTCGGAGGCCGGCTGGGCTGCCCAACGCGCGAAGAAGTCTTGCGCTTCGAGCGGGACAGTGCGGCTGATGGGCTTGACTGAACCGCAGTTTTTTGCCGCGTTTTGGCCGCACGCGATAGACTGAAGGCCTACAAAAACCTGCCGAGTCCTTCGGTGCCGACGAGGAAAAATTCATGAGCGGTGGCTCATCGTCTGACGAAATCCGCACCGCAGGCCAGGCGGGGGTTTCGGTGCAGGAGATGTGGTTAAAAGCAGCCGCCTGGGCCGTTTTGCTCGGGGGATTGGGCCTTGCGTTTCGTTGGCTGATCGACCCCTGGCTCGGCAACCGGCAACCGTTCACGCCGGCTTACGGCGTCATTGCCTTGGCGGGCTGGATCGCGACGTGGCGGGCAGGTTTGCTGACGGCGGTAATCTGCCATTTGTGGGGCAGCTATTTTTTCATTGCGCCCAGGCAATCCGTCTCGCTGACCTCTGCCGACCTGACCGGCGGCATTACGTTCTATCTCATCGCCGCCGTGATTCTCTACCTGGGCCACCGCGCCACGACGGCCAACGCCGAACTCGGCGGTGTGGTTGCCCAGCTGCGCGAATCGGATCGCCGCCGCTCCGAATTCATTGCCTTGCTGGCCCACGAGCTGCGCAATCCCATCGCGGCGATTCGTTCCGGGATCGACCTGCTCGCCACGGCGAAGCTCGATGCACCTTTCAACGGCACCCGGACCATGATGGACCGCCAGGTCAGCCACATGTCCAGGCTGATCCAGGATTTGCTGGATGTGGCGCGGATCGACCAGGGCAAGATTGCGCTTCAGCTGTCGCCCGTCGATTTCAACGCGGCAGTCCAGCAAGCTGTGGAAGCAATTCGCGCCATCACCGACGCCCGCAACCAGACGGTTTCCGTCGCGCTGCCGCCTCAAGGTCTCGCAGTGCAGGCCGACCCCGAACGCCTTCAGCAGATCCTGGGAAACCTGTTGCACAACGCGTCGAAGTTTTCACCGCCGGGGAGCAGCATTCGCGTCACCGCAAGCGCCGAGTCAGGGGCGGCCAGGCTAAGCGTCAGCGATTCGGGCGTTGGCATCCCGCCGGCAAAGCTTCGGCAGATTTTCGAAACCTTCGTGCAGCTCAAGGATACGGGCGGGGGCCAAAATCCGGGCCAGAGTCTGCCCGCCAGTGGCGACGGGCTGGGTCTGGGTCTGTCACTGGTCCGCCAACTCACGCAACTGCATGGTGGCTCGGTAGAAGCCTTGAGCCCGGGTCTTGGTCAGGGGGCCGAGTTCATCGTCCGATTGCCACTGGCCCCGGCGTTGGCAGGGCTTGTCTCACCCGCAGGTCCCTCCGCACAGCGGCCGATGCCGGCTGTGGACTCCGCTAGGAAGCCCGCTTCTGCGCTGAAGATCCTGCTGGTCGACGATAGCGCGGACGCGCTGGATTCGCTCGCACAACTGTTGTCGCTCGACGGCCACCGCGTCCTCAAGGCTGGCGACGGTGCGTCCGCGTTGACCATCGCCGCCACGGAACAGCCCGATGTCGTGCTGCTGGATGTGGGTCTGCCCGACATCAGTGGCCATGAGGTTGCGAGGCGCCTTCGCCAGCAGCCTGGAAGCTGCCCTCTGCTGGTCGCCCTGACCGGCTGGGGCAGTGACGATGACAAGCGGCGCGCGCTGGAGGCCGGCTTCGACGTGCACTTGGCAAAACCCATCCGCATCGACGAGCTCGAGCGCGTTCTGGCCGAACTGACGAGATCCACTGCGGGTCCCGGGCAGACTGCAACTGCCTGATTTCAGTTGCTGACGACCGGCGATTTCGCCACGTGTCAGCGTATGGCCTACGCGCTTGCGGGACGAATTACCGAGGCCCTGAAAGTGCCTCGCTCAACCTTGCATCCGGACCTCTTGCATATGGTTTGATCACTCAACTCCTGCGCATGCACATCTGGTTTCACCGATCGCGCAGGGGGCGACAGATAACCGGCAGGAAGCCATGCAAAGCAAGTGCGAGACAACGCAGCCATCGGGCGTACCGCAGAGCGCGGCAAGCGCGAAGCACCGGGGAAAGGGCCGATTCGCGGCACTGGCTCTGGCTGTGCTGGCCCTCACCGCGCTACTTGCCGGGGCCGCATTCTTTTCGCTGACCCGCACGCTGTCGCAGCGTGTGCAACCTATCGAAGTCGCACTGGACGCGCCAGCGGGCTCGGCCATGACCGTTTTGCTCATCGGCAGTGACAGCCAAGGCGCGTCACTGGATGCAGCCCGGGAAGGCCGCGCAAGCGACCAACGCGCTGACTCACTCATGCTGGTGCACCTTCCCGCTGACCGCAAGGACGTCTACCTGGTGTCGCTGATGCGGGATTTATGGGTCAAGGTTCCCGACCACGGCGAAGCCAAGCTTAATGCCGCACTCGCGCTGGGCGGCGTGGCGCTCACGGTCCGCACCGTCGAGACCCTTCTGTCGCTGCCCATTTCGCACGTGGCCATGGTCGACTTCGAAGGCTTTCGCGGGCTGACCGATTCCCTGGGAGGTATCGAAGTGGACGTGCCGCGCGGCTTTGCGTCATACCACCTGCCGGGCGAGCACTTCGCGGCAGGACCGCAAACGATGGATGGAACGCATGCGCTGGCCTTCGTGCGCGAGCGCTACGCCTTTGGAAATGGTGATTTCGAGCGCGTGCGCAATCAGCAGCGCTTTCTTCGCGCCGTAGCGGCTCGACTGGTGAGTGTGGATGCGCTCGCCAGCCCGCTCAAAACGCGAGCAGCACTGGCAGCCCTCATGCCTTATGTGAGCCTCGACAAAGCCTGGTCTGCACCCGATGTCGCGGCGCTGGCGCTGACCTTTGCAAAACCCGGCTCTCGCCAGGTTAACCTGACCACGCTGGCGACGGCGGGCAACGCCCGCTCTGCCAATGGACAGGCCATCATTCGCCCCGATCCGCAGGCCATTGCGCGGCTGTCCGCTGCGGTCCGCACAGACCGCATGGCCGACTACTTCGCGGCCCTGGCGGCGGTTCCCCAGGTGCAAGCCAACGAACAGCCGACGCCCGCTGCCAGGGTTGCTCCGGTTGCGCCGGTTCCGCCGATAAATGCCGCCGAGCCTGTCACTTCTTCCATTGTTCCTTCCCGCACCTTATCGAAAGTCCCGACATGAAACACATCGCTTGCACGCTGGGAATTCTCGCCGCCGGTTTGCTGCCCGCGTTGACGGTTTCCCCTGCGCTTGCACAGACCCGGATGCAATCGCCGCAGAACTCCGTTGCAGTCCAGGTGGCGGTCCCGGCTGCCGCCCCCCAGGGCCAGGACGGCCGCGTAGCCGGTTACCGCACGACGCATGAACAAACGGGGGGGCGCGTCTCGGCGGCACTGGCAGAAGGCGGACATGTCGTCGCCTGGGCTGTGCGCCGGGCGGACGGCAAGGCCTTCAGCATTTTCAGCCAGCGTTTCGATCCGGCGGGCAAGCCGACATTTCCCATCCGGGAGGGCGTGGCGCAGGATGGTTCTACCGAACTCCCGCTCAAGGTCGTGGGGCTCGCCAATGGCGGCTATGTCCTGGCCTGGGCCACCAGCGGGCCGGAGGGGTCAACTGTCTATGCGCAACCTTATTTACCCGGTGCCAGCTCCGACGTGGCGCCCATCCGGGTCAACGAGGGGCCGATGGGAGGACGCGTTGCGCCAGGCCTTGCAGCGACCGGGGAGGGAGGGTTTGCCGTTGCGTGGACAGCCACCACCCGGGCCGTACCCCGCTTTCACGTCACGATGCGCCGCTACCAGGCCAACGGCGCGCCTGCATCCCGGGAGGTCGATGTCGCCTCCACCAATGACTTTGTCTTTCAGGAGCAGGTATCCGTGGTGCCGCTCGCGGAAGGCGGCATTGCCGTGGCCTGGGCGAGCCTGGGCCAGGATGGCAGTGGCTGGGGTGTCTACGCGCGCCAGTTTGACCAGCGCAACGTGGCCATTGAGTCCGCCAAACCTGTGAACACCGCCTGGTTCGGCAATCAGGGTGAAGTTGCCGCCACGCCGCTCAAGCAGGGCGGTTACGTCATCACCTGGCTCCAGTCGGGCAGCCGCCCCGGCGTATTTGCGCAGCGATTTGCGGCCAACGGCAGCCGGATGGGCGTCGAGCAGCGAGTCGATGTTCGCGGCAATCCGCGCGCGCACTCGCTCGGCGTCGAGTCACGGCAAGACGGCGGCTACGTGATCTCGTGGGAAACACACAGCGCGTCAGGCGACGAACTCTTCGTGCAGCCGTTCGAGGCAGGCGGCGCCGTGACGCTGAGGCGCTCGCCGCCGGCGCAGGCGCAGGCTACTGCAGGCAAAACCGAAGCAGCGGCCCCGGCGCTTGCCGGGAGCTGATCGCACCAGATACGCTAGAAGGGCGCGCCCTGCGCTTCGGCTGTTTCGGATACCGGTGACGAGTCCACCGGCAACTTGCCGTCGAGCTGTTCGCCGCCCAGGGCTTCCAGCAAGTCGGGCAGGAGTGCGCTGAGCTCGCCTGTGATGATGGCTGCATCGGCGTCGAAGCCATCGTCGTCCTTGCCGCGGTCGGCCACGCCTTCGAGCACAACGTCGAGCAGCTTCAGGCGCCGCAGTTGTGCGGCTTCATTCAGCACGAACGACACACGGTCGTTCCAGGTCATGGCCAGTTGCGTGGCGACTTTGCCGGTGGAGATGTGCTGCGCGACCTCGTCAATTTCGAGGGTGTGACGCGAGTAACGCACGGTCGATTTCTGGTCGTCCGGCATCTTGAGCTCGCAGTCGCGATCGACCGTGAAACTCACGGGCGCCTCCCGGCTGGACAACCAGTGCGACATGGACGCGCCGGCCGACATGACCGTCTGCACCGGCTTGATCTGAATACCCGGACCCGCGCCGGGGATGGCGCTGAGCGCCTCGATGAGAAAACTCACGACCTTGTCCGCGCCGGTGAGGCTTCCCGAATCGACGACCAGGAACTTATTCACAGGGTCCAGCCAGAGCGTGGTGGTCGAGCGCTTGGTAAAGGCTCGTGGCAGCAGATCGAGCAAGACCTCCTCCTTGATTTCCTTTTTGATGCGTGAGCCCACGCGCTCGTGGCCGGTTTCCTGTTTGTACTTCTCAATACGCGCCTCGACTTCGGCCTTCACGGCTGAAGCAGGCAGCGGACGCCGCTCGGTACACAGCCGCATGATGAGCTGCGCCCCTACGCTTTCGAGCAGCACCGTGCTTTTGTTGCCGCGAGGGGGTATCCAGCCGCTCGACTCGGGCTGGGTCGCGCCGCAAGGCAGAAAGGCTGCGGCCTGCAACGCCTCTTCGAGCGCGTCGGCCGAGGGTGCAACAAAGTCGTGGGCGATACGGAAAAACGAAACATTCTTGAACATGAAGGGGGTCTAGGTAAACCGGGGAAGGGGTGAGGGTGGGCGATCAATGCCGTGCAGCGTTGCAGCGACGCAGGGAATTTGGTTGGGGGTAGGGAAGTGACGGACTCGGGCCGGACAGCGGCTTTTGCGGTAAGCATCAGGGGCCGAGCAGGGGGAGATGCTTGCCGTGTCAGTGACCTGTCCGCCTCTTGCGTTCAGGTTCAGGTTCAGGCGATGTCCACCACATGCACGCCAAAGCTGCCCTTGCGGTGGTCGTCGAAATAGCGCAGCAGGGTTTCCCTGACGGTCTTGAAGGCAATTTCGTCCCAGGGAATTTCACTTTCGGTAAAGAGCTGGGTTTCCATGGTTTCGTGACCGGGGTTGAACTCGGTACTCAGCAGGCGGGCGCGGTAAAAAAGATGGACCTGGCCGACGCGAACGACGTTCATCACCGCGAAAAGGTCCTGCATTTCAAACTGGGCGCCCGCCTCCTCGTCGGTTTCGCGTGCAGCGCCTTCGGCTGTGGTCTCGCCCAGTTCCATGAAGCCTGCCGGCAAGGTCCACTTTCCCTTGCGCGGCTCTATGTTGCGCTTGCACAGCAGTACGCGGTGCCCATCGCCGTCCCAGACCGGCACCGTTCCCACCACGTTGAGCGGGTTTTCATAGTGCACTGTATGGCAGGACGGGCAGACCGCGCGCTGGCGCGTATCGCCGTCGTCGGGCAGTCGGTAAACAACTCCCGTGCCGCATTCACGGCAATGTTTCAGAGGGGGGCGATGCATCGAATGAGTGTAGCCGGAGCAGTCGTTTTTGCCCCGAGGGCAACGGCCTTGAGATGCGTCCGGGCTTTCGCCTGTCTGGGCCTGGAGGCCGACCTGAAACAACAGGTTGGCGACGCGCTGCACTGGCGGCCCGGGAGCACCTGATCGCGATGAACCGGAACAAGCGCGCGGCAAGCACGCCGTTCCGGCTTGCTCACCGATTCAGGCGACCTTGACCGTGATCGGGCACAGGCCCGCAACGCTGCCGACCATGGTATCGCCGGAGACGACGGCGGCCACGCCTTCAGGTGTTCCGGTGTAGATCAGGTCGCCGGGCTGCAACTCCCATGCGGCCGACAAATGCTCGATGGTTTCGGCAATGTTCCAGATCAGCTTGGCCACATTGCTGCGCTGGCGATCCTGGCCATTGACCTGCAGGGAGATCTCGGCGTTGTTCACGTCGCCAGCCGTGGCAGCGGGTGTGATGGGGCCGATAGGCGCGGACTGGTCGAAGCCCTTGCCGATGCACCAGGGGCGCCCGGTTTTCTTCGCCTCACCCTGCAGGTCGCGCCGTGTCATGTCCAAGCCGACCGCATAGCCGTAAATGTGTTTTGCGGCATCGGCAGCCTTGATATCCTTGCCCCCGGTCCCAATCGCCACCACGAGTTCGATCTCGTGATGAAAATTTTTCGTCAGGCTGGGGTAGGGGATGCTGCCCGACTGGCCTTTGTCCACCACAACCACGGCGTTGGCGGGCTTGAGGAAAAAGAAGGGCGGCTCGCGGCCGGTGAAGCCCATTTCCTTGGCATGCTCCTCATAGTTCCGGCCCACGCAATAGATACGGTTGACCGGGAAGCGCTCGGCCAGACCCTCGACGGGCACCGACACCGTGGCGGGGGGGGTGAATACAAAGCTCATGACAATCTTTCCTCTTTGTGTATGCCCAGTGCCTCATGCACCGGACGGTCTGAAAAACTGAACAGCACTGTGCCCGTTGTGGAACGCCATTGTGCGGTGTGCCAGGACGGCACGACGAAATGGTCGCGCGGACCGAAATCGAATTGCGTCTGCTCGCCGGCAGGGCTGGTGATCGACACCGAGCCTTCGCCCTCGACGACGCTGAACACGGCGCCATCGGTCTGGCGGTAGGGCTTGCCTGCGAAGCCGGCTGGCAGCCGCTGCATGAAGGTGGCCATGGTCGGCATGGGAGACCCGCCAGTCATGGGATTGACGTAGCGCAGCTTCACGCCGTCCCATTCGTCGATGGGCGCGTCGCGCTCCAGTGTGTGCAGCGCCTCGCGGGTGCGCGCATAGGGGTAGCTGAAGATCGGGGACGTTTTTCCGAACGGTGGGTTGTGGCGCATCGGTGCCATGTTGGCGCCGTAGCGTTGCCAGCTCGTGCCTTCGGTCTTGCTCAGGGGTTGCGATGCGGCCGTGCCGTTTTCTGCGAAACCTGCGTCGAAAAAGCGCACCATGGGAATGTCCAGGCCGTCCAGCCAGATGACGGGCTCGCCGCCTTCGAGCGTGCCGTCATGGCCGTGGTCATGCCAGGTCCAGCTCGGCGTGATGATGAAGTCGCCCGGGTGCATGGTGCAGCGCTCGCCATCGACAGCGGTAAACGCGCCTTCGCCTTCAACCACGAAACGCAGCGCACTTTGTGTATGGCGATGGCTCGGCGCGACCTCACTTGGAAGAATCAGTTGCAGCCCTGCGTAAAGGGACTGGGTGATGGCCGATTGGCCCCGCAGCGCCGGGTTTTCGAGGATCAGCACGCGGCGCACCGCTTCTTCGGCGGTGATCAGCGTGCCAGACTCGATCAAGAAGGGACGGACGTCGGCATAGCGCCAGAGCGCGGGCAGGCACGGCGTGCGGGGCGAGGGCGGAACCAGCGCGTGCAGCACTTCCCACAGGGGCGTCATGCCTTGCTGGCTGATGGCTTCGTAAAAGGCGCGGCGAGCTTGCTTCGGGTCGATTGCCCCGGTCGCGGCTGGCGGAGGTTTCATGTCCATGTCGGCTCCTGTGTGAGAAAGGATCGCAGCGCTCGCGCTCATTCGAGCTTGACGCCGCGGCTTCGAATGATGTCGCCGAGCAGCCGGGTTTCTTCGCTGATGCGGCCCTTCAGCCCTTCAGGTGAAGTGCCCACGGCTTGCCAGCCCTGGTTGAAGAGTTTTTGCCGGGTGTCGGCGTCACGCAGGATTCTGGGGACTTCCTGCGCCAGTCGGGCGACCGCAGCCGGGGCAAGCCTGGCGGGGCCGATCAGGGCGGTCCAGACTTCCAGATTGAAGTCTTTCACGCCTGCATCCGAAAGCGGCCCGACCTCGGGCACGAGCGCGCTGCGCCCACCTGCCAGACCGATCGCCTTGAGCTTGCCCGCACGAACCTGCGGCATGGCAATGCCTGGCGGGATGAGGGCCATCTGGACCTGCCCGCCCAGCAAGGCCGTCAGTACCTGCGGGTTGCCGCCGAATGGCACGTGCACGGCGTTCAGGCCCGGGACACGGCTCTTGAGCAGTTCGATTCCGAGATGTGCGACAGAACCGGTGCCGACCGAGCCGTAGTTCCAGCTCGACCCGCCACGCCGCGCTGCTTCGAAAAAGGCGGCGCCGGACGCTTGATCGGCCGGCGCAACCAGCAAGAGCGGCGCTGTGGTCAGCAGCGAGATCAGCTGGAAATCGCGCGCCGGATCGTAGGGCAGAGCCGGATACAGCAGCTTGGCGGAAGTCAGGTTGCCGTTGATGACGACCCCGAGCGTGTGGTCGTCGGTAGCCTTGGCAACCAGGTCGGCCGCGATGTTGCCTGAGGCGCCGGTCCGGTTTTCCACGATCACCGGTTGTCCGAGCGCACGCGAGAGCGGCTCGGCGAGCGTGCGCGCCGACATATCGGGTGTCGAGCCACCGGGAAAGCCGACGATGATCTTGACCGGGCGCGTCGGCCAGGCGGATGTGGCCCCATGCCCTGGCAGGCTGAGGCTGGCAGCGGCGAGCACCAAGCTGCGCCTCAGGAAGTCAGGTTCAAAGGGCGTGTTCATAGAGCTTATTGGAACAGCCGCGAGGGTTCGATCCCGTCATACATCCATTTGAGGCCAGCGAAACCGGCGCTCTCCTTGCCGCTCTGGAACATCTGGTTGCGCAGTTCGCGCTGCACGCCCGAGGCATGGTAGATGTCGCCGTAGAACCTGGCCGTCAGCTGGACGCGCCCGGTGCGCAGGTAGCGCGCTTTCTGGTAGGCCTGGAAAGCGGCGGGAATGTCGCCGAGCTTGAAGCGCAGGGCTTCGCGCAGAACCACCGCGTCTTCGATGGCCTGACCCGCGCCTTGCGCCAGGTACTGCAGCATGGGATGCGCCGCGTCGCCCAGCAGCGTGGCGCGGCCGTCGGTCCAGTTCTTGACGGGCTCACGGTCGCACAGCACCCACATTTTCCAGGTCTCGATCTTGGCCAGCAACTCCTTGACCTGCGGGCAGGCCTGGGCAAAGCGTTCGTTCAGTTCGGCCGTGTCGCCGAAAGTGTTCCAGCCCTCGTCGTACTTGTTGCTGTGAAAAACCGCGACCAGATTGAAGAGTTCGCCGCGCCGCAGCGGGTAATGCACGAGGTGCGTCTTCTCGCCGCCCCACAGCAGCACATCATCGTTCCAGAGGTGTGCAGGAACGTCCTCGCGCTTGAGCACGGCCCGGTACGCGATGTGGCCGGACACGCGAGGCTTTCCGTCGCCGACGATGGCTTCACGAATGCGGCTCCACAAGCCATCCGCGCCGATGAGTGCATGGGCCTCAAGTGTTTCGCCGCCGGCCAGTTGCACTTGCACGTGCTGGCCGTCCTGGCGAAACGACTCGACCTTGGCACTGGTGCGCAGCGTGATGTTGGGCAAGGCGCGGCAGGCCTGAAGGAACACCTCGTGCAAGTCAGCCCGGTAAATGACCCCGTATGGAAAACCGTAAGTGGCCCGCGCGATGTCCCCCAAAGGTACGCGAACCACCTTTTCGCCCGTGCGCACGTCGTTCATGCCCAGGCCAGGCGGAAAGTACGCCACCTCGTTGATCGCGCGGGTCAGATTGAGGTAGTCGAACATGCGAAAAATGTTCGGACCCAGCTGGATTCCGGCGCCAATTTCGCCAAAGCTCGCGGTCTGCTCCAGCACGGTGACCTGGTGCCCGTCACGCCCTAGTACCAGGGCTGCGGCAAGTCCGCCGATGCCACCACCGCAGATGAGAAACGAAGAAGAATTCGCCACGCTTTGACCTTGATGTGCCGCCGGAACTTAATTATAAGTGAGCATATTAATAGGCTCAGGGCTCCGAAGCGGGGCTGTATAAACTACGCCATGGCAAAAAGTTTTAAATTCGTCACTGCGCCAGGCCACCTGATTCGCCGCGCGCATCAGGTCGCGGTGGCGGTCTTCATGGAAGAGACCGCGCAGTTCGAGGTGACGCCGGTGCAGTTTGCCATTCTCAATGCCCTGATCGACGAGCCCGGCGAGGACCAGGTCACCTTGGCTGGACGTGTCGCTTTCGACGCGGCAACTTCAGGCTCGGTCATCAGCCGGCTCGAGGGCAAGGGCTGGATTCGCCGCGAGTCGGACCCGTCCGATCGACGGCGCAAGCTGCTGTGGGTGACACCGGCCGGTGAAAAAGTGGCGCTGCAGATGAAGCGCGCCGTTACCAAGGTGCAAAGCCGCGTACTTGCCCCGCTCGACGCGGTCGAAGGGGAGGAGCTGGTCAGGCTGCTCGACAAGCTGGTGCGGGGCCACGAGCAGCTGGGCGACAGCGGCGCCTGAGCTCCAGCGTTTTCGTCAGCCGCAGAGGCGGGGCATTACGCCGACTTGGTCAGGAGTTCAAAGTGCTCGACCACGGGCGGCGCAGCGAAAAAAGGCCCAACGATGGCGCGCCATTCGGCAAAGGCTGGCGACTGCCGAAACCCGACCGTATGGTCCTCCAAAGTGTCCCAAAAGATCTGCAGGATGTAGCGCTCGGGCGACTCGATGCCCTTGTTGACCTTGTAGCCCTGAAAACCCTTGGCATGCGAGATCACGGTGGCAAGGCCTTTCTCGATGGCGGCGTCGAAGGCGGCCTGCTGGCCTGGCTGGATGCGGATGTCGGCGAGTTCGAGAATCATTGTTTATTGTCCGGGTCGAAGGGAAGGGAAGGGAAGGGAAGTCAGAGCCGGGAGAGGAAGAGCAACAGGAACGGAAAGAGGAAGTGGGACCGACGCAGTTCAGTACTGTGTATCTGGCAACTCTACCGTCAAACCGTCGAGTTGCTCGCTCAGCATGATCTGGCAACTCAGCCGGCTATTGGCGCGGCGCGGCGCAGCGGTGAACGCCAGCATGCCGTCTTCTTCGTCGCTGGGCCCGCCGAGCAGCGTCGCGAAGGGCTCCTGAACGTAAACGTGGCAGGTGGCGCAGGTGAGTGCGCCGCCGCAGTCGGCCGCGATATCGTCGACGCGGTTGGCAATCGCCAGTTGCATCAGGTTCTTGCCGTCCTTGCCGGTCACGGTCTTGCGGCTGCCGTCCGGGTTGATGAAGTGAACAGTGATCATGGTGTTTGTGTTGTGCAACTGGCTTTGGACCCGGCGGACCTGAAGCAGGCGCCTGCGCGAAGCCTCGATTGTCGTGCGGGCTCAGTCCGCCACGACCTGCAGCACCAGCTTGCCGAAATTTTCGCCGCGAAAAAGCTTGAGCAGGGCGTCTGGAAACGTTTCCAGGCCCTGCACGACGTCTTCCCGGCTTTTCATGCGACCGTCCTTCAGGTAGCCGGCCAGCTCGGCGATGGCGATGGGATAGCGGTCCGCGTAATCGAAGACGACTATGCCCTCCATGCGCGCCCGGTTCACCAGCAAGGACAGGTAATTGGCCGGTCCCTTGACGGGCGTGGTGTTGTTGTACTGGCTGATGGCGCCGCAAATGATGATGCGGGCGCCCCGCGTGATCCGGCCCAGCACGGCGTCGAGAATGTCGCCGCCGACGTTGTCGAAATAGATGTCGACGCCTTCAGGGCAATGCGTCTTCAGTCCAGCCTTTACATCGCCCGCCTTGTAGTCGATGCAGGCGTCGAAACCCAGCTCGTTGACGACCCAGTCGCATTTGGCCTGGCCGCCCGCGATACCGACGACGCGGCAACCCTTGATTTTGGCCAGCTGCCCGACGGTCTGGCCCACCGCGCCCGCAGCGCCCGACACGACCACCGTTTGCCCGGGCTTGGGTTGGCCGACGTCCATGAGGCCGAAATAGCCGGTCATGCCTGGCATGCCCAGAACGTTCAGCCACTGCGTAGGCGAGCCCATCCGCGTGTCGATCTTGAAAATGCCGCTGCGCTTGATGCGCTCCTGCGGGATTGCGCAATATTCCTGCACATCCAGGCCGGCGTTGACATGGTCGCCCACCGCGAATGCCGTGTTGTTCGACGCAACCACCTTGCCCACCCCGCCCGCGCGCATGACCTCACCCAGCTCGACCGGTGCGATGTAGCTCTTGCCCTCGTTCATCCAACCGCGCATGGCCGGGTCAAGCGACAGGTAGAGCGTTTTGACCAGAATGCCGCCCTCGCCTAACTCCGCTACCGGCTCGGACGTCCAGCGCCAGTTGTCCGCCGTCGGCAGGCCGCTCGGGCGAGATGCAAGGCGCCACTGATGATTGACGAGTTCGGTTGTATGCATGGGGTTCCAGGGTCGGGCTCAGGGCGTTTGATCTTAGCGAGACCCAGTGTCGCCTCCAGTCGCCTCCAGTCGCACGGGTGATCGGGGTGAGCACGGGAGGCCAGGGTGGCAAAGGTGGTGATGGCGATGCCCCACCGCCCTGGCCCGGCTTTTATGCCCGCAGTCGGGCCTTCGCCCGCTGCTCTGAGACAATCGCCCCATGAGCGAAAATTTTCCCGCCGGCCTGGCAACACCCCCGGATGCCGCATCCCGTCCGGCCCCCCGCGTCGGCTTTGTCAGCCTGGGCTGCCCCAAGGCCCTCACCGATTCCGAACTGATCCTGACCCAGCTGAGCGCCGAGGGCTACCAAACCTCCAAGACTTTCGAAGGTGCCGATCTCGTGATCGTCAACACCTGCGGCTTCATCGACGATGCGGTGCGGGAAAGCCTGGACACCATCGGCGAGGCGCTGGCCGAGAACGGCAAAGTGATCGTCACGGGTTGCCTCGGCGCCAAGTCCGGCGAAGGTGGCGGCAATCTGGTGCGGCAAATGCACCCGAGCGTGCTGGCCGTGACGGGGCCGCACGCCACGCAGGAAGTCATGGATGCGGTGCATCTGAACTTGCCCAAACCGCACGACCCGTTCCTCGATCTGGTTCCCAACGCCTTTGGCATCGCGGGCATCAAGCTCACGCCCAGGCACTACGCCTACCTGAAGATCAGCGAAGGCTGCAACCACCGCTGCACGTTCTGCATCATTCCCTCGATGCGCGGAGACCTGGTGTCGCGCCCGATCGGTGATGTGCTGAGTGAAGCTCGAGCCTTGTTCGAGGGCGGCGTCAAGGAATTGCTGGTCATCAGCCAAGACACTTCGGCCTATGGCGTCGACGTGAAATACCGCTCCGGCTTTTACGACGGCAGGCCCGTCAAGACGCGCATGCTCGAACTCGTCAAGACGCTGGGCGAGATCGCCGAACCGTACGGCGCCTGGGTACGCCTTCACTACGTCTACCCGTATCCGAGCGTGGATGAAGTGATCCCGCTCATGGCGACCGGCAGCGTACTGCCTTACCTGGACGTGCCGCTGCAGCACAGCCACCCTGACGTATTGCGGCGCATGAAGCGCCCGGCCAGTGGTGAGAAAAATCTGGAGCGCATCGCCCGTTGGCGCGAAATGTGCCCCGAAATCGTGATTCGCAGTACCTTTATCGCCGGCTTTCCCGGTGAGACCGAAGCGGAGTTTTCGCATCTGCTGGATTTCATGCGCGAGGCGCGCATCGACCGTGCCGGTTGCTTTGCCTACAGCCCGGTCCAGGGCGCCGCGGCCAACGACATTCCGGGCATGCTGCCGGCCGAGGTGAGGGAAGAGCGCCGGGCTCGCTTCATGGCCGTGGCCGAAGAAGTCTCGGCTGAAAAACTGCGAGAGCGCGTCGGCGCCACCATGCAGGTGCTGGTCGATTCAGCCCCGGCGCTTGGCCGAAAGGGCGGCGTTGGCCGCAGCTATGCGGACGCCCCCGAAATAGACGGCACGGTCAAACTGCTGCCGCCTGAAAAAATCAGCAAAACGCTCAAGGTTGGCGAGTTCACCCGTGCCCGTATCGTCGGCACGCAGGGACATGATCTGGTTGCCGTGCCGGTTTGAAGGCGGGTTAAGCGCGGATTAAAGGCGGGTTGAGGCGCCGAGCCAGTTCGTGAGTTGGGCTGCGCGTATCCGGGAACGGAGAAGGGCGTTTCTATCTGTTCAGGCTGAGCCTTCGCTACGTCAGGCCAGGGTACGCAAGCGTATTGAAGCCAGCGCGTACACGCAGACCTTCATGGGATTGCTTCGCCGGTTCTGAGCCTGTCGAGGGGTCAGCCCGAGCGGATAGATTCCAACCCGTTTCGAGCGAGTCGTTGTTCTGATCGTGTAGACCGCTGCTCAGGGGAAAAACCATAAAAAAAGGCCACTGGAAAATCCAGCGGCCTTTTTTGCTTTTCTTCTTTTTTCCGTCTCTGCTCACTTGATTCCTCAATTGAGCAATGAGCAATTGCGTATCTGTGGTGCCCGGGAGAGAACTCGAATCTCCACATCTTGCGATACACGGACCTGAACCGTGCGCGTCTACCAATTCCGCCACCCGGGCACAGCCAGCAGTGTACCATTGGCGAAGCGCATTTCTGGAGGGGCCGCAAATTTTTAGCGCAGGAAATGACTGTGCGGCCGCGTCGAAAGCCCGGCAACTCCCCTCATACTTGTGCTGGAGCCAAGGACTGCTGCGCAATGGCTGGCATCGGCTGCAAGGGCAACGATTTCCGCAACGCTTCCCGCCCTTCAACTTTGCCCTCCCGATGGACTGAAAGTTGCTTCGCACAGCGTCACATCACTTATTCATCGACCCGTCTCAAGAGAGATTCCTATCAAAAACATTCACCACAATTCGGGCCAGGTCTCAGGCCTGTTGGCCGAGTTCGAAGGCACGGTTTCAGGCCACCGCGACGGCCACGGCTTTGTTCAGCGCGACGACGGCGAGCCCGATATTTACCTGCCGCCCAACGAGATGCGCGCAGTGCTGCACAAGGACCGCGTCAAGGCGCGGATCGTGCGCCACGACCGCAAGAATCGACCTGAAGGCCGCGTCACCGAGATCATCGAGCGTTCACCCAATCCCATCATCGGCAGGCTGCTGCAGGAAAGCGGTGTCTGGCTGGTGGCGCCTGAAGACAAGCGTTACGGCCAGGACGTCCTCATTCCAAAGGGCGCGACCGGTACGGCCAAACCCGGGCAGGTGGTGGTCGTTGAACTGACCGAACCGCCGGCGCTGTTCGGCCAGCCCGTCGGACGCGTCAAGGAAGTCCTGGGCGAGATCGACGACCCGGGGATGGAGATTGAAATCGCGGTGCGCAAGTACGGCGTCCCCCACGAATTCAGTGACGAAGCGCTGGCTCTGGCGCGGGCCTTGCCGGACGGTGTCCGGCCGGCGGACAAAGCCCACCGCGTCGACCTGACCGACGTCGCCCTCGTCACCATCGACGGCGAAGATGCGCGCGATTTCGATGACGCCGTTTATTGCGAGCCCGCCAAGGTGGGCCGCGCCAAAGGTTGGCGGCTGCTGGTTGCCATTGCCGACGTCAGCCATTACGTGGAGACCGGCAGCGCAATCGACATCGATGCCTACGACCGCGCGACCAGCGTCTATTTTCCGCGCCGCGTGATTCCCATGCTGCCGGAAAAGCTTTCCAACGGCCTGTGTTCGCTCAACCCCAACGTCGAGCGCCTGTGCATGGTCTGCGACATGCTCGTCACCGCCAAGGGTGAAGTGCATGCCTACCAGTTCTACCCGGCGGTGATGTTCAGCCATGCGCGCTTCACGTACACGGAGGTCGCGGCCATCCTGGCCAATACGCGCGGCCCGGAAGCGGCCAACCGCAAGGAGCTGGTTCCGCACTTGCTGAACCTGCACGACGTCTATCAGGCGCTTTTGAAGGAGCGCGGCGTTCGCGGCGCGGTGGACTTCGAGACCACCGAAACGCAGATCGTGTGCGACGAGGCAGGGCGCATTGAAAAAATCGTGCCGCGCACGCGCAACACGGCGCACCGCTTGATCGAAGAAGCCATGCTGGCCGCGAACGTGTGCTCGGCAGACTTCATTTCCCAAAGCAAGCACGTCGGCCTCTTTCGTGTTCATGAAGGCCCCACGCCCGAGAAGAAGGACATTCTTCGCAATTACCTCAAGGCCATCGGCCTGGGCATGAGCATCAGTGACGATCCGGCGCCGGGCGAGTTCCAGCAAATCGCCTTGGCCACCAAAGACAGGCCCGACGCGCAGCAAATTCACTCCATGCTGCTGCGGTCCATGCAGCAGGCCATCTACACGCCCATCAACAGCGGCCACTTCGGCTTGGCGTACGAGGCCTACACGCACTTCACGAGTCCTATCCGGCGGTACCCGGATTTGCTGGTGCACCGCGTCATCAAGGCCATTCTCAACCAGCAAAAGTACCAGCTGCCTGCGCTGCCCACGCCGGGCGATGCGCATGCCAAGCTCTCCAAGCGGCTGGCCTCACGCGTGCGCGAACCCGAGGCCAAGCCGAAAAAGATGAGTGCCGACCAGCTCGCCTGGGTCGCGGCAGGCCTGCATTGCAGCGCCAATGAGCGTCGGGCCGACGAAGCCAGCCGCGACGTCGAGGCGTGGCTCAAATGCAAGTACATGCGCGAGCATCTCGGCGAAGAGTTCGGTGGTGTGGTGACGGCCGCCACGAGCTTCGGCATCTTCGTGACGCTCGACGCCATGTATGTGGAAGGGCTGGTGCACATCACCGAGTTGGGCGGCGAATACTTCCGCTTCGACGAAGCGCGCCAGGAGCTTCGCGGTGAACGCACGGGCATGCGCTATGCCATCGGCACGCGCGCGCGCGTCCAGGTCAGCCGCGTCGACCTGGACGGGCGCAAGATCGACTTCAGGCTGGTGCGTGAAGGCGAAGAACTTCTCGTGCGCGCCATGAAGGACAAGAATGGCGGCCGGTCCGACGACACCGCGCCGGACGAGCGAGGTGGGGGCCGCAAGTCGGGCGAACGCCGATCGGGCAAGCGCAGCGAGTCGCCGCGCAGCGCACGCTCGGCCCCTTCCGGTGGCGGGCTTTCGCCCATCCAATCGCTGAAAGCTGCGGTCAAGAAGTCGGCAGCGGCAGGGCCTCGCAAGCCCAGCAAAAAACCGCGCCGCTGAGCCATGCTGATACGCATCGCAGGGTTTCTGCTTGAAACGGTTTTCTTTCTGCTGATTGCCGCAGCGCTGATGCGCTGCTACATGAACTGGCTGCGCCTGACGATGACCGTGCAGCCCGGCGTGTTCGTCATGGCGCTGACCAACTGGCTGGTCAAACCGCTGCGCCGAATAATGCCACGGGCCATGGTGCAGTCCCGTCTTGATTCAGCGAGTCTTATCGCCGCGTTTTTGCTTGCGCTGGCGTATGCCCTTATCTCGTTAACGTTGTTTGGCCTGCTGGCGGGTGGTGGAGACCTTTCCGATCTCGGTGGACTGTTATGGATAAGCCTGCCCGGCCTGGCGCTAAAAATGCTCGTCCGCGTCGCACTTCAAACCATGGTCGTGGTGGTCCTGGGTTTCGCCATCCTGTCCTGGGTCCAGCCGCACTCGCCGCTTTACGGCTTGCTTGGCCGCTTGTGCGATCCCTTGCTGGCCCCCTTGCGCAGGGTCGTGCCCATGATCGGCGGTGTCGATCTGTCGGCGCTGGTGCTCATCCTGCTTTTGCAGATCGGGTTGATGCTGCTGGGGTGAAGCTCAGCTCAGGGTCTGGCCAACCCGGCCAGGATTGAAGCAGTCAGCGGGGCGCCACTTTTGTTCAGGGCCCAGTCGTCGGCCGCCTTGCCGTGAAAGTAAACCGCCCGCGCCGTGGCCACCAGGGGCTCGTCCCCAGCCGCAAGGTAGGCGCCGACCATGCCCGCCAGTACATCGCCGGTTCCCGCCGTTGCCAGCAGTGCATTGCCCGTACTGTTGATCCATGGATTTGAGCCGGGTCCGCACAGCACCGTGCCGGAACCCTTGAGTGCGACCACAGCGCCGTACTGCTGGCTCAGTTGGCGGGCTGCATGCAGCCGGTCGTGCTGCACCTGCGTGACCGTGCTGTCCTGCAAGCGGGCTGCTTCGAGCGGATGCGGTGTCATGACGGTCATGAATCCGCGGCCTGACCTTGCTTGCAGCAAGCGGCGAAGCGATGCGTCCGCCGCGACCGCGTTGAGCGCATCGGCATCCAGCACGACCCGGGGTGCTTTTTCCAAAATGTCGGGCAGGTGCCTCGCGATGGCTTCGCCGCCGCCGCAGCCGCACACCAGCACCTGGCGATGCAAGTCGAGCGCGGCAGGGCTGCGGAACATGAGTTCCGGCTGAACCGGGTCCAGTGAAAATCCTGCGGCGACTTCGTCCGGGCCATCGGCCTCGCCAAGCATGGCGACGAACACGCGGCCAGCGCCCGCGTGCAACGCCGCGCGGGCCGCCAGCAGCGCGGCGCCGCCCATGCTTGCGCCCGGGATGCTTCGCGCCATCTCCCCGCCCAGCACGGCAACGTCACCAAAGCTGCCTTTGTGGCTGGCGTGTGCGCGCGTCGCGCCGTAGCCGGCAAACCGGTCCATGCCGGCCAGGGTGGCGGACTGTTCGAGTGTGTCAGGCGCGGCAGCGCCAAGGTCGTCCCACCACACCTCGCCGGCCAGGTCGCGTCCATTGGCAGTAAAGAGGCCCGGCTTGAGAGTCAACAAGCTCAGGGTAAACCGATTCGGCGCTTTGCCCGGACGGCGCCGTGCTGTCGTTTCCAGCGGCATGGCACCGTCGCTGGCGACGCCGGTATCTGCATCAAGTCCGGTGGGCAGATCGATGCACAGCACAGGTGCGCCGCTGCCATGCATGCGTTGCAGCCAGTCGATCATCACAGAGCCGCCAGCGCGCGTGGGCGAGAGGGTCCCGCCAATACCCAGCAAGGCGTCGATCGACAGGTCGAAGTGTTCGGGCGGTGCGTCCTGCACGGTGAGGCCCGCGTTCAGCGCGCGCTCCCGGGCATCACGGGCGTCGGCAGGACAAGACGCAGCGTCCTGATCGCGCAAGGTCCAGGTGAGGTGGACGCGTTTGCCCATCAGGTGCAATTGCAGCGCGGCCTCGAAGCCGTCGCCGCCATTATTCCCGGGGCCACACGCAATCCAGATGCGCGTGGCGTGCGGCGCCAGCGCCAGTGCGAGCCGGGCCGTGGCCAGCCCGGCGCGGCGCATGAGCGTGTGAGGGGGCAAGCGCGGCTGCCACAGTTGCTCGAGCCGGCGCGTCGCCTCGACGCCGTAGAGCGGAACGCTGCGGTCAGGGGTGACCTTGAACATGAGTCGATTGTGCATGCAGCATGCGGGCGGGATCGCGTGAGCGGGTGGCTTCAGCTATGCGGCGAGCCGGTCGACCCGGAAGCCCTCGGCGTCGAGGGCGGGCTCTGCGCCGCGCATCAGGTCAGCCAGCAGGCGCGCGCTGCCGCAACTCAGCGCCCAGCCGCTCGAGCCATGCCCAAGGTTGAGCCATAGTCCAGGCAGGCCGCTGCCCCCAATGATGGGCGGGCCGTCCGGGAGCATGGGCCTGGCTCCCTTCCAGACCTGCACCCGCATTTGCGGATTGGCGAGCTGCGCCGCGCTCGGAAACCAGTCCTGCAGTACCTTGTAGAGCGTGGCGATGGACGAGGCGCGCTGGCTTTGGAGCGTCCCACCCAGTTCGGCTCCACCGGCCACGCGAATACGGTTGCCCAGCCGTGAAATCGCCACCTTGTAGCGTTCATCCATCAGGGCGCTGCGGGGCGCCGCCAGCGGTTCGCGCAGCGCGGCCGTGAGCGAATAGCCATAGACAGGCGCCAGCGCAAGCCGCATTCCGACTGCATCAAGCAACTGCGCCGAAGCCGTGCCTGCGCAGAGCACGACAGCGTCATAAGAGCGCTCGGAGGCTTCACCATCGACCAGCAGACTTGCGGGACGCTGTCGGTTGAGGTGGCGAACCGGGGTGTTGAACTCGAAACGTACGCCCGCGCTTTGCGCTTCCGATTTCAGCAGCAGGGCGAACTGTCGGCAATTGGCCACCTCGTCGTCGGGCAAGTGAATCGCGCCACAAAAATCCAGCTCCGGATTGAGCGCGGGTTCCACCGCGCGCGCCTGCGCAGCGTCGAGCTCCTTGAAGGCCACATCGGCCTGTCGCAGCACCTCCAGGCCCGGCTCGACCAGCGCGCGGTCCTGTTCGGAGCGCAGCAAAACCATATAGCCTTCACTGCGGTCGTATTCAAGCTGCAGGTTGGACGTCAGGTTCCGCAGTCGTTCGCGGCTGTAGAAAGCCAGCTGCTGAAGGCGTGCCCGGTTCAGCTGGTACGCGTCCGGAGTGCACGCGCGGAACCATGCCCATGCCCACCTGAGGTCGGCAGCGGACAAGGGCCAGCCGATTCGCACAGGCGAGTGCGCCCGAAAGAGGTGGCTGAGGACTTTTTTCGGCATGCCCGGGGAAGCCCACGGTGTGACGTAGCCGGGCGCTACCACGCCAGCGTTGGCAAAGCTGGTTTCCTCCGCGGCGGCACCGCGCCGTTCCAGTACCGTCACCTGATGGCCGTCGCACGCCAGTTCCCAGGCGGTGGTAATGCCGATGATGCCCGCGCCGATGATCGCGATATTCAATGCGCTCAAGCCTTTTTAAGTGTTCTGAATCGGCCGCCCGCGTCGCTTGCGACGTTTGGCAGCGCGCGGAAAAATCAGGTCGAGCGCGCTTTTGCCAGCGCAGCCTCGACCTGCAGGGACATGTCGAGCAGCGCGTCGTCATGCAGGGCGCCATGCCACAGCATCAGGCCGGCCGGAAGCTGGTCGGGCGAATGGCAGGGCAGCGAGATGGCACAGCCGTCGAGCATGTTCACAATGGACGGGTTCCTGAGCAAAAGGCCATTAATGCGAAAGAATTCGTCGTCTTCGAGCAGCGCAGAGATCGGGGGTGCAACGAACGGCACCGTGGGGCAAATGACCGCATCGAAGGGTGCCAGGCGTACGCCCATGCGCAGCACCCAGTCGGCCCGCGCCCGCAGCAGCTCGATGTAGTCGGCGGCACTCATGGTCGCGCCCCGCAATATGCGCAGCGCGACGCGGTGGTCGTACTCGCCCTGGTGGTCGCGAATCAGGTTTCGGTGCCAGGCGTAGCTCTCGGCTGCCGACAGACCGCCTGTGGCGTTGATGCCGGCCAGCTCATCAAGCTCGGGCAGATCGATCTCCTCGATTTGCGTCCCGGCCGCGCGCAAGGTCCGAAGGCTGGTCTCAAAACTTTGCCCGACGGTCGCGTCGAGCCCCTCCAGCATCACACCGCGCGGCACTGCGAGCCGAAGCGATGCAAGCGGTCTCGCAGCCAAGCTCACACGGCGACCTGCCAATACTTCATGCGCCGTGACGGCGTCGCGAACCGAGCGCGTCAGTGCGCACACCGTGTCCAGGGTGGTCGAGAGGGGAATGGCGCCATCGCGCGGGACCCATCGCGCCGTGTTCTTGAAGCCGACCAGGCCACAAAGCGCCGCCGGGATGCGGATGGATCCGCCGGTATCGGACCCGAGGCCGATGAAGGCCGCGCCTGTAGCCACCGATACGGCGGCACCCGATGACGATCCCCCCGGGATGCGGGGCGTCACCGGATCGGCAGGGTTCACGGGTGTGCCGAAATGGGGGTTGATGCCGACGCCCGAAAACGCGAATTCCACCATGTTGGTGCGGCCAGCGATCAGGCCACCTGCTTGGCGAAGGCGGGCCACCGCAGGACAGTCGTGCAATGCAGGCGGGGCGTCTGCAAGTACGGTTGAGCCGGCCGCCGTGCGCTCGCCGGCCACATCGAACAAGTCCTTGATCGACACGGGCAGGCCGGCCAGCACGCCAGCGCCGGCGTCGGCGCTACGGTCCTTCATAGCGGTGGACAACGCCTGTTCGGGCGAGCTGAGGAAAACATGCGCGCAGGCGCCGGAGTGGCTGGCTACCCTGGCCGCCTCGAGGAAATCGGCTCGTTCGGCCGCTCCGCTGGCGATGGCTTGCCGGGCGGCGTGGAGGTCAGGAATCATGGAGGAGCCGATCGCAATGCTATACTCAGCGGGTTTTGTGAATGGTCAAGCGGCCCTTTGCAGAGCAAATCGCAAATCAGCCATTCAAGGTGTTGCCCCTGAAATCAGTCAGGGGTGATAAGCGCTGATTTTAGACACAACCTTTGGAGTATTCCTATGTCAATCAGCATGCGTGAAATGCTTGAAGCCGGCGTTCATTTCGGACACCAAACGCGCTTCTGGAACCCCAAGATGGCTCCGTACATCTTTGGCCACCGCAACCGTATCCACATCATCAACCTGGAAAAATCGCTGCCGATGTTCCAGGACGCGGCCAAGTTCGCGCGCCAGCTCGCAGCAAACCGCGGCACCATCCTCATGGTCGGCACCAAGCGCCAGGCTCGCGAGATCGTTGCCGCTGAAGCCCAGCGCGCCGGCGTTCCTTACGTCGACCAGCGTTGGCTCGGCGGCATGCTGACCAACTTCAAGACGGTCAAGACCTCGATCAAGCGCCTGAAGGAAATGAAAGCCCAGCAGGAAGCTGGCCTTGATTCCATCAGCAAGAAAGAGCAGCTCACGTTCAAGCGTGAGATCGACAAGCTCGAAAAAGACATCGGTGGCATTCAAGACATGGCCGCCCTGCCGGACGCCATTTTCGTGATCGACGTGGGCTTTCACAAGATCGCCGTTGCCGAAGCACAAAAGCTGGGCATTCCCCTGATCGGTGTCGTTGACTCCAACCACTCGCCCATCGGCATCGACTACGTCATCCCGGGCAACGACGACTCGTCCAAGGCTGTGACGCTGTATGCGCGCGGCATCGCCGACGCAATCATCGAAGGCCGCGCCAATGCCGGTAGCGAGCTGGTTCGCGCAGTCGCCCCTGAAAGCGCCGATGAGTTCGTGGAAGTGGAGAACGCAGCCTGATCCGCTAGCGCCCGCAACACGCGAAAAAGGGGCTCGGGTAGCCCCTTTTTCACAAGTCAAACGCCCTGCGGCTGATTCGCCGGGGGCTCGCAACATCGAAGTCAATCGAAACTTACGGAGAATAAAAATGGCAATTACTGCAAGCATGGTCGCTGAACTGCGCGGCAAGACAGACGCACCCATGATGGAGTGCAAGAAGGCCCTCACAGAGGCCGACGGCAACATGGAAAAAGCCGAAGAAATCCTGCGCGTCAAGCTGGGTAACAAGGCTGGCAAGGCTGCTTCCCGCGTGACGGCTGAAGGCGTTGTCGCAACCCACATGGAAGGCGGCATTGGCGCCATGGTCGAGATCAACTGCGAAACCGATTTCGTCACCAAGAACGACAGCTTCCTGGCGCTTACCAAAGCGGTCGCCGAAGGCATCGTCAAGCACAATCCGTCTGACGTTGCCGCCATCGGCGCCATGCCGTTTTCCATGGACGGCTTCGGCCCGACCATCGAAGACGTGCGCAAGGGACTGATCGGCAAGATCGGTGAGAACATGAGCGTTCGCCGCTTCAAGCGCTTCGATTCGGGCGCCAAGCTCGCGTCCTACCTGCACGGCACCCGCATTGGCGTGGTCGTCGAATTCGAAGGTGACGAAACCGCTGCCAAAGACGTGGCGATGCACGTCGCGGCCATGAAGCCAGTGTCGATCTCCAGCGCCGAAGTGCCCGCCGAACTGGTGGCCAAGGAGCGTTCGGTGGCGGCTGCCAAGGCGGCCGAAGATGCGTCCAAGGCCCAGGCCGAAGGCAAGCCGGTTCAGTCCCCTGAAATCGTTGCCAAGCGCATCGAAGGCGGCGTGCAGAAGTACCTTAAGGAAGTCAGCCTCTTCAACCAGGCCTTCGTCAAGAACGACAAGCAGACCGTCGAGCAGATGCTCAAGGAAAAAGGCACGACCCTGAAGTCGTTCACGCTGTACGTAGTCGGCGAAGGCATCGAGAAGAAGGTCGACGACTTCGCAGCCGAAGTGGCCGCGCAGATCGCAGCTGCCAAGGCGGGCTAAGCCTGGCTGACACGTCAAAGGCGGCGGCCCGGTCCGCCGCTAAACTCTCAAAAACCACGCTTGGGGAACGCATGCCAGCCTACAAACGGATTTTGCTCAAACTGTCTGGCGAAGCCCTCATGGGCGACGACGCGTTTGGTATCAACCGGGCGACCATCGTTCGCATGGTCGAAGAGATCGCGGAAGTCACGCGGCTGGGTGTGCAGGTCGCCGTCGTCATTGGCGGCGGCAACATCTTTCGCGGCGTTGCGGGCGGCTCGGTCGGGATGGACCGTGCCACTGCTGACTACATGGGGATGCTTGCCACGGTGATGAACGCCCTGGCGCTGGGCGACACCATGGACAAGGCAGGCCTCACGCCCCGGGTAATGTCGGCTATCGGCATCGAGCGCGTGGTTGAACCCTACGTGCGCCCCAAGGCCTTGCAGTACCTTGAAGAGGGCAAGGTCGTTATTTTTGCCGCCGGTACAGGCAACCCGTTCTTCACGACCGATACCGCGGCCGCCCTGCGCGGTGCTGAAATCGGTGCAGAAATCGTCCTGAAGGCCACGAAAGTCGATGGCGTTTACAGCGCCGACCCGAAGAAGGACCCGACTGCCACGCGCTACGAAAGCATCACATTCGACGAGGCCATGGGCAAGAATCTCGAAGTAATGGATGCCACGGCCTTCGCGCTGTGCCGCGACCAGAAGTTGCCCATCAAGGTTTTCAGCATCTTCAAGCACGGCGGCCTCAAGCGCGTCGTGATGGGCGAGAACGAAGGCACCCTTGTACACGTCTGACCCGTTGGCCTTGCCCGGCCTTGTGGCCTTGGCTTAAGCTAGACTTTTCGCCGAATCCGAAAGACTCGACCATGAGCATTCCCGATACCAAGAAAAATGCCGAGCAAAAAATGCAGCAGTCGCTCGACGCATTCAAGCACTCGTTGACCAAGATCCGCACGGGCCGTGCCAATCCCGGCCTGCTCGATACCGTGCATGTCGATTACTACGGCTCCATGGTTCCCATCAGCCAGGTCGCCAACGTTTCGCTGCTGGACGCTCGCACCATCAGCGTGGCTCCGTGGGAAAAAGGCATGGGCGCGAAAATCGAAAAAGCGATTCGCGACTCCGACCTTGGCCTGAATCCCGCGTCGCAAGGCGACCTCATCCGTGTGCCGATGCCAGCGATGACGGAGGAGCGCCGCCGCGAACTCACCAAGGTGGTCAAGAGCGAAGGCGAACATGCCAAGGTCGCGATCCGGAATCTGCGCCGCGACGCCAATGAAGGCGTGAAAAAGCTCGTCAAGGAAAAGCTGGCGTCCGAGGACGACGAGCGCAGGGCGCAGGAAGACATCCAGAAGTTCACCGACCGTTTCATTGCCGAAGTCGACAAGCTCGTCAGCGGCAAGGAACAAGAAATCATGGCGGTCTAAGCTGTCCCGCTTTGGCCTGAAGCCTCGCATGGCCCACGCAAGCTCCAATGTGCCTCCGCACCATGTCGCGATCGTCATGGACGGTAACGGTCGCTGGGCGTCGCAGCGTTTTCTTCCCCGGGTGGCTGGGCACAAGCAGGGCGTTGCCGCGCTTAGCCGCTGCGTCAATGCCTGCCTCGAACGCTCCATTGCAGTTTTGACGGTATTTGCCTTTTCGTCCGAAAACTGGAATCGTCCGCCCGAAGAAATCTCGGGCCTCATGGAACTGCTGGCCTTGTCCTTGTCGAGCGACATTCCTGAACTGAAGGAAAAGGGCGTTCAGCTGCACTTCATCGGCAACCGCGACGGCCTCTCGGAAAAAATCCAGGCCAGCCTCGAGAAGGCCGAAAGTTCGACGGCGGGCAACAGCCGGCTGATTCTGAACGTGTGCTTCAACTACGGAGGCCGATGGGACATTGCCCAGGCCGCCCAAAAGCTGGCTGCTGCCGGCGAACCCATCACCGAGCTGTCCCTGGACCGTGCGCTTGCACTGTCCCATGTGCCTGACCCTGACCTGCTCATTCGTACGGGTGGCGAGCTGCGTATCAGTAATTTCCTGCTCTGGCAAGCGGCCTACACCGAACTGCATTTCACCGCAAAGCTCTGGCCTGAGTTTGACGACTCCACACTGGACGAGGCGATGGCCGCGTTCCACCGGCGTCAGCGTCGCTTCGGAAAAACGCCCGAGCAGCTCGCACCCGGCCCAACGGTTCAGCCCATGAAGGCTGCCTGATGCTCAAGCAGCGTGTGATCACGGCGGTGGTCCTGCTGGCCATCCTGCTTCCTGCCCTGTTTTATCCGTCGTGGGTCCCGCTGGGTGCTGTGGCTCTCGTGCTGATCTCTGCCGCAGGCTGGGAATGGGCGCGGCTTAACGGCTTTGGCCCGGCAAGCGCATGGCTCACCGGCGCGCTATGCCTGCTCCTCTGTAGCGGCCTCTGGTATGCGGGCTGGGTCACGCGGCCGCTGCCAACGCTGTGGCTCCTGGTCGGGATGGCCTGGGTGCTCTGTGGCAGCTGGATGCTCCGTGCAGGCGTGCAGGGCTGGCCCAGTATTCCGCAAGTATTGCGTCTCATCGCTGGCGTCATCGTTTTGTGCCTGGCCTGGCTTGCGCTGGCGCAGGCGCGGGTCAAGGGCATCGAGTTCCTGCTCTCGGTCCTCGTTCTGGTGTGGGTGGCCGATATTGCCGCCTACTTTGCCGGACGTGCCTTTGGCCAAAAATTCACGCGTTCGAAACTTGCTCCGTCGATCAGTCCTGGCAAGAGCTGGGAGGGCGTCTGGGGTGGCATGGCGGGCGTGGTGTCGATGGGCCTGGCCTGGGCCTGGTTCTTCCCGGGCGAAAGCTTCTATGCGCAGCTTGCATCGCGGCATGGATTTGCCCTGCTGGTGCTGGCCTGCGTTTTCATGGTGGCCATGAGTGTTGTCGGGGATTTGGTCGAGTCGCTCGTGAAGCGCAGTGCGGGCGCGAAGGATTCAAGTGGATTGCTGCCGGGACATGGCGGTGTGCTTGACCGTGTAGATGCCTTGCTGCCGGCCTTGCCGCTGGCGATGATGCTGTCGGGCCTGTGAGCGCCATGGCTGGTTCACCCGCGTATGTGACGGTGCTCGGCTCCACCGGCTCGGTGGGCGCCAACACCCTCGAGGTCATGGCGCTTCATCCGGACCGGTTCCGCGTTTTCGCCCTGACGGCAGCCACGCGGGTCGAGGTGATGCTGGCCCAGTGCCTGCGCTTCACGCCCGAGTTCGCCGTCATGGCCAGTGAACCCCACGGGCGCCAGCTCCAGGATGAGATTGCGCGCAGCGGCCTCTCCACGCGGGTGCTTTGGGGTGCTGCCGCGCTTGAGTCGGTGGCGAGCGACGAGCGTGTTCACACCGTCATGGCCGCCATCGTCGGGGCGGCGGGGCTAGCGCCATGTATCGCTGCAGCGCGCGCTGGCAAGCGGCTGCTGCTGGCCAACAAGGAAGCGCTGGTAGTGGGCGGCAAGGTCTTTCTTCAGGCCGTGAAGCAAGGCGGCGCCAAATTGCTGCCGATCGACAGCGAGCATTCGGCGATCTTCCAGTCCTTGCCCGAGGACCCGGCGACCTGGCCGGAACGCGTGAGCAAACTCATCCTGACCGCTTCTGGCGGCCCGTTTCGTGCGCGTGACCCGGCGACCTTCGGCTCAATAACGCCCGACGAGGCTTGTGCCCACCCCACCTGGGTCATGGGCCGGAAAATTTCGGTCGACTCCGCCACCATGATGAACAAGGCACTCGAGGTCATCGAGGCCCACTACCTGTTCGGTCTTGCACCCGGCAGGATCGAAGTGGTCATCCACCCGCAGAGCGTCGTCCATTCGATGGTGCAATACCGTGACTCGTCGGTGGTGGCCCAGCTTGGCACACCCGACATGCGCGTGCCGATTGCCTACGGCCTGGCGTGGCCTGACCGCGTGGAAGCAGGTGCCGCTGCGCTGGATTTCGGCCGCATGGCGGCGATGACTTTCTCCGCCCCTGACGACAAGCGATTTCCCGGTCTGCCGCTGGCCTGGGAGGTTCTGGGCGCACCGGAAGGCAGCCCGGCCGTTCTCAATGCCGCCAACGAAGTCGCGGTGGCGGCTTTCCTCGCCGGCCAGCTGAGGTTCGACCAGATACACCACGTGAACCGTGAAACCCTCGAGGCTGTCGGGATCTCCAAGGTCGCTACGCTTGAAGATCTGATTGCACTGGACGAGCAGGCCCGCCGCGTGGCGAGCCAGGCCGTCAGGCGCAAGGAGGTAAGGTGCTGACTGTCCCCGCTTTTCTGATTGCCCTGGGAATCTTGATTGCCGTCCACGAGTACGGCCACTACCGGGTGGCCGTCGCGTGCGGCATCAAGGTGCTGCGTTTTTCCGTGGGGTTCGGCAAACCCTTGTTCAGCTGGCGTCGCCCGGGCAGCGATACCGAGTTTTGCATCGGTATGCTGCCACTCGGCGGCTACGTGAAGATGCTCGATGAGCGCGAAGCTCCGGTTGACGCGTCCGAGCGCCACCTTGCCTTCAATACCCAGCCCCTGCGCTCCCGGGCTGCAGTGGTGGCTGCCGGCCCGCTCGCCAATCTTCTGCTGGCTGTCGTGCTGTATGCACTGGTCAATTGGATCGGCGTGCAGGAGCCGCGGGCCATTCTGGCCAGTCCCGTTGCCGGCTCGATCGCGGCGCAGGCCGGCCTGACCGGGGGTGAACTGGTGACCCGGGCCGGTTTTGAAGACGAAGGCCTCGACGACGTGCGTTCTTTCGAGGACCTGCGTTGGCTGCTCACCCAAGCTGCATTGAACGATCGCAATCTGCGACTCGAACTTGGGAGCGCTCCCGGCGCCATGCGTCCGCCGGGTCGGGAAGTGGTGCTTCCCCTGGAGGGTCTCGATGCCAGCGAGGTCGATGCCAATCTGTTTCGCAAGATCGGCATTACAGGCCCCTGGACCGCACCCGTGCTGGGTGAGGTCATGGCTGGCGGACCCGCCAGCCGGGCCGGCTTGGCCAAGGGCGATCAGGTCTTGAAGGTCGACGGGCGGGAAATTGTCGACGGTCAGCAACTGCGCGAAGTCATCCGGGCGAATGGTCGCCAAGCGGGCTCTCCAGCGCCCGAAGCGCAAAGCTGGGTCGTGCGCCGCCAGGACCAGATACTGCAATTGAGCGTGCGACCAGAGTCGCGGCAACAGGGCGCCACGGCGACAGGGCGAATCGATGCCTACGTGGGCGCCCCTCCTGTGAGCGTCACGGTACGCTACGGCGTCATCGACGGCCTCTGGAACAGCGCGGTCAAAACCTGGGACGTGTCCATTCTGACCGTCAAGATGATGTGGCGCATGGTCACGGGCGAAGCCTCGCTGCGCAACCTCAGCGGGCCGCTCACCATTGCCGACTATGCGGGCAAGTCCGCCAGCCAGGGTTGGTCGTCCTATCTTGTTTTCCTGGCGCTTATCAGCGTGAGCCTTGGCGTGCTGAACTTGCTGCCTTTGCCGGTTCTGGACGGGGGGCACCTGATGTATTATCTTTGGGAGGCCGTCACGGGGCGCAGCGTTTCTGAGGCCTGGATGGGCCGATTGCAACGAGGCGGCGTGGCCCTTCTTCTGGCCATGATGTCCGTGGCGCTGTTTAACGATGTGACCCGGCTTTTGGGTTGAGCCCGCAACTCCTCCTCCAGACCACGATATGCCTATTCAGCTCGCAGGCCTGCGAGCCATGCCAGACGCTGTGCCTAACGCCAGTGCGCGAGCAGGCAAAATCCGGGTTCGATCCCGTTCGACGGCAACAGCGACTCTCCATACTCTTATGCAGAAAAATATGAACAGATTCAAACTCCGCGCGGTATCTGCGCTGGCCATGGGCCTCTTGTCCGCTGGCATGGCCTGGGCGGTGGACCCCTTTGTCGTTCGCGATATCCGTGTCGAGGGTCTCCAGCGGGTCGAGCCCGGAACCATCTTTGCTTCCCTGCCGTTTCGTGTGGGTGAAACCTATAACGATGAAAAGGGCTCCGCGGCCATCCGCTCGCTCTTCGGCCTGGGTTTGTTCAAGGACGTCCGGCTGGAAGTCAACGGCGATGTTCTGGTGGTCGTGATCGAGGAAAGACCCACGGTTGCCGATGTCGATTTCGTCGGCACCAAGGAGTTCGACAAGGACTTTCTCAAGAAGTCACTGCGCGACGCCGGACTATTCGAGGGGCAGCCCTTCGATAAAGCGCTGGCCGACAAGGCCGAGCAGGAGCTTAAGCGCCAGTATGTCAATCGCAGCCTGTACGGCGCGCAAATCGTCACTACCGTCACGCCCATCGAGCGCAACCGGGTCAACCTCACGTTCAGCGTGACCGAAGGTGATGTCGCCAAGATCACCGACATCCGCGTCGTCGGCAACAAGGCGTTCAGTGAATCCACGCTCAAAGGGCTTTTCGACCTGGATACGGGCGGGTGGCTGAGCTGGTACACCAAGTCGAACCGCTATTCGCGCGCCAAGCTCAATGCCGACATCGAGAGCCTGCGTTCGTACTACCTCACGCGCGGCTACCTCGACTTCAGGATCGATTCCACCCAGGTCGCGATTTCTCCCGATAAGCAGGAGATCGGCATCACGCTCAATATCACCGAAGGCGAGCGTTTCCTGGTTTCCGGTGTCAAGCTCGAAGGCAACTACCTCGGTAAAGAGGAAGAGTTCAAGACGCTCGTCACCATCGAGCCCGGCAAGCCTTTCAACGCGGACAACGTCGCCGAAACCACCAAGGCCTTCAACGAATATTTCGGCACCTTCGGTTTTGCGTTTGCCAAGGTCGAGGCCCTGCCTGAAGTCGACCGGGTCAACAACCGTGTCGCCTTCGTGATTCAGGCAGAGCCTTCCCGCCGGGCTTATGTGCGTCGAATCAACGTGGCGGGCAACAACCGCACCCGCGATGAAGTCGTGCGCCGTGAGTTCCGCCAGTTCGAGTCATCCTGGTATGACGGCGACAAAATCCGTCTCTCGCGCGACCGCGTCGACCGCCTGGGCTTCTTCACGGATGTGAACGTCGAAACGCAGGAAGTGGCCGGCACGGCCGACCAGGTCGACCTCAACCTCACGGTCGCTGAAAAGCCCACCGGCAATTTGCAACTGGGCGCCGGCTATTCGAGTGGCGACAAGCTTTCCCTCAACGCAGGCATTCGCCAGGAAAACGTTTTCGGTTCCGGCAACTATCTGGGCTTCGAGGTCAACACCAGCAAATCCAACCGGCAGCTGGTGCTCAGCACGGTCGATCCTTATTTCACGCCGGACGGCATCTCCCGGGCCATAGACGTGTACGACCGCACCAGCAAGCCATTGAGCGGGCAGGGCGGCGACTACCAGCTCAAGACGCGCGGCGCGAGCTTGCGCTTTGGCGTGCCATTTACCGAAACCGATACGGTGTTCTTCGGTACCGGGGTCGAGTCGTGGACCATCGTTCCTGGCACCAGCCTGCCGGTCAGCTACCAGAACTATGCGAACCAGTTCGGCTACAAGAGCTATTCGGTTCCGTTGACGGTTGGCTGGTCGCGCGACAGCCGCGACAGCGCCCTGGTTCCCACCAAGGGAACCTACCAGCGCGTCAATGGCGACTGGGGCATTGCGGGTGATGCCAGGTACCTCCGGGCGAACTACCAGATCCAGCGCTACATCCCCCTGAACAAGCAGTTCACGATCGGTCTGAACGGCGAACTGGGTTGGGGAAAGGGTCTGGGTGGTAGTCCCTTCCCGCTCTTCAAGAACTTCTATTCCGGCGGGCTGGGCTCCGTGCGCGGCTTCGAGCAGGGCTCGCTCGGCCCGCGCGACACTTCCGATTCCGTGCTGGGTGGCCCGAAGAAAGTCACCCTCAATGCTGAACTGATCACGCCGTTTCCGGGTGCAGGCAATGACCGGACCCTGCGCATGTTCGGATTCATTGACGTTGGCAACGTATTCGCCGAGGCCGATCCTTATCGCTTGAGCGATCTGAAAGCCTCGATCGGCATCGGCGTGAGCTGGATATCTCCTGTCGGACCCTTGCGCCTGGCAATCGCCACGCCGATCAAAAAATCGCCAAGCGATAGAATACAAAGAATGCAATTCCAGATCGGAACCTCTTTCTAATGAAGTCGTTTACACGTCAGTGGGTGATGGCCTGTGCACTGGGCATGGCCGGATTGGGCCTCGCCCAAGCGCAGGAATTCAAGGTCGGAATCGTCAATCTGGACCGCATTTTTCGCGAAGCCACCTCGGCCAAGGCCGCACAGGTCAAGCTGGAGCAGGAGTTCTCCAAGCGTGAAAAAGAAATCACCGACCTGGGCAACCAGATCAAGACGCTGTCCGATAAATTCGAACGCGAGGCGCCGACGCTCTCCGATTCACAGCGGGCCACACGCCAAAAACAGCTGGTCGATCAAGACCGTGAATTCCAGCGCAAGCGTCGTGAGTTCCAGGAAGACCTCAACAACCGCAAGAACGAAGAACTGCAACTCGTCATCGAGCGCGCGAACAAGGTTGTCAAGACACTGGCCGAGGCCGAAAAATACGACCTGATTGTTCAGGAAGCGGTCTACGTGAATCCCAAGCATGACATCACGGACAAGGTGATCAGGTCATTGAATGCCAGCGGCGGCAAATAGGGACGCCAGAACGGGCTCGGCGTGACGCTGAGCCTGGGTTTTATCGTCGAGTCGCTCTCGGCTGATTTCAGTGCGGTCCTCGTCGGCGACCCCGACGTGCAAATAAGCGGCCTCGCGCCGATAGAGACCGCATCCGGGCAGCAGCTCACCTTTATCAGTCACGTCAAATACGTCAGCAAGCTGGCCCAGTCGGCCGCCGGCTGCGTCATCGTTTCCCCCGCGCTTCGCGAAGCCGCTGCGCGGCGTGGTCCGTGCATCGTGGCCGACGATCCTTACCGCTACTACGCGAGAGTCACGCAACTCTGGAAGCGCCACACGTTACCAGCCTTGCCGCCTGCCATCCACGCCAGTGCCATCATTCATTCCACTGCGCAGCTTGGCGCAGGCGTGTCCATCGCGGCGTTCGCGGTGATTGGCGAGGGTGCGGTCATCGAAGACGGAGCCGTTATCGGTGAACATTGCGTGGTCGAAAGCCGCGCGGTCGTCGGGAAACAGACCCGACTTGCCCCGCGCGTCACGCTGGGTGCCGATTGTTCGCTGGGCGATCGGTGCCTGCTCCATCCGGGCGTGGTCATCGGAGCCGATGGCTTCGGTTTTGCGCGCCACCCGGGGGGCTGGGAAAAGATCGAGCAGCTCGGAGCCGTGCGAATAGGCGACGACGTGGAAATTGGCGCCAACACCTGCATTGATCGCGGCGCCTTGCAGGACACCCTCATCGAGGACGGGGTCAAGCTCGACAACCTCATCCAGATCGGCCACAACGTGCGGGTCGGCAAGAACACGGCCATGGCAGGTTGCGTGGGCGTGGCTGGCAGCGCCACCATCGGCGCCAACTGCACGCTGGGCGGCGGCGCCATCGTGTTGGGCCATCTCGAGCTCGCCGACGATGTGCATATTTCGGCAGCGTCGGTCGTGACCCGATCGTTGCTGAAGCCGGGCCATTACACCGGCATTTTTCCCATCGACGACAATGCCGCTTGGGAAAAAAACGCGGCCACCGCAAAACAGCTTCACAGCTTGCGCGGCCGACTCAAACACCTTGAAAAGCAGCTCGATCTGGGCGCTGATCCCCTCGAAGAAAAACCATGATGGATATCCACCAGATTCTCAAACAGTTGCCGCATCGCTATCCGATTCTCCTGGTCGACCGTGTGCTCGAACTTGAGAAGGGAAAGCGCATCAAGGCGCTGAAAAACGTCACGATCAACGAGCCCTTCTTCATGGGCCACTTTCCGCACCGGCCCGTCATGCCGGGCGTGCTCATGCTCGAAGCCATGGCGCAGGCTGCCGCCTTGCTCGCCTTCGATATGCTGGGCACTACGCCGGACGACAAGACCGTCTATTACTTTGCGGGGATCGACGCGGCGCGGTTCAAGCGGCCCGTCGAGCCGGGTGACCAGCTGGTGATGGACGTCACGCTGGATCGCATGAAGTCCGGCATTTTCAAGTTCAAGGGCACGGCGCGCGTGGACGGGCAGGTAGCCTGCGAGGCCGAACTGATGTGCACGATGCGCACGCTCGCCTGACCGGCGGGGGACTCTTTTGAGCCGCATACACGCCACCGCATTGGTCGATCCCGGAGCGCAGCTCGACAGCAGCGTCGAGGTGGGTCCGTACAGCGTCATCGGCCCGCATGTGAAGATCGATGCAGGAACCACCGTGGGTGCGCACTGCGTCATCGAGGGCCACACGACCATCGGCCGCGACAACCGCATTTTCCAGTTCAACTCGCTCGGAGCAATCCCGCAAGACAAGAAGTATGCGGGCGAGCCTTGCGAGCTGGTCATTGGCGAGCGCAACAACATCCGCGAGTTCTGCACCTTCAACATCGGCTCGCCAGGGGACGCTGGTGTCACCCGCCTGGGCAACGATAACTGGATCATGGCCTACGTGCACCTCGCGCATGACTGTGTGGTGGGCAATAACACCATCTTCGCCAACAGCTCGCAACTGGCCGGCCACGTGCACGTGGGCGACTGGGTCATCCTGGGTGGTTTCACGGTCGTGCACCAGTTTGTCCGCCTCGGGGCGCACAGCATGACGTCCATGTGTGCGCTGCTCTTTGCCGACCTGCCGCCTTTCGTGATGTGCCAGGGCCAACCTGCAGCGGCCCGGTCCATGAATTTCGAGGGCTTGCGGCGGCGTGGCTTTTCGCCGGAACGCATCGCAGCCGTCAAAGCCATGCACAAAGCCCTCTACCGCGACCAGCTCACGCTTGACCAGTCGCGCGAGCGCATTGCCGGGCTTGCCCAAAGCCAGCCGGAGGCGGCACAGGATGTGGCCATGATGCTGGACTTTCTCGGGGAAGTTTCGCCGCAGCGCGGCATCGTGCGCTAGCGCGATGGCAAGCCTGCCGAATTCCGCGAGCGCTACGGCCGTTCGGGCCGGGCCGCGTCTTGCCATGGTGGCTGGCGAAGCCTCGGGCGACCTGCTCGCCGGACTCCTGCTGGACGGCCTCGTGGCCCGCTGGCCCGCGGTGCGCTGTGAAGGCATCGGTGGCCCACGCATGGCTGCGCGGGGATTCCGGGCGCAGTGGTCCTCCGACAAACTGGCAGTTCGGGGATATGTCGAGGTGCTTCGCCACTACCGCGAAATCGTCGGCATCCGCAAGCAGTTGTTGACGAATCTGCTGGCATCGCGACCCGACGCGTTTATCGGCATCGATGCGCCTGATTTCAACCTCGACCTCGAAGCATCGTTGCGCGCTGCGGGCATCAAGACAGTTCACTTTGTCAGCCCGTCCGTGTGGGCCTGGCGGCCCGAGCGCGTCGAGAAGATCCGCCGCAGCGTCGACCATGTGCTGTGCATTTTTCCGTTCGAGCCCGCCCTGTTGGCACGGCACGGCATTGCGGCGACCTACGTGGGCCATCCGCTGGCCAATGTCATTCCACTCCAGCCAGACCGTCTGGCGGCGCGGGCTTCGCTGGGGATCGATCCCGCGCGGCCTGTCGTGGCCTTGCTGCCAGGCAGCCGGCGATCCGAGGTCGACTACCTGGCGTTGCGCTTTTTTAAGGCTGCCTCGCTGGTCCTGAAGGAAAAACCGGGGACGCAGTTTGTCGTGCCAGCCATGCCGGCCCTGAAGTCCAGGATCGAACAGCTCTGCAAGAAGGCCGGCATGGGTTCGGCCACGCAAATCGTCGAGGGCCGCTCGCACGAGGTGCTGGCGGCGTGCGACGTTACGCTCATTGCCAGCGGCACCGCAACCCTGGAGGCCGCATTGTTCAAGCGCCCCATGGTGATTGCCTACAACATGAACTGGCTGTCCTGGCAGATCATGCGGCGCAAGCAATTGCAGCCCTGGGTGGGTCTGCCCAACATACTGTGCAGCGAATTTGTCGTTCCCGAACTGTTGCAGGAAAAAGCCACGCCAGAGGCCTTGGCGCGCGAAGTGCTCAATTGGCTTGACGCTCCCGTGGCAGCACCTGCCAAAATGCAGGCCTTGCTGCAAAAGTTCACTGCGCTGCACCACGAACTTCAGCGTGACACCGCCCAACTGGCTTGCGATGCGATCGAAAAAATTCTTGAAGGCTGAGCAAGCCCCGCTCGGTTGGGATTCACCCGGCCTGATTGCCGGCGTCGACGAAGCGGGGCGAGGACCGCTGGCCGGCCCTGTGGTGGCGGCCGCGGTCATCCTCGATGACCTCAAGCCCATCAAAGGGCTGGCGGACTCCAAGGTACTCACTGCGCTCAAGCGCGAAAAGCTGTACGACGAGATCCGAGCCAAGGCGCTGTGCTTTTCGATTGCGATGGCGAGCGCCGAGGAAATCGACGAGATCAACATTTTGCAAGCCACGATGCTGGCAATGAAGCGCGCCGTCGAAGGTCTGCGCCTGAAACCGGTCAAGGTGGTCGTCGACGGCAATCGCCTGCCCACGTTGGTCATCCTGGCGGAGGCCATTGTCAATGGCGACGCGCTGGTGCCGTCGATTTCGGCCGCCTCGATTCTGGCCAAAGTGTGGCGCGATCGCTGGTGCGAGGAATTTCATCTGGAGTATCCGCAGTACGGCTTCGCGTCGCACAAGGGCTACTGCACGGTCGAGCATCTGGCTGCCCTTCGCCTGCACGGTGCCTGTCCGCAGCACCGGCGTTCATTTGCCCCCGTGGCCGAAGTCTGCCGTGGATGAGGCGTCGGCGGCGGCCGGATCCGTCATACGCATTGCCTCCCGGGCAAACGATTTTCTCAAGCTGCTGCGCAGGCTGTCGCAGGACAGCACGGCCTACCGCAAGGAGGAACGCGTCTGGCTCGAAGGGGATCATCTCTGCCGCGCCGCGCTGTCCCGCGGGTGGAAGCCGGAGGTTGCGGTTTTCTCGGAGCGGGTTTTTGGCAAACACCCGGAGCTTCAGGCCGGCAAGCGAACCGTCGTGGTGGCCGATGGGCTGTGGGCCGATCTCAGCGGACTCGAATCCCCCTTCGGAATGGGTTTTCTCATGGCCTTGCCCGCTCCCCAGGCGGTGGCGGGCGACGTGGCCACCGTCATCCTCGACCGGGTTCAGGATGCCGGCAACGTGGGCTCCATCCTGCGCAGTGCGGCCGCCTTCGGTTTTTCACAGGTGCTGGCGCTCAAAGGCACGGCCGCGTTGTGGTCGCCGAAGGTCCTGCGCGCGGGCATGGGCGCGCATTTCGGCCTCAAGCTGATCGAATCGCTGGAGATCGAAGCCCTCGAGTTGCTGACCATTCCGTTGGCGGTGACGAGCTCTCATCAGGGCGGCTTTCTTCACGAGATTGCGCTGCCGGATCCCTGCGCATGGGTGATGGGCAATGAAGGGCAGGGCGTGGGCGAGGCGCTCATGGCCAAAGCCGCCTTCTTTGCACGAATTGCCCAGCCAGGCGGTGAAGAGTCCCTGAATGTGGCGGCCGCCGCAGCCGTATGTCTGCATGCCAGCGCCGCCGCAGGGCTGAGGGGCGCTCGCTGAGCCTGGCTCGGCTATAATCGTGGGCTTGCCAAAATCCAGCTTCGCCCGAGCGCAGACCAAGCAACCACCCTCACAAAATCAGTGAAAAAGCAGCGATAAAAGCGTTTCCGTCACGGAGGCTTCTTGCTCGCGCTCGGGCGAACCGTAACCAACCCGGAGAACCCAGTGCTTTTGTCTCTACAGGGAAATCACCCTTCCGCCATCCTGGCGCTCGCAGACGGCACAGTCTTTATCGGAAATTCCATTGGAGCCGCCGGCTCCACCGTCGGCGAAGTCGTGTTCAACACGGCCATGTCCGGCTACCAGGAAATCCTCACCGACCCCAGCTATTGCCAGCAGATCGTCACCTTGACGTATCCGCACATTGGCAATTACGGCGTGAATGCCGAAGACGTCGAAGCCGATAAAGTCCATGCCGCTGGCCTCATCATCAAGGACCTGCCCCTCGTGGCGTCCAACTTCCGAAAAACTGTCCCGCTTTCCGACTATCTGGTGGCGCAGGGCACAGTCGCGATTGCCAACATCGACACCCGCCAGCTGACCCGCCACTTGCGCACGCAAGGTGCGCAGAACGGCTGCATTCTGGCACTGGCCAAGGGCGAAAGCCCGACACCGGCCGTCATCGAAAAAGCGGTCGCTGCGGCCAAGGCGGCGCCCAGCATGAACGGGCTGGACCTCGCCAAGGTCGTGTCCGTCAAGCATGCCTACCCGTGGACCGAGACCGAGTGGAAGCTGGGCAGTGGTTACGGCGTTCAGATCACGCCGAAATTCCACGTGGTCGCCTACGACTTCGGCGTCAAAAAGAACATCCTGCGCATGATCGCCGAGCGGGGCGCGCGCATCACGGTGGTGCCCGCGCAAACGCCGGCCGCCGATGTCCTCAAGCTCAAGCCGGACGGGATTTTCCTGGCCAACGGCCCAGGCGACCCGCAGCCTTGCGATTACGCCATTGACGCAGCGCGTGAACTGATCGAAACCGGCATCCCGACCTTCGGAATTTGCCTGGGCCACCAGATCATGGCACTGGCCAGCGGCGCGCGGACCTTCAAGATGAAGTTCGGCCACCATGGTGCCAACCATCCGGTCAAGGACCTGGACAACCAGCGCGTCAGCATCACCAGCCAGAACCACGGCTTTGCGGTGGACGAAAAGACGCTGCCCGCGAACTTGCGCGCCACGCACATCAGCCTGTTCGACGGCACTTTGCAGGGCCTTGCCCGTACCGACAAGCCCGCGTTTTGCTTCCAGGGCCATCCGGAAGCCTCGCCCGGCCCTCATGACATTGCCTACCTGTTCGATCGCTTCACCGCATTGATGGAGGCGCAGCGCCCAGCGCTCGCAGGAGACCAATAATGCCCAAGCGCACCGACCTCAAATCCATTCTCATCATCGGCGCTGGCCCCATCGTCATTGGCCAGGCCTGCGAATTCGACTATTCCGGCGTGCAGGCCTGCAAGGCACTGCGCGAGGAAGGCTTCAAGGTCATCCTAATCAACAGCAATCCGGCCACGATCATGACCGACCCGGCCACGGCCGATGTCACGTATATCGAACCGATCACCTGGCAGACCGTCGAGAAGATCATCGCCAAGGAAAGGCCGGATGCGATCCTCCCGACCATGGGCGGACAAACCGCGCTCAATTGCGCGCTCGACCTGTGGCACCACGGCGTGCTCGAAAAGTACAAGGTCGAGCTGATCGGCGCCACGCCCGAAGCCATCGACAAGGCCGAGGATCGCCTCAAGTTCAAGGACGCGATGACGAAAATCGGCCTGGGCTCTGCGCGCTCGGGCATTGCGCACAGCATGGACGAAGCCTGGAGCGTGCAAAAGACGCTGGGCTTTCCGACCGTGATTCGCCCCAGCTTTACGCTGGGTGGAACGGGCGGCGGTATTGCCTACAACGCCGAGGAATTCGAAGTCATCTGCAAGCGCGGTCTTGAGGCCTCGCCCACCAACGAGTTGCTGATCGAAGAGTCGCTCCTCGGCTGGAAAGAGTACGAGATGGAAGTGGTTCGGGACAAGGCCGACAACTGCATCATCGTCTGCTCGATCGAGAACCTCGACCCCATGGGTGTGCACACCGGCGACTCCATTACCGTGGCGCCGGCCCAGACGCTGACCGACAAGGAATACCAGATCCTGCGCAACGCTTCGCTCGCCGTGCTGCGCGAGATCGGCGTGGACACCGGCGGCTCCAACGTGCAGTTCTCGATCAATCCGAAGGACGGCCGCATGGTCGTGATCGAGATGAACCCGCGCGTCTCGCGTTCCTCTGCGCTGGCCTCGAAGGCAACGGGATTTCCCATCGCCAAGGTGGCGGCTAAGCTCGCCGTCGGCTACACGCTCGACGAATTGCGCAACGACATCACGGGCGGCACCACGCCGGCGAGCTTCGAGCCCAGCATCGACTACGTTGTCACGAAAATTCCGCGCTTTGCCTTTGAAAAATTCCCGACAGCCGACTCGCGGCTGACGACCCAGATGAAGTCGGTGGGCGAGGTCATGGCGATGGGCCGCACCTTCCAGGAATCATTCCAGAAAGCGTTGCGCGGGCTCGAGGTCGGCGTCGACGGCATGAACGAAAAAACCCAGGACCGCGAAGTGCTGGAGAAAGAACTCGGCGCCCCTGGGCCCGAGCGCATCTGGTATGTGGGCGATGCGTTTGCCCAAGGCATGAGCGTGGACGAGGTCTTCGCTCTTACCAAGATCGATCCCTGGTTCCTGGTGCAGATCGAGCAGATCGTGAAGATCGAACTCGAACTCGAGACCACGTCGCTGGACCAGATCGATGAAGCCACCTTGCGCGCGCTCAAGCAAAAAGGCTTCTCGGACCGCCGCCTCGCCAGGCAGCTCAAGACGACCGACACAGCGATCCGTGAAAAGCGCCGCGCCCTCAATGTGCGCCCCGTCTACAAACGTGTCGATACCTGCGCGGCCGAGTTTGCGACACACACAGCCTACCTGTACTCGACCTACGAATCCAAAGGCGCCGAGTGCGAAGCGGCGCCCACCGACAACAAGAAGATCATGGTGCTGGGCGGTGGCCCGAACCGCATCGGGCAGGGCATCGAGTTCGACTATTGCTGCGTGCACGCAGCGCTGGCGATGCGCGAGGACGGCTACGAGACCATCATGGTCAACTGCAATCCCGAGACGGTCTCGACCGACTACGACACTTCCGATCGCCTCTACTTCGAGTCCCTGACGCTGGAAGACGTGCTCGAGATCGTCGACAAGGAAAAGCCGCTGGGCGTCATCGTCCAGTACGGCGGCCAGACGCCGCTCAAGCTCGCGCTCGATCTGGAGCGCAATGGCGTGCCCATCATCGGCACCTCGCCCGACATGATCGACGCCGCCGAAGACCGCGAGCGTTTTCAGAAGCTGCTGCACGAACTCAAGCTGCGTCAGCCGCCGAACGCAACGGCTCGCACAGAGCCCGAAGCGTTGGAAAGGGCTGCGGCCCTCGGGTACCCGCTGGTGGTGCGCCCGAGCTACGTGCTGGGCGGACGCGCGATGGAAATCGTCCATGAGCAGCGCGACCTCGAGCGCTACATGCGCGAGGCTGTCAAGGTCAGCCACGACTCGCCGGTCTTGCTCGACCGCTTCCTCAACGATGCGATCGAGTGCGACGTCGACTGCGTGCGCGACTCCGAAGGCAAGACCTTCATCGGGGGCGTCATGGAACACATCGAGCAGGCCGGTGTTCACAGCGGCGATTCCGCCTGCTCGCTGCCACCGTACTCACTCGGAGAGGCGACGGTCAACGAGATCAAGCGGCAGACTGCGGCCATGGCCGCAGCCCTGAACGTGGTCGGCCTGATGAATGTCCAGTTCGCCATCCAGCACGTCGACGGCAAGGACGTCATCTATGTGCTCGAAGTGAATCCACGAGCCTCCCGCACCGTGCCCTTCGTCAGCAAGGCCACCGGCATCCAGCTGGCAAAAGTGGCGGCGCGTTGCATGGTCGGCCAGACGCTGGCGTCGCAAGGCATCGTGCATGAAGTTACGCCACCGTACTTCAGCGTCAAGGAAGCGGTGTTTCCGTTCGTGAAGTTCCCGGGCGTTGACACCATTCTCGGCCCCGAGATGAAGTCGACCGGCGAAGTCATGGGCGTCGGCAAGACTTTTGGCGAGGCCTTCGTGAAGTCGCAACTTGGCGCCGGCACGAAATTGCCCACGTCGGGAAAAGTCTTTCTTACGGTCAAGAACAACGACAAGCCTCGCGCCGTGGAAGTCGCCCGCGCCCTGGTCGAGCTCCAGTTCGAGGTGGTAGCTACGAAAGGCACGGCAGCAGCCATTCAGGCGGCCGGCATTGCCTGCGCGGTCGTCAACAAGGTGACGGAAGGCCGGCCGCACGTGGTCGACATGATCAAGAACAATGAGGTGGTCATGGTCATCAATACGGTTGAAGAGCGTCGCAATGCGATTGCGGACTCACGCCAGATCCGCACTTCGGCCCTGCTGGCGCGGGTCACGACCTTCACGACGATTGCAGGCGCAGAAGCGGCTGTTCAGGGCATGAAGCATCTGGATAACCTCCCCGTGTACTCCCTGCAGGAACTGCACGCGCAGTTGCCGAGCTTGCAGGCGTGAGCCCAGGCAAGCCGCAATTGCATTAAACTTTCCCCTCGATAACTCATTGAGACACACCGCCGCCAGGCGACTGGCGGCGGTTCGCTTTTTACGGGAGCAAAAACAGCATGCCTACCTTACCCATTACCAAGCGCGGCGCCGAAAAGCTCAAGGCTGAATTGCATCAACTCAAGACAGTGGACCGGCCCTGGGTGATCAATGCCATTGCCGAGGCGAGAGCGCAGGGCGACCTGAGCGAGAACGCCGAGTACGACGCAGCCAAGGACCGGCAGGGCTTCATCGAGGGCCGCATCCAGGAAATCGAAGGCAAGCTGTCGGCAGCACAGATCATCGACCCGGCGGCTGTCGAGGCCGGAGGCAAAGTGGTGTTCGGTTCGACCATCGAACTGCAGGACGAGGATTCCGGCGACAACGTCACCTATCAGATCGTCGGTGAGGACGAGGCAGATATCAAGCTGGGACTCGTGAACATCAGCTCCCCGATTGCGCGTGCGCTGATCGGCAAGGCAGAGGGCGATACCGCGGAGGTCGTTGCGCCCGGCGGTATCCGGCGCTACGAAATCATGACGGTCAGCTACGTCTGATCCCGGCGATGGCCTCGCGTTGCTGGCCTGATGGGGCCTTGCCACCATGAGCGCGGCCTTTAAACGCAGGCTGGCAGCCATTGTGGCCGCGCTGTGGTGGGGCAGCCTGACCACCCTCGGCGCATTGGTCGTACCCCTTCTGTTCAAGCGGATGGACACACCCGCGGAAGCTGGCGCCCTTGCGGCGCAGCTCTTTTCCGCTCAGACCTGGGTTTCCGCCGCCTGTGGCGTGTTTCTCATGATGCTGCTCAACCCGAGAAGCGCAGCATCCGAAGGAACCATCGACGCGTCGCAACGCCTGATGCTGGGCTGCATCGTGGCGGGCCTCCTGTGTGCGCTGCTGGTGGAGTTCGCGGTTGCGCCGCAGATCGTCAATGCGCGCGCCAGCGGAGGCAGCCTGCGGTGGTGGCACGGCCTGGGCAGTGCGATGTTCGTGGGTCAGTGGGCCTGCTCGGCCCTAGTGCTGTGGCAGCTGGGAAAGCACAAACCCGCTTCTGCCTGAAACGCGCCACCGATCGAACCCCCGGCGGTACGGATTGCAGAAGCGCGCTAGGTGCTACGCGCTGCGCTCCGCCGCTTCGAGCGTATTGACCAACAACATAGTGATCGTCATCGGACCCACACCGCCCGGCACCGGTGTGATGTAGCCAGCCACCTCGCGCACTGCCGCAAAGTCCACGTCGCCGCACAGCTTGCCTTCGGCGTTGCGGTTCATGCCGACGTCGATCACCACCGCGCCGGGCTTGACCATGTCGGCGGTGAGCACGTTCATTTTTCCTACGGCCGCAACGATCACGTCAGCCTGAAGGGTAAATGCCTTGAGGTCGGCGGTAGCGCTATGGCAGACAGTCACCGTCGCGTTCTTCTGCAAAAGCATCAGTGCCATGGGTTTGCCCACGATGTTGCTCCGGCCAATGACTACCGCATGCTTGCCGCGCAGGTCATAGCCCTTGCCGCCGTCGAGCGACTCCAGCATCTTCATGCAGCCGTGCGGCGTGCAAGGCCAGAAACCTGGCTGCCCGACCATCAGTGCGCCGGCACTCGACACATGAAAGCCATCGACATCCTTGGCGGGCGAGATCGCCTCGATGACCTTGTGCGCGTCGATATGGGCGGGCAGGGGCAACTGCACCAGGATGCCGTGAACCGCGGGGTCGGCGTTGAGGGCCTCGATGCGCTGGAGCAGATCGGCTTCGGGCAGGCTGGCCGAATATTTCTCGAGCGTCGACACCAGCCCGTTGTCTTCGCAGGCCTTGACCTTGTTGCGAACATAGACCTGGCTGGCCGGGTTCTCGCCCACCAGCACGACGGCAAGGCCGGGCGCAATGCCGCGCTGGCGCAGGGCTGCTGCGCGTTTGGCCACGTCGGCGCGCAATTGGGCGGACAGTGCGTTGCCGTCGATGAGTTGGGCAGTCATGGGTTCGTGAGCCTGAAATGGAACCGCCCGCTGGTCTCGTGACCACGGGCGGCAAGTGAATGGGTCAATGAATGAAGAAGAAGCGAGGAAACCCTGGATCAGCCTTTGGGCGCGTTGGAGCCGAGCGCGATTTTCAGGAGGTCGGCAACCGTATTGGAATTGAGCTTTTCCATGATGTTGGCGCGGTGCGCCTCGACTGTCTTGATGCTGATGCCCAGGTCGTCGGCTATCTGCTTGTTCAGGCGTCCGGCGACGATGCGCTCGAGAACCTGCGCTTCACGCGACGTGAGCTTGGCGAGCAGGGCATCACGGCTGGCGGAATTCTGGTGTTCGCTGAATGCGTCCTTGGCCTGGTCGAGCATGCGTTCGACCAGCCCGACGAGGGCGTCTTCCTGGAAAGGTTTCTGGATGAAGTCCATCGCACCTTTCTTCATGGTGTTCACGGCCATCGGCACATCGCCATGGCCGGTGATGAAGACAATGGGCAGCGGCGACTTGCGTTCGACGAGCCGGTCCTGAAGTTCGAGGCCCGTCATGCCGCCCATGCGGATATCGACGATCAGGCAGGCCACCTCGCGCGGGTCATAGCGGCTGAGAAAGGTTTCGGCCGAGTCGTAGCAGCGAACACGGTAGTCCTTGCCTTCGAGCAGCCATTGCAGAGAGTCGCGAACGCCTTCGTCGTCATCGACGACATAGACCGTTCCTTTTTTGGGAATCAAACTCATGCAAATCCTTTGTGCGCGATGCGCGCCACTTTTTATCAGGGGGTACCGGCAGCCGAACTGCGAACAGATTCCGCAGTCGGAGCGGGCGCAGAAAACGCGCTTTTGACGGGTATCCAGAAGGTAAAACGGCAGCCTACCACCTCGTCAGCATTGTAGAGGTTCTCTGCCTGCATCCTGCCCTCGTGAGACTCCACGATGCTGCGGCACAGTTTCAGGCCGATGCCCATGCCTTCAGCCTTTGTCGAATAAAAAGCTTCGTAGAGCCGGCCCATCACTTCGGGCGAAATTCCCTTGCCAGAATCCAGGATGGAGAACTCCACCACCGCCTGGTCTTCGATCTGCTTGGGTACCACCCGCAGCTCGACGCTGCGCCTGGCGTTGGGCCGGCGCGCGTGCTCGATGGATTCGGCCGCATTCTTCATGAGGTTGATGAGGACCTGCTCGATCAGGATCGGATCGACCATGATCGGGGGCAGGCGCGCGGCGATGTAGTGGCTGAGCCGCACGTGATGGCGACGCAATTCGATGTCTGCCAGCTCGAGTGCGTTGCTCACCATGGTCGGGATGTCGGCCGGGCTGCGATTGGGCTCGCTGCGTTTCACGAAGGACCGGATCCGCTGGATGATCTGACCTGCGCGATGCGCCTGACGAGCCGTCTTTTCGAGTGCGCCCAGCAGATCTTCAGTGCTGATGTTCTGGCGGTGAATGCGCGAGACCATGCCATTGCAGTAGTTGTTGATGGCTGTCAGGGGCTGGTTGAGTTCGTGCGCGACGCTCGACGCCATCTCCCCCATGGTGATCAGGCGGCTGGCGGACTGTGCGCGTTCGGCCTGGAGTGCGGCCTGTTCCTCGGCGTGGCGGCGCGGCGTGATGTCGGTGGCAATCACCATCTGGGCCAGTCGGCCGTCCACCCAGGTCAGGTAGCGCGATCGCACCTCCAGCCATTTGGCGAGCTCGGGCACGAAGATCTCGGCGTTCTCGGTCTGTGCGGCCGTGAGCGTGTCGGTGGGCAGGCCTGCGAGCGAGTCGACAGCATCGAAGGTGTCGTCGGTCGGTGCGGCCGCCGGAACACCCGCCTGTGAAATCAGATTGACGTGCCCTGAAACCTCGGCGCCGAACCAGGAGCGGTACAGCCTGTTGGCGAACAGCAATTCTTCGCTCCCCAGCGGAGCCACCGAAACGGCAGCATCCAGCCCTTCCAGCACTGTGGTGAACCGCTCGTACGAGTTGGACAACTCCTCGCGCACGCGCTTGGGCTCGGTGATGTCTGTCATGGACGTCATCCAGCCAGCCTGCTGGCCGCGCGGATCCACCAGGGGCGACACGTACATCCGCGCGTCAAAAATCGCGCCTGTCTTGCGCTTGACTCGGACTTCGAAACCGCCCGGCGTGGATCGTCCCTGTAGCTCGTCGTCGAGGCGGGCGGACAGCCACTCCCGGTCCTGGTCTGGCCAGTAGGGAAACGGAGCGGTTCGGCCCACCAGTTCGGCTTCGGACCAGCCCGTCATCTGGCAAAAAGCGGGATTGACGTAGGTAATGCGCCCTTGCAGGTCCAGCGCGCGCATGCCGGTAAGCATGGAGTTTTCCATCGCACGGCGGAAGTTGGTTTCCGTGATCAATGCCTCCTGCGCCTGCACACGCCTTCGCGTATGCCGCCAGGTTCCGACCAGCATCCATACCGTCAGGCCGCTCAGGGCGCTGACCAGCCAGAAAAACCCGCTCCCCACGACCCCGAGCGAAGCCCGGTAGCCCTGCGCGCGGATGAGCAGGCCGTTGCCCACCGGCGTGACGGGCGTCTCGTAAACAGGCGCCTCTTCCGCCCAGGGCAGCAAGCGGGCGGCCGAAGTGCGCGGCGGCGGCAGCCCGCCCGCCAGCAGGGCGCCTTTGTCGTCCAGCAGGGCCACAGCGTATTTGGCACTAACCTCGGTCGGCACGCCAAAGCGAAGCAGGCCATCGATCGAGTATTCACCGATCAGTACGCCGCCGAACTTGCCCTGCTCGTCGAGAGGGACCTGCAACTGCAGCGTAGGCACGACGGGACCGGAGTCGGGCTTGACGACGAGGGGGCGCGAGTAGACGGGTTGCCGCAAGTCTCTGGCCAGTCCGTAAGTTCCGTCGGTTTCACCAGCCTTGAGCTGCTCGCCGCGGGCGCGCAGTTGCGCGGTCGTAGCGCTCGGCGAAGCATAGGCAACCAGCACGCGGCGACGCGAGTCGACCCATGTCACCGCCAGCAGTTCAGGGTACTGGTTGACCAGTGATTCGGCCTGCGAGATGAACTCCTCGGCGTTCACTTCCTTGTTGGAGATGTCGCGGCCCAGCCGCATGAGTTGTTCCTGGCGCTCCAGCAGGCGAAGGCGCAGGCGTTGCTGCGCGTATTCCACGTCGCGCCGCACTGCCTCCTGCTCGCGGTCGATTTCCTCGGCCCGCAAGTAGGCGAAGGCGGCGATCACCGCAGCCAGGAAAAGCACCACGGCCAGCAAAGGCCCCAACGTGATGAAGCGGTCCTGGCGGGACGGCGACTGTTTGCGCCACCAGTGCGTCCACCATGCGAGCGAGCTGATCCGGGCGCGTGCTGCAGCGACAGGGGAGATAGGTTCGGTCATGCAGCTTGCAGTTTAAGGGAGGGGCGCACAAGGTCTGCTGCGTTGCAGCGAAAGACGAGGTCAGGGGTAAGTTCTTGCGAATCTAGCTGCCGCTCGTGCATCGAAACCGTCCATAGCGTTATTTCATAATGCAAAAACACCAGGCACTATTTGAAATCATGACAAATTTATGGGAAACTAGACTTTGGTGTCCAGGTTTGCGTTTACAACGTCGATTGGACTTTCAACTCCTGGGTTGCGCATGCGCTCAAGCCCAGTCAAAACAAATCAAGCAGGAGACAAAAAATGGCCGCCAATCCCCAGCCAGACGGTGCGGAGACGCTTCGCGCCGTTTCCGGCAGTTTTTCCACCCCCCACGACAAGGATGCCCAGGAAACCCGTGAATGGACCGACGCGCTCTCTGCCGTCATTCAAAGTGAGGGTCCCGAGCGCGCCCATTTCCTGCTGGAGCAATTGCTCGAGCATGCGCGGCAGAGCAGCATCGACATGCCCTTTTCGGCGACGACGGGTTATGTCAACACCATCGAAACCGACCAGGAAGAGCGTTGCCCCGGCAACATCGAGATCGAAGAGCGCCTGCGGGCTTATATGCGCTGGAATGCCATGGCCATGGTCGTCAAGGCCAACCGCCATCATCCTGTCGACGGCGGCGATCTGGGCGGCCACATCGGCTCCTTTGCGTCGCTGGCGCATATGTTCGGCGCTGGCTTCAACCACTTCTGGCATGCCGAGAGCGAAAACCATGGCGGCGATTGCATCTATGTGCAGGGTCACGTTTCTCCGGGCGTCTACGCCCGCGCCTACCTGGAAGGCCGGCTGACTGAAGAGCAGTTGCTCAATTTCAGGCAGGAAGTCGATGGCAAGGGCTTGTCCAGCTATCCGCATCCCAAGTTGATGCCCGAGTTCTGGCAGTTTCCTACCGTCTCCATGGGCCTCGGCCCGTTGATGGCGATTTACCAGGCCCGCTTTCTCAAGTACCTGCATGCGCGCGGCATCGCGAACACTGAAAACCGCAAGGTCTGGGTCTTCTGCGGCGACGGAGAAATGGACGAGGTCGAATCGCTCGGCGCCATTGGTTTGGCCGCCCGTGAAAACCTCGACAACCTGATCTTCGTCATCAACTGCAACCTGCAGCGGCTCGATGGTCCTGTGCGTGGTAACGGCAAGATCATCCAGGAGCTCGAAGGCGAGTTCCGCGGCGCCGGCTGGAACGTGCTCAAGCTGATCTGGGGCAGCGACTGGGATCCGCTGTTGGCGCGCGACAAGGACGGCGCGCTTCGCAAGATCATGATGGACACGCTCGACGGCGACTACCAGGCTTTCAAGGCCAACGACGGCGCTTTCGTGCGCAAGCACTTCTTCGGGCGCGATCCGCGAACGCTGGAGATGGTCGCCAAGATGAGCGATGCCGACATCTGGGCCTTGCGCCGTGGAGGCCATGACCCCCAGAAGGTGTATGCGGCATACCACTCGGCCGTGAACCACAAGGGCCAGCCCAGCGTCCTGCTGATCAAGACCGTCAAGGGCTTTGGCATGGGCAAGATCGGTGAAGGCAAGAACAACGTGCACCAGACGAAAAAGCTTGCCGACGAAGACATCAAGGCATTCCGCGACCGCTTCAACATTCCGATTCCCGACAGCCAGATCGCCGACATTCCGTTCTACAAGCCGGCCGACGACACACCGGAAATGCGCTACCTGCACGAGCGCCGCAAGGCCCTGGGCGGCTATTTGCCGCACCGCCGCACGCGGGCCGACGAAAGCTTCACGGTTCCGGGGCTCGAGATCTTCAAGTCGGTCATGGAGCCGACACCCGAAGGCCGCGAAATTTCGACCACGCAGGCTTATGTCCGCTTCCTGACGCAGCTTCTGCGCGACCAGGCGCTGGGCCCGCGCGTGGTGCCCATCCTGGTGGACGAGGCACGCACCTTCGGCATGGAAGGCTTGTTCCGCCAGATCGGCATCTACAACCCCGCAGGGCAGCAGTACACCCCGGTCGACAAGGACCAGGTCATGTACTACAAGGAGGACAAGGCCGGACAGATCCTGCAGGAAGGCATCAACGAAGCCGGCGGCATGTCCAGCTGGATCGCTGCGGCCACCAGCTACAGCACCAGCAACCGCATCATGGTGCCGTTCTACGTGTACTACTCGATGTTCGGCTTCCAGCGTATTGGCGACCTCGCCTGGGCGGCGGGCGACATGCAGGCGCGCGGCTTCCTGCTCGGCGGCACTTCAGGGCGCACCACGCTCAATGGCGAAGGCCTGCAGCACGAGGACGGTCACAGCCACATCATGGCCAACACCATCCCCAATTGCATCAGCTACGACCCGACCTTCGCGCACGAAGTCGGCGTCATCCTGCACCATGGCCTCAAGCGCATGGTCGAGCAGCAGGACAACGTCTACTACTACCTCACCCTGCTCAACGAAAACTATGCCATGCCCGGCCTCACGCCCGGCACCGAAGAGCAGATCATCAAGGGTATGTACCTGTGCAAGCAGGGCGGCAAACAAGCGCTGCGCGTGCAGCTGCTCGGCTCGGGCACCATTCTTCGAGAGAGCCTGGCTGCGCAGGACCTGCTCGAAGCCGACTGGGGCATTTCCGCCGACGTGTGGAGCTGCCCGAGCTTCAACGAACTCACCCGCGAAGGCCAGGATTGCGAGCGTTACAACCTCCTGCATCCGACGTCGGAGCAGCGTGTCTCGTTCGTGGCCCAACAGCTTGAAAAGCATGCCGGGCCGGTGGTCGCGTCGACCGACTACATGAAGGCCTACGCCGAGCAGATCCGGCCTTTCATTCCCCGTGGCCGTCCCTACAAAGTGCTGGGCACCGACGGTTTTGGCCGGAGCGACTTCCGCAGCAAGCTGCGCGAGCACTTCGAAATCAACCGCCACTACATCGTGGTGGCGTCTCTGAAAGCGCTCAGCGAAGACGGAAAGGTGCCAACCACCAAGGTCGCTGAAGCCATCAAGAAATACGGTATCAACGCCGACAAGATCAACCCGCTCTACGCGTAAGCGCAGCACACGCGCAGGAACTGGAGATAAAAATATGGCATTGGTAGACATTCAGGTTCCCGACATCGGGGACTTCGACGAGGTGAGCGTGATCGAGCTGCTCGTCAAGCCGGGCGATACGGTCAAAGCCGAGCAGTCGCTCATCACCGTGGAATCTGACAAGGCTTCGATGGAGATCCCCTCGAGCCAGGCCGGTGTGGTCAAGGAAATCAAGGTCAAGCTCGGTGACAAGGTCAAGCAGGGCTCGGTGGTGCTGGTGCTTGAATCGGGCGCCGCTGCGGCTGCTCCGGCCGCTGCGCCTTCACCTGCTGCTCCAGCCCCCGCCGCCGCCGCCGCGCCGGTTGCCGCGCCTGCTCCGGCCGCGGCCGCGCCGGTCGCTGCCGGCCCCGTTGAAGTGCGCGTTCCCGACATCGGGGACTTCAAGGATGTCACTGTCATCGAGGTGCTCGTCAAACCCGGTGATGCGATAAAGCAAGAGCAGTCGCTCATCACGGTCGAGTCTGACAAAGCCTCGATGGAAATCCCGTCCTCCAGCGCCGGCGTGCTCAAGGAGCTCAAGGTCAAGATCGGCGACAAGGTCAACATCGGGGATCTCGTCGCCATGCTTGAAGGCAGCGCCCCTGCTGCCGCTGCGACCGCGACTGCGTCAGCTCCTGCGGCTTCACCTGAAGCAAGCGCTGCTGCGCCCGCCGCTGCAGCGCCAACTGCCTCTCAGGCAACGCCCGCTGCACAGCCGGCCCATGTTCCCGGCACCCCGCAACCCGGCCTGCCGCACGCGTCCCCGTCCGTGCGCAAGTTCGCGCGCGAACTGGGCGTTCCCCTGACCGAAGTCAAGGGCTCCGGCCCCAAGGGCCGCATCACCGAGATCGATGTCCAGGCCTTCACCAAGTCGGTCATGGCCGGTGAAGTGAAAACCCAGGCACAGGCGGCGAAAGCGCCGGCTGGCGGCGGTGGCGGTGAGGCGCTGGGACTGCTGCCCTGGCCCAAGGTCGACTTCGCCAAGTTCGGTCCGGTCGAGCGCAAGGACATGTCGCGCATCAAGAAAATCAGCGGGGCGAATCTGCACCGCAACTGGGTGCTGATTCCCCACGTCACCAACCACGATGATGCCGACATCACCGATCTCGAAGCCTTCCGCGTGTTGTTGAACAAGGAAAACGAGAAGTCGGGCGTCAAGGTCACGATGCTCGCGTTCCTCATCAAGGCCTGCGTCGCGGCGCTCAAGAAATTTCCCGAGTTCAATGCGTCGCTCGACGGCGAGCAGGTCGTCCTCAAGCAGTACTTCCATATCGGCTTCGCGGCAGACACGCCCAATGGCCTGATGGTCCCAGTCATTCGCGACGCCGACAAAAAGGGCGTCATGCAGATTTCGCAAGAGATGAGCGAGCTTGCCAAGAAAGCGCGCGATGGCAAGCTCGGCCCTGCCGAAATGACGGGTGGGTGTATCTCCATCAGCTCCCTGGGCGGCATCGGCGGGCGCTATTTCACGCCCATCATCAATGCGCCCGAGGTGGCGATTCTTGGCGTATGCAAGTCCAGCATCGAGCCGGTCTGGAACGGCAAGGAATTTGCGCCGCGGTTGATGCTGCCGCTCAGCCTGAGCTGGGATCATCGCGTGATCGACGGTGCAGCGGCTGCGCGTTTCAACGCCTACCTCGGCCAGATCCTGGGCGACTTCCGACGCGTCTTGCTATGAGCGTTGGTTTCGATTTGCCGGGCGCATCCGCGCCCGCGCCAACGCATCGGCTCGGGGAGCACGTGGCATGACAACGCTTGTGATCGTAAAAAAGGCGGGGCAGGTTGCCGTGGCGGCGGACACGCTGGTGACCTTCGGGGACACACGGTTGAGCCGCCGCTTCGAAGCCAACAACAAGATATTCAAGATCGACACCCCCGCCGGCGGCAGCTACATTGGCATGGCGGGCACCGTGGCGCATTTCCCGGTGCTGCGCAAGGCGCTGGCAGCGCTGCCGCGTGAGCAACTGCGACTGGGCAGCAAAGACGAAGTGTTCGAAACTTTCACCACGCTGCATCCCTTGCTGAAGGACAACTTTTTCCTGCAGACCAAGGAAGACGACAACGACCCCTACGAGTCCAGCCAGTTCAGCGTGGTGATCGCCAACGCCACGGGCATTTACGGCCTCTACAGCTACCGCGAGATCTTCGAGTTCAACGAGTTCTGGGGCATCGGTTCGGGCCGCAGCTTTGCGCTGGGCGCCATGCATGCCTGCTGGGACAAGGCCAAAACCGCACGTGAAGTCGCGATTGCCGGAGTTGAGGCCGGCTGCGAGTTCGACAAGAACTCCGCTGGACCTGTCGAGGTATTCACCCTGAAATTGAAAGCATCCAAATGAGCCAAGCCAACATCCTTGAAATCAAGGTGCCTGACATCGGCGACTTCGCGGAAGTCACTGTCATCGAAGTCCTGGTGAAGCCCGGCGACACGCTCAAAGCCGAACAAAGCCTGATCACGGTCGAGAGCGACAAGGCCTCAATGGAGATTCCGTCGAGCCACGCAGGCGTGGTCCGCGAAGTGCTCGTCAAGCTCGGCGACAAGGTCAAGGAAGGCTCGCCCGTTGTCATGCTGGAGGCCGCCGCCGGTTCGACGCCTGCGCCTGCTGCATCGGCTGCACCTGCGGCCCCGGCAGCCTCTTCGACACCCCCAGCGGCATCGGCTTCGTCAGCACCAGCTCCGGCAGCTGCAGCTTTCGGCGGGACTGCCGACATCGACTGCGACCTGCTCGTCCTGGGCGCGGGTCCCGGCGGATATTCGGCAGCGTTTCGCGCGGCAGATCTTGGGCTGAAAGTCGTCCTGGTCGAGCGCTATGCCTCGCTCGGCGGCGTCTGCCTGAACGTCGGCTGCATTCCATCCAAAGCCCTGTTGCATGTGGCGGCGGTCATGGACGAGGTCAAGCACTTCGACAGCCTGGGCGTCAGCTTTGGCGAGCCGGTGCTGGACATCAACAAGCTGCGCACCCACAAGGAAAAGGTGGTTGGCAAGCTCACCGGCGGCCTCGCGGCCATGGCCAAGATGCGCAAGGTGACGGTGGTCCGTGGCTACGGCAACTTCGTCGGCAGCCATCACGTCGAGGTCGAGGAAACTTCCGGAACATCGCAGGAGAAAACCGGCAAGAAGCAAACCATCGGCTTCAAGAGCTGCATCATTGCGGCGGGCTCGCAGGCGGTACATCTGCCCTTCATGCCCAAAGATCCGCGAGTGGTCGATTCGACCGGGGCGCTCGATCTCAAGGCCGTGCCCAAACGCATGCTGATCCTGGGCGGCGGCATCATCGGCCTGGAAATGGGCACCGTGTACTCGACCCTCGGGGCTCGCCTCGACGTGGTGGAGATGTTGGACGGCTTGATGCAGGGCGCCGACCGCGACCTCGTCAAGGTCTGGCAAAAAATGAATGCGCCGCGCTTCGACAACATCATGCTCAAGACCAAGACCGTCGGCGCCAAGGCGACCGAGGCCGGCATCGAGGTGACGTTCGAAGGCGAGGGCGCACCTGCGCCGCAAACCTATGACCTCGTCCTTCAGGCGGTCGGCCGCACCCCCAACGGCAAGAAAATCTCTGCCGACAAAGCCGGCGTCAGCGTGACCGACCGCGGCTTCATCAACGTCGACATCCAGATGCGGACCAACGTAGCCCACATCTTTGCCATCGGCGACATCGTGGGCCAGCCCATGCTGGCGCACAAGGCGGTGCATGAAGCGCACGTCGCCGCTGAAGTCATTGCGGGCGAGCATCAGGGCAACAAGGAGCTCGCGAGCGCCGCGTTCAATGCCCGCGTCATTCCGAGCGTCGCTTACACCGACCCTGAAATCGCGTGGGTCGGCCTCACGGAAGAGCAGGCCAAGGCCCAGGGCATCAAGGTGAAGAAGGGCCTGTTCCCATGGAATGCCTCGGGCCGAGCGATTGCCAACGGCCGTGACGAAGGCTTCACCAAGTTGCTGTTCGATGACAGCCCCGAGGCGCATGGGCACGGAAAAATTCTCGGCGGCGGCATTGTGGGCACGCACGCGGGCGACATGATCGGCGAGGTGGCGCTGGCCATCGAGATGGGCGCAGACGCCGTCGATATCGGCAAGACCATCCACCCGCATCCGACGCTGGGCGAGAGCATCGGCATGGCCGCGGAAGTGGCGCATGGCAGCTGCACTGATTTGCCGCCAGCACGCAAGTAAGTAGTGGCCTGCCCTGGACCCTCGTCCGCGCCGCGCCGCGCTGCACAATCGATCGATCAGTTCCGCAACCGCCGACGCACTCATGTGCGAGCATCGGCCGCGTGCTCCTGGACGCACGGCCTGCGCTCCGCATCGTTCATGCACGCGTTCGTTGCCACGACTGGTGGCGTTGGCCAATCCCAATCCCAAAGCCAATCGCAATCGAGCCTTCGCTCCTCCTGCAGAAAGCTCTTCTTTTCGCCATTGCACTAGGGCGAACCCTGTGCGTCTCACCTCTGTAAAAGAGGTAAAAACAGAACTGAATGTTCATGTTGCAGGCGAAATAGAAAATAATGACCAATTTGCAGGACGTTTCCCGCGTCGCCGAAGCGGTGGTACGTGCGGCGGGCGCCATGATTCATCAGGCCTTCCACGCGCCTGATCGTCCTGCCTACTCCTTGAAGGGCCGGCAGGACTACCTCACCGCCACCGACGGCGCCGTCGAGCAGTTCGTACGAGATGCCATTACAGCCCGTCTTCCCGGGCACGCCGTGATGGGCGAGGAAGCCGGGGGTGTCACCGATGCCGAACACTTGTGGATCGTTGACCCCGTCGATGGAACGGCCAATTTCGCGCGCCAGATTCCGCATTGCTGCATTTCCCTCGGTTACCTCCACAAGGGCAAGGTCCAGGTCGGGGCTGTCTATGACGCCTTGCATGACGAGCTCTTCATCGCCGAACGCGGGCATGGCGCCCGCCTGAATGGAAAACCCATCAAGGTCAGCAGCGTGGCCGAACTCAACGCCGCAACTTTCGAAATAGGCTGGTCGACCCGTACACCGACCTCCCAGTATCTCGGGCTGGTCACGCGCGCCGTCGAGGCGGGCTGTGCGGTCCGCCGTGCAGGCTCTGGAACGCTCGGGCTGGCCTACGTGGCGGCCGGGCGCATCGAAGGCTACGCCGAAGCTCACATCAACTCCTGGGATGTCTCAGCCGGCCTGTTGCTGGTCGAGGAGGCTGGCGGCCGGGTCAATGATTTCTGGATTCCCGGCGCCATCGCCAATGGCAACGAAGTGCTGGTCACCAACGCGCTGCTGGCGCATGATCTGAGCCGATTGGCTGCAATGGCCCTGGCGTCCTAGCCAGCGCCCAGACTTTTCCCTTGTACTTTTTGAAGGAGACACACTAATGAAACTGCAAAAACTTTCCCCTCTCGTGGCGGCTCTCATCGGCGTGGGCGGCCTCTTTGCCGTTCAGGCAGCTTCGGCCGCTGAACTCGTCGTCTACTGCGGCGTGCAGGAAGACTGGTGCCGGCCCATGATGGCCGAGTTCGAGAAAAGCACAGGCATCAAGGTGTCCATGACGCGCAAGAGCGCGGGCGAGATCTACGCGCAGATCAAGGCCGAAGGGAGCAATCCCAAGGCAGACATCTGGTGGGGAGGCACGGGCGACCCACATCTGCAGGCAGCCGAAGAAGGCCTGACCGAGCCCTACAAGTCTGCGCTCCTTGGCGACCAGCAGGACTGGTCGCAGCGCCAGGCGCAGCAATCGGGCAACCGCACGGTCGGTATTTATTCGGGTGCGCTGGGCTACAGCTACAACAAGCCGCAGCTCACCAAAAAGGGCATTGCGCCGCCCAAGTGCTGGGCCGACCTGACCAAGCCCGAGTACAAGGGCGAAGTTCAGGTGGCTGATCCCAATTCGTCGGGCACGTCTTACACCATGCTCGCCACCATGGTGCAGTTGATGGGCGAGGCCAAGGCATTCGACTATCTCAAGGCTTTGCATCGCAACGTCAACCAGTACACCAAGTCGGGCGCGGCTCCCGCGCGTGCGGCTGCCACGGGCGAGTCGATGGTCGGCATCACCTTCCTGCACGATGCCGTCACGCATGCGGTGACCGGCGCGCCGGTCGAAGTCGTTGCGCCGTGTGAAGGCACCGGCTACGAGATCGGATCCATGAGCATCATCAAGGGCGCGCGCAACATGGACAGTGCCAAGAAGTTCTATGACTGGGCTCTCACACCGCAGGCTCAAGGCATTGCGATTGCAGCCAAGTCCTACCAGGTGCCGTCGAACAAGAAATCGACGGTTCCGCCGCAGGCGCCCAAACTGTCCGACATCAAGCTGATCGACTACGACTTCAAGAAGTACGGCTCGTCTGCCGAGCGCACCCGGCTGCTGTCCAAGTGGGACGCTGAAGTCAAGGCCCTGCCTAAGTAATCCCACCGTCTCTTGTTCAGGGGTTTCTCTTGACTGCTGTCATTACCGCGCCCCTGTCCACGGGTAGCCTGAGTCTGGCCGAGCTCAAGCGCAGCTGGGCGCTTCCTGCGTTGCTGGTGCTCACGCTTTTGGCCTTCACGGCGCTGCCGTGGTATTGGGATCGCGTTCCCGGCTCGGCTCTTGCGCTGGCTACCTCCGGCGGCCGCGCCTGGCTGGCTTATCCCCTGTTGGGGCTCGCCGCGGTCTTGTTGAGCGTCCTGTTGCCCAGGACCTCCGTCTGGCACGGCCGAGGCATGACGGCAGGCTCCGCTCTCGCCTTGGTCTGGATCCTCCTGCAGGGTTTTGCCGTGGGCATGAGGGGGCTGGACTGGTCGTGGTTCGGGATGTTCGCCCCAGGAACCCAGGGGCAGCCGGGCTATGGATGGGGCGCGTTTCTCGCCATCGGCACGCTCTCGCTGCTCATGTCCCAGGGCATTGCGGCCATGGGCAATTTCCGGGGCGATCGCTTCGTATCGGGAGCAGTCTGGGGCATTGGCCTGCTCGTGGCGCTGTTCGTCTTCTTTCCCGTCATCAAGGCCCTTGAATCAGCGTTTCTGGGCGCTGGCGGCAAGCTTGACATGGCGCTGGCGTGGTCCCGGCTGAGCGCGCAGGACATCTGGGGCTTCGGCTGCCTGCAGGGCAAAACCAATTGCGGCGTGGCGTGGAATTCGTTGGTGCTCGCCACACTGGCGGGGGTGGGCAGTACCTTCCTCGGGCTGGCCTTTGCGCTGCTCGCGCTGCGTTCGGGTTTCGCATACAAGCGCAGCCTGCGCGTGATGTCGATCCTGCCCATCATCACGCCGCCCTTCGTGATCGCGCTGTCGCTGGTGGTGCTGTTCGGCCGCACGGGAATCGTCACGCACTGGATGGATGCCTGGTTCGGTATAGAACCCTCACGCTGGATTTACGGTTTGCGCGGGGTACTCATCTCGCAACTGCTTTCGCAAACGCCGCTGGCGTTCCTGATTCTGCTGGGCGTTATCCAGGGCATCAGCCCGACGCTCGAGGAAGCCTCGCAAACGCTGCGTGCTTCGCATTGGCATACATTCAAGACGGTGACCTGGCCGCTGATGCGCCCAGGCATTGCGAACACCTGCCTGCTCGGCTTCGTCGAAAGCCTTGCCGACTTCGGTAACCCGCTGGTGCTCGGCGGTAACTTCGAGGTGCTGTCGACCAAGATATTTTTTGCCGTGGCCGGCGCACAGAACGATCCCGGCCGCGCGGCAATCCTCGCCTTGATCCTTCTGGTGTTTACGCTCGGGGCGTTCTGGCTCCAGCATCGCTGGCTCGGGCGAGCCTCATACGTCACCGTGACCGGCAAGGGCGACGGCGGACTGCCGACGCCGCTGCCGCGCCGCGTGGCGGGCCTGTGCTACGCCACGGCCATTCCCTGGGCTGTCTTCACGCTGGTGCTGTATGCCCTCATTCTGGTGGGCGGCTTCGTGCTGGACATCGGCCGGGGCAACTTCGAACCGACGCTGCAGCACTTCAAGACCGGCTTTGCCGTGGACTGGGGCGAGCGAGGCCTGCACTGGTCGGGTTCCGCCTGGGACAGCTTTGGCATCACAGTGCTGGTGGCGGCCATCGCTGCGCCGCTGACCACGGTCATCGGCCTGCTGGCGGCCTATGTGATCGCGCGCCAGCAGTTTGCGGGGCGCCGCTCCTTCGAGTTCATGACCATGCTGAGCTTTGCCATTCCGGGCACGGTTATCGGCATTGCCTACATCGTGGCGTTCAACGTGCCGCCGTTCGAGATCACCGGAACGGGCTTCATTTTGATCGTGTTGTTCGTGTTTCGGAACATGCCCGTCGGCGTGCGTGCTGGCATGGCGGCCCTGAGCCAGATTGACCGGAGCCTGGACGAAGCCTCGTTGACCTTGCGTGCAGGCACGGCCTACACGCTGCGGCGCATCATGCTGCCGCTGCTCCGGCCGGCGATTATTGCCACGCTGGTGTTCAGCTTCGTGCACGCCATGACCGCCGTAAGCGCCGTGATCTTCCTGGCAACTGCCAAGTACAACATGGCGACGGTGTACATCGTCGGACGCGTCGAGGCCGGCGAATACGCGCTGGCGATCGCCTACTCGACGCTGCTCATCATCTTCATGCTTGCGGTGATTCTTTTCATCCAGTTCGCCGTGGGCGAGCGCAAGCTGGGTCGTCGCACGGTCGGCGCCACAAGTCTTATCCCGGGAGCTCATTGATGGCAGTACAAGCGGCGAGTGTTGTTTTTGAAAACGTCAGCAAGCTTTTCGGAGACTTCAAGGCGGTCGATTCGGTCAGCTTCACGGTCGAGGCCGGCACTCTCGTGACTCTGCTGGGGCCCTCGGGCTGCGGCAAGACGACCACCCTGCGCATGATTGCCGGCCTCGACTCGGCCACCAGTGGCCGCGTGCTGATTGGCGGCAAGGACGTGACGCGCCACGCGGCTTCGGAGCGCGACGTGAGCATGGTGTTCCAGTCCTATGCGCTGTTTCCCCACCTGAACGTGATCGACAACGTGGCGTATGGCCTGCAGGCCAGCGGCATGAAGGCGCCTGAAGCGCAGCAGCGCGCCCGTGAAAAGCTGGCGCTGGTCGGCCTGGCAGGTCTGGACAAGCGGCTGCCGTCCGAGCTTTCGGGAGGCCAGCAGCAACGCGTCGCGGTCGCCCGCGCTCTGGTGCTGGAGCCTCAGGTGTTGCTGTTCGACGAGCCCTTGTCCAACCTGGATGCCAAGCTGCGCCGCAAGGTCCGCGATGACATTCGGGCGCTGCAACAATCGCTGGGCTTGACCGTCGTTTATGTGACGCACGACCAGTCCGAAGCGCTGGCCGTGTCCGACCGTGTGATCGTCATGTCGAACTCGAAGATCGCGCAGATCGGCTCACCCCGCGAGCTTTACGAGCGCCCGGCAGATCGTTTCCTGGCGGACTTCATCGGCGACGCCAACCTCATCACCGGCGAGGTGACGCAGGATTCAGGGGCGCCGATGTTCGTCGCCGGAAGCCTGCGTATGCCGCTAGCCATGAACGAGCGCGTGAGCGGCCCGGCGGTATTCGCCGTGCGGCCGCAGCGCTTGAGCCTCACCCGCCAAGCGCCTGCTTCGCCATTTATCACGGGCCAGTTGCTCAAGACCGCTTACCTCGGAACCCACCTGGAACACAGCGTGCAGTCGGAGTTCGGGGAATTGCTGGTCATCGATGACGATGTCGACAGTGGCATAGAGCCCGGAGCCGATGTGTTCGTAGGGCTGAGCGCGCGGGCCGGCGCTGTCGTGCCGGCCTGATCCTTGAAACGTCCCGGGGTTGCACGCCCGACCGCCAAGGCCAGCCGGTGCACGCGGGTCAAGCGCTAACGGGAGATGTCGGCCCCGAATTTGCCCGTGACAGGCAGCTCGGGGGTTCGCATTGCCTCGGCCGAGGCAGTCGGCACGCCGTCGCCAGGCGTCGTGACTCGTCTTGCGCCGTCGAAGCGCCGGTTCCAGTAGGCCAGCCCCAGGCTTTCGACACGCACTTCCGCGCCGGGCTTGGGGGAGTGGATGAATTTGCCGTCGCCGATATAGATGCCCACATGGCTGAAGGCTCGGCGCATCGTGTTGAAAAACACCAGGTCGCCGGGGCGCAGGTCTTTCTTGTCGATGTCCTGTGTGGCGGCGGCCTGCTGTTCTGCCTTGCGCGGCAACACCAGTCCCACGGTCTGCTCGTAGATTGCCTTGACGAAGCCGCTGCAATCGAAACCGGTTTCGACTGAATTGCCGCCGCGGCGGTAGGGGACGCCGAGGAATCCCATGGCATTGACGACGAGTTCGGACGCCTTGTTACCCATCGTTTGCCGGACCTGGTCGATCTGGGCAAGAAGCCCACGCTCGGCCAGCAGGGCTTCCATGTCGTCCACGCCGCGCGGCGCGGCCTGGACAGCGCCACCCGCCAGACATGCTGCAAGCAGCAGGGAGAGGGCTAGGTTGCGTCGGCTCATCCGGGGAGCTTAACCAGCGGTTCAGCTCCCGTCAAGCTCAGGTGTTTTCGAGAATGTATCGACAAGTTGTTGAAAACAAAGGGGTTTGGACGTATCGGGAGAACCATGCCCAAACGTGGCTGAATCCTGCAGCCCGCATCGGCCGCCCGGACGTGGCACGATGGCTGACAGGACGGCAGATTTTCAATTTCAGGAATAAGTGCAATGCTCAACCTTCATCAACGGCAAGCCGCCCTGGCCTTGCTGCGGAACACGGCTCTCACGCTGATGTTGTCCGTGCTTCCTATGGCCCACGCCCAGGATGTGCGGGTGGAACCGGTGGCGTCAGGATTGGAGCATCCCTGGGCGGTCGCATTTTTGCCGCAGGGCCGTTTCCTTGTCACCGAAAGGCCCGGGCGACTTCGTCTGGTGGGGGCTGATGGGCAGATCAAGGCCTCGGTGACCGGCGTTCCGGCCGTGGCCTCTGGCGGCCAGGGCGGTTTGCTGGATGTCATTCTGGACAGTGACTTCGCCGCCAACCGGACCCTGTACTTCTGTTTCTCGGAGCCCGCGGCGCAGGGGGCCGGCAACAGCACAGCACTGGCCCGGGCCAGGCTCAGCGCTGACGAGACTCAGCTGCTGGACGTCCGTGTGATTTTCAGCCAGAAGCCCAAGGTGGCGAGCAGCGCGCATTTCGGTTGCCGTATCGTCGAGGGGCGCAAAGCCAATCAGCCGGACGGCACGCTGTTCTTGACGCTGGGGGATCGCTTCTCACGCCGTGACGATGCTCAAAAGCTGGACAACCACCACGGCAAAGTGGTCCGGATCAACAAGGACGGTTCGGTTCCGCCCGACAACCCGTTTGTCGGACAGGCCGGCGCGCTCCCCGAGATCTGGAGCTACGGGCACCGCAATTCGCAGGGCGCCACACTTTCGCCCGACGGCACACTCTGGATGCACGAGCATGGCCCGCAAGGGGGCGACGAAATCAACCTGCCGCAGCCCGGCCGCAACTACGGCTGGCCCGTCATCACTTCTGGTGAAAACTACGGTGGCGGCAAGATCGGTGAGGGGATCACGGCCAGGCAGGGCATGGAGCAACCTCTGCATCAGTGGACGCCGTCCATTGCGCCTTCCGGCATGGTCTTCCTGACGAGTGACCGCTATGGAGCTGCTTGGCGCGGCAATCTCTTCGTGGGTTCGCTCAAGTTTGCTTACCTCGACCGCATTGAGCTGTCCGCGCCTTTCAAGGGCCAGGTATTGCGCGAACACAAGCTGCTTGAAAGCGGCGGCCGGATTCGCGACGTTCGGCAAGGCCCGGACGGATTGCTCTACGTTCTGACCGACAGCGCGCGCGGCTCGCTTTTGCGGCTTCAGCCACGCTGAAAAGAGGAGCCCGAAGCGCAGCTTCCTTCGCTCTATAGAATGGATTTGGTATCCATCTTCTGCGAGCGCGCGTGTCCGACCGTTTCAATGTCTTATCCCAATACCTGTTGCCCAAGCAGGCACTCACGACTTTTGCCGGTCACGTCGCGTCCCGCGAGCGGGGCCGCGTCACCACCGGGCTGATCGAATGGTTCGTGGGGAAGTACGGCGTCGACATGCAGGAGGCCGCCAACTCCGACATCACGAGCTACAAGTCCTTCAACGACTTTTTCACCCGTGCGCTCAAGCCCGGCGCAAGGCCGTTGGCGAACGCTGACCTGGTGAGTCCGGTCGATGGCACCATCAGCCAGTTCGGCCGCATCGAGGACGACCAGATCCTGCAGGCCAAAGGCCACCAGTATTCGACCACCGCCATGGTGGGCGGGGACGCGGCGCTGGCCGCCCAGTTTCAGCATGGCAGCTTTGCCACGCTCTACCTCAGCCCCAAGGATTACCACCGCATTCACATGCCCTGCGATGGGCGTCTGACGCGCATGATCTATGTTCCCGGATCACTCTTTTCCGTCAATCCTGCGACGGCAAGAGGCGTTCCTGGCCTCTTTGCGCGAAACGAGCGCGTGGTTTGCGTTTTCGATACCGCCCGCGGCCCGATGGTGCTGGCGCTCGTCGGCGCGACCATCGTGGGCAGCATGGCGACCGTGTGGCACGGCGTCGTCAACCGGTCGCGCCAGGGCGGAGTTCGTGAATGGACTTACGAAGACATCCCGGTCGAAATCATTAAGGGCGAAGAGATGGGCCGCTTCCTGCTGGGCTCTACGGTTGTGCTGCTTTTCCCCAGCGGTCCGCTGCGCTTTAACCCCGCCTGGGCGCCAGGCAAAAGCATCCGTTACGGCGAAGCGATGGGCGTCTTTGAAGACGCCGGCCCAGATGCGCAACCCCCAAGCCCGCGCTGAAAACACATTCTCACTTTCCGAATCCGCCTGCTCCCTATCCGCACCGCCATGAGCTACCGCGTTCGCCTCATCGGTTTTGACGACGATGCCTCATCCGGGCAGGCACGGCTCGCCGAAGCGCGCTATTGCCGGGCACTCGATGAATCGCTCGGCGATGCCGAACTGGTGTGGCCGGTCTACCGGGCCTATCGCCAGCTGGTGGCGCTGCATGGAGAAGCGCCCGATCTCGAGGCGCTCGATGCCAGCGAAAGGGAGCTGTTCAGCCAATGGCAGGCGGCAGAGTCAGCCGCGTTGGCAGCTGCCCTGGGCAGCCATCGCTACATGGAGGACGCCGAGTTCGAGATTCGGCCGGCCTGAGGGCGCGACCGCGCTGCTCAGGCCGAGGCTGGCAAATCGGGCTCCAGGGGGCCGTCATCAGTGGCCTCGGGGGGGCGTGCTGTACGGTGGCCAGCTTTGGCGACAATCTCGACGTAAAACTGCGCCGCTCCTTCGGCGGCGGCCGTGTCCATCAGCCCCGTCAGGGTCGCCAGATGTACAGGCGTTGCGCTGGCCTCATCGGCGCCGAACCTGCAGTCGAAATCCCAGAAGTCCACGCCTTCCGGCAACGCCACGCGCCGCTGCCTTTTCACGTATTTGCGCACGTCGTGCTTGCATGCATCGAGGACCCGGTCCGGATGCTTGCCTTCGACCTGGAGCTTGAACGTTTTTCTCACGGAGTACCTTCTCATGCAGTGCGCAACGCGCAAAAGCTTGCATTATCCCTGCGCGCTGCCTCGGGGCCGGGTGCTGCGGCCATGCCCCGGCAGCAGCGCCGTTTAAACTTCGCTGCTCTCGCGTCGCAAAGCCTGCGGTATCGGTCTCCATGCATCCCGTCATGGCCGCTCTCGCGTGGATCTCTTCTCGCTCCGGAATTCCTAAGGTTGTTTCCTCACATGTCATTTGCGCTCCTCGGGCTCGCGCCGACCCTGCTTCGTGCCGTCGAAAAGAAAGGCTACGTCCAGGCCACGCCGGTACAGGCTGCGGTGATCCCGTCCATCCTCGAGGGCAGGGACGTGCTGGCGACGGCGCAGACCGGCTCGGGCAAGACCGCAGCATTTTGCCTTCCGCTGCTGCAGCGTCTGGCGCCGGCCGTTCAGCGCACCAAGGGACGCAGGCCGACGCTTGCATTGATTCTGGTTCCCACGCGCGAGCTGGCCGCCCAGGTGGGGCAGGTATTGCGTGAACTCGGTGAAAGCCTGGACCTGCCGCCGAAGGTCGCCGTGGTGTTCGGCGGCGTGTCGATCAATCCGCAGATGATGGGCCTGCGTGGCGGTGCGGATGTCCTCGTGGCAACGCCAGGCCGCCTGCTCGATCTGGTCGGACACAACGCCGTTGCGCTTGCCAGCGTGGAGTGCCTGGTAGTCGACGAGGCTGACCGTCTGGTCGACCTGGGTTTTGACGATGAGCTTTCGCGTTTGCTGGCCTTGCTGCCTGAAAAGCGGCAAAGCCTTTTCTTCTCGGCAACTTTTCCCCCGAAGGTCCAGCGCCTGGCCGAAAAGCTGTTGCGTGAGCCGCAGATCATTGCGGTGCCGGCCGAGGTTGCGGCTGGGGCTGACGTCGTGCAACGTGCCATTGAAGTCGATATGCCGCGCCGCACGGCTTTGCTCAAACACCTTGTCGCGCAAGAGAAATGGCCGCGCGTGCTGGTGTTCGTGGCCACCAAGCACGCCGCTGAAACAGTGGCCGACAAGCTAAGGAAGGGCGGTCTTCCGGCCGAGCCGTTTCACGGCGAGCTGAGCCAGGGAAAGCGCACCCAGGTGCTCGACGACTTCAAGGCCGAGCGCGTGCGGATTGTGGTTGCCACGGACGTGGCGGCTCGCGGGCTGGACATTGCGCTCCTGCCCGTGGTCGTCAACTTCGACCTGCCCCGGTCACCGGTCGACTACCAGCACCGGATCGGTCGCACGGCACGGGCCGGTGCCGCCGGCCTCAGCGTGACCTTCCTCACACCCCAGGCGCAAGCGCACTTCAAGTTGATTGAAAAGCGCCAGGGCGGGCAGCTCGTGCGCGAGCAGGTGGCCGGCTTCGAGCCGACCGAGTCAGTCGTGCCTGACGGCAACACTTCAAACGATCCGCTCGGCGTTGGCGGTATCAAGGGCAAACGGCCCAGCCGTAAAGACAAACTCCGTGCTGCCGCGGAACTGGAAAAGACCAAAGCGGGTTGATGACCGAACGGGAGTTACTGCTCCCGGCGCAGCCCCCGCGGCTCAGCGTCCGCCAGACCGGCTGATATGCGTTTTGGCCCAACGCACGATATCCGACGTGCCCATTGCACCCGGCTGGCGCGCAACTTCCTTGCCGCGGTGAAACATGGCCAGGGTCGGAATGCTGCGGATGTTGTAGCGCGAGGCCAGGGACTGCGCCTCTTCGGTATTGAGCTTGGCGACTCGAATGCGAGGTTCCAGCTGGGCTGCTGCCTCGGCATATGCCGGAGCCATCTGCCGGCATGGCCCGCACCACGGCGCCCAGAAGTCCACCAGCAGGGGAATGTCGCTGCGCGACAGGTGGCGTTCGAAGGACGTCTCGGACAGCTCCACGGGCTGGCCCGTGAACAGCCCTTTATGGCACTGGCCGCAGTCGGCCGTTTTGCCCAGATCGGCGCTGGCAATCCGGTTGGTGGTGTTGCAGTGGGGGCAGACGATATGCAGGGAATCGCTCATGTGAACCTCTTGAGACCTGGTCTTGACCTCGTTGTGTCTGGTTGTTTGCGACGCAGATAAGGGCCGATGCCACGGGCTTCAAGCCGCATCGAGTCTGCACCGCGTTCGAGCGTAGCTGCCCGTCGGCAGCTGTCCGTAGGACGAACCCGCGCTTCGGCAGGGGTTCTGCCGTGATGGCGTCGTCAGCGCGCCAGGACGGCGGGCAAGCTGAACGAGAAGGTGGCGCCGCGCTCCGGTTCCGAATGCGCCTCTATGCGTCCGCCGTGGCGGCCAATGATGCGCTTGACGGTAGCGAGACCAATCCCGGTGCCGGGAAACTCGGACTGGGTATGCAGGCGCTCGAAAGTGCCGAAAAGCCGCTCTGAAAAGGCCATGTCGAAACCCGCGCCGTTGTCGCGTACATGAATCAGGACTGTTTGCGCGTCGGGCCACTCGGCACTGAAAGACACCAGCGCCTCAGACCGGCGTGAGGTGAATTTCCATGCATTTCCCAGAAGATTCTCCAGTACCTGGCGCAACAGGACGGGATCTCCCTTGACGATGACCTTGGGCTGCACCTCAATCGTGACGTGCCGTCCGGGTTCACGCTCTCGAAAGCCCCGCAGCACTTCCTCGGCCATCTCACTGAGATCGACCCGCTGGATGTGGAGCCCGGTGCGGGTGATCTGGGCGAGTTCGAGCAGGGCCGTGGTCAGATGGCTCATATGGGCTACGGCCGCATCAATACGCTCGGCGCAATGCCGCGCGCCATCCCAGTCCTGCTCCTGCAACGATTGATCCAGTACGCTTCGAAAGCCGTCGATGGCGAGCAAGGGCGCCTGCAGGTCATGCGCTACCGAAAACGAAAAGGCTTCGAGCTCCCGGTTGCTTTGGCCGAGCTCGAGCACACGCTCCTGCAAGGCCTGGTTCAGGCGTTCAATTTCCCGGCGTGCGAGCGTGCGTTCCGTGATGTCGACCAGCGCAATATTGCAGCTCCGGCCATCGAGTTCGACCTGACCGGTCAACTCGACCACCAGGCAACGCGGCTCACAGGGTTCGCGCATCTGAACCTCGCAGGTCTGCTTGCCTGAGCAGGCGAAGAGGGCGCGCAAAAAGGTATCGAAAACGCCGAGAGATTCGTCCGCCAGAAGCGCCGCAAAACGCTTGATGCTGCCTTGGGGGGAGCGCTGCCAAAGCAACTGGGAGCCCAGCGCGTTGCTGCGTTCTATAGTGCCTGCCGGGCTAAGCGTGAAGTAGGCAAGCGGTGCGAGGTCATAGAGTTCGGTGTAGCGATCCAGCCCCTCCTGCACACTCGACTTCGCCTCCGCAAGCTGCAGGTTCGCACGCTGCAACTCCTCGTTTTGTACCTCCAGCTCCACCTGGCGAACCTGGAGCTCGTGCAAGAGCTGTTCGGACGGGGGGTCGAGGCGAGGCTTTCCGGGCTGGCCATGAGGCCTGCTCAGTCGCTTCTCGGCCTCCGCCCTCAGAAGGTCCACATCGTGATCCTGGCTTAATTGCATCGCATTTTTTGTGAAATGCGAGCATAGGGCAAAACCGGAAAAAAGAAATGCTGAGCTAAGCCGCTTTTGCCTCAGGCCGGCTACGATTTGATGGCTACCGTGGAGGGCGGATATCAGCCTCTTGCCCCCGGGACTTCGCCAAGGAAACGTTCCTGTTCACATCCATGACTTTCGTACTTATGAAGCTCGCGCTTTCTTCGGCGCAAAGGGCCCTGTTGGTGCTGGCAGGCGCTATGGCGGTGCTGTTTTCGAGCGTGAGCCAGGCCCAGGGCGTCCCGCGTATTGCCGCGGCATCGGACCTTCAGTTTGCGCTCGAGACTGTCGTCACGCGCTACACACGGGAAACGGGCCGGCAGGTGCGCGTCACTTACGGGTCGTCAGGAACGCTGGCGACGCAGATCATGCAGGGCGCGCCTTTCGATGTCTTTATGTCGGCGGACGAATCACTGGTGTTTCGCCTGGCTGATCAGGGCCTGACGCAGGGCCGAGGCGTGGTGTATGGGCTGGGACGGCTGGTACTTTTCGCCCCGAATGGATCGGGCCTTGCGCTCGATGCGGGGCTCGCCGGCCTTGCCGATGCCTTGAAGGCGGGGCGGATTGCACGCTTTGCCATCGCCAATCCCGAGCATGCGCCCTATGGCCGTGCGGCCCGCGAAACCTTGATAACCGCCGGCTTGTGGCCGGACATCCAGGCCCGCCTTGTGCTTGGTGAGAATGTGTCACAAGCAGCGCAGTTCGCGGCGTCGGGAAATGCGCAAGGCGGCCTTTTCGCGCTGTCGCTGGTCATGTCGCCGGCGCTTGCAGCTGCGGGCCGTCATGTACTGATTCCCGAGTCGGCCCATGCACCGCTTCGCCAGCGCATGGCGCTGCTGCGCGGCGCCGGGCCGGAGGCGGCCGCTTTTTATACCTATCTGCAGCAGGCCGATGCGCGTGCGCTGATGAGCCGCTACGGCTTCGCGCAGCCCTGACCCATGGACTGGCAGGCCCTGCGCATCTCTGCCTGGCTGGCATTGCTTACGGCGGCGGTGCTCTTGCTGCCGGCCATTGCCTTGGCGCGCTGGCTGGCCGCTGGCCGGTCCCCTGGGCGGACGGTGGTCGAAGCATCGCTGGCGCTGCCGCTCATCTTGCCGCCGACGGTATTAGGCTTTTACCTGCTCGTGGCAATGGGTGCCGGGTCACCGCTAGGGGCGGCGTACGCCAGTCTGTTCGGCCATCCGCTGGCGTTTTCATTTTCGGGCCTGTTGGTCGCCAGCGTGGTCTTCAACATCCCCTTTGCGGTCATGCCCATGCAGCGCGCATTTGCCGCGATTCCCGCCGAAGTGGCAGACGCCGCGCGCACATGCGGGCTGTCGCGCTGGCGCAGCCTGTGGCGCATCGAGCTTCCGCTTGCCTGGCCGGGCATCCTGACAGGGGTGATCATGACCGCGGCCCACACCTTGGGGGAGTTTGGCGTCGTGCTGATGGTTGGCGGCAACATCCCTGGTGAAACACGGACCGTGGCTATTGCCATCTACGACCGCGCGCAGGCCTTCGACCTGCAGGGGGCCGGCGCCATGTCGGCGATGCTGCTGGCAATTTCGATGGCAACACTGCTCGTCGGTGGTTGGCTGGGGCGCTCGCGCAACCAGGCTGGAGCACGTGTTGCTTGAAGTGCACCTACGCCAACCGGGTCCGATCAGTCTGGACATTTCATTTACCTGTCCGGCTGGAGAATTGCTGGCACTGATCGGGCCATCCGGCGCCGGAAAGTCCACTGTGCTGCGCGCCATCGCAGGGCTTTCACGCATAGCCGAAGCACGGGTTGCCGTGGCGGGCGATTGCTGGCAAGACACGGCCAGTGGTGCATGGACAGTCGCCCGAAAGCGTCTGGTGGGCATGGTCTTCCAGGGCTATGCGCTTTTTCCGCACCTGAGCGTGCTCGAGAATGTGGCCGAGCCACTTTATGCCATGCCCGCGCCGCAGCGCCGGGCTCGGGCGATGGCCTGGCTGGAACGCGTGGGGCTGGCAAGCCTGGAGGCGCGCAAGCCTTCTGAACTTTCAGGTGGCCAGCAGCAACGCGTTGCGCTTGCGCGTGCGCTGGTGCGAGAGCCGCAAGTGCTCTTGCTCGATGAACCGTTCGCGGCGGTCGACCAGATGACGCGCGACCGCCTGTACGACGAGCTGGCCGAGCTGCGCGCCAGCCTTCGAATACCCATCGTCCTTGTCACGCACTCGATGGTCGAGGCCGAACTGCTGGCAGACCGCATGGTCGTGCTCGCAAATGGCAAGTCCCTGCAGGAGGGCGGGCCGTCCAAAATACTCCGGCGTCCCCTGAGCCGCGAGGTCGCAGCTCTCGTGGGTTTTCCCAATGTCTTCGACACGCCCATCGTCGGGCCTGCCGCACAACAAGGGCATCAGCGAGTCCGCCTGGGTGACGCGATCATCTCGGCGCCTTCGGGATCTCGAGCTGCCAACGCCACATGGGGCATCGCGCCAGGAGACGTCGTCATCCTCAAGGGTGAGCGCGTGCCTGACGAAGCGCAGCAAACGCTGGACTGCCTCGTCGAGCGCGCCAATTGGCTCGGAGATGCGGTGCGGCTCACGCTTGCGGTTGCGGGAGGCGAGCAGCGGATTCGCGCCGTCGTGACGAGGCGCTTCGCCGAGCGCTCCGGCCTTGAAAAGGGCCAGTGGGTGCGCGTCGAGTTGCCGCTGGACAAACTCGTCGCCTTCGACTGAGTCTGGCGCAGTGCGCCCAAGTCCCGCGAAGGCCCGCTTTTTCCCGTCGGTGCTCTCTCGGCAGACGAATTTTTGCGATTCGAACTGGCGACCGTTCTCCGTGGGACCGTTCTTACGCGGCCTTCGCGGGCCAACCTACCCAGCTCCACCGGCCTTTCGTACTAACTTCGATTTCCGGACTGCGTAAAAAGTAGCGGAGGCAAGTGGGACCCAGGCACAGAGCCAACCAGCTTCAGCACGCGCAGGAATTGGCAGCGATTCGAACTTGAAAGGATGAGTAATGCTGGCGATGAATTACCGCGGGCCCTACCGCGTGCGGGTGGAGCGCAACCGCGCCCTGCCTGAGATTGAACACCCCAACGATGCGATCGTGCGTGTCACGCGTTCCTGTATTTGCGGGTCTGACTTGCACCTGTACCACGGGCTCGTGCCGGACACGCGGGTAGGCACCTGCTTCGGCCACGAATTTACCGGCGTTGTCGAGGAAATCGGCTCGTCGGTACAAAACCTCAAGGTGGGCGACCACGTGCTGGTGCCGTTCAATATCTTTTGCGGAAGTTGCTTTTTCTGCCAGCGTGAGCTTTACGGGAATTGCCACAACACCAATCCTGAAGCCACCGCCGTGGGCGGCATCTATGGCTACTCCCACACGGCGGGCGGCTACGACGGCGGCCAGGCCGAGTACGCGCGTGTGCCCATGGCCGACGTAGGTCCGACGGTCATCCCGGAGGGCATCCACGTGGAAAACGCCGTGTTGCTCACAGACGCATTTCCCACCGGCTACCAGGCGGCGGAAATGGGCGGCATAGAAAAGGGCGACACCGTCGTTGTCTTCGGCGCCGGACCGGTTGGCATCTTCGCCGCCAAGTCTGCCTGGCTGCTGGGCGCGGGGCGGGTGATCGTGGTGGACCACGTCGACTACCGGCTGGAGTTCGTGAAGAATTTTGCGCAGTGCGAGATTCTCAATTTCAAGGATGTGCGCGACATGGCCGTACACATCAAGAAGATGACCGACTGGCTGGGTGCCGACGTTTGCATCGACGCCGTCGGCTGCGAGGCGGCCGGCAATTTTGCGCAGACGGTCACGGGCGTGAAGATGAAGCTGCAGGCTGGAGCTGCAACCGTCCTGCACTGGTGCATCAATTCGGTTCGCAAGGGCGGCACGGTATCGATCGTCGGTGTTTACGGGCCGACCTTCAACGCCATTCCCATCGGCAATGCGGTCAACAAGGGGCTGACGCTGCGCATGAACCAGGCCAGCGTCAAGCGCCACTTGCCGCGCCTGATCGAGCACATCCAGGCCGGCCGTGTCGACCCGCGGCAAGTTATCACGCACCGGGTTCCGCTCGAAGAAATCTCAGACGCTTATCACCTCTTCTCGAGCAAGCTGGACAACTGCATCAAGACCGTGTTGATACCGCCTCGCTCTGCGATGGAAATGCATTGAACCCTCAGGCAAGAAAGGAGTTTGCATGACGACCGAAGAAAAATTCGAGCATATTCAAGGATGGGGTTCGGACTTGGCGCACGAAAATCGGCCAGCCTATCCCAAGGAGCGCCACCCGCCGCGCCTGGAAAATGTGCATTGGGATCATCCCGAGCAGCAAGTGCAGACTATCGAGGTCTTTCACTCCACCGAACGGCCGGGACTGACTCCGGTGTTCGGCACATCCGCACCCCCCTCGGGGATCAGCGGCAGCATCCGCAGGGCGGCGTACAAGTTCAGTGAAAACGATGTCCGCCACTGGCTGATGCTGCTGTTTGCAGACCGCGTCAATATGTTCGAAGGTATTGCCGACGATCTTGCACACGGCCACATCCCTAATTTCTTCGCCGAAATGGGGGGCAAGGCCGAACTTGCCCATAACCGCGAGGGTGCCTTGCGCAAGGCTCTCGTGGTGGCGTCGGTCGCGGGCGTCACCTGGCTTGTCTTGCACAAGCGCCGAAACGCCTATCGCCAGCCTTATCGAGCGCGTCGCTGATCCCCACGCATCATGTCGCGCGGCGGCTTGACCGTCGTGCGCAAGCGTAGCCTGCCGCGCGCGCGGCTTAGGCTCCAGAAACAAGAGGTCCGCACAGGGCCGTCGCTGGAAGGGGATTCGCATGATCAGGGTCGGGATCGTCGACGATCACGCCGTTGTCCGCGCGGGTTTGAACGAATTTCTGTCTGCCCAACCGGATATCCATGTGGTGGGTGAGGCAGGCAATGGCCGTGAGGCGCTCGTGCTCGCAAGGCGCGAGCGCGTCGACGTGCTGTTGATGGATTTGTGCATGCCGGGCCAGAACGGCATGGAGGCGCTGGGGCGAATCAAGGCGCGGGCACCCGGGCTACGCGTCCTGATTTTGAGTGGATACCCCGAGTCCCTCTACGGCGCCCGCCTGATCCGCCAGGGTGCGGATGGATTTCTCAACAAGAACTGCGAACCGGATGACATCGTGGCGGCGGTCCGAACCGTGGCTGCGGGGAAGTGCCATGCGTCAGTCGACTTGCAGCGCCGGCTGTCACAGCCAGAAAGCGAACTGTCGCCCCTGCATTCGCAGTTTTCGGATCGAGAGCTCGAGATCTTTCTAAAGCTTGCCAGAGGCCTGGGCAATTCGGACGTGGCCCGAACGCTCTGCCTGAGCCCGAGAACGGTGACCACTTGCCGCATGCGGATTCTTGAAAAGATGGGCATGGCCTCGACGCAGGAACTGACCCGCTATGCCCTGCAAAACGGGCTCATCGAATGAGCCCTCTGGATGTGTCGATTTCCCGGCTCTACTTCACGGGGCTCACCCCTGCTGGTGCAGCAGGAGTGTCACGAGCAGCGACGAATTTTCTTCGCCCTTGAAGGAATGCGGCTCACCGGGCGGCAGCACCACGAGCTGGCCGGCCTCCAGTACGCAGTCACGGTCGGGGCAGGTGACGGTGACGCGCCCCTCGATGCATTCGATCACGACCTCGGCCTCGACATGATGGGGCGGCATGCCTTCACCCTGCTGCAGCACGACGCGCATCAGCTGAAGCTTGTCGGTCTTGAGCAAGCTGTGGGATTTCGTCTCTAGCAGCCGATCCGCCAGCGGACGTACGTCGATGACGTCCAGCGGTTGTGCGTGGGGCAGGGCCATGACTTTCTCCTTGGCGTCTTGAATGCCTTGACCTTACGCCCGCGTGCTTGGGCCAGACGTGGGCGGGCTGCGACGGCCGAGGTAGGAAAAAAGGGCCCGACGGCAAGGTCGTTATGCGGCTCGACCGGGCGGTCGCCTAGGAGCGTGGGCGGCAGAAGGCGTGCATGGCGAAAAGTGGCCACGCCGAGGACAGTTTTTGCCAGATTTGAAGGCCGATAGCCCAGCTATCGGTCAAAAAGCGGGTGAAAAATGGACCGGCGCGGCCGCTTTGCAGCGCACGTCCCTTCTGCCGCCCACGCTCCTTAGAGGTGCGTAAAAACCTCGAGAAGCCTGTCCAGCCCACCCTCATTGATCGCCACCATGGCTTGCTCGCGCACCTGCGGCTTCGCGTGGTAGGCCACCGAGAGGCCAGCCACCCCCATCATGGGGAGGTCGTTGGCGCCGTCGCCCATGGCGATGGCCTGCAGGGGGTTAATGTCCAGGAGAGCGCAAGTTTGGATCAGCATCTTCTTTTTTTCCTCGCCGTCGCAGATGTCGCCCCAGGGCTGGTCGACCATGCGGCCGGTGAGCAGGCCGTTTTCGATTTCAAGAACATTCGAGCGCGTGTAGTCGATGCCGAGCTGGTCGCGAATGCGGTCGGTAAAAAAGGTGAAGCCCCCGCTGACCAGCAGCACCTTGAGCCCGGCGGATTTACAAGCCTCGACAAGCTCTTGCGCGCCGGGGTTCAGCCGCATGCGGTCGCGAATGAGCACTTCCATGCTTTGCACGCTGACGCCCTTGAGCAGGGCGACCCGCCGGCGCAGGCTTTCCTTGTAGTCGGTAATTTCGCCTCGCATGGCAGCCTCGGTGATGGCAGCCACCTCGGCCTTGCGCCCCACCGCATCGGCAATCTCGTCGACACACTCTATGTTGATCAGGGTCGAGTCCATGTCGAACGCGATGAGCTTGAAGTCGCGGAGCTTGAGCGCGGGCAGGGCGATCTTGAGGCCGAGGCCGGGAGAAGTTTCGGTAGGGGGCATGGGTGGATGACGTCGAAGCAATTACTGAAGCCATGGCGCGTTAAGCGCTCGATGGATGTGGGTCAAGGGGAATGGCAAAGAGACGGCGCTAAGGCGTAGCTTGGCTCTCGCGGTAAGGTTCCAACCAGTTCTCAACCTTAAGGCCCGGCACGCGCAAGAACTCGGCGTCGGCGCTGACCAAAATGGCATCCAGCGCCAATGCGTGGGCAGCAATCAAGGCGTCGTTGGGTCCGATGGGTGCTCCGGCGGCCTCCAGGGTTGAACGCAAAAACGCATAGTGCAGCGCTACGTCATCGGTGAGCGAAAGCACCTGGAGTCTTGCCATTTCAACATCGTAGGCGGCCTGCAAGCGCATGGAGGGTCGTTTCATCAAGCCGAACAGCAGTTCGCATTTCACAACAATGCTGGTGCATACACCGGTAACACGGCCTTCTTGTACGGCCAGTCGCCCGCGCTGTGCAGCCCGGCTCGCAGTGCCCTTCATCAAGTCGCTGATGATGTTGGTGTCGAGCAGGAAAAGCCCAGATTGCGTCTCACGCGCCAGTCTTACGGGCGTAGTCACAGCACGATGTCGTCAAGCGGCAGGAGGCCTGCGTCGACATCGGGGAACTCGTCTTCGCAAGGCCCCAATGCAGCAATCTCATCAAGTGCCTGCAGAAAAGCTTGGGGGGACCCCCGCGGATATTCAACGGCGATCGGTTCTATCACGAGGGTATTGCCGACCTTGCGCATGAGCGCTTCGGTACCGGGAAATTCGAATTCACGCGGAATCCGGACTGCCTGATTGGCGCCGTTGCGGAAAAGACGAACGTTGCGCGGAGGCGTGTCGGCTGCGTAGGGAGCTGTTTTTTCGGATACGTGGGCCATGAGCGTCTCCTGGAGAGAAGAGTTGGCGAGTTTAGCATATGCCCCGGCCTATGCGGCATCGAGGCAGCCTATGCCTGCACTTCCGCCACCTTGGGCTGACCCAGACTCCGCAACACGTCCCGCACCAGCTGCGCCCGGTCCTTGGCCTCAGGAAGCTCGCGTTCGATGCGCAGCTTCTCGTTGCCAGCCAGCTTGATGTGCCGGTTTTTTTGGATGAGATGCATGATCGCCATCGTCTCTATCGGCGGGTCCTTCTTGAACGTGATGTGAATCACGCCCGGCGCTGCGTCGACCTTGACCACGCCGTAAGGTTTGGCGATTACGCGCAGCCGATGCACGTCGATGAGTGTTTGCGCCTGGGGCGGGAGCTTGCCGAAGCGGTCGACGATTTCTTCGAGCAGGGTGTCGATCTGGTCCGTGCTTTTCGCGGTCGCGAGCTTTTTGTAGAAGCTCAGTCGCAGATGCACGTCGCCACAGTAGTCGTCGGGAAGCAGCGCGGGCGCGTGCAGGTTGATCTCGGTGGTGACGCTCAGCGGGCTGAGCAGGTCGGGCTCGATGCCGGCTTTGAGGCAACGCACGGCTTCGGACAACATCTCGTTGTAAAGCTGAAAGCCGACCTCGAGCATGTTGCCCGACTGGTTTTCACCCAGCACTTCGCCCGCGCCGCGTATTTCGAGGTCGTGCATCGCCAGGTAAAAGCCCGAACCGAGTTCTTCCATCTGCTGGATCGCATCGAGCCGCTGCGCGGCCTGGCGGGTCAGTCCCTCGATGTCGGGCACCATCAAGTAGGCGTAGGCCTGGTGGTGGCTGCGACCAACGCGCCCGCGCAGCTGGTGTAGCTGCGCCAGGCCGAATTTGTCAGCCCGGGCCATGACGATGGTGTTGGCGGTGGGCACATCAATGCCTGTTTCGATAATGGTCGAGCACAGCAGCATGTTGTAGCGCTGCGCCACGAAGTCCTTCATGACGCGTTCGAGTTCGCGTTCGGGCATCTGGCCGTGCGCCACCGCGATGCGCGCCTCGGGCAGCAAGGCTTCGAGCTTTTCGCGGCGGTTCTGGATGGTCTCGACCTCGTTGTGCAGGAAGTAAACCTGCCCGCCGCGCTTGAGCTCGCGCAGCACGGCCTCCCGGATGACGCCGTTGCTCTCGCTGCGCACAAAGGTCTTGATGGCCAGGCGCCGCTGCGGCGCGGTGGCTATCACCGACAGGTCGCGCAGCCCTTCGAGCGCCATACCGAGCGTGCGCGGAATCGGTGTGGCGGTGAGCGTCAGCACGTCCACTTCCGCGCGCAGGGCTTTCATCGCCTCCTTGTGTCGCACACCGAAGCGGTGTTCCTCGTCAATGATCAACAGGCCCAGGCGCTGGAACTTCACGTCCTGGCTGAGCAGCTTGTGCGTGCCGACGACGATGTCGATACTGCCATCGGCAATGCCCTTGGCCGCTGCCGCGATTTCCTTGCCCGAGCGAAAGCGGCTCATCTCGGCCACCTTCACCGGCCACTTGGCAAAGCGGTCCACCAGCGTCTGGTAGTGCTGCTCGGCCAGCAGCGTTGTGGGCGCGAGCAGCGCGACCTGCTTGCCGCCCGTGATGGCGATGAACGCTGCGCGCAGCGCCACCTCAGTTTTACCGAAGCCGACATCGCCGCACACCAGCCGGTCCATCGGACGGGGGCTGATCATGTCCTGGATCACCGCGTGAATGGCGGCGCGCTGGTCGGCGGTTTCCTCGAAACCGAAGTCGTTGGCGAAGGTCTCGTAGTCGTTGGGCGAGTAGCGGAAGGCGTGGCCCTCGCGCGCGGCGCGGCGGGCGTAGATGTTGAGCAGTTCGGCCGCCGAATCGCGCACCTGCTCGGCCGCCCGGCGCTTGGCTTTTTCCCACTGGCCACTGCCCAGCCTGTGCAGCGGCGCTTCGTCTGCGCTCACGCCCGTGTAGCGGCTGATCTGGTGCAATTGGCTGACCGGAACGTAGAGCGTGGCATCGTCCGCGTACTGCAGGTGCAAAAACTCGCTCGAGCCTTGGCCCAGGTCCATGTTGACGAGGCCCTTGTAGCGGCCGATCCCGTGTGCGCTGTGCACCACCGGGTCGCCGACGTTCAGTTCCGACAAATCCTTGATTAGTGCCTCGACGTCGCTGACCTGTTCCTGCTTTTTGTTGCGCCGGCGGATCGACACGCCCGCTGCGAACAACTCGGTTTCAGTGACCAGGTCTATACCTTCGTCGAGCCAGCTGAAGCCTTCGGCCAGCGCCGCCGTGGCAATGCCCAGCTTTTCGGGACTGGTCTGGAAATCCTCCAGTGAATCGAAAGCGGGCGGGCTGAGGCTGCTGGCGCGCAAAAAGTCCAGCAGGCTTTCGCGCCTGCCGTCACTCTCGGCCAGCAGCAAAACGCGATGCGCGGTGTTGCGCACATGGTCCTTGAAGCGCGCCAGCGGGTCGTCCGCGCCGCGCACCACGGCCATGAGCCCCAGCTTCTGGAAGTGCGCACTGTCGGCAACGTCCGCAATGGCCGGACGCATGGCCAGCTGCGCATAGTGGTTCGCGCGGCTGTAGAACTCCTCGATCCCCAGAAACAAGGCCTCCGGTGGGAGGGCGGGACGATCGGGCGCACCCTGGACCAAGCGGTAGCGGTCACGCGTGTCCTGCCAGAAGCGCTGGAACGCGGGTTCCAGATCACCGTGCAGGACCACGGTGGCATCGCCGGGCTGCTGGCCGAGGTAGTCGAACACGGTGGCCGTCTGCTCGAAGAAAAGCGGCAGGTAGTACTCGATGCCGGCGGTCGCGACGCCATTGCCCATGTCCTTGTAGACGCGGCTCTTGGTCGGGTCGCCATCGAGCAGTTCGCGCCAGCGGCTGCGAAACCGGGCACGCGCGTCATCGTCCATCGGAAATTCGCGGCCCGGCAGCAGGCGCACTTCGGGTACGGGGTACAAGCTGCGCTGGCTGTCCGGATCGAAGGTGCGGATGCTGTCGACCTCATCGTCGAACAGGTCGACCCGGTACGGCACGGGTGAGCCCATCGGGAACAAGTCGATCAGGCCGCCGCGAACGGCGTATTCGCCCGGGCTCACGACCTGCGTCACATGGCTGTAGCCCGCCAGCGTGAGCTGCGCCTTCAGTCTCGTTTCATCGAGCTTTTGCCTGACCTTGAACTCGAAGGTGTAGCCGGCCAGAAAGGCCGGCGGCGCCAGCCGGTACAGGGCAGTCGTGGCCGGAACGATGACGAGGTCTGCGCCCGTGTCCTTGTCCCGCTGGCTGATGCGCCACAAGGTGGCCAGCCGTTCGCTGATGAGGTCCTGGTGCGGCGAGAACGCATCGTAGGGCAGGGTCTCCCAATCGGGAAACAGCACGCAGCGCAGGGCGGGCGCAAAAAAACCGATTTCGTCGAGCAGCCGCTGCGCCGTGCTGGCGTCCGGCGTGACGATGGCGGTGACCCTGCCCGCCAGCTTTTCACGCAGCCCGAGTTGTGCCAGCAGAAGTGCGTCCGCCGAGCCTGCCGGTTGGGGCAGGGTAAAACGTTTGCCGGGGACGAGTTTGGGTAGATCCATGAACAAAAAAACCGGAAAGATTGCAGGTGAAGTGGCCAGGCCCGACCGCCGAAACGCCTTCGGCAATGCAAAGCACCCCAAACCGCAAGGAGTGGGGTGCCGCAGGCAATGCCCCGATTTTAGAATTTATGATCGACCGATGATGACTTTGCCCGGCAATTCCCCCGTTCCCGGCCTCCGGCCCGACGGGGGGAGCCGGGTTTTTGCGCTCATTCCGTGCGCCGGGCAGGGAAGCCGGGCAGTGCGCGGCAGCTCAGAGACCCTTGCAAAGCAATACCAGCTCCTGCAGGGTGAGCCCATGGTGGCGCATACCGTTCGCGCATTTCGCGCGGCGGGTCATCTGCTTAATGGCTTGTGGATTGTGGTTTCGCCCGATGACGCGGTATTCGCGCAGGCCTTCCCGTCTTTTGGCGATACGGGGGAGAACCTGCTCCGCAACGGCGGTGCCACACGCGCCGCGACCGTCCTGAACGGTCTGCGCGCGCTTGTGGGCGCCAGCGGGCCGGCTGGCCCAAACGATTGGGTGCTGGTCCACGATGCCGCGCGCTGCCTCATCACGCCCGAGCAGATCGCGTCACTGGTCGAAGCATGCCGGCACGACGACGTCGGTGGGCTGCTGGCGCAAAAGCTGCCCGACACACTGAAAGCGGAGGCGGGGGGCCGCGCTTCAGGCACGGTCGACCGCAGCGACAAATGGCTGGCCCAGACACCGCAGATGTTTCGCATCGGCGCACTGATTCACGCCATTGAGCGCGCGGCCGCGCGTGGCGATTCGGTGACCGACGAATCCAGCGCCATCGAGGCCATGGGCCTTTGCCCCCGGCTTGTGCCGGGCAGTGCTCAGAATTTCAAGATCACCTATCCCGAGGACTTCGCGCTGGCAGAGGCCATTCTGCGCAGCCGAGCGGCCACTTCCCACGCCCTTGTGACACCTGAACGGACACCCACGCCATGACTTCTGCCAATGACGTTTCCAGCGCGCTGATGCGTCTTCGCGTAGGCGAGGGATGGGACACGCATGCGCTGGTCGGCGGACGCAAGCTGATGATCGGCGGCGTGCACGTGCCCTACGACAAGGGCCTGCTGGGCCATTCGGACGCCGACGTGCTGCTGCATGCACTGACCGACGCTTTGTTTGGCGCAGCCGGGCTGGGGGACATTGGGCGGCATTTCCCCGACACCGATACACGCTTCAAGGGGGCGGACTCGGGCGTCCTGCTCGTGGAAGCGATGAAGCGCGTGCGGGAAGCAGGACTGGAAGCCGTCAACATCGACGCTACCGTGATCGCGCAGGCGCCGCGGCTGGCACCGCATATCGATGCCATGCGGTTGCGGATCGCCGAGCTCGTCGGTATTGCGGCCGACCGGGTGAACGTCAAGGCAAAGACGGCCGAGAAGATGGGGCCGGTGGGGGAGGGGCTGAGCATTGAGGCTCGGGCTGTTGTGCTGCTGCTGGCTGGCTGAGATATGCGCTTCGGCTCGGGCGCTTGCCCGACGTGTTTTTGTGTTTTTCGCTGTTCGGCTAATGCTTGAGAACCGATGCCGGGGTTGCCCGGCGGCAACTCACTTTTCTTTGCTTCGCCAAAGAAAAGTAAGCAAAAGAAAGGCGACCCGGCTGGCTGGGTCCCTACGCTTCGCTTCGGGCAACCTGCGGTGCTCGACAAAAGCGGGGTCCCGCTCGAACTCGCCTTCGGCTCAGACAATCGCGGGCCCTTGTCCGCTTTTGTCTGCGCTCCTCGGCCCAGCCAGAACGGGGGCTTCGGGGGCGGATGCGGGAACGGTCCCGACCAGAGCACGTGAGGATGGATTAGCCGGTCGTTGCCTTGGTACCGTTCGGGCTGATGTATAGAAGCCGGCGAGCTGTTTGGCCCGAGCCAAAGCCAAGGCTGTTTATTCCTTGAGGCCCTCAACCCTTGCGCAGCTTGATATGAGCCGCCAGCCCGCCCGAGGAGCTGTTCGCCAGCGAGAACACCCCGCCCATGCGCATGATCGTTTTCTCGACGATAGCCAGGCCCAGGCCGGCTCCGGTAGCTGCGGTGCGTGCTGCGTCGCCGCGGAAAAACGGGCGCGTCAACTTGTTAAGGGTTTCGGGCGCCACGCCCATGCCGTGGTCACGCAGCTTGATGAGTACCCACTGGTCGCGCGTCTTGGCGGCGATTTCGACGTTGGCCAACCCGGTGCGCACGCCCTTGCCGTAGCGCCGCGCGTTTTCCAGCAGGTTGGAAATGACGCGCAGCAGCTCGACTTCGTCGGCGAGCACGGTAAGTTCGCCCGGAATGGACACGCTGACCCGCATGTCGTCGTAGTCCTTCACTGAATAGACGGCCGACTCGATGATTCCGTTGAGCGACACCGAACTCAGGCGCGCGGGATCGGGGCGGGCGTAATCCAGGAACTTGTCGATGATGGCGTCGAGCTGGCTGATGTCGGCTGCCATGTGGGCACGCGCACTTTCGTCGGCCACACTCATTTCAGTTTCCAGGCGCAGGCGTGCCAGCGGCGTGCGCAGGTCGTGGGAGATGCCGGCCAGCATGATGGCGCGGTCGTTCTCGACTTTCGACAGCTGCTCGGCCATGCGGTTAAAGCCGATGTTGACCTCACGGATTTCGCTGGTAGCGACCCGTTCGTCCAGCAGGCTGGCGTCGAAGTCGCCGTCGCGCATTCGGCTGGCCGCAAACGACAGCTGCTTGAGTGGGCGGTTGATCAGCCGGGCGATGAAGGCCGCGCCGGAAAGCGACAGCAGCGCCGCCGTGATGAGCCAGATGATCCAGGTGGTGCTCCTGGACGGCCCGACGCGCGCCGGGTCTGTTTGCAACCAGTAGTTGTCTCCATCGATGGCAAAACCGACCCATAGGCCGTCCTTGCCATTCACCGACTTGGCGACCACGGTGCCGGGTCCGATGCGCTTGTCGAGTTCTTCTGTGACCCGTGTTGCGATCAGGTCGGTGTCGAAAAGCGCAAAACGGTCGCCAGGTTCACGCGGGCTGATGCGCACGCCTTCCTGGTCGGCCAGCGTCTTGATCAGGGACACACGTGCAATCGAATCGGAATAGCGCAGGCCGGCGCGCGTCAGGTTGACGAGCGAGGCGAGCTGGTGAGCGCTTTGCATGGCGCGGGGCTCGGATTCGAGGGCCCGGAACGTCTGGAGCCACGCAAAGATGGAGCCCAGCAGCAGCAGGGAAAGAAAGAAGAAGGTTCGCCAGAACAGGCTGACGCCGCGCCGTTGCCGTGGCGAGTCCAAAGAGGCGGGCGCGGTTTCCAGCGCGGCTGGACCGGTAATTTCCATGAAGGGGCGGTGGCCTCGGCCAGCCTGAAGTCGAATTGAAGGTATTTTGCGCTGAAGCCGGGCCGCAAGGTTGCTCACCAGCTTAGCGCCGGACGAAACAGTCATGCGTGTTGCGCGCAGCACGCATCCGGGGCTGGTGTCGGCCAGCCCGGGCTGAGCAGTTCGGGCGTCAGTTTGTGCCGTCCGGAACGAAGACGTAGCCCACGCCCCATACGGTCTGGATATAGCGCGGCACCGCTGCGTCGACTTCGATCAGCTTGCGCAGGCGGGACACCTGGACGTCCAGGCTGCGGTCGAAAGGTTCGAACTCGCGCCCGCGTGCCAGCTGGGCAAGCTTTTCACGCGAGAGAGGCTGGCGCGGGTGGCGTACGAGGGTCTTGAGCATGGCGAACTCCCCTGTAGTCAGAGGCAATTCCTCGCCGTTCTTGTGCAGCGTGCGCAATCCCATGTCGAAAGAGAAAGGTCCGAAGGTCACCAGCTCCTGGTCCGATGAGGGCGCGCCCGGCACTTCGACAGCCGGGCGGCGGCGCAGCACGGCGTGGATGCGTGCCAGCAGTTCACGGGGGTTGAAGGGCTTGGCCAGGTAGTCATCGGCGCCCACTTCCAGCCCCACGATGCGGTCGACGTCCTCGCCCTTGGCCGTGAGCATGATGATGGGGGTGCGATCGTTCGCTGCTCGCAGGCGCCGGCAGATGGACAGGCCGTCCTCGCCCGGCATCATCAGGTCGAGCACGATGAGGTCGACAGCGTCGCGCATCATGATGCGGTTCAACGCCTTGCTGTCCTCGGCCAGGATCACTTCGAAGCCTTCCTGCGTCAGGTAGCGTCGCAGCAGGTCGCGGATTCGGGCGTCGTCATCGAGGACGAGGATTTTGTCGGCACGGGTATTGGATTGGGACATTGGGCTCCACCGCTATTTGTAACAATCCCGATTCTGCAGGCTCAAAAGGCAAGATGTCGCGTTTTACTGTCACTTTGACACGCGGTTACAAATGTTTCCGCGGCCGTAAGCGCAAACCCTCTTGGCAGGTAATTCAGCTTTTGCATTGCGGACCGTTCGCGGGTCCTCGTAAAGCTGGGGTAAAACGCCTTTCCCGGTCTCTGAGGCTCCATATTGACGGCATGATCGTAATATGGCAACGCGAAAAACTCACTGCGTTGGGCCTCCCCCTTCCCAAAAACTCAAGGTTCGATCATGCAGTTACTTCAACCGCCCCAACGGCCCGCCCGCCCATCCCACCCGGCACGCCGGGCCTTCCGTTTCCTTGCTGTGGTTCTCGCCTTGTCGTCGGCCACTGTGGTCATGGCGCAGCCGCAGGGGTTCGGCCTTCCTGCGGCGCCTGTTGAGAACGTGGTTCAGCTCTCTGCGACCGGTAGCGCGGAGGCACAGCAGGACTTCCTGACCATCTCGCTGTCGACTACGCGCGAAGGCCCTGACGCTCAGGCAGTTCAGGCGCAGCTCAAGGCCGCGCTGGACTCCGCCCTGGCGGAAGCGAAGGCGCAGGCGCAGCCCGGCCAATTGGACGTACGCACGGGCAACCTTGCGCTCTTTCCCCGCTACGCCAAAGACGGCAGGATCAATGGTTGGCAGGGAAGCGCCGAACTCATCCTGCAAGGCAGGGATATCCCGAGAATCGCTGCAACGGCCGGACGGGTGCAGTCGCTCGTCGTTCGGCAGGTCAGCTTCAGCCTGAGCCGCGAGCAATCCGCTCGCCTGGAGGCGGATGCGCAGTCGCAGGCCATCGAGAAATTCAAGATCAAGGCGGCCGACATTGCGCGAGGCTTCGGCTTTCGCGGCTTCGCCCTGAGAGAGCTGTCCATCAACACCAACGACAACGGCGGGCCGCGCCCGCGCATGGTCGCCATGGAAGCAAAGGCCGTGGGCAACGATGCCGCAGTGCCTGTCGAAGCCGGCAAGGCGACCGTGCAGGTCGTCGTATCGGGTTCGGTCCAGATGCGCTGAGGCTGGCTTTGGCCCCGCCGGGTGGTGCGAGGGTACTGCGCTCGACGGCCCGCCCCAGCGGCAGGTGAACCGTGGAACTTGTCCTAGGCGTCAAGCGCTGCTGCAGCCCTAAGCTTGGGCCATGAACCTTGCCATCGATCCCGCGCTACCCCTTGCCCACGCCGAGGCCCTGGACCGGGCAAAAGCGGCAGCCGCCAGCGGCCCTGTCTTCGTCGTGATGAATGCCGGATCAGGATCGGGCGACGCGCAAGCCCGCCAGGATGCGATCGAGTCGGCCCTGAAAGAGGCTGGACGTGATTACCGCTTTCTTATCGCAATGCCCGGGCGCAGTGTCGCCAAGCTGGCGCGTGAAGCGGCCGACGCGGCCCAATCTGAGGGTGGCCTGGTCGTTGCCGTGGGCGGCGATGGCACGCTTAGCGCCGTGGCTCAGGCGCTTTCTGGCAGTGCCACCCCCCTGGCCGTGGTGCCGCAGGGAACCTTCAACTACTTTGGCCGGGCGCACGGCGTTCCGCAGGACGCGGGCCTTGCCACTCGAGCCTTTCTGCACGGAAGCATCGAACCGGTGCAGACCGGCCATCTCAATGGGCAAGTGTTTCTCGTCAACGCCAGCCTTGGCCTGTATCCCAAGCTGCTGGAAGACCGCGAGGCCTACAAGCAGCAGTACGGGCGCAGCCGCCTCGTTGCGTTTGCGGCGGGCATCGCCACGCTGCTGGGCTGGCGAGGCCAGATGTCGCTGGAGGCCGAAACCCGGCAGGCGCGTCGCGTGTTCCGCACCACGACGCTGTTTGTCGGCAATAACCAGCTTCAGTTGGCACGGGTGGGCCTGGCAGCGCCGCAAATCGAAGCGCTGGAGCGAAACCTGCTCACGGCCGTGGCGGTCAAGCCGATCAGGACTGGCGCGCTGCTGTGGCTGCTGCTGCGCGGCCTTGCCGGGAAGCTGGGTGAGGCCGACAACATCGACAGCTTCAGTTTTCACCGGATGAAGGTCTCCCCGCGCGGCGTGAGGCGCGTGAAGGTGGCGCTCGATGGCGAAGTGCAGTGGATGCGCACGCCTTTGCTGTTCGAAGTTGCGCCGCATCCGCTATGGCTGGTTGTGCCCGCGGCAGAGGACCGGGCGGAGGTAGCCTGACGTGTTGGTGTTGCAGATATCAGATCCCCATTTCGGCACAGAGCAGGCGCCCGTGGTTCGCGCGCTGGAAGAACTCGTGCAGGCCCAGCAGCCCGACGTGCTGGTGCTGTCCGGTGATATTACGCAGCGGGCTCGGGTCAGCCAGTTCGAGGCGGCTCGCGATTTTGTCGACCGGCTGGGCGTCGCGCACTGGCTGGCTATCCCGGGCAACCACGACATTCCCCTCTTTGACATGGCCCAACGCCTGGGCCAGCCCTATGCGCGGTTCGAGCGCAGTTTTGGCAGCCATGAGCCCGGTGTCATCAGCCTGCCAGACGTGCTGCTCGTCCCGGTGAACACCACGCGCTGGTGGCGCCACAAAAATGGCGAGATTTCAAACGCGCAGATCGAAGCCGTGAGCTTGCATGTTCGAAACGCCCTGCCGGGACAGTTGCGCATCGTCGTCGTGCATCAGCCCGTGCATGTGCTGCGCGAGCAGGACAAGCATGACCTGCTGCGCAATTGCGACGAGGCCATTGCGGCGTGGTCGGCTGCGGGCGCCGACGTCATCATGGGTGGCCACATCCATCTGCCCTACGTCTGCCCGCTGCATGAATCGCTCAAAGGGCTGCCCCGCCGACTGTGGTGCGTTCAAGCCGGAACGGCCGTCTCATCGCGCGTGCGGCGCGAGGCCCCGAACTCGGTCAATCTCCTGCGTGACTGTGGAGCGGAGTGGGCCGTCGAGCAATGGGATTATGCGGGCGCGGCTGGCGAATTTCACCTCGCGCGGACCACGCGCATACTGCCGCAGCGCTAGCGTCGAGAGTCGGGGTGAGGCGCGCCTTTCAGGCGTGAAAAAGCCCGCAGGCCAAAGGCATCTGCGGGCTCTCGGGTTTGCCGTCGAGGCAGCTATCAGAAGCGGTACTTCAGACCCACGGAAGTCGTGTTGATGTGGTCCTTGCCATTGACGAAACGCAGATTGGACTGGTCGACCTGAACCACGGCAGCGAGCTGCGGCGTGATGTCGAAGTTCACACCCAGACCATAGGTAGAACCCCAGCCGTTATCGCTTCCACTGGCCAAGCCCGTCAGCGCGTTGGCCGAAGTTGTGGTGCGGCCATAAATGGTGCCTAGCTTGCCGAACACGGAGAACGACTGTGTCAACGGAATGCTGCCGACGAGGCTGATGTTGAAGCCATACGCCTTGGTCGTGCCGCCCGCCCGATCAATACGGCCGAAGTCGTTGATGCCGAGCTCGACGCCGAAGTTCTTGTTCCACATGCCGCCCGTATAAAGGCTATAGGCATCGCCCGTGTTGTCGCAGTTGAGCTGGACGATTTGCGTGGCGCCGCAGCTGCCGCCGAAATCGGAACGGCCGGCGTTGAAGCCGATGTAGCTGCCGCCTGCAGGACGGTACCACTGCGAGCCGCCGAAAAAGCCGCCGGAGCTCGACATGGTGGAGCTGCCTGAGGCGCCGGTAGAGCTGGTCTGCGCCTGAGCAGCGACACCCATGGTGAGTGCTGCGACGGCCAGGAGAATTCCGGAAAACCTGCGGGTGTGTTTGGTCACGATGGTTCCTTGTTGAGTATCGATTGGTGTTGAAAAGAAAGATCGTCTAGTCGACTCTGGGTCGGACGCTTTGTAGTCTCGTGGTCGAGGCTCGGCAGGTGTGTCAGCGTGATCGGGAGCGCTATGTAGGACAAGCGACAAGTGATTCGAAAGGCCACACCGGATGGCGGAAAACCCCGGCTCGAAGCGGGTGAAATAAGGACTACGTTGCGCGACAATCACTGCATGAGTCTTCGCCCCTCCGTGAGCTATGTCCCTGGCACCAGCCCGGTTGTTCTTGATTCGCCGCACAGCGGCACGGACTATCCGGACGATTTCAGGTATGCCTGTGCTTTCGAGCTATTGCGGCAGGCCGAAGACACGCATGTCGAGAAGCTCTACGACTTCGCCACCGACATGGGTGTGCATTGGGTCGAGGCGCACTTTCCTCGCAGCTATCTGGATGCCAACCGGAACACCACCGAGATCGATACCCAGCTGTTCGACGAACCCTGGCCGCATCCGGTGGAGCCTGAGGGACCCGCCATGACAAAGGTCCGGCTCGGCAAGGGACTCATCTGGACCATGACCGATGACGGTACGCCACTGTACGGTCGCAAGCTGACTGTTGCGGAAGTGCAGGAGCGGATCGAGCGCTGCTGGAAGCCCTACCATGCCGCGGTTGCCCGGGCCATCGATGCCGCACACGCGCAGCACGGCTACAGCCTGCACATGAATTGCCACTCGATGCCTGCCGTCGCTTCTGCGTTTGCCACGGGCTTTCCGGGCGAGAAGCACGCGGACTTCGTCGTGGGCAACCGGGACGACACTACGACCAGCCCGGCGCTGGCCCGGCTCGTCTGCGAGTACCTGAGCGGGCTGGGCTACAACGTGGCCTTCAACCATCCCTACAAGGGGGTCGAGCTGGTGCGCCGCTACAGCAACCCCAGTCAGCATCGCCACAGCCTGCAGCTGGAAGTCAATCGCAAGCTCTACATGGACGAAGCGACGCTCGAGCTGGTGCCAGGCTTTGAGGCCCTCAAGCGTGACCTGCGCGGGCTCGTCTCGATGCTGCACAGCACCGATCCGCGTTCGCTTTGAAGGCCGGGTCCGCCTGGGCATCGCCGCCCGTAGCCGCGCGTGGCCGGAGCCAGCCGGCGCTGGCCGTCTTGCATTTTTTACTCAGGAAAGCAGAGCCATGGATAGCATGGATAAGGTAGGCGCTGTAGTCATCGGTGCAGGTGTAGTGGGCCTTGCAGTGGCGCGCGCGCTGGCACTGTCGCCGCTCATGGCGGGGCGCGAAGTGCTGGTGCTCGAAGCCGCCGATGCCATCGGCACCGGAACCAGTTCGCGCAACAGTGAAGTCATCCATGCAGGGATTTACTACGCGCAGGGCTCGCTCAAGGCGACGCTTTGCGTGCAGGGCCGACAACAGCTCTACGCCTACTGCGCGGAGCGCGGCATCGCGCACCGCCGGTGCGGCAAGTTGATCGTGGCCACTGACGAAGGCCAGGTCGCGCAGCTCGAAGCCATCATCGCCAAGGCCGCGGCCAATGGCGTGAATGACCTGGTGCGCCTGAGCCGCGACGAAGCGCGCGCGCTGGAGCCTGCGCTCGAATGCGTCGCCGCGATCCATTCGCCAAGCACCGGCATCATCGACAGCCATGCGTTCATGCTCTCCCTGCAGGGCGACCTGGAGAACGCCGGCGGCATGGTGGTGCTCAATTCACCGGTTCGCGGCGCACGCTGCGCGCCCGAAGGCATCACCGTCATCACCGAAGACGGCACTGAGCTCATGGCATCGGTCGTGGTCAATTCAGCCGGGCTCTACGCCCAGCAGCTGGCGTTGCTATTCGAAGGCTTGCCTGCGTCCCAGGTTCCTCCCAGCCACTATGCCAAGGGGAATTACTTCACGCTTGCCGGTCGCTCGCCTTTCAGCCGCCTGATCTATCCCGTTCCCGAGGCGGCGGGGCTGGGCGTGCACCTGACGCTGGACCTCGGCGGCCAGGCCAAGTTCGGGCCGGACGTGGAGTGGGTCGATTCGCCTGAAGATCTGGCGGTCGATCCGCGCCGGGGCGATGCTTTTTACGCGGAGGTTCGCCGCTATTGGCCCGCCCTGCGCGATGGCAGCCTGGAGCCCGGCTATGCGGGTATGCGGCCCAAGATCCAGTCGCCCCACGAGCCGGCACGCGACTTCCTGATCCAGGGGCCGCAGGACCATGGGGTCCAGGGTCTGGTCAACCTGTTCGGCATCGAGTCGCCCGGCCTCACCAGTTCACTGGCGCTCGGTGAGCGGGTCGTGTCAATGCTGTCGGGTCAGGGCGATTCGCCCAGTCCCAGCGCCTCGTAGACGCGCAGCGCGGCATAGGCGTCGTTCCCGGCGTAAAGCACCTGCGCCTCGGTCAGACGCGCGTTGGCCCAGTTTGACGTCTGGGCCTTGCGCGACTTGAGGAAGCGCTTGTTGAACATCACCGCAACCGCGCCGCGCACACCCATGTCCTTGCGCCATCCACGCTCGTGAAAGACCGCGTTCAGGTCCAGCACACCCTGCAGATCCACCCCGAGCTTGTGGATGATCCGCTTGCGGTCGTCGCCCAACCCGAAGCCGGCCTTGACGAGGCTGGCCGACTCCAGCAAGGTTGCCAGCGCCGCACGGCAGTCCGGGTCGGTGAGTTGAAAAACGAAGGCCTGATCGAGCGTGGCCAACTGCACGACGTGCGGGCCTTCCGACGCTTCGCTGCGCACGAAGGTGGGTTTGGATTCGGTGTCGAAGCCCACGACGCGAACGCCGGCCAGCGCCTCGGTGGCGCGCAATGCCTGCGCGCGGTTGGACACGACATGGATCTGTCCGAGGTCCAGCCGGTCGAAGGCAGGCAAAAGCGCGATAGCTTCCTTGTCGGGCGTGGCGTGGCGTTCAGTCATGGAGTTGATGGGTGAAAAAGACCGTGAATGGCCGTGAAATACCGTGAAATCGGCCTGGGTTGAAAATACAAGCTTAACGTGCCGCTTAGGCCGGACGAAATTGACTCACGGAAAGTTCATGGCAGCAGCACAAGGCATCACCACCGACGAGTACAAGCTGTACCCGTCACCGCGCAATCGGCACCGCACCATCTTCGCGTGGCAGGTTTTCGTGCCCCACCCCTACATGCTGATTGACATGGAAAGCTATCACCTCAAGGGCAAGTTCAGCCTGTTCGGCGCGTGCCGGCTTTCAGACATGAAGATGGGCCAGCTGGTCACGCTCGAACTCGAGGAAGACGAGGGAAAATTCAAACGCCTGTTCGTGCCTGACTAAGGCGGTCTACGGACGGTTCGCCCCGTCAGTGCGCGCCGATCAGGACGGCTGCATCGTGGCGGCCGGAGATGCGGGCTCCGCATGCACCGGCTGCGGCTGTCTCTGATTGGGTTCCGGAGCTTTCGCGGCTGCTTCCGGCGTAGCCCTGTCGGGCGAGGCGCCAAGTGTTTGTCTCGCCAGCTCGAAGTGTTTTGTCACGGCGGCCGAGAACTGCCGGGCTGCGAGCCACCGCAGGTGAATCGCGTCGGTGAAGGACGAATCGGCCGTTGTCCACTCGGCGCTGGCGTTCCAGTATTCGCCGCCTGTGCCCGCCGTCGCGTCGAGCAAGCGGCGGGCGGCACAAAACCGAGAAGCACGGCTGCTCTCGCGGCTCGGTGCCAGGGTCGGCTGGAGGCGGTTCGCAGGCCAGGCCGACCTCAGTTTTTCCAGAAAAAACGGTCGTCGATCTGACCGGAAGCGCTGAGGTATTTCAGTTGCTTCAGGCGGGTGAAGGGCTTGGCCTCGAAGGTGCTTTGGTCGATGCCGATCCGGTCGAAGACATCGTGCAGCTGGCGTGCGCCCTTGCGTGCCGTCCAGGCGCACGCAAAGCCCGGCAGGCGTGAGTGAATCTTGTCGAAGCTCACGCGGTAGCTTCGGTTGTCGGCTCCGGCTTCGCCGAATGACAACTCGCAACCGGGATACACGTCTGCCACGATCTGCGCGATCTCACGGACCTGGTAGTTGTCGGCGTCATGCCCGACGTTGAACACCTGGTTATGAATCGCCTCTTGTGGGGCTTCGAGCGTGCGGGCAATGGCCTCGCAGATGTCCAGCACATGCACCAGTGGGCGCCAGGGCGAGCCGTCGCTGGTCATGGTGATCTTTCCGGTGGTGGCTGCGATGCCGCACAGGTTGTTCAGCACGATGTCAAAGCGCATGCGCGGCGAGGCACCGTAAGCGGTGGCGTTGCGCAGGAAGGTCGGAGAAAACTCGTCTGATGCCAGCGCCGACACGTCGCGCTCGACCAGTGTCTTGCATTTGGCATAGGCCGTCTGCGGGTTGGTGGGCGACTCTTCCGTCATGGGCTCGGACCCGTTGCCGACACCGTACACGCTGCATGACGACGTGTAGACGAAACGCTTGGCGCCCGCGGCCTTCGCCAGCTCGGCCAACCGAAGCGAGGCCTGGTGGTTGATCTGAAAAGTGAGCTCGGGAACGTTCTCGCCGAGAGGGTCATTGGACAACTCCGCCAGATGACATACGGCTTCGATGCCCTCTAGATCTTCCGGCTTGATATCGCGGATATCGCGGTTGATGGTGCGGGGAAATCCGGGCACAAGCCCGCGGTCGCTGAAGAGCCAGCCGTCGCGGTAGTAGCCGGTGTCCAGGCCCACAATTTCGTGGCCTCGCGCCTGGAGGTAAGGCGCGAGAAGGCAGCCGATATAGCCTTCAACTCCCGTGACGAGCAGTTTCATGATGAGGTGTCTCCGTGTGTGTGGTGGGCAGGTATTGCGGGAAAAAGCGGGCCATCTGTTCGCGCCACAGGCGGTCACAGAGGCGGTTGGGCGGGAGTTCGACATCGGCGAACGTCAGGACGGTGTCCTTGGCGATGTCACGCTTGAGGGTGCAGCCTTCGGCCAGGCCAATGGGCAGCAGGTTGCCGGCCCGCGAAGTGTCGGCGTTGTCGGCAAGGCCGTAGCTCATGTAGCCGCCGAGCCCGTCGATCGTTTCGCCCCCTTTGAGGTCGATCTTGGCGGTAGCGAGCACCTCGACGCAGGGGGCGCCGAGCGGCGCGAGCGCTGCGTCCTGGAACAGTACGGCGCGCGCCACGGTGTTGGGCACCTCGAAATGGCAGAGGTGGTAGGGCGTGTAAAAGCAGTAGAGCGGCCCGTTGCCCAGCTTGTAAAGCGAGAGGTAATGGCGTTGCTGAGGATGGTCGTGCGTGCCCAGCACGTAGACCCCTGGTCCAGGCATGGCGCCAACCACGTAGTCGACGATGCCGGGGCCTTCAAGCAGCGCTTCGAGCGGGTACAGGCTACCAACTTCCTGGATAGGCGTGCCGGCCGCAACGGTCGGGCCGTACATGCCGCGCTGGCCCACACGCATGCCCGTGCCGTTGGCGACAATGGCGTTTTCGAAAGAGATCTTGGTGCCGTCTGCGAATGACGTGACCATGGCCGGGTTCTGGCCCCACTGGCGGGCGAAGCCCTCCTGCGTGGTGGGGTTGCGGTAGGGGTCATGCAGGCCCTTGATGTTGCCGCACAGGACCGGCTTGACGCCAACGCCCTGCACGAACCGGTACAGGTTCATCATGACGCCGGGCTGGTCGCCGTCGGCCGTGGTGAGCACCACGCCCGCGCGGTCGGCGTAGACCTTGAGAATCGGGCCAATGGTGCCGTCGACCTCGGCATTCATGAGCACCACGTGCTTGCGGTGGGCAATGGCTTCGAGCGTCACCCGCGCCGCGTGCTCGATGGTGCCCGTCACTTCGATGATGGCATCGATGCCGGCGGCGCGGCAAAGCAGCAGCGCGTCCTCCGTGACGGCGGGGATCCCGGCCTCGATGGCCTGCTCCAGCTGCGAAACCGAGCCGACTTCCCGCACGTTGTCGATGCCGGCTTCGCGGTAGGAGCGGTGCGCGCCTTCGAGCGTACGGTTTGCAATGGCCGCCACACGCATGCCCGGCACGGACAGGGCAATCTGCAGCGCGACGCCCCGCGCCATGAAACCCGCGCCGACGATGCCGACGCGAATCGGCTTGCCTTCCGCGGCGCGACGTTTGAGGGCGGTGTCAAGGATGATCATGCGAGAGCCTTTTCCGTGATGAAGTCGGGCCAGTTCCGGTCCTTGTCGGACATGTCCAGCACGTCGACCGGCCAGGCGATGTCGAAGGCGGGATCGTTGAAGCGGGCGCCTCGCTCCGCAGTCGGGGCGTAGGCGGCCGAGACCTGGTAGTTGACGGCGGCGTCGTCGGTGAGCGTGACGAAGCCGTGGGCGAATCCCTTGGGCACCAGCAACATGCGCCCGTTGTCCTCGCTCAACTCCACCCCTATCCACTGCAGGTAGGTGGGGGACTCCGGGCGGATGTCGACGATTGCGTCCCAGATGGCGCCGCGCGTGCAGCGGACCAGCTTGTCTTCCGCATGCGGGGCGAGCTGGTAGTGCATGCCGCGAAGCGTGCCTTTTTTGCGTGTCAGCGACATATTGGTTTGCACCATGCGGCTGGCCAGGCCATGCGCCTCGAACTCGCCTTCGCAGAAGGTCCGGCCGAAGTAGCCGCGTGCGTCCTCCCGCCTGTCGACCTCCACCACCATGGCGCCGTCCAGTTTTGTCTTCGTGAATTTCATTGCGGGTCTCTCCGGATAGTTGTCTTGTGTGGTGTGTTCGTTTCGGAGTGGCAGCTCAGGCCCATTGCCGCCACGGTGCCTTGCCAGCGTTCCATAGCGATTCCAGGGTCTGCTTGTCGCGCAGCGTGTCCATGGGCTGCCAGAAGCCGTCGTGGCGGAAGGCGGCCAGCTGGCCGCTTTCCGCCAGCTTCTCCATGGGGCCGCGCTCCCAGATCGTGTCGTCGCCATCAATCAGGTCTATCACCTTGCGGTCGAGGACGAAGAAGCCGCCATTGATCCACGCCCCATCGCCACCGGGCTTTTCCTTGAAGCTCGGCACGCGCTCGTTGTCGGCCTGCAAGGTAAAGGCGCCAAAGCGTCCCGGGGGCTGCACGGCGGTGACAGTGGCGAGTGCGCCCTGAGCGTGGTGGTAGGCCACGAGACGCGTGATGTCGACGTCGCTGACGCCGTCGCCGTAGGTGCAGCAGAATGGTCCGTCGCCTAGGTATTTGGACGCACGCTTGATTCGGCCACCGGTCATGGTTTCCAGTCCGGTATCGACAAGCGTGACTTTCCACGGTTCGGTGGACGTGCGCAGCAGCGCGGTGGAGTTGTCGCGCATGTCGAAGCTGACGTCCGCGCCGTCCAGTGCGTAATCGCGAAAGAACTGCTTGATCATGTGACCCTTGTAGCCACAGCAGATGATGAAGTCTGTCAGCCCATGCGCCATGTACATCTTCATGATGTGCCAGATGACAGGCCTGCCGCCAATCTCGACCATGGGCTTGGGCCTCACGGTGCTTTCTTCGCTGATACGGGTGCCCAGGCCCCCCGCGAGAATCATGACCTGCATAGAAATCCTTGAGTACGTTCGAGAAAAATCGTCGGTGACGCTCAGGCGGCCGTGCCGTGCCCGAAAGAGCTGCCGAGAAAACTGTCGTCGGCGTTCGGCGATCGCGTGACCTGCACGCTTGCTGACTTGGTTTCTGTTTTTGGCTGCGGCAGCACAGGGCTGCTCTCGGCCACCATCGCCGGGCTGGGCGGCGGCACCAGGGCCAGTTGCACGTGCGAAGTGAGTCCGGCGAGGTCGCTGAGCACGCGCAGGCGAATGGCGGCGGCGGCATTGTCTGGAAACTTGCGTGCGAAAAAGGCCGGCGAGTTTCGCAGCTTTTCCATGTGCTGCTCGTCGATCACGCCCGGGTGCGCCTGCTCGAAGGTCTGCACGAGGTGGTTGATCGGGCCCTTGCGCGGCTTCAGGCTCATGAGCAGGCTGGGAATAAGGAATTCTTCCGCGATGTGAACCCGACTGAAGTAGTCGCGCATGCCGGGTCTCGCAAACGCGTCTGTAAGCCCTTGCACCACTTCACGACGAGCCCCGAACCAGGTACTGCCGTAGTAGGGGTGAAAGTCGGCATTGAAAATGTGGCCGCCGATCCGGGCCTTCAACCAGGCTTTCAGGACGCTTAATCCGAGCAGTCGATCGAGCGGGCGTTTGCTGCAGCCGCTTCTGAGCCATATGCCCGCCTCGTCACGACGCGCCGTGGAGTTTCCGAAGTAACGAAGTGAAAGTCGGCGCAACAGGCGATGGCGTAGCGACTTGTCGGGAGTGAGCGCGCGGTAGCCGACCGACATCAGGGCGTCGGCGTCCTTCCAAAGGTCGATGCAGTCGAAGTGCGCCTCTGCCGGACCTGCAATATAACGCTCGAACTCGGCGAGCGATTTGATCGGCAGGCAGGTGGGGCTGAGCAGCTGCAGGTAGTCGAACTCGAAGTGGGTGAGGGCGTATTGGAGCGCGTGAAAAATGCCGTCGACGAAGCCGAAATATGCCCAGCCGGTGCGGCGGGGCTCCGGCACGAAGCGCACATTGGGCGCGCTCAGGTGAAAGTCAGGAGTCTGGCTGAAGTCGTGATGCACGAGCACGGTGTGGGGCGACAGGGACTCGGCAAGCTGGTCGATGGTGGAGGCCTGGCTTATGGCCGACATGACCACAAACACGATTCGCGGGCGGCTTTCAGGCGAGGGCATCATGCGCGAGCTCCATGCGGCCGCGAATGCCGCCATGCGCTCACGGCAGCGTTGCGTTTTGTCGACTTCACGGCTCTGCGGCAGGCGATAGGCAGCGCATCAGCTCTGCAGCACCTGTTACAAATTCCAGCCCTGCAAGCGCTGCGGTCGGCCCTGATCGAAGGGCCTAGGGGCCCGGCTGTTAAAGCCGAATCCCCAATGAAGAATGAGAGCCGCGACATTGTTTTTCCTCTTGTGTCGGGTCATTCTGATTTGTAAATTTCGGTTCAACAAGACCACAAACCGCGCAACCGAAATTGGCTGACAGCGGGTCGTTCCGAGTGCCTACATCCAGCTTCCGGACGTGCTCGTTTGGGCGTTGTGGGACGCGGCTTTTTGTGGGCGACGCAACGCTTGAGCTTCTTGCAGAGCTGCAGTTGTCTGCACGCTCGTGCAACGCGATGGAGGAAAGCGCGAGGCAGGTGTCGGAAGAAGAGACGCTGGCGCGCCCTGTCGGCTAGCGCCTGAGCGCGTGCAATGCGCGGGCCGCTTCGCTGACGAGCGAAGGTCCGCGGTAAATGAGTCCGGTGTAGATCTGCACGACGTCGGCTCCCGCTTCGATCTTCGAGACGGCGTCGGCCGCGCTCAGCACGCCGCCGACACCGATGATGGGAAAGTCCTTGCCGAGTGCTGCGCGCAGTTGACCGATCACGCGGTTGCTGGCGGCCAGCACCGGTGAGCCGCTGAGGCCGCCTGCTTCTTCGGCATGTGGCATGCCTTTGACGGCTTCACGGTTTAGCGTAGTGTTGGTGGCGACGACGCCGTCCATGCCATGGCGGCGAAGCGCAGTGGCGACGGCCATGACCTGCCCTTCGTCGAGATCGGGCGCAATCTTCACGAAGATCGGCACGCGCTTGCCATGCTGCTGCGCCAGCACTTCACGCCGCTGCGCGATACCCGAAAGCAGCGCATCGAGTGCGGCATCGCTTTGAAGTTCGCGCAGGTTCTTGGTGTTGGGACTGGAGATGTTGACGGTGACGTAGTCGGCCTGGGGATACACGCCGTTCAGGCAGATCAGGTAGTCGTCCAGTGCGTTCTCGATAGGAGTGGTCGCGTTTTTGCCGATGTTCAGCCCCAGCAACGGGGGCAGCGTGCCCGGCAAGGACTGGCGAAAGGTCGATGCGCGCACATTGGTCAGGAATGCATCGAGCCCCTCGTTGTTGAAACCCAGGCGGTTGATCAGGGCGTTGGCCTCGGGCAGGCGGAACATGCGCGGCTTGGGATTGCCCGGTTGCCCCTTCGGCGTCACGGTGCCAACTTCGACAAAGCCGAACCCCATGGCGGCCAGGCCGTCGATGCAGCGCGCGTTCTTGTCCAGGCCTGCAGCAAGCCCGACCCGGTTGGGAAAGGAGAGGCCGGCCAGCTTGATGGGATCGTTCACCCGGTCGCTGCAATAGGCCGCCCGAAGCGGTGTGCGCTGCGTCCCTGCCAGCGACGCCATCGTGAGTTCATGCGCAGTCTCGGGGTCGAGGCTGAACAAAAAAGGACGGGCCAGGGCGTAAGGCAGGAGGGACATTGGATAATTCCGGGACGAACCGGGGGAGGCGATTGACGGGAGATGCCCGCCGATTGTCGCAAACACCGGCCCTGCTTCCACGATTCAACCCACCCAACCGAGCCAATCACACATGACCCAGGATGAACTCAAGGCCCTCGTCGGCCAGGCTGCACTCCACTACATCGAACCCGGGATGGTGGTAGGCGTCGGCACCGGATCGACCGTGAACAAGTTCATCGATGCGCTGGCAGCCGTCAAGCACACGCTCGGGGGGGCAGTATCGAGCTCCGTCGCCTCGACCGAGCGCTTGCAGGCCCTGGGCATCCGGGTGTTCGACGCGACCGAGATCGACGAGATCGCGGTCTATGTCGACGGCGCCGATGAAATCGACGCTGCCGGCCACATGATCAAGGGCGGTGGCGCGGCGCTTACCCGTGAAAAGATCGTGGCGGCACAGTCGCGCAAGTTCGTCTGCATAGTCGATGAAAGCAAGCTGGTGCAGACGCTGGGGCGCTTTCCGATCCCCGTTGAAGTGATCCCCATGGCGGTCAGGGGGCTATCGCGCCAGTTCGAGGCGCTGGGTGGCAAACCGACGCTGCGCATGAAAGACGGCGCACCGCTGGTGACCGACAACGGACAGCACATCCTGGACGTCACCGGCTTGCAGATCACGGACCCGGTGGCCTTCGAGATGCAGGTGAGCCAGTGGCCGGGCGTGGTGACGGTGGGCGTGTTCGCGCAACAAAAGGCCCACGTCTGCCTGCTGGGAACGCCCACCGGTGTAAAGACGCTGCATTTCTAAAAACCAAGAAGCAAGAAGCAAGAAGCAAGAAGCAAGAAGCGCGTCGGGCGTAAGTGATGATGGGCTGGCGTGTCCCGCCTTCTGCTCCGCAGAGAATGGGCAACAATTTTCGCAACAACTTTTGAAAGACTCCATGGCAACAACAGTCGGACTGATCGGTTTGGGAGCCATGGGCCAGGGAATGGCGCGTTCACTGCGGCGCGGCGGCTGGCCGCCTCGCGTATTCGATGTCCGTGCCGAGGCAGCAGAGGCTTTTTGCCGCGAGGGTGGCGTCGCCTGCGCCTCCCCCGCCGAGCTGGCTTCCGCTTGCGATGTCGTGGTGTCCGTCGTCGTCAATGCCGCCCAGACCGAGCAGGTCCTGTTCGGTGAACAGGGTGCGGCGGCGGCCATGAAACCGGGCAGCGTGTTCGTAATGTGCTCTACGGTCGAGCCCAACTGGTCGGTCGATCTTGAAAAACGATTGGCCGCTCAGGGCATTCTCTACATCGATGCACCGATCTCCGGCGGCGCCGCCAAAGCGGCGAGCGGCAAGATGACCATGATGACGTCGGGCGCGCCTGCCGCGTACGCGATGGCCGAACCCCTGCTCAACGCCATGGCGGCCAAGGTCTACCGGCTCGGCGACCAGGCGGGTCCGGCCAGCAAGGTCAAGATCATCAACCAGCTGCTCGCCGGCGTGCATATCGCCGCCGCCGCCGAAGCCATGGCGCTCGGCCTGCGAGAGGGCGTGGACCCCGCCGCGCTTTATGAAGTCATCACGCACAGCGCCGGCAACAGCTGGATGTTCGAAAACCGCATGGCGCACGTACTGGCCGCCGACTACACGCCCCTGTCCGCAGTCGACATTTTCGTGAAAGACCTGGGCATCGTGCTCGACATGGCACGCAGCAGCAAGTTTCCGCTACCCCTGTCATCAACAGCCCACCAGATGTTCATGCAAGCCTCGACCGCAGGCTTCGCACGCGAAGACGACAGCGCAGTCATCAAGATTTTCCCCGGCATCGAACTGCCCAAGAAGCCATGAGCGCCCAGTCGCCTTCTTCACAATCCGGGACCGCGGGTCCCGGGGCAGGGTCCACACCAGCCGGGGCCGCGGGTCCGGCTTCGCCGGCCCGCAGGCGCAGCGCAGTACGCGAAGCGACAAGCGTGGGGGCACCATCTTCACCAGCAGGGGCCGCGGAACTGGCTCCGCCAGGCCGCAGGCGCAGCGCCCCCTCGGGGGGCAGCGAACCACACGAAGTGGGGAGCGTGGGGGCTCTATTTTTAGGCTGCATCGCCGACGACTTCACCGGTGCGACGGACCTCGCCAATAACCTGGTGCGCGCTGGCATGCGTGTCGTTCAGACCATCGGTATTCCTTCGATGCCACTCAACGTCGAAGTGGATGCCGTGGTGGTGGCGCTGAAGTCGCGCACCATCCCGGCCGAGGAGGCTGTAGCCCAGTCTCTCGAGGCGCTGGCCTGGCTGCGCGCACAGGGCGCCGAGCAGATTTACTTCAAATACTGCTCGACCTTCGACAGCACGCCCGCCGGCAATATCGGCCCGGTTACCGACGCGCTGATGAAGGCCCTCGATACCGATTTCACGATCGCCACGCCGGCCTTTCCCGACAACAAGCGCTCCGTGTTCAAGGGCTATCTGTTCGCCGGAGATGTGCTGCTCAATGAAAGTGGCATGCAGCACCATCCGCTCACGCCCATGACGGACCCGAACCTGGTGCGGATACTGCAGTCGCAGACGCCGAGCCGGGTCGGGCTGATCGAGCATGCCGTGGTTTCACGCGGCGAAGCGGCCATCCGCGAGCGAATCGCGGCGTTGCGCGGGGAGAGCGTTCGCATTGCCATCGTCGACGCCATCTCCAACGACGACCTCATCCGGCTGGGCCCTGCCCTCCAGGGCATGCCCCTGGTGACTGCGGGCTCCGGCGTGGCAATCGGCCTTCCCGCCAACTTCGGCATCGCGGCCTCGCGCGACGCGGCGGTGCTGCCGAAGGCAGAGGGCCTCAAGGCCGTGGTCTGCGGCAGTTGCTCGACCGCCACGCAGCGCCAGGTGCAGGCTTTCAAGTCTGCAGGGTTCGCCACCTTTGCCATCGATCCGCTCGAAATCGCCGCCGGCCATGACGTGGCCGCCAAGGCCCTGGCGTGGGCTGCACCGTTGCTGCAGCAGGGTCCCGTGCTGGTGTATTCGACAGCGGACACCGACGGGGTGAAAGCCATCCAGGACAAGCTGGGGGTAGAGAAGGCCGGCGCCATGGTGGAACAGGTGCTGGCAGCGATAGCGCGCGGTCTGGTTGGGCGAGGGGTGCGGCAACTGGTCGTGGCCGGAGGCGAAACCTCGGGCGCTTGTGTCCAGGCGCTCGGCGTGACGCAAATGCAGATCGGCCCGCAGATCGACCCGGGCGTGCCGTGGTGCCATGCGCCGTCTCCCTGCGCGCCGGGCGGTGGTTTGCACCTGGCCCTGAAATCGGGCAACTTTGGCACTGACGACTTTTTCGTCAAAGCCTTTTCCTTCCTGGCAGCATGAGCCCCGAAGAAAAATCCGCGCGCGAAGAAATCTGCCGCGTCGGCAAAAGTCTGTTTGATCGTGGCTACGTGCACGCGACTGCGGGCAACATCAGCGTGCGGCTCGATGATGGGTTTCTCATCACGCCGACGGACGCCTGCCTCGGGTTTCTCGACCCCGCCAGGCTGTCGCGCACGGACGGGCAGGGCCGCCAGATCTCCGGCGACAAGGCCAGCAAGACGCTGGCATTGCACCGGCGCATCTACGAAGCGACAAGCGACCTGTCGCCGCAGACACGCTGCATCATCCACACCCACAGCACCCATGCCGTGACTCTGTCGCTGACCTGTACCAGTGCGGAGCTTCTCTCACCCATCACGCCCTATTTCGTGATGAAGGTGGGGCATGTTCCCCTGATTTCGTACCGCCGCCCTGGAGACCCCGAGGCCGCCGAACTGGTGGCAACGGCCATCGCCGACTACGCGCGCAAAGGCGTGGCCTTGCGTGCCGTGATGCTGTCCCGCCTCGGGCCCAACGTGTGGCACGAAGCACCAGGAGCCGCCATGGCGGTGCTTGAAGAGCTGGAAGAGACCGCACGACTCTCATTGGTTGCCACCGGCCCCGTCGAGCCGCTTGACGAGACCCGCATCGACGAATTGCGCCAAACATTCGGTGCGCACTGGTAGCGCTCCCCTTAGCCCCTAACCCGATTTCGACCCGACCATGCCCCAACTCGCCGCCAACCTGTCGATGATGTATGTCGAAATGCCTTTCCTCGACCGCTTCGAAGCGGCGGCGCGGGATGGCTTCCAGGCCGTTGAATATCTCTTCCCCTACGCGCATGACGCCGAAGAACTTGCGTCGCGCCTGAAGGCGAGCGGCCTGCAGCAGGTGCTGTTCAACGCGCCGCCCGGCGGCACCGAGCGCGTGTCTATCGCACATGCCTGGGACACGGCGGGTGATCGCGGGACCGCGGCAGTGCCCGGGCGCGAGGCGGAGTTTCGTGCCGGCGTCGAACTTGCGCTGCGCTATGCCGACGTGCTCGAATGCCCGCGCATCCATCTGATGGCGGGCCTCATCCCAGACGCCATGGAGCGTCCGCAGGTCCAGCCCACGTATGTGAGCAACCTGCGCTGGGCCGCAGCCGCTGCGCGGGCGCAAGGCCGAGACGTATTGATCGAGCCCATCAACACGCGCGACATCCCGCGTTTCTTTTTGAACCGGCAGGACCATGCCCATGAAATCATCCGCGAGGTCGGGGCTGCCAACCTGAAGGTCCAGATGGACCTGTATCACTGCCAGATCGTCGAGGGGGACCTCGCCAGCAAGATACGCCAGTACCTGCCCACCGGGGCGGTGGGGCACTTCCAGATTGCGGGAGTTCCCGAGCGGCACGAGCCCGACATCGGCGAGCTCAATTACCGCTATCTGCTTGGCGTGATCGACGAGGTGTCCGCGGCGTGCGGCTGGAAGGGGTGGGTCGGTTGCGAGTACCGCCCGCGCCTAGGGGCGGAGCCTGGCGGAACGTCCGCCGGACTGGGGTGGCGGTCCGCCGCAGGCGCCTGAGCCCCCACGCCGGCTGCCGTTGAACGCTAGAAGCTGGAAGCTAGAAGCGAATCCCGGAAGGGTTGGCTTCAGCAGGTGCTGGCGGCGGCGCAGTTCGCGGCTGCTGTGGCACGGAGGCTGTTGCCGGGCCCTGCGCCGCGGTGTCACGCACGGGCGAAATCACCACCAGAGGCGTTGCCGGCGGAGCGCGGTAACCGGCTGGCAGGAGCGACGTCTTGGGGTAGCCTGCCGCATCGAGGTACTGGCTCCACTCAGTGTCCGAGAACCCTTTGAGCTGCTGGCTGCCGATGGTTGCAACGGGCAAGCCAGACTCGCCAGTGAGCCTGACCAATGCCTGCACATCTTCTGCGGTGGTGACGGTCTTCTCGATGAAAGGCACGCCGCGGCCGTTAAGCAAAGCGCGTCCCGAGGCGCACGGCACGCAAGCCTGACCGGTGTAGATCGTGACCGGAAATCGGCTCGCAATCTGCCGAAGTTCAAACGGCAAACCGTCGAGCGGGGACGCTGAAGTGCCGCCGGCCTGCGTCGATGGTGCAGGAGAAGCTTTTCCCGCGGTAACGGCCGGTGGAGGCTTGTCGGAATACGTCACCCTGCCATCCGGACCGATGATGCGGTAGACCGGCTGGGCATAGGCCGCAGGCAGCAGGGCGGAACATGTCAACACCGCCAGGCCGGCGGCGGCTATGGCCCGCTGCGTGGCTACGGGAACAAGGTTGCGAAGGGCGATGACGTATGTTTTCATGCGGGCTCGCGTTGCGTGTTCAAGCCCATCAGGATAGCGACTCAAGCCATGCCCTGGTGTCGCATCAGCGCATCAATCGACGGGTCCCGGCCACGGAACGCGCGAAACGATTCCATGGCGGGGCGGCTCCCGCCTGCCTCGAGGATGGCCTCCCGATATCTGCGGCCCGTCTCGACACTGATGGTTCCGGCTGCGTCCTGACCGCTGGTGGCCTCAGGCGCGGCTTCTTCGAATGCCGCGTAAGCGTCTGCTGAAAGCACCTCGGCCCATTTGTAACTGTAGTAACCAGCTGCGTAGCCGCCAGAAAAGATGTGGCTGAACGTGTGAGCAGGCCGCGTGTAAGGGGGCGCCTGGATTACTGCGACTTCCCGGCGAACCTCCGCCAGAAGTGCCATGACGTCCTGGGCAGGGTCATGCGCCGTATGCAGCAGCATGTCGAACAACGAAAACTCGACCTGGCGCAGCGTCTGCATGCCGCTCTGGAAATTCTTGGCCTCCAGCATCTTGTCGAACAGCGCGCGCGGCAAAGGTGCCTCGGTATCGACGTGCGCGGTCATGTGCTTGAGCACATCCCATTCCCAGCAGAAATTTTCCATAAACTGGCTAGGCAGCTCGACCGCGTCCCACTCCACGCCGCTGATGCCGGAGACGTCGCGCTCATTGACCTGAGTGAGCATGTGGTGCAGGCCATGGCCGAACTCGTGAAACAGCGTCGTCACGTCGTCGTGCGTCAACAGGGCGGGCTTGCCGCCGACACCGTCGGCAAAATTACAGACGAGGTGCGCCACGGGTGTTTGCAATTTGCCGTTGTCGGGCCGGAGCCAGCGCGCGCGCACGTCGTCCATCCAGGCGCCGCCGCGCTTGCCCGTGCGGGCCGGCTGGTCAAGATAGAACTGGCCAACCAGCTGGCCGCCGCGGGTGATGCGGTAAAACTCCACGCCCGGCTTCCACACGGGAGCGCTGTCGCGCTCAACGTTCACTTCGAAAAGCGTTTCGACAATCTTGAACAGGCCCGCGAGCACCTTGGGCGCGGTGAAGTACTGCTTGACCTCCTGCTCGCTGAAGGCGTAACGCTCTTCCTTGAGCTTTTCGCTGATGTACGGGAAGTCCCAGGGCTGAGGTTCCGCCAGATCGAGCCGCTCGGCCGCAAAACGGGGCAAGTCTGCGACGTCTTTTTCAGCATAGGGCCGTGCGCGGCGCGCAAGGTCACGCAGGAAGCCGATGACCTGTTCGGGCGACTCGGCCATCTTGGGCACCACCGACACCTCGCCGAAATTGCGATAGCCCAAGAGCTGGGCTTCTTCGAGGCGCAGCGCAAGAATTTCCCGCATCACCTGGCTGTTGTCGAACTTGGAGAACTCGGCGGGCGCCTGCTCACTGGCGCGCGTGTTGTACGCGCGGTAAAGCTTTTCGCGCAGGGGGCTGCTGTGTGCGAACTGCATTACCGGCAGATAGCTCGGCATCTTGAGCGTGAGCTTGTGGCCCTCACGCCCTTCGGCTTCGGCCTGCGCGCGCGCAGACTGGATAACGTCGGCCGGCACACCGTCGAGTTCTTCGGCGGAGGCGTAGTAGGCAAAGGCTTCGGTCGAGTCGAGCGCGTTTTCGCTGAATTTCTGGCTCAGCTCGGCCTGCCGCTCCTGAATCTGTGCGAAGCGATCACGGGCAGCGCCGGTGAGCTCGGCGCCGGACAGCACAAAGTTGCGCATGGCGTTTTTGTGCGCCTGCTTTTGCTCGGCGTTGAGCGTGGTTACGTCGATGCTTTTGTACTTCGCGTACAGGCGCTCGTCGGCGCCCAGACGGGTCCAGAACTCGGTCACGCGGGGCAGGGCCGCGTTGTAGGCGGCGCGCAGTTCAGGCGTATCGGCCACGCTGTTGAGGTGCGAGACGGCGCCCCAAGCGCGGCTGAGGTTTTCGGTTGCCACATCCAGTACTTGCGCGATCGCTTTCCATTCCGCATGAAACGCAGGGGCTGTCACTTCCTCCAGCGCGGACTCGGCTTTGGCGAGAAGCTCGTCCATCGCCGGACTGACATGCTCGGGCGTGATGCGGTCAAAGAGCGGGAGATCGGAAAAGTCGAGGAGTGGATTGGTCATGCCATTACCTGAGGTGCGTTCGGTGAATCAAAAGGGCAGTCCGGCGCGAAACGCGGCTCGATGTTCGGGGGAGGCACCTCGCCGTCGGCCCCGGCCAAACAAGCTTAGTCCTGAGCGGCTTTTTTTGCGCTGCGCAGCTTGGGCTTTTTCGCACGCTTGACCGTACCGCCCGGGGTCAAACGCTGGTTGCCGAGCACGCGCAAGGTCTTCACCTCAGGGCGCTGGCCGTAGCGGCTGCTGTTTTTCAGGACCTTGACGTCGCGCGGTCCGGGCATGCGGTCATCGCTGACCTTCTTTTCCTTCGCCACGACCGGACGCCAGAGCACCAGCAGCTTGCCGATGTGCTGGATTGGCGCAGCGCCGAGCTCATCGCTGAGGCTCTGGAAGATGGCTTCGCGTCCTGCGCGATCATCTGACTGAACCCGCACCTTGATGAGGCCGTGCGCGTTGAGCGCTGCATCGGTTTCTTTCTTGACGGGGTCGGTCAGGCCATCGGAGCCGATCATGACGACGGCGTTCAGGTGGTGCGCTTCGGCGCGGAATTCTTTGCGCTGGGCAGGGGTAAGGTGTATTTGGGCCATGCGCAATTATCGGGCGTATCGCAGAGGCCCGGCTTTAACACTGCGTTAGGGGCGGACAATAGGCGCATGAAAGTCAAGACGCAAAGCAAGAAGGTGAACAAGGCGTGGCTGAACGACCACGTCAACGACACTTACGTAAAACTGGCCAAACAGGAGGGCTACCGGGCCCGCGCTGCTTACAAGCTCAAGGAAATCGACGATATGCTGGGGCTGATCCGGCCGGGGCACACCGTCGTCGATCTGGGCAGCACGCCGGGCGCCTGGAGCCAGTACGTACGGCGGCGGCTTTCGCCGGTGGGGGCCGCGGTGGGTGAACTCAACGGCCGTATCGTGGCGCTGGACATCCTGCCTATGGAGCCCGTAGAAGGCGTCACGTTCATTCTGGGCGATTTCCGCGAAGACTCCGTCCTCCAACAGCTCGAGGAGACGCTCGCGGCAGGGCAGGGCCGGGTCAAGGTGGACGTCGTCGTGTCGGACATGGCGCCGAATCTGTCCGGCATCGATACGGTGGATGCCGCGAGGATCTCGCATCTGGTCGAGCTGGCTGTCGAGTTCTCTCAGAAGCATCTCAAGACGGAAGGTGCGCTGGTGGTCAAGTTGTTTCATGGCGGGGGCTACGCCGAGCTGGTTAAGCTGTTCAAGACGGTTTTCAAGGTCGTCAAGCCCGTCAAACCCAAGGCGTCCCGATCCAATTCCTCGGAGACTTTCCTGGTCGGAATGGGGCTCAAGGCGCTACCGGTCGACTCATAAAACGCGGTCTGAGGGCTCGAAAAACGCCAAAACCGCTTTATTCGAGGGGGCGTCGGGCTTTCCCGGCTGGGCCTCTTCACTTGAAAAGCCTAAAATCAGACGTATCTGCCTTGCTGTTCCTATACCGGAGTCATCCTTGAACAATCAGTGGTTTTCCAAAATTGCGGTCTGGCTGGTGATCGCCATGGTGCTGTTCACCGTCTTCAAGCAATTTGATACGCGGGGCGGCGCCGGTTCCAACTACCTCGGCTATTCGGATTTCCTGGAAGAAGTTCGGGGTAAGCGCATCAAGACCGCCACCATCGCCGAAGGCCAGGGCGGCACGGAGATTTCGGCTGTCACCAACGACGACCGGCGCATCCGCACCACGGCTACCTACCTCGACCGCGGCCTGGTCGGCGACCTGATCGCCAACGACGTCAAGTTCGACGTCAAGCCGCGCGAAGAGGGTTCCGTTCTCATGACCTTGCTGGTCAGCTGGGGTCCGATGCTGCTGCTGATCGGCGTGTGGGTTTACTTCATGCGCCAGATGCAGGGTGGCGGCAAGGGCGGCGCTTTCAGCTTCGGCAAAAGCAAGGCGCGCATGCTGGACGAGTCCACCAATCCCGTCACATTTGCCGACGTCGCAGGCTGCGACGAAGCCAAGGAAGAGGTCAAGGAGGTCGTCGACTTCCTGAAAGACCCCGCCAAATTCCAGAAGCTGGGTGGGCGCATTCCGCGCGGTCTTCTGCTGGTCGGGCCTCCCGGCACCGGCAAGACCCTGCTGGCCAAAGGTATCGCTGGCGAAGCCAAGGTTCCGTTCTTCTCCATTTCCGGTTCTGACTTCGTCGAAATGTTCGTCGGCGTGGGCGCGGCCCGTGTGCGCGATATGTTCGAGAACGCCAAGAAGAACGCACCCTGCATCATCTTTATCGACGAGATTGACGCCGTCGGTCGCCAGCGGGGCGCAGGTCTGGGCGGTGGCAATGACGAGCGCGAACAAACCCTCAACCAGATGCTGGTCGAGATGGACGGCTTCGAAACCAACGTTGGCGTGATCGTCGTTGCCGCGACTAACCGTCCTGACATTCTGGACGCCGCTTTGCTGCGCCCCGGCCGATTTGACCGCCAGGTTTATGTCACGTTGCCCGATATTCGTGGCCGTGAGCAAATCCTGAACGTCCACATGCGCAAGGTGCCACTCGGCCAGGACGTCAACGCCAGTGTGATTGCACGCGGCACGCCCGGCATGTCCGGCGCCGACCTCGCCAACCTCTGCAACGAAGCCGCCCTGATGGCTGCCCGCCGCAGCGCGCGCGTGGTCGAGATGCAGGACTTCGAGAAGGCCAAGGACAAGATCCTGATGGGCCCCGAGCGCAAGAGCATGGTCATGCCCGAGGAAGAGCGCCGCAACACCGCCTACCACGAGTCTGGCCACGCGCTGCTCGGCAAGCTGCTGCCGAAGTGCGACCCCGTCCACAAAGTCACGATCATTCCGCGCGGCCGCGCCCTCGGTGTCACCATGAGCCTGCCCGCTCAGGACCGCTACAGCTATGACCGCGAGTACATGCTCAGTCAGATCAGCATGCTGTTCGGTGGCCGTATTGCGGAAGAAGTGTTCATGCACCAGATGACCACCGGCGCCAGCAACGACTTCGAGCGAGCAACCTCCATTGCCCGCGACATGGTCACGCGCTACGGCATGACCGAAGCGCTGGGCCCGATGGTCTATGCCGAAAACGAGGGCGAGGTCTTCCTGGGCCGCTCTGTGACCAAGACCACGACGATGAGCGAGCAGACCATGCAGAAGGTCGACGACGAGGTTCGCCGCATCATCGACGGCCAGTACAACCTGGCCCGCAAGCTGATCGAGGACAACCAGGACAAGATGCACGCGATGGCCAAGGCCCTGATGGAATGGGAAACCATCGACGTCGAACAACTCGACGACATCATGGCGGGCCGCGAGCCGCGTCCTCCCAAGGACTGGACGCCCCGCAACCCCTCCGTGGGTGGTGGCCCAAGCGGCGGCACACCCGCCGTGACCACTGATCCAGCACCTACAGTCGCCTGATCCGAGGCGCTGGCAACAGATGAACCGGGGCATGTCCCCGGTTTTTCTTTGCCTGCTTGCAAAACCCAGCCGGGCCGTGAGGAACAATAGTTACTGACAACCTGCATCGACGCCTCCTCATGAACCACACACCTCCGCCAGTCTGGCGCACGAGCCGCTTCGAGATCGACCTGAGCGAGCCCCGGGTGATGGGCATCGTGAATGCGACACCGGATTCCTTTTCGGATGGCGGCCAGTATTTTTCGGCCGAGTCGCCCACCAGGGCGCTGGCGCATTGCGAAGAACTGGTGCGTGCCGGTGCCGACCTGCTGGACATTGGTGGCGAGTCCTCGCGGCCGGGTGCGCCGGCTTTGCCGCTGGACGAGGAACTGGCGCGTGTGCTGCCTGTGGTGCGGCATGCCGTGACGTTGGGGGTGCCGGTCTCGGTGGACACCTACAAGCCAGCGGTCATGCAGGCCGCGCTGGACTTGGGCGCGGACATCATCAACGACATCTGGGCCTTGCGCCGCGAGGGCGCGCGCGGCGTGGTCGCGGCACATGGCCGCTGCGGCGTGTGCCTCATGCACATGCACCGCGAACCGGTGAGCATGCAGACAGCGCCCATGGAGGGCGACGCGGTCGCGCAGGTGCGCGAATTCCTGCGATCCGCAGCGCAGGAACTGTTGGCGCACGGTGTCGACCGGAGCCGCATCGCGCTGGATCCCGGCGTGGGCTTTGGCAAAACGGTGGAGCAGAATTTTGCTTTGCTGGCGAGGCAGGAAGAACTGCTTGGCCTGGGTTTTCCGATGCTCGTAGGTTGGTCACGGAAGTCCTCGCTGGCGACGGTGACGGGCGACACCTACGGCAAGGTAGATGAAGCCAATTTGCCAGGGCGCATGTTGTCGAGCGTGGCAGCTGCCTTGATTGCGGTGGAACGCGGGGCTCGCATCGTGCGCGTGCATGATGTGGGAGAGACCGTCCAGGCCCTGAAGGTCTGGCGTGCCGCGCGCCCATGAGCGCCCTGTCGAGGTAGGGCAACACGGCGCTGGACCTCTAGAATAAGTCGGGTCGCTGGGCGCGGAAGCCTTGGCGCGCAAACCAGGAAAAATCCAAGAGCATGAGCAGGAAATACTTCGGCACCGACGGCATTCGCGGTACGGTCGGACAGGCCCCCATCACCCCGGACTTCGTGCTGCGTCTCGCGCATGCCGTGGGCCGGGTGCTCAAGCAGACGGAAGCTCGGCCAACCGTATTGATAGGCAAGGACACGCGCATCTCGGGCTATATGCTGGAGAGCGCGCTGGAGTCGGGCTTCAATTCGGCCGGAGTCGACGTGGTCCTGCTGGGGCCGTTGCCGACGCCCGGCGTGGCCTACCTCACGCGGGCGCAGCGGGCCAGCCTGGGCGTTGTGATCAGCGCCAGCCACAACGCCTTTGCCGACAACGGCATCAAGTTTTTCAGCGCTCACGGCACCAAGCTCGACGATGCGTGGGAAACCGCCGTCGAGGCGGCGCTGGAAGAGCCCCCCGTGTGGGCCGACTCGGCCTCGCTCGGCCGAGCACGGCGACTCGATGATGCGGCGGGTCGCTACATCGAGTTCTGCAAAAGCACTTTTGCCCACGACCTCACGCTCAAGGGCCTGAAGATCGTGGTCGATGGTGCCAACGGCGCGGCGTATCACATCGCCCCGCTCGTGTTCCATGAACTCGGCGCCGAGGTCATTGCCATAGGCTGCACGCCCGACGGCCTGAACATCAACCACGAGGTCGGCGCAACGCATCCCGAAGCCCTGATACGGGCAGTTCGTGCCAACAAGGCCGATTACGGCATTGCGCTCGACGGAGACGCAGACCGGCTGCAGATGGTCGATGGCCAGGGCCGCCTATTCAATGGCGATGAGGTGCTTTACCTGATGGTCAACGAGCGCCTGTCGCGCGGGGAGAAAGTCCCGGGAACCGTGGGCACGCTGATGACCAACATGGCGGTCGAAGTGGCCCTCAAGCGCAAGGGTGTCGAGTTCGTGCGCGCCAAGGTAGGCGACCGCTATGTGCTGGAAGAACTCGAAAAGCGTGGCTGGCTACTCGGCGGCGAAGGCTCGGGCCACCTGCTGGCGCTGGACAAGCACACCACCGGTGACGGCCTGGTCAGCGCGCTGCAGGTTTTGCAGGCCTGCGCGCGCAGCAAGAAAACTATCGCGGAGCTACTGAGCGATGTGACGCTGTTTCCCCAGACCCTTATCAACGTGCGGCTCAAGCCGGGTCAGGAATGGAAGGGCAATGCGCAGCTGGCTGCGGCCACGCAAGCCGTGGAAGCTGAACTGGGCGATACCGGACGGGTTCTGATCCGGGCCAGTGGCACCGAACCGCTGCTGCGGGTGATGGTCGAGGCGCGCGATGCACGCCAAGCCAAGGCTTGCGCTGAGCGGGTGGCCGATACGGTGCGCCTTTGAAGCAAGACTTCGACCGGCTTGCGTACCCGATCCCTGGCTTGTGCAAGGTCAGGCCGAACGGCTGTGGGTGGGTCATTCAAAAGCACCGTTCGCCCTGATCCTTCGACAGGCTTGTATGGTTTGTATCTCATCAACAACCATCAAGAAAG
>JAZKIC010000012.1:0-86231 GCA_040385065.1 Pseudomonadota bacterium
TGTTCTCGTCCATCAGGCTGAACATCTGCGCCTGCTGGAACGGGCTCATGCGGCCGTTCGGCGAAGTCATGAAAACGCGCACGCCGTGCTTGCCGCGCATGGCGTATTCAGCGGCACTGCCGGTATCACCGCTGGTGGCGCCCAGGATATTGAGCTCCTCGCCCCGGCGCGTCAGCTCGTACTCGAACAGGTTGCCGAGCAATTGCATCGCCATGTCCTTGAAGGCCAGGGTCGGGCCGTTGGACAAGGCTTCCAGGAAGATCCCGGGCTCAAGCGATTTGAGGGGAACGATCTCCTCGCTGCCGAAGACTTCCGGCGTGTAGGTCTTGTAGCAAAGCAGCTGCAGGTCGCCCGCGGGAATGTCGTCGATGTAGAGCGACAGAATGCGAAACGCCAGCTCGGCGTAGCCATGGGTCAGGTAGACCTGGCGCCAGTCGGCCAGCGTTTGGCTGTCGATGTGCGGATAGTGCTCAGGCAGGTACAGCCCACCGTCCGGCGCGAGTCCTTCCAGCAGAATTTCGCAAAACTGGCGGCGATCGGCATGGCCGCGCGTGGAGAGGTAGCGCATCAGGCCAGCTCCTCCTTGCGAATGCGGATGATGGGCGCCAGCACCGTGGCCAGTGCCTGCATCTGGGCCATGGCGGTGTTCATTTGCGCCTCGACGCAGTCGTGCGTCAGGATGATGAGGTCCGTTTGTGTCGAGCCTTCGCCGCCTACTTCGTCGGCTTCGCGCTGCAGCACTGCGTCGATGCTGATACCCAGGGCAGCAAGAATGCCCGTTACGTTGGCCAGCACGCCGGCCTCGTCGGCCACCTTCAGGCGCAGGTAATAGCTGGTCACGACCTCGCTCATGTCCAGAACACGCGCGTCGCTCATGGAGTCGGGCTGGAACGCCAGGTGAGGCACCCGCTGCGCGGCGTCCGCCGTGTGCAAGCGTGCGATGTCGACCAGGTCGGCAATGACTGCGCTTGCGGTCGGTTCGCTGCCTGCGCCTTTGCCGTAATAAAGCGTGGTGCCGACGGCATCGCCCTGCACCATCACGGCATTCATTGCACCTTCGACATTGGCGATGAGCCGCTTGGCCGGGACCAGGCTGGGGTGGACCCGCAACTCGATACCCTTGGCGGTGGCCTTGGTGATGCCCAGCAGCTTGATGCGGTAGCCAAGCTGCTCGGCATACCGGATGTCCTGCGCATTGAGCCGCGTGATGCCTTCTACATAAGCCTTGCCGAACTGCACCGGAATGCCGAAGGCAATGGCCGACATGATCGTGGCCTTGTGCGCCGCGTCAACGCCTTCGATGTCGAACGTGGGGTCGGCTTCGGCGTAACCCAGACGCTGCGCTTCCTTGAGCACCACTTCGAAATCGAGGCCCTTGTCACGCATCTCGCTGAGGATGAAGTTGGTGGTGCCATTGATGATGCCGGCAATCCACTGGATGCGGTTGGCGGTGAGTCCCTCGCGCAGTGCCTTGATGATCGGGATGCCGCCGGCCACTGCAGCCTCGAACGCCACCATCACGCCCTTCTCATGGGCGGCTGCAAAAATTTCCGTTCCGTGCACAGCCAGCAAAGCCTTGTTGGCGGTGACCACGTGCTTGCCGGCGGCAATGGCTTCCATGACGAGCTGGCGTGCGATGCCGTAGCCACCGATCAACTCGATGACGATGTCGATGGCAGGGTCCGCGATGACGGCACGTGCATCGGCCACCACCTGCACATCGCTGCCCACCAGTGACCGGGCACGTTCGGTGTCGAGGTCGGCCACCATGGCGATCTCGATGCCGCGGCCAGCACGGCGCAAGATCTCTTCCTGGTTCCGCTCAAGTACGTTGTATACGCCGCTACCCACGGTGCCGATGCCGAGAAGGCCAACTTTGATGGGGCCGAGTTGTGTCGATTTCATGAAGGTATTCTGGTGATGCAAAAGCGCTGCGAGCCCTCGCAGGGGCCGGTGCAGGGAAAGGGAAAATCAGGCAACGGCGCGCAGGGGTGCAGACGTTGCAGCGGTCGCAGCGGTTGCGGTCGGTGCTGCGGTGTCGGCCAGGGCGTTGTTCTTGCGGTAGTTCTCCAGGAACTTCGCGACGCGCCCAATGGCTTCGCGCAGGTCGTCCTCATGCGGCAGGAAAACGATCCGGAAGTGGTCAGGTGAAGGCCAGTTGAATCCGGTGCCCTGCACCAGCAGCACCTTGGTTTCGCGCAGCATCTCGAAGATGAATTGCTGGTCGTCCGCGATCGGATAAACCTTGGGATCGAGCTTGGGAAACATGTAGAGGGCGGCGCTGGGCTTGACGCAGCTCACGCCGGGGATGGCGGTGATCAATTCGTAAGCGATGTCACGCTGGCGGCGCAGCCTGCCGCCCTCGCCCACCAGATCGTTGATGCTCTGGTAGCCACCCAAGGCCGTCTGGATCGCCCATTGGCCGGGGACGTTGGCGCACAGGCGCATGCTCGAGAGCATGTTCAGGCCCTCGATGTAGTCACGCGCACGCTTTTTGTCGCCAGACACCACGAGCCAGCCTGCGCGGTAGCCGCAGGAACGATAGCTCTTGGACAAGGAATTAAAGGTGAGGGTCAGGATGTCGTCAGACAGGCTGGCGATCGCGGTGTGTTTGACGCCGTCGTACAGCACCTTGTCGTAGACCTCGTCGGCAAAAATGACGAGGCCATGCTTGCGGGCGATCTTGATGATGGCGCGCAGCAGGTCGTCTGAATAGAGCGCGCCCGTGGGATTGTTCGGGTTGATGACCACGATGCCCTTGGTGTTGGGCGTGATCTTGCGTTCGATGTCCGCGAGGTCGGGCATCCAACCGTTGGCCTCGTCGCAGAGGTAGTGCACGGGCGTTCCGCCCGACAGGCTCACGGCGGCCGTCCAGAGCGGGTAGTCGGGGGCGGGCAACAGCAACTCGTCGCCGTCGTTGAGCAGCGCATTGGTGGCCATGACGATCAGTTCGCTGGCGCCGTTGCCAAGATAGATGTCGTCCAGCGCGACACCCTTGATGCCCTGCTTCTGCGTCTCGTGCATGACGGCCTTGCGGGCGCCGAAAATGCCTTTCGAATCGGAATAGGCGGCCGAGTTCGGCAGGTTGCGGATCATGTCCTGCTGGATTTCCTCGGGGGCATCGAAACCGAAAACCGCGAGGTTGCCAATATTCAGCTTGATGATCTTGTGACCCTCGTCTTCCATCTGGCGCGCCGCCTCGAGGACGGGACCGCGGATGTCATAGCAGACGTTGGCCAGCTTGGCAGATTTGGTGATCAGTTTCATGGCTTCCTCCGGTTGCTCCGCCGAAGCCCTGCCTTGCGGCCTCGTGAAGCAAGAATTGCAACACCGTGTTCCAGCGGAACCCACAATTTGACCACATAAAATAGAGGGGTCAGCGCGTGCTTTTACGCTGTGCCAACCCCGCCCGATTGGATCCCTTGTGAAACTGCAGCCCGACCGTCTCGACGTTCAGTCCATCCTGGGCTATGGGCCTGGCTGGGTGGGGCTCGGCAGCAACGGGGTCGCCGAAAAAATCGACCGCAGCATCATCATCGGCTCACGTGGCGAAAAAGAAGCCTGGAATTGCGATCGCTTCGAGGACCTGACGCTTGCCCATTTTTCACGGCTTGCCGACACACGGCCTGAACTGGTGATCTTCGGCAGCGGCCCCCGGTTGAGGTTTCCCTCGCCAGCTTTTCTGCGCGTCCTGATGGAAAAACGGATCGGCGTGGAAACCATGGACACGCTGGCTGCCTGCCGCACTTACAACATCCTGGCGGGCGAAGGACGGCACGTCATTGCCGCGCTTCTACTCGAGCCGCCAGCGTGACAAGGCGGGCCGGTTTGCTTTCAGAGTAAAATCTAGGGTTGCATTTGGCACCACACCGGCTCGAAACAGCCAGCCTGTTGCCAGAGGCCAACGGCCAATTACAACTACTTTTGTCAGGGTCAACGCAGTATGGCAGTCGTCGTCAACAAACCTCTCCCCGAATTTGAAGCGATCGCAACAGGCGGCCTCAAAGTTTCAAACCAAACTCATCTGGGCAAAGTCGTCGTTCTGTATTTCTACCCCAAGGACAATACCCCGGGTTGCACCACCGAAGCTATGCAGTTTCGCGACAAATACAAAGATTTTGTAAAAGCCGGCGCCACCGTGTTCGGTGTTTCGCGCGACAACATGAAGTCCCACGATGAGTTCAAGACCAAACTGGAGTTGCCTTTTGACCTGATCGCGGACACCGAAGAGAAAATGTGCCACATGTTCGGCGTGGTCAAGAACAAGATCATGTACGGCAAAAAGGTCAAGGGCATCGAGCGCAGCACCTTTCTGGTCGGCGCCGATGGCCTGCTGAAGGAAGAATGGCGTGGCCTCAAGGTCCCGGGCCACGTCGATGACGTGCTCAAGGCCGTCAAGGGCTTGAAAAAGCCCGCCTGACAGAACATCTGCCGTCAAGGGGCGCGATTCGCGGGATTTGTCTGACGCGGGCTCGTGCATAATGGGCTCATGCTGTTGATCATGACAACCGCGCTCCCCGAAAAAGCCGCCTCGGCAACAAGGCGGCTTTTTTGTTTTCGGAAATCCTCCTTTCACAAAGCGAGTTCCCTCAACCATGCCCCTTCCTCCCGCCCCGACCAAACGCGCCGCACTGCTTTCCACCGACGTGCTCGATGCACCCGTTCGGTCTTCGGCCAAGGTCTCGCGCAAAGCCGAGCCGACTGAGGCGCCGCCGAAGATCCGGGCGCTGACCGTAATAGAGTCGGCGGGTCGCGATTCAGCACAGGAGGCGCCCGCCGCCTTTCTGGACCGTGACGATTCTCCCGTGCAAGAGCTGCCGCAGCGGCCCCGGTCAGGCCCAGCACCCGCCGCGCGTGCCCGAAAGAGCAAGTCCAATGGGGTCCGCAAGCTGTTCGTTCTGGACACCAATGTCCTGATGCACGATCCGATGTGCCTCTTTCGATTCGAGGAGCACGACATCTTCCTGCCGATGATCGTGCTCGAAGAGCTCGACGGCCACAAGAAGGGCATGACCGAAGTCGCCCGCAACGCACGCCAGACCAGCCGCACGCTTGATGCGCTGGCGGGCACCCAGGGCGCCGACATCGCCAAGGGCCTGAGCCTGGACACGACGGGCCATCCCGAGGCCGGTGGCTGCCTGCACTTCCAGACCAAGCCGCTCGATTACTCGCTTCCCATGAGCCTGCCCCAAGGTAAGGCCGACAACCAGATCCTTGGCGTGGTGGCCGCCCTGCGCAAGGAATACGCACCCCGTGAGGTGGTGCTGGTGTCCAAGGACATCAACATGCGCGTCAAGGCCCGCGCGCTGGGCTTGCTCACGGACGACTACCAGAACGACAAGACGCTCGAAGACGGCGACATGCTGTATGCGGGATCGCTCGCCCTGCCTGGCGACTTCTGGACGCGGCAGAGCAAGACCATCGAGAGCTGGCAGCAAGGCAGCCACACGTATTACCGCATCACCGGCCCGATCGTCGCCAGCCTTTTGATCAACCAGTTTGTCTACTTCGAAGCGCCAGGCGAGCCGCCCCTGTACGCCCGCGTGACCGAGATCCGCGCCAAGACAGCCGTGCTCAAGACGCTCAAGGACTTCAACCATCTGAAGAACGCGGTCTGGGGCGTCACCACCCGCAACCGCGAGCAAAACTTTGCAATGAACCTGCTGATGGACCCGGAAGTCGATTTCGTCACGTTGGCAGGCAATGCAGGAACTGGCAAGACCCTGATGGCCCTTGCCAGCGGCCTGACCCAGGTGCTGGACGACCGCCGCTACACCGAGATCATCATGACGCGCGCCACGGTTTCCGTGGGCGAAGACATCGGCTTCCTGCCCGGAACCGAAGAAGAAAAGATGGGCCCCTGGATGGGCGCGCTCGACGACAACCTCGAAGTGCTGGGCAAGACCGACAGCGGCTCGGGCGACTGGGGGCGCGCTGCAACCAACGAACTCATTCGCTCGCGCATCAAGGTCAAGAGCATGAACTTCATGCGCGGACGGACCTTCCTGAACAAATACGTCATCATCGATGAAGCGCAGAACCTGACCCCCAAGCAGATGAAGACACTGATCACGCGGGCTGGCCCTGGCACCAAGATCGTCTGCATGGGCAACCTCGCGCAGATCGACACGCCTTACCTGACCGAAGGCTCTTCAGGCCTGACCTACGCGGTGGACCGCTTCAAGGGATGGCCGCATGGCGGACACATCACACTGGCCCGGGGCGAGCGCTCGCGCCTGGCCGACTTTGCGAGCGAAGTGCTTTAACCGTCTGGAGTTTTACGAACAAAAATGGCGGCCTTGTGGCCGCCATTTTTTTGCCTGCCTCAGCCTCAGCCCAGCAAGGACCGCAGGAAATTCAGCGTTTGAGTCCCAGCGCGGCCAGCATCTGCTCGCTCTGCTTTTGCATCTGCTCCTGCATTTGCGTGAAGACTGACTTGGACTGCTCGACGTAGTTGCCCATGAGGCCCTGCATGACAGGCGATTGCGCACTCATGAAATGGGCCCATTTTTCAGGCGTCAGTCCCTTTGTCTGCTCGGCCATCTTCACCTGCAGATCCATGAAGGACTCCACGTTCTTCTCAAGGTAGGCGCCCATGAATCCCTGCATCGCGTTGCCGTAGAACCGGATGATGTTGGCGAGGACTGGTTCGGTAAACATCGGCTCGCCGCCGGCTTCCTCTTCCAGAATGATCTGCAGCAAAATGCTGCGCGTGAGATCTTCGTTCGTCTTGGCGTCTCGAACCACGAAAGTGATACGGCTCATCACCAGCTGCTTGACGTCGGTCAATGTGATGTAGGCCGAACTCGCGGTGTCGTAAAGCCTCCGGTTCGGGTACTTCTTGATGATGCGCACGGGTCCTGCACCGGGTGGGTTGTTGGTGCCCGCCTGTGCGCCGCCCGCCTGCTCTTGCGCCGCGGCCTGCTCCGGGCTGCTTGCTGACTTGCGGGACTTGCCCTTGCCTTTTTCCAATTGACTGACTCCTCGATGACTGGTCGCGCTCCCATTGGAGCTCTGCCTTGATTCTAGAAATTCCACTGCCTGGTGAGAACCTTGGTTAACCCTTGAGCCAGCGGCTTCTGCTCCCTCGCTTGCAAACGCAGCTGAACATTCTCACATCAAGCCCCCATGCGAGTTGTAAGCCGGGACACAGAGCATGCTCCCGCCCTTTGTCCGTTGACATTTGCATGAGCTGCTTCGGCAGTTTCGCTGTTCTGCTCTGCTCAGTCTGCGTGGAAAGTTTTTGCGTCACTGCGCTAACGGTTGTAGCCAGGCGCATGGCCCGGCTGTCGGTCATGAAAAAAGGAGTGCCGAGCAAATGTCTGGAAATTCCTACGCAGACCGGGAATTTGGCCTACAGGCCTAAATCCCAACGTAAGAACAGGATTACAGCGAAGGTACGCGGGAGGAGAGGCCGTTCGTAGGGAGACACCCGAAAGATGGATGGGAGATCGGAGGAAGTTGTGAGGAGCCGCGTGACCTGTCTTCGTAATTCGAAACATATGTTGCGGACCTGGGAGGGCCCGACAGCATCAATAAAACCAAGGATCGTCAATGAAAAACATGAGCTCGAACTCAGCCACGTACGCTGGACGTCACCCAGCTCTCCATGAATTCCTCGCAGCAGATATCGCAAAAAAACGCAGACGACATCGATCGGCTCCAACCCGGCCTGTGTGAGTTTCCGCGAGCGTGACAAAGGTCTGCACAGGTAACCCTCACCAGGCCCGACTGCCCGTTTCGCTTTCCAAAAAAAGCCGTCCTGCGTGCACGACGCAAACCGCCGCGACTCCGTCCGGCATCTTCAAGCGTGTGCTCGGCCATAGGTCGGTATTCCAGCGCAGGGAGGAGTCGAGCGACTGGAGAAGGGGAAACTATATCGGCGCGACTTGGAGCCCGGCATTGCCGGGACTTCGGCTGTGTTGGCAAGGCACGGCCGCCTGCTTTTGACACCTGCTTTTGAGTTTGCGAGGAAATCACCATGGCCACCATCACCCTGACCGGAGCGAAGGTCACTCTTGACGAATCTGCGTCGCTGCAGAATCTGTTTGCCACCCCCACCCCTACAGGCGACGCGGACGACAACGACATCGCCGTTGCCAGCCTGCCGTCGGACTTCTCGACCCGGCTGGGCCAGTTGAACCCGGGCACCGCCATCAACGGCGCCCTCAGCGGCTACAACGGCTCGAACACCGGCGCCAACGTGTTCACCGTCTCGGGCTCCACGGGCATGGGCTTTACCAATTCCACTGGTGGTGCGCTCAATGGCGATGGCAGCGGGCTCAAGACCGTCGCCGGCGATGACATCCTGCTCTACACCGATACCAACAACAATATCCTTCTGGGCAAGACAGCCGGCGGCACCGTCGTCTTTGCGGCCTACCTCGAAGAGACTGGCACGCCCGTGACCGGTGCCAAGGTCTGGACCGTCGAGTACCAGGCCATCCAGCACACCGACACCGCCACCCCCGACGACTCCAAGGACCTCACCAACAAGGTCTGGGTCACGGTGGACGCCACGCAAACTTTCTCGCTGTCCAACGCTCCTTCGGGCCAGAACCTCTTCATGATGCTGGGCGATCCGCTGGCTGGCAGCACCACCGGCATCGTCGTGACGGGCAAAAAGCCCGCCGACCAGTCCAGCGGCGCGAACATCACCACGGGCGACACCGTCAACACCAGCCAGGGCGGCGGCTCGACCACCATTGGCGCGAACAACCAGATGATCGACTACGTGGCTGGCGGCAACACCGAGGGCATGTACTTCACCTTCGTCAAGGGCGTCAATCCCCAGCTCACCGTGCCCAACCTGGACCAGGGCGAGGCCGATCTGGAAAGCAACATCCAGTTCACCTCGCTGCTGCCCAACATGACCTCGGCGTCGTTCAGCGTCGTGCAGCTGCAAAAGGACAAGGCCGCCACCGTCAAGCTCACAGCCTTTCAGGCGGTCGATGAGTCGGGCAACAACTTCATTCATTCGGACGGCCTGCACAACGCCTCTACCGCCACCATCGACGCTGTCACCGTCAAGCTGGGCAACACCGTCATTGCCAGCGGCACCAACGGCCTGACCGTGGCCATTTCAGGCGGCACTGCAACCGTCACAGGCGTGAAGGCGGGCTACGAGATCCAGTACCACACCACGACCGATCACACGCGGCTGCTGGTGGAGAACGTCGGCACCACCAAGGGCAACACGGCAAGTTTCGACATCGGTGGCTTCTCGCTGCTGGGCGGCGTTCCTTCGACGCAGGAAATCGGCTCGAAGATGTTCTTCGAGGATGACGGCCCCACCGTTGCGCTGGGCACGCCCACCGACACCGTGGTGCTCAACACGCAGGACGCCGACACCATCGGCAGCAACACTGATTCGGTCACCCAGAGTTTTGCCAGCGCCTTTCCAGCAGGCAGCAGTGGCTACGGCACGGACGGCGCAGGCTCGACGTCGCAGGCCTATTCGCTGGCGGTCAACACCCAAGGCGGCGACTCCGGCCTCAAGAGCGATGGCGCGACCGTATACCTGTACCTCATCGGCGGTATGGTGATCGGCTCGACCTCCAGCACCGAGGGCGGCGTTGCCGCGGGCAACACCATCTTCGACCTGGCCGTCAGCAACGCCGAGGCCGACGCCGGCTCCGTCACGCTGCAGCAATTTGCTGAGATCGACCACGCGCTGCCCGGTACAAGTTCGAACTACGCGACGCAGCAGGCCGTGCTGGGCGACGGCAAGATCAGCCTTGGCTTGACCGCGACCCTTACCGACGGCGATGGTGACATCGCCACCGACACAAAGTCCATCGACCTGGGCGGCAACATCAAGTTCGATGACGATGGGCCTGCCATCACATTAGGGACACCTACGGACGACGTCGTGCTCAACACGCAGGACGCCGACACCATCGGCGGCAACACAGACTCGAATACGCAAAGCTACGCAGCCTCCTTCTCGCTGGGGAGCAGCAGCTATGGCGCAGACGGTGCGGGCACTACCGTGAACACCTATTCACTCGCGGTCAACACGCAAGGCGGCGACTCCGGCCTCAAGAGCGATGGCGCGACGGTCTACCTGTACCTCATCGGCGGCAAGGTGATCGGCTCCACGTCGAGTACCGAGGGCGGCGTTGTTGGCAGCAACACCATCTTCGATCTGGCCGTCAGCAACGCCGAGGCCGACGCCGGCTCCGTCACGCTGCAGCAGTTCGCCGAGATCGATCACGCACTGCCTGGTTCAAGTTCGAACTACGCGACGCAGCAGGCCGTGCTGGCCGATGGCAAGATCAGCCTCGGGTTGACCGCCGTGATCACCGACGGCGATGGCGACACCGCCACCGACACGAAGTCCATTGACCTTGGCGGCAACGTCAAGTTCGATGACGATGGTCCTTCCGGCTTGCTTGGAACGCCCACCGACACCGTGGTGCTCAACACGCAGGACGCCGACACTATCGGCAGCAACACCGACTCGAACACGCAAAGCTTTGCGGCCTCTTTCTCGCTGGGTAGCAGCAGTTACGGCGCCGACGGTGCGGGCACTACCGTGAACACCTATTCACTGGCGGTCAACACCCAAGGCGGCGACTCCGGCCTCAAGAGCGATGGCGCGACGGTCTATCTGTACCTCATCGGCGGCAAGGTGATCGGCTCCACGTCGAGTACCGAGGGCGGCGTTGTTGGCAGCAACACCATCTTCGATCTGGCCGTCAGCAACGCCGAGGCCGACGCCGGCTCCGTCACGCTGCAGCAGTTCGCCGAGATCGATCACGCACTGCCTGGTTCAAGTTCGAACTACGCGACGCAGCAGGCCGTGCTGGCCGATGGCAAGATCAGCCTCGGGTTGACCGCCGTGATCACCGACGGCGATGGCGACACGGCCACCGACACGAAGTCCATCGACCTCGGCGGCAACATCAAGTTCGATGACGATGGTCCTGCCATCACGCTGGGCACGCCCACCGATACAGTCGTACTCAACACGCAGGACGCCGACACCCTCGGTGCCAACACCGACTCCGACGTCAAGAGCTACGCAGCCTCCTTCTCGCTGGGCAGCAGCAGCTATGGCGCAGATGGGGCGGGCACGACGGTGAATACCTATTCACTGGCGGTCAACACCCAAGGCGGCGACTCCGGCCTCAAGAGTGATGGCGCGACCGTCTACCTGTACCTCATCGGCGGTATGGTGATCGGCTCCACGTCGAGCACCGAAGGCGGCGTTGCCGCCAGCAACACCATCTTCGATCTGGCCGTCAGCAACGCCCAGGCCGATGCGGGTTCCGTTACGCTGCAGCAGTTCGAAGAGATCGATCATGACCTGCCCGGTGTCGGCTCGAACTACGCCGCACAACAGGCCGTGCTGGCCAACGGCAAGATCAGTCTGGGCATGACCGCTGTCATCACCGATGGGGACGGCGATACGGCCACCGACACGAAGTCCATCGACCTTGGCGGCAACGTCAAGTTCGATGACCACGGCCCGACCGTCACCTCCATCGACGACCTGACCGGCGCTAATGACGGCGTGGCCATGCAGGGCAACTACACCTTTGCCGTCGGCGCCGATGACGTGCTCAACCTGGCCGCCGACGGCATCGTGCTCAAGAGCTTTACGGGCACCACTGGCGGTGGTCGCGCCATCACGAATACGGCGGTGGCCTGGGCCTCCGAGACCAGCAGCACCGTGACGTATGACATCTCGTTCAAGTACTACCCCGGCCCGAGCTCGACCACCCAGGAAAACGGCACCGGCACCGTCGTCTTCAACAAGGTCGCCGATGGCGCGCAGGGGACCTTCACGCTGACGCTGGCCCAGCTCGTGGGCGGCGTCACGACGTTTTCCACCAGCACCCCATTGGCCACCTCCAACTACGACACCGAGGGCAACAACTCGCCGGAGATCGTGGTCCAGAAGTACAGCGACACCTTCTACGGCGTGCTCTCGGCCAAATCCGCAACGCCGCCCAGCGACACAAGCGATCTGGTTTCAGGCGCGGACCATGTGTTCACGCCCGGGGAGACCTTCTCCAGCCAGAGCGCGGCCTACGTCAACATTGCCACGGACACCGTGGGCGTGAATTCGGACACGGTGCAAAACGCCGAGCTGCTCAACTTCGACTACTACACCGCCAACCCCGTGACCGGGCCCACCAGTCCGCCGGCCAGCCCGACCGCCGTGATCGACCCGAACGCAGCCAAGGCCTACGCCGACGAGGTCAAGATCACACTCGACCAGATCACCTCGGGAGAGGACATCGCGGTGCTGCTCAAGCTGTATGACAAGACCAACGACGTCTCGACCACCCGGCTGCTGCTGGCCAACAACGCCGCCGACTACGTCACCGCCGGCAGCTACAAGGTCGTCACCGTCGGACTCGACGACTACGACAGCGCCAACTACAAGATCTCCGGCGTGCAGGTCGTCAGCAGCACTGAGGACCTGACGGGCACCGGCTACGCCCTCACGGGCGGCGCGGCCGTGGCGCTGGGCTCGACGGGCACCAACTACCAGGACTCGGCCGACCCGGACGTGTTCAAGATCATCAAGATCGAGGTCACCACGTCATCGACCACCACCTACGACGTCGACATGAACTTTGTCGGGCAGGTGATAGACGGCGACGCGGACTACGCCGACTTCAATTTCGACGCCCACGTCGAGATCGATGGCGTCGTCAACCTGCTGGCCAACACGCCTCAGTCGGCATGAGTCTGCCACGGTGAAACGCTAAGGCACAGGAGAGGGTGGAACCAGCCGCCCTCTCCTATTTGATCTCTGCGTTTTGGCGTTTGCTCTTCTTTTTTCTTGCTTTTTGTCGTCGTTCTTGATTTTTGTTGCCGCTCGGTCCCGCTGGTTTTTCAGGACAGTAATGTTTTTCGGAAGATTCACATGAAGATCCACATCGACACGATCCCCCGATCACCCCAATACAAATCGCGATCGACCGCCTTGCAATCGTCCCGCACCGCTGGCCGGTCGCGATCATGAGCGACACAAAGCCTCCCCGTGAGCTGGCCGATGCAGTCACCGCGCTGCGCCCCAGCATCGTTCTGGCAGCCTGGTTCAGCGTGTTCGCAGGGCTGCTCATACTGGCGCCCAGCGCGTACATGCTGGAGGTCTACGACAGGGTCGTCAGCAGCCGAAGCCCCATGACGCTGGCCATGTTGACGCTCCTTGTTCTCGTGGCATACGCCCTGATGGAAATACTCGACTGGGCGCGCAGCGAAACGCTGCTGGACGCCAGCCACCAGCTCGACCGCCACCTGCACAGCCGCGTTTTTTCGGCGGTTTTCCAGGCACGGCTTCAAGGGCATTCAGCCGGCAATCTGCAACCGCTGCACGACCTGCGCACCTTGCGCGAATTTCTTTACTCCCCCGCACTGATGGCCGCGCTGGAAGCCCCCGTCTGTGCAATTCTGGCGGCGCTGATGTTTGCCATCAGCCCGGTGCTGGGCTGGGCGGCAGTGATCGGAGCCCTGCTGCAGGTCGGCATCGGATGGATGAACGACCGCAAGACACAGCCATTGCTGGCCGAAGCCAACCGCTGCGCTATTTCCGCGCAGCAAACGCTGGACGCCTCCCTGCGCAATGCCCAGGTCATCGAGTCCATGGGCATGCAGTCCGATGTGCATCGCCGCTGGCAGGCCAGGCAGGACGACTGCCTGGGCCGCCAGGCGCTCGCGTCGGACCGCGCAGGCGGTTTCCAGGCGATGACCAAATTCCTGCAGGTGGCGCTGGGCTCTCTCCTGCTCGGCCTGGGCGCCTGGCTGCTGCTGCACAACGAACTCAATGGCGGAGCCGGCATGATGATCGTCGGCTCCATCCTGGGCGGGCGTGTGCTGCAGCCGCTGGTGCTGATCGTGACGCAATGGCGCAGTGTTGTGAACGCGCGGGGTGCATGGAAGCGCCTGGACGGACTTTTAAAGACCCTGCCACCGCCTGCCGAATCCATGCCCCTGCCGGCGCCGGCGGGTCGACTGCAGGTGGAAAGCGTTTCCGCCGCCGCACCCGGCAGCCGTTCGCTCATCGTGAAGGGCGTCAACTTTTCGCTGGAACCGGGAACCGTGCTGGCGGTGCTGGGCCCCTCGGCTTCGGGCAAAACGACCCTGGCACGCTTGCTGGTCGGCTTGTGGCCGGCTGCGCAGGGCAAGGTCAGGCTCGACGGCGCAGACGTGTTCACCTGGGACAAGCAGGAACTGGGACCGCATCTGGGCTATCTGCCGCAGGAAGTGGAACTGCTGGAAGGCACCATCGCGGAAAACATTGCCAGATTCGGAGAAATAAGAATGGCCAAGGTCAGGGCCGCCGCAATAGCCGTAGGCCTGGATGCGGACATCATGGCCCTGCCGCTGGGCTATGACACTCCCGTCGGCCGCGAGGGGAACAATTTTTCAGGCGGCCAGCGCCAGCGCCTGGGACTGGCCCGAGCGCTCTACGGCGAGCCCACGCTGGTGGTGCTGGACGAGCCGAACTCCAGCCTCGACGAGGCCGGTGATGCCGCGCTGGCCGCAGCGATCCGCGAGCTCAAGTCGCGCGGCACGACCTTCGTGGTGATGACGCACCGCACCTCTGTGCTCGGCGTGGCGGACCGCATCCTGGTACTGCACGACGGCGTAATGCAGGCTTTCGGTGCGCGTGACGAAGTGCTCGCCGCGCTCAAGAAGGCCAGCGACGAAATGCTGGCTCGCCAGTCGGCCAGGCAGAGCAAACCGCTAGCGGAGGCCGCATGAGCGCACATCCTTTGCCGCGGCTGGACAGCTACCCCTTGCCAGGCCCGGTGGGCCTGCTCAAGCCCGACCTCAAGGCTTTCGCCTGGATGTTCCGCCGCGAGCTGGCCGTCGTCGCCGTGCTGAGCTTTTTATCCAACCTGCTGATGCTGGTGCCGACGATCTACATGCTTCAGATCTTCGACCGCGTGCTCACCAGCCAGAGCCTTCTGACCTTGCTGGCCGTGTCACTCATTGCGCTATTCCTGTTCACGGTGCTGGCGGTATCGGAATGGCTGCGCTCGCGGGTGCTGGTGGGCCTGGGCATGCGGCTGGACGAACGGCTCAGCGCCCGAGTCTTCAATGCGACTTTTCGCAGCTACCGGTCGCCCTCGCAGCAAGGCGCGTCGCGCTCCTCGGCCGACCTGATGCAGATTCGCCAGTTCATTACCGGGCCCGGCGTGTTCGCCATGTTCGACGCGCCATGGGCGCCTCTGTATATCGCGGTGACGTTCTTCCTGCATCCCTGGCTGGGCATGCTGTCCATCGCGTTCGCGCTGGTGCAGGCGGGCCTCGCCTGGTTCGGGCACCGGCACACGCTGGCACCCGCGGAGGCCGCCACCGCGGCGGCGAGCGAATCGAACGCCTACCTGCACGGCAAGCTCAGAAGCGCGGAACTGCTGGAGTCCATGGGCATGATGGCCAATCTTCACCGCCGCTGGGAAGGTCTTCACCACGCCTGGCTCACCCGCAATGCAGGGGCTCAAGGACTGACGCACCGAATCGCGGCCTGGAGCAGATTCATCCGCTACAGCCAGCAATCGCTGGCGCTCGGTGCAGGGGCGCTGCTCGTCATCGACGGGCAACTTACCCCGGGTTCGATGATTGCAGCCAACATCTTGATGGCGCGTGCGCTCGCGCCCATCGACCAGCTGGTGAGCACGTGGCGCAGCTTCATTGGGGCGCGCAGCGCATGGAGCCGCCTTGGCCTGTTGCTGTCGCAATACCCCGAACCGCTCACCGAACGACAGGCAAAACGGCCAACGGGCGAGGTGGTCCTCAAGCATGTCGTGGCAACGGCGGAGGGCCGCAGCGCACCCATCCTCAACCATGTGTCGTTCACCTTGGCGCCAGGCACCGTCACCGCCATTCTCGGGCCGTCGGGCGCAGGCAAGACGACCCTTGCCAAAGCGTTGCTCGGCCTGTGGCCTGACATCAACGGCGAAGTGTCCCTGGACGGCATACCCGTGCAAGCCTGGGACCGAAGCGAATTAGGTCCACATCTGGGCTACCTGCCGCAGGACGTGGAGCTCTTCGAAGGCAGCGTCGCCGAAAACATCGCCCGGCTCGCCTTCGTGGATTCTGACGCGGTGATCGCAGCGGCGCGCAGCGCGGGCTTGCACGAAATGATTCTCCGCTTTCCCAAGGGATATGACACCCCCGTCGGCGAGGCCGGCGGCTTGCTGTCAGGCGGACAGAAGCAGCGCATCGGCCTGGCGCGCGCCCTCTACGGGAACCCGGCGCTCATCGTTCTCGATGAGCCCAACGCCAACCTGGATGAGGCCGGGGAATCTGCGCTGCTGCGCGCACTGCGCGAGCTCAAGGCAAAGGGCAAGACGGTAGTTATCACCACGCACCGCCCGAGCCTGATTGGTGTCTGTGACCGACTCATTCTCCTGGCCGAGGGCGCCGTGGTGGCGGACGGCCCGCGGGATGTCGTGCTTGCCTCGCTGCGGAGGGCTCCGACGACTTCCGCCTCTCCGGCCTCCCCCGCCGCCCCACCTGAAATACCCGTGAAAGACAGACCATGAACCAGGCTCAGAACACCTTACCCAAACCCGGTCGCCTCACGAGCATTGCAACCACACCTGCTGAAGACGACCGCACCAGGCTGCCAGCGGTCAATGAACCTTACGCCGTGGGGGGTCGTGCGGGACGCATCGGCTTTCTCGCACTGGCGGCCGGCTTTCTGCTATTTCTCATCTGGGCGAGCCTTGCACCGCTGGATGAGGGCGTGCCGAGCCAGGGGCAGGTTTCTATCGACACCAAGCGCAAGAGCGTGCAGCACCTGAGCGGCGGCATCGTCAAGTCGGTCATGGTGGGCGAAGGCGATCAGGTCAAGGAAGGCCAGGTGCTGGTTGTGCTGGACGACGCCAGCACCCGCGCGAATTTCGAGGCAGCGCGCCAGCGTTACCTCGGCTTTCGCGCCATTCAGGCCAGGCTCGAAGCCGAGCAGGCCGGCCTGTCGGCGATCCGCTTTCACCCGGATCTCGTGACCGCAAGCTCGGACCCCTTGATACGTCACCAGATGCTCAACCAGGAGCAATTGCTGCGTTCAAGAAGGTCAGCCCTGAACGCCGACCTGATGGCCATCGAAGAGAGCATCCATGGGCAGGAGGCCCTGATCCAGACCTACCAGCAAATGCTGATCAGCCGGCGCAGCCAGCTGGCGCTGCTCGGCGAGGAATTGGCGCAGACGCGTGGCTTGGTGGCCGACGGCTATGCGCCGCGCAACCGGCAACTCGAACTCGAGCGCCTGGTGGCAGAGTCCAACGCTTCCATCGCAGAACTCCAGGGAAACACGCTCCGCGCCACGCGCGCAATCGCGGAGATGCGGCAAAAGGCGCTGGCGCGATGGCAGGAATACCGCAAGGAAGTTGAGACCCAGCAGGCCGAAGTCAGCCGCGAGGTGCTCGGCGACGCCGAAAAGTTCAAGGCCTTGCAGGACGACCTCGGCCGTACCGAAATTCGCTCTCCGGCTTCCGGCCAGGTCGTGGCGCTGACGGCGCAAACCGTCGGCGGCGTGGTGGCGCCGGGGCAAAAGCTCATGGACGTCGTTCCCGTCAACGAGTCGCTCATGATCGAAACCCGTGTGCAACCCCACCTCATCGACCGCATCCACGCCGGCATGCCGGTCGACGTCCGCTTCTCGGCCTTCGCGCACTCGCCGCAACTGGTGGTCGACGGCAAGCTGGCGTCCATCTCCGGCGACCTGCTGACCGATAGCCAGACCAACACCAGCTATTACCTGGCCCGCGTCGCGGTAACTCCGGAAGGCCAGAAAAAACTCGGCAAACGATCCATGCAACCGGGCATGCCGGTGGAGGTCGTCATCAAGACCGGCGAACGCTCGCTCCTGAGCTACCTGCTGCATCCGCTCAGCAAGCGCGTCGCGGCATCCATGAAGGAGGAATGAGCGTGCAGCGCCGCCCTTCCTCGAGCCCCAGCCGAGTCACGCATCCTTGCCATCACATCGCGCGCAATCGCAGCCTGCGCCTGGCCGCGCTGAAGCTCGCCTTGCTGGCCTGCATGCCCATGGCGGTGCAGGCGCTGGACCTGACCCAGGCGTTCGAGGCCGCGCTGGAGCAGGACGCGACCATCCGCTCTGTCCGGGCCGCCACCGAAGCGAGGCGCGAACGCCTGCCACAGGCCCGCGCCCAGCTGCTGCCTTCCGTCTCGGCGACCGCTTCGCGTTTTCGGAATTCGCTGGACCGCCAGGCCCCGGATTTCTTCGGGCAAATCATCAACAGCGACGAGCGCTACACCAGCAGCAGCGAAGCCCTGTCGCTCAAGCAGCCCATTTTTCGGCCGGCCCTGATGGCCGACTACCGCCAGGCACAAGCCCAGGTCGACGACGCCAACTCGATTCTCGAACGTGAACTGCAAAATGTCGCTGTGCGCGTTAGCACTGCGTACTTCGAAAGCCTGCTGGCCGAAGAGCAGCTGGCACTGGTGCTGTCGCAAAAGGCGTCGTACACGGTGCAGCTCGACGCCGCGCAGCAGCGGCTGCAACGCGGCTCCGGCACCCGCACCGACGTCGACGAGGCGCGCGCCGGGCTCGACCTCAGCACCGCGCAGGAGCTGGAGGCGCGCCAGGGCATTGAGCTCACGCGCAGGCAGTTGCAAAGCCTCGTCAACCGGCCCATCGATACGCTGGCGCGCATCGACCCGCAACGGCTTGAACTGCAGCCCCCGTCACCCGACAACCTGGCGGCGTGGACGGAACGCGCGGAGAGGGCAAGCCCGGAATTGCAATCGGCGCGGGCCCAGGTGGAGGTCGCCCGGCAGGAGGCCGAAAAGGCGCAGGCGGGCCACTACCCTACGCTAGACGCCATCGCGCAATGGTCACGCAACAACAACGAAAGCGTGACCACCCTACGCAACCGCTACACCAACCGCGCGATCGGGCTGCAACTCAACGTACCTCTCTATCAGGGCGGTTACGTCCAGTCGACCGTCCGGCAGGCACTGGCCAACCAGACGCGAGCGGAGGAAGCGCTCGAAGCCTTGCGGCGCGACCTCGGCGTGCGCATTCACCGCGAGTTTCGCGGCGTGACGGAGGGCGTGCTGCGTGTGAAGGCGCTGGAGCAGGCGGTGAAGTCTGCGGAGCAGGTGGTGGCGTCGAACCGACGCTCATTCGATGCCGGCAGCCGTACCCTGCCCGATATCTTCAGCGCCGAACAGTCGCGCGTTTCGGCCATGCGGGACCTCGCACAGGCCCGGCTGGTTTACCTGCTCTCGCGCATCCGACTGCAGGCACTGTCCGGCGGAGACAGGGTAGAGGCCATCAGGCAGGTCAATGGGTGGCTGATCGGCCCATAAGGAGCTGAGGGGGCTGAGAGATGCCGAGGGTGGCCGAGGGAGGCCGAGGGAGGCCGAGCGGGCAAGGTGGTAGGGATTTACCCCAAAGTTCTCTTTTTTGATGGACTTAAGCCTTAATTTGTATCAAAGTGCTACTTCACACAGTACTTTCTATCTGGCTTTACCACTCCAACCACTACAGGAGAGTTCCTCATGCTCAACCCTTACGGGCCGAAAGTCCCTTTCCAGACGACATCAACGGACGACAAAACCATCGTCCTGACCGACTCCCTTGGCAGGCAACTCAAATTCAAGACGTTGGACATCCTGTACGAAAGCCGCCTCACCCGAATGATTGGCGCCGAAGCGGCCAGCAATCCCAACTACATGATGGGCTACGTTCTGCCCGCAGCGTCCGTTTTCGAAATCGACGGCACGTCCGTCGAGCCACCGACAACCCCCGCGGAACTCGACGCTGCCATCAGCCGGCTCGGTCGCGAGGGCCTTGCAGCATTCCTCCAGCAAATTCAATCGGAGTTTCAGGCGCTTCAGGGCAACAAGGAAGCAGCACTTCCAAATTAGACTTCCGGGACCGCACACCCTTTTGCTCGAGTTGCGCAGACGGGGGCAAGCGCAGGGCCTGACAGGGCAACGTGATTGGTACCGGCTGACCGGCTTTTTTCGGGAAGAAACGCACCAACCCACCGGTTGCTGCAAAAACAGGCTTTTTGCCCTGCTACAATCATGAGATCGAACAGACTTCAGGCGCATAGCTCAGCTGGTTAGAGCACCACCTTGACATGGTGGGGGTCGTTGGTTCGAGTCCAATTGCGCCTACCAAATACACCCTTGTAATTCACTGAATTACAGGGGTTTTTTGCTTTTGAGGGCTAATTGCACGCAGGGTGGGTCGAAAGGGACGGTTGGAGAGCCTTCTATTCAGCCAACCTTATCCAGCCGACTCCTCGCCTAACGGCTTTGCCCGCTACTGGCTGAAGTCCACTAGGGTCTCCTGTGACAAAGCCTTAGAACTGAGTAGGGGCGGTTCCGCTGGAAGATAAACTTTCATCCTCGCGCTTTCTGACGCGCATCTGCCATCAGGTCTTCGAAGCGACGGTCGGCTTCCAGCGCGGGAGATGCTGCTTTGATGGCATTTAGACAGGCGCGAAGGTCTCCCGCTAGTGATCCCTCGCCTGTAACCAAGCTAAGAAAGTCTAGAGCCTGGTCAGGGAATTTTCTGCAGAGACCGGCCTTATGAAGCTGATGGATCAGGTCATCCGAGTAGGCGGGCGGTTGCAGCCATACGCGAAGCCGCGCCAGTGCATCAGGGAACGCATCCTTTGCCGCGACACAGAGCAGGCCAAGTTTTTCGGCGATGGCGGGTGACATGTTGTCTCGTGTCTTCGGCCAGATAGCGTGCAAATACGGCCTCACCCGATTTGCCCAGTAATCGGCACGCTGATCGCCTGCGCCCTCCAGCGCTCTCACCAATGACTGTGCTGCGTCGAGCAGCCCGTCCGGTGGCAGCGCGCGAGTCGCGCCCGCCAGCTCGGCGATGGTGAAAGTGTCACCCGGGTCGAGGGCGGCAAATGTCAGCAGCGATGCGTATTGCCCGTCATGCTTACCCAATTCCGCATAGTGGCGCGCAGTGTCGAGGAAGGCAGGCTTGAGCACCTCCATCAGTGGGCGATACAGGCGTGGTGACCAAAGGAAGCCCTCCCAAGCCGCGCGCGCTTCCGCTTCTGAACTGTGCCAGTCGAAGATGGGCAGCAGGTGTTGCGTCGCCCATTCCGGGTCCACGCGGAACAACGCGATGACATGGGCTGCCAGCACCACGCGGCCATGCCGAAACTCACCCACTCGATCATCGCAAAGTTCTGTGAACGTAGGCTTGATCTCCTCAGGCAAGCCTTCTCCATCCTCCGGCGAACGTCGATACCACCAACGCAGCAGTGCTTCCGTCACCTGGCCCACCGGGTGATTGATGGCGCTCAAAACGGGTTCGTCGGTATCAATGTCGTGCTGATAGCGCAACGCCAGGACACGGCGCGAAAGGCTAAAAAAGTGTGCTTGGTGGCCCTCGAAGGTCTTTGCAATTGTTTGCAGCCACCAGCTGACACCGTGGACGAGGTCCTGTAGCACAAAGTCAGGCGCGGCCGTGGCCAGGATCGGCGCCATGTAGCGCCAAGCGCGCCTCGTTAGTTTTTCCTCTGACCAAGCCTGCAGGGCCTCGCGCCAACGGTCCGTCGGCCAAACCCCATCATTGGCCAACGCACACAAGGCACAGGCGGTAGTGCCAAAGGTATTGCGGCAGCGCTGCCGCCAGTCGTCCTCCTGCCAGTGGTCTCTTGTGGGTTGCTGCCTGAGCCACTCGATCAGGTCCCGGCGACGACGCGGCGTGGTAACGAATTTGCGCCACTCGTCGCCGTCGCCCATCCAATAAGGAAACTCATCGCGCTGATCCGTTGCCAGCGTCCATTCCGAATACTGGGCCGAAAGCGCCTCGAGCCGTTCCTTGCCTGCCGCGCCTAAGACTGCGCTAGTCTCATCAACCTTTGCCAACCGCAACCAAATTTCCCGATCCACGATCCTCGTCCAGCGCTCGGGCTCGATGTCCTCCTTGAACATCTCGCGGGGAGGCCCGGCGAGGACGGCCTGTTCTAGTTCCCGGACCATAGACTGAGCGAGCTGCGGCGCCAGAGCCACCAGCAAGCGCATGGATTCCCGTTCGGTTTCAACCGACCACAGCCACCAGTGCGCATCTTCCAGCAGCCAGTCAAGCGCGCGACGATGGGCTATTACACCGTCCTGTGCAGCCGCGAAGAATGCGAGACGGCGGAAAAGCGGATAGGGTGCGTGCCACCAGTTTTCGGCCACGAGTGCAGCCCGCGCCGGCGATTGCGCCGCCGTGGCAAGCCAAGCATCCCGGGTAAGATGGATCAATGCTGTCCAGTCGTGGAAGTCCTTATTCTGTGGATGCTCGCTTATTGAGGGCTGATGCATATATGACATATCGCTCCTGCCCTCGGCGCTGCCGAGCTCGCCCATTAGATCGAGCGCGTCGCGAAGCAACGAACTGAAGTCGCTCAGCAGCGCAGGCAGCGCGGCCGTCCAGCGCTCATCCTTGGGCAGATCGCGCAGGCTGGAATGAACGTGATCCGTCGACAGCACGAGCTCCCACTCAACCAATTCCTTGATGCGCTCTGGCTCGCGGTTTTCCCCTTCCTCGGCTGGCCAGCGGAAGGGCTCCCGCAGCGAAATGAGCGGCGTCAACGCCTCGCGCAGTTCCAATCTCACGGATGTGGTGAGTCCATCGCGCTTGAAGCGATCTCGCCAGCGATAAAGGTCGAAGTCGCGGCGCCACGACTTCACACGCCCGGTCAGTAGAAGTCGCCACAGGGTGCGCATTAGGGCGCCGGGGATCGCCTTAGGTGCGTTGGCACGAATCCGCGCCAACTCCGCCGTCTTGCCATCGCGTTCTAACTTGGCCAGCTCATTTAAGCGGTGTTCAATCCACCAGACCAGATCGTCGTGCAGCTGACCTCCGCGTTTGACCAGCCACAGCAACAGGACCGGATCGTCGAGATGACGGATGAGCCAACGCGCAAGCTGGTGCATCACTTCATCCCAACGGCTGGTATGCGCCCCGGACTGGACGACACACATCCATGGTGCCAGCGGATAGGGCGACGGTCTGCGGGTCAGGCTGAAGGCAAGCTTGTCATCCGGAGTGCCCTTGAGCTGAATGCCAAAACGGTCCAAGTCGGCGTGCCGGTAGCGCTCTTCGCTCAAGGGCTCCAGCCAATCCAGCGACGGCACCGGGTCCAGTTCGGCAAAGTGCCTTGCTGGCAGGCCGCCCGGGTCGCTCAGTGCCCACAGCAGGCGGCCGACGAAATCGTCCTGACGGGTGCTCGCCAAGGGACGCGCGATGGCGCACTCGACGACGATACGCTCCTTGCCACGAACGCCGTCGCGGTAGGTCTCGGCCCAAGCCCGCAGCGTCTTATGTAAGTGGGCGTGGCGGTTATGTTCGCGGTAGAGAATGGGCGTCACATTCTTCGCCCGCCACTCGTTCGCACGTTGCTCCTCTTTGCTTTGGGAATGGCTGCCGAAGGCGAACATTTCCGGTGGCGACTCGCCGAGCAGGCGGTCGGCGGCCAGCGCATCCATCATGTAGCGCAGCACCGGGTCGTTGATGCTGTATCCGACGAAGCACACGGTGTAGTTGCGAAACAGCTCGCTAACAAAGCGTGCCGCCCAGCGTTCGGTGAGGTAGGCCAGACCGAAATCTCCGCTGGATACCACTAGTCGATCCAGTTCACTTGCGGTGGGTGCGGCAGAAAGTAGCCCATGCAGGTACACCAATCCGTCCCAGCGGTTCTTCGGAACCGGTAGTAGGGGGGCCATAAAGCGATCGACGGAAAAGCCCTTCGAGGAAATCACCTCCTCGAACAGGCGATCGAAGTTAGTGGTTATGAGTCGCATGCGACCATCGCGGCTTTTGCCGAGCGTAAGCAGGGCTTCGTGGGTCATCGTTGCGTTCGGTTCCCCAAGGTCGGGCGTGAGGACGCCTGCGAGTGCCCGTCGAACAGTCTCGCGACCGCCAACGATGTCCGCTTCCAGCAAGCCGATGGCGGTATCGAATTGCCCGGCACGAATGGCCGATTGCTGCACTGCGTTGGGTATCGCGGCCAAAGCTGTATAAAGTTTTTCCACCAAACCCGCGAATCCCGGCAGGCGCGCTGGATAGGAGATACCCGCGCCACAGAAGAACACGACGCGGCCGTCCTCATGCGCCTGCAAAAGTCGCTCAGGAATGTCGGGGCCATTTTTGACAAGTTGCATAGTGACGACCCGTCAGTGATACACCCGGGCACCCTCACCAAACCCTGCCGTGTAGATGTGCGCGAACACAGCGTCGGCTCTCAGGGTGATCTCGTCATCCTGGTAGGCGCCAGAGGGCAAGTAAGCGAACAGGTGCTTAATGATCTCGGCCTTGACCTGGGCCTGCGCCGTAGACTTCTCGCGCCAGCGATCAATCTGAAGCTTGCCACTGCTCAGCTTGTCCAACAGCTCTTTGGCCACCTTCTTGATGGCATCACGATCGCCCTTGGTCAGGCTGTCTTTCTGCAGCAGGTCAAAAACCGCCAGTTGGTCTTCGCTCTCCAAGCCCTCCCGCAGATAGCGCTTCTCTTCTACGTTGAGGTTGTCGTTGAAGCTGAACAGGTCGTCCATCACCTTCTGGATTTCGGCGGCATCTTTGTCCTTGTTGTAGTCCTGCACGATTACCTGGTATCGCTCGTACAAGTCGACCCGGGTTGGATTACGCGCCACCATCATGGCCAGCCGCTCTTCGATTTTTTCCTTCAGGTTCAACGTGACGACGTTCTTGAACGGCGATTTCTCAAACTCGGCCCGCAGGCGTGAAAAGTCGATGTTGGAGAGGTCGTACCGCGCATGGCCTTGGTTTGCAACGGCAGGGGCTGGTTTGCCATCCGTCGTCAGTGCCGTGTCGACAACCTCGTACAAATCCTGCAAAAGTGCGCTGACGTCGGGCGATTCCCGGGCGTCCTGGAGCTTGTTGTAGATCGCAGCGACAGCGCTCTCTTCGGCATCAAAGTCGAACAGGCCCGGGTGCGGGAAGAGGCCCCGGTGACGGGCCTGCACATCCTCCACGATCACCTGATAGGTCTTGCGGCGCTCATCGGTCTCGCACAGCAGGTTGACCCCGACCAGGATTTGCTGCTGCTTGTCGAACCCCTTGGCTGCAATCAGCCCGTCCAGGTCGAAACCGAGGTCCGCCAGAAATTCTTTGGCCGCCTTCAGGCTTTGGGCGTATTCGGCCAGCGCTTCCGAGTCGTCGCGCACGGTGTTCTGCTCGCCTTCGCCTTTGCCAGTGCCGGCGCGGTCACCCTGGGCAAACGTGGCCAGGGCCTTGCGCAGGCTCTTGAGCATGCCGTTGTAGTCAATGATCAAGCCGTGCTTCTTGCCGCCGCCCACACGGTTAACGCGAGCGATGGCCTGCATTAGCGTGTGGCCCTGCATAGGCTTGTCGAGGTACATCGTGGCCAGGCATTTCACGTCGAAACCCGTGAGCCACATGGCACAGACGATGGCGATGCGGAAAGGGTTCTCGGCCTGCTTGAACTCCTTCTCCAGATTGCGCTTGACCATCTTTTCGCGGTGCGGCTTGATGTCCAGTGGCTCGTCGCGGAAGTTGCGCCACTTGGCGAACTCGGCCACCTCGCCTTGCTCTTGCGAAACCACCACGCAGCATTCGGTGGCCTTCATCCATTCGACCTGTTCGCGGCGCTGTTGCAGCAGCTTCGGCAGGGCCTTGCACTTGGCGACGAACAGCGCCTCCTCAGCGGCGACGCTGGCCTCCAACTGGGCGGCCTTGCCTTGCCACTTGGCCTTGACGAGATCGTGCATCTTCACGCAGGTGATCTTGTCCAGGCAGACCATCATGGCCTTGCCACCCCCGGTATTCACCACCCTCCAGCGCTGGTGGAAGTGATCGACGAAATCCTGCGCCACCTTCTCTAGGCGCGTGGGCGAAGTCAGGATGGGGTAGTCCCGCGCCAGCTCCCGGTAGAGCTTTTCCTCTTTCTCGTCGGTCCAGGGGTCGTTCAGCGTCGCGCCCTGCCGGGCCGCTTCGATGTGCTCGGCGATACGTTCACTGACCTTAGGGTCGACGATCTTCAGCTTCTCGCCGCGGTTCTCGTAAAACAAAGGCAGGGTTGCGCCATCGGCCACTGCGCGCTGGAAGTCGTAGATCGACACGTAGTCGCCAAACACTTCGCGCGTCAGCTGCTTCTCGCCGGCATCGATCAATGGCGTGCCCGTGAAGCCCAGGAACTTGGCTCGCGGCAGACCCTTGCGCATGTTCAGCGCCAGGCGGCCGTACTGGGTCCGATGCGCCTCGTCGCTGATGACGATGATGTCGTCGCGCTCCGAATAGGCTTCTTTCACCAGTTCGCGGTATTTCTGGATCAGGCCGAACACGTAGCGGCGGTTCTGGTCCCGCAGCATCTTGCGCAAGGCGTCGCCGCTGGAAGCCTGGTCCGTCTTGCTGTTGGCGCGACCCGCATTGGTATAGGTGGAGGCAATCTGGTCGTCCAGCTCCGTGCGGTCGGTGATGACCACGAAGGTGTAACTGCCCGATATCCTGCGGTGGATCTTCTCGGTCAAAAACAACATCGAATACGACTTGCCCGAACCTTGGGTATGCCAGAACACGCCCAGTTGCCCGGCGCTCACTTCAGCCTTGACCTGCGGATCGTCAGACGTGAGGCGCTCGATCACCCGGTTGACGCCCAGGTACTGGTGGTTGCGCGCCACGATCTTGTGCGTGCCCCCTTCGCTGGCATCGAACAGCACGAAGTTTTCGACGATGTCCAGCAGACGGGCCTTGTCCAGCATGCCCTTGAGCAGGATGGGCAGCAGGGGCTGGTCCTTGTCTGGCTCAGGGTCGTCCTCGTCCAACCGCTTCCAGCGGTAGAAGTGCTCGCGGGTGCTGGTCAGCGACCCGTACTGCGCATCGTGGCCGTTGGAGATCACCACCAGCGCATTCCAGTGGAACAGGTGCGGGATGGTGTCCAGGTAGTCGCTGTAGTTTTTCTTGTAGGCGCTGTCGATGTGCACCTCGAAGCGTTTGAGTTCGATGAACACCAACGGCAGGCCATTGACGTAGCCGATCACGTCCGGGCGGCGCAGCCACAGGCGCCCGCGCACCCAGAGCTCGCGCACCGCCTGGTAGCGGTTGTTGTCAGGGCGATCGAAGTCGATCAGACGCAGGCGCTTGTCCACCAAGCGGCCGGCTGCGTCCCGGTACTTCACCGGCACGCCATCGCGCAGCAGCTTGTACTTCTCTTCGTTCAGGGCTATCAGCGTCTTGGTGATGACGTCCAGCAGCACCTGCGCCAGTGCCTGGCTGTAGGCCTCTGCGGCCAAGCCCGGGTTCAAGCGCTTCAGCGCGGCCAGCACTTCGCGCTTCAGCACCACCTCGGTGTCGTTGCTGCGGCCCAGAAGACTGTCTGGCCCGAAGTCCTCGTCGTCCTGGGCGAACACGGTTTGCCAGCCGAGCTGCTTTTCCAGCAGTTCGGCCGTCGGCGCCTGGATTAACAGGTCTTCGGAATAGTCCTTCTTGGCCATCGTCTTGTTTCCCTCCAGTCCCCGGGCTCGCCACACGCGGGGCCCGGCCATCTTGTCAAGTCATGGTCGATCCGCTATCATTGCGGGCAAATGGGTTGCGACTACGCGGCCGGCGTCGGGCTCCTGGTACTACAGGGGCCCTTCTGCTTTTTGGGCTGCGGTTTTCGTCTCTCACGGGAACACCTTCAGCCCCATGCCCAGCTTGCCGCCGGTCTTGTCCCGGTAAAACTTCCCCTCTAGCACCTCTGCCGCGCGGTTGGGCTGATCTGGCCGTAGCACCGTCAAGCCGATCGGCCGCGCCGTTAAGTCGGCCAGTTGCAGGCCTTCCGAGTTGGTTTTCTTGTCGGCAATGATTAGGTCGAACGGCAACGGCCGGTGGAAGTAGTTCGCACCGTCACGGATGCGGCGGAACTCCAGCTCCAGCTCGGCGTCTTCCTTGGCCCCGCGCGCCTCGCACACGATATAGGTCATCGCGTCATCCTGGCCCGCGCCCTTCAGCAGCCGATAGATGCGCTCCAGCCCAAACTCCAGCGCCAGGTGGTAGGGGTGCGCCGGGCTGTTGTAGCGGTCCTTGAGCTTGCGCTTGTCGATCACCACGGCCACCAGTTGGAAGTCGGCCGCGCCGATGATGTCGGTCAGCGCGTTCAGGAAGGCCTCGCGCGGTTCCTTCGACAGCCGCGAAAACGCCCCCTTCTTGCGCCGGATGTCCGCCTCGTGCAGCACCACCATGTCGTGGCCGAAGGTGGCGAACTTCAGTTGCCGGATGACTGGCGTCACCACTTGGGCGTACTCGGCCTTGCGGAAGATGCAAAACGACAGCACGAACACCGGGTAGTTAGGGTCAATAGACGTGAGGCTGTGGTCGCCACTCTCGTCCACGTAGACGATGTAGTCGCTATCGCCGCCGCCGGCCCGAGGGATGACATAGCTCGCCACGGGTTCGGTCATGCCGCGACCTCCTCCGGCACACGGATGCCGGAGACATCGAACCGGCCGGACATCAGTTTGGGGAGAAGCAGGTCGCGGGCATCCGCCAAACCACGATTCTGCGCATCCAGGGTTTCGATCTGGCGGTCAACGTCGCTGGCCAGCCGGTCAAATGCTGCGGCGATATCTGCCTCGGGTTGCAGGATCAATTGACCGAATAGTTCCTTTTTTCCGACTGACGCAAAAATCGCACCGCCACCGATCATGTCTTCTTCTACGAAGAGCGCCCCCAACTGATAAAAAAGGAGCGATTGGTGGCCGGCGCGGCTATGCATGGCAGATAGACCGCGCCCAATCGCTATGTTGTCCCGGGTCAAATTGAGCCGGCCTACCGGGGCACGGACGCTGCACAGGATGTCTCCCGCTGCTGCAACGCGTGTGGCCTGCTTTGTGAACGTTTCGTGGGTGATGAATCGATGTCCAAAATCGGACACGCCTTGATGAAACGGCAGCCCATCGCCATCGGTGTTGTAGTACTTGGATTCGGGGCTCTGGCCCATCGTGATTTCCGCGACATCGCCAAGTGGCAAATTGACCCACCCCTCCGGCACCCCTTCCTTCACCGGCACCGACTCATGGCCCGGAAAGCGCAGGTGCACGAACCACTCGCGGTACAAGCGGCGGGCGGCGTCTTCGAGCAAGGCGATGCGGCGCTGGTTGGTGGCAATCAGATCGTCGTACACGGCAACAACCTGGCGAATGGCAATCTGCTCATCAAGGGGCGGCGCATGTACCTTGATCAGCTTCAGGTCGCTGCCACGAATCCCTTTCACGGCCGCACCTCCAACGATTGCTCGAATTCTCGACCTTCCGATTGCGGATCGAAAATAGTTGAAGAAGAATTCGGGATCGGCAACCGTTCTATCAAGACGAACTCGAATGATCGACGATTCAAAGGTCAGCGGTCCGGTCGGCTTGTAAACCATCGAGCACTTGCCCGCACCTTCCTCAACAAGTGAACGGCGGCCGAAAAGCAGGTCACCATCGACGAGACCGCTTTTGTCCATTTCTGAATCGGACATCCGAATCAGCGACATTGGCTGATCGCCTATCCTGTTAAACGCAAACAACTCCCCCATGTTGACGATGGGTACGCCCGATCCGTGGTGGTCCTTGCTCTTGTAAACGCCATTGCGACTTGGCGTTGCGAACAGCGACTCAAAATCAACCTCGCGCCAGCTCATCCAAGCAACTCCTCAAAGTTGCCGGCAATCCGCCCCGCCAGTTCCACCGCCATGGCGTTCAGTTCGGCCAATTCGGCATGGATGCCCCGCAGCTGTTCGACGAAGTCATCTTCGTCCTCCGCTGCTGCTGAGGCCGCGCCCACATAGCGTCCCGGCGTGAGCGAATAGTCATTGGCAGCGATCTCGTCAATCGTCACCCCCTTGCACAGGCCTGGAACGTCCGCGAACATACCGTCCGGGAATCGGCTGTGCAGCCAGTGGACCTGGTGGATGAAGTAGGCAGCCTGCTTCAGCGCATCGAGCACCGCGTCGCGCACCGTGGGGTCGTCGTTCTTCTTGCTGTCTGCGCCCAGCAGGGCGCGCTTTGCTTCGCGGGTGGCCTTGCCGTTGAAGGCATTGCTCTGGCGGGCGCGCAGGTGCTTTTCTGCGGTGTCCAGCAGCTTGAGCCACTGCTTGTGGCGGGCTTCCAGCGTCTTGCCCATGGCCTTGAGCTGCGGTGCCAGGGCATCGAGCGTGGCTTGTAGCACCACCTGTCCGGCGTGGCTGGCGTGGTTTGTTTGGGCGACAGCGGCGCGGGCGTGAGTGCAGGCGGCGAGCAGTGTAGCGATGGCATCCGCCGCGTGCGTGTCGGCCCCGCTGTTGTGTAGATTCGCGACCAAGTCTGCATTGAAAGCATCGAGTTGGGCCTGGGTAAGGTGCGAATCCTCGGGCTGGTCGGCGTTCAGTTCGGCCAGCGTGGCACCCCGCTCGAACGACTGCAAATGCGTGGCCAGACCTTCCACGGCAGCGGTGTCGGCGGCGATGCGGCTTGGTACGGCGGCCAGCCATTCATCCACCTGCCGCTGGTAGCGGGCGACGAGCGCCACGAACTTCTCGGCCTCGCCCCGGTACAGCCAGACGATGGCGTTGAGGTTGGCGTGCTGCTCGTCGGTGAAGACGTGCGAGCGTGCGGAGACCACGTGGTAAACGTTGCGCGCGTCGATCATCAGCACTTGGTCTTGCAGGTCCTGCGGCTTGCCCTTGTCGAAGAACCACAGCGTGCAGGGCAGGCTGCGGGTGTAGAAGAACTTGTTGCCGATAGCCATCATCACGTCGACGTGGCCGGTCTTGACCAGCTTTTGGCGGATGTCGCGGTCTTTGTTGCCAGCATCCGAGGCGCTGGACGCCATCACGAAGCCGGTGCGGCCCGTGTCATTCAGGTAGGCGTAGAAGTACTGAATCCACAGGCTGTTGGCGTTACTGATAGCACCGGTCTTGCCATTGGTGCCGGGCAACCCAAAGGGCAGACGCCCGCCGTCGCTAGCCTGGCCTTCCACTTTCTTGGTGTCCACGCCGTCGACGTTGAAAGGCGGGTTGGCCATGACGAAGTCGCACTGGCCGATGAGGTGGTCTACCTGGTCGTAGAAGGTATTGCCTTGCCGGATGTTGGACGCATCCAGCCCGTGCACCACCAGGTTCATGCGCGCGAGCTTGGTGTTGGTGTCGCTCTTCTCCTGGCCGTGGAAGGTGACGGTGTCGTTGGCCTGCTGGTGGCGCACGTCCTCGATGAAATGGCCAGTCTGCACGAACATGCCCGCCGAGCCGCAGGCCGGGTCCAGCACCAGCCCGTGGTCCGGCTCGATGATGTTGACGATCATTCGCACCAGGGACGGCGGTGTGAAGAACTCGCCGCCTTCCTGCGCGCCGCTCATGGCGAACTTATTGAGGAAGTATTCGTAGATGCGGCCGAACACGTCGCCAGTGGCTGATTTGATGGCGGGGCGATCAAAGATCTTCACCAGCTCGGCCAGCAGGTCGGTCTCGAAGGCCGGATAGCCTCGCGGCAGCGCCCCTTTGAGCACCTCATATTCGGCCTCGATCACGTCCATGGCGCGGTCGATCACCTCGCCCACGTTCGCCCCTTGCGGCAGGCTGGCAATGCGGTCGAAGCGCGCGGCTTCGGGCAGGTAGATGGCTGCTTTCCCCTGAAAGCCCAACTTGATCAGTGCCTCGCGCTGGGCGGCAGGCACATGCGGCGGGATGTCGGCCTCGATCTCAGGCAGGTAGGCCTTGAATCGGTTGTCGGCATGGCGCAGGAAGATCAGGCCAAGCACCGGCATCGCGTATTCGGCGGCGGTGAGTTTGGAGTTGGCACGCAGCTGGTCGGCGGCTTCCCAGAGTTCGTTTTCGAGTTGCTGGACGTTCATTCATTGTTCTCAATGTTTACCTGGACCTGGCCGTGGGCCCGATCAATAGCCAGATACCAGTCTCGCCCGCACTGTGCTCAGACCGCTGAGTTTATAGTCCGGCACGTTTGATTTCGCGAAGGCTGATGCGCGGAGGTCGAGATTTGAGGATTTGAGGCTTCTTCGTTCACTGGGTGGGGAGTGACACCCTTCATCCTGATAAGGGTGGTTGGGCCAAGAAGACCAAAAACGACCGCTTACGGTCACATCCTTCTAGCGTGTCCAAAAACTAGTAGCTTTTGGTTTTGAACACCTTCATTGTTTCGTCACCCCTTTGCCACACCCAACAGGACCATAACCATGACCAGAAGTTTTTGAAACAATTCCTGGCAGCGCCGCCGCAAGCGAGAGGCCCGGGTTCAGCAAGCTGCAGGACAAGCTCGAAACCGGCGATGTGCTGATTGTCACCAAACTTGATCGCCTTGGTCGCAACACCATGGATCCGCGCAGGACGGTGGTGGCGCGCACTTGGGTGAAGGCGCACTGCCTGGCACTGGGCGGCGTGCATCGAACCAGCCCTGCCGGGAAGATGACCATGGCCGTGATAAGCGCTGCGGCCGAATTCGTGCGCGACCTACTTCGTACCTCGCGCGCTGAGCACGCTCAGGAGGCAGAAGCGCTGCAGCGGCTTGCCGCTGGAGAAGCCGTGGTGGCGGTACCCCGGGCGCTGGAAACCTCGCGAGCTCCCCTGATGCGGGTGAGGAACTCCAAAGTAACGTGAGCAGGCCGGAAATCTGTCGGAACCGGAGCCCAAACCCCAACAATGAAGCCGCACTAGCGGCGCCGCGCCGACCGAACGCCATTGACGCCCGCCACCAGCTTCAGCACCTGGCTGAGCCGGCCCGAATCCCCTACTTCCACCGTGAAGGTCATCCAGGCCGTGCCGCCGCGGTTGTCTTTCACGGACTGTGTCTGCACGCCGATGACGTTCATCTTTTCCTTGGCGAACACCTCGGAGATGTCGCGCAGCAAGCCCTGGCGGTCTGCCGCTTCGACCGACACGTCGACGGGATAGAGCGAGCCGCTTCCCGATTGCGGTCCGCTCCACTTGACCTCGATCACCCGATCCGGACTGCCCGCGGACATGTTGCGAAAGTTGCTGCAGTCGCTGCGGTGGATACTCACGCCCTTGCCTTTGGTGACGAATCCCACGATGGCGTCGGGCGGGGCGGGCTTGCAGCATTTGGCCAGTTGCGTCAGCAGCGAATCGATGCCCACGACGAGCACCCCGCCCTTGCGGTTGCGTTCCAGGTCTTTGTCCTGCTGGCGCGACTTGCGATGTGGAATGAATTCGTCAGGGCTTTGCACCGGTTCGGGCGGCTTGAGCATGTTCTCGATGGTGCGCAGCGAGAGCTCGTCTTTTCCCACCACCTCGAACAGATCTTCAGCCGACTTGAAGCCCAGTTGCGACGCCAGGTCGTCCAGCTTTATCGAGGTTTTGCCCTCGCGCTGCAGCAGCTTCTCGACCGCGTCGCGGCCGCGCGCCACGGTCTGCTCCATGGCCAGCGCGTTGAACCACGCGCGCACCTTGGACTTGGCACGGTGGCTGGTTAAAAAGCCCAGTTCGGGGTTGAGCCAGTCACGGGATGGGCCGCCTTCGCGCACCGTCACCACCTCCACGGTCTGGCCGTTGTGCAGGGGTGTGTTCAGCGGCACCATGGCGCCGTCGATGCGCGCGCCGCGGCAGCGGTGGCCCAGGCTGGTGTGCACGCTGTACGCAAAGTCCACAGCCGTGGCGCCCTGCGGGAGTTCGACCACGGCCGCCTCCGGCGTCAGCACGTAGATGCGGTCTTCGAAAAGCCCCTGCTGGCTGCCGTTGGCCTTGGCCGCCAGCGGCGCGGAGAGGTCATGCTGCCAGGCCAGCAACTGGCGCAACACGGCAATCTTGGCGTCGTACTCGCTGCTGGCCGAAACGCCCGCATAGCCCTTGGCTCCGGCTTCCTTGTAGGCCCAGTGGGCGGCGACGCCATGCTCGGCATGGTCGTGCATGGCCTGTGTGCGAATCTGGATTTCCACGGGCCGTCCTTGCTCGTCGCGCACGACGGTGTGCAGCGACTGGTAGCCGTTGGACTTGGGCCGTGCGATGTAGTCGTCGAACTCGCCATCGACCGGCGTGAAGCGCGAATGCACATAGCCGAGCGCGGCGTAGCAGCCCTTGACGTCGGCAGCGATAACGCGCATGGCGCGGATGTCGAACACCTGCTCGAAACCCAGCGATTTTCCACGCATCTTCTTGACGATGCTGTAGATGTGCTTGGGGCGGCCCTGCACCAGCGCCGCAATGCCATGGGTGTTCAGCTCGCGCTCGAGCTGTGTCCGCAGCGCCTCCATGTAGCCTTCGCGGAGGGCCCGCTTTTCATCGAGCAGGCGGGCCACCTGCTTGTAGGTTTCAGGCTCCAGGAAACGGAACGCCAGGTCTTCCATCTCCCACTTGATTTGCCAGATACCCAGGCGATTAGCCAGCGGCGCGAACACATGCAGAGATTCGTGGGCCAGGCTGCGCGGCGGCTCCTGACGAAGCGCTGCATGGTGGCGCAATGTTTGAAGGCGGGACGCCAGCCGCAGCATCACGACGCGCAGGTCGCGCGAAAAGGCCAGCAGCATCTTGCGGATGTTTTCCGCCTGTGCGGCCGAGCCTTCGGCTTCGGAAGCAGCGCCGCTTCGGGCTTGCCGCTGTACGTGGACGAGTTTGGTCGTTTCCAGCGCCAGCGTGGCGAAGTTGGCGCCGAAGGCCTTGGTGATCACCTCCTGCGGCTTGTTCAGATGCTGGCAGGCATGCACCAGGTAGATCGCCGCCTGCATGGTTTCGGAGCCACCCACGCCGCGAAGAATGGCGGCCACCGCGTCAGCGTGGGCGAGCGTGTTTTCACCCGTGTCCAGCGTTTCCCCGCCAATCAGGGGTTCGGCAAAGGCCCGGGCGCGCGCCAGCGGATGCGGCTGGTCCGTTGCCGCGTCGGCGGTAGCGGCCACGATGGACGGGTTCGGGGAATTCGCAGAGGCGACAGGCGCCACACCGCTGCGCGCGGCTGACAGACTCTTCATGGGGCAATCTTCATGTCTTCAAGGACCGTGGAAGCCTGGTTCAGGCGACCGGCATGGGCTCCAGAAGAAAATTGACGACGACCTCGACCTGATCGGGCGCAATCAGGGTGGGCGCATGGCCCACGCCCTCGAACTCGACGAGTGCTGCATGCGGGCCGCGCTGGGTCATCGCCTCGGCGGTTTTGCGACTGAGCAAGTCCGACTGCGCGCCGCGCAGCACCAGCGTCTGGGCTTTGATGTGGTCGTACAGGTGCCAGAGAATGGCCTCGCCCTGGCGGGTGGATTCTTCGGTTGCTGCGCCGAACACTTGCGCAATGGCCGGGTCGTAATGCAGCGTGACGGCTTCCGGGCCGAGTGCAGGGTCGTCGACAGGCTTGACCATATGGCTCGAAAGCTCCAGCCACTGCTCCGGCGTGTGCGGTCCGAAGCTCGACGAAATCACGCGCATGGCATTGGCGGCCTGCTGCAGTGACGCAAAATTGCCAGCCTTGCCGAGGTAGGTACCGATGCGCTGGAGCGACGACCACTCGATGGTCGGCCCGACGTCGTTGAGCACCAGCTTGCGCACGGGCGCAGGCAAGGCAAGATCAGGCTGGCCGCAAATACCCATTCCGATGAGGCCGCCCATGCTGGTGCCGACCCAGTCCAGCGTATCGACACTGGCCTCGCCATCGAGGCGGTGCAGCAGCGCCACCATGTCGGCTGCATAGGCTGGGAGCTGATAGCCCTGTGGGTCCTTGAGCCAGTCGCTTTTGCCGCGCCCGACCACGTCCGGGCACACCACGCGGATCATCTTGCCCCGGCGCTCGGCTGCGGCGCAGAGCGCGCGCGCCAGCACGTCGAAATCACGCCCCTGGCGTGAAAGGCCGTGCACGCACAGCACGACCTGGCCACTGTGGGCATCGCCCCATTGCCACCAGGCCATGCGGTGTTCTCCGGTGGCGTCGGGGCAGGTTACGTAGTTCAGCGTAGGTTCGAGCATGTCAAGGGGGTTGGGGTCAGGCGGAGATAATGCGGTCAGCAGCGCCGTTGGCGCGTCAAGTGCATCGTAATTGATCCGGAGAAACAAGCATGCTCAAAGGCAAGACCGCCCTCGTCACAGGCTCCACCAGCGGCATCGGACTGGGCATCGCCCGATCGCTGGCCGCGCAAGGCGCCAATATTGTTCTCAACGGTTTTGGAGATTTCGAAACCCCCAAGGCCGAGATAGAAAAATTGGGGGTGAAGGTGGCCTACCACCCCGCCGACATGAGCCGTGTGGGTGACATCGAGGACATGATGAAGTTCGCCGCCGCGCAGTTCGGTCGTGTCGATGTCCTCGTCAACAACGCCGGCATCCAGCATGTGGCGCGCGTCGAGAACTTTCCGGTCGAGCGCTGGGACGCCATCATTGCGATCAACCTCTCCAGCGCATTCCACGCCACACGCCTTGCATTGCCGGCGATGCAAGCGGCGGGTTGGGGCCGCATTATCAACGTGGCGTCGGTGCACGGGCTGGTAGGCTCTGCCGAGAAGTCGGCTTATGTGGCGGCCAAGCACGGCGTCGTTGGCCTCACCAAAGTGACGGCCCTCGAAAATGCCACCAGCGGCGTGACATGCAACGCCATATGCCCGGGCTGGGTGCTCACACCCCTGGTGCAAAAACAGGTCGATGCGAAGGCGGCGGCCCAGAAGATCTCGAACGAGGAAGCCACTCGGCAGCTGCTGGGCGAGAAAGAGCCGTCGATGCAGTTCACCACGCCGGCCGAACTCGGCGATCTGGCCGTTTTCTTTTGCTCGCCCGCCGGCAACAACATTCGCGGCGTGGCCTGGAACATGGACGGCGGCTGGGCCGCCCAATAAGAAGCGTTCCTGCCGCGGCATCATGCCTTCTTTTTAGGCATGCTTCGCAAAGCCAGTGGTGGCGCCGTTCCCGCGACTTGTTCAGGGTCTTATCCACAGCCTGGACCACAATGCACGGGTATAAGTCGCGACCTGAGATTGCGGCAGACACAACCAGGAGTCAACTATGGGCATGTGGCTTGAACTCGGCATCTTCATCATCGTCCTGGCCTGGGCGTTCTGGCAGCTGCACGACGTGAAAAAGGCCAAGCGCGAACGCATCGAGAAAGAGCGCGCGGCGAAATTGCTTTCCGGCGATGGCACGGACAACTGACTGAATTCCCCAAAACCACCGCGTCACCGCATCGCCGCGGTGCGATTGCGGCAGTTGTTCAGTACTATCCCCACCCGCTCAGGCTCGGCCTTCGTGCAATACTGAATTCGCTATGGCAATTACCTTTCCTTTTCCCGCCATCGTCGGCCAGGACGAAATGAAACTGGCAATCCTGATCGCCGCCATCGACCCTTCGATTGGCGGCGTTCTCGTTCTGGGCGACCGTGGCACCGGTAAATCCACGGCGGTTCGTGCGCTTGCCGCACTGCTGCCGCAAATGCGGGCCGTTGTTGGCTGCGCCTATTCGTGTGACCCGGCCGAGGGCAGCCCGTGCTGCGACGCGTGCGCTGCGCTGCGTGCCGCAGGAAAACCGGGCAAGACGCACCAGATTCCGGTGCCCGTGATCGACTTGCCGCTAGGCGCCACCGAAGACCGGGTCGTCGGCGCCCTCGATCTGGAGCGGGCCCTTTCGCAAGGCGTCAAGGCCTTCGAGCCGGGTTTGCTTGCCCGCGCCAACCGCGGCTTTCTCTACATCGATGAAGTCAACCTGCTGGAAGACCACTTGGTTGATTTATTGATCGACGTTGCCGCCTCGGGCGAAAACGTGGTCGAGCGCGAGGGCCTGAGTGTTCGCCACCCTGCCCGCTTCGTGCTCGTCGGCAGCGGCAACCCCGAGGAGGGCGAGCTGCGCCCGCAGTTGCTGGACCGCTTCGGCCTGTCTGTCGAAGTGCGTACGCCGGAAGATCTGGCCAGCCGGATTGAAGTGGTGCGCCGCCGCGACGATTTCGAGCGCGACCCGGTGGCCTTCACGGAACACTGGAAAAAAGAAGGCGACAAGGTGCGCAGGAAAATTGTCGCCGCGCGCGCCCGGCTCAAGGACACCGCACTGAGCGACGCCGCCCGTGAACGCGCCGCACAACTTTGCATGGCGCTTGGCACCGACGGCCTTCGTGGTGACCTCACCTTGATGCGCGCAGCACGCGCTGTGGCGGCGCTCGACGGCGACGCCGGCGTGCTCGACAAACACCTGCGCCAGGTGGCCCCGCTGGCGCTGCGCCATCGCCTTAGGCGCAATCCCCTGGACGACGCGGGCTCCACCGTCCGCGTCGAACGCGCCGTTGCCGAGTTGATGGCCTGATGAGCGCGTCGGGCAGCCCAGGCGCGGCGCTCGAGGCGCCCGGCCGCGCTGCCCTGGCCTCCAACGCTGTGCTGGCGGCGGCACTGCTCGCGGTCGACCCCGCAGGGCTGGGAGGCGTTGCGCTGCGAGCCCGTGCCGGCCCGCTGCGTGAGGCCTGGATGGCCTTGCTCAATGAACTGCTACCCGCCCAAACGCCCGTTCGCCGCATCCCGCTGCACGCCAACGACGCGGCTCTGCTGGGCGGGCTCGATCTCGGCGCCACCCTCAGTGCCGGTAAGCCCGTATCGCAGCGCGGCTTGCTGGCGCAGGCGGACGGAGGCCTCGTCTTGTTGTCCATGGCCGAGCGCGTGCCCGCGAGCACGGCCGCACGTCTGGCCGCCGTACTCGACACCGGTGAAGTCATGATGGCGCGCGACGGCCTGGCCGTTCAGTGGCCCGCTCGCATTGCCGTGGTGGCGCTCGACGAAGGGGTTGACGACGAAGAACGCATGGCGGGCAGCCTGCTGGACCGGCTCGCCTTTCACGTCGCGCTGGACGCCCCGCCCGGCACCCAGGAAGCACCAGACTTCGGCAACCGCGACGTTCTGCACGCGCGCCAGCTTTTGCCGGACATTCGGCATCAGCCGGATCTCCTCAATGCCCTCTGCGCAACAGCAATGCTGCTGGGCATCGATTCGCTGCGTGCCCCGCTGCTCGCACTTCGGGCGGCGCGCGCCGCGGCAGCACTGGCCGGGCTCGCGGAGGTGGACGATTCCCACGCCAGGATTGCCGTTCAACTGGTGCTGGCACCACGCGCCACGCGCGTGCCGTCGGTCGAAAAACCCGAGTCGGTCGACGCCGCGCAGGAAGCCCAGGGCGCTGATGAATCGCCGCCACCAGAAGCCCCGCCGAACAGCGACGATCAGTCACCGCCTGATGACGCGAGTGCAGAGCCGCCTTCCGAAGAAGCGCCCGTCAGCGCCGAGGCTCTGGAAGACATGCTGGTGCAGGCGGCTCAGGCGGCCATTGCACCCGGGCTACTGGCTGCGCTCAAAGCCGGTGAGGCCAGGCGCTCGCCCTCCTCGGCTGCAGGCCGCGCCGGCGCCGTACAAAAGAACCAGACGCGCGGCAGGCCGATCGGCGCGCGGCGTGGCGAACCTCGGGGCGGCGCGCGTCTGCATGTGCTGGACACCTTGCGCGCGGCAGCGCCGTGGCAAAGAATTCGCCAGCAAATGGCCACCGAACGTTTCATTGCAGAGGGCTCAACGGTCAAAGCCGGCCCGCGCATCCATGTCCGGCGTGAAGATTTTCATGTCATGCGCTACCGCCAGAACAAGGCCACCACCACCCTTTTTGCGGTCGACGCCTCGGGCTCGTCCGCCCTGCACCGTCTTGCCGAGGCGAAGGGCGCGGTGGAACTGCTGCTGGCCGAGTGCTATGTGCGCCGCGATCGCGTGGCCGTGATCGCTTTTCGCGGCACGACGGCTGAAGTGCTGCTGCCGCCGACCCGGTCGCTGGCGAGAGCCAAGCGCAGCCTCGCCGCACTGCCGGGGGGCGGAGGCACTCCTCTGGCCTTGGGCATCGACGCTGCATGCGCCCTTGCCGAACAGGTCTCGCGGCAAGGTGAAACACCCGTGGTTGTTCTGCTGACCGATGGCCGAGCCAACATCGGCCGCGACGGTTCCCCCGGACGCGCCAAGGCGGCCGCTGATGCGCTTCAGGCGGCGCGCCAGTTTCGCCAGCACGGCACTTGCGCGCTCCTGATCGACACATCGACACAGCCGCAGGAAGTCGCACGCGAACTCGCCAGTGCCATGGGCGCGACCTATGTGCCGCTGCCTTTTGCAGGCGCGCAGGGCGTGACACAGGCCGTTCGCCTTTTGAGCACAGGCGCGAGCCGCTGAAGCCAAAGATCCATGAGCGAACGCCTCGACTGGAACCGCGACGGCCTGGACTGGCCGCACCGTGAACGCAGCCAGTTCGTCGAAGCGGGCGGACTGCGCTGGCATGTGCAGCACTGGCCGGGGCCTGCTTCCGCTCCCGCTTCCGCGCGCGATGTACCGCTCGTGATGCTGATCCACGGAACCGGGTCCTCGACCCATTCCTGGCGGGCCGTTGCGCCCTTGCTGGCCGAGCAGTGCGCCGTGCTGGCCATGGACTTGCCGGGCCACGCTTTCACGGGCATGCCCGCGGGCGGTCCGACCTCCGTGCAGCTTTCGCTAGCCGGCATGGCCGAGGCGATGGCTGCCCTTCTGACGCAATTGCAAATGCGGCCCGATTGGGTGGTGGGCCATTCGGCCGGCGCTGCCGTGGCGGTGCGCATGTCGCTCGACGGCCGGTTGCAGCCGCGCGGCATCATCGGCCTGAACGCCGCCCTGCTGCCACTGGGCGGATTGGCGGGTCAATTTTTCTCCCCGGTTGCCCGGATGATGGCCAACATGGCTTTCATCCCCCGGTATTTTTCGGCCCGCGCCGCCGACCCCGCGGTACTGGACAGGCTGCTGAACAGCACCGGGTCAACGCTCGATGCCGATGGCAAAGCGCTTTATGGCCGGCTTGTCCGCAATGAAGGCCATGCCGCGGGCGCGCTCGGCATGATGGCGCAATGGGACCTGGATGGACTTTTTGGCCGGCTGCAATTTCTGCAAACACCCATGGACCTGATCGTGGGCATGCAAGACCACACGGTGCCGCCCACACAGGCTGAACGCGTGCTGGCGCGCCTGCCCACGAGCGTGCCGCACAGCCTGAGCCGCCTGGAGGGGTTGGGCCATCTGGCGCATGAGGAGCGACCCGAGCAGGTCAGCGACTGGATTCTCGCGCGTATCGCTCAGGGCTAACCCACAGCCCATCGCTCAGGGCTGCACCTGATCGATGACAAGGTTGACCGGGCCACTGCCTGGCTTGACTGGGCCGGTCTGCCCAACCATGTCACCCGCTTGGGGCAAGGCATCGCCCGATCGCGAAACGCGGGCCTGCACGATCACCTCCGCAAAGCTCGAAAGCTTGAACTGCGGCGACATCGCCAGACTGTCGTCGAGCGTGAAGCTCACCGGACCCGAAGTGGCCTGTAGCCGCAGGATCGCCAATGGCATGCGGGGGCCGCCAGCGGCGCGAGCGAAAACATACAGCGTGTCACCGGGGCGCACGCGTTCGCGCAACGCCGCTGAAATACTGACCGTTCCCTGGACCGTGCCGGCCGCCGCCACTTCTTTTCCTTTACCGGGTGAGACGGCTACGTCCCCTGCTGGCGCCGGGGACTTACCGACGGCTTGCGAAGCATTCGCGCCCGTAACGGCCGTGGAGCCGGACGCGCTCACGCTGCTTTGGGCCGCAGCCAGGCTGCGGTCAAGGCTAGCGGCGAACTCGCTACCGGCCGGCGCCAGTGCTCGGGCACGCGCCCAATAGCGGATCGCCACATCGAACGCCTGCCCCTCGAACGCCGCGCTGCCCGCCAGCGCCAGCGCCTTGAGGTTATCCGGTTCGATGAAAAGCGCTTGCGCGATCAGCCGCGCGGGTTCGTCTGTTGCAGCGGCGCCTTGGCCGCTTTGCATGAAGGTGAGCAGGTCGGCCCGATCCGCCATGAGTTGGGCGTTGCGCGGTGACGCCTCGATGGCACGCGCGTATGCCTGATCGGCCTCGGGAAAACGCTGCAACGCCGCGAGCGACCGCGCCAGCATGGCCCAGCCGGTCGGGTCGCTCTGCCCCGCAGGCAGCTTTTCGAGCCGGGCCGCCATGCTGCTGACCATGGCTTCCACTTGCGCCATCGAAGGTTCGGATGCCTCGGGAGCGCTCGCGGCGGCCATGTCCAGCGCGGCGGGCGAGCCGAGCTTGAAATAAAGCGCCCCGGCCAGGGCCGGCACGAGCAGCACTGCAATAACGATGGGGTGGGAACTGCCTGGCCGAGCCCCCGCCCGCGCGGGCTGCACGGCCCCTTCGTCGAGCGCACGCCGGGCAAGCTCATTGCGCGAGGCAGCGTGCTCCGCAGAAGTCAGCGCGCCACTGGCAAGTTCCTGGTCGAGTGCGGCATATTGCTCCCGCAGGAGGCCAAGATTGGCATCGGCCTCGCCAGGGAGCACGGGGCGAGAGGGCTTGAGCAACGGCCACACCAGAAGCGCAACGCTTAACGCAGCCAGCAATGCAGCGAACACGGTGAAAAGCGTCATGGCCGGCCTCCCGAGGGGTCGAGCATGCGCCGCGCACTGTCGAGTTCCGATTCACTGAGCACCGGGCCAGCGGTCGGCCGTTGCCGGCGCACATGCATCAACAGCATGATCGCGCCCAGCATTAGCAGTGCAAACGGCCCGGCCCACAGCAGCACGGTGGAGGCCTTGAGGGGCGGCTTGTACAGCACAAAGTCTCCATAACGTGAGGCCATGAATTCGAGGATCTGCGCCGTCGAACGGCCTTGCTGCAACTGTTCGCGAATTTGCTGGCGCAGGTCCAGCGCAAGCGGCGCATGCGAGGCCGCGATGGTTTCGTTCTGGCAAACCAGGCAACGCAGTTCCTCGGCAATGATCATCACGCGGGCTTCGAGAACCGGATCGGCCGCGCTCGGTACGGCCGTGGCAGAACGCGCGGACGTCCCGTACAAGGCAGCGCACACCATCAGCGCCGACAGAATCAAGGCTTGCAGGCCGCGAAGATGCCCAGGCGTTGCCATCTCAAGCCCCCAGCCGGGCAAGCAGCGGAATGATCGTGTCGCGCAAGGCCTCGGGCGTCACGGCGCCGATCTGCTTGTAGCGAATCACCCCCTCGCGGTCGATGACGAAGGTTTCAGGCACGCCATAAACGCCCAGTTCGATGCCGACCCGGCCGTCGGTATCTGACAGCGAAGTGCGGTAAGGGTTGCCGTACTTGCCCAGCCACACGAGGGCGTCCTCGCGTTTGTCCTTGTAGTTCAGGCCGATCAGGGGCACCGTCTGGCGGCGGGCAAAGTCCACCAGCACCGGGTGCTCGTCCTGGCAAGCGGCGCACCAAGAGGCCCAGACATTGAGCATCCAGACCTTGCCCTTCAGGGCTTCGGGCGTGACGATGGTGTCCGGTGCATGCAATGCAGCCAGGCGAAAGGCGGGCAAAGGCCGGTCCAGCAAGGCCGAAGGAATCTCGCGAGGCTTGAGGTGCAGACCGACACCCAGAAACCCGAGCAGCACCGCGAACGCCACCAAGGGAAGCCAGCGCATCCACGGGCCTTTCATGCCACCGCTCCGGCGGGGCGCGCACTGGAGATTGCGCCTTTCTCGGCCAGCACCGCCGCACGTACCGCCCTGCGTGCACGGTAGCGGCGATCGATCACGGCCATGAAGCCGCCCAGCGCCATGAACAGGCACCCGCCCCAGATCCAGTTGACCAGGGGTTTGTGATGAACCCGCACGCTCCAGGCCGTCGGGCTGACAGGCTCGCCCAATGCGACGTACAGGTCACGCATCACGCCCCGATCGATCGCCACTTCGGTCATGGCGCTGCGGCTGACGTCATAGATGCGCCGCTCTGGTTGCAAGAGGCCCAGCACACGATCGCCGTCGAGCACGCTCAGGCTGGCGCGCGCCGAGCGGTAGTTGGGCCCGCGCACCAGCTCGATACGCTCCAGGCGGAAGCGGTAGCCCCCCACGTCCACGGTATCGCCGATCTGCATGCGGACGTCGCTCTCGGACTGAAAACTGCTGACCACCGTGACACCCAGCACGAAGACGGCGACGCCCAGGTGCGCGAGGAGCATGCCGTAGTAGCTCGTCGATTGCGTTGCCAGCCGGCGGAGCCAATCCACACCCTCCAGCGAGCGCAGGCGCTCGACGAGGTTGAGCAGCGTGCTGCTCGCTATCCAGAAAGCCAGCCATAAACCGAGTCCCGTCATCGGCATCCAGCGCTCGAACAGCACCACGGCCAGCACGGCGGCCGCTACGCTGACCCCGGCCGCCCATCGCAGGCGACGGGCCAGATCACCGCCGCTGGCGCTGCGCCAGCGCGCCAGCGGCCCCACTCCCATGAGGAAAAGCGCGGGCGCAAGCAGCGGCACGAAGACCGCGGTGAAATAAGGTGGACCGACAGAAAGCTTGCCCTGGCCGAGCGCGTCCACTATGAGCGGATAGATCGTGCCCAGCAGCACAGCCGCGGCAGCAACGATGAGCAGCAGGTTGTTGGCCAGCAGCATCGACTCACGCGAGACCAGCTCGAACTGGCCGCCCGTGCCGACCTTGGGTGCCCGCCACGCGAAAAGCGCCAGCGAGCCGCCGATGACGATGGCGAGGAACGCCAGAATGAAGACGCCGCGCGCGGGGTCCGTGGCGAAGGCGTGGACCGAACTGAGCACGCCCGAGCGAACGATGAAGGTGCCCAGCAGCGACAGCGAAAAGACCAGGATGGCCAGCAGCGCCGTCCACATCTTGAAGCCCCCACGCTTTTCAGTGACCGAAAGGGAGTGGATGAGCGCAGTGCCCACGAGCCATGGCATGAAGGATGCGTTTTCGACCGGGTCCCAGAACCACCAGCCGCCCCACCCCAGTTCGTAGTAAGCCCAGAAGCTGCCAAGCGCGATGCCGCAGGTCAGGAAACACCAGGCTGCCGTCGTCCAGGGACGCGACCAGCGCGCCCAGGCTGTATCGACGCGCCCGCCCAGCAGCGCGGCCACGGCAAACGCAAAGGGCACGGCGAAACCGACGTAGCCCATGTACAGCATGGGCGGATGAATCGCCATGCCCGGGTCCTGCAGCAAGGGATTGAGGTCCTTGCCTTCGGCGGCTGCAGGCAGCAACCGCTCGAACGGGTTGGACGTAAAGAGCGTGAACAGCAGGAAGCCGCAGCTGATCAAGCCCATGACGGCCAGCACGCGCGCAGCCACCGCGGCGTCGAGCTGGCGTGAAAAAAGCGCCACGGCCAGCGTCCAGCCGCTCAGGATCAATGACCACAGCAGGATCGATCCCTCGTGGTTGCCCCATACCGCCGTGAGGCGGTAGACGAGCGGAAGCGTCGTGTGCGAATGATTGGCCGCCAGCAGCACGGAAAAGTCGTTCACCACGAAGGCATGCGTGAGGCAGCCATAAGCCACTGCGATCAGGCAGAACTGCGCCAGCGCCGCAGGCCGCGCCATCCGCATGGAGGCTTCGTCGCCGCGGGCCGCACCCCAGAGCGGCAGTACCCCCAGCACCAGCGCCATGCCCAGCGCGAGCATCAGAGAAAAATGGCCCAGCTCGTAGATCACGGTTTCCCCTGTGTTCCCGGCCTGGCCTGCTTCAGCGCTTCGGCAGCCTCGGGCGCCATGTAGTTTTCGTCGTGCTTGGCAAGCACCTGTTCAGCGCGGAACACGCCATCGCTGCCCAGCTTGCCCTGTGCCACCACGCCCTTGCCTTCGGTAAAAAGGTCGGGCAGCAAGCCGGTGTAGTTGACGGGAAGGCTGTGCGCCAGGTCGGTGACGACGAAGCGCATGCCCAGGCCCGTCGCATCGCGCACCACACTGCCCGGCTGAACCAGTCCACCGATGCGAAAGCTGCGTTCGCGCGGCGCTTCCTGCGCCGCAACCTGGGAGGGGCTGAAGAAGAAAACCAGGTTGCTGCGAAATGCGTTAAGCACCAACGCACTCGCCACCGCGAGCGTGCAGAGGCCGACGGCAATGGCGAGCAGACGTTTCTGGCGCGGCTTCATGGGCTTGCCCCCGCGCCGGACTGGCGCACGGGTTCACGTCGCCGGGCACGGACAAGCTCCTGGCGAGCTTCTTCGAGCAGCGCGCGGCGGCGCATGCGCAAGGCCCACAGCTCGGCTACGACCGCTACCGCGCACATGCCGAACGAACCCCATACATAGAGGCCGTACCCGCCCATCGCCCAGAAGCCTGACCCGGACAGCGCGCTCATGGGGCCTCCATGGCCAATCGGGCCCACGCGGTGTGGCGCTCACGCTCCAGCATGATGACGCGCACCCGCAGCAACGCGGCGGCGACGCAGTAGGCCCAGAAGGCCAGTGCCATCACAAGCATCCCGAGCAGCATGGGCGTCGCCATGCTCGGCGCCTTGCCCAAGGTGATCGAGGCACCCTGGTGCAAGGTGTTCCACCATTTCACTGAAAAATAGATGATGGGCACGTTGACCACACCCACCAGCGCCAGCAGTCCGGCGGCCCGATCAGCGCGGCGCGGGTCTTCAATGGCGCTGTGCAGCGCCATGAATCCGAGGTAGAGGAAAAGCAGCAACAGCTCGGAGGTGAGCCGGGCATCCCACACCCACCAGGCGCCCCAGGTCGGCTTGCCCCACAGCGCGCCCGTCCACAAAGCCAGAAAAGTCATGAGGGCTCCGGTAGGCGCGAGGGCGCAGGCCATCATGGACGACAGCCTGGAATTGAACACCAGGCCGGCACCTGCCCACACGGCCATGGCCACATAGACCACCATGGACATCCACGCCGCCGGCACATGCACGAAGATGATCCGGTACGCCTCGCCCTGCTGGGCATCCGTTGGGGCCACGAACAGGCCGATGTACAGGCCGGCGGCCGCCAGAAGCGCGGCAGCGCCGGCGAACCACGGCACGAGCCGGCCCGCCAGCGCATAAAAGCGCTGGGGCGCGGCAAAGGCAAACCAGTTGGTGCGAGGCAGTGCAATCAAGGCAAGGCTCCTGTGGCAGTCTTGTCAGTCAATGGAAATACGCAGGGCCGCTGCCGTGACGAGGGGCGCAGCCGGTAGCGCCAGCACCAGCAACGCCCCGAGCAGGGAGAAATGGCCCCCGGTATCGAGGCCGGACTGGAACGCATCCACCGAGCCAGCGCCAAAAATCAGAACCGGAACGAACAGCGGCAGCGATAGCAGCGCAACCAGCAGCCCGGCGCCGCGCAGCCCGAGCGTCAGCGCCGCACTGACCGCGCCAACGAGACATAGAACTGGCGTGCCCACCAGAAGTGACAGCATCAGCACGCCGCTGGCTGCCGGGGATAGTCCGAACTGAAGCGCCAGCAAAGGCGTGATCACCACCAGCGGCAGGCAGGAGGCGACCCAGTGCGCAGCGACTTTCCCCAGCACCAGCAAAAAAAGCGGCTGGGCCGAGAGCAGCATTTGCTCCAGCGTTCCGTCCTGGAAATCGTCCGCAAAAAGCCGGGGCAAGCCGAGCAGCAGGGCCAGCAGCGCCGACACCCACACGACGCCGGGCGCCATGACGCGAAGCAAGTTTGCCTCAGGCCCCACGCCGAGGGGAAACAGGCTGACAACCATGACGAAAAAAATAAGACCCGAAAGCCAATCTGAGCGGCGACGCAGCACCAGGCGCAGATCGCGCACGAACATCGCGCGCAAGCACGAAGCTGCCGTGGGCTGGGGCAGGGTTCCGGGCAAGGCGGGCGTGAAGATTGCACTCACAGGCTGACCACCTGCGCCATCGCATCCGGCAGTGGCAGTCCCTGGTGGCTGGTAAGAACAACGATGCCCGAACGCTGCAAATGCTTGTCCACCAGCCCCTCGACCCAGCGCACCGCGGGCGCGTCGAGGGCATTGAACGGCTCGTCGAGAATCCACAGGGGGGCGTGACTCGACAACTTCAGGCGCGCCAGCGCAGCCCGCCGGCGCTGGCCTTCGGAAAGGCGCTTTGCCAAGGTGTGTTCGTACCCCTGCAGACCCGCCTCGTCCAGCGCAAGGACGCAGTCGGCCCGGGAAGCCGACGACCCCGCAAGCTGGCAGGCGAATTCGAGGTTTTCCAGCAAGCTCAGGCCGTCTTTCATCGCGGCAGCGTGGCCCAGGTACACCCGTTCTCGGCCCAGCGTTTCGCGCTGCGCAGACAGCGGCTCACCCCGCCAGCAAACCTGCCCTTCGCTGGGCAACAACAAGCCGCACAGCAAGCGCAACAAACTGGTTTTTCCGGCGCCATTCGCGCCTTGCACCCGCACCAGCCAGCCCGGCTTGACCGAGAGGTCCAGCCCGCTGAAGAGCGGCCTGCCACCACGACTGCAGCCGAGACCTTGGAGAGTCAGCAACGCGGTCATGCGGTACAAGAAAACGCGAAACACATCAAACAGCACCTGGGAGTGTCAACTTTATGTGACACTTATATCACCTGACCTGTCAGTGGCTCAACCCGTAAAACCCTTGATGACCTTGTCTGACCCCATCGAATCGCGCCTTTCATGAAGGCGTTCTCTCCACCCGCCCTGCCGGAAGCGCCGCCCCGGCATTTCTGCACCGACTGCGGTGTTTCCCGCACGGCACAACCCAAGCGCTGCGGCCAGGCCTGCCAGTTCATCCAGCCGGACTATCCCGCGCTAGAGCGCGCCGCGCATGGGCGTTCGCGGCGCTTGCCGCAGGCAGGAGAGCCGGTAAACGATGAGGTGTTCTTCGGCCCGCACGACAAAATCCTGCAGGCCACGCTTGCACGACCGCTTGCCGGTGCGCAGTGGACCGGCATCACTACCCGCATCGCCGAAAAACTGCTGGAAAACGGCGAGGTAGATGCAGTGATCGCCATGGCCCCGCACCCTGACGATGCCTGGCGCCCCATGCCCGTGGTCATCACCCGCGCGCAGGACATGGCCCGCTGCCGCGGTATGCGCATGGGTTACGCCCCGCTGATCGCGCTGGTCGAGCCGGCGCTGCAACAAGGCTACAAGCGGTTGGCGGTGATCGGCATTCCGTGCCAGATCTATGCGCTGCGGGCCCTGCAACCCGAACTCGAACGAGAGCACGGCCTTGAAAAGCTGTTCGTCATCGGCACGCCCTGTTCGGACAACACGACGACCGAGCGCTTCCATGAATTCCTTGCGCTGATTTCGCCGCGCCCCCAGGACATCACCTACCTGGAGTTCCGCGCCGACTACCACGTCGAGATCCGCACCCGATCGGGTGAGGTCAAAGCCATACCCTTCCTGAGCCTGCCGCTCTCCCAGCTCGCCCCCGACTTCTTTCCCATGACCTGCCGCACCTGTGTCGACTACACCAATGCACTGGCCGACATCACCGTGGGCTACATGGGTGGGCAGGGCCAGCAATGGTTGCTGGTGCGCAACGGCAAGGGGCAGCATCTGCTCGACGCGCTGGGCGCCGAGGTGTTGACGCAGCCGGCCGGCAGCGCGGGCGCTCGGGCGGGCGCCGTAAAAGGTTTCCTGAAGAACGTGCAGCTTGCCGCAGGCGGCCTCCCCTTGCGGCGCATGCCCGACTGGCTGCGGCCCGTGGTTAGCTGGCTGATGCCCCGCTTCGGTCCGCGGGGCCTCGAGTTTGCGCGGGCTCGCGTCGAGATGAAGGCGCTGGAAACCATGGTTCATCTGGCGCGCGAAGAGCCGGCCCGGATCCGCAGCATGGTGCCGGAGCATGTCATCCGGATCGTGCGGCCTTATGGCATCGATAAATCCGGCCATGAGGAAATGGCAGCGCCTAGCGACAAACGAGGTTGACAAACGTAAGTGTCATGTTAGATTGACACTGTGCCTGTCACATGTTGCGGACAGCACCCACCTTAGCGGGGCCCCATGAGCATGTTGACACGCATCGAGCAGGCGCTGGAAATGTCGTTTATCCAGGTAGGGAGCGCAACAGCACCGCCCCGCCTGATGTCCGCCATGCGGCACGCCGTGTTTCCCGGCGGCGCGCGCATCCGCCCCCAGCTCTGCGTGGCGGTGGCCCAAGCGTGTGGAGAAGATGACCGAGCCCTGACCAATGCGGCGGCAGTCGGCATAGAGCTTCTGCATTGCGCGTCTCTCGTGCATGACGACATGCCGTGCTTCGACGACGCGAACGAGCGGCGCGGACAAACCAGCGTGCACCGCCAGTATGGCGAGCCACTTGCCTTGCTGACCGGTGACGCACTGATCGTCATGGCCTTCCAGCAACTGGCTTTGTCGGCCGGAAATAACCCTGCGCGCATGGCCCGGGTGCTGCTGACCCTGACACAGGGAACCGGCGCGCCGGATGGCATCGTCGCAGGCCAGGCCTGGGAGTGTGAACCTCGCGTCGAACTCGGCCGCTACCAGCGTGCCAAGACAGGCGCTCTCTTTGTCGCTTCAACCTGCGCAGGCGCGCAAGCGGCCGGCGCTGACCCTGATGCATGGCGGCCCTTGGGGGAGGCTTTGGGTGAGGCCTATCAGGTCGCCGACGACATCCGTGACGTGATGGGTGCGGTGCATCTGGGCAAACCCACCGGGCAGGACGCCCAGCACGGAAGGCCCAGCACGGCCGCGGATCTCGGGCTTTGCGGCGCAGTCGACTACTTCCGCCAGCTCATGGACGAGGCCGTCGAATCGGTGCCGGTATGCCCCAGCCGCGACCTCATGCGGCAGATCGTGCTGCGCGAGTCCGAGCGCCTGCTGCCGCAAAGCGCCTGCGACCAGATCGCCATTCACCAGGCTGCCCTGCAGCATCGGGCCATCGCCTGATCCACTCGCCGACGACGTGCCCACGCACGTCCGAAAGCCCAACGCATGACGCATGAATCCTGCCCCTGACGTGTCGGCGCGAGCCAAAGTAACGGTCGCGCCGGACGCGTCCGGATGGCGTGGCAACTGGCGGCGCCGCATGGACCGCTGGCTCACCAGCCCCGACCTGTACCGCTGGGCTATCGGCAATCCGGTAGGGCGCTGGATCACGCGGCGCAGGGCCGACGCGCTCTTCGGCATCATGGCCGGCTTTGTCCACAGCCAGGTGCTGCTGGCCTGCGTGCGCCTGGGCATTCTCGAACGCGTACTGGCGGAGCCGGCCCGAATCGACCGGCTTGCCCAACAAACCGGTGTCGATGCAGAGCCTCTGCTGCGGCTGCTCGAGTCTGCAGTCGCGATAGGCCTGCTGGATCGCCGGGGTGACGGCCTCTACGGACTGGGTGCGCTTGGGGCGCCGGTGGTGTCCCATACCGGCATTCGCGCCATGATCGAGCACAACGCGCTGCTCTACGAAGACCTGCAGGATCCGCTCGCCCTGATGCGCCAGCCCGAAAAGGCGAGCATGCACGCCTACTGGCCGTACGCCGCCAGCGGCTCGACGGCAGGGCCGCCCGCCCCTGCCGACCAGGCAGCCCGTTACTCGGAGCTGATGTCGACTTCCCAGCGCTTCCTCATCGACGAGTTGCTTGCGTGCTACGCCTTCGATTCGCACCGCCGCGTGCTGGATGTCGGCGGCGGCCAGGGTGGCTGGGTCATGGCGCTGGCCCGGCACACGGCCGATCTGGACCTCATCCTGTTCGACCTTCCCGACGTCGCCCGCATTGCCACTGAACGCATTGCCGGACAGCAGCTGACGCACCGCATCCGCGTTCATGGCGGCAGCTTCATGTCGGATGCCCTGCCCCGCGGCGCCGACCTCGTCACCTTGCTAAGGGTGGCTCACGATCATCCCGACGCCGTGGTCAAGCAACTGCTCAAAGCCATCTACGTGGCCCTGCCGGTGGGAGGAAAGCTGTTGCTGGCTGAACCCATGGCACGGGACGGCGCTTCGGTCAGCGACGCCTACTTTCACTTTTATTTGCTGGCCATGGGCGCCGGGCGTCTGCGTACCCAGCATGAATTGTCAACGCTGATGAGCGCGGCCGGATTCAGCCAGGTTCATGCGATTTCGAATCCTTTGCGGCTTCACGCCGGCGTTTTGATCGGGCAAAAGCGCTAAACCGTCAGTGTTTACCCTTGAAAAAGGAGAAAAGCGTCAATTTAAGTTGACGCTCGTCAATGTCAACCTAAGAATACATTCATGCAAGCTTCCGCGATAGTTTTTCAGAATCCACGCACCCTCTCGGTGCAAGCTCTGGAACTTCGCGACAGAGCCGAGCACGACCTTGAAGTCGAGGTTGCCTTCAGCGGCATCAGCACAGGAACCGAGCGTCTCCTCTGGGATGGCAGCATGCCGGCTTTCCCGGGCATGGGCTACCCGCTGGTCCCTGGTTATGAAACCGTTGGGCGCGTTGTGCGCAGCGGCGCTGATTCTTCCTTCCAGGCCGGCGACACGGTGTTCGTTCCGGGCTCAACATGCCTTCAGGGGGTCCACAGCCTCTTTGGCGGTGCCGCCTCCCGACTGATCGTTCCTGAGTCGCGCGTCGTCAAGGTCTCCGCCGGGCTCGGTGCCAGCGCCGTATTGCTGGCGCTGGCCGCCACGGCCTTTCACAGCTTTCCCAAAGCCATTGCGCCGGGCGCACCTTTCGGCCCGGAACTGATCATTGGACACGGCGTCATGGGCCGCCTCCTTGCTCGATTGACCATCGCCATGGGCTCCGCCGCACCCACGGTGTGGGACACGACTCAATCGCGCCGCAGCGGCGCGCAGGGCTACCCAGTCATCCACCCCGACGCAGACACGCGCAAAGACTATGCCGCCATTTACGACGTCAGTGGCGATGCCGGAATTCTCGACAGCGTCATCCCCCGCCTGAAATCCGGCGGTGAAGTGGTGCTGGCAGGTTTTTACAAACAGCCTCTCTCGTTTGCCTACCCACCCGCCTTCATGCGCGAGGCGCGCATCCGCGTGGCCGCAGAGTGGAAGCGCGAGGACCTGCTGGCCGTGGCCGACCTGGTGCGCAGTGGCCGCCTGAGCCTGGACGGATTGATCACCCACACGCAAGGCCTCGGCCAGGCGCGTGAAGCTTACGAGGTCGCCTTCAGCGACCCGGAGTGCCTGAAGATGGTTTTGGACTGGAGACACTGATGAGTACTTCAACCGGCAGCGTGCAGACCGTGAAATTTGTGGAGCAGCTCCGGCGTGAAGCGTCCGAAGAACCCACACCCGTGCACACAGGCGCCCCCACCAAGGAAACGCAGATCATCGCGATCTACGGCAAGGGCGGCATCGGCAAGAGCTTCACGCTCGCCAACCTCTCCTACATGATGGCGCAGCAAGGCAAAAAGGTCCTGCTCATCGGATGCGATCCGAAGAGCGATACCACCAGCCTGCTGTTCGGCGGCAAGGCCTGCCCGACCATCATCGAGACCTCCTCGAAAAAGAAGCTCGCCGGTGAATCCATATCCATCGGGGACGTCTGCTTCAAGCGCGACGGCGTCTTCGCCATGGAACTCGGTGGCCCTGAAGTCGGTCGGGGTTGCGGCGGACGCGGCATCATCCACGGCTTCGAAACGCTGGAAAAACTCGGCTTTCACGAGTGGGGCTTTGACTACGTCCTGCTCGACTTCCTGGGCGACGTGGTGTGCGGCGGCTTCGGCCTGCCGATTGCCCGCGACATGTGCCAGAAAGTCATCGTCGTTGCCAGCAACGACCTGCAGTCCCTCTACGTCGCCAACAACGTCTGCTCGGCGGTCGAATACTTCCGCAAGCTGGGCGGCAACGTCGGCGTGGCAGGCATGGTGATCAACAAGGACGACGGCACCGGAGAGGCCGCGGCCTTCGCCCTTGACGTCGGTATCCCGGTGCTTGCGGCCATCCCGGCCAATGAAGACATCCGCCGCAAGAGCGCCAGCTACGAAATCATCGGCAAGCCCGACAGCGAGTGGGGTCCCCTCTTCGCCGAGCTGGCCAAGAACGTCGGTGAAGCGCCGCCGGTTCGCCCCAAGCCCATGACGCAGGACGGCCTGCTGGGCCTGTTCAGCGCCGACACCGTGGGCCGCCATGTGGTGCTCGATCCCGCGACTGAATTCGACATGTGCGGCGTGACCAGCGTCACCAAGCCTTCGCTCGAAGTCGTCTACGACGCCGCCTGAATCCACGACTGAACACCTGAACATGAGCCACACCATCCCCATCATTCCCGTCAAGTCGGCACCCGCCGTGGACGGAATGGGTTGCCATGCAGGCAAGGACGTGATGCTCGATGCCGCCGCTGCTGCCGGCAAGAGCGAGGTTCTCAACCAGTACGCGGCCGACTATCCCAAAGGCCCCCATGACCAGCCGCAAAGCATGTGCCCGGCCTTCGGTTCATTGCGGGTGGGCCTGCGCATGCGGCGTACCGCCACCATTCTCTCGGGCTCGGCCTGCTGCGTGTACGGCCTGACCTTCACGTCGCATTTCTACGGTGCTCGCCGCAGCGTGGGCTACGTGCCCTTCAACTCCGAAACGCTGGTCACGGGCAAACTCTTCGAAGACATCCGCGAGGCCGTGCACGCGCAGGCCGATCCGGCCAAGCTCGACGCCATCGTCATCATCAACCTGTGCGTGCCGACCGCCAGCGGTGTGCCGCTGCAACTGCTCCCGCAGTCCATCAACGGCGTGCGCGTCATCGGCATCGACGTGCCCGGCTTTGGCGTACCCACACACGCGGAAGCCAAGGATGTTCTGGCCGGCGCCATGCTGCGCTACGCACGGCAGGAAATCATGGCCGGGCCGGTGCCAGCACCAAGGCAGGCGCGCTCGGGCAAACCCACCATTACCCTCCTCGGCGAAATGTTCCCCGCCGATCCCATGAGCATCGCGCAAATGATTGCGCCCATGGACCTGGCCGTCGGCACCGTCGTACCGACCCGGGAATGGCGCGAACTGTACGCCGCGCTCGACGGCAGTGCCGTTGCGGCAATCCATCCTTTCTACACCGCCTCGATCCGTGAATTCCAGGCCGCAGGCCGGCCCGTCGTGGGCTCGGCGCCGGTCGGTATCGACGGCACGCACGACTGGCTCGGCGCCATCGGCCAGGCAACCGGCGTTGCCCAGCCCCTCATCGACAAGGCGCGCAACCAGGCACTTGCCGCACTGCGCGCCGTACTCGAGACGCAAAAGATCAACGGGCGCATCACGCTGAGCGGCTACGAGGGCTCGGAGCTGCTCGTGGCACGCTGGCTAGTGGAGTGCGGAGCTGACCTGCGCTACGTAGGCTCTGCCTGCCCTGCAACACCATGGAACGCGCACGACGCACAGTGGCTGGCAGCAAAAGGCGTGCACGTGCAATTTCGCGCCTCGCTTGAGCAGGACCTGGCCGCGGTGCACGAGTTCAAGCCGCAGCTCGCCATCGGCACCACGCCCGTGGTGCAGGCCGCGAAAGAAGCGGCGATTCCCTCCCTCTATTTCACCAACCTGATCTCGGCCCGCCCCTTGATGGGCGCCGCCGCTGCGGGATCGCTGATGCAGGTGATCAACGGCGCCATGGGCAACCAGGCGCGCTTTGACACCATGAACGAATTCTTTGGCGGCGTTGGCAAGGCAGACCAGGCCGGCGTGTGGACTGAAGTGCCCAAGGACTACCCCGAGTTCAAGAAGGACATGAAGCGCCAGCGTGAAAAGCAGCTGAAAAAGCGCCAGTCGCAGGAGATGGGCTCATGAGCGGCAAGGGCAAGCCTCCGATGACCTACGTCATCGACCATGACCGCGCTGGCGGTTACTGGGGCGCCGTCTATGTGTTCACTGCCATCAAGGGCTTGCAAGTGGTGATCGATGGCCCCGTGGGCTGTGAAAACCTTCCCGTCACGTCGGTGCTGCATTACACCGACGCGCTGCCACCGCATGAACTGCCCATCGTCGTCACCGGACTTGCCGAAGAGCAGCTCGGCCGCCAGGGCACCGAAGGCGCAATGAAGCAGGCGCACGCCACCCTCGACCCCGACCTTCCTGCCGTCGTGGTGACCGGCTCCATCGCCGAAATGATCGGTGGCGGTGTCACACCCGAAGGCACCAATCTCGTTCGCTTCCTGCCGCGCACCATTGACGAAGACCAGTGGCAGTGCGCCAACCGCGCCATGTACTGGCTGTGGACCGAGTACGGCATGAAAAAAGTGCCGCCGCGCGTTCGCAAGGCCGGCGAAAAGCCCCGCGTCAACATCATCGGCCCCTGCTACGGCAACTTCAACAGCGCCAGCGACGTAGCCGAAATCCGCCGACTGGTGCAAGGCATCGGCGCCGACATCAACATGACCTTTCCGCTCGGCAGCCATCTGGCCGAGGTATCGCAACTGGTGGAGGCCGACGCCAACATCTGCATGTACCGCGAGTTCGGCCGCATGCTGTGCGAGGCGCTGGACCGCCCCTACCTTCAGGCGCCCATTGGCCTGCACAGCACCACCAAATTCCTGCGCAAGCTCGGCGAGCTCCTGGGCCTGGACCCCGAGCCTTTCATCGAACGCGAGAAGCACACCACCATCAAGCCCGTGTGGGACCTGTGGCGCTCCGTCACGCAGGACTTCTTCGCCACGGCCAGCTTCGCCGTCGTGGCCACCGACACCTACGCACGTGGCCTCAAGAGCTTCCTTGAGGGCGAGATGGGACTGCCCTGCCGCTTCGCCATCTCACGCACTGCAGGCAACAAGACCGACAACGAGGCCGTGCGCGAATTGGTGCAAAAGCAGACGCCGCTGATTCTCTTTGGCAGCTACAACGAACGCATGTACCTGAGCGAAGTGGCTGGCAGCAGCCCAATGCGCGCCGCGTTCATTCCGGCCTCGTTCCCAGGCGCCATCATCCGGCGCCACACCGGAACGCCCTTCATGGGCTACAGCGGCGCCACCTACCTGATCCAGGAAGTGTGCAACGCACTCTTCGACGCGCTCTTTCACATCCTGCCGCTCGGCACCGAAATGGACAAGGTCGATGCGACGCTGACGCGCGCCACCGGCGAAGCCGCAACGCCCTGGGAAGACCAGGCGCAAGTCAGGCTGCACGCACTCGTATCGAAGCAACCCGTGCTGGTGCAGATCTCCGCCGCCAAGCGCCTGCGGGACGAAGCCGAGCAGCACGCACGCAACGCACAACAGCCCATCGTGACCGAAGCGCATGTCAATGCAGCCGGCCAGCGCATGGGCCTCGGAGAGCCCGCATGACGCGCTCTGCTCTTGAATTCCTGACTTCGCGCACGGGCGCCAGTCACACCCCATTTCGTGGCGATTTGCTACGGACGCCCAAGTTGCGCGGGCTGCGCGCAACACAGGCCATCCGGCCTTAATGAAAAGGAGCATTCGTATGTCAACTCGGACTTCAATTTCCGGCCTGACCGACGAGGAGGCTCAGGAGTTTCACACGTACTACATCCAGGGTTTTGTGGGCTTCACGGCGATTGCCGTGGTAGCGCACATCCTGGTGTGGATGTGGAGACCCTGGCTCTAGGTTCGGTTCACTTTCGATGAATGGAGAAACTGCCATGAACGATATGTCTTATTCCCATAAGCCATCCCTGCGGGATGACAAGTTCACGCTTGTCCTGATTTTTGCCCCGTGCTTTGTGCTGCTTTTGGCAATTGCATTACTCGGCCAGCTGGTCGGGCTGCATTGGCAAAACTGGCTGCCAGGCGCAGAGCCAAAAGCCAGCCTCTTCGCGGGCGTCCATGCCGCGGTTTACACACTCATGTCTCACATCATTTAGGAGTACACACCATGTGGAGAATTTGGCGACTTTTCGATCCGTTACGGGCTATGGTTGCTCAGGCGGTCTTCCTGTTTGCGCTGGCAGCGATGATTCACCTCATCTTGCTGAGCACAAACAAATTCAACTGGCTCGACGGCGCCAAGAAACCGGTGGCGGCAGCGCAAAACGCGCCCATGCCCGCCGCGGTTCCAGCAGCGAAGTCCTGATCCTCGGGCGGAGTGCAGATGCTGCTCTGCGCCTTTGACCGGCGCGGCATCTGCCCTCTTTTTCCGAGACAACAACTAGAACATCCTCAAATCTCGCAAGCGACAGGAGAGCCTCACCATGGCCATGCTCAGCTTTGAAAAAAAATACCGGGTTCGTGGCGGCACCCTGGTCGGCGGCGACCTCTTCGACTTCTGGGTTGGACCCTTTTTCGTCGGGTTCTTCGGCGTCACGACGCTGTTTTTCACCTTCCTCGGCACCGCCATGATTCTCTGGGGCGCCTCGCAGGGACCGACGTGGAACCTCTGGCAGATCAACATTGCGCCACCTGACCTCTCTTACGGCCTGCGTTTCGCGCCGCTGATGGAAGGCGGCCTGTGGCAGCTCATCACCGTGTGTGCGATCGGCGCGTTCGTCTCGTGGATGCTCCGCGAGGTCGAGATCTGCCGAAAGCTGGGCATGGGCTACCACGTACCGGCCGCATTCGGCGTGGCCATACTCGCTTACGTCACGCTGGTCGTGATCCGTCCCGTGCTGCTCGGCGCCTGGGGACACGGCTTCCCCTACGGCATCTTCAGTCACCTCGACTGGGTCTCGAACGTGGGCTACCAGTACCTGCACTTTCACTACAACCCGGCGCACATGCTGGCGGTGAGCTTCTTCTTTGCCACGGTCTTCGCGCTGTCTTTGCACGGCTCGCTGATTTTGTCGGCCACCAACCCTGGCAAAGGCCAGGCCGTGAAGACGCCCGAACACGAAGACACCTTCTTTCGCGACATCATCGGCTACTCGATCGGCACGCTGGGCATCCACCGGCTGGGCCTGTTCCTGGCCTTGGCAGCGGTGCTGTTCAGCGCGCTCTGCATCGTGATCAGCGGCCCCTTCTGGAGCCGCGGCTGGCCCGAGTGGTGGGGCTGGTGGCTGAACATGCCCATCTGGCGTTAAGCAGCGGCAAGGAAAGGCAAAAGGACACACTCATGGCCCAATACCAAAACCTCTTCACCACCGTGCAGGCCACCGGCCCGTTGCACCACGGCGTGCCGCTCGGCCCACACAACGAAGCGCGCATCGGCGAAACGCCAGGCTTTTCATACTGGCTCGGCAAGCTCGGCAACGCGCAGATCGGCCCGGTTTACCTGGGCGGCCTCGGCGTTGCGTCCCTCGTGTTCGGCACGCTGGCCTTCAACATCATCGGCCTGAACATGCTGGCCTCCGTGAACTGGGACCCGATCCAGTTCATCCGGCAACTTTTCTGGCTGGCGCTGGAGCCGCCGGCACCGGGCAACGGTCTCGCGCTGGCGCCCCTTAACCAGGGTGGCTGGTGGCAAATCACCGGCCTCTTTCTGACCATCTCCGTGATGCTGTGGTGGGCCCGAACCTACAAGCGGGCCCGGGAGCTTGGCATGGGCACCCACGTCGCCTGGGCCTTTGCTGGCGCAATATGGCTCTTTCTGGTGCTCGGCCTGATACGCCCCGTCCTCATGGGCTCATGGGGTGAGGCAGTTCCCTTCGGCATCTTCCCGCACCTCGACTGGACCGCTGCGTTCTCGATACGCTACGGCAACCTGTTCTACAACCCCTTCCACGCACTCTCGATCGCTTTCCTTTACGGCGCAACCCTGTTGTTCGCCATGCACGGCGCCACCATCCTGGCGGTGAGCCAGTTCGGCGGCGAACGCGAGATCGAGCAGATCATCGACCGAGGCACCGCCTCCGAACGGGCTGCCCTCTTCTGGCGCTGGACCATGGGCTTCAACGCCACGATGGAATCCATTCACCGCTGGGCATGGTGGTTTGCCGTGCTGTGTCCCCTGGTTGGCGGCATCGGCATTTTGCTCACCGGCACGGTGGTGGACAACTGGTTCCTGTGGGCCGTCAAGCACGGTGTCGTTCCGCCCTATCCGGAAGTCTTTCCCGCGGTGATCGACCCCGCCCTCAGCTCAGGAGTCAAGCCATGAACGCGCCTTCGCCCTTGAACTTCCTGATGTCACGCGGGCTTCAATTGCTCGGCCTGTCCTGCCTGCTCGCTTTGACGGGCTGCGAACGCCCGCCCATGGATACCGTGCAGCACGGTTATCGCGGCACCGGCATGGTCCAGGTCTACAACCCGCGCCTGCTGGAGCAAAAAACCGAAGCCAACCAGGTGCCTGCGGCACAACCTGCTGCGTCGCCAGACGGCCCCAAGGCCAGCCAGGTTTTCCAGAACGTCAAGGTGCTGGGTGACCTGAGCGTGGGCGAATTTACTCGCCTGATGGTCTCGATGACGGCCTGGGTGTCGCCCGAACAGGGCTGCACGTATTGCCACGACGCCGCCAATTTCGCCGACGACAGCAAGTACACCAAGGTCGTCGCTCGCCGCATGGTGCAGATGACACAGCACATCAACACCGACTGGAAACCGCACGTAGCCGAAACCGGCGTGACCTGCTACACCTGCCACCGCGGACAACCCGTGCCCAAAGAGGTGTGGTTCAAGGCGCCTCCACAGGCCAATGGCAGCAACTTTATCGGCGACAAGGCCGGCCAGAACTCGCCTTCGGCCGTCGTCAACCTGTCGTCGCTGCCGAACGATCCGTTCACGCCCTTCCTTCTCGAAGCCAACAACATCCGCGTCGTCGGACAGACCGCCTTGCCCACCGGCAACCGCCAGTCGACCAAGCAGACCGAGTGGACCTACGGCCTCATGACGCACATGTCCCAGTCGCTGGGTGTGAACTGCACGTACTGCCACAATTCCCGCTCTTTCACGAGCTGGGAAGGCGGACCCCCGCAGCGCACGACGGCCTGGCACGGCATCCGCATGGCGCGTGACCTGAACGCTTCGTACATGGAGCCACTCACCGCAACCTTCCCCGCCAACCGCAAGGGAGAAACGGGTGACGTTGCCAAGCTCAATTGCGCCACCTGCCACCAGGGCGCATACAAGCCCCTGAACGGCGCATCGATGCTCAAGGACCATCCGGAACTCGGAAGAGTTGCCGCCAGTGCGGCTCCAGCAGCGAGCATCGGACTGACCTCCACCGACGTGGCAACCGCTGCCGCCGCCACGGCCGCATCGGCGCCCAAGTAGCAGTCGGGCCGCCGGGCGAGGGTCTCTGCCATGCCGAATTCGACCGCGGCCACCACCGCGGTTTCGGGCGTGGTGGCCGTGCTGCTGTTGGACTACCTGCCGCAGCACCGCGCCTGGGGCTGGATGAAACTGGCCCAGGGCGCTGCAGCGTTAGGCAACCCGGCAGGCATGCGCTTCGCGAAAATCATGGGCAGCGGACATGGCGGCGGCTTCAGCCTGCGGCCCAGTTCAACCCACCAGGGACTCATCACCCTTTTCGAGCAAGCTGATCAGGCGGTGGATTTCCTGCAGGGCGCGCACGTCGAAGCGTGCCGCAGCCGAGCCCGACAGTCCTGGTCGGGGGTGATGAGCGTAACTTCAGCCAAGGGTGAGTGGGACGGTTGCAGCTGGGACGCGACTCCGTCCGAGAGCCTGGGACAGCTCCAGGCAAGTCCCGAGTCGATCGCCTCCCTGCCCCTGGCGGTACTGACTCGCGCCAGCATCCGTCCGGCCAAGGCCCTGGCCTTCTGGCGATTCGCTCCCGCCGCCCAGTCTGACCTCGGCAAAGCTCCAGGATGTCAGCTGGCCATGGGCCTGGGTGAAGCGCCTTTGGTCCGGCAATGCACGTTCAGCCTCTGGAAAGACACGCGGTCGATGACGTCTTATGCCCATCAGGGCGCGCATCAGCTGGCGATTGCGGCGGCACAGCGTGGCAACTTCTTTTCGGAATCACTGTTCGTGCGCATGCGCCTGTTGCGGCAAGACGGCGAATGGTCCGGACATGCCGGGCAGGCGGCACAAGCGAACGCCTCGACGGGTCAGGAACCGCATGGCTGATCATCAGGTCGTGGTGGTCGGCGCAGGGATTGGCGGACTGGTCAGCGCACTTGAACTGGCGGTCGCCGGTATGGCGGTCACGGTTGTGGAGGCCGCCACCGCGCCGGGTGGAAAGATCCGGCAGTTGAGCGTGGACGGGCAGCCGGTCGACAGCGGGCCGACTGTCTTCACGATGCGTTGGGTCTTCGACGAGATCTTTGCCAATGCCCATACGACCCTCGAAGCCGAAATCGCCATCAAACCCCTCTCGGTGTTGGCCCGGCACTTCTGGGAAGACGGCGCTTCGCTCGACCTTTTCGCGGATCCGGGCCTGTCGTATGACGCGGTCGGGACCTTTGCAGGAGCAGCCGAGGCAAAGCGATTCCGCGAGTTCTGCGCGACAGCACGCGAGGTCTACCAAGCGCTTGAAGGACCGTTCATTCGGTCCACGGCCCCCTCCCTCCTTCGCATGCCGGCGCAGCTGGGGGCGAGAGGGCTTGGCGCACTGGCCCGTCTCGGCCCCATGCGTAACCTCTGGGATAGCCTGGGCAGGCATTTCCATGATCCGCGCATGCGCCAGCTTTTTGCCCGATATGCCACCTATACCGGCTCCTCGCCATGGGAGGCACCCGCCACGCTGCTGCTCATCGCCCAGGTTGAAATGGACGGGGTATGGTCCATCGATGGCGGCATGCACGCGCTACCGCTCGCACTGGCTCGCCTTGCCGCGGCGCGCGGTGTCACATTCCGCTATGGCCAGGCCTGCGAACGCATCGAGGTCCAGCACGGCAAGGTCAGCGGCGTCACGCTCGCAGGTGGCGAAAGGCTGGCAGCCGACAGCGTTGTTTTCAACGGGGACGTCGCGGCGCTTCGGACTGGATTGCTGGGCGATACAGCCAAGGCTGCGGCGCCAGCCAAGGCGCCGACGCGCTCCCTTTCCGCCCTGACGTGGTCGATGCACTTGCCCACCGCCGGTCGTACCCTGAGCCGGCACAACGTGTTTTTCCGCCATGACTACGCGAGCGAATTCCGGGACATCTTCGGGCAGCACATCCTGCCGCTCGCGCCCACCGTTTATGTCTGCGCGCAGGATCGCGGCGCAGGCTCGGCTCCCGCACCCGGACAGGCGGAGCGGCTGCTGTGCCTGGTCAATGCACCAGCCACAGGCGACGACGACAGCATCACCCCCGAGGCCATCGAACAATGTCAATTCACGACCTTCTCCCTGCTGCGCCAGTGCGGCCTGACGATTTCGCCGGACAGCTTCCGCGCGCAAACGGTGACGCGCACCACGCCCCGGGACTTTCATCGCCTTTACCCGGCTACGGGGGGAGCGCTCTATGGCCAGGCGACGCACGGCTGGATGTCGGCCTTCGCGCGCCCCGAAGCGAGCACGCCGATCAAGGGGCTTTTCCTGGCCGGGGGCAGCGTGCATCCGGGGCCGGGCGTGCCGATGGCAGCACTGTCCGGACGGCAAGCGGCCGTGGCCCTGATGGCCAGCCGCGCTTCGACCAGGCGGTTCCATCCGGGGGCTACCTCTGGTGGTATGTCGATGCCATGAGCGACTGCGGCCAGTTCAGCCTGTCGATCATTGCCTTCGTCGGCAGCGTTTTTTCTCCGTACTACGCATGGGCGCGCCGCAAAGGCAGCCCTTCGGCAGACAACCACTGCGCCCTGAACGTAGCGCTTTACAGCCGAAAAGCCAAACGCTGGTCGATGACCGAGCGCGGCGAGCGCCACTGCAGCCGAAGCCGGAGTGAATTCACAGTGGGGCCGAGCCAGCTGCGCTGGGACGGCCAGGCCTTGACCATCGACATCAACGAGGTTGCGGTACCCTTTCTGCAGCCTTTGCGCGGCCGCATCACGGTACACCCCCAGGGGCTCTTCAACTTCAGCACGCCACTGGATGCGCATGGCCTGCACCGCTGGGGCCCGCTCGCGCCGCACGCCCGCGTCGAGGTTGACCTGCAGCAGCCTGCGCAGCGCTGGAAGGGCCACGCCTACCTCGACTCGAACGAGGGCGACGAGCCTGTTTCACAAGGATTTCGCGAATGGGACTGGTCACGCTGCCAGCTCCGCGATGGCAGCTGTGCGGTGATCTACGACGTCGAGCCCGACGCGGCGGGTGACCGGACCGGCCGGGTCGGCCGGCCGGGCCAGGTATTGGCGCTGCGCTTTAGGCCTGATGGCCGCGTGGAATCCTTTATGCCGCCTCCGATGCGCCCATTGGCCAAAAGCAAATGGCAGCTGGCGCGGCGCCTGCGCAGCGATGTGGAACCCGAGGTCGTGCAACAGCTCGAAGACACCCCTTTTTATCAGCGTGCAGTGCTAAGGAGCGCAATTCTCGGGGAAGAGGTGACAAGCTTTCACGAGACGCTGAACGTGCCCCGGCTGGTCTCACCCCTGGTGCAGGCGATGCTGCCCTGGCGCATGCCCCGGCGCGGCTGAGCAGCCGCGCTTTCCGCGCACCGGGCCTGGCTTCAGCTGGCCGAGTCGGCCATGAGCGGCAGGCTGACCGTGAACTGGCTGCCCTTGCCCGCTCCTTCGCTCTTGACGCGCAGCTGGCCTCCATGGTCATGCAGGAGTCGCTCGGCCAGTGTGAGCCCTACGCCGAGGCCGCCGCTGGCCGGCTGGCTGGCCTGCACGAACAGCCCAAACACCTGAGGCAGCATCTCGGCGCTGATGCCGACGCCGTTGTCACTGATCTCGACTTCGACATTGCGCTCGAGCGTTCGCACGCAGATGCCGATCTCGCCATTGGTAGGGGTGTAGCGGGCCGCGTTATGCAGGATGTTGCCCAGGACCTGCAGCAGGCGCGCCGGATCGCCGTAGATCCACAGGTCGTTCGGCGCGGCATGGAATGTCACCTTGTGCTCTTTTTCGGTGATGGCCGCCGACACCATTTCGAGGGCGCTACGAACCAGCCCGTTCACCTCCGAGGGCACTCGGTGCAGGTCTACCTTGCCCTTCGTGACCCGTGCCACGTCCAGCAAATCGTCCACCAGCCGCTGTAACTGGTCGGTCTGGCGCGTCATGATCTCCCGCCGTAGCGCCAGCTCCGCGGGGGTCAGGTCGAGCTTGCGCCGGAGCAACTCCAGGCTCATGGTGAGCGTAGCCAGAGGATTGCGCAACTCATGTGCCAGCATTGCCAGAAACTCATTCTTGCGCTCGTCTGCCAGCTGCAGGCTGAATTGCTTTTGTTGCAGCTCTTCCAGCGCGTAGAGCATTTCGCGGTTCTGCTGCTCGAGCTCCTCGACTGGCGAGCCCGTGCCATTGGCGACGAGATCGTTCACCCGCAGATTGATGTCGTTCACCGTCAGGCTCTTGGTGCCTCGCGGCAAGAGCATCTCCAGCGTCACCACCGTGCCGCCTTCTTTGGGCGTGTGAATCGATAAATGATCGACGAGCCGCCGGGCACCTGCGATGCCTGCGCCTGCGCCTGCGTCCGCAGCTTTCGAATCCAGCGCCTTCAGCAGGCGGTCCAGGTCGGGAATGCCGGGACCCTTGTCTGAAATCTCGGCCACCAGACACTGCTCGCGCAAGATCGGCGAACGCGTGTCGAACAGGAAGGCGAGAGTGCCGCTGCCGGCGTATTGCACCGTGTTGCGCGCCAGCTCCGACACGGCAGTGATCAGCCGCGTACGCTGGAGCGTCTCAAGGCCGAACAGGTTTCCGACCTGGCGCGTGCGCTGGCGCGCCGCCGTCATGCTGGTGGCATTGATCTTGGTTGAAAAGAGCCGGTAGCGCATCAGGCCGCCTTGAGTGTCACGATGGTAGCGTCATCCGTATCGCGCGCATGGTCGCGAAACAGCACCGAAGCGATCAGGGCAGGATGGCAAGCCTCGAGCCCTGGGTAACGGGTGATGCTCCAGCGTGAAGACAGGCCGTCAGTGTTCATGATGGCCACGTCGCCCGGTTCCCAGGAAGACTGTTGAACCCGGGTCTTGCGCATGTTGTAGCCGACGATGCCCTCAATGGAAAGAAGATGGCGCGACTTGCCTTCGTGAACCAGCGTAGCGTTGATGTTGCCCACGCCGCAAAAGGTTGCGCTGGCGGTGCGCGCGTCCACCTGGAGCACGGCCATCACCGCGCCGCGCGTGTCCTTGAGTTGCTGATGGGCGCGCAGCAGCACATCCTCGGGCGAGTCGAGCGCGCCGGAGGCCTGGAATGCGGCCAGAGCACGGTTTGCCGCGAGCGCAGCAAGTGGGCCGTGACCCAGGCCGTCGACAAGGCAGACCATGCGCCGTGTGCCGAAGCTGATCTCGGACCAGCCGTCACCGCTTTCGATCTGGCCCTTCTTGGGGACAGTTCGCGCGTAGGCCGCCTGCCCTTGCACAGGCACTTCGCGCTGGCTTCCCGCCTGCACCCTTGCAAGCACGGCGGTGCCCTGCCCCAGCAAGGTGTAGATATCGAGAAAGGTCGCGGCGCGCTTTACACTGCCCAGGCCAATGCCCAGGCTGCCCGCCGTCGAATGCCCATCGCGCATCGACATGGCAAGATTCCGCAAGCCCGGACCATGGTCCATCGCGACAAGTTCGACCCCATGCACGCCCGCTTCGGCGTATCGGTTCAGTGTCACGCTTCCGCGCACGCCGTACTTCACAAGATTGGTCGATACCTCTGTCGCAATGATGGCGAGGCGCCCTTTTTCGGCCTCGCTCATGAGTTCAGCGCGCGCCAGCTCGGCCGCGACCCGCCGGACTTCGGCGACCTGGCTCTGCTCGATGACGTCGACCGTCTTTTCTAGGCTCTTTTCCATTGCTTTACGACTATCTTGGTTCCACGGCCCGGCTCCGAGTCGATCTCGAACTCATTGACCAGACGGCGTGCGCCACCGAGTCCCAGCCCCAGGCTTCTGGCCGTGCTGAAGCCATCGGTCAGCGCCAGTTTCATATCAGGAATTCCGGGCCCCTGGTCTTCGAACACCAGTTCGAGGCCGACCCGACCTCCATGGCGAAGTTCGGCGATCGTCATGGTGCCGCCCAGGCCATGCACCAGCGTGTTACGGGCGAGCTCGCTGGTGGCCGTCACCAGCTTGGTTCGCTCGAGCGTGCTGTAGGCCAAGCGCACGGCCCATTCGCCGACCAGTCTTCTCGCAGTGCCCAGTTCTTCCTGGGAACGCACGGAGACGGTTAGCGACTTCAGGGGGCTGATGGCGACTCTCCCGCCTCGCCCACCATCTTGCGCAAGAGCGACAGGCCTTTGTCCACATTCAACGCCGTGTTGATATCGGGCAGGGTCATGCCCAGTTCCACCAGCGTGATGGCGACTGCAGGCCGCATGCCGACAATCACGGTGAAGGCATCGAGCACCCGGCCGATGCCCGCAATGTGCGCCAGCGATCGACCGATGAACGAGTCGACGATTTCCAGACCGGAAATGTCGATCAGCAAGCCGCGCGCGCCCGTTCGCGATATCTTGTTCGTCAGGTCATCCTGTAGCGTCAGGGCGAGCTCGTCATGGAGCTCGGTCTGGATCGTGACCAGGAGAACATCGCCGACCTGGAGAATCGGAATCTGATCCAAGATCAGGCACCGATCGTTGAAACGGACATCTTGCCGACCGCGAGTCCGCACTTGCGCAGCGCCACCTGAAGGGCGTCGGCCAGTGAAGACTTGGTGGTGACGTCGCCCAGGTCCACGCCCAGGTGAACAATGGTCTGCGCAATTTGTGGCCGAATGCCGCTGATGATGCATTCGGCGCCCATCAGGCGCGCGGCAGCAACCGTCTTGAGCAGATGCTGCGCCACCTGGGTGTCGACTGTGGGCACGCCCGTGATGTCGATGATCGCAATCGCAGCCTCGTTGTTGACGATGGCATCCAGCAGGCCTTCCATGACGACCTGGGTGCGCTCGCTGTCGAGCGTGCCGATCAGCGGAACTGCCACAATGCCCTTCCAGAGCTTGATCACAGGGGTGGACAGGTCGAGCAACTCCTGTTGCTGGCGCTCAATGACTTGTTCGCGGCCCAGCTGGTAGGCCTCGATGGTGACGAGGCCAAGCTTGTCCAGCATGGTCGAGACCTGCCACAGCGCCTCGCTCAGCGCCTTTGCGTTATCACCGTAGGCGCTGCGTAGCGCCACAAACAGGGGCTGCTTTAACGAAAAAATGAAGGTGGCGGTTTCCGACGACGAAAACCCCGCGATCGCTCTGTTTTTGGACAGGTTGGAAAGATAGGCCCGCACGTCGTCCCAGTGCGAACCGGTCAGCTCTTCGTCCTGCCCATTTAAAACGGCAACCGACAAAATCGAGAGGAAGGAACGTGACTGTTCCTCCACGGCATGGGGGTCGAGCTGGCCGCGAAGGCTGCCTCGAAGTTGCGATGCCAACCAGGAAGCCAGAATGCTCGACTCCTGGTCCTTCAAGATGGTAGGTAGACCATGTGTGCTCACGGACGCTCCTGCGTTCAGGGAGCTGTCGGCAACAGCCCTCGGTGAACCCTTCCATTATGTGGACGGAACAGCTTCAGCGCGACGGCAGTTTCGGCGGCGTGGCGAGTTTTATTTTCGGGGCTAATACTTAGCAATTCAGTCCAGCCGGGCTCGATAACGCCGAGGTAGTCTTGCCCTTAGCTGATTCCAGGCCACACGTCACACCCTTAGCCACTGATGAGCTACGGCCACGTAGAGCGGAATACCAAACATTATGTTGAAGGGAAAGGTGAGACCGAGCGACATGCCGAAGTACAACGAGGGTTTGGCCTCCGGAATGGCGTAGCGCAGTACCGCTGGCACGGCGATATAAGACGCGCTGGCCGCCAGCACCATCAGCAAGGCGCCGTTGCCTGCGCCGATTTCCAGCGCCCAGGCCAGCACGAGCGCAAAAGTGGCATGCACCAGCGGTGCCAACACGGCATAGGCCAGCAAGACTGGAGACTTTCCTCTGAGTTCGCCCAGATTGCGTGAGGCCAGCAGGCCCATGTCCAGCAGGAAGAACGCCAGCATGCCCTTGAACAGGTCCACAGAAAACGGTGCCATCATGGCCTCGCCTTTCGCACCCGTGACGATCCCGATGACCATCGCGCCGAGCAGCAGCAACTGGGCTCCGTCCGTAAAGGATTCGTGGAGGATCTTGCCGATAGGAATGTGGCCGCCCGGACCGCGCTGCATCACCGCAGCGCCCGTGCCGGATGGCAATGCGGCCACCGCGGGCGCGGCGCGCAGGCTGTTGGCCAGGACCACCGCAAGAATGATCGCGGGTGATTCCATCAGCGCCATGGCCGCTGCCATGTGGCCACCGTAGGCAACGCCCTGGGTTTCGAGGTATTGGATCGCCGTGATGAACGTCACGGCGCTCACGGAGCCGTAGGTGGCTGCGATGGCTGCCGCATCGAAGCCGCCAATGAAGCGTTTGAGCATCTGGTAGCCAGCCAGCGGGATCAGTATCGCCAGGGCCACCGCGCAGGCCAGCGTCGTGGCCACCTCCAGCGTAAGACCCGACTTCGAGAGCGCAAATCCGCCCTTCAGGCCCAGCGCCATCAAGAGGTACAGCGAGAGGAAACGGGAGATCGGGGGCGGTATCTCTAGGTTGGAGCGGACCGCACCAGCCACCAGGCCGAAGACGAAAAAAAGGATGGCGGGATCGATAAGGCTGGTCACAAAAATGCTTTCAGATACGGCCGTAGCGGCAAGGTGGGCGAATCGTAGGCAAGTTAAGCAATAATTAAAAATAGATAGTTTTTATACGTTCCATAATCTTTAACATATGAATGCCACTTTCAGGCAGCTCAGGCTGTTCCTCGCGCTCGCTGAGCACAAGAGCATCACGGCTACAGCCCGCGCCTGTCACGTGACGCAGCCCACCGTGTCCATGCAACTTAAGGAACTGTCCGATTCCGTAGGCTTGCCACTTTGGGAGCAGATCGGCAAGCAGCTCTACCTCACGGCCGCGGGCGACGCGCTTGCGGTGACCGCACGCGCCATGGTGGATGAGTGGCAGGCCTATGGCGAGACGATCGACGCCATGAAAGGCCTGACGCGCGGTCGGCTGCGCCTTTCGGTCGTGAACACCGCGCAGTATTTCGTGCCGGGCCTGCTGGCGAGCTTTTGCAGCGCCCATCCCGACATCGACATCGCGCTCGAGCTTTTGAACCGGGACGGGGTGGTGGCACGCCTGCAGGCCAACCTGGACGATCTGTACATCATGTCGACGCCGCCGCGGCACATCGACGTGGAGCAACACGATTTCCTGCCCAACCCGCTGGTGGTGATCGCCCCGGCCGCGCACCCGGTAGGCGCGAAAAAGCGCATGCCACTGAGCGCGCTGCGAAAGGAGCGATTCATCCTTCGGGAACAAGGCTCAGGCACCCGCCTCGCGTGCGATGCGCATTTCGCCGAACAGGCCTTCGATCCCAACGTGCGCCTGGAGCTGGGCAGCAACGAAGCCATCAAGCAGGCGGTGGCCGGTGGCATGGGCGTCGCCGTCATTTCGCGCCATGCGCTGGCGGCGCATCTCGAAGACGACGGCCTTTGCGAGCTCGACGTGCGCGGCTTTCCCCTGGTGTCGCGCTGGTGGACGCTCTATCCGCGCGGCAAGCGCATCTCGCCTGTCACGGCCGAATTCCTGAAGCACATCGATGCTGCCGCTGCAGAGTGGTACGCAGCTCGCCTTCATGGCTGAAGCCACGGCCGCTTTTCCAAACGTTTCGCCGCTGAGTTCGCGCCGCGCAACAGACAGTTGCTAGCAAGCCGCTGCGATTGCAGAATGCGTTTTTCAACAACAGGGAGGAGGAAACCATGCTCAATGAACTTTCATCGCGCTGGCTGAAAATGGCCGTGGTCTATTTCGTGATCGGCGTCGGGCTCGGCATTTACATGGGCAGCAGCCACCAGTTCACGCTCATGCCAGTGCATGCGCATGTAAATTTGCTGGGATGGGTTTCCATGGTGCTGTTCGGCGTGCTGCATCAGCTGTTTCCACAGCAGCTGAACAACAAGATAGCAGTGGTCCAGTTCTGGATCTACCAGCTGACCTTGCCCGTACTCTCGGTCGCCTTGGCGCTCATGCTGCGCGGCAATGCAGCCATCGAGCCGGTCGTGGGAATCGCCTCCATGGGAATCGGGATCGCCGTCCTGCTGTTTGCTTTCAATGTACTGACCAACCTGAGGCCGCAGCGCCGGGGTCTCGCGGCTGCCGAGTAAGACGCGGCGGGGTCTGGATCGGGCAAGCTTGTCGAAGCGTCCGATGCGCCAACTTCTTCGCGAGCTTGCTCCCCCGGTTGGGGTTGAGTGGACCCGTCCGCTCCGTCCGGGTTGATACGACCCGATCGGTTTGATCAGAACCGCTCGGGTTGAGAACACCTGCTGAGGTCGAGAGCATCCCTTCGCTCGAAAACCCGTTCGCCTGTGTTCGCCGGGAACACCCGTTCGCCTAGAAAGATTCGTTCGCCTTGAAAACCCGTTCTACTGAAAAACACGTTCGACTGGAAATCCCATTCGACTGAAACACCCATTCCACTGAAACACCCGTTCGACTGAAAGACCCGGTTGACTGGAAAAGATTCGTTCGGCGGGAAAAAACGTTCGCCGGAAAACCCGTTCGGGCTGAGGTATCGAAGCCCTGCGAGTCGAACCGCCCTTCGCGAGATCAGCCCAGCGACAGCCCACCACGCGCCGGCGCTGTCGACGGGCTCCTGCCTGCGCGGCGCTGCGCTTCCTGCCGCTCGAAAAGCTCGATCATCCAGGCCGCGCGCTCGCCCAACGGCCGTGATCCGGGCGCCGTAGGCCTATCCTTGAAGTCGTCCCTTCGGGCCAACGCCAGACTCTCCGCAGCCTGCGTGCAGTGGGCAACCAGGTACACGATCGCTGTTTCAGCTGCTGACACGTGTGCGGCGCCGGGGATGCCAGCGTCCGAAGCGGTCCACCATGCTGTCGCCAACAACCCGAGCTTGCGCGTCAGGGGTACGACGGCGCGGCGTGCCACGGAGTCGAGCCCGTCCCTGCGCAGTTGCTGGCCGATTTCTGCGTAGATCAACCGTGCGGCCAGGATGGCGGCACGGCATTCCTTCGGCAGCGCGGCGATGCCCTGGCTGGCCTTGCCATAGAGCCGATCGGCTTCCTGAAGGAGCCGCTCGATGAGTTCCAGTATTTCGGGACTTGCCGTGGGCGCCATTAGCCAGGCGTCGGGATCGATGCCCGACTCGCGCAGCCATTGTCTGGGCAGGTAAAGGCGGCCATTGCGAGCGTCGGTTCCTACGTCGCGTGCAATGTTGGTCAGTTGCATGGCCAGGCCCAGCTCACACGCACGCGCCAGCGCCTGGGGCTCGCGCACCCCCATGAGCCAGCACATCATGGCGCCCACGCTGCCTGCCACGCGGGCCGCGTAGTCGTGCACGTCCGCGAGTGTTTCGTAGCGCCGGGCGCTGGAATCCCAGGAAAAGCCCTCGAGCAAGGCGTCCAGCAACAGGCGTGGCAGATGGTGTTGCTGCACGACGGCGCACAAGGCACGATCCTCGACGAAGGCTTGCGGCGCGCCGCTGTAAATGGCGTCCAGCCGGTCTTTCAATCGGGCCAGCCCTGCCTGTGGCGAATCCCCTTCATCCACGACATCGTCGGCCACACGGCAGAACGCGTACAGCGCGATGCTGGCCGCGCGGATGCGCAGGGGCAAAAGACGGCTTGCCGCAAAAAAGGTTTTGGAGCCGCCGCGCATCAAGGTTACACAGGCCTGCAAGTCTGCACGCTGCCGGTCGGAGGTGTCGCCCTGTGAGGGTTCCGTGAAGCGTGGGTGAACGAGGTTCATGCGTAAGTGCGTGCGTGTGAATCTTCGGTTGAGGTATCAACGGCCATCACGAGCGGCGGAATAGGCCTGTCCATTCGGAACCACGGAATCCAGCGCCTTGGCCGACATCAGTACCCCCGGAACGCCCGCTCCCGGGTGGGTACTGGCGCCCACCATATAAAGCCCCTCGATGTCTTCGCTGCGGTTGTGCGGACGGAACCAGGCGCTTTGCAAGAGCAAGGGCTCAAGGCCGAAGGCTGCACCCTTGAAGGACAGCAGGCGGTCGTGAAAATCCTGCGGTGTTGTCATGAAGGACGTTGCCAGATGCGATTGAAAACCAGGCAGCACCGTGCGGTCCAGCACCTCGGCAATGGCACGCCGGTAGGGCTCTGCCTGCACCTGCCAGTCGGTTCCACTGTCCAGGTGCGGCACCGGCGCAAGCACATAAAAGGTGTCGCGTCCGGCAGGAGCCATGCTGGCATCGCTGGCCGTAGGCCTATGCAGGTACAGGCTGAAGTCTTCTGCCAGCTTGTGGCGCTTGAAGATGTCCTTGAGCAAGCCCTCGTAGCGCGGGCCCAGCAGCATCATGTGGTGCGGCACCTCGGGGTACTGTTTGTCGGTGCCGAAGTACCAGACGAAGAGGCTCATGGAGTAGCGTCCCTTATCGACGCGCTTGTCGGTCCAGTGCTTTCTGTGTTCGGGCGAGATGAGGTTGCGATAGGTCCAGGCCGTATCCGCGTTGGAGACGACGATATCGCTGGCAATGCGCTCCCCATTCGCAAGCGTGACGCCGGTGGCCTTTCCGGCTGTGACCTCGATGCGCCGCACCTCCGCCTCGCATCGCAAGGTGCCGCCCAGGCTTTCAAGCACACCCACCATGCCCTTGACCAGTTGGCCTGTTCCGCCGAGAGCCCAGTGAACACCCCACATACGCTCCAGCGCATTGATGAGGCTGTACACGCAGGTCACCGAAAAAGGATTGCCGCCAATCAGGAGGCTTTGCAGGCTCATCGCCATCCGCAGCTTGGGATGCTTGAGGTGCGCCGCCACCATCGTGTGCAGGCTGCGCCAGCCACGCATGCGCAAGATAGCCGGTGACGCGCGAAGCAGGTCGCCCACGCTGTCGAACGCCTTTGCGCCCAGGGCTTCGAAACCTAGCCGATAGCAGTGGTCCGCTTCGGCCATGAAACGTTCATAGCCCGCCGCGTCCGAGGGACTCACCCGCCGCACTTCAGCGCGCATGCGGTCAGGGTCGCCGCTGTAGTCGAAATGGTCGCCATCGTCGAAACGAATGCGGTAGAACGGGTCGAGCCGCTTGAGCTGAACGTCGTCGGAGAATTTCAGGCCGGCGAGAGCCCACAGCTCCTCGAACAATTGCGGAACCGTGATGATGGTCGGACCCGCGTCGAAGACATGGCCTTCGCTGTGGTGGACATATGCCCTTCCCCCGGGTGCGTCGAGCTTTTCAAGCACCGTCACGCGCCAGCCCCGGGCAGCCAACCGGATGCCCGCGCCGAGACCGCCGAACCCGCTGCCCACCACGATGACATGCGGCTTGACGCCGCTCTGCTGCGATAGCTCGCGCTGTTCGTGGGTGCTGAAAGCTGTCATGCGCTGTCCGGGTTGTGGGTGCCCGGGTGCGCAGGTAACCCTGGCAACACTGGCATGGCAGGCAGTGCGGCCTGGGTTTGAGTAGAAGCCGCAGGCGATTGGCGGGACATCGCCCAGCCCCACAGGCGCTGCAGGGGAACCGGGAATGCCATCAGCAGATGCTCGGCAATTGCCAGGCCCAACAATGCGGCCAGCAGAACCCAGCCGGTTGTCAGGGCGACCTCGCCGGCCCGGACCTGCCAGATCAGCCAGGCCCATGTGCCGCAGGCCAAGCCCATGGTCACATAGAAAAAGGCCGTGACCGGGCCGCGCCGGAAAAAGCTCCCCAGGTAGACCAGATGGGCCGGCAAGTACTGCTCGCCCACCTGAGGTACACCGAAAAACAGGTTCATCTTGGCGGTAAAACGCATGCACCAGAGCAAAGAGAACGTGCAAAGCGCAACATGATTGGGTTGCCCCTGCTGCAGCATCAGCAGCACCATGAAATTAACAAGCAGCGCGATTTCATGGTGCATCACGGCGCCTGCCGACTCGGTGAAGCGCCGCAAGCCTCGGGCCCCCGGCGACAGCGGCACCTTGCGCGGCCCTGTCAGCCAGCCCGTGAGGAAAGCCAGTTCATGCCAGCTCCACATCACGATGACGCTTGCAAACGCGAGGTAGGCGTGGGCCGAGCTTGTACCCTGCATGCTCAGGGTGCTACTCCACAGACTCAGCGCAAGCAGGCCGCTGCACAAAGCCAGGCTCCACTTGAACGTGGCAGCAGGCAGGCGGACCAGCCACAGGATGATTCCCGTCCCGAACCACCAGCACAGCAAGGCAAAGACGACAGCGGCGGCGGCGGGCCAGGATGAAGCGAAGTCTGGCAAAAAGGCCTGCATGCTCGATACGCGTCGGGGTCGTTTGCCTGGCTTACCAGACCGGCTGAAAACGGATCTGGTCGGGCAAGGTGTTGGACTTCACGGGCAAAAGGAAAAGTCGTCCGAAAGTCAGCGCCGCCATGCCGGCATAACCGAGCGCACGGAGCTTTCCGACCAGCCCACCCGATGCCTTGGCCTTCGCATGGGCCAGCGAGATCGCGAGCAGCCTGTCCATGCAGGCGCGGAACACCGGGCTGTCGCTGTCGACTTCCACAGGAAACACCTGCCGGCAGATCTCGGACGTGATGCGAAACACCGTGTAGTCATACTCGGTCGAATCGAGGCCCATGGCTTCATGCAGCATAGGGCGCGTGTGGTCCCGCACGAACATCGTGGCGTACACCGCGAGGATGAAAAATCGGATCCAGAGCTTGTTCAGCCCCGTGAGCAACTGGGGCTGCGCGCGCATGATGAGCGCGAACGATTCGCCGTGCCGGAATTCGTCGTTGCACCAGCGCTCGAACCACCGGAAGATCGGGTGGAAACGCTTGTCGGGATTGCGCTCGAGCTGGCGGAATATCGTGATGTAGCGTGCGTAGCCAATTTTTTCGGACAGGTAGGTCGCGTAAAAAATGTACTTCGGCTTGAAGAAGGTGTATTTCTTGGTGCGCTTGAGGCTGCCCAGATCGATCCCGAGGTTGAAATCCTTGAGCGACTGGTTGATGAAGCCGGCATGCCTTGACTCATCGCGTGCCATGTAGGTCATGAGCTGGCGAATGTCTGGGTTGGTGACGTTCTTGCGGATTTCGTTATAGAGGATGCAGCCTGAGAATTCCGAGGTCAGCGAACTGATGAGAAAGTCCAGGAACTCCTGCCGCATTTCCGGCGAGAGCTGAGGCATGAGTGTCTTGACCTCTTCCGCGAATGAGGCGTCGCGCTGGAAGTGGTCGTGGTTGTTGTCGCCCTCGTACTCCTTCATCATCGCGTCCCATTCGGCGCGCACCGGTGTGATGTCAAGGCGATCCATCGCCGCAAAGTCGGTGGTGTAGAAGCGCGGCGAGAGCACGGTGTTGCTGATGGCTTTGGCGGTGGCGTCTTCGGCTGTGTCGACGCGGTCCATCAACAGGGCGACGTGATCGACATCCATCGAGGCGGCAAGGGGGCTGGCGGGGGTCATCATGGTTTTCCTGTGGAGGGAGCGGCTTCTGCGACGTGTTGCTGCGTCTGCAGGTTGGCGCGGTCCGTCTGGCTGCTATGGGCGACTTTTACTGCGGGCGTCGGCACGGCATCCCGCAGCCGTGCGAAAACGCCGGAGTTGCTGGGGCCGAACGATTCCAGCGCCACGTGAAGTCCCGTAGCGGTGTCGGTCAAGGTCAGCCTGCCGTCGACGTGGCCCGTCAGTTCGAATGGCAGGGCTGGCCCCATGTCACGCCGCTTGCGCTCACGCGCCAGCGCGCGAAGGGTTCCGCGAACGAAGCCCTGCTCGCCTTTGAACCGAGCGACCTCGGCACCAGTCGTGGCGTCTAGCACGGCCACATCTCCATTCGGCCTGTCTTCAAAATTCAACATGCGTGACCACTGGACGGCTGCAGCCGGCTCGGTGATCGAGGCACCGGAAATGCGCAGCCACGATACCGCCAGGAGGGTCGACACCACCATGGCGGCCAGCAGCCAGGCGGCCCAAGGCGAAGACGTAGACAGCGGTGACGCGGCGCGAAGAGATGTCATGTGCTGGCAGCGACGCTATGGCGGGCTGGCTCGAACTGGCCCTGGTTGCTCGCCTCGGCCTGCACCGGGCCGATGGAAGCTGCAACGCCCGGGTTGGCTGCTTGCCAGGCTTGCTGGACCAGTGCCCCGACGGCTGATGCGTCAGCGAGGCAGCGCAAGCTGGGCTCCGGATTTTTCAAAGCCCAGGGACGGGCGTGTGGCCAAAGGTGCAACCACGCAATCCTGTCCGGTCCCTTGAGACGCAAGGCTACATCGCCCTTGCCGCCGGAACCCATCCGCAAGCTTGCGGCTGCGACCTGGCTCAAGGGAAGATTGAACGTGAGGGTCAGGACAATGCCGACCCGCATCACCACTCGCTTGTTCGTCAGGGTGTAGAGCGTGCTGCGTGCCGCAAACCAGGCGGTCGCCGAAAGCAGCACCAAGGCAATCGCGGCCATCGCCGCACTCGTCAGGAGCGATCGGCCCATTTCGCCGGACGGTTGCCCCGCAAGATAAGCCGCTTGCAGGCCCCACATCGCGGCGAAATACAAGGCGAGTTTGCGCACGTGCAGCGCCTCGATGGCGAGCGTGCGCCAGTCCGGCGTACCCTGCCAGAGAATCTGCTCACCTGCGGGAAGCGGCTCGGGCAATCCGGGCGCGGCCTCGAATTCGTGCTCGTGCTGCGCTCTCACAGCAGCGGCTCCTGACGCAGCGGTGTTGCGTACAGCGAACCCGCGCCGAAGTAAGCCATGATTTTTTCTTCTTCAAGCCGCGAAACGCTTTCGGGCTGGGCCAGCGCCGGTACATCGGCAAACTGCGCCGCGAGGATCGCCTTGACCCGCACGCCGGCGCGGCTGACAGAGGCAAAGTTCCATGGCAGCAGCACCGTACGGCCAGAGGCAAGTGCCACCTCGACGTATCGAAAGAGAATTTCAGACCGGTCGACCCAAAGATCAGCCACCGTGCCAGCGAGCTCGCCGTCGGCGCCGAAAACCGGCAGACCCCGAGGGTCGATATCCCGCACCGCTACCCCATGCTCCGGCGACACGCGTAGCGGCACGATCTTGATGTCACCGTCGAAGGTCATGTCTGGCTTGTCTGAGCGCTGCGCCCACGCACCCGGGCCAACGCCGGCAAGAAGCGGATTGCCTTCGGGCTCGATCGGCGCGCCGTTCCAGCCGTGCCTTGGGGCGGCGCTGTAAGTGCCGTCACGGCGGGCAAGGTCGGGGCTGAGCACTTCACTGCCGTCGGCCAGGTGGTAGACCTTGGGCGTGACCGATGGCCACCCCTCTGAACGCGGACCGTTTTCACGACCGGGATCCATCGGATAACCCTCGCGGTGGTTCTCACGCAGCAGGTAATAAATCAGGCCCGCAAAGAATGCCCAGAAGGCATACAGCACGAGCTGTGCAACGTCGACATACTGGGTAATAGCGCCTGTTTCCATGGATTCTCCTTCAGTGCTTCTTGAAATTCGCGGGGGCAAACGGGATGTTCATCCTGGCAACTCGGCCAGTCCGATGGGGTGACGATGAGCGTTTGGAGACTGGCTGCGCCGGACCAAAGGACCGAGAGCAATCAGAACGACGAACAGCAAATAAATTTCGAGGTGGAAGACAAAGCTGTAGCCCGTGGCGGGACTGTTGAGAGCCTGTCCCAGCCAGCCTCCCGTTGCCAGGCCGTCCACCAGGTCGCGCAGCACGCCGCCAAGCGCCATCGAAACGCCGGCCGCTGTAGCTTGCACGGCGCCCCAGGCGCCCAGAATCAGGCCGGTCAGGTCACGGTCGGGCAGGTTCATGGCGGTCAGGAGCATGCCCACGGAAAAGAGCCCACCGGCAAAACCAATCAGCACGGCGCCGAGCCGGAACAGCGCGGCTGATTCGAGCGGCGCGGAGAAAATCACAAAGGCAAAGGCGGGCAGGCCCAGCAACGCGCCCATCGCCGCCAAGCGGCAGTTGTCAAGGCCCTTCGACGTTAGGCGAGCCGACAACACGAACGCCAGCAGCGCTCCGCTGGCACTCAAGGCCGTGAGCGAACTTGTCAAGCCCACGCCAAGGTGCAGCACCTCCCCACCGAAAGGCTCCAGCACGATGTCCTGCATGCTGAAGGCCGATGTGCCCAGCCCGACCGTCCACAAGAATCGGCGCATCTTGGGCACGGCCATCAGGCGCTTCCAGTTGCGCGAAAAACCATCGGGCTCTCGCGCACCGCGCCGGGCTTGCCGTGCCTCCTGCTTCCACAGGGACGTGAGGTTGAGAATCACCACCACAACGGCCGCGCCCTGCACAACCTGAATCAGCCGCTTGGGGCTGAAGTCCGCCAGCAGCCAGCCCAGCAATCCGCTGCCGACGATCATGCCCAGCAGAAGCATGCTGTACAGCAGCGCGACCACGCGGGGACGCTTGTCCTCGGGCGCCACGTCGCTGGCCAGCGCCAGGCCTGCCGTCTGCGTGATCTGCATGCCCGCACCCACTAATAGGAAAGCCAGCGCGGCGCCAATGCGTCCGGCCCAGACCGAGCCGGCTGGCGGGTCGGACAACAACAACAGCGCGAACGGCATGATGGCCAGGCCGCCGAACATCAGCAGGCTGCCGATCCAGAGGTAAGGCAGGCGCTTCAGGCCCAGCACCGAAGGATGGGTGTCGCTGCGGTAGCCGATCAGCGCCCGCAGCGGCGCGAACACCAGCGGCAGGCCGACCGACAGTGCAACCCACCAGGCGGGAACGCCGAGCTCGACAATCATCACGCGGTTGAGCGTGCCCACCAGCAGGGCCATGGTCATGCCGATGGCCGCCTGGAACAGCGAAAGTCGGAGCAGCCTGCCGAACGGCAGCTCGTGCGACGCCGCGTCCGCGAACGGCACATACTGGGCAGCCATGGCCAGCAGCCAGGCAGGCGCCGTGAAGAGGGGCTTCCTCAACGCAGCCATTCCCATGCCTGCGAGGTATAAAAACCGCTGGCAATACGCTGCGTGCGCCCTTCTCTCCAGCCTTCAGGGCCGATTCCTTGTTCCAGACCGGCACGCAAGACGGGTTCGGACACCGGCGTGAGAGATGGCGAACGGTCGCTCCGTGGAAAATACCGCCCGACCGTATGCATCGCAGCCAGCAGTGGCGTGCGAGGTGCGAAGGTGAACAACATGGAAGCGCGTGTGCGCTCGGCCAGGCGCTGCATGGCTTCGACCATGTGCGCGGTGTCGTAATGAATCAGCGAATCCATCGCGACGACATGGTCGAAATGACCGAGCTCGGCGTCCAGCATGTCGCCGTAGCGAAATTCGATGCAACCCCCACCGGCCTTGGGTTTGTCGGTGTAGCGCTCCGAGGCAAGTTGCACAAGAGTCGGCGACAGATCGATGGCGAGCACATCCGCGCCCCGGGCTTGCGCCTCGACGGCGAGCGCCCCCGTGCCGCAGCCGGCATCGAGCAGGCGCATGCCGCGCATGTCCTCGGGCAACCAGGACAGCAGCGTGCTGCGCATCTGGTCACGCCCGGCCCGCACGCTGGTGCGAATGCGTCCCAGCGGCGCATTGGAAGTCAGGCGCTCCCACGCCTTCGCCGCCGTGCGGTCGAAGTAGGTTTCGATCTGCTCGCGTCGCTCGATGTAGCCGGTACTGTTCATCAGTCGAATCCCAACAGGTCGAAGATGTCGCGGTCTTTCATGGGCACCGCGTTCAAGGGTTCCGTCCCGAGCCAGAGCGAGGCGGCGAGCCGCATGTATTCCTTTTTAACCGCGTCCAGTTCGGGCGAGTCTTCCATCTCGAACAGCGTCGATTTCTTCAGCCGGCTGCGGCGAATGACGTCCAGGTCAGGAAAATGCGCGGCGAGCTTCAGGCCGATCTGGTTGTTGTACTTGTCGATCTGGTCGGTCGCGGCGCTGCGGTTGGCAATGACGCCGCCCAGGCGGACGTTGTAGTTCTTGGCCTTGGCGCCAATCGCCTGCACGATGCGGTTCATGGCGAAAATCGAATCGAAGTCATTGGCGGTGACGATGAGCGCGCGGTCGGCATGCTGCAGGGGCGCCGCAAAGCCGCCGCAGACCACGTCCCCCAGCACGTCGAAAATCACGACGTCGGTATCTTCGAGCAGGTGGTGCTCCTTGAGCAGCTTGACGGTCTGTCCCACCACGTAGCCGCCGCAACCCGTGCCGGCCGGAGGGCCGCCCGCCTCGACGCACATGACGCCGTTGAAGCCCGGGAAGACGAAGTCCTCGACGCGCAACTCCTCGGCGTGGAAGTCCACGGTTTCGAGGACGTCGATGACTGTGGGGAGCATCTTCTTGGTCAGGGTGAACGTGGAGTCATGCTTGGGATCGCAGCCGATCTGCAGCACGCGCTTTCCCATCAGGGAAAAAGCGGCAGACAGGTTCGACGAAGTCGTGCTCTTGCCAATGCCGCCTTTGCCATAAATGGCAAATACCTTGGCATTGCCGATCTTGACGTTCGGGTCGAGCTGAACCTGCAGGCTGCCCTCGCCGTCTTCGCGCTGGGGCCGGCCGGCGGAACGCCGGATCTCGGACATGGGAACGGTGGTAACACTCATGCGGGGACTCCTTCAAAAACACCTTCAAGCCGGTCTTCCAGCTCCTCGCTCGCCTGCCTGAGTGCCTGCAGGACGTGCGCATCGGGTTGCCAGAACTTTCGGTCTGACGCTTCCAGCAGCCGGCTCGCAACGCGGGCCGAAGCTGTGGGATTGAGTTCGGCCAGGCGCTGGCGCATGTCGGGGTCGAGCATGAAGGCCTGGGTAAGTTGTTCGTAGACCCAGGGCTGGACCTGGCCTGTGGTGGCGGACCAGCCCATGGTGTTGGTCAGGTGCACTTCGATCTGACGCACGCCTTCGTAGCCATGCTTGAGCATGCCTTCGTACCACTTCGGGTTGAGCATGCGGGTGCGGGTTTCCAGCGCGACCTGCTCGGTCAGGGTGCGCACCGTGCCGCCGCCGTGGCTGTCGCGCGTCTGGTCGCCGATATAGACGGGAGCGACCTCCGCCTTGCTGCCACCACGCTGGGTTTTGGCCCGCTGAATGGCTCGGCTCACGCCGCCCAGCGTGTCGAAGTAGGTGTCCACCGTTGTGACGCCCAGTTCGACCGAATCGAGATTCTGGTAGGCCAGCTGAACGTCGGCCAGCACGCTGCTCAGGAGCTTGGCGTGCTGCATGGGCTTGCCGGCGCGGCCATACGCAAAGCCCTTGCGCCGGCTGTAGGTTTCAGCGAGCTCGTCGCTGTCTTCCCATCGGCTGTTGTCGACCAGGCTGTTGACGTTGGAGCCATACGCCCCATCGGCGTTGCCGAAGACGCGCAGCGAAGCGGTTTCAAGGTCGCCGCCGTGCTCGGCCTGGTAGGCCAGCGCGTGCTTGCGAATGAAGTTCTGCGAGGCTGGTTCGTCCGCAGAGGCCGCCATGAAGGCTGCCTCGGCCAGCAGCTTGATCTGCAAGGGCAGCAAGTCGCGGAAGATACCCGACAGCGAAATCATCACGTCCACGCGTGGCCTTCCGAGTTCAGCCAGGGTGACAAGTTCGGCGCCCGCGAGCCGGCCGTAACCATCGAACCGGGGACGCGCGCCCATCAACGCGAGGGCCTGACCGATCGGGCCGCCCTCGCTCTTGAGGTTGTCGGTACCCCACAGCACCATCGCGATGGATTCTGGAAATTCATGGCCGTCGGCCATGTGCCGTTCAATGAGGCGTGTCGCCTGGCGCGCGCCATCTTTGACGGCATAAGCGCTGGGAATGCGGAAGGGATCGAAGCCGTGAACGTTGCGGCCGGTGGGCAGGATGGCGGGCGTTCGAAGCAAATCGCCGCCCGGCGCCGGGCGCAGAAAGCGGCCATCCAGGGCTTTGAGGATTCCGTCGATCTCGCTGTCCTGCATGAGGGCGGCGTCGGTACGGGCGAGTTCCTCGAAAACAGCCAAGGTGAGCGCAGTGCCATCGTTTGGCGAATTCAACGCAAGCTCAAGGGCCGACTGAGCCGTCGCGCCGCCGACCAGGGCAGCCAAGGCCTCGGCGCCGATCTTCTGGCCATGCCAGGCTTCGGCGCACGACATCAGCATGTCGACACGTTCTGCCGGTGTCGGCTTTTGACCGACGACATGCAGACCGTAGGGAATGAGCGTGTAGGCGAGTTCGAGTACGGCGTCGTTGAGGCGGCGGGTCTGCTCGGGCGCATCCACACTCCATGCCGGTTCGGCTTCGCAGAGGTCGAGGGCAGCCGCTTGCGATTGCAGCATCACGGCGAGTTCTTGCCGCTCGGTCTGCGCTTCGGGCTCAAGTCCGCGATAACGCTCCAGCGTGTCCTTGAGCTCCATCAGCCCTTTGTAGAGGCCAGCCTGTGCTACAGGGGGCGTTAGGTAGCTGATGAGGGTGGCGGCCGAACGGCGCTTGGCCAGCGTGCCCTCGGAGGGGTTGTTGGACGCGTAGAGGTACAGGTTGGGCAGGTCGCCAATGAGGCGGTCGGGCCAGCACTGTGCGGTCAGGCCGTTTTGCTTGCCTGGCATGAATTCCAGTGCGCCGTGCGTGCCGAAATGCAGCACGGCATGGGCGCCGAAATCTTCGCGCATCCAGCGGTAGAAGGCCGAGAACGCATGCGTGGGTGCGAAGCCTTTTTCGAACAGCAGGCGCATCGGATCGCCTTCATGGCCGAAGGCGGGCTGAATACCGACGAAGACATTGCCGAAACGCTCGCCCAGCACGAAGATGCGGCTGCCGTCGCTTTGCTGCCGGCCGGGTGCAGGGCCCCAGGTCGCTTCGATTTCTTTAAGGTAGCGCTCGCGGCGCACATGCTCGTCCGATGTGACAAGCGCGTGGACATTGGCTTGCGCGCCGTAACGCTCGGCGTTGCCGTGGATGATGCGATCGCGCAGTTCATCGACGGTAGCGGGCATCTCTACGGTGTAGCCTTCGCGCTGCATCGCGGCCAGGGTGTTGAACAGTGACTCGAAGACGCCGAGGAAGGCGGCCGTTCCAGTGTTGCCAGCATTCGGCGGAAAGTTGAACAGTACGGCGGCCACTTTGCGTTCGGCTTTGGCCGAACGGCGCAGGTCGATCAGGCGGGCGACGCGTGCGGCCAGCGCGTCGGCGCGCTCGCTGCAGCTGTGCATGTCATGGGCGCCGCCCACGCTTTCGAACGTGCAGCCTTTGCTGCAACCGGTGCAGGCGACGTTCGCAGCACCGCTGCGGCCACCATAGACCATGGAGCCTGTCGCACCATCGAGTTCCGGAATCGCCACCATCATGGTCGCTTCCACGGGCAGCAGGCCGCGCTCGGAAGCGCCCCAATGATCCAGAGACTGGAACTCCACCGGTGTCACGGCCAGGTAGGGAACGTCCAGGGTGGCCAGAATGTCTTCTGCCGCGCGGGCATCGTTATAGGCAGGGCCGCCAATCAGCGAGAAGCCGGTGAGCGACACCAGGGCATCGATGGCGGGCCGGCCGTCCTTCATGAAGAAAGCCTCGATGGCCGGGCGGTTGTCCAGGCCGGTTGCAAATGCCGGCACCACCTTCATGCCGCGTGCTTCCAGCGCCGTGATCACGCCGTCGTAATGACCCGTGTTGCCGGCCAGCAAATAGGAGCGCATCACCAGCACGCCCACGGTGCCACGCTGGCCAGTGGTGGCCACCAAAGGCAGATCGCTGGCGGACTCGGACAGGCGCGGCTTCATGCGCGGGTGGTAGACGCCGACTTCAGGGTATTCGACCGGCGCATCGGCCTTGATGCCGCGCAAAGCCCGGCGCGCACCGTCTGCGTAGCGGTCCACCAGATAGCGGACCATGTTGGCCATGTTGTCTTCGGAACCCGCCAGCCAGTACTGCATGGTGACGAAATAGGCGCGCACGTCCTGGGCCGTGCCTGGAATGAAGCGAAGAATCTTGGGCAGACGCCGCAGCATCTTCATCTGCTTATGGCCGGCGCTGGTTTTTTCTTCGCCGCTCTGCCCTGCCGTGTCGGCATTGGCCGGCTTGCCGCGCAGGCGCTTGAGGAATTCCATGGGGCCGCTGCTCGGGCCCGACATGTCGAACTTGCCCATGCGGGTGAGCTTGGTCACTTCGGCTGCCGACATGAGGCAGACCATCGCGTCGCAGTGGTCACGCCGCGCACGAAGCGCTTCCAGCACTGGCAGGAAATGGTCCTCCATGAACAGCATGGTGGCGATGACGATGTCACCGCGTGCAATGTCGGCCTTGCAGCGCTCCAGTGCGCCGTTGTCTTCGTCCCAGTCGGCGGCCGCGTGAACGCTGAGGATCAACCCGGGGATGGCGCGGGCGAGGCGCTTGTTGGCCCGCTCGGCTGCGCTTGCGAGGTGGCTGTCCATCGTGACGAGCACGATCCGCATGCCGGCCATGCCGGACGCGGCACGTGCGCTGTCAGCGGCTGAAATGAGCTTTTGCATCGTAGAGTGTGTCCACGGTAATGACCGGTACGCCACGTTCACGCGCGTAGAGTTCGGTGTTGCGGCGTGCTTTGCCGCGAACGAAGAAGGGAATCTTGCGCAACTCTTTTTCGGCGTCTGCACCCCACGCCGCGTTCGCGCCGACCTCCACCAGAGCTGCAGGCTGCATGGGGATGCCCTCGAGCACGGGAGCAACGGCCACCTGCAACGCAGGTTCTGCATCTGCTTCGGCCTGTGGCTCTGCCTGAGTCACGTTCTGCTGCACCGGCTTCTTGCCGCCGCCCAGATGCGACGGTGCCGCATCTTCATGAAACTCCGCATCGCCGCGGAACATGCCGATGAGATGCTCCTCCAGACCCATCATGAGCGGGTGCACCCACGTGTCGAAGAGCACGTTGGCGCCTTCGAATCCCATTTGAGGGGAATAGCGCGCGGGAAAATCCTGCACATGCACGGGCGCTGAAATCACGGCACACGGAACACCCAGCCGCTTGGCAATGTGGCGCTCCATCTGCGAGCCCAGTACGAGCTCCACTTGCAGTTCCGCGATGCGTTCTTCGACGTCGAGGTAGTCGTCAGTGATGAGCGCCTCGACGCCATACAGCTTGGCCGCATCCCGGACTTCACGCGCAAATTCGCGGCTGTAGGTTCCCATGCCGACGACGGTGAAGCCCAGTTCATGCGTGGCCACCCGTGCTGCGGCAACCACATGCGTTGCGTCGCCGAATACGAACACACGTTTGCCCGTGAGGTAGGTTGAATCGACCGAGCGGGCATACCAGTCGGCGCGCGATTCGGTCTCGGCGAGCAAGTCCGTGCAGTCGACCTGGGCGAGCTGGGCAGCCTCGCGGATGAAGTCGCGGGTTGCGTGAACGCCGATGGGGACGGTACGGGTGAACGGTTGCTTGAACTGGCGCTGCAACCACTGCGCCGCCAGCGTCCCGATCTCGGGATAAAGCAGCACGTTGAAGTCGGCCTCGTGCAAGCGGGCGAGGTCGGCTGGCGAAGCCCCGAGCGGGGCCACCACGTTGACGTCGATGCCCATGCTGCCCAGCAGGCCGGTGATTTCCTTCAGGTCATCACGATGGCGAAAACCGAGGGCGGTGGGCCCGATGATGTTGCAGCTCGGCCGGGTGCCCGGCTGCCGCTCAGCTCGTGGCGCGGTTTGCACCTGCGGGCTCGCCAGATGCCGGACCATTTGATAGAAGGTTTCGGAAGCGCCCCAGTTTTCCTTGCGCTGGTAAGAAGGCAACTCGAGCGCGATCACCGGCACGGGCAGATCCAATGCCTTGCACAGACCACCCGGGTCGTCCTGGATCAGTTCGGCCGTGCAGGAAGCGCCGACCATCATGGCCTGTGGCTTGAAGCGCTCGTAGGCTTCGCGCGCCGCATTCTTGAAAAGCTCCGCCGTGTCGCCACCCAGGTCGCGTGCCTGGAAGGTCGTGTACGTGACCGGGGGGCGCTTGGGTAGCCGCTCGATCATGGTGAACAGGAGGTCGGCGTAGGTGTCGCCTTGCGGCGCGTGCAGTACGTAGTGCACGCCCTCCATGGCGGTGGCGATGCGCATCG
>JAZKIC010000012.1:86241-110444 GCA_040385065.1 Pseudomonadota bacterium
CCCCCCCCCGACATGCGGCGGGCCTTCATAAGTCCAGAGAGTCAGCTGCATGTCGTGGGTGCCGTTTCGATCAGGCTGCCAGGCGCATTCGGCGCACCAGCGGTCGGCTGAATAGCTGGGCCAGATCGCCCGCCTGCTCATAACCCTGGATGGGCGTGAAGACCAGCTCGATCGCCCATTTGGTCGTCATGCCCTCGGCTTCGAGCGGGTTGGCCAGCCCGAGGCCGCAAACGACGATGTCGGGGCGGGCTGCGCGGCAGCGATCAAGCTGGTTCTCGAGATGTTGCCCTTCGGAGAGGGACGTGCCTTCTGGCAGCAAGGCGAGTTCTTCGGCCAGATGCTGGCGATGGAGATAAGGCGTTCCCACCTCGACCAGTTCCATGCCGAGCTCGCGCGACAGAAAGCGTGCAAGCGGTATCTCGAGCTGGGAATCAGGAAAGAAAAAGATGCGTTTGCCAGCCAGGTGTGCACGCTGGCGCGACAAGGCTGCAGTGGCACGCTCGCGGCCGCCGGATGTCGCTTCTTCAAAGCGCTGCGCCGGCACGTCCCACGCGCTGGCAGCCGCCTGCAGCCATTGCGTCGTGCCCTCGACCCCCAATGGAAAAGGCGCCGCCAAGCGCTTTGCCCCGCGTGCTTCGAGGGCGCGGGCGGTATCGGCCAGAAAAGGCTGAGCCAACAAGAACTGGGTGTTGGGACCGATCTCGGGCAAGTCGGTGGCATGCCGCGGCGGAAAGAAGCGCACGGGACCGATGCCCAACTGTTTGAAGATCCGGATGAACTGGTCTTCGACCACATCGGCAAGCGCACCGACCACCATCAGCGCGGGCGTCTGTGTGGCAGCCTCAGGCAAGCTGGGAACCAGCGATGCAAGGCAGGCGTCCTCGCCCTGCGTGAACGTGGTTTCGATGCCACTGCCGGAATAGTTGAGTACGCGGACACGCGGCGAGAACTGGCTGGACAGACGCGAGGCGGCGCGCGAGAGGTCGAGCTTGATGACCTCGGACGGGCACGAGCCCACCAGAAACAGGAGCTTGATTTCCGGCCGGCGCTGCAGCAGACGCGAAACCACGCGGTCCAGTTCTTCGTTGGCATCTGCCAGCCCAGCCAGGTCTCGCTCATCGATGATCGCCGTGGCAAAGCGTGGCTCGGCAAAGATCATGACGCCGGCAGCAGACTGGATGAGGTGCGCGCAAGTGCGCGAGCCCACCACCAGAAAGAAGGCGTCCTGGATCTTGCGGTGAAGCCAGATGATGCCGGTCAGCCCGCAGAAAACTTCGCGCTGGCCCCGCTCTTTAAGAACCGGGGCGTCGGTGCAGCCCTGCGATGCGGGGGTGTCACTGCGGATGGCGATAACGGCGCTCATGCGGCAACGCCCTCTTGCGACACCGCGTGACGGGCGGCATCGAGTCGGGCCGCCCTGAGCTTGAGCACGAACTGCGCGGCATTGATGACATAGGCGGCATAGGCCAGCAGTGCTAGCAGCATGAGTGAGCGCGGAGCTAGCCACCCACCGGCCAGCGCAATCAGATAGGCCGTGTGCAGCGCCAGTACCAGCATGCTGAAAACGTCTTCCCAGAAAAACGCCGGGGCAAAAAGATAGCGGCCGAACACGACTTTTTCCCAGATCGCGCCCGTCACCATGATGAGGTACAGCACCAGCGTCTTGACAACGACCGATGCCATGGCGGCGAACTGGCCCTCGCCGGTGGCGAGAAACCGGACGACGAGCCAGGCACTGATGAGGAACACGAGAAATTGCAGCGGTGCAAGTACACCCTGGACAAGTGTCCAGACCGTGGCGTCTCTTCTTTGCCGCTCTTCAGCGGTGTAAAGAGAGGTCGGCAACGAGGACCGGAGGGTGTGGGAATTCATGCACGCGGAGATGGATGGGTTAAGGGAAATTTAGACGCGGTTTTGATTTGTGTCAACTTTTATTGACGTATATTTATTTGTACATATTTCCTTAGTAGTTTCCCTAGTTTTGTCGTTTTCTGCGGGGTTTCCTTTTGATTTCCTTCTCAAGGAACAGTACAAGCTCGTGTGCGTCGAGAGAATTAACCGGGAGGGTTTTTCGGCGCGAAGGTAATTGATCACCTGATGACGTAAGAACGTTCCGGCAAGCACCGGGCCCATGCGTATCGGCAGAACACAAGCGCTCAGCGCAGGAGATGTCAGATGGGCTCGTCTTCACGGTACGAGGCAGAAGAGGGTTCCCCGTACGGAGGGTCCGGGGCAGAGTCGTGGAACGAACCTGGAAGCTATAGCCCCGGGATGGAAAGTCTCCTGCGCAACGACACCGATGAGCCTGCCGGCGACGCCGGCGTTCGCTCGTTGCTGCTTGCAAAAGCGGTCGAGTACGAAATCATTCCCCGGCTGATGCTCGCGCATCGCTTCCAGCACGAGTGTTCACCTGAGGCCGCCGCAGTTGTCGAAGCGGTTTCCCCCAGCGATGTGCTTGAATTTGCACGACTGATTCTGCATGCGGACGATGCCGCGCTGCATGGCAGCATCACCGCCCACAGGGCCCGGGGAATTCCGGTACAAGCGCTTTTGCTGGACCTTCTGGCGCCTGTGGCCAGGCACCTGGGCGAATTGTGGGAACGCGATCTCTGCGATTTCACGGAAGTCACCGTCGGCCTGGGCCGCCTGCAGCAGGTCCTGCGCGAGAACAGCGGCGAACTCGCTCCAGCGCACGGGGCCGATGGCAGGCCCGAGCGTCCCGTCCCTGGGCACAGCATTCTCCTGCTCCCCTGCCCTGGCGAACAGCACACCTTCGGGCTGTCGCTGGTGGCCGAATTTTTTCACCGGGACGGCTGGGACGTTTCCACCAACTTTGTGCCGACCGAACACGCCCCGGCCCGTCAGGTAAGGGACACCTGGTTCGACGTAATCGGATTTTCCCTGGGGGGTGAAGTCAACCTCAAACGGCTGAGCGACGCCATGCAGGAAGTCCGCAAAGCCAGCTTGAATCCCCGAGTCTCTATAATTGCAGGTGGCGCGATCTTTGCCTTGCACCCCGAATATGCAGTGCAGATCAATGCCGATGCGATCATTACCGAGGGCAGCCAGGCCCCCGAGCTGGCCGCGAAACTGATTGCCAAGTCCGGCTACCGGGCTTGAAACAGCGTCTTCCTTCTATCTTCCGACGAAAGACATCAATGCAGCAGGGTTCGCAGGCTTACATCGACAGGCACTTTGAAATGCCTGGCCAGTTCCTAGCGGATCTGGACGCCGACTCTGCGGCCGAACTGATCACCGCGGCCGCCGATGTCGTCCTTATCCTCGACGAATCAGGCGTCATTCGCGACCTCGCCTTCGGCAGCGACGAACTGCTCGAGGGGTGCCACCAATGGATCGGCAAGAGCTGGTCGCAGACCGTCACCATCGAAAGCCAACCCAAGGTTGAAGCGCTGCTCAAGCAGGTGAGTTCGGGCGACGGCGTGCGCTGGCGCCACGTCAACCACCCGCAAGACGGCGGCGCCGATCTCCCCCTTTCTTATTCCGTCGTGCCGGTGCGCCGCAAAGGCCAAGACCCCAGCACTGCCGCTACGCATACCCTTGCCTTCGGCCGCGACCTTCGCGCCCAGGTTGCGCTGCAGCAGCGACTTGTTACGGCACAACTGTCCATGGAGCGCGACTACTGGCGGCTGCGCCAGGTCGAAACTCGCTATCGGCTTTTGTTCCAGATGGCCTCCGAAGCCGTTTTGATCCTGAGCGGCTCCATCGACAAGGTCGAAGAAACCAACCCCGCCGCCCTCGAGCTGTTTGGCGAGCGAGCCCAGCGCAGCGGCTGGACCGTTGCCGATAGCCTGGACGGCGAAAGCTCCGCCGCCTTGCGTGACCTGCTGGAACGCTTGCGTGTCAGCGGCCGCGCCGACCCTATCCCCGTCCGGTTGAAAGACCAGCCAAAGCAACTCCTGGTGACAGGTTCGCAATTCCGCCAGGACAACGCGTTGCACTTCCTGCTGCGTTTTTCCGAGCAGGAAGCCAAGCCGACCGCGCAAACGGTGTCGGGTCAGCAGCAACTGCTGCAGGTCATGGAAAGCGCTCCCGACGCCTTTGTCGTGACCGACCTCGACGGCAAGATCCTGAGCGTCAACAAGGCTTTTCTCGAACTGGGCCAACTCGGCAGCGATGACCAGGCCCGTGGCGAATCCCTCGACAAATGGCTGGGCCGCAACGGCGTCGACTTCCGGGTCCTCGTGGCGAACCTCCGTCAACATGGTTCCGTGCGACTGTTCGCGACCCAGATGCGTGGTCAGCAAGGCAGCACCAGCGAGGTTGAAATTTCGGCCGTGGCCGTGACCACGGGCGCCGAGCGCTGCCTCGGTTTCACCATCCGTGACATGGGCCGCCGCCTGAATCACGAAGGCCGGGGCAACAAAGAGCTGCCCCGCTCCGCGAGCCAGATGACCGAACTCGTCGGCCGCTTGCCGCTCAAGGACATCGTGCGCGAGACGACCGACCTGATCGAGCAGCTTTGTATCGAGGCAGCACTTCAGCTCACAGGCGACAACCGGGCCTCGGCAGCTGAAATGCTGGGCCTGTCACGGCAAAGCCTCTACATCAAGCTGCGCCGCTTCAATATCGGCGACTCCACCTCGGAAACCGAGCACTGAGATTTTCATCACCGGCCTTGATGTCGGTTTCGAATCAGCCCCGCCCATGCGGGGCTTTTTCTTGGGCGCTTGCTTCACCGTGGGCGCCCGTTGCGCTCAACCACGACATTTTGTCGAAGCAAATTTGCACAAACTAGTGTCACTTCTTATTGACACTCTCTGAGCTCTTGCATTAAAACGGAGGACATGGATCGGCCTTCTCTCGCAACAGTCACAGAGCTTTTCAAGCCGATCACCTGGTTCCCGCCGATGTGGGCTTTTGCCTGCGGTGTTGTGGCTTCAGGAATTTCCATGGAGGGGCGATGGGCGATCGCCGTGGTGGGCGTTATCCTGGCCGGACCGCTGGTGTGTGCCACCAGCCAGGCCGTCAATGACTGGTTCGATCGGCACGTCGACGCCATCAACGAACCCAACCGCCCTATTCCCTCGGGCCGCATGCCAGGTCGCTGGGGTCTGTATCTGGCCGTGCTCTGGACATTCGTCTCCCTTGCTGTCGCCCTGCTGCTCGGCCCCTGGGGTTTTGGCGCAGCGGTCGTCGGCCTTGCGCTGGCCTGGGCTTACAGCGCCCCACCTGTTCGCCTGAAGGAAAACGGCTGGTGGGGAAACGCCGCCTGCGGGATCAGCTACGAAGGAATTGCCTGGGCAACGGGAGCCGCGGTGATGGCCGGCGGCGCCATGCCGCAAGGCGAGTCCCTGGTCCTGGCGGCTCTCTACAGCGCCGCGACACACGGCATCATGACCCTGAACGATTTCAAGGCGGTCGAAGGTGACCGGCAAATGGGCGTTCGCTCGTTGCCGGTGCAGTTGGGCGTGGCGCGGGCTGGCCGGGTGGCGTGCTGGTTCATGGTGGTGCCGCAACTGGTGGTGGTGCTGCTCCTGATTCACTGGCACCAGAGCGTGCATGCGCTGGCCGTTGCACTGCTCATCGTGGCCCAGGTGTTCCTGATGCGCCGCTTCCTGCAGGACGTGACGGCCCGCGCGCTCTGGTACAGCGGCTTCGGCGTGCCGCTTTTTGTGGCCGGCATGATGGTCAGCGCCTTTGCATTGCGCAGTCTCGGATCGGGTGCACCGTGAGCAGCGGCGGAGCCGACTTCGGCTGGGCCAGCGTCGCGCGGCTGGGTCTGGTCCAGGCATCGCTCGGCTCCATCGTCGTCCTCACCACCTCGACGCTTAACCGCATCATGGTGGTCGAACTATCACTGCCCGCGCTTTTGCCCGGCTTTCTGGTGGCGCTCCATTACCTTGTGCAGATTGCGCGGCCGCGCATGGGGCACGGCTCCGACGTGGGCGGCCGGCGGACACCCTGGATCGTCGGCGGCATGGCCGTGCTGGCACTTGGCGCCATGGTCGCCTCCTTCGCAACCGTCCTGATGGCATCGCAGCGCACGGCGGGCATCGCATTGGCGGTGCTGGGCTTCGTGTTGATCGGAGCCGGCGTCAGCGCAAGCGGCACCTCGCTGCTGGTGATGCTGGCCAAGCGCGTGCCGGACGACCGCCGTGGAGGCGCCGCCACCCTGGTGTGGATGATGATGATCGCGGGCTTTGCCATCACGGCGGGTCTGGCCGGAAAGTTTCTCGACCCCTACGGGCCCGAGCGCCTTATCGCGGTCACGGCCACGGTTTGTGCCGCGGCCTGGCTCCTTACCCTGGCCGCGGTACACGGACTTGAAAAAAATCCCGAAGCGCGGCAGCCGCAGGAACCAGTGCCAGCAACAGCGGTTGCACCCTCCCGGTTCAGGGACGCGCTTGGCGAAGTGTGGAACGAGGCGGCGGCGCGGCAGTTCACCATTTTTGTTTTTGTCTCGATGCTCGCCTACAGCGCGCAGGACTTGATTCTCGAGCCGTTCGCAGGAACCGTCTTCGGCTTCACGCCGGGCGCTTCCACGCAGCTGGCCGGCGTGCAACACGGTGGCGTGCTGCTGGGCATGCTTCTGGTCGCCGGCGCAGGCGCCGTTGCCAGAAGATACAAGGCGCATCCGGTCTTGAGCCAGGTGGGCTCCTTGCGCGGCTGGACCATCGGCGGCTGCATTGCCTCGGCCATCGCGATGGCTGGACTCGTCGCAGGCGGCCTCGTGGGCCCGGACTGGCCGCTCAAGCCCACTGTCTTCGCACTGGGCGTTGCGAACGGCGCATTCTCGATCGGCGCCATCGGCTCCATGATGCGCATGGCGAGCCAGGGCAAGGCGGCGCGTGAGGGTGTGCGCATGGGCATGTGGGGCGCAGCGCAAGCCGTTGCGTTCGGACTCGGTGGCCTGGTCGGTACGGGTGCGAGCGATGCCGCGCGATGGCTGGTAGCTTCTCCGGGCCTTGCCTACGCAATGGTCTTTGCGCTGGAGTCCGCGATGTTCCTCATGTCTGCGTGGCTCGCGTGGAGCATCAAGCTGCCCGCCGCAGAGCGCCGCCCCGGCAAATCGCAGCCCGCCATTTTCACGGCTACAGCCAGCCCCGCAGGCTGAGCCTAAGCGAAAGCAAAACTCACATGGTCGCCCATCACCACCGTCAGCAACTGGAGCCTGGCATGCAAGCAAATGAAATTTTCGATGTGGTGGTGATCGGTGGCGGCCCTTCGGGTTCGACCGCCGCGCATGAACTCTCGCGCCAGGGCCACACGGTTCTGTTGCTCGACCGGGCCGGCAGGGCAAAGCCGTGCGGCGGCGCCATTCCACCCCGGCTGATCAAGGATTTCGCTATTCCCGACCACTTGCTGGTGGCCCGGGCCCAATGCGCCCGCATGGTGGCGCCCTCGCGCAAGCATGTCGATATCCCGATCGAAAACGGCTTTGTCGGCATGGTCAACCGTGATGAATTCGACGAGTGGCTGCGCGCACGCGCCATATCGGCCGGCGCAGAGCTGCGCTCGGGAAGTTTCGTTCGGCTCGACCGCGACCCCGACGGCACCAGTGTCGTGCACTACCTTGCTCGCGACCGGCATATGCGCGGTGACGGCGTCGCATCGCAAGTACGCGCGCGTTCGGTGGTTGGTGCCGATGGCGCACGATCCGAGGTTGCACGGCAGTGCGTCCAAGGCGCAGAAAAAAGCAAGTATGTTTTCGCGTACCACGAGATCGTTCGCGCGCCTGCGGTGGCTCCGGCCGGCTATGACGGCGCACGCTGCGATGTGTTTTACCAGGGCCATCTGTCGCCCGATTTCTACGGCTGGATTTTCCCACATGGGGATACGCTGAGCATTGGCACAGGCAGCGCCGACAAGGGCTTTTCACTGCGCGGTGCCGTCGAGCAATTGCGCATGGCGTCGGGACTGGCGGGCACCGAGACGCTTCGCCGCGAAGGGGCGCCGATTCCCATGAAGCCGCTTCCGCGCTGGGATAACGGGCGTGACGTAGTGCTGGCCGGAGACGCCGCCGGTGTGGTCGCTCCAGCCTCCGGAGAAGGCATCTACTACGCCATGGTCGGCGGTCAGATGGCCGCCGAGGCCATTCATCAATTGCTGCTCACGGGTGATCCCGCGAGCCTCAAGCTCGCCCGCAAGCGCTTCATGAAGGCGCATGGCACCGTGTTTTGGGTGCTGGGGGTGCTGCAGTCCTTCTGGTATCGCAATGACAAGCGCCGCGAGCGCTTCGTCAAGATCTGCGAGGACAAGGATGTCCAGCAACTGACCTTCGAGTCCTATATGAACAAGCAGCTCACCCGCAAGAAACCCATGGCCCATGTGCGCATCTTCTTCAAGGACATGGCGCACCTGCTGGGCCTGGCGCGGGTATGAGGGCTGCGCCGCAAGCAGCGCCCATTTTCATCGCGGCCACGGCAGCCCTTGCGCTTGCGGCGGTGGGCGCGGCACTTACCGAGATCGGGCCCTGGTATCGGCAACTGGTTCAGCCGGCATGGAAGCCTGCGGATTTCTGGTTCGGTCCTGCCTGGACGCTGATCTTCGCGCTTGCAGCGACATCGGGAGTTCTGGCGTGGAAGCACACGCCAAAAGGCCGCGGCCGAATTCTCATGTTGGCGCTGTTCGGCTTGAATGCAGGGCTCAACTCACTCTGGAGCCTGCTGTTTTTCAAGTTGCAAAGACCCGACTGGGCCCTGGCCGAAGTAGGTTTCTTGTGGCTGTCGATCGCCGCGCTGATTGCCTGCATCCGGCCCCACTCCCTGCTGGCCAGTCGGTTGCTCTATCCCTACCTCGCCTGGGTCTCGTTCGCTTCGGTGTTGAACTGGTCAACGGTTCGCTTGAACTCACCCTTTGGAGGCTGATCTGCAAGAGCTCTGGACCAGCGGCCTGCTGCTCGATGGCGTCATTGCCCTGACGCTGATCGAGCTTCTCGCGCTGCAGGCGTTCCGGTGGCGCACCGGACGCGGCCTTGCAGGACGCGACTACCTGCTCAACCTCGCATCGGGGCTGTTTCTCATGCTGGCCATCCGCACCGTGCTGCACGGCTCGAACTGGCTGCTCACGCTGCTGTGCCTGAGCGCGGCCGGCATATGCCACGTCCTGGACCTGTGGCGCAGGTGGCAGCGCACGCACCGCTGGGGTTAAGGCGGGGTTAAGGCGCGCCTGTTCTTGTAGCGCTTAGGGCCGGGCACCCGGGTCGGCATATCGCGCTTTGCTGACCTTGGGCGTGCGTGCCCAGTCGATAAGCGCCAGCACCAGGGGTGCACCCAGGATCCAGAAGGGCAGAAAGCGTTGCATGAAGATCTCCTTCGTTTCGCCGGGACGATGCGCCCAGCCTCTGCGACCACGCTAGCATCCGCCCGGCCTCTCTGTGTCGGATGAGGGGTAGCGCGCGGGTCGGCGCCGTTCAGCACCTCGCCGTGGACCCGTCCTGCCGCGCGCCCTCGCCAGAGCGCGCCTATCATGGGTGGGAACCTTGCCCCCGCGCTGGCACCACCATTACCCGAGGACTCCGATGCCCCCTGCCCTACCCGCCGCCGTCAGCGGCGAGCGATTCACTTTTCAATGCCGGGGCATGACGCTGTCGGCCTATGTAGCAGGCCAGGGAGCGCCGCTCCTGCTGGTGCACAGCGTCAACGCGGCAGCATCTGCCGCAGAGGTACGGCCCCTGCATGAGCACTACAAGGCAAGCCGGACGGTGTTCTCTATAGACCTGCCGGGCTACGGGTTCTCGGAACGGCCGGATCGCGTATACAACCCCAGGCTCATGACCGATGCGCTGCACGCGATTCGCGAGCTCATTCGCCAGCGCTGCCCCGATCAGCCATGCGACGCGCTGGCGGTGTCGCTGTCCTGCGAGTTCCTCGCGCGGGCAGCGGCCGAGGCTCCCGACGCTTTCGCCACGCTCGCACTCGTCAGCCCGACCGGCTTCAGCGGCCTGGGCAAGCAGCGGCGCGGAAAAGCAGGTAGCACGCTCGAAATGGCCTGGCTGCTGGCCTTGCTGCGCGGACCCGGTTGGGGAGCGGCCGTGTTCCGGGGACTCACCCGGCCTGGCGTCATCCGCTTCTTTCTGCAGAAAACCTGGGGTTCCAAGCAAATCGATGAAGCACTCTGGGCCTACGACGTCATCACTACCCGCCAACCGGGGGCAGAGTACGCGCCGCTGCAGTTCATTTCGGGCGGCCTTTTCAGCGCCGATATTCACCCGGTCTACGAAGCGCTGACCCAACCTGTCTGGATGTCGCACGGCACGCGCGGCGACTTCACCGACTACCGCGGCAAGTCAATCGTCGAATCGCGGCCGAACTGGCGCATCAGCGTGATGCCGACTGGCGCCATGCCCTACTTTGAAATCCAAGAGGCGTTCATCAGGGAGTACGACGACTTTCTTGCTTCAGCGAAGCCGCGCTGATGGCATGGCCCTCGGCGATTTAATAGCGAGGCGAACAAGTTCACGCCCCGGCGGAAGTTCGGTCTGATCTGCACTTGGGGAAGCGTCACCCATCAACTTTGCTAATAGAGCACGCCAAGCGGGTTCTGCAAGCGCCCTTTTTGCTCACCCACGGTTAAGCTGACCGGAGCTGAGGCATGTTAATTGCGTGACCTGCAGCACAGTCCGGAGAGCCACCTGATGTTTCTTGCTTGCGTTCCCGTCACCTCGAAACCCGCCACGCACCCGCTTGGGCGCGCGAACGGCGCCGGGCGCCTCCCCGCCAGCCCGCTGCGGCAACTGCGCTGATTTCTGGCACCTTCCCATGAACACCCGCTGGGAATACCTGCTCATCCCGTCCTTCGTGGTGAGTTTCGTGCTGCTGGCCGCCTCCCAACTGACCTTTCTGCGCGGCAGCCTCTCCGCCGACCTGGGGCTGGGCAACCTTTCCACCACGCTGGGCTGGGACAACTACCGGACCATTTTCAGCGACGAGTTCTACGTGCGCTCGCTCTGGCTGACCATCCGCGTCTCGGCCATTGCCACCGTCCTGACGCTCCTCATGAGTTTCCCGGTCGCCTACGTCATTGCCCGCATGCGCTCGCGCTGGGCCATGTTCATGCTGGCCGGTGTCGTGGTGTCGTCTTTCGTGACCATCGTCATCAAGGTCTACGGCCTGATCGTGATCTTCTCGGCCAACGGCGGGCTGAATAAATTGATGATGGCCCTGGGGCTGTTCGACAAGCCCTACACCATCATCGGCAACCCGACGGGCGTGGTGGTCGGGCTGATGCAGTTCACGATGGGCTTTTCAGTGCTGCTGCTCTACAGCGTGGTGCGGACCATTCCTCGCTCGCTCGAAGAGGCGGCAACCATCCATGGCGCGAGCCGTCCTCGCGTTTTCATGAAGGTGATCCTGCCCTTGAGTCTGCCCGGCATCATCGTCGGCGCACTGATGATGTTCAACATGTGCATGGGTGCCTTCACATCGGCCTCGCTGCTCGGCGGCGGGCGGGTCTTTACGCTGCCCGTGCTGATCCAGCGCGCTGTGATCGTCGAAACCAAATACGGCATGGGCGCTGCCCTGGCGGGCGTCCTGCTGGTCGCCGTGGTCGTCATCAACCTTGTTTCCATCGTGCTGGTCCGGCGACTGCGCTCGGCCCGGCTGGTGATTGCCTGATGAGTGCATTGCCCGACAGCAAGGTCTCAGCGTCTCGGCAGACGGCTGCCACGAAGCGGGGAATGCGGCCGCCTTCCTGGGGGACGGTGGCCAAGTACATCTGGGTGGGCTGGGCCTATCTTTTCCTGCTGGCGCCCATGGCGGTGGTGGTCGGTTCATCGTTCGACGGTGCAACGGCCTATACAGGCGTGGTGTTTCCACCCCAGGAACTTACGATCAAGTGGTACCAGAAGATACCTTCCGCGCACTTTCACGCGCTGGGTCTTTCACTGGGCCTGGCGCTTTCGGTGGCGCTCGGCGCCTGCCTCCTCGGCATTCCTGCGGCGCTGGGCGTGGTGCGCGGGACGATTCCGGGCAAGTCCTTCTTCCTGGCATTCTTTCGTGCGCCCATGCAGATTCCGGCCGTCGTCACGGGCGTGGCGTTCCTGCGCCTTTTCTACGCGGCGGGCGACGCAACAGGTGTGTATCTCAATGCCAGTTTTGCCGGGCTCTACCTGGGCCACCTCTTCGTGGCCACGCCTTATGTCATCGGCACCGTGGTGTCGGTGCTGCAACGCTTCAACATGCGGCTTGAAGAGGCGGCCCAGAGCATGGGAGCCAGCCGCTGGCGAACGTTTCGCCGCATTACGTTGCCGACCATCATGCCCGGGGTGCACGCCGGCGCGCTCTATGCCTTCATGGTGTCGTTCTCCGATGTACCCATCGCCATGTTCCTCACGGCGCCGGGCTTCGTGACCTACCCGGTCGAGCTCTTTTTCGGTATCGAGACCGACTTCAACCCGTCGGTGCTGGCGTCAGCGTCGCTGGTGATTGTTTTCTCTATGTTGGCCTTGCTGCTGGTTCAGAAGGCCATCGGCCTGGACTCGGTCGTGCATTCGGGTAATTCACGTTAGGTGTTTGTTCCACTCAATCTGGAGGCGGTATGAAAAAAGTCTTGAAACGATTCGGTCTGACGCTGGTGTCGGCGGGAATCATGCTCTCGGCGGGCGTATGGTCAGCCGGGGCGCACGCGCAGGCCAAACCTTTCGACGGCGTCACGCTGCGCGTAGCCACTTTTGGCGGACCGTGGCGCGACGATCTTGCCAAGCTGGTGGCTCCGAAGATCGAGGCGATGGGTGCCAAGGTCGAGTTCGTGGTGGGCAGCCCGCAGGACAATCTCGCCAAGATCATTGCCGCGCGCGGCCGCGACGCCCCCTTCGACGTGGTCGAAATTCTCGACGCGCAGATCGATCAGGTCGCCGACAGCGGCCTGCTGCTGCCCGTCAATTACGCAGGCGTTCCGAACGCCCAGCAAATCGAGCCATGGCAACGCGGCACGTTTGCGGTGGGCAACTGGACAACGCAGGAAGTGATCTGCTACGACAAGGGCAAGTTCGCCGAGCTCGGCCTGCCTGCCCCCATGACCTACAAGGATCTGGCGAACCCCAAGCTGGCAGGCCGGGTCATGCTGGCCGACATCACGGGCGGCGGCGGCCTGGCCAACTTCGCCGGCATGGCGTATGCGTCCGGCGGCGACACCACCAACGTCAAGCCTGCGCTGGACACCATCGCTTCCATCAAGGGCGCCAAGTTCTGGAAAGCCGGTGGCGACGTCATCAGCTCCTTCAAGAGTGGCGACATTTACGCGGCCGTGGCGCACACTGGCTGGTGCCTGCGTGCCATCAAGTTTGCCGGGGTCAACCTGGCAGCGGCGCACCCGCGCATCAATGACAAGCAAAAAGGCGTCATCAAGGTCGGCTGGCTGGGCGTCGTGAAAAATAGCAAGAATGCCGCTGCGGCAACCGCCTTCATGAATGCCTACCTCGACGAGGAATTCCAGGTGGCTTTCGCGCGCAACAGCGGCGTCTGGCCCGTCAACAAGCGCGCCATGCAGCGCCTGCGCACGGAAGACCCGGTGTTCGTGGCCCTCAACAACATCGAGCCCGCCGAAATCGCCACCATGCTGCGCGTCGACTACAAGGGCGTGAACGTGAACAACTGGTACGACCAGTGGAACCGCGCCGTCAGCAAGTAGGAGTTTCATGTCCCGAGTTGTCCTTGACCAGGTCTGCAAGAAGTACGGCGACACGTTCGCCGTGCGCAGCGTCGACCTGGACATTCGCGAAGGCGAATTCCTGACCTTGCTCGGGCCCTCGGGCTGCGGCAAGACCACCACCCTGCGCATGATTGCCGGCTTCGTGCTGCCCACCAGCGGCACGGTTTTCCTGGGTACGCAGGACGTCACCCGCTTGCCGCCCAACAAGCGCGACATCGGCATGGTCTTCCAGGACTACGCCCTCTTTCCGCACATGACCATCGGCGAGAACATCGGTTTCGGTCTGGCGGAACGGCGTGTCGACAAGGCCGCCATTGCAAAGCGCGTGAAGGAGCTGCTGGAGATGGTGCAGTTGTCCAGCGTCGAGCACCGTTATCCGCCCGAGCTGTCGGGCGGGCAACAGCAGCGTGTGGCGGTGGCGCGAGCGGTGGCGTATTCCCCCAAAGTGCTGCTGATGGACGAACCTCTGGGTGCGCTGGACCTCAAGCTGCGCGAGGCGATGCAGTCGGAGATTCGCCAAATCCAGCAGCGGCTGGGAACCACCACCGTGTACGTGACGCATGACCAGACCGAGGCCATGCACATGTCCGATCGGATCGTCGTGATGAATGGCGGGCTGATCGAGCAGATGGGCAGCGCGGAGGAAATCTACAACCAGCCCAAAACGCGCTTCGTGGCCGATTTCATCGGGCAGATCAACCTGCTCGATGCAGAGATGGTGGGGCATGAAGGCAATTACTGCGTCCTTGACATCAACGGGACCCGGGTCCGGATGGTCCAGCCCACTTCAACGCCAGGCGGCAAGGTCACCGCGGGCCTGCGGCCCCAGCATCTGAAGCTCTCGGCACCTGCGACGCTTCCGGGTGAACTCAACCGCCTGACGGGGCGCATTCTCGGCCGTACGTTCTCCGGCAATCTGGCCCACGTGGAAGTCCAGCTTGATGGCGGTCAGCAAATGACCGTCGAGACCAGTCCTGGCGAGCTGACCGGCGCACCGGGCACCCCAGTAGCCCTGCACTGGTCCCCGGCAAGTGGGTGTGTGCTGGCGCGCTAAGGTCGAGTCGTCCCGATTGGCGCTGGAGCGTCACAATGGTTGTCCCTATGCCAGCTGGCCAAAGAGCCAAGCGAAGTTCCAGCATCAGACGAGCCCTGGGAGAGTTCACATGACACACGTGGGAAGCTGCCATTGCGGCCGCATCAAGTTCGAAGCCGAAGGCGACATTACCTCGGCCATGGCATGCAACTGCTCCATCTGCCAGCGCAAGGGATCGCTGCTGTGGTTCATCCCGCGTACAGCCCTCAAGCTGCTGACGCCCGAGGAGAACGCCAGCACCTATCTCTTCAACAAGCACGTGATCAAGCACCGCTTTTGCCCGAACTGCGGCATTCATCCCTACGGTGAAGGTCCGGGTCCAGCAGGCGAGATGGCCGCTGTCAATGTGCGCTGCATCGAAGGCATCGAGCTCGACACCATCCCGGTCACGCGCTTCGACGGACGATCGAAGTAAATCGCTCGGTCGGCTTCAGCCCGCCGGAGCCACTGCGGCTCCCTCGATTCCGTGACGCACGAGGGCCTCGGCCACGAAACCACTGGACTTCATGTCCTCGACAAATCGGCTCAGGAAGTCGGCTGCCGCATCGCCCCGGCTCTTGGCCAGTCCCATGGCTTGCCGGATCACCATGAAGTGGCCGGGTAGAAGCCGCAGTCCGCCGAAGTGCAGGGCATCGGCTTCTAGCTGCTGCTTTACGCCGGCCGCCACGTCGAGCTGCTGATCAATGAAGGTCGCCACCGTGGTCTGCGAACTGGGTGCCCTGACGATTTCAGCATGGCCGACTTCGCGTGTGAGAAACAGGTCGTAAGCACTGCCCTGCCCCACGGCCACCCGCAGGCCCGGACGGTCGACCTCGGCGTTGTCTGTCAAGGGCGAGGCTTGCCGCACCAGATAGCAGCCTTCAATCAGCACATACGGCGGGGTGAACGCTATTTCCTGGCCACGCAAGGGGTCGATGGCGAAGAAGCCGACGTCGGCAAGGGCTTCGTTGACTGCCTTGACCGATTTGGCTGCGGTGTCGTTCACCACCAACTCGACCGCAAGCCCCAGACGTCTGCCGAGTTCCCTGGCCAGGTCGACCGATACGCCTTGCGCCCCTTCAGCGTTTTTCCCCGCTTGCGCCAGGATGGGGTTGCCTAGATTGATCGAAGCGCGCAGGACGCCGCTGGGCGCGAAGGCGTTGACGAGGGATGGGGAGATCGAAAAATTTCCGGTCATGAGTCACGTTTCCATTGCGGTCGACCGTGTGATAGTACCGGCTGCGTGAGGTGTCCCGATTCAATTTCAAATCCACTCCCGCTTACCCGCCGTGCAGGGAGTGATACGCTGCAAAGGTCGTTGACGATGGGTCAACGTCGATTGGACGGACGACGGACGCGCAGGGGTGACGAGTCATGAGATTGCATTGGAAAAAATGGGGCGCCGGGCTGGCCTTCCTGCTGGCAGCTTATGCAGCGCTGGGTTTCTGGGTCGTCCCCTGGGCGCTCGAGCGTGAGGTCGCGAAATTCGGCCAGCAAACCCTGGCTCGCCAGGCCAGCGTCGGCAAGGTTCGCTTCAATCCCTTCACGCTGCGCCTTCAGGCCGAGAACCTGAAGCTGGCAGAGGCCGACAGTCAGCCCTTGTTCGATGTGGCCGCCTTGGCGGTGCAAATGCAATGGCGCTCGATCTACCGCCGCGCCTGGACTTTCAGCGAGGTCACCTTGACCGGGCCCAGCGTGAACTTGCTCATTTCACCCGACGGAAAGTTCAATCTGGGCGAGCTTCTCGCCACGCTCGATCGAACGCCACGCAAACCGTCTGCCGACTCGTCGCTTCCACGGCTCGTGATTGAACGATTTGCAATGGAAAACGGCAGGCTGGCGATGAACGACCTGCGGGCGGGCTACAAGAACGAACTGACGCCGATCGAATTCAAGCTGCTCAACTTCAGCACGCTGCCGGATCAAAGCGATTCGCACAGCTTTACGGCTGAATCCGCACGAGGCGGCAAGCTGCGCTGGACAGGCACCGCCTCGGTCAACCCGATTCGCGCAAGCGGCGAAGTCGTGCTCGAGGATATTGCCTTGCCAGAATTGAGCGGCTACCTCAAGCCCCATACACATGCCCGCATGGCGTCAGGACAACTTTCCGCCAAGGTGCCGTATTTCGTCTCTTACGAAAGCGGCAAGCTCAATGCACGCCTCGCCGAGGCCAACCTGTCCTTGCGCAATCTGGCATTGATTCGCGAAGGGGCCGCGCAAGCGTTCACCACCCTGGCGCGGCTGGACGTCACCCAGGTCAACGCGGATCTGGCCCGGCGTGACGCAAGCGTGGGAGAGCTCAATGCCGGCGGAGGCAGCATCAACGTCAACCGCAATCCACAAGGCGAGCTCGATCTGGCGCAACTGATGGTGGCGAACACACAGCCGGTAAAAGCAGCATCAGGCGGATCGGGCACATCGACCGCATCGACCACAGCGGGCACCGACTGGAAGCTTGCGGTCAAACGGGTGGCACTGGACGACGTAGCCATTGTGGTGGTGGATCAAAGCGTCAGCCCTCCCGCGAAACTTCAGGCCAGCAAAGCGCACCTCCAATTCCAGGTCGATGCCGCCCAATCTGCCCAGGTGTTCAGCGCACACGTCAAGGGCGCCGATTTTTCTTTGGCCGACCTGAGCGTTTCACAGGGCAACGACGCACCGATCAAAATATCGCAACTCGGACTCAGCGGAGGCAGCATTGATCTGGCGGCCAGGCGCGCCGCCTTCGAACGAGTTTATGCAGAAGGTGGTCAGCTCAAGCTTGCCCGCGAGAAAGGCGGCGAACTCGCGCTGCTCAAATTGCTGCCCAAGGCGGGCACCACGGCCACCGCCAGCAACCCCGGCAAGCAGGCCGGTTCGTCCGCAGCCCCCGCCGCCGTTGAAGGGCCGGGCGCAGCATGGGCGGTCACCGCCACCAGCGTGGAAGTCAATCGCTTCAGCGCCGCCATTTCAGACCAGGACAGCGGCCTCCAGGCACAGGTCAACGACTTCGCGTTCAAGGCCTCCGGCGCCAGCAGCGACCTGTCCAAGTCCGTGAAATTCGCCTCGAGCCTTGCCCTTCGTGAAGGCGGCCAGTTCACCGCAGACGGCAACGTGGTGCCCGGAAACGGCGCGTTGCAGGCCGACGTGAGCCTCAAGCAATTGGCGCTGCTGCCTTTTCAGCCCTTGCTAAGCCAGCACTTGCTGCTCAAGATCGCAAGCGGCAACGTCTCGGCGAAAGGGCGCCTGACGCGCACAGCAGACACACCCGCGGCCCCCTCCAGCCTGCGCTTTGCAGGCTCGCTCGATGCCACGGGCGTGCGTCTGAACGAAATCGATGGTCAGCTCTTTGCGGGCTGGAAGGAAGTGGCTGCAGACAGGGTTCTTTTCAGCATGGCGCCCAACCGGCTTGAAATTCCCGACCTTCGCGTGGTCGAGCCGGGCGCCAAGCTCATCATCGAAAACGACCGAAGTTTCAATGCAGCCAGATTACTGGTGCGCAGAAAAACTCCAGATGTGGCACGGCCCACCCCTGCGGCAGATGGGCCACGCACAGCCACGGACGAAAACTTTCCTGTGCGCGTTGGCAGAGTCCGCCTGCAAAACGCCAACCTCGACTTCACCGATCTGAGCCTGCGACCTCAGTTTTCCGCCAAGATTCACGACCTCAACGGCGTCATCAGCGGGATATCTTCCAGCGCTGAAGCCCGCAGCCAGATCCAGCTCGATGGCGAGGTCGACGAGTTCGGCCTGGCGCGCATCCGCGGCGAGCTCAACCCCGCGAACCTGAGCAACAACACGGCGCTCAACGTCGTGTTCAAGAACATCGACATGGTGCCGGCTTCGCCCTACTCGATGAAGTTTGCCGGCTACCAAGTTGCCGAGGGCAAGATTTCCCTGGACCTTCAATACAAGGTGCAGAACGGAAAGCTCGAGGGCAACAACCTGATCGTGATCGACAAGCTGACGCTGGGGCCGCGGGTGGACAGCCCGGATGCCCTGAAGCTGCCGCTGGAACTCGCGATTGCACTGCTCAAGGACAGCGACGGGCGCATCGACCTGGGTCTGCCTGTATCGGGCGACCTGAACGATCCCCAGTTCAGCTATGGTGGGCTCATCTGGAAAGCCATCGGCAACTTGCTGACGCGCATCGTGACCTCACCCTTTCGTGCACTCGGCAGTTTGCTCGGCGTGGGCGGCGACAAGCTGGAGGCGATCGACTTCGATGCAGGCAGCGGCCGACTCCTTCCCCCCGAAAAAGAAAAGCTCAAACAGGTCGCGCAACTGCTAGCCAAGCGGCCACAGCTCAAACTCTCGGTGGCCGGACAATACAGCGAGGCGGCCGACGGCGCCGCCCTGCGCGCGCGCGCCGTACGCATGGAACTGGCCCGCCGCACGGGAATGAAGTTGCAGCCCGGAGAAGAACCCGGGCCCATCGACCTGAGTGATCGCGCCACCCGAGGCGCACTGCGCGAGTTTTACGCACAGCGCTTCGGTGACGCAGAGTTGGACAAGCAAAAAAAGGCGGCAGAAAACGAAGCGGCAAGCCCGTCTTCGACCCAGGCAGCGGACGGAAAGCCTGCCTCCGCAGAAGCCCGACTACCTTTGTTGCAACGCATGGGCAAGCTCGTACAGGGCGAGCCCCAAGTGGCCGATGCCAGCGCGTTCTACAACAAGCTCCGCACGCGGCTGGAGCAGGAGCAGGCACTGCCCGCGGACGCACTGACTTCGTTGGGTGCGGAGCGTGCACGAGCCATCGTGGCGGCGCTCACGGAGTCAGGAATCGATTCAACGCGTGCGCAAGCGACGCCTTCCGAAAAAATCACCTCGAGTGACAGCAAAGCCGTGCAGGTCAAGCTGGCGCTTGGAACGAATTGATCAAAGTGAACCACCGGTCGGCGCTACTAGACCGCGTCAGTGTCGTCAATGCCGTCGCGCGTCGACGGCGGAGATGACTCTACGATGCCTTGCCTTGGCGGGTAGAACCCCTGTCGGCCCTCTGAGTAGTCATCCGTGAACTCGATGGTCTGCAGGACTTCGGCCACGACAGGGTCGACCGCCTCGTTTTCGAGAACGATGATTTGGCCCGGACCTGACCACTTCGACAGCCAGGAGTAGAAGCTCTCGTTCACGGTTGCCAGCGGAACGTCGCGGTCGGAATCGGTCGAATTCTTTTGGGCATAAGCCTTCAAGGGAGAGTCGAGCACCACTGCTCCCAGATGCGGATGCCCCATCTCAAGCGCATGCTTCATTAGCGCGATGGTAAGGGCGGACCTGAAGATACCGCGCTTACCGGCGCCAAAGCTTATGCGGCGGCGTCCATCGAGAATTAGGTCTCCAGCCTCGGCGTCGACGTGGACGGATTGAATCGACGTGAAGCCCCATGCGACGAGCATCTCGCGCGCGTACTTGCCCACCTCATCGCCGTGGATGCCGATGTTTCGATTCAACGGCGTTTTCTTCTGTTTCTTCGCTTCCGTAAGGCGGTTGACTTCACGGGTTAGGCGCTCGACCTCGTCGAAGGCGCCCAAGAGCGACGATAGCTGCGTGTGCTGCTCCGCCAGTTGTCGCGGGTCGAAGTCGAACTCATGTCCCGCTGTACGAAGGACACCAGCCTCATCTTGCTCAAGTTTCTTGAGCAACCCTGACAGACGCTGCACTTCAGCGGCGGCGTCCGCGATTCGGGACTCCTCGTGCCCTAATGACTTCAGCAGACCAGCGCGGAGTTCACGAATCTTGCTAGCTTCAGCAGCGATGGCCGCGCGGTACTTTGTGGGCACCCTGGGTCCGACGTCGGCAGGGTCGATGTGCAGCTCGACTGGAGTGCCGCAGAGCGGGCATGGCGTCTCGGGCAGCATTTCAAAGAATGCGATGCTTTCGTCGGTCGCACCAAGGCGTGCAATATCACTGGAATACTTCTGTTCCAGTAGCAAGAAGCGCTCCCTTATTGAAGTGGCGCTAACCAAGCGTGTCGAGGCCTCACCGAGCCGGTCGCTTTCTGACGAAATCCGCTGACGGAGTTCGCGTAGTACTGACGAGCGCGCCTCATGCTGAGTGGAAAGTCTGTCCAAACTGTCTTCGACCCGAGCGAGCGCCTCGACAGCTGCTGGACGGTTCGCGCCGGGGGGGATGCCTGCGGTCGTGCGCTTCAAATCCAGTTCGGCCGTCTTGAGCTGCCCTGCAATCTGGTCCTTGTCCGACGTGCTCAGATAAGTCTCAATGGCGGAGTCGTCAAGCCCAGTCAAGAAGAGCGAAAACGAGGCAATGCGCTTAAGAGAAAATTGCTTCTGCCCGCTGGCCAACTCCTTGGCAATCATGCTTGTTTGGGATAACAAGGCCCAGTGGCGAAGATCGTCGCCCGTAATCGCAGCTTTCTTGCTTCGATTGTGAAGGACCTTCTTTCCATCCGCTCCTGATAGCTTAACCAGGAGTTGGCTAACCTCCTGCTCGACGTGTTCCCATGGATTGGGTGGTGCGTTGCCAATCCGCAGGTCGCCCATGCGGACGAATACGGTGGCCCCCCCACCCGCCAGCGCCTTGCGTATCGCGTACTCGTGTTCCCCTGCGGTAAAGAGGAGTTCGAGTGAGTCGTACCCGCCCGATTCGGGAAACTGCTCAAGGGCAGTGGTGCCTCCTAACAGGAACCAAAGGCAGTCGTAGATGTGCGACTTGCCCGTGTCGCTGGGCCCGCGAATGAGCGTTCGAATCTGATTGAACGATACCTGAGCCGGAACCAGACCCGGTCCTCGCACGGAAAGCTTCTTGAGTGTTATTGCCATCAGTGCTCCTTTGCCCCAGGACCTTCAAACTCCGCGCCCCATAGGTGGCCCTGCTGGGCAAACCTATCCGTCATCTGGCGAGAGTTCAGTTCGACGAATACAGACGCGGCCCATTCGCAGCGCCCCTCTAGCTCACGCAAGTACGGCGAGGTCAGCGCGCCGACCATCGCCCTAGCAGGATCGCCAGCAAAGTAAGTGATGCCGGTCTCGTCCATAGTGGCATTGACCAGACCGCGCGTGCTCATGAGATAGAGGCCCTGCACGATAAGGTCGCGGCGACTTAAATACTCGCTCCCGCGGTACGGAACCGGCGTGTGCAGGCTCGTTGGGCCGCCGAGATCAGCGGAATATATAACCGCGTAGTCGAGCAGCACTAGCTTCTGCAGGTCGGCACCTGCAGGCTGCAGCGAGTTCAGCAGGTATACCATCCGAACGCCGAGCTCGAATGGCGAGTTGAATGTAGCGACGGGTCTGGACTTCTTCACCGTTTGACCCACTTGAATATTCCTTCGTTGACAAGGTGATGGCATGCGCCGGGCAAATCACCGCCACGCAGCTGAAGCGCCAGGCGGCTGTCCCGCACCTGGAGCGAAGAAGCCTTGTCTACAGCGGCGTCGAGCCTGTCCATACCCGTCTTGAGCTTTAGTTGGGCCATTGTCGGCCGGATGCCGGCGTGAACCATCTCGAGCAAGCGCTCAAATTCGGGCTCGTTGGGATAGATGTCGCGGCTAAACCGCTGCAGGCCCTCGGCGCAGTAGAACACTTGGCGCTGCGCCGCGTAGTGCTCAGCGTAGCCACCGTCGTCCACATCGTTGAGCGTCACAGGTGACTTCTGGTGCTCGCTGTATACGCTCAGGAGTTCGGCGATATATTTATCTTCGCGCGCGGCAGGCGTGTCGGGTACTCGGGCATCGTCGCCACGCTCGGCGACGACGCCAAAAAGCTCGTTGTGGGCCGCCACATCGAGCTTGTGCCAAGACAGCAGTTCATGAACTTGGCACTCGACAAACTGCTCGAAGTCGAACTCATTTATGGCGGCAATGACCTCGCTTGTGAGCTCCGCGGCCTTTCCCTTCATGCCATGGGTCTCGTTCTGCCATGCAGCAATGAACTTGGCCTTAAATGACGCTGCGCCAGCGGCCATGGCGTTGTGAAGTTCGTTGCCGATAGCGCGGGGACAGCACCAGTAGTACGTCTTCGGGCGAGGGTACGTCTTCAGCGCCAACTGCTTGAAGAACTTGGCCATCTCCGGGTAGGCGTCGCTCTGAGTTAAGCCGTGGTCGTAGTGCTTGGCTTGATAAAGGTCCCACTGATCTCGAAGGAGGTCCTTGCCGAAGCGTGCCTCGATGTCGCGACCGCCATCACCGGCGCCGCCGAGCCGCTTCACGGACGCGTACCGACTTGCGCTCGGAAGGATACGTCGCTGTGAAGCCGCTAGGATGAACTCTTCCCACTGGTCGGGAGTGAAGAGAAGTATCTTTGACGACGGCTGGATTGCACCTCCAGTAGCGACCAACCGGTTTTTGCGCGGCACGCGCGGTGTCCCTAAGCTTGTTGTCATGGGTTCTGAGCCGCCTTTTTGACTATATTGTCAGCGATTCCGGTTTGCGGACGCGAGCGATATGCTGGCCGCACCTCGCAAGAGACGTTCGTACACCCCTGAATTCAAGAGCGAAATGGTTGCCCAGACGCGGGCGCCTGGATCGTCCGTCGCAGGCGTTGCGCTGGCGCACGGCATAAATGCCAACATTGTTCACCGCTGGCTTCGGGAGAGCGCAGGAGGGGCGGCTGTGGCGCAATCGGGTTTCGTCGCGCTGCGTCTGCCGCCCGAAGGAAAGCTGGCCCAAGTGGCCGGTGCGACGGCCAAGCCGGATAAAGACATCCGGATCGAAATGCGCCGCGGCGGCACAGTCATCCGGCCGATCGCCATTGGGCGCTCGAACTGGCTGTTCGCAGGATCGCTGCGCGCTGGCCAACGCGCCGCCGCGGTGATGAGCTTGATCCGTTCGGCCAAACTCAACGGACATGACCCGTACGCTTACCTCAAAGATGTACTGACCCGGCTACCCACACAGCGCGCCAGCCTCATCTCAGAGCTGCTGCCGCACCGCTGGCAGGCTCCGCAGTCTCTTCAGACCTGATCGACACCATGACCGCCCTTTGCGGTCAATATGGGTTGGCCGGACGCATAACGACCACCGCCACCACGAAAACTACGAACCATTCCACAGCAAATCTCCGCTTGTTATTTGTTATAGAGCGTTTAGTGAACCGTCGACGCCGGCTCTTGCCATTCGGAGTAAAGCATCTTTTCCACTTCAAGCATCGTCACGGGGTGACTCTCAAGCAGACCAGCCAGATGCGTCTGGTCAAGCAGTTCGACGGAATTCAATGCCGCGTTTTCGTGCGCGTGCCGATTGAAGAACTGATTGGTGATGCAGACCTTCTCGAAGTCAACGGCCGGATGGCGACGTCTATAGAACGCCTCGCCCGCGATGACCTCCTTCACTGCATCCCAGTTGAGAGTCGCGCCCTCGGTCCCGCTCGTCTTGGCTTGAACAAGCTGACCTTTGCCAGCTCCCAACGCGACCACATCCACGCCGTAGTCATTACTGCCAGGCGTTCGATAGCAGTCATATCCGCGCTTGGTCCACAGCACTCCGGCGAGGCACTCGAAATGCTGCCATCCCATGCGCAGGGCCATGTCGATGTTGATACATCAAGCAAACTGAGCCAGTGTTCACGTTGAAGAGTGAGCCACT
>JAZKIC010000013.1:0-49279 GCA_040385065.1 Pseudomonadota bacterium
GCTGTACTGGGTGGTCAAGGGCAAGATCAACCGTGACATCGGCGACATCCTGGGCTCCAGCCCCATGACGGTGAAAAAACACCTGGAACGTGTCTTCGCGAAACTCGGTGTCGAAACGCGAACGGCGGCCGCCAGCATGGCGATGGGCCGTATCCGGCAACTGCATCCGCAATTCGAGCCCTGAGCCAGGGTGTGTAGGAGTGTGGGCGGCAGAAGGCGTGCATGGCGAAAAGTGGCCCCGCCGAGGACAGTTTTTGCCAGATTTGAAGGCCGATAGCCCAGCTATCGGTCAAAAAGCGGGTGAAAAATGGACCGGCGCGGCCGCTTTGCAGCGCACGTTCCTTCTGCCGCCCACGCTCCTAGCTCAGGCTATAAGGGCGCGCTGGCCGAACAGGGCTTCAGGCACGCCGCGCAAGGCCGTCGGCAAATGCCAGACGTGGCCCGCTTCGGGCTCTTTTGCCAGTGCCTCGGCCGAGAGGCCGACACGCGCCGACGTTACGTAAAGCGTGTCGAGCGCGGGGCCGCCGAAGGCCAGGCAGCTAGGCTGGGTCGCGTTCAGCGCAACACGCTCTGCCTCGCTGCCATCAGGGCGATAGCGTTGCACCGCGCCGGCGCCCCAGAGCGCGCTCCAGTAGCAGTCGTCGGCGTCGACGGTAGCGCCGTCAGGCTCGCCTTCCGTGACTTGCGCAAACGGCTGAATATCGGAAATTTCGCCCGTGGCCGCGTTGTAGCGGGCGCGCTGCAGCAGCCCTTGCATGCTGTCGCAGAAATACAGGCGCTGGCCGTCCAGGCTGAAGGCGATCCCGTTCGGAATGAAGACCGGCGGCAAGGCGAGCGGCTGCAGCACACCTGCCGCGGTGTAGCGGTACCAGCTGCCCGCAGGTGCACCTTGACGCACTTCGTCGAAGGTGCCGAAAACAAAGTTGCCCTGGCGGTCGCAGCGGCCATCATTGGCGCGGGTTTTCAGGCCGTGGTCGAACTCCACGAGCGGCGTTACGTCGCCAGTGCCAAGGTCCAGCCAGGCCAGGTAATGATCGAAAGCTGCGAGCAAGCGCGACGCATCCGCAGTGAGGGCGAAAGAGCCGAGCCGGCCAGGCATCGGCCAGTCCCGGTAAAGGCTGCTGGCCGGATTGAATGACCAGAGCCGGCGTGATTCGATGTCGGTCCAGAGCAGCTCGCCGCGTGCAGCGCTCCATGTGGCGCCTTCGCCCAGCAGGCAGGCCACAGGCAAGGGGCCCGATGCCGGCAGAGGTTCGGCGCCTTGCAGTAGCTGCCTCTCAGCGTTCTCGATATCTTGCATGTTCAGCTCCAGCCCGCGTCGACGACAAAGTCCTGCGCGGTACACATGCGTGAATCGTCGGCCCCGAGGAAAAGCGCAAGGTCGGCCACGTCTTCGGGCGCGAGGCGGCCGGGCAGGCACTGCGCGGCATCGATCTCTGCCGCGCTCTCGGGCTTGACCCACAACTTGAGCTGGCGCTCGGTCATGACCCAGCCGGGAACCAGCGAATTCACGCGGATGTTCTGCTTACCGAGGTCGCGCGCCAGCGAGCGGGTCAGGCCTCGGATGGCAGCCTTGCAGGTGGCGTAGATAGGGTAGCCCGCGCCCTTGATCATCCAGCTGGTGGAGCCCAGGTTGATGATGCTGCCCATGCCGAGCGCGGCCATGTCTGGCGCGACGGCTTGCGCGGCAAAGAACTGGTGCTTCAGGTTGACTGCGATTTCCTGGTCGAAGAACTCGGGCGTCACCTCCTGAAGCTGATGCCTTCGGTCATTGGCCGCATTGTTCACCAGCACGCCGACCGGCCCGAAGCGTTCGCGCAGCCGTGCAATGGCCGCCTGCAGCGCTGTGGTGTCCGTAACGTCGCAGCGAGAAAACAAAACATGTTCCGAGGCGGCCGAGCGGTTCAACTTTTGCGCGAGCGCAAGTCCCGCTTCCTCGTCGAGGTCGACAAAGCCGACGCGGGCACCTTGCGCGGCAAAGGCCGTGACCATCGCTTCACCGATGCCACTGGCCCCGCCCGAGATGAAGACCACGCGATCGCGCAGGGACGGGTAGCTTGCGCGCGTCAAAACCGAAACACCCGGATTGCGACAGCAGCCGCACGGTCGAGCACAGATTGTTCAAGGTCCATGATAAAAACTTGTGATGAATAAACACGTTGTCGATGCAGGCCCAGCCACCCAGGCCTTGCGCTTGAATCCGATCCTACTGAAGCCGCGGTCCGCAAGGCTTACGGCCGCGTAACACATGGTGAAACAGGATTCGGCAAGCGTTCTCCGCGCGGGCGACCTGACGCTCGAGCTTGCGCCGCAGGTCGGCGGTTCGATCGCTGCTTTCTACAGCCAGGGCGAAGGCGGCCGCGTCGACTGGTTGAGGCCAGCTTCCGCCGAGGCCCTGCTGGCTTGCGACCCGCTGGGCATGGCGAGCTTTCCGCTGGTGCCGTGGTGCAACCGTATCCGTGACGGACGCGCCCGGGCGCATGGCCGCGAGATCCGCCTGCAGCCCAACTACGACTCCCCGCACACGATCCACGGGATCGGCTGGCAAACGCCTTGGCACGTTATCGGTAGCGGGCAGGCCGAAGCAACGCTGCAGATGAGATTGGAAGACGAATCGCTCGGCTGGCCCTGGGCCTTTACCGCAACGCAGCGGTACACGCTGACGCCGGCAGGATTTGCCTGTGAGCTTTCTGTTCGCAACGACAGTAGCGGGACCATGCCGTGCGGCCTGGGGCACCACCCATATTTTCCGCATCACCCCGGCACGGTATTGCAGTGTGAGGTGGCGAGCATGTGGGAGGGTGACGCTCAGTTGCTGCCGACGCGTCTGGTCGAGCCTGCTTTTCTGGACGAGCTTCGCACCGGCATGGAGCTTTCGCGGCTCGACCTCGACAACAATTTCACGGGCTTCGGCCATAGCTTCAAAGTGAGCTGGCCGTCGAGTGGCGATGCGCTGCGGCTCACGGCCTCGGCGCCACTCGATTTCTTCGTGCTGTATTGCCCGCAAGACAAGGAATTCTTTTGTGCCGAACCTGTCAGCAACTGCACTGACTGGATCAATCTTCAGCATCTGTCGGCCACTGCCGTGGGTGGTGCGGCCATCGAGCCGGGCCAGACACAGAGCGTCACCTTCGGCATGACGCCTGAACGGCAGAGGAGCGGCTGAAGGGATCAGGGCATTTCCGGGTCGAGGTCCCGCCGTATGGATTCGCGTGCCCGGTGGTCCTTGAGCTTGCCCAGCGAATGGTCAAGGGCGCGTTTAAGCTTTTCGGCGGCACCCCGAAAAGCCGCGTCGACGTTTTCGGCCTGGTGATTGACCGCAACCGGCTGGTGATGGGCCAGGCGCGCCTCGATCATGCAGCGCTTGTGGTCGGTGCTGATCTTGTCGCTGTTCTCGTCGCTGAAGTGGACTTCCAGGCTGGTTATTTCATTTTTGAAGCGGCTAAGTGCCGTGGTCAACTCGCCGGTGGCCCAACGCTCCATGGAGTCGTCGGTGGTGACAGTGTGGTTCGAATTGACTTGAACTTGCATCGATAGACCTTTCAGGTTTTGCTCATGCCGCCCCCCATGAGCTGGGCAGGATGAACCGGCAATGATGACCTTACTATGAGGTAGGGCCTTCTCGGCCGGTGTAGGTTGAAGCTGACGCCGGGGTAGGGCCGGATGGGCCAGTTCGGCGGGATGCGTAGGCGAGCAAGGAAGACTGACTGGCCGGATTTACAACGGAGTACAATAGCGGGTGGTATCGCACTGCTTAACGACACGGCCCCCTTTTCATACGTAGGCCAGGTTGACAGGCGCGGCGCTCTCCGAGCCCGGACTTCACAGTGTTTCAGTGCCCACCCAGCCCTGAATCATCACAGCACTGTTTCACATTCCTAGCAAAGACTACCCCAGCGGTGCCTTTTCGCTTTTCGGTTATCCAGACGGAATTTCCATGAATCCGCCTGTGACCGAACCGTTGACTTGCGGACAAGTCTTGTGTTTTTATTGTTCTCGCGTCGCCGATGGGCGCCGCTCTTTAGTTTTATGAATCAACATGCCATGCCGATCGAAGTCGGCAAATACCTGGTGTCCCCAGCCTCCTGCGAACGGGAAGACGGCGCTTTCAGCGCATCGGTTTCCATCCGTTCAGGCAAGGGTAGCGCCACCCACGACCGCGTCATGCGGTTTTCCAACCTGTTCGACAGCGGCGCAGCCGCCGTCGGGTTCGCCACCGACCATGCCATGGCCTGGATCGGCGAGCGAAACATGCCGGCTGCAGCTTGAGCCGGCTCGCGTCACGTACATTTATCGTTATCTGAAGGAGAAGCAGTTTGCCAAAAGAAGAACTGATTGAGATGCACGGCCTGGTCGAGGAAGTTTTGCCCGACTCCCGCTTTCGCGTCACGCTGGACAATGGCCACAAGCTCGTCGCCTACACGTCCGGCAAAATGCGCAAGAACCACATCCGCATTCTGGCGGGTGACCAGGTGTCGCTCGAGTTGTCGCCCTACGACCTGAGCAAGGGGCGCATCACGTTTCGGCATATCGCCGGCCGTGCTCCTGCGACACCGCGCCAGCCACGCTGACCCGCCTGCCCTCTTAGATAGGGCAAGCCAAAAAACGGCTGCACCGCAGCCGTTTTTCGTGTTTTTCCGTTTTTTTTCGAGTTAAGGCACAGCCTTTTCGGGGCTCCGTGCACCCGGCGAGGCCATCCACGCGATCAGGGAGGAACGCATGGCTTCCTCTACCGTCATGTCGATAGGCTCGACCCACTCGACCGGCACGAAGACCGTATAGCCGCCGATCATGTAGCCCATCGGCAAATAGACCGCCACGCGCGATCCTGGCAAAAAGCCGGACGGCAGGTCCGCAAAGCTGCGGCGCGTCACCAACCCGACGATTTCCAAACCGTGGTCCGGCATTCGAAGGACAACGACCTGCTGAGGATCCTTCTTGCCGCCAGGCGCGAAGTAGTCGGCAAAACTCTTGAGCGACGAATAGATGCTTTTCACGACCGGAAGATTCGTGAAGGGAATCTCGATCAGTGACAGCACGCTGCGCACGTGCCGTTTGGAAAGAAGATAACCAATGGCCGTTATGCCCAGCACGCCCAGCACCAGCCCCAGCCCGGGCACATAAAAACTTCCGATGATCGGCCTGAGCACCCACAGCGTCAGGGCCTCGATCCATGCCAGGAAGATGTAGAGCACGTAGAGCGTCAGGGCGACGGGCAAAACCGTTATGAGGCCGCGGAAAAAATACAGGTAATAGCGCTTCATGGGGTCGTCTTTCGGAGAGGCTGACACGCTGCCGGCCAAGCGGCTCTGTGGGGCGAACCTTGTCGAGTCCAGCATAGCAGCCACTTGCGCTGTGCTGCACTGTCGTCAGCGTTCACCCGTCCTACATTGTGTCTACGGATTAGCCGATACCGCATCGCTTCCGGGCAGGTTCATGTGCTTTCAGTCATGAAAGGAGCGCCATGGGCAACACGAGCATAGGAAGCGGCGGCGGCCGCGACAGCAATGAAAACCCTCTCAGTGACAGCACCCCCAGCAAGACGCTCGGTGCCGAGTCCGGTCGTTCGGATGGCCGGAACGCAGACCCGAAGGGCATTCTTGAAGGGGATGAGTCGGAGGCCGGGCTCACCAGCGGGGAAGAACTGCTGCGTGAATCGCCGGCCCAGGGTGCACCTGTCGATCCGGGCTATTACCCGGACGGTCCCAACGTCGAGGCCAGCCCCGGTGAACTCGATGCTGCACGAGGCAAGCCATCTGATAACCCTCGACCCTGAGTTGAAAGCCGGGTTCAGTAGCCTGGGTTGACGACCTCGGCGCCGACTGCTGTAGCAGGCACCTTGGCGGAGCGGCGGGCCAGTCGTTGGAATTCGAGCGTGTCGTGCGCGCAAAAAATCTCGACGTCTCGAGGATAGGCTTGCTTGATCGTACGCAAGCGATGCTGATTCGAAAGCCGTGCCTTCCGGTCTTTGTCCATCATGCGTTGATACAGCCGAAGGCCGGGTGTACACCTCGGGTGCGCGACGTTCATTTCTTCATGATGGAAGTAGGCGTCGCCGACCATGAACAGCCATCTCTGTTCGGCCCAGACGGCAACGCCCGCATGGCCCAATGTATGCCCGGGCAGCGGCACGAGCATCACATCTGCGCCGAGACCTCGAATTTTTCCTGCGTGAGAAAAGCCGAACCAGTCACTGCCGTCCTCTGGCAGGTACACCTCCCAGCGCGGCCGGCTCGACCACTGTTGCGGACGAAAGCGTTGTCGGTCCAGCCAAGTCTGTTGCAGCGCTGCGGCATCGCGCTCGGCTTGCAGCAAGTGGATGCGCGCGTTCGGGAAATCGTCGAGGCCACCGGCATGGTCGAAATCAAGGTGCGTAAGAATGATATGCCTGACATCTGCCGGGTCCAGCCCTAACTGGACCACTTGGCGCACTGCGGTCATCTCCTCGCGAAAATCCGGGCTCAGCAATTTCAGGAAAAATCCACTCAGTCTGGCCCGCGGTGCATGCACATCGCGCAACCCCAGCCCGGTGTCGATCAGGACGAGGCCATCGGCCGTTTCGAGCAGCAGGCAGTGGCAACACAGCTGCCCGCGCGCAAACACCGAGCTGCTGCGGCCATCCATAAGCCTGCCGCCCAGCGGACAGGTTGAGATGCAGTTGAGGTGATGCACGCGCAAGGAAATCGCCGGACTTGTTGGATTGCTTATCGAGGGCCTTTGCCAGGCCCGGGGATGGCGCGCAAGGCCCGCCTTGATGCGCTATGCGCTGCAGGGCTAAACCGCCACCCTACCGTGCCTGATCAGAACGGGCAGTGGGACGCATGACAGCGCCCCTGTAGGCGTTTCGGGATCGTCGCCACGGCAGCCGCTGATCTGCGTGTCTTCAGCGCGTTTCCTTTTTTTGTAGAACGCTGATCGAGCCATCCGACTCCAAAAACACGCAGCGCATGTCCTGCAACGCGCAGTCTGCGGATCGCAGCGCTCTTTCTACATCGGCCCGACCAACGCGGTGTGCGCGCAACGCATGCTCGTAGACCTGCCCATTGCGGCCGAGCAAGACGGGGGCACCCTCTATCATCCGTTCTATCCTTGGGCTGCGCGATGTTGCGATGCCGATTGCGAGGTTCAGCAGGATGAGCGTAGCCGCGATGATCAATCCGCCCACCAGCGAGTTGTCGCCGCCTGACAGTCCGTTGGAAACCGCCTCGCTCAGAAGCAGCACCACCAGCAGGTCGAAGGGGGTGAATTGCCCGACGGAGCGCTTGCCGGAAATTCGCACCATGACCAGCAGGGCTCCATAGACCACCGCCGCCCGCACGATGAATTCCCACCACGGCAATTCCATGTCAAGCATGTCGGGCTCCGTCTGGCGAGGCGAATCCCGGGGCGGCGATCATGGCATGGCCGTGTCATCTGCGCCGCCGTCTTCGATCACCTTTTGCGCCGCATCGAGAAAGTCGTTCGTGTTCAGGAGCAGGGGCTGAACCGCTGCAGCAGGCGTACGGACACCTCTGCCGGTCCCCAGAGGCTCGGCTGTTTTGAGTCGCTCGGTCTGGCCGCTGCCGTCGTCCTGGCCACGGTGGAGCGTTGCGCGCTCGACGTCGTCGTCGCTACCCGGCAGCGACGCTGAGACCGGCGCAGGATCTGCGGACTTGCTGTTCATGTTGAACCCGGTCAGAAAAGCCTGTCTTTCGCTGAATGGCGGGTTGAAGTCCCCGTTAAGAATGCGAATGAGGTTCGCCAATTGCATGGTCGACGAGTCAGACCGGTCCTGCCTGTCGGCTTCCTCCACCGTCGGATGTAGTTGGGTTCCTACCGTTGGGCTGGGCGGGTGCATTGCTGCGCACCATCGTGCTTCCTACAGGCAATCGGGCAGGTACCTACATCGGGTCATATCGCCCCCTCTCTAAATTTCAGGCGTTGGTGGCGCGGTCCATGCGGCCGTACTTTTTAACGCAGCAATTCCAACCAGGGAGACAGCAATGACGATGGTTTCGGAAATCATGACGCGGGGCGTAAAGGCCCTGTCGCCGTCCGACTCGGTGGTCATGGCCGCGAGGGCCATGGAAGAACTCAACGTGGGGGTGGTGCCGGTGTGCGACGGACAAAAACTCGTCGGAATGGTCACCGACCGCGACATCACGATCCGCGGAGTTGCCCACGGGCTGGGTGGAGAGGGCACGCGCCTGGAGCAGATCATGAGCCCGCAAGTGCAGTGGTGCTTCGAAGATGAGTCTGTCGATGAAGTCCTCAACAACATGGCGGATGGCCAGATCCGCCGCATGCCCGTGGTCGATCGGGAGAAGCGCCTGGTAGGCATGGTGACGTTGGGCGACGTGGCGGCCAAGGCCGGGCACCATGACGTCGGCGAATCGCTCAGCGAAATTTCGGAGCCCGCAGCGCCCGATCGCTCGCGCCGGCAAGCGTCGGGCGGATCTACGTCCCGGTCCGGTTAAACACGCCTTCAAGGTGTTGGCTCGGGCCTGCGGCTGAGTTTCCTACAACGGTCGGGCAGTTGTCTGACACGCTCGACAGCTCAACCATTGCAAACTTATTCTTGATTCGCGCTCACGCGCAAGGACGGCACCCGTTCTTGTGCAGTTGCGCAGGAGATAACCAATGCTTCCCAATAAAGAAGGTACGCGCGTGCCTGATGTGACTTTCAAGACCCGCCGAGATGGCGAATGGGTCGAGATCACGACGGGACAACTGTTCAGCGGCAAAACCGTGGTGGTCTTTTCGCTTCCTGGCGCCTACACGCCCACCTGCTCGTCCACCCATCTGCCGCGCTATAACGAGCTGGCCTCGACGCTGAAGGCGCACGGGGTCGACGACGTGGTCTGCATTTCCGTGAATGATGCCTTTGTCATGAGCGAATGGGCCAAGTCGCAAGAAGCCGAAAACGTCACCATGATTCCCGACGGAAACGGGCAGTTCTCGGAGGCCATGGGCATGCTGGTCGACAAGAGCGACCTGGGCTTCGGCCGTCGCTCGTGGCGTTACTCGATGCTGGTGCGCGACGGCCTCATCGAGAAGATGTTCATCGAACCGGAAAAAGACGGCGATCCTTTCGAGGTGTCCGATGCTGACACCATGCTTCGCTATATCGCGCCCGACGCGAAACCGCCTGAACCCGTCACGATCTTCACCAAGCCCGGCTGCCCCTTCTGCGCCAAGGCCAAGACTTTGCTACGGGAAGCGGGGATGTCTTTCGAGGAAATCTCGCTCGGCAATGGCATCACCTCGCGCACGCTCAATGCCGTGGCCGGCGCGGGTACGGCGCCGCAGGTCTTCGTGGGTGGAACCAGGATTGGCGGCTCCGAAGAACTCGCCGCTTGGCTGGATTCCCGAGGCACTGCCGTGGTCGGCAAGCAAGGCCAGAAGTCCCCGGCGGGAGCCATTGCCTGAGCTAATGGAACTCGACCTTTCAAAGGAAAGTTGATGTGTCAATCGATTCCAAATTCTTACAAAGCGGCATGTTGTCGAGCGCTCCCGCACGAACGTATTGCCGCTTGGCAATTCGGTCCAGCATGCCTTGGTCCTACAAGATGAGTGGCGACCTACTGACGGGCTCGGTGCTTCTGCATTTCTAAACTCAACTGCCTTAGTTCATCAACGTTTCATTTCAAGGAGTTCGCCATGATTTCAGACAACCAGGGTCAAAAGACTTCGTCCAAGCGCGGCTTTGCTTCGATGGATCCCCAGCGCCAAAAAGAGATCGCCAGCCTCGGCGGCAAGGCTGCCCATGCCAGCGGCAAGGCACATGAGTTCAACACGGCCGAAGCCCGTGAAGCCGGACGCAAAGGTGGCCGTGCTGGCCGTCGTTCTACCAACGGCGCTTCCGCTCAATCCTGAGCAGTCCAGCCCCCTGAGGGGCGGCTGCCGTCGAGATTGTTGAGCCGTTTAGCTGCCAGGCAGCAGGCTGATGAAGCTCGACAGAACTATCCGCGCAGCTGCAAAGCCTCGCGGATTTTTTCTGTCCTGCCAATTTGCTGAACGGAGCGTTCGCGAGGGTGATGGCGTGATGGGCCGAAGACAATTTGTGCTGGGTGCGTCCGCTGGTCTGCAAGGTGTCATGTGCGCGGCGGCGGCCGGGCAGCGCGTCACGCAGTTGTCGCAGGTGTCGCGCGTGAAAGTCCTCTACACCTTCGGTGACTCGATCCTCGACTGCGCGCCCTACAACACGCAAGGGGTACATCCCGGCCAGTTGCTGGTGCGAAACAACGATGTGCTGTTTCCGGAGTTTCACGGCCGGGACCTGCAGTCTCTCGGGCCCGCCCGACTCGAGCACCGTGCCGTCGACGGCGCGACCGTACGCAGCTTGCCCGGGCAGGCGCGCAAGCTGAGCCACCAGGAAGGCGCGGTGGCAATCCTGACAATTGGCGGCAACGATCTCCTGGCCGGGCTGGCCGCCGACAAAGGTAAAGGCAAAGGTATAGAAGCGTTTGCGTCTTTGCTCGAACAATTTTTGGTTGAACTGCCCGTCAGGCCCGTTTTCCTCGGGAATGTGTACGACCCCACCTTCGGTGACGATGCTCGCAACTTCCTGGGCGTGCCCGCAGGTCTTGCACGAGTCAACCATCGCCGCGTCAACGAAGTAATCGCCCGGCTTGCACGCCGCACAGGAGGCCTCGTTGATCTTCATGGGCATTTCCTGCAGGGCGATCCGTCGTGGTTTACGCGGACCATAGAGCCCAGTTTGCGCGGCGCCTCCGAGGTGCGCCGCGCGTTCATGCCAGCCCTCGGCCTGGCCTGACTCGGCCGCTGACTGCTGACACGTCAGGTCAGTCCTTTCCCACGTTGCAGCGCCAGCACTGCGCGCATAACTGGGACCAGCGCGTGCTGGAGTCACCGGACGCGGAAACCACTCCAAAGGAAACACCATGGCAACCAGTAGCCTTCTTGGCGGCGACAGGGCACCGCGTCAACCTGCCGGAACTGACGTCGACAGCCTCGGCCCGAGTGACACGACCGACAGCGGCAGTGACGCCCGAGGCGCTCTCGACTTCGATGAATTGATGAGTGACAGCGATGCCGTGGGCACGGGCGAGCGCGCCAGCGTGGAGCCCGTCGGCCGGGTTGACCGCGATATCCTTCCAGACCATGTTGAACGCGTGCCCGGCGAAGGCAGCGAAGATGCGCTCGATCTGCTCGACGATACCGACCCGGCAGAACTGGATGACTTGGCCTCCGATGACGACCCGAGCGTTGCGGCGGACGGCGCCGAGGATTCCGCAGAGTGAGCGTGAGGCGTGGTGGTACCGGAGAAATTCCACAAAATTCTGCCAATCGGTCTAAGCCATTGCCCGCGGCTGCGCTGATTCAACGCACGCTACGCCGCACTTTCGGCATGCGCTCGTTGCGCCAGGGGCAGCAACAGGTCATCGACCGGGTTCTTCGAGGAGAGCCGACGCTCGCTGTTATGCCAACGGGCGCCGGGAAGTCGCTCTGCTACCAGTTGCCCGCTGTGCTTTTGCCGGGTCGCACGTTGGTGGTGTCGCCACTCATCGCATTGATGAGAGACCAGTGCGAGGCCATGCAGGCACTTGGGATTTCAGCCGTCGAATTGAACAGCGCGCTCGACGCTGAAAGCACCCTGCGCGCCGAGGCCGCCGTTGCCGATGGCTCGGCCCGCGTCGTGCTGACCACGCCTGAACGTCTGGCCGATCCTGGGTTCATCGAACTCCTCCAGACACGGCCTACTTCGTTGCTGGTGGTCGATGAAGCTCACTGCATTTCGCAGTGGGGCCACGACTTCAGGCCAGCGTTTCTCGAGATTGGCCCGGCGAGAAAGCGGCTCGGGCAACCGACCCTGCTGGCCCTGACAGCGACTGCAACGCCGCAAATCATGGAGGACATCCGCACCCAGCTGCAGATCCCGCAGGAAGGGGTGGTCAACACTGGCGTGTATCGGCCGAATCTTCATTTTCGTGTCGAGTCGCTTGCGCGCGAGCAAGACAAGCTGGAGCGGGTCACGCAGCTGGTAATGGCATCGCGCGGTTCGGGCATCGTCTACGCCGCCACCATCAAAGCCGCCGAGGCGGTTCGTGATGCGCTGGCGGCCACGGGGGAGTCCGTGGCGCTTTACCACGGCCGGCTTCCCGCGGCCGAGCGGGCGGCCACACAGGGAGCTTTCATGCAGGGTGACCGCCGCGTGCTGGTTGCGACGAATGCGTTCGGCCTCGGCATCGACAAGCCCGACATACGCTTCGTATTGCACTACCAGATGCCGGCGAGTCTGGACGCCTATTACCAGGAGTCCGGCCGGGCAGGGCGCGACGGCGAGCCCGCCAGTTGCACCTTGCTTTTCCTGCGCAGCGACAGGGCGGTGCAGCAGTTCTTCATGGCCGGCCGCTACCCGTCAGTCGACGATATGCAGGCGCTTTACGGCGCACTCCTGGACGAGCCGCCCGATGGGAAAGCGTGGACGCTCGATCTCCTGAAGGAACGCCTGCGACGGCCGCGCAGCAAGCTTCAGGTGGCTGCCAGCTTGTTGCGCCGACAGAAAATTGCAGTGCAGGACGCATCTGGGGCGCTGACCTTGCGCAAGGCGGGGCTGGAGGAAAAAGCTCTCGGGGAGATCATGCAGGCCTACCAGGGGCGGCGTGACCAGGACCGTGAAACGCTGGAGCAGATGGTGTTCTATGCGCAGACGGGCCAGTGCCGCTGGGCAGTACTCCTGCGCCACTTCAACGAAGCCGGCGATCTTGAGCGTTGCGGTACGTGCGATAACTGCCAGCGCATCGCGCAGCATGAGGCTGCGCAGGCACAAAGCGATAAAGCGGAAACTTCAGCTGCTGGAGTTCACACGCCGGCAGTCCGGCCTCCTGTTGCGGTGCGTGATTTTGTCCGCGTCAGGCGTTATGGAAAAGGGCTCGTGGTCGCATCTGATGCGTTGACGGTAACGGTCGAGTTTCCGGATGGTGCCAGGCGCTGCTTCCAGGCCGATTTTGTCGAACCCGCGATGCCGCCCAAAGCGGGCGCCCGAAACAAGCCTGCGCATCAGGAGGCCGTCGTGAAGGGTGCGTCGCGATCCGGTTCTGCAGACGCGGCCGGCTTCGTCAGCGCGGGCTGACGTCTTGCGAGAGTCGTGAACTCGACTTTCCACCAGGACGGCAGCAGCGCCAGCACCTCGGGCCGCGCGAAGCGGTCGTCGATGAGGTACACCACGCCTCGGTCTTCGGGCGTGCGGATCACGCGGCCGGCAGCTTGCACCACTTTGCGAAGGCCGGGAAAGATATAGGCGTACGAATGGCCATCGCCAAAAAGAAGGTCCATGCGCTTGCGGATTTCTTCGTTGACCTCATTGACCTGTGGCAAACCCAGGGTGGCCACAAAGGCCCCGATCAGCTGCTTGCCCGGCAAGTCGATGCCTTCGCCGAACGAGCCCCCGAGCACGGCAAAGCCAATGCCACCGCTTTCCTGCCGAAAACGCAGCAGGAATCCGTCCCGGCTGGCCTCGTCCATGCGGCGGGTCTGCTCCCACTGTGGAATGTGAGGATGCGTGTCGGCCAGCAGTTGCCGTGCCTGCTCGAGGTAGTCGTAACTGCTGAAAAATGCCAAGTAGTTGCCGGGCTGGCGCGCGTACTGGGCGGCGATGAGGTCGGCCAATGGTCGCAGCGATTGTTCACGGTGGCGAAAGCGCGTGGACACATTGCGCACGACCTGCACTGAGAGCTGCTCGGCGCGAAAAGGCGCTGGCACGTCGATAAAAACAGTTTCGTCCGGCAAGCCGAGCATGTCTTTGTAGAAATCCTGAGGACTGAGCGTCGCCGAGAACAGGGCGGTGCAGTGGGCCGCTGCAAAACGTGGCGCCAGAAACGGCGCGGGCAGAACGTTGCGCAGGCACAGCGTGGCGCCCGCACCGGCAAGTTCGGGCGCGAGTGTTATGTCGAACAGTGAGTGCTGGCCGAACACTTCGGCCATGCGCGAAAATTGCAGCGCCTCGAAGTAAAAGGCCTGCAGTGCCGGCGGCACCCCGGTCGGATGCTGGGCCATGTGCTCGGTCATTTCCGCATTCGCCTGCAGCAACGCCATCGTGAATTTCCGCGGCACTTCCTGATGCGTCTGATAGGGCACCTCCTGATCGCGGTGTAGTTCCTCCCAGCTGCGTTGCAGCCGGCCTAGCGTCGACTTCAGTGCTGCGGGCGCCTGCGCGCGGGCGCTGGCCAGCGAGGCCGGGTCGAGCTCGGCCGAATACATCTGCCGTGCCCTTTCCACCAGGTTGTGCGCTTCATCGACCAGCACGCCTACGCGCCAATCGTTGGCCTGCGCCAAGGCATACAGCAGCGCACTTTGGTCGAAGTAATAGTTGTAGTCGCCAACGACGACGTCGGCCCAGCGTGCCGCGTCCTGGCTGAGGTAATACGGGCAAACGCCGTGCGCCAGCGCAACCTGCCGGGTGGCAGCCTTGTCGACCAAGGTATGTTCAAGCAGGTTGCGTCGCGCTTGGGGAAGCCGGTCGTAAAAGCCCTTCGCCAAAGGGCAGGAGTCGCCGTGGCAGGCCTTGTCGGGATGCTCGCAAGCCTTGTCCCGTGCCACCATCTCGAGCACACGCACGGGGTGTTCTGAATGATGTCCGGACCCTGCTGCATGGCTGGCCAGTCGCGTGAAGGCTTCGAGCGCCAGACTGCGCCCCGAGGCCTTGGCCGCGAGGAAAAAAACCTTGTCGAGCCGCTGGGCCGGCATGGCCTTGAGCAGCGGAAAAACGGTGCCCTGGGTCTTGCCGATTCCCGTCGGTGCCTGGGCCATCACGCAGCGCCCGCTACGGGCCGAGTTGTAGACGGCTTCCGCGAGGGCGCGCTGGCCCGGCCGAAAGTCCATGTGCGGGAAACTCAGCGCCTGAAGGCTGGCATTGCGCGCTTTGCGGTGAGCCATTTCCAGGCTCGACCATTCCAGAAACTGCGTGCAAAGGCCTTCAAAAAATGCCTGCAGGCTTTGAGCGCTGTGTTGCTCGGACAGCACGGTTTCTTCCAGGGTGCCAACGTCGAAGTACACAAGGGCCAGCTTGAGCTCGCTCAATCCGAGCTTCTGGCACAACAGCCAGCCATAGACCTTGGCTTGCGCCCAGTGCAGCTGCCGGTGATTTTCCGGAATGCGCGCGAGGTCACCGCGGTAGGTCTTGATTTCCTCTAACTGGTTGAGGTCGGGGTCATAGCCGTCGGCTCGGCCCTTGACAGCCAGATGGCCGAACTGGCCGTTCAGCGTGACTTCGGATTGGTAGGAGCCACCGCGGCGGCTGGTCACCAGAGTGTGACCCGCAATGCCCTCGCGTGCTGAAGGCGCCGGCGTGAAACGTAGATCCAGGTCGCCGCATTTGGCCGTGAATTCACAGAGGGCACGGACGGCCACCTGGTACTTCGGGTCTGCCTCTGGCGAGAGGGCACCTGATGCGCTGTCGGTCCCGGTCTCGGCCGTTGATGTATTGCCTGGATTTCGCACTTCTCGATGTTAGTTCAAGGGTCAGGCACGGGGTAAACAGATAGCTTATGGACGAATGCGAGCCACCCGATGTTTGAAGTTCCCGTGGCGCAGGAGCTTACAGGCGCGGCCTGAACGGGTGCTGAGATAGGCTTCGATACCTCAGCCTGAACGGGTACTGGGAACGCGCTTGGTACCTCACCCGAGCGTGCCTTCCAGGTGAAGGCAATTAGATTCCCGTTCGCCCTGAGGTATCGAAGGGCCAGCTTTGCTGCGCCGGGACCGTGCTCCTCGCAGAGGCTTCGATACCTCAGCCCGAACGGGTGCGTTTAGAAATTCGATACCTGAGCCTGAACGGGTGCGTTTAGGAGTTCGATATCTTTGCTCGAACGGATGCTGGGAGAGGGTCCGCACCTCAGCCTGAGCGTGCTATCGAAGTGCAGGCAATTTCCCGTTCGCCCTGAGGTATCGAAGGGCCAGATGTGATGCGCCCTTCGGTATTGCACCGTTCCCCCTGAGCTAGTCGAAGGGTTCAACCCAACAGAAGAACTTACAGCGCCCCCAGCATACCGTTACCATCTGTTTTCACTGGCCACGCGTCAGGCCAACCACTCATGGGACCGCATGAAAATTTTCGACTCCGACACTACGACCACGCTGGAAGAAAAGGTCTTCATGGCCTTGCTGGTGATCGTGACCCTGGCCTTTTTGTGGGTCCTGTCGCCCTTTTACGGCGCGGTGTTCTGGGGCGCGGTCCTGGCCATTGTGTTTGCGCCGCTGTATGGCCGCATCGACCGCTCGCTGCGCACGCGGTCGACCGTGGCCGCAGTGGTCACCCTGGGCATCATCTTGCTGCTGGTGATCTTGCCGCTGTCGCTGATCGCTGCCATGCTCGTGCAGGAAGCGCAGAGCGTCTATGAGCGGGTGCGCTCTGGCGATCTCAGTTTCAGCGCGTACTTTCATCAGGTCTTCGAGGTGCTCCCTGCCTGGCTGAAGGCCCTGCTCGACCGGTATGGACTGGGCAACCTCGGGGTGGTGCAGGAGCGCCTGACCGCCAGCCTCAACCAGGGCAGCCAGTTCATCGCCACCCAGGCCTTGAGCATCGGGCAGAACACCTTTGATTTCCTGGTGAGCTTTTTCATCATGCTTTATCTGCTGTTCTTTTTTCTGCGCGACGGAACGGGGCTGGCGCGTCACCTGAAGCAGGCGCTTCCGCTGAGCACCGAGGTCAAGCGTGACCTCTCGCGCAAATTCACCACGGTGATTCGTGCAACGGTCAAGGGCAATATCGTCGTGGCCATGCTGCAGGGTGCGCTCGGCGGGCTGATTTTCTGGTTTCTCGGCATCCATGCACCTGTGCTCTGGGGCACTCTCATGGCTTTCCTTTCACTCCTGCCTGCGGTTGGTGCTGCGCTGGTGTGGCTGCCGGTGGCGGTGTTTTTCCTGGTGACCGGAGCGCTCTGGCAGGGCATCGTGCTGATCGCGTTTGGCGTGCTGGTGATCGGCCTCGTGGACAACGTTTTGCGGCCCGTGCTGGTGGGCAAGGACACCAAGATGCCCGACTATGTGGTGCTTATGTCCACGATTGGCGGGATGGCGCTGTTCGGGCTCAATGGCTTCGTCATCGGGCCCGTCATCGCTGCCATGTTCATGGCGGTGTGGGATTTGTTCCATAACGCCCGTATGTCTCGCGACTCGCGTCCGCCAGCGCCCTGAGGCGCAGCATCCGGCGCCGGCTTCAGGACTCTGCGGGGATGAGGTCCCGGCGCCTGGCTGCCGTGACGGCGCATTCGGCAATGGTCAGCAGGAGCGCCTCGACGTCGGCCGGTTTGACGACGTGCCGGTCGAAGCCTGCCGCCAGCGCGGTCTTGCGGTCTTCTTCCTGCCCGTAGCCCGTCATCGCGATCAGGCCCATGTAAGCGCAGCGCGGTTCGCTGCGCAGCCGGCGTGCCACTTCATAGCCGGTCATTTCAGCCAGGCCAATGTCGATCACGGCGACGTCAGGCTGGTGCTCGGTGGCGAGCTTGATGCCTTCGGTCGCCGTAGATGCCTGAAAGACCTCATGGCCGTCGAGTTCGAGCAGTTCGCACAGCATGCGGCGTGCGTCCTCGTTGTCTTCGATCAGCAGCAGGCGCAGGGCTACGGGTGCTGCGCTCGGGGCCGGGATGCGATGAGGGTCGACCGGCGCTGCTTCGGGTTGTGCAATGCGGGGGAGCCGCACGGTGAAGGTGCTACCGAGGGCAGGGCCCGGGCTCGCGGCGCTGACGGTGCCGCCGTGCAGCCCGATGAGCTGGCGCACGAGTGCCAGGCCGATGCCCAGCCCGCCTTGCGCCCGATCCTGGCTGGCGGGTCCCTGCACGAACACGTCGAACACCTGGGGTAGCAATTCCGGTGAGATGCCTACGCCGGTGTCTTTCAGTTCCAGCACGGCTTCGTCGGCGCCGGCCTTGACACTGATTCCGATGGTGCCGCCGGGTGCGGTGAATTTCAAAGCGTTCACCAGCAGGTTGCTGATGGACTGCTCTAGCCGCGTGGCGTCACCGTCCACCCAAGCCGGCTCGGTGTTGATATCCATGACGTAACCGGCGGTGCGGCCCGTTGCCCGCAGTGACTCGAAGCAAGAGCGGGCAACCTCCGCCAGATCGATGGGTCGGGTTTCCAGCACGATCTTTCCGCTGGCCAGCCGGCTGACGTCGAGCAGGTCATCGACGATGCGGCCGAGGTGCCGGCTTTGCCGTTCGATGATGGCGCGCGCATCACGCGCAGCCTCGCTTTGGTGGCCGCGCCGCTCCCCGACGGCAAGTGCGCCACCGATGGCTGCCAGCGGATTGCGCAACTCGTGGCCCAGCATGGCGAGGAACTGGTCCTTGGCGCGATTGTCTGCCTCAGCTCGGCGGCGGGCGGCGTACTCATTGGTGAGCAGGCGCTCCAGTTCGGCCTCTGCCTTCATGCGGGACTGTTGCTCGCTGCTCAGGATTTGTCCGGCCTCGGAAAGCGCGTTGTGCAGTTGCCCGAGTTCTACCACGCTGTATTCAGTAGGCTGCGGGATCGCGCCCTGTCCCAGCGCCGCAGCGGCCTCTGCCGCCTTGCTGATGGCAGCGACGAGACGGCGCCCAAGAAATGCCGCCGCAGTTACCGCAAAGGCCATGGCCACCAGCAGGCCGATGCTGGCGACCGCAACGGCGCGACCTGCCGAGGATTCGATCGAATCGACCGGGGCGGCAACCGCAATCGTCCAGCCAGAGACCGTCGAGTGAGTGAAGGCATCGTAGGACTCGATGCCTTCCAGAGTGTTGTGGCGGATCAGGCCCTCGGTAGCGGCTTTGGCAGCAGCGACGAGTTCCGGCCGCGCGGGTTTGCCGATCAATTCCGCGCTGCGCTGATTGCGTGCGACAAAGCGGCCCTCGCGATCAATCACCGCGACGATCCAGCCTGGGGGCGTGGCCCGGCTGAACGCGGCCTTGGTGAAGAAATCCACCGCGAAGCTTTGGGCCAGAACATAGCGGTTACCGCCCTCGGCCCGCACCGGTACGTACAGCGTCGTGACCATCTGCGAGTCGAGCGTGGCCGTCATGAGGTTGGAGGTGTAGGGACGCTGAGTGGCGACGACTTCCCGAACGGTAGGAAGCACGTCACCAGCGGGCAAGGGCGAGCCGAAGGGGAGCCGGGTGTTCATGATCTGCCGGCCCGACGCATCGAGCAGCAGACACCACGATGAGCTGGTTTTGTTGAGCAGGCTGGCCTGCTCGTAAAAGCCGCCGAGGTCACCGCTTTCAAGATATGGCGATGCCGCGAGGAGTTCCAGTGCCGACACGGAACTGCCCAGTTCGCCGTCCACCAGCAGCGCCGTGGCGCGCACCGTCTCGTGAAGTCCGCGCAGCGCAGCTTCGCGCTCCCCCTGGCGGAGCAGGTCCAGTGCAACGGCGGAAAAAACCATCACGGGCAATAGGATGGCAAGCGCCATCAGCACGAGGTGCGAGCGGATCTTGAGCAAGTGAGGTCCTAGATGAAATTCCGGCGCGGGTCCGGGATGCCCAAAACCTTATTGTCCAGTAATTGTGCTGAGCTCCAGAATCTTTTCAGTGCGCCACGCCCATGCCATGGCGACCGAGCAGATGGACTGTGGACAGGCGTCAGGGCGCACTGTCTTCGCTCAGTGCAGGAACGTACTTTCCGCTGGTGGTGGCCGCCCGGATCTGCGCCAGCGGAAGCTTGGGGGTGCGGTCCGCGCAGAGCAGGCCGTTGGCTTCCTGGAACGTGTCGGCAAACTGCGTGTAGCAAAACCCGCTGAACATGCCGATGTCGTTGACCACGGCAAGGAGGCCCCGGTAGCGTTGGTGGAATTCTTCGTCGCTATTGGCCTCTGCATAGCCCCAGCTCGGCTTGTCGGTTCCGGTCGGGGCTTTTTCGTAGGCAATGCCACCAAATTCGGTGAGCACGATGGGTTGGCCGCGGTGCGGGTAGCCATCGAGCGTGAGAATGCGCCCGCCGGGTCGGCGCCGGTCAACCATTTCTTCAGCGCGCACGAGCGAGCCATAACGTGCCAGCAAATGCTCGGGGTTGTTGTCGTAGTCATGAATGCCCAGAATGTCCGTGGCCGAGGCTTCCCAGCCGTCATTACCGATTACGGGACGGGTCGGGTCCAGCGTGCGCGTGAGGTGATAAAGGGCCTCGACCGCGTTACGGTGTGGCTGCGTCGAGGTCAGGTCGGGCACGCCCCACGATTCGTTGAAGGGAACCCACGCAATGATGCAGGGATGGCTGTAGTCCCGGTCGATGACCTCGGTCCACTCGCGCACCGTGCGACGTATCGCCTGCGACGTGAAGCGGTAGGCTGACGGCATTTCTTCCCACACGAGCAGGCCGAGCCTGTCGGCCCAGTACATGTAGCGGGGGTCCTCGATCTTCTGGTGCTTGCGCACGCCATTGAAGCCCATGGCCTTGGCCAGCTCGACGTCGCGTCTGAGCGCATCGTCATCCGGTGCGGTGAGCAGCGTGTCGGGCCAATAGCCCTGGTCGAGTACAAGCTTGAGCGGATACGGCCTGCCGTTAAGCATGAAGCGGTCGCGCGTGATGCTGGCCGAGCGCAGCGCCGTGTACGACTCGACTCTGTCGATGATGGCGCCCTGATGCCACAGGCATAACTCTGCCCGCAGCAGAGTAGGCCGTTCAGGACTCCAGAGCAGTTCATTGCGGGAGTCGTCGATGCCGGGGTCCGACAGGCCGATGCGCCGGTTGGCCTCCTGGCCGATGATCTTGTACCGGTCGTCGGCGAGCATTTTCTCGCCATGCCAGAGTTTGACCCCGACGGTCAGGCCATCGAGCTGGTCGCCGGTGACGATGGTTTCGCAACCGATCTCGAATCCTTCGAAGTGCGGCGTCCAGCGGATTTTGTTGAGGTAGGTGCGCGCGACGCGCTCTATCCACACGGCTTGCCAGATGCCCGTGGTGCGCGGGTACCAGATCGAGTGCGGCTCGAGCTGCCAGTCCTGCTTGCCACGTGGCTTGGCCAGGTCGAGCGGGTCGTCCTCGACATGGACAGTCACGGTCTGCGGCCCCTGGGCCTTCAGCGCCTGCGTGATGTCGGCGCTGAAAGGGGTGTGGCCGCCTTCGTGCTCGGCCACCAAAAACCCGTTGACCCACACCCGAGCCTGGTAATCGACCGCGCCGAAATGCAGGAGCACGCGCCCTCCGTCGGCGGCGGCTTCGAATTCCCGCTCATACCAGCAGACAGCATGAAAGCCTCGGTCACCAATGCCGCTCGCCTGCGACTCAGGCGGGTAGGGCACGATGATCTCGTGGTTCCAGGTAATCGCGTCGTTCGGGTGGCTGTGCTTGCGTTCAGGGTCGAAAGTAAATCGCCAGGCGCCGTTCAGGCATTGCCATTGGTCTCGGACAAGCTGCGGCCGGGGATAGGGGGTGGATGACATTCAGGCTTTCGCAGTGCAAGCTGCTCGACAGTGCGGGGTTGGAAGGGTGCGACCTCTCGCTTGGAACTGAAGAGGCGCCGAGAAAAAGGCAGGAATTGCTCGACGGCAACGAGCGCTGCAATGGAAAAATATTCTAGAGATTGAATGCGCTGCGCCGCACAGCGTTACGCAAAGTTTCGCCGTGTAGCTCGAGCATGAAAGCTCGACTGGAACGCCCCATCCCATGCTCAGCCGAGCGGCGATTCCAGCACCTTCAGGCCCACCCAGGCCACACCGATCACGGTGTTGATCGTCACGCTCAGTACGCCGGGTACGTAGAAAAAAGCCGACAGCGCGGGCAGCCCCATCCCTAGCTCGACCAGTGAGCCCGTGCCGTAGAGGAATACGGCGCACCCGAGCCATCTGCGCATGTAGGTAGGCAGCCAATGGGCCTGCGCCTTGTTGTGCCGCCACGCTGCTGCGCGCTCGAAGATCGTTCCGTGGTTCACGTCCCGGAACAGCCACGCAAAGAACAGATAGCGGTACAACAGTGTGTGAAACGCCAGGGGTGCGTGCACCGGTTGCCGGGACGCCGGGGCTTCGCATTGGTCTTGGGGCATTTGGGTGTCTCCTCCAGGCGGGCTTGTGTGGGCTTGTGCGGGCTTCGCAACCTGGCCGCAACGCCCTGCGGCTCAGGCCTTCATCACACGACCTCGAGCGGGGGTGGTGAAAGCGGTGATTCCCCTCTTTTCGTGTGGTCCGGCATGCCAGGTGTACGCCACCCGGCGTATTTCGCCGAACGCTCCAGCTCGACAGAATGATTCCATCGCTGCGAAAAAGCCTTCCCGTGAAGGCTTTGAGCAGCGAATGTTTCCTCTACCACCACTTCGGAGAAGTACCCCATGCAAGGCCTGAATTCCCGCCGCTTTACCCTGAAGGCGCTCACCGCCGCCGTTGCCCTGACGGGGCTTTCAGTTCTGTCCGCACATGCCCAGACCGGGGGCACCATCAAAGTCGGCATCTTGCACAGCCTGTCCGGCACGATGGCCATTTCCGAGACCGTCCTGAAAGACACCGTGCTGATGGCGATCGACGAGATCAATGCCAAAGGCGGCGTTCTGGGCAAGAAGCTCGAGCCCGTGATCGTCGATCCAGCCTCCAACTGGCCGCTCTTCGCTGAAAAAACCAAGCAGCTGCTCGGCCAGGACAAGGTCTCGGTCATCTTCGGCTGCTGGACTTCGGTTTCCCGTAAATCGGTATTGCCGGTTGTCGAGGAAATGAACGGCCTGTTGTTCTACCCCGTCCAGTACGAAGGTGAAGAGTTGTCCAAGAACGTGTTCTACACGGGTGCGGCCCCCAACCAGCAGGCCATTCCTGCTGTCGACTACCTGATGAGCAAGGCAGGCGGCGGCGCCAAGCGTTGGGTGCTGCTGGGCACCGACTACGTGTACCCCCGCACGACCAACAAGATCCTGCGCGCCTACTTGAAGAGCAAGGGCGTGAAAGACACCGACATCGACGAGAAGTACACGCCGTTCGGCCACTCCGACTATCAGACCATCGTGGCTGACGTGAAGAAATTCTCCGCAGGCGGCAAGACGGCTGTGGTGTCCACCATCAATGGTGACTCCAACGTGCCCTTCTACAAGGAACTCGGTAACGCCGGCCTCAAAGCCAAGGACGTGCCTGTGGTGGCCTTCTCGGTGGGTGAAGAAGAGCTGCGCGGCGTTGACACGAAACCACTGGTGGGCCACCTTGCCGCATGGAACTACTTCCAGTCGATCAAGAACCCAGCCAACACCGAGTTCATCAAGAAGTGGTCCGACTACGCCAAGGCCAAGGGCATCGCCGGCCACAAGGACAAGCCACTGACCAACGACCCGATGGAGGCAACCTACATCGGCATCAACATGTGGAAGCAGGCTGTCGAGAAGGCCAAGTCTACCGATACCGACAAGGTTATCGCCGCCATGGCTGGCCAGACCTTCAAGGCACCGTCGGGCATCGTGTCCAAGATGGACGAGAAGAACCACCACCTGCACAAGTCCGTGTTCATCGGCGAGATCAAGGCAGATGGCCAGTTCAACGTGGTCTGGAAAACACCTGGTCCCGTGAAAGCCAAGCCATGGAGCCCGTACATCGAAGGCAACGACAAGAAGCCTGACGAGCCAGCCAAACTGGTCGCCGCCAAGTAAAGGCATTGCCGCAGCCCTTCGGGGCCTCGCGGTGAGAACCGCACCTGGTTTCTCAAAAAGCAGGTGCGGTTTTTTCTTTTCCGGGCATTCGATATCCCCCAAGCTGGCCTGCTTCTTGCACTCCTTCGGTGCATGAACTCAGTACCTCAGGAAAAGGAATTTGCAGCCTGGGTATCGCCTGACAGCATCCGCTGCGGCAGGTGGTGCCCACCCTACAGGTTCTTCACATGACAAATCGATTCTTGCTTTTCGTGGCCGCCCTGGTGCTGGCCTCCACCGCAAACGCGCTGACGCTTGAAGAGGTCAGGGGCATGGCGCTCGGCGAGACCGAAGCCAGGGTGCAAGCGCTGGGAATAGCCGCTGCCGCAGCAGACGACAACACCGCCAAGTTCATCCAGGCGCTTGCAGACGATGCCGTGAAGACGGCGGGCGATCAGGTCTTCGTGGTCAAGGACGACAAGGCCTTCAATCCCGTAACGGGCGCCGAGCTCGCCATGCCAGCCGATGCGCAGGACGTCATCAACAACAACATGATGCGGGGCGAGCTCGACAACGCGCTGGCCTCGCTCAAGCTTTTTTCGAAAGACGTCAAGGTCCGGCGCGACGCCATCAAGACGCTCGCCGGCGGCGGCGACGAGTCGCGCCTGCCACTGATAGACAAGGCGCTGGCCGCCGAGGCGGAGCCCCAGCTCAAGGCCCAGCTCGAAGTCGTCCGGGCCGCGATTCTTCTGGGCAGCACCGACAAGGCCAAGCGCCTGCAGGCCGCAGCAGCGCTATCGGGCAACGGCAACCCGAGCACCAAGACCGCACTGCTCGAACAGCTTTCGAAGGAAGAAGACGCCGACGTCAAGGTGGCACTGGCGGCTGCCCTGCGACAGGTGGAAGCAGCGCTTGCCTGGGGTGACAAGATCGCCGCTATCTTCAGCGGCATCAGCCTCGGCTCCATCCTGTTGCTGGTGGCGCTGGGGCTGGCCATCACCTATGGCCTCATGGGCGTGATCAACATGGCCCATGGCGAGCTGATGATGATCGGCGCCTACGCGACCTACGTGGTGCAAGGCCTCTTCCAGAAGTACATGCCCGGCTTCTTCGACTGGTACCTCCTGGCGGCAGTCCCGGTAGCCTTCATGGCGTCGGCGCTCATGGGTGCCGCGCTGGAGCGAGGGGTCATACGCTTTCTCTACGGCAGGCCCCTTGAAACGCTGCTCGCAACCTGGGGTATCAGCCTCATGCTGCAGCAACTGGTGCGCAGCATCTTCGGCGCTCAAAACGTCGGTGTCGAAAACCCGGTGTGGATGAGCGGAGGGGTCCAGCTCCTGGGCAACCTCTCGCTGCCATACAACAGGCTGGTCATCATTGGCTTTGCCATCGCCGTTCTGGCTGGCATGGCATGGCTCATCAGCAAAACGCGGCTGGGGCTGTTCGTGCGCGGCGTCACGCAGAACCGGCCGATCGCCTCGTGCATGGGCGTCAATACCGCCCGCGTCGACACCTATGCTTTCGCGCTCGGCTCGGGCATCGCGGGGCTCGCAGGCTGCGCGTTGAGCCAGGTCGGAAACGTGGGGCCTGACCTGGGCCAAGGCTACATCGTCGATGCGTTCATGGTGGTGGTGCTGGGCGGTGTCGGCCAGCTCGCGGGCACCGTCTATGCGGCCATGGGCCTGGGTATCCTGAACAAATTCCTCGAAGGCTGGACCGGCGCCGTGTTGGCCAAGATCGCCGTGTTGGTCCTCATCATCATCTTCATCCAGAAGCGCCCGCAGGGCATCTTCGCGATGAAGGGACGGAGCGCCGAAGCATGACTGACCGCAAAGATGACGGCGTTGAAGCGGTGACGGCCGGGTTGGTCGACGCTCCAGAGCGAGGTGAACGATTGGAAAACCTTTCGATACCTCAGGGCGAACGGGGAAAGAACCCGGAGACCGCTTCTTCCGTTCGGACTGACCCTTCGTCAAGCTCAGGACAGGGTACGCCGGGCGTATTGAAGCCGCTTGGCGCAGCACCGATGGTCCTGCCGGTCAAAGGCCCGCTGCTCACCCGGAGTGGGTGGACGTTTTTAATGGTTGCCCTGATCGCCGTCTGCGCCATCGCGCCTGCTCTGAATCTGTGGGTGCCGCAGGACAGCGCTTTTCACATGAGCACCTATGCGGTGGCCTTGCTTGGCAAGATCATGTGCTACGCGATCTGTGCGCTGGCCATGGACCTGATCTGGGGCTATACCGGCATCCTGTCACTCGGACATGGCCTGTTCTTCGCCCTGGGCGGTTACGTCATGGGCATGTACCTGATGCGCCAGATCGGACGCGACGGCAACTACAAGAGCGACCTGCCCGACTTCATGGTATTCCTCGACTGGAAGACCTTGCCCTGGCACTGGACCTTCAGCGACAGCTTCATCGCCACGCTCTTTCTCATCGTCGCCGTGCCGGGGCTGGTGGCTTTTATCTTCGGCTACTTCGCTTTTCGTTCGCGCATCAAGGGCGTGTACTTCTCTATCATCACGCAAGCCATGACCTTTGCCGCGATGCTGCTGTTCTTCCGCAATGAAACAGGCTTTGGTGGCAACAACGGCTTCACCGACTTCAAGCGCGTGCTCGGCATGCCGCTGGCCACACCCAACATGCGCATGGTCCTGTTCGTCATGACGGGCCTGACCCTGCTGGGCTTTTTCCTCTTTGCCAAGTGGCTGGTGGGCAGCAAGTACGGCCGCGTGCTGCAGGCCATTCGCGACGCTGAAACGCGCGTCATGTTTTCGGGCTACAACCCCCTGGGCTACAAGCTTTCCATCTGGGTCATCTCGGCCGTGATGTGCGGCGTGGCGGGCGCGCTTTATGTGCCCCAGGTGGGCATCATCAATCCGGGCGAGATGAGCCCGGCGAATTCCATCGAAATCGCCATCTGGGCGGCCGTCGGCGGCCGCGCCACCCTGATCGGTCCGATCGTGGGGGCTTTTATCGTGAACGGCGCGAAGAGCTGGCTCACGGTGGCGTATCCAGAGTTCTGGCTTTACTTCCTCGGCACCCTTTTCATTGCCGTCACCCTTTTCCTGCCGCAAGGCGTGGTGGGGCTGGTGCGCAAGCTTCGGCAGGGAGCGGCCAAATGACCCCCGATCTCCTTGAGCAGGGCGCCCGCCGCGTGGAAGCGCGTATGGCCAGCCTGTCCGCCTCCAAATCCAACACCGAGTCCGGAGGACGCAGCGCCAGTGGCAGCCGCATTCACCGCGAAGGCGAAATCGACGTCACACACGGCCGCATCCTGTACCTCGAAGATGTGAGCGTCAGCTTCGATGGCTTCAAGGCCATCAACAAGCTGTCGCTGGATATTGCGCCCGGCGAGTTGCGCTGCATCATCGGCCCCAACGGCGCCGGCAAGACAACCATGATGGACATCATCACGGGCAAAACGCGGCCCGATGAAGGCACCGTGTACTTCGGCAGCACGATCGATCTCCTGCGCCACAAGGAAGCCGAAATCGCGCAACTGGGCATCGGCCGCAAGTTTCAGAAGCCCACGGTGTTCGAGCAGCTCACCGTATTCGAAAACCTGGAGCTTGCCTTGAAGACCAACAAAGGCGTGCAGTCGTCGATGTTCTTCAAGCTCGATTCCCGCCAAAGCGACCGGCTGGCCGAGATCCTGGTCACGATCCATCTCGCCGACAGCGTGAACCGCCTGGCCGGCAACCTGAGCCACGGGCAAAAGCAATGGCTTGAAATCGGCATGCTGCTGATGCAGGATCCCAAGCTGCTCCTGCTCGACGAACCCGTTGCGGGCATGACCGACGAGGAAACGGCCCGCACTGCAGAACTTTTTCTCACACTTAAGGGCAAGCATTCATTGATGGTGGTCGAGCACGACATGAGCTTTATCCGGACGATTTCGGAGATTGTCACGGTGCTGTGCGACGGTTCGGTGCTGGCGCAGGGAACCCTGGATCAGGTGCAGGCGGATGAACGGGTTATCGAGGTTTATCTTGGGCGGTGAGGTAACTCGACCAGCTCCCGTGCGAGACGGTTTGATAGGGCGCTTTCAGGACATCGCCACCGTTCACGTTGAAGTCTTGCAGGCTGTGCCTTCCACCACCGTTCACCCTGAGGTATCGAAGGGTCTGCGACTCCCCCCGCCGTTCCCCCTGAGGTATCGAAGGGTCTGCGTGGACTCGCTGTTCAGTGTCGTTGCGATGCATGCCGGGGGTTGCCCGGCGGCAAGTAACTTTCTTTTGCTTCGCCAAAGAAAAGTAAGCAAAAGAAAGGCGACCCGGCTGTCTGGGTCCCTGCGCTTCGCTCCGGGCAACCTGCAGTGCTCGACAAAAGCGGGGTCAGGCACAAACTCGGCTTCGCCTCAAACAAGTGCCTGCCCTGATCCGCTTTTGTCTGCGCTCCTCGGCCCAGCCAGAATGGGTGGGATCGAGATCGGACGCGCAAAGCAATACCGACAAGGACACGCCTTGGCGTGTCCTTGTCCTTCCCCGACCCTTTTCTTCTCATCCCCTACCCCTTCTGGCTGCGCCGAGGAGCGCAGGGCCGGCCGGAAAAGGGCGAGCGATTGTCTGAGCGAAGCGAGTTTGAGCTCGACCCTGGCTGGACCGAGCACCGCCGGTTGCCCGGAGCGTAGCGGAGGGACGCAGGCAGCGGGGGCGCCTTTTCTTTGCTTACTTTCTTTTGGCGAAGCAAAAGAAAGTGAGTTGCCGCCGGGCAACCCCCGGCATGGTCGCAAGTCAACGCTGCCTCGAGGCTCGAGAAGCCAACCGCGGATCAATCCATGCTGAACGTCAAAAACATCAACCAATACTACGGCGGCTCCCACATCCTCCGCGATGTGAGCCTAGAAGCGCACCTCGGCAAGGTCACCGTCCTGCTGGGCCGCAACGGCGTGGGCAAGACCACGCTTTTGAAATCGCTGATGGGCCTCGTGCCCATCAAGACAGGCAGCATCGAATTCGACGGCAAGCCCATTCAGAAGGCGACGCCTTATGAGCGTGCACGAGCCGGCATTGGTTTCGTTCCGCAAGGGCGTGAAATTTTCGCCCGTCTCACGGTCGAGGAAAATCTTCGTATGGGCCTGGCCTACAAGAGTGCCAACACACCCATTCCTGCGGAGCTCTACGAACTTTTTCCCGTGCTCAAGCAGATGCTGAACCGGCGCGGCGGGGATCTGTCGGGCGGGCAACAGCAGCAGCTGGCGATCGCGCGTGCGCTGGCGGCCAAGCCCAAGTTGCTGATCCTCGACGAGCCCACCGAAGGCATTCAGCCGAGCATCATCAAGGACATCGGACGCGTCATCCGCATGCTCGCGGACCGCGGCGACATGGCGATCCTGTTGGTTGAGCAGTACTACGACTTTGCCGAAGAACTCGCCGACGACTACCTCGTGATGGAGCGCGGCGTTTTCATCGCGCGCGGCGAAGGCAAGAACATGCCGGCTGACGGTGTGCGCCAGCTCGTCGCGATCTAGCCGCTTCGTTTGTCGGAAGTGGTCCTCGAGGCCGCCAGTGCATTGCATTGACAGGCTCGAGCCTCAGGCCAACTGAACATGGCCCGACGCCGCAGCCGGCGCGGCGCGCCGGGGCTCGGCTGCTCTCCTACAGTTCAACGCGGCCGTTTCCATCAGCACAGGGGATCTTGAGCTCCTACGATGAACCGACTTCATCACTACAAGGCAGCGACCATGAGCATCCTCGGCAAAATTTTCGGCAAGATTTTCCCTGGCAGAAACGCCAACGCAGAGACGGTTCCGCCTGCGAGTGGAACGGGCGGCAGCGTAACCAGTACCACGCCCGCCAATGCACCGTCTCCCGCGTCCCCAACGATGCCCGCAGCAGCAGCCCCGGCCCCCATGCAACAAGTCGACGTCGAAGCGCTGCTCAACGACATGGCGAGCAAGAATCCGGAAAAACTCAACTGGCGCACTTCCATCGTCGACCTGATGAAGTTGCTCGGCCTGGACAGCAGCCTGAACGAGCGCAAGGAGCTTGCGCAGGAGTTGGGGTATACCGGCAGCACTTCCGACAGCGCGGCCATGAACATCTGGCTGCACAAGCAGGTGATGAACAAGCTCGCTGCCAATGGCGGTAAAGTGCCCGCCGAGCTGCGCGACTGAAACCGCTATCGGCTGCCGGTTCCGACAGCCGGTGCCGTGAACACGGGAGTTCTGTCAGCTCGAGCGCGCCTGCGGCACCCGACAGTGACCGGCGGACCAGCCGCGGCGCAATGGATGAGCTGCCGGGTAGTCTGAGGGAGGGCAGCCCTGTCGGAAAATTGCCCACCTCTTGTGTGCATCAGTCTGTGGATAAGCGAGGGGAGAACTCGCCCAAGCCGCGCCAGCCGTGGCTTTGGCTGGATTGCCTGTTCAATGGGCACTGCCCAGGCAAGCTCTGCAGTTAATTCGGCAAGCCGAACAGGGTGGGCGTCCGTCCTACAAGGGCCTGCCGGGTCGCACGTTAACGTGGTTTTCCCATTTTTGTGAAAGGACATCCGCATGCGCGTTGACATGTACCGACGGCCCGAGGCCGACGCCCGCGTTTCTTTCCTGGCTGTTCCAGAGGGAAGGCCGATACCTGAAGAGGTGATCAATACGGACTGGACGTCCGAAGGCGGCGCCCTGGATGTGGATGAGGAGGGCGCGGCATTGCGCGAGTTCGGGATTACCGACGCAACGCAGCAGATATCCGAAAAAGGCTACGCCATCACGAGCCTTGAGAACCAGCAGAGCGAGGCAGGCTGAACGCCCGCTTGGGCGCCACCCGCTCTTAGTGGTGGTGGCCGTGCTCGCCGTGAACATGGCCGTGTGCGATTTCTTCCGCAGAGGCGGCACGCACATCGGTCACTGAAAGCGTAAACCGCAGTTCACGGCCGGCCATGGGATGGTTGCCGTCGAGCATGACGGTGTCCCCCTTGATCTTGGTTACCGTGAAAACGTGCGTCTGCCCGTCTTCACCCCGGCCTTCGAGCTGCCCGCCCACCTTCACCCCCGGGGGAAACTGGTTCTTGGGGATGGTCTGCATCAGCCCCTCGTCGCGCAGTCCGAAAGCATCCTCCGGCTTGAGTTGCAAGGTGGTCTGAAATCCCTTGGACTGGCCGTCGAGCGCTTCCTCGATCTTGGGCAGCGTGTTGCCGTAGCCTCCGTGCAGGTAAACCATGGGCTCCTTGCTCTCCTCGAGCAGCTTGCCCTGCGGGTCGGAGACCTTGTAGCGCAGGGTGACGGCAGTATCTTTTTCGATCTTCATGGCGCGGCAATTGAAATTAAGTGGAGTGAACCACTATTGTGGCGCAGCCTCACCCGGACCTACTGCGGCGCTCACTTGACCGCAGGGATCACCACGAGGTCCGACGAGGTTTGGGGCTGGATGGTCACGGTGCCTGCATCTGCGGGCACGACGACCGTTTCCACTTGGCGCACGACACCGCCGCCGGCAACGCTGCCGCTGCTGCTCCCTATGCCTACAACGCGGGCCTGGCACGCGATCTTGTCCTCGCCTGTCAGTACTTCGCAGCGCTGCAGTGCGTTTTCACGGAGCGCCGAGCTGTTGCTGTCGAGCTTGCCGCCTTGCTTGTCAGCGGCCGCGTTGTTCGCTTCCCGCATGCACGTGGCGTAGTCCTGTTGGGTCATGCCGCTGTTGCAGGCTGCCTTTTCCTGCCGCGTACTGCCGGAGGCGTCGATCCCCGTGGGCCCGGGCGTTTGCGCCATCGCCGAGCCGAAGCACAGCAGAGCGGCCAGGCCAAGGCCGGCCAGCAAAGGCAACCGTGCCGATGTCGCTGAGGTGCTGTCCTGAAGATAAGTGGGTTGCATGTGAGGCTCCTGTGCTGTGCTTGGATGTAGACAAGTCAAGCATCTGCCAACGATGAGCCTGAAGATGCCAGTACGCGCCGCCAGTTCAAGGCCATGTGGGGCGGGTACGGCTGTAGGACGCGCGCGCTGCGCCTTCGCAGCGGGGGGCTCAGGACGACCAGATCCGCGGGTGCGGGGCGGGCAGGTTCCAGAAGTGGCCACGCCAGGCTCTCCACACCTGCCGCAGCAAATCCATCGCCGGTTCCACTACCGGCGCCAGCACGCGCAACACGACCACCTGTGCATCCGGACTCGTCGCGCCTGAAGTCAGCGCGAGCGAATGTGGCCCGAAGACGTCGCGCGCCAGGTCCAGCGCGGCTTGTCGCCGTGCGCGCTCCAGGGGCGTTCCGGCCGCAAAAAACAGTGTGGCCATGCAGCGATTGCCTGCCAGGCCGAGCGGCCCGTTCAGCAAGGTATCGTCGGAAGCATCGAGCTTCGCGCGTTCCAGCCAGACGCCTGGCAGCTCGATGTGCTGGCAGAAGTTCCCTTTGTCGAAGGGCTGGGCCGCATGCGGCAAGCCCAGCGCGGTGACATCCCAGCCCATCATTTCAGCGCCTGGGTCGAGGTGCAGGGTCAGGCGGTTCTCGGCCAGACAGTCGCTGTAGCAAAGCGCTTCCAGCGGCAGCCACTCCAGTCGCGCCCCGTGGGCCAGGCGCACCGTCGCGCGCTGCAGCGCGGGCTCGCCGAGGGAGCGGTAGAAGCGCGTGGCGCCCGGGGTGGTGACGAGTCCATGCGCGCCCGTGGCAACGCTCACCTGTACATCGAGCGTATCCCCGCCGACGAGCCCACCGGGGGGATGCACCAGCACGTTGTGGCAGACGGCGTCGCCTTCCGGGTAAAGGCTCTGCAGGATCCGCAGCGGCCCATCATGGCGAAAGCGACTGATGCATCGCCCGCTGCTGAGGGAATAGTCGAGCGAGAGTGATGCTTTCCAGGTCATGAGCCGATCAGTTTAAGGGAGCTCGGCGGTGCAATAGCGCTGCGGCAGCTGGAACCGCCGGGCTCTTGCCGCCGAGCCTGACGCAATTCGCAAAAAGCCGCTAAGGTAGGCAATTGCCCGGCGAATGGGCGGCGCGTTCGCTGCATTCCTTCGCCCATACCAACGCTTGCACTACAAGGAAACCATGACCCACGCCAACGGCTACGCCGCAACCTCCCCCGCCAGCCCGCTCGCTCCCTTTTCGTTCGAGCGGAGGGAGCCCGGCCCGCTCGACGTCGCCATCGACATCCTGCACTGCGGGGTTTGCCATTCCGACCTGCACACCGCGCGCAACGAATGGCACAACACGGTTTATCCGTCGTTGCCCGGCCACGAGATCGTCGGAAAAGTCGTCGCCGTGGGCAATCTGGTGTCGAAATTCAAGGTTGGCGATTTTGCAGGCGTCGGCTGCATGGTCGACAGCTGCCAGCACTGCGCGCCTTGCGCGGATGGACTGGAACAGTATTGCGACAACGGCTTTACCGGCACCTACAACGGCCCCGAGCAAGGCACGGGCGCCAACACTTACGGCGGCTACTCCAGCCACATCGTCGTGCGCGAATCTTTTGTGCTGAAGATTTCACACGACGAGTCATCGCTCGCTGCGGTTGCGCCCTTGCTCTGCGCGGGCATCACGACCTATTCACCGCTGCGCCAGTGGAAGGTGGATGCGTCGCACAAGGTCGGTATCGTTGGACTCGGCGGGCTGGGCCACATGGGCGTGAAGATTGCAGCGGCCATGGGCGCGCACGTGGTGCTGTTCACGACGTCGGACAACAAGCGCCAGGACGCGCTGGCGATGGGTGCCAGGGAAGTCGTCAACTCGAAAAACGAAGACGAGATGGCCGCGCACCGGGGAACCTTCGACTTCATTCTGAACACCGTGGCAGCGCCGCACGACCTCGATGCGTTTCTCGTGCTGCTCAAGCTCGATGGCACGATGACGCTGGTGGGGGCTCCCGCTTCGCCGCATCCTTCGCCTGGCGTGTTTCACCTGATCATGAAACGCCGCCGCCTTGCGGGCTCGCTCATCGGGGGCATTCGCGAGACCCAGGAAATGCTGGACTTCTGCGCCCATCACAACATCGTGTCCGACATCGAGGAAATCCGCATGGACGAGATCAACGCGGCCTACGAACGCATGCTCAAGAGCGACGTCAAGTACCGCTTCGTGATCGACATGGCCAGCCTTGCCGCCTAGCGGCCTCGGGACCTCGCGGGCCAGCGGCCACTCGGCACTTCAGTGGCTCTGCGAGCCGCGGTGCGCCCAGGCCGTGGTGTGCTTTTCGATGCGGCTGAAGAGCTCGTACATCAGCATCGCCATGGCGCCAATCACGACGAGTCCGGCAAATGCCAGCGCAAGCCGCTGTTGGGAGCCGGCGCTTTGCATCAGGTAGCCGATGCCTGAATCGCCCGCCGTCATTTCGGCCAGCACGGTGCCGACAAATGCCAGCGTGATCGACACTTTCAGCGAGCCATAAAAATAAGGCATCGAGCGCGGCAACCCCACCTTGACCAGCACGTCCCAGCGCTTGGCGCCGAGCACGCGCAGCACGTCTTCAAGTTCGGGCTCCAGCGTTGCCAGGCCCGTCGCCATATTCACGGTGATGGGAAAAAACGAGATGAGGAAGGCTGTGAGAATGCCCGGCCCGATGCCGATGCCGAACCAGACGATCAGGATGGGCACGATGGCCGCCTTGGGCACGGCGTTGAAGGCCACCAGCAAGGGATAGACGGCCGCATACGCCAAACGGGAGGAGCCCACGAGAAACCCGAGCAGCACGCCGACCACGATCGAAATCGCAAAGCCCGCCATGGTCACCCAGAAGGTTTTCCAGGCGGCCTCGGCAATCGGTCCGGCGAACTCGATGAGGGCGCTGCCAATGGCGGCAGGTGCAGGAAAAATAAATTCGGGAATGGACGCGACCGTGCACACGAATTGCCAAAACGCGACCACCAGCACCAGCAAAACGAAGGGCGCGACCTGCTCGACTTGTTTCGGGCTCATGCGGGCGCGACCGGTATGCTGCGAACCGCGCCGATATGGCCGCGCAGCTCGTGGACGATGTCGGAAAACTCCGGTGTGTACGTCACCTCGAGGTCTCGCGGCCGTGGCAGCGCGATCTCTTTTTTGACGACGAAACGCCCGGGACTTCTGCTCATGACATACACCGTATCGGCAAGGAAGACCGACTCGCGCAGATCATGCGTGACGAGGATCACGTTGAACCGTTGCTCGGTCCAGAGATCGCGCAGGATGCACCACAGCTCTTCGCGCGTGAATGCGTCGAGCGCGCCGAAGGGCTCATCGAGCAGGAGCATTTTCGGCTCATGGATCAAGGCGCGGCAGATGCTGACGCGCTGCTGCATGCCGCCCGACAGTTGCCACGGAAACTTGTCTTCGTAGCCGCCGAGGCCCACCTTGCGCAGCAGCATGCTGGCGCGCTCGGCAAACTGCTTTTTCTCTGCCTTGAAGCGGCTGCGGTAAGGCTCGACGATTTCCAGCGGCAGCAACACGTTGTCGAGCGTGGTTCGCCACGGGAGAAGAGACGGCGCCTGAAAAGCCATGCCCGAGATCTTGAGTGGCCCGTCGACATCGCGGCCATCGATGCGGATGCGCCCGCGCGAAGGCATTTTGAGGCCCGTCGTGAGTTTCATGAAGGTCGACTTGCCGCAGCCCGATGGCCCGACGATGGCGACGAACTCGCCTTGCGCAATTTTGAGATCGATTGCTTCGACGGCGAAATTGCCCTCTGCGAGCAAGCCAGGGTTATAGGCAAGCCAGACGTCCTGGAAGTCGACGAATGCGCTGCTCCCGGCGGCTGTGGTGGAAGCAATCGTTTCCATCAGCGCCCTGCTCGGGACAGCGACTCGAAGCAGCCCATCAGCGCTTGGCGGGCAGCACGTTCAGTTCAGCCACGGAAGGCAGGAAGGAGCCATTCCACACCTGCGCTGGATCGACCCGGGTCTTGGTTCCGAAGGCATCGGAGACTTGCGAGGCCATGAGCGACAGGCGCGGCAGCTTCATCTGGCCAAAGCCATCGGCGCGGGCGTCGGGGCTGTTGATGACGGTGTCGATGGCGAGTTGCAGGCGCCGCGTTTCGAGTGGCACGTTGATGATGCCGTCCCGGGCCTTGACGTCGTTGATGGCCGCTGCCGGATTGACCATGACGTCGCGCGCGCCCTTGGCAAATGCCTGCAGGAAGGCTTTGATGGCGGCGGGGTTCTCGCGAATCAGCTTGGGTGACGCGATCACGACATTGCCATAGAGCTTCACGCCATGGTCGGCGTAAGGCAGCACGACCACGTCCTCGGCTTTAACGCCACGCGCTTCGAGATTCAGCAACGAGGTGAAGGTGAAGCCCGTGATGGCGTCGACGTCACCGCGTGCCAGCATGGTTTCGCGCAGCGGCGGGTCCATGGCAGTCCATTGCACGCCGGTGATGTTGTTGGCCTTCGCGAAGATCGGGAAGGCGCGGCGGCCTGCGTCGAACACCGGCGCACCGAATTTTTTGCCGTTCAGGTCGGCGGTGGTCTTGATGCCTGATTTCTTCAGCGCCATGACCGAAGCAGGCGTGTTGTTGTAGACCACCATCACGGCGACCGGCTTGTTCGGCGCGTCGGGATTGTTGGCATGAAATTCCATCAGCGCGGCCAGATCGGCAAAGCCCATGTCGTAGGTGCCCGAAGCCACCCGCGTCACCGCGCCGCCCGAGCCATTGCCCGCGTCGACGGTGACGTCGAGCTTTTGCTCCTTGAAGTAACCCTTGGCTACCGGTGTGAGAAACAGGGCCGCCGGTCCTTCGAAGCGCCAGTCCAGCTGGAACTTGATGGGCGTGCTTTGCGCATGGGCGCCGCCCAGGTACAGGGCGCAGGCCAGGCAGGTCAGGGATTTGAGGAATGTACGGGTGGTTTGCATGGTGTTTATAAGCAAAAAAAGTACCAAGGACGGCTCGCTCGTCGGCTAGCCGAAGAGGATAACCCAGGGAGGTGCATTGATAGCTCTTGTGAACGTCTAACCCCATGGCCCAGCTAAAAGCCTGCAACAGCCAAACGGCTCGCTGGCTTCTATACATCAGCCCGAACGGGGTCGGGGGCGCCGAACGCTCAGGGCGCAGCACCGTGCAGGCAACGGTCTGTTCCCGCACCCGTCCCAGCCCTCGCACCCGCACCCGCACAGGAATTCGAACCTTCGAACCAGAACAAGAACCAGACCCAGAACGCGCACCCGAACCCGAACCCGAAAGCCCGTCCTGGCTGGGCCGAGGAGCGCAGACAAAAGCGGAAAAGGGCCCGCGATTGTCTGAGCCGAAGGCGAGTTTGAGCGGGACCCCGCTTTTGGCGAGCACCGCAGGTTGCCCGTAGCGCAGCGAAGGGACCCAGACAGTCGGGTCGCCTTTCTTTGGGGTACTTTTCTTTGGCGAAGCAAAGAACAAGTGCCTCGCCTGCCGGGGCGAGACCCGGCCTGTCACGACAAGGTCCTCGTTGGCATCGATACGCGTAAACGCTCCCCCGAAACAGAAAGGCCGAACAGCGCTGGCTTCTATACATCAGCCCGAACGGTGAGGGGAACATCGATTCGCCTCTCTGCCCAGGAAGCCGCCTGACGTGCGCCAAGCTGAGTGAAAACCCGAAGCCATTTGTCCGGAAGCAAGCTAGAAACCAAAGACTCCCTATGATGACCCAATGGACCGATTGCTCGCGATGCAGGTGTTTGTTCGGGTTGTTGAAACCGGCAGCTTTTCCAAGGCGGCGCGTGAATTTTCGACGACGCAGCCCACCGTGACCAAGCAGGTGGCTGGAACCGAGGCGCGTCTGGGCGTGCGGCTGCTCAATCGCAACACGCGGGGTGTCAGCCTTACCGAGTCGGGTGCGCTGTATTACGAAAAGTGCAAGTCCATCGTGCGTGAGGTGGAAGAGGCGGACACTCTGGTGCGGCTGCGCCAGTCGGACGCGCATGGCCTGCTGCGTGTGGGCACATCGGTGGCCTTCGGGCGCCGCGTGATCGTGCCGATGGCGATGGAGTTCATGGCGCGCCATCCGCATGTCCAGCTCGACCTCAGCTTCGATGACCGCTACACCGACCTGATCGCCAATGGCATCGATCTGGCAGTGCGCATGGGCAAGCTGGCCGATTCGACCCTCGGCGCGCGTTTTCTGGGCATGAACCCCTGGGTGCTGGTCGCCTCTCCTGAGTACCTCAAGAAAGCAGCGCGGCCTAAACGCGCAAGTGACCTCTGTGCGCATCCTGCCTTGATCTACAGCAGCGTGCAGGGGGCCGAGGTCTGGCGTATTTCACCGCCCAAGGGTGAACCGGTCAGCGTGCCCGTCACGGGACACCTGCGATCGAACAACCTTTCCGCCGTTCTGGCCGCAACGCGTGGGGGTATGGGCATTGCTGCCTTGCCGCGCTATGTTGCGCACGATTCCCTGGCGACGGGTCATCTCGTCGAGATCCTGAAAGACCATGCCTTGCCCGAACAGGAAATCCACGCGGTTTTTCCTTCGCCCAAGCTGGTGCCTGGCAAGGTTCAGGCGTTCCTGGCCCTGCTGCAGGGGCGCTTTGGCGGGCATTGGTGGGAGACACCGCCGCGCGCCTGAAGCTTCCCTCGGTCAGGCGAGCAGGTCGAGCAGGGTACGCGCCACCACTTTCGTAGCGCGGCGCAAGTCTTCGAGTTCCAGACGTTCGTCAGCGCGCTTCGCATGGGATTCAAGCACCGTCCGGGGTCCGGCGCCGTAGATAACGCCCGGAATTCCCGCTTCGGCGTAGAGCCTCACGTCGGTGTACAGTGGCGTCCCCATGGCGGGGATGACCTGGCCGAACAGGGCTTGTCCATGCTTCTGGATGGCTTCGACCAGGGGCTTGTTGCCGGCCAGGGGCCGCATGGAGTTGGCCAGCAGCATGCGGCGGATGTCCACGCTGATGCCGGGGCTGGCGGCTGCAGCGTCGCCAATGACCTGGCGGATGGACGCTTCGACCTCGACCGGATTTTCTTCCGGGATCATGCGGCGGTCCAGCTTGAACATGACCTTCCCCGGCACGACGTTGGTGTTGGTGCCGCCTTCGATCCGGCCGACGTTCAGGTAGGGGTGGTTGATGCCGGCCACAGCCGACTTGGTGCTTTTGTAGATCGCGTTCTGCGCGTAGAGCGCATTAAGAATGCGAACCGCGCCTTGCAGTGCGTCGACGCCCGATTCCGGAATGGCGGCATGCGCCATCTTGCCGTGCACGGTCACTTCCATTTGCAGGCAGCCGTTATGCGCGGTCACCACCTCATAAGAAAAGCCGGCCGCGATCATCAGGTCAGGTCGGGTGAGGCCATTTTTAAGCAGCCAGCCCGGGCCCATTTCTCCACCGAACTCCTCGTCGTAGGTGAAGTGCAGCTCGATGTTGCCCTTGAGCGCCTGGCCGAGTGACTCCAGCGCGCGAACCGCGAAGGTGAAGCTGGCGAAGTCGCATTTGCTGACCGCAGCGGCGCGGCCATAGATCTTGCCGTCCTCGATCTCGCCGCCGTAGGGGTTCTTGGTCCAGCCGTCCCCGGGCGGAACCACGTCGCCGTGCGCGTTCAGGGCGATGGTGCGGCCTTCGCCGTAGTGGCGGCGCACGATCAGGTTGGTGATGGACTCCAGGCCGTAAGCCTGCACCTCGGCTGCCGGAACTGGATGCTTTTCAGCCTCAAAGCCAAAGCCCTTGAGCAACTCGGCGGTGCGCTCCGCATGCGGCGCATTGTTGCCGGGCGGCGTGTCTGTGGGGACACGGATCAGCTCCTGCAAAAAGCGCACTTCCTCGTCGAAATGGGCGTCGATCCAGCGGTCCAGGGTGTCGTAGGCGGTCATGTGCGGTTTCAGGTTTAGCGGGCGGTTTCAGGGGTTCAGGTGACTGAGGAGGTGGTCGAAGGCATCAATGGCCAGCTGGATGTCGTCCGCGGTGGTGCTCTCGAGCGGGTTGTGGCTGATGCCGGAGTTCTGGCCACGCACGAACAGCATGGCTTGCGGCAGGATCTTGTGCAGCTTCATGGCGTCGTGGCCCGCGCCACTGGGCATGCGGTACAGCGGCAGCCCCACCGCCTGCACGGCGGCTTCCCAGCGGGCTTGCCAGGCGGGCGCGCTAGGCGCCGCCGCTGCGCGCTCGGTGAGTTCCAGGCTGTGGCTGAGTCCGCGTCGTTCGCAAATCGCCTTGAGGGCGTCGAGCACGTCGCGCTCCATTGCATCGCGCTGGCTGTCCACGGGGGCGCGCATGTCCAGCGAGAAAAGGCAGCGGCCCGGCACGACGTTGATCGAGCCGTTGGGCACCTGCAGCATGCCGACGGTGCCCACCGAATCGCTGTCTTGCGAAGCGCGCTGCTCCACGACGAGGGCCAGTTCTGCAGCAGCTGCTGCTGCGTCTCGGCGCCGGTTCATCGGCGTGGTGCCGGCGTGGCTGGCCATGCCCGTGATCTCGCACAGGTAGCGCACGCTCCCATTGATCGAAGTCACGATGCCCAGTGGCAGGTCGAGTTCATTCAGAACCGGACCCTGCTCGATGTGCACCTCCACGAAGCCCAGGTAGTCGGCAGCATTGCGCGGGATGCTCTTGATGGCTTGCACGTCGAGGCCGGCTGCTGCCATGGCTTCTCGCATGGGGATGCCTTCGGCGTCCTTCTGGTCGAGCCACTCGGGCTTGAAGTCACCGGTGAGCGCGCCGGAACCCAGAAAGGTGGCCTTGTACCGCTGGCCTTCCTCCTCTGCAAAGCCGACGACTTCCAGATGAAAAGGCAAGCGCTCGCCGCGTTGCTTGAGCCCGCGCACACAGGCGATGGGCACAAAGATCCCGAGGCGTCCGTCGTACTTGCCGCCGTTGCGGACAGTGTCGTAGTGGCTTCCCGTGAGGAGCGTTTTCGCGCCGTGGACGTCGCTGCGGTAGATCCCCACGACGTTGCCGACGGCATCGATCGAGACCTCGTCAAAGCCTGCTTCGCGCATGTTCAGGCAGAGCAGGCGCGCGCAGGCCTGATGCGCCTCGGTGAGGTAGGTGACGGTCAGCTGGCCCTTTTCGGCAAAGCCCGGGTCGCTGAAGCGGGCGAGGTCTTCATGCCAGTCCCAGACCTCGCGCCCCACCAGCGGCTCGGCGTCGAATTTGTCGTTGACGCGCAGCTCGACGACGCGGTGGATATTGCGCAGGCATTCGGCAAGTTCGAAGTCCGGGTGGTTCTTCAGGCGGCGCTCGAAGGTGGCGATGATCTCGCGCTTGGGCAAACCGGTGCCGCGCGGTCCGCGCACGGCCAGCACGAAGGGAAAACCGAACTTTGCCCGGTAGTCGTGGTTCAGCTGCTGCAGTGTCTGCAGCTCCTGCGGCGTGCACTGGGTCAGGCCGGCAACGCCTTGCTCATTGGCGGACTCCGACGTGAGACTTTGCTCGGTCATGGCTTTGCCGGCAAGGTCAGGGTGCGCATTCACGAGCGCCACCTGCGCTTGCCTGTCAGCGTTGTGCAGCACCTGCGCCATGGCGTATTTCATGTGCGCGAGCGACTGGAAGGGGCGTGCGGCCAGCGACTGCTGGGCAACCCAGGGCGAGTGTTCGTAGAGTCCGTCCAGCAAGCGGACGGCATCGGTGGGCGACCCGAAATTGACCTGGTCCAGGGTGATCGGCATGTTCAGGACTCCGGGTTGGCGAAGGGGTGCGCCGATTTCCAGTGCTGCGCGATGTCGAGCCTGCGGCAGACCCACACGTCGGCGTGCTTTTCGACGTGGTCGAGGAAGCGCTGCAGTGCCACGATGCGGCCGGGCCGCCCGAGCAGGCGGCAATGCATGCCGATGCTCAGCATCTTGGGGGCATCCAGGCCGTTCGGGTCGCCCTCGGCATACAGCGCATCGAAGCTGTCGCGCAGGTAAACGAAGAAGTCTTCCGCTTGAGAAAAACCTTGCGGCAGCGCAAAGCGCATGTCGTTGGTGTCCAGCGTGTAGGGCACGACGAGGCGCGGCACTACAACGCCGTCGGTGCGCGCGACTTTCATCCAGAAGGGCAGGTCGTCGCCGTAGTAGTCGCTGTCGTAGGTCAGCCGGCCGTCGTCCGCCACAAGACGCCGCGTGCGCGGGCTGTCGCGGCCTGTGTACCAGCCCAGCGGCCGCGTGCCGGTGAGCTTTTCGATGGCATCGAGGCCCAGCCGCATGTGTTCGCGCTCGATCGATTCGTCGAGCCCCTGATAGCTGATCCAGCGCCAGCCGTGGCAGGCGATTTCATGCCCGAGTTCGACGAAGGCAGCGGTGACGTCGGGATGCCGCTGAAGCGCCATGCCGACACCGAAGACTGTGAGCGGGAGGCCGCGCTTTTCGAACTCGCGCAACAAGCGCCAGACGCCGGCCCGGGAGCCGTATTCATAGATGCCCTCCATGCTCATGTGGCGCTCGGGAAAGCTCGGCGGATTGAACATTTCCGACAGGAACTGTTCGGAGCCGGCGTCGCCGTGCAGGACGGCGTTTTCACCGCCTTCCTCGTAGTTCAGGACAAACTGCAGGGCAATGCGCGCCTTGCCCGGCCATTGCGCATGTGGCGGCGTGCGGCCGTAGCCGATCAGGTCGCGGGGGTAGGGCAGGGTGCTGTCGTAGTTCATGGCGGGTTGAGAGAGGTAGGGGAGGCGGTGTTCAGGACAACGCCATCGAGATGTCGTTGGTCGGGAACTTGCGATCGAACATCAGCCCGTTCTCGACGTTGAGCAGGTGGTCGGTCATGAGCTGTACGGCCAGTGTTTCGTCGCCTGCTTCGAGTGCCTTTATGATGCCGGCGTGCTCCTCGTGCGAGTGCGCCGCGGCGCTATCGGACTGGTACATGAGCGTGATAAGCGCGCAACGCGAGATGAGGTCGCCCAGCATCTGCGCCAGCACGCGGTTGTCCATGAGCTCGGCCATCCGGACGTGAAAGTCACCCAGCAATTCCGTGCGGTTACTCGCATCAGCACGGTCGACGGCGGCCTTTTCCTGGGCTGCGTGTTTCTTCAAGGCTTTGAGCCGTGCCGGCGTGGAAGAGCGAACGAATGCGCGCGTCATCTCGGCTTCAAGCATGCGCCGCACGGCAAAGACCTGCCTGGCTTCATCGACCGAGGGCGCGGCGACGAACGCGCCACGTGCCGGTTCCAGCCTGACCAGGCGGTTTTGGGCGAGCTGAAAGAGCGCCTGCCGGATGAGCGTTCTCGACACCTGGAAGTGATCAGCGAGCTTTTGCTCCGCCAGCTTCGCACCTGGACGAAGGCGGTGCTCGACGATGGCCTTGGTTAGCGCATCGACTATGGCATCGGTGGTAGAACTCTCCATGCGGTGATAATACCGCAAACACCCGGTTTGTATACACTTTTCGTGAACAAAAGCAGGGCTACGCGGCTCGATCTGCAAAAAAGGAAAAACATCATGGGCTTGAGCACTCACGTTCTGGACACCATGCACGGCACGCCAGCGGCCGGTATGGAAGTAGCGCTTTATTCAACCCAGGGCGATGACGCCACGCTGGTCAAGCGATTCATGCTGAATTCCGACGGGCGCAACGCGGATGGCGCGCTGTATGACAACGCCAGCATGAAGGCCGGCACTTATCGCCTGGTGTTCGATGTGGCTTCCTACTTCCGGGAGCAGGGCGTTGAGTTGCCCGACCCGCCATTTCTGGGCAAGGTGAGCCTGGACTTCGGCATTGCCGATATCAGGGCGCATTACCACGTGCCTCTGCTCGTGAGTCCCTGGAGCTATTCCACCTACCGCGGCAGCTGACAATCCCGCCCTTGGATGGAACTGTCACCGCGTTGTCATGGCAGGCTGGCAAAGTCTGACGTTTGCCGACTTCGACCTTTCCTTTGAGCTCTTCAGGTCAAGAGCGCTCCAGACTCGTTAAGCCTTTCCAAGAAGCGATTACACCCATGACATCCGCACCCTTTCGCATCCAAAACCCCAGCCGTCGCCATGTTCTGAAAATCTCCGGCGCGGCACTTGCAGCCCTGTCGGGTACTGCCGCCCTGGCCCAGCCCAGCTATCCAGAACGGCCGGTCAAGATCGTCGTTCCCTTTGCTGCGGGCGCCGGTACGGATGCGATGGCCCGGCTGATCGCCAAGCACCTGGGCGAGGTGATGGGCTCGAGCTTCGTGGTGGAGAACCGGGCCGGTGCATCGGGAGCGATTGGCACCCAGGCCGTGGCCAATTCACCGCCTGACGGCTACACACTGCTGCTGATTGCCTCGCCTTTCACGACGGTGGCGGCTTCGCTACCGAGTGCCAACTACGATCCCATCCGCCAGTTCACGCCGGTGGGCATGATCGCCAACGGACCGCTGGTTTGGGCGACCAACGCCGCCTTGCCTGTGACGAACATGAGCGGCCTGATCGCGCTGGCAAAGCAAAAGCCGGGGGCGCTGAACTACGGCTCGGCCGGCGCTGGCGGCGTCAACCATCTGGTGCTGGAGTTGCTGAAGTCGCGCACCGGGACTTTCATCACGCACATTCCCTATCGCGGCGTAGCACCCGCGACGCTGGACATGATCGCCGGGCAGATCCAGTTGGTGACCGGCACCATCCCGGCCCTGCTGCCGTTTATCAAGGACGGCCGGGTGAAGGCGCTGGCCGTGACCAGCGCGAAGCGCTCGCCAGCGCTGCCGGATACGCCCAGCATGTCGGAGTCAGGGCTCGCGGGCTTCGATGTATTGAATTATTTTGGCCTGATGGCGCCCGCCGGAACGCCGCCGGCCATCGTCAACGCCCTGAACGCGGCGATCCGCAAGGTCGTGGCGCTGCCGGAAGTGGTGGCGCGCTTCAAGGCCGATGCGGTGGATGCCGCACCTGGCACGCCTGCCCAGCTCGCCCAGTTCATCGAACAGGACTTCAAGGCCTGGCGCGATTTGGTGGTCAAGCAGAACCTGAAGATCGACTGAGCTTTTCGTAGCCCGAGTGGCTTAGCCCGGAGTGCCGGATTGCCGACGTTTCAGTCCTGGCCTTCGGTCAGGGTGTCGAGCTGGAATTTGCCGCTCTTGTGCCAGAGCCAGGTGTCGGTGTAGACCACCTTGCCCATACGAGTCGGAGCAGGAAATGGCGAGGCCGTGCGTACCATGCGCTCAATCTCGCTGATCACTTCGGGTGCATGCCGCGGCGCACGCATCCAGTCCAGCCGAGTCACACGGCCGGCGCGGTCTATCTCGACATTAAGGACGCCGATGGCATAAAGAAGCGGCGGCATGCGGCCCTTGTAGATGCGCTCAGCGTTGAGTCCGTAGAGATGGGTGGCGCCGCTTTCGCGGTAGGCGCGCGGAGTAGTCGCTGCTGACGTGCGGGCCGAGCCTCGTTCGGCGGGGATCGGCCCGACGACGGGCGAGGACGGGGCTGGCGCGGCCGCGGGCGGCAGGCCGGCGGAGGGTCGACTGGGGACCTCTTCCAGAGGCACGGCGCTCTTGCACGCTGCAACGATGGCAGAGACGGCGGCCGAAATCGATGCCAGCAACCAGAAGCGGCGTGGCGGCTGGCCTTTTGGCAATGGGGACATTGAATTACTCCTGTGATCTGCGCGAATCTCGTGGAAGGCGTGATGCTATCGTCGCGTCTAGCTTGCCTTATTAGATCGTATCTTTGAAGACCGGTCATCCAGGCGGGCGGCCTTTTGAAACCGCTGCTCGGATTTACGCTCACCCTTGCTGACCCTGACCGTGATGTTGCCTCTTCTGATCGATGGTTTATTCGACCGACTTTCCCGGCAAGGCGCCGTGCTGGTCAGCGTGGAGGCAACACAAGGCTCGGCGCCACGCGACGCCGGGGCGTGGATGGCCGTGTTTGCCGATGAACTCGTCGGCACCATCGGTGGTGGGCAGCTGGAACATCAGGCGATCGCAGCGGCGCGTGAACGGCTTGGCAACGTGGCCACACACAACGTGGAGGTCCTTCGGTTTGCGCTGGGACCTTCACTGGGCCAGTGCTGCGGCGGCGTGGTCATGCTGCGCTTCGAAAGCATTTCCGAAGGGCAGATTCCCGTTCTGCAAGCGCGTTGGAAGGCAGCGCTTGCTCCGGTGGCGCTGTTCGGCGGTGGCCACGTCGGTCGGGCTCTCGTCGAGGTATTGGCGCGGCTTCCCTTCGACCTCACCTGGATAGACAGTCGCGAAGAGGTTTTTCCCGCAAACGTGCCACCCCACGTGCAATGCGAGCATTCCGACCCGGTGCAGGCGGCCGTGCCGACGCTGAGCACAGGCTCGCGCGTGGTCATCATGAGTTTCAGCCATGCTGAAGACCTGGACATCGTGGCGGCTTGCCTGTTGCGCCAGCGCGATCGAAGCGACCTGGCCTACATAGGCCTCATCGGAAGCAAAACGAAGTGGGCCACCTTCCGCCACCGGCTTGAAGCGCGCGGCTTCTCGGCGGACGAACTGGCGCAGGTGACCTGCCCAATCGGCGTGCCGGGCATTGCCGGTAAAGAACCCGAGGTGATCGCGGTAGGCATTGCTGCGCAATTGCTGCAGTCGCTGCCTGCGAAGCCGCAGAACGGCAAAGCTTAAAAGTTACACTTGCAGCCTGATGCCGCAGCGGAGCCGGGACTCACGTCCCTGGGTCGCGGCACATGCTGCTTACAGCGCCCGCAGTGGTGAGCAGCTGAAATCATCGCGCCCCGTTCGTTCGCGAGCGGCGCGCAAAGGTTGAGACATGGAAAGCTATTTTCTCGACTGGGCCAACCTGCTCCTCCGCTGGGTCCACGTCATCACCGCCATCGCCTGGGTCGGTTCCTCGTTTTACTTCGTCTTTCTCGATTCGAGCCTCACCCCGCCCGTGGACCAAGACCTGAAGAAGCAGGGCGTGAGCGGCGAACTCTGGGCCGTGCACGGCGGGGGTTTTTATCACCCGGTGAAGTTCGCCGTGAAGCCGCCCGTGCTTCCCGCGCACCTGCACTGGTTTTACTGGGAAAGCTACAGCACCTGGCTGACCGGCTTCTCCCTGTTCACGGTGTCCTATCTCTGGAACGCCAGCACCTACCTGATCGACAAGTCGCTGATGGCGTGGACGCCGCCGATGGCAGTCGCGGTGGCGCTCGGTTTCCTCGTGGTGTTCTGGTTGCTCTACGACGCGATTTGCCGCGTCTTCGGTCAACGCAAAAATGGCGATGCACTGGTGGGGGCCGGTGTGGCTGTGCTGGTCTGCGCCGCCTCCTGGCTGGCCTGCCACTGGTTTGCGGGACGCGCGGCCTTTTTGCTGGTCGGCGCAATGATGGCCACCGCAATGAGCGCCAACGTCTTCTTCTGGATCATTCCCGGCCAGCGCACCGTGGTGGCGCAGATCAAGGCGGGTGAGCCGGTGGACCCGATTCATGGCGCACGCGGCAAACAGCGCAGTGTTCACAACACCTACTTCACGCTGCCGGTGCTGTTTGCGATGCTGAGCAACCACTACAGCTTCACCTGGAGCCATCCGCAGAACTGGCTCGTGCTCATCGCCATGATGTTCGCGGGCGCGGCGATCCGGCAGTTTTTCGTCTTGAGGCATGGCTACAAGCTGGGGCGCAACGCGCATCCTGCACCGTATGCGCTGGTGGGCGTTGCGGTGATCATCGCAGCCATCGTCTTGCTGCGGCCGGCGCCCGCGTCGCCGGGCGCCACGCAGGCCGGTGGCGCCCCCGGCGCGAGCTACTCGGCCCTTCAGCCCGTGCTGGCGCAGCGCTGCTATATGTGCCATGGCGAACAGGTCCAGATGAAAAACGTACGGCTGGATTCGCCGCAAAACGTCAAGCTGCATGCGCAGAACATTTACCAGCAGGTGGTGGTGACGAAGATCATGCCGATGAACAACGCCACAGGCATCACTGACGCCGAACGCGCGCTCGTCGGGCAGTGGTTCGAGAGCGGCGCGTCGGTGCCTTGAAGTCGGCCAGACTGGCGAAGCGAGCGATCCGGTAAAGTCGCGATTTCCCACTTGCCTTTCGCCTGCCCACTCCGGTAACGAACCCATGACACGTCCCGACCCGGCTACGCAGCCGCGAGAATTTCTCGAATTCCTCTATCAGGCCGCCGTCCGGCGCGCTCTCCCGCGCGAGAACACCGCAGCGTATTTGCCCGAACCGCCCAAAGGCCGCACGCTCGTGCTGGGCGCCGGCAAGGCCGGTGGCTCCATGGTGCATGCGATCGAAGCACTCTGGCCGGCCGATGCGCCGCTGAGTGGCCTGGTGGTGACGCGCTATGGGCACATTCCGGATCGTCCTGAGGGTGTTTCATCACGCATCGAACTCGTCGAGGCTGCGCATCCGGTTCCCGATGCTGCGGGGCTCGAAGCCGCGCAGCGCATCCTGGCACTGGCCAGCGGCCTGACGGCGGACGACCTGGTGCTGTGCCTGATCTCTGGCGGCGGTTCTGCACTGCTCACGCTCCCGGCGAATGGCCTCACGCTCGAAGACAAGCAGGGCATCAACAAGGCCCTGCTCAACAGTGGCGCCAATATTTCAGAGATGAACTGTGTGCGCAAACACTTGTCGCGCATTAAGGGCGGCCGCCTGGCCGCGGCCTGCGCGCCGGCGCGGGTAGTCACGCTCACCATCAGCGACGTGCCGGGTGACGAGCCCTCCATAATTGCCAGCGGCCCCACCGTGCCCGACGCAACGACCTGCGCCGACGCCATCGCCATCCTCACGCGCTACGGCATTCAGGTGCCGGATGCTGTCATGCGCGAACTCGAGAGCGGTGCGCTGGAAACGCCCAAACCCGGCGACACTGTCTTCAACGGCCATGCCGTACACCTGATCGCCACGCCGCAACAAAGCCTGGAAGCCGCAGCGGCTGCCGCGCGTGCGGCCGGTGTCGAGGCGCACATCCTGAGCGACGAGATCGAGGGCGAGTCCCGCGAGGTCGGCAAGGTACATGCGGCACTGGCGCGCGCGGTCGCGCACCGCAACCAGCCCTTCAGCAAGCCGTGCGTGATTCTCAGTGGCGGTGAAACCACTGTCACCGTTCGTCCGCAACCAGCCGGAGCCGATAAGAAACATCGTGGACGCGGTGGGCGGGCCGGAGAATTCTGCATGGGGCTCGCGTTGGGCCTGCAAGGCGAGCCGGGCGTGCACGCGCTGGCGGCCGACACGGATGGCATCGACGGTGTCGAAGACAACGCTGGTGCCTTCGTTGGGCCCGACACCTTGCGGCGCGGTCTGGAACGGGGTATGAAGCTGGACCGGTTTCTGGATCGCAATGACGCATACGGTTATTTCAGTGCATTGAACGACCTTGTGATTACCGGGCCAACGCATACGAATGTGAATGACTTCAGGGCGATCTTGATTCTCTAGAGATGCGCCAAGAGCGGTCATACCAACCCTTCTGCCTTAGCGTCCAGCCAGTTGAACTGGCTTCCGGGAAAGAGCCTCATCCGCTCGGACAGGGCCTCATATCCGTTCGGGCTGAGCCTCATCTCCGTTCGGGCTGAGCCTGTCGAAGCCAGGGGCGTGGCACGCAATGGAATGGCCGCTATTTATAGTTTGGAAGGGTGGTCATCTTGTGTTTTTATTTCTGGGTTTTTTCCCCACTCACTCTCCCCCGCCTCTCTCCCGCCCCTTCAGGGCGGAAGAGAGGAGCCTGATTTGAATTTTTGGGTTTGCTGAAGCGCTGCATGTCTGACGACTAGCTGGATATGGCGGACTTTGGCGAACGCTCGCGCAGCAACTTGTCCTTGTGCTGGCTACGCCCCGCTTGACCGTCATTGCCTCGGCTGATCGGCGCACGTGCTTAACGTGCGCCTGTAATCGCAGGCGCACGCGGTCGATCTCCTTTCGGCCTGAGGCGCGCGTTAACCACGCGCGCCGGCTCATTCGAGCAGACACATCGAGCAAACTAGGCGTTGCCCGAACAAGGACAACTTCCTGCGCAAATCGTCGACAGGAAAACAATCAGCAACCCGCCCGAAAGACACGCAGGGCTCCCACTCAAAAATCAAAAACTCAAATAAAGTCCCCCGCTTTCGCCCGGCGGGGCGAGCGAATACGAAGG
>JAZKIC010000014.1:0-108746 GCA_040385065.1 Pseudomonadota bacterium
TCGGCCTGAGCTACGAAGAGCGTTTTGGCCACAGCGCGCTGGCCATGCCCGGCGAGCTCGGGCAAAGCATCATCAGCATCAACAGCTTCAGCAAATACTTCAACATGACGGGCTGGCGCCTGGGCTGGCTGGTGGTGCCGGACGCGCTTGTTCCAGTCATCGAGCGCATGGCGCAAAACCTCTTCATCTGCGCCAGCAGCATCGCCCAGCACGCGGCGCTGGCCTGCTTCGAGCCAGAGAGCCTGGCCGAATATGAACGTCGCCGCAGCGAGTTCAAGGCGCGGCGCGACTATTTCATTCCTGAGCTCAACCGCCTGGGCCTGGAGGTTCCGGTGATGCCTGACGGCGCCTTCTATGCCTACGCCGATTGCTCGCGCGTGATGCACAAGCTGGGTGTCGGGCCGGTGCGCGAAGACGGCACCGGCGCAAGCTGGGACTTCGCTTTCGAGCTTCTGCACCAGGCACACGTCGCCGTAACGCCGGGCCGCGATTTCGGCCATGCGGAGCCGCACCGCTACGTGCGCTTTTCTACCGCCAATTCCATGGATCAGCTCAAGGCCGCCGTGGCGCGCATGGAGAGCCTCCTTGGCTGAAATGCCACTGAAACCGGACCAGCTAGCGCCGCAGTTCAGCTGGCCCGTGCGCGTGTACTGGGAAGACACAGACGCCGGCGGTATCGTCTTTTATGCCAACTATCTGAAGTTTTTTGAACGAAGCCGCACCGAATGGCTCAGATCTTTGGGGATCAATCAGCACGTGCTGCGAGAGCAGACCGGCGGCATGTTCATCGTGAGTGAAACCCAAGCCCGTTACCTGCGCCCTGCCCGGCTCGATGATGAACTTATTGTTACGGCCTCGCTTCAGGAAAAGGGCCGGGCCTCTTTAATAATAGGCCAACAAGCGCTATTAAAAACGAAGCAAGAAAGCGTGTTGCTGTGCGAGGCAAGCATCCGAATTGGCTGGGTCGATGGCACCAGCCTGAAGCCCGCCAGAATCCCTGATTACATACTGTCCAGCCTGGAAAAACGCCCATGACCCAAGACCTCTCGATCGTCACGCTCATCCTCAACGCCAGCTGGGTGGTGCAAGCCGTGGTGGTCCTGCTGGTGGCGGTGTCCATTGCGAGCTGGGCGGCCATCTTTCGCAAAATCATTTCGCTGCGCCGCGTTGCGGCACTGAATGATCTGTTTGACCGCGATTTCTGGTCGGGCACCAGCCTGAACGACCTGTACGCAGCAGCGATGCAGAACGCCAAGGGCACCGGCCCGATGGAGCGTATCTTTGCCAGCGGCATGCGCGAATACCAGAAACTGCGCGAGCGACGCCTGACCGACCCCGGCGCCTTGCTCGACGGTGCGCGCCGCGCCATGCGCGCAAGCTACCAGCGTGAGATGGATACGATTGAGGCCAACCTGTCTTTCCTCGCCACGGTCGGCTCCGTCTCGCCTTACGTGGGACTCTTCGGTACGGTGTGGGGCATCATGCACGCCTTCACCGGCCTCGCCGCACTGGAGCAGGTCACGCTGTCCACCGTGGCACCCGGCATTGCCGAAGCGCTGGTGGCCACCGCCATCGGCCTGTTTGCGGCCATTCCTGCTGTGGTGGCCTACAACCGCTTCGCACACGATATTGACCGCGTCGCCAATCGGCTTGAAACTTTCATCGAAGAATTTTCAAATATCCTGCAGCGCAACCTCGGCGCGCATTCCGCGTCGGGCCACTGAACAACGCCGGAGAAAAGATGCCCTCAGTCAATTCACGCGGACGAGGCCGCCGCACCATCAGCGAGATCAACATGGTGCCCTTCATCGACGTGATGTTGGTCCTGCTCATCATTTTCATGGTGACGGCGCCGCTGATTACGCCCAGCATGATCGCCCTGCCCCGCGTCGGCAAGGCGCCGGGCCAGCCGCCCAAGCCCATTCAGATCCTCATCAGCAAGGACGAGCTGATCCAGATCAAAACAGCGGGCGAGCCCACCAACAGCAAGCTCAGCGAAATCGGCGTAGCCGTCAAGAAGCTGCAGCCCGCTGTGCCCGAAGGCCAGCAGGCTACGCCCGTGGTGATCAGTGCCGACAAGACCGTCAAATACGAGACCGTGGTCAAGGTCATGGACGCGCTGCAACGCGCCGGAGTCGACCGCGTCGGCCTGTCCGTCCAGACGGGCGGCTGAGATTCAGGCAGACACCGCCATGGACGTCGCCGACCGCCTCGAGTTTGGCCCACGCCGCGAACCGGGAGCGGCCTCCGCGTTCACTTTCGCCCTGCTCGCGCACCTGCTGCTGGCCGGTGCGCTCACGTGGGGCGTCAACTGGAAACGCAACGTACCCGATGTGGCGTTCGAAGCCGAGCTCTGGTCAAGCGTGCCGCGCGAGGCCGCGCCGCCACCACCGCCACCTGCAGCCGTAGTGCCACCGCCTCCCGCTCCGACTCCAGCCCCGACACCCGCACCAGCTCCGGTGCCCGTTAAGCCCGCACCCGCTCCGCCTGCGCCCCCCAAGGTCGACATCGCGTTGGAGCAGGAAAAGAAACGTCTGCAACTGAAGAAACTGGCCGAGGAAAAAGCCGCTGAGGACAAGAAAAAAGCGATCGAGCTCGCCCAAAAGGTCGAGGCAGAAAAAGCCAAAGCCAAGAAGGCCCAGGAGGTCGCGCAGGCCAAAGCAAAGGCTGATGCGGAAGCGGTCGCAAAGAAGCAGGAGCTCGCAAAAGCGGAAGACGCCAAACGCAAGGCCGCTGAGGCCGAAGCGGCACAGGCCAGAATTCGCAAGGAACAACTCGACCGGATGATGGGCCTGGCCGGGGCGACCGGCGCACAGGGCAACGCAGCGCAGTCCGCCGGTCCCTCAGCCAGCTACGGTGGCCGTGTGCGCGCCAAGGTCCGCCCAAACGTCGTGTTCACGGAAGACATCGCCGGCAACCCAACGGCTGAAGTGGAAGTGCGCACAACGCTCGACGGCACCATCACCAGCCAGCGGCTCGTGAAATCGAGTGGCAACAAAGCCTGGGACGACGCGGTCATCAAGGCCATCATCCGCACCGAGACCTTGCCGCGCGATGTCGATGGACGCGTCCCGACGCCGCTGATCATTTCATTCAGGCCCAAGGATTGAGCTGGCCTGACGCTCACGTTGGCGTGAGCGTTGAAGTTGGACTGGCTCCACCCGGCCGTCGCGCCGCGCGTCGCACACATCAGACGCATCACGCGCGTCGCTTACCATCCTTCAGTACTCCCCTCTGCTCTTCATTACCTTAAGGATTTCTCATGTTTTCTCATGTGATGGTCGGAACCTCCGATGCGGCTCGTGCAAAGCGCTTTTATGACGCCGTCCTCGGAACCTTGGGGATCGGTTCGGGTATTGTCGACCGCCACCGCGTCTTCTGGCGCTCTCCCGCCGGATCCTTCGGCGTCACCTCGCCTATCAACGGCGAACCACAGACCGTTGGCAATGGAAGTACCGTGGGGTTCGCATGCGAGTCTGCGGCACAGGTTGATGCGTGGCACGCGGCGGGCATGGAAAACGGAGGCGTGACCTGCGAAGATCCCCCGGGAGCCCGCGACGGAAAACTGTACCTGGCCTACATGCGTGACCCTGACGGCAACAAGCTCTGTGCGCTGCACCGCTTGCCGAAGGCCTGACTCTGCGTCAATGCGGGTGCCTTGCGCAAAAAAGTGAACTGACGCTGAGCTAACGTGTACTGGCGAAGAATTCGAGACGCACCCCTTTGACCTCCGGGGTCCCTTGCAGACGAGGCGGGGAGATATTTCGAAGGGCACACAAGGGCGCTTTCCTACAGGCCGGCCGGGTGGCGTCCCCGAGCTTCTTTCAAAACACTGCCCAGCCGCCCCCGTCCTCGTGCTCGCTTCGAAAGACCACCACATGGCCCTTTTTAATGCAGAACGCCCGCGCGACGCTGGCCATCCCGGCACGCCGCCGAAAGTGCTGATCATCGGTTGTGGCTTCGCAGGGCTCGCAGCCGCCCGAAAACTGCGTAGCGCCCCGGTAGAGCTAACGGTACTCGACCGTACCAATCACCATCTTTTCCAGCCACTGCTGTATCAGGTAGCTACCGCCGGGCTGGCCGGACCCGATATCTCCGCGCCCATACGTCATCTCTTGCGCAGACAGCCCAACGCCACCACGCTCCTTGGCGAGGCCGTCTCAATCGATCCGTCAAGACGAGAAGTGCAACTTGCCGACGGAAAGCGGCTCGCTTACGACCATCTTGTGCTGGCGGCCGGATCGACCCATAGCTACTTTGGTCACGACGATTGGGCCGAATTCGCGCCCGGACTGAAGACCTTGCACGATGCCTATGAAATCCGTCGCCGCATCGTGGCGGCATTCGAGTCGGCCGAGAAAGAGGACAACGATCTAGAACGCCAAGCATGGCTTAACTTCGTCGTGATCGGTGGAGGTCCGACGGGGGTCGAGATGGCGGGAACGCTGGCGGAGATAGCCCGCCGAACTTTGCCGGGGGAATTCAGGCGCATCGATCCGGCCAGTTCGCGCGTGATGCTTATCGAGGGCGGACCTGCTCTGTTGTCGGCAATGCCCCGTGAGCTGAGCCAGAGCGCCCAACGGCAGCTTGCCGATCTGGGCGTCGAGGTCCACACCAGCGTGCGCGTCACGCGCGTTGACGCCGAGGGTGTCGAGCTGTCTTTTCCAGACGGCGCAGTCCAGCACATCAGGAGCCAATGCGTAATCTGGGCTGCCGGCGTGAGCGCCGTTCCTCTGGGCACCCAGCTTGCGCGTGCTACGGGTCTGCAGACAGACCGGGGTGGGCGCCTGCAGGTCCTCCCTGACCTCAGTCTTCCGGGGCACCCGGAGATTTCCGTGATCGGAGACCTCGCATTCGCGCGCAGCCAACTACGTGGTCATGCAGACCGCGATGTGCCCGGCGTCGCTCCAGCCGCCAAACAGATGGGTGAACTGGCAGCCCGCAATATCCTGCGCCGCCTCGCCTCCCAGCCCGCACAGGCATTTCGCTACCGCGACCAAGGCACGTTGGCCACGATCGGTCGCAACTCCGCAGTGGTGGACCTGCGGACACCGTTGGGCCGGGTCAAATTTTCAGGACGTCCGGCCTGGCTGTTCTGGGTCTTTGCGCACGTCTGGTTCCTGATCGGATTTCGCAACCGAATCACCGTGCTTTCCGAATGGTCGTGGGCCTACTGGACAAACCAGCGATATGCCAGGGTCGTGAGCGACATCGAAGCCGACACAGCTTTGAGATCGCCGGTTGCGAGCCAATCAAGCACCGTGCAGCTCTAGGCTCTGCGCCATTTACGCCGCTCACTTTCGAGCGACAAATTCCTACGTGCGCGACGTCGGACGCCATTACCGTCACAAGAGTATTTTTCAGCAGTAGCTGCGACGGGCCGCCTGGCACAGCCGCAGCATTCTCGCGATGAACACCACGCAGCCCATGACCCATACCGAGCGGCGCCCTTTCACCTCCGAGGACCTTTACCTGCACCGCAAGGTTTCTTCGGTGACGTGCGCGCCGGGCAAGGAGCTCGCGGTTGCTGTTGTGAAATCGGTCGACCGTGAGAAAGACAGCTATTCGTCGAGTCTCTGGCTGTTTACGCTGGATGGATCGACGGCCAGGCAAATCGCAACCGGTACCGATTCCGCTACCTCTGCGCAGTGGTCGCTCGACGGCGAACGGCTCGCGTTCTTGTCGACGGTCGAAGGCAGTATGCAGATCCACGTGATGGAGGGCGATCTCTGCGAAGCGCGCCAGTTGACGCATTTGCCCCACGGCGTGAGTGATTTTGCCTGGGCTCCTGATGGCAGCTTTATCGTCGCGACCTGCGCCGTTCCTGTGGACCGTGAGCTTCGCGGCAAGCGGGGCCCCTCACCCGGGGAACCCCCGAGAAGCAAGGCTGAGGTAGCTTGGCGACTGCCCTACAAGTCAGACGGAATCGGCTACTTGTTGCGGCGAGAGATTCATCTCTTCAGGGTCGCTGCCAATTCCGGCGAAGCCGAACGCCTCACGGACGGGCCCTTCGACGTCATGGGATTCGACGTATCACCCGACAGCGCACAGATTGCCTATGTACGTACCCGGTCGGGCCGCTTTGCGCACCGGACCGACCTCTGGACCTGTGATGCCAAAGGCGGCAATCCCACGCAGGTCACCGACGACATTGCCACTGTGCTGCAGCCGATGTGGGCGCCCGATGGGAGAACCATCGTTTTCGCCGGCGCCGCCAAGGAAGGCGATGCCCAGTCGCGTTTCTGGCGCTTCACGAATGGGGAAGGCTCGGTCTCGAAGCTCGGTGATGAAGACGTGGAGCCTGCCAGTGGGCAGCGCTACTACTGGAAGTCCGATGGCTGTGCCCTCGTCTTTGTTCAGGCTTACCACGGCCGCCATCGCCCCGCGCTTCTCGGCTTGCCGGACGGAAAACTCACGCCTGTCCCCATGCCCGACCGGCAGCTCAGCGCGTTCGGCGGAACCCAAAGGAACCTGGTCTATTGTGTAGACCACCCCTCCCTGCCTAACGAGGTGTGGACGTGTGCATTCGATGGGACCCATGAGCGCAAGCTCAGCGACCTCAACCCTTGGTGGCGGGAGCGTCCGAAGATAGACGCCAGAATTCGAAGCTTTGAAGTGCCTGACGGCTCGGGCGGAACCGAGTACATCGAAGGCTGGCTCATCTCAGCCGAAGGCGATGTCCACCCCGCCCCCGTTTTGAACGACGTGCACGGCGGGCCGGCGAGCTACGCCCTCATGGATTTCGACACCAATGTGTTCTGGCAGGTGCTCTGCTCGGCCGGCTGGCAGATTCTGGCGCTCAATCCTGTCGGCTCTGCGAGTTACGGCGCGGCCTTTTGCGGCCGGCTGGCCGGGCAATGGGGCCGGCTCGACCTGCCTCAACACCTTGTCGCCCTCGAGCAATTGATACACGAGGGGGTATGCAATGGTCAGGTCGTGATCTCGGGAAAATCGTACGGCGGCTACTTGAGCGCTTACGCCATCGGTCACACGGATATCTTCAACGCGGCGATCGTCATGGCGCCTGTGGGGAACATCGAAACGCACTACGGTACGTCAGACGGCGGCTACTATGCTGACCCGCTGTATATGGGCACAGAGCCGGAGTTCGATCGCGAACTCGCGCGCAAGCTTGCGCCCATGCACCGCGTTGAGATGGCCACGACGCCCACCTTGTTCATGCAGGGCAAGGAAGATGAGCGCTGTCCAAAATGCCAATCCGAAGAACTGTTCGTCAGCCTCATGAGGGCAGGCGAGACACCGGCTGAACTGGTGCTCTACCCGGGTGAAGACCACCATTTTCTCGGCGAAGGCTCACCTTCTTGCCGGGAAGACGCTGCCAGACGAATCGTGCAATGGGCGACGAGCCATGTTCATCAAAACGACAGATCGCTTCAGGCTTAGTAGACGATCCGCGCGGCTCGCTTGTAAGCCTGCGCCCCCCAGCCGGCCAGCGGCAAATCGCTCGAATGGAACGTCGACGCCTTACCGAGTTGCGCTTCCCAGTGGCCGCCTCCATGCCCGTGAGGGCGATGGACGCGTTCCGACGCCGCCGTCATTTCATGCATACCCAACGTCACGCCAACTCGTGCAATTCGTCGGCCACACGCTCCAGCACCGGTTCCCACTGTACGTCCGCAGCTTGTCTGAACAGTTTCACTGACCGATACCAAGGGCTGTCCTGTCTTTCGAGCAACCACCGCCAATCTGGCGAGTAAGGAAGCAATATCCAGGTCTCCTTGCCCAAGGCCCCGGCCAGGTGCGCCACGCTGGTATCGACGCTGATCACGACATCCATCAGCGCGCAAAGTGCTGCGGTGTCGGTAAAGTCTTTCAGGCCTTCCCCATGAAAGACAATGCCACGGCCAGCAAGAATGTGTCTATCGGCGTCACGCGCTTCTTTTTGCAGGCTCACATACTCATGGCACTCTGGCATATGTCGCAGCAACTGCTGCACCGTCAGGCTCCTGTTGTGGTTGTTCTTGTGCACAGCGCTGCCGCTCCACACAAAACCCACGCGCCGTTTCGTCTTGGGACCCAGTCTTTGGCTCCACTCCTGACACTTGTCCGCGGTTGCAGCCAGGTAAGCTTCAGGGCTGGGAATGCTCGTCAGGTCTGTCTTGAACGCCAAAGGCAGTGACAGCAGGGGGCAGTGAAAATCAAAAGCCGGAAGGGTTTTGCCCTGCTCTACCAACTCGTCCACGCCGTCTAGCCTGCCAAGCAGACCAAACAGAGCTTTAGGCACTTCCAACACGACCTTCGCGCCCTTTTCTTTTACGAGCCCGGCGTAGCGGCAGAACTGGATCGTGTCGCCCAAACCCTGCTCCGCGTGCAACAGCAGGGTCTTGCCTGCGATGTCTTGCACGCCCAGCCAAAGTGGTTGTGGAAACTTTCGAGCTTTCAAGCCTAGTTTTTGATGCTCCCAACGCCTTTCATACAGTTGCCATCCGTGTTTGAATTCACCAGACTGAAGTAGCGCAAGCGATTTGTTCCAGAAAGCTTCGACAAAATCAGGCTTGATCGCAATGGCCCTGTCATAACTTGCGAAGGCCTCGTCCATGCGTTTCAACTCTTGCAGTACAAGCCCGCGGTTCGAATATTCAGAGGCGCAGTCAGGCGTTGCGGCAATAGCTTTCTCATTGCCGGCCAACGCCTCCTGGAGATGTCCTGAATCTCTGAGCGCAATGGCGCGGTTGGAGTTTGCCCCGGCGTGGCCAGGTTTTATGGCAATTGCCGTCTCATAGCTTGCCAGTGCCTCCTCTAATCGTCCTAATTCGCGGAGCGCATTGCCGAGGTTCATATGGGCTTCTGCGTTACGAGGATCGATTGCTATTGCCTTGCCTATCAGTTCCGCTGCAATCAAGTGGTTCCCGCTTTGCGCGGCAATCGCCCCCGAAAAATACATGGCGTCAAAGTGCCTGGGTTGCCTGGCCAGCACCTGCTTATAGATCGCCTGAGCCTGCCCTAGCTTGCCCTGCTGATGCAGAGCCAGTCCCTGGTAAAACAAAGCGGACAAGTCCGACTGCGCTTCGGCGACTGCTTCGGTATTACCTTTTCCCATCCGCTCATTCTATTTGCAGTCTTTTTAATAAATCAAGTCGCAGCCACCCCTAAAAGGCTTTTCAAACTGGCGTCTGAGTCTGCAATGAATGTACGAGGGCGCACGAATTCGAATTTAACCTGCGGGCTTCTAGCGGCTTGCATCCCCGCGTTCATGACGAGCGCTTGGCTTGGGTCAAGGCTCGAATGCCACCTTGCCTCACTCGTACACGATTCGTGCCGCGCCCCTGTAAGCCTGCGCCATCCAGCTCGCCAGCGCGGCATCGCTGGGATAAAACTTGGACGCCTCACCGAGTTGCACTTCGGCGGTGGCCGCCTCGCGCAAGAGGCTCAGGCGAACCGGCAGGCCGCGTACCCGTTCGCCCTGCTCGGTCTCTTCCCGTATTGGCGCGAAGTCGCGGACCATGCGTGAGATATCGGGCGCTGCGCCGTTGACTGCCACGCGCAGGTATTTGCCGAAACGACAGCGCGCCTCTTCCAGGCTCCACAGCTGCGTTACCTTGAGGCGGAATCCGCCCGCAAAGCGATCGGGTTGCAGATTGCCCTGCACGATGACAAGTTCGTCGTCTTTGAGCAAATTGCGGTGCGCATTGAAGACGTTTTCGTCGGCCGATGCCTCGATCACTGCTGTCTTGTCATCGAGCTTGAACAACGCGAGTTTGCCGCGTTGGCCATTGATGAGGCGAAAGTCGGTGACGATGGCAGCGAGCAGTTGCTGCTCGCGCGAGTCGATCAGGTCTTCGATCTTGCGCTTGGCAAATTGCCGGACTTCCTGCTCGACCTCGTCGAAGAGGTGCCCTGAAAGATAAAAACCAATGGCGGTCTTCTCGTGGGTCAGGCGCGTCTTGACGCCCCAGGGCATGGCCTCGACCAGCGGCGGCTCCTGCGTGCTGGCTGCGTGCGAATCGTCCATGTCGAAAAGGCCGCCCTGGTTCGCGTTGGCCTGGGTAGCGGCCGCGAACTCGAAGGCCCGGTCCACCGACGCCAGCAGTTCGGCGCGGTTGAGGTGCAGGTTGTCGAAGGCACCGCCCTTGATCAGGGCCTCGACCGTGCGCTTGTTCAGGCGAGCCTTGTCGACGCGCACGCAGAAGTCGTAAAGCGAGGTGAACGGCCCGCCCTCCTCACGGGCAGCGACCAGCGCAGCGATGGCCTGCTCGCCCGTTCCCTTGATGGCACCGAGGCCGTAGCGAACGCTCTTGTCGGTGATGGGCTCGAAGCGGTAGTGCCCCCTGTTGACATCGGGCGACTCGAACGTCAGCCCCATCTTGAGGGCGTCACCGTGCAGGATCTTGAGCTTGTCCGTGTCGTCCATCTCCACGGTCATGTTGGCGCAGAAGAACTCGGCCGTGTAGTGCACCTTGAGCCAGGCGGTGTGATAGGCCAGCAGGGCATAGGCGGCGGAATGGGACTTGTTGAAGCCGTATCCCGCGAACTTTTCCATGAGGTCGAAGACCTCGTCGGCCTTTTCGAGCGTCAGGCCATTTTTCGCCGCACCTTCGCGAAAGACCTCGCGCTGCGCATCCATCTCTTCTTTTTTCTTCTTGCCCATCGCCCGGCGAAGCAAGTCGGCGCCGCCGAGCGAATAGCCGCCCAGGATCTGCGCGGTCTGCATCACCTGCTCCTGGTAGACCATGATGCCGTAGGTCTCTTCGAGGATGGGCTTGACCCGCGGGTCGGGATACTCCGGCGTCTCACGCCCCTGCTTGCGGGCGATGTAGGTCGGGATCAGTTCCATCGGGCCCGGCCGGTATAGGGCGTTCATGGCAATCAGGTCTTCGAGCCGGTCGGGCTTGGCGTCCTTGAGCATGCGCTGCATGCCGATACTTTCAAACTGGAACACGGCTTCGGTCTGGCCCCTGCCGAAGAGCGCATAGACCTTCTTGTCGTCCAGCGGCAGGTTTTCGAACTGGAAGTCCTGCTGCGACGGATGCCGCTTCATGATGAGTTCGCGCGCAATTTCCAGGATGGTGAGCGTCGCCAGTCCCAAAAAGTCGAACTTCACGAGACCGATCGCCTCGACGTCGTCCTTGTCGAACTGGCTGACCGCAGAACCGCTGCCCGGCTGCGCATAAAGCGGACAGAAATCGGTGAGCTTGCCTGGAGCAATCAGCACGCCACCGGCGTGCATGCCGACGTTTCGGGTGAGACCTTCGAGCTTGCGCGCAAGTTCAAGCAAGGTCCGAACGTCCTCTTCCTTGCGCTCGCGTTCGGCCAGGATGGGCTCGGCCTCCAGCGCGTAGACCAGCTTGTCGTTCTTGTCTTTCTCGGTGGGTGGCAGTTGCAGCGTGACGGCCTGGCCCGGCTTGTTCGGGATGAGCTTGGAAATGCCGTCGCAAAAGCCATAGGGAAAGTCCAGCACCCGCCCCACGTCGCGGATGGCGGCGCGCGCTGCCATGGTGCCGAAGGTGACGATCTGGCTGACCGCCTCCTTGCCATACTTGTCCTTGACGTAGTCGATGACGCGGTCGCGGTTAGTCTGGCAGAAGTCGATGTCGAAGTCGGGCATCGACACACGTTCGGGATTGAGAAAGCGCTCGAACAGCAGGTTGTATTGCAGCGGGTCGAGGTCGGTGATGCGAAGCGAATACGCCACCAGCGAGCCCGCGCCCGAACCCCGGCCTGGCCCCACCGGGCAGCCGTTTTTCTTGGCCCAGTTGATGAAGTCGCCCACGATGAGGAAGTAACCCGGAAATCCCATGTTCAGGATCACGTTGATCTCGAAGTCCAGCCGCTCAACGTAGCGCGGCCGCTGGGCGTCCCGCACCTTTTCGTCCGGATAAAGATGCGCCAGGCGCTCATTCAGACCATCATGGGACGCATGGCGGAAATACGCATCGATAGGAAGACGCACACCATCGACCTCGGGTGTCGGATAGTTCGGCAGCATGGGCTTGCCGAGTTCGAGCGTGAGGTTGCAGCGCTTGGCGATTTCGACCGAATTGGCAATCGCCGTCGGGATGTCGTCGAACAGCACCAGCATCTGTGACTGCGACTTGAAGTACTGCTCGCGCGTGAACTTCCGCACGCGCCGGTTGTTGCCCAGAATCTCGCCTTCTGAAATGCAGACCCGCGCCTCATGCGCCTCATAGTCTTCATAGCCGAGGAACTGCACGGGATGGGTCGCCACGACCGGCAGCTTGAGGCGCGCCGCCATTTGTACGGCCGCCACAACATGACGCTCATCTTCGGGCCGGCCCGCACGCTGCAGTTCAATATAAAAACGGTGCGGGAAAAGGCCGGCGAAATACAGCGCGCATTCGACAGCACGGGGATCATCTCCCTGCAGCAACGCTTGGCCGAGCGCGCCGCCCTGCGCTCCGGACAGCGCAATCAGGCCCTCGTTGAGTTCGCGCAGCCATTGCAGCTTGAGCACCGCCTGGTCGCGCACCACGTTTTGCGTCCAGGCTCGGGTCAGCAACTCCGAAAGGTTGAGGTAGCCGCGTCTATCCTGCACCAGTAGCAGCAGGCGCGCAGGCGGCGCGCCCGCATCCTTGCCGGGCACTTCTACCCATACATCCGCGCCAATGACGGGCTTCATCCCCTTGGCTCTGGCTTCCTTGTAGAACTTCACGGTCCCGAACAGGTTGCTCAGGTCGGTGATGGCCAGGGCCGGCTGCTTGTCAGCCGCGCCGGCGGCGACGATTTCATCGATCCGGTTGGTGCCGTCCACGACAGAAAACTCGGTATGAACTCTCAGATGGACGAATGGACGGTGCATGGCTGCATTTTAGGGTTGGGCTTGGCGGACGAGCCGGAGGAAGCCGCCCAAAAATTTCCTCCCATGCCCAAGGTAGTGCTTGCGTCCTACAGAGGGCGCCGCGCCGCCCCGACACTTTGAGAGTCGTCGCGGACATAAGCTCAAGGGAAACAACGCTTTTGGCCGCAGAGCCGAGGCGAGTCCAGGAGGATCGCGTGCCCAGTTTAAAAAACCCCACTTCGACGCCCCCGGCGCGAAAACCCGTCCTTGCCACCATGCCCGGGCCCGACCCGCTGTGGAACACCTTCGTGGAGGACTATCTTCCGCCCAACGGCGGCACGATCCGCGACTACCTGAAACTTCTCGAGCTTGCCAAAGACCGGCGCATTCTGATTCTCAATGGTTCAGTCGGCAGGCGCCAGCGCTACCGCGACCTCATCTTTGCCATCATCCTCAAGCTACGCTTCGCGCATCCACCGCCTGTCCTCATGCAGGACGCTACCTGGGAACCGGGCAGTGAGGCACTTTCTGCGGAATACCCTTTCCTCAGGAACCTGATCCCCAAGCTGGCCCGGCTAGCCATCTCGGCCATCGACGGGCCACATGTGCGATACGCCGTGCTCAGCACGAGCGAGGTGAAAACCTTTCCGAAGGTTTGGGGGGTCGATCCTGAACGGGTCGTGTTCCAGCCCTTCCCGAACACCTTGCACCAGTTCCGCGACATGCCGACCAGCGATGGTGGCTACCTGTTTTCCGGTGGCAATTCGGTGCGCGACTACGGCCTGCTGGAGGCGGCGCTGGAGGGAACGAACATTCCGACGCGCATAGCCACCAAGTGGCGCCCGTCCAAGCCGCAGGCTTATATGCAGGTAGGCCCTACCTCGCATGAAGAGTTCATGCATTTGCTGGCCAACTCACATGCCGTGGTCATCCCCTTGCGCAAGACGGTGCGCAGCGCAGGCCAGCAGTCCTACCTCAACGCGATGGGCCTGGGCAAGCCGGTGATCGTCACGGACACGCCGGGAGTGCGTGACTATGTCAAGGACGGCGTCACCGGCGTCATTGTGCCCAACGACGCCGCGGCGATGCGCGCAGCAATCGTGCATGTGATGGATCCGGCCAATGCCGTGTTCTATGCCGAGATGGGGCAGCGCGCGCGCGAAGACGTGTTCCAGCGTTTTACTGAAGAGCATTTCCGCCACGGCCTCTTGATGCACGCCGGAATGATCAGCCAGGAAGAGTTCGCACGCGGCAAGTACGCGCCTGCCTGAGCTTTTTCACGCGCCAGGGCGACCGTGCAAATTCCTGCCCAAACCCTAATAATGGTTCATGACTGCACAACCTGACCGTTCACAGCGTCATGCCAGCAGTGGCACCCTGGCCCGACGCTACGCCCAGGTGCGCGACCAGACCCTGCGCCTGATCGAGCCGCTCTCCCCCGAAGACTGCCAGCTCCAGTCAATGCCCGACGCGAGTCCGGCCAAATGGCACCTGGCGCACGTTACCTGGTTCTTTGAAACCTTTCTGCTCGAACGCTTCGAGGCGCGGTTCGAGCCGTTCGATGCGCGGTTTCGCGTGCTGTTCAACAGCTACTACAACGCCATCGGCGACAAGCATCCGCGCGCGCAGCGCGGCATGATCAGCCGCCCTACTCTGACGGAGGTCGTACGCTTTCGGGTGCAGGTCGACGAACGCATGCAGGCGCTGCTCGCGCGCATCGAAGGTCGCGACGACCCAGAAGCGGCGGAGTTTTCGAGCTTGCTCACGCTGGGACTGCAGCATGAGCAACAGCACCAGGAGCTGTTGCTGACTGATATCAAGCATGCGCTTTCGCTCAATCCGGCCCGGCCTGCCTATCGCCAGCATTGGCCGCTGGCCGCCATACGACCGCAGCCACAGACCTGGCTGGGCTTCGAAGGCGGGCTGATCGAGCACGGCTGGGACGCGCAGCTCGACGGAGCTTTTGCTTTTGACAATGAGACGCCCCGGCATAAGGCGTTTGTCGCGCCGTTCGAGATAGGCAACCGGCTGGTGACCCACGGCGAGATGATGAATTTTGTCGCAGACGGCGGTTACCGGCGCCCCGAACTGTGGCTGTCGATGGGCTGGGACTGGCTGACCCAGAACACCGTCACGCTGCCGATGTATTGGCGCCAGGACGAAGGGTCGCTGCGCAGCTTTACCTTGCAGGGCGAAGTTGAAGTCGACCCCCACACACCGGTTTGTCACCTGAGTTATTTCGAGGCCGACGCCTATGCGCGCTGGGCGGGCGCCAGGCTGCCGACCGAGCAGGAGTGGGAGCTGGTGGCACGCCGCACGGCACCCACGCGCAGCATGGGCAATTTTGTCGAAAGCCAGGCCCTGCATCCGCTACCGCTTCAGGACTCTACGACGGGCCAGGCGGGCCAGCTGTTCGGTGACGTCTGGGAATGGACCCAGTCGAACTACAACCCCTACCCCGGCTATAAACCGTGGGCCGGACTCGTTGGCGAATACAACGGCAAGTTCATGTGCAACCAGTTCGTCCTGCGCGGCGGCTCGTGCGTGACGCCGCAAAGCCATGCGCGGGCAAGCTACCGTAACTTTTTCCCGCCCGATGCGCAGTGGCAGTTCAGCGGACTCAGGCTGGCACGCGACGCCTGAGCAGACATGAAGGCGGCCTACTCCTTGAGTACGTCGAGCACGTCCGAGCGGAATTCGCGGTTGTAGAGAATTGCCAGCACCACGGCGGTTGCCGTCACGAACGCGATGGTCGAAAAAAACCAGGCCATCACGGCGAAGCTGAGGTAGTAACCGCGCAGGCCATCGTTGAACGTTTCCGCCGCCAGCCCCACCATGCGACCGGCGCGCTCGGCAAACTGGCTGCGGTCGAATTTACCCGACGCGAAATCCTCGGGACTCGGAAGCGAGCCGATCAGCAAGGCGGCGAAGGTGTACTGTCGCATCGACCAGCTGAAGCGGAAAAACGCATAGACGAACACGCCGATCATCAGCAGAACCTTCAGGTCGAAGACGAGCACGGATGTCTGGACGGCAAAAGGGATCTCGCGCACCAGCTCGCTGGCCCGGTCAGTCGTGCCGAGCAGAGCGAACAGGCCCCCGATGATGATGATGGTGGTCGACGAGAAGAAGGCGGGCGTACTGGACAGGTTCTGGGTGATGATGCCGTCGATCACGCGTGGGTCGCGGCTGGTGGCTTGCACCATCCAGTAATGGCGGTAGCGGTTGGTCGCTCGCAGTATGGAAGGACGCGTGAGCCCGAAATTTCGGGCGAACCAGGCATAGCCCATCCAGCCCGCGAAGAACCAGACGATGGCCACCCAGTCCTGCCAGGGCAAAAGGTTGAAGATGCGCATGAGTCGATCTTAAGCCCGGTCTCCCCCGCGCCCGGCCTCCGATCAGAGTGGCGCGTCGTCGCCCGAGCGCACCGGACGCACCGGCAAAGGAATGCGCTCCGTCTCTCCGGGAATCTGCCCCATGGTGTCGGCCTCCCATTCGGAGGCGGCCTGCTCGATGCGAGCCTTGCTGCTGGACACAAAGTTCCACCACATGAAGCGGCGCTCGACCGCGTCGCCGCCGATCACCATGAGGCGCACCGAGGACTCACTGCGAATCGTGCCGCCGCCGTTGGCCAGCAACGCCAGGGTTCGCGCAGGTAGTACTTCGCCATCAATCGAGACGTCGCCGTCCAGCGGGTAGACCCCGACTTCTTCGACCAGCTCCGCGAGCTCGATCTGCGCGCCGGCTTCGAGCCGGACATCGAGGTAGAGCATTTTCGAAAAGGTCTTGACGGGCGACTTCAGGCCAAAAGCCTCGCCGATGAGCACACGGACCTCGACGCCGGGACGGCGCAGGACGGGAACCTCAGCCGCAGGTGTGTGCGTGAAGCTTGGCTCGGTTTCTTCGAATTCCCGGGGAAGCGCTGCCCACAGCTGGATGCCATGGTTGACATAGCGCTGGGTCGCAAGGTCTTCGGGACGGCGCTCGGAATGCACGATGCCGCGGCCGGCCGTCATCCAGTTGATGGCGCCCGGCTCGATGCGTTGCACTACCCCCAAGCTGTCACGGTGCATGATGGCCCCGTCGAAAAGATAGGTGACGGTGGCCAGGCCAATGTGCGGGTGCGGCCGAACATCGTGACGCGACGCTGGCTCGACGTCCACCGGACCGAAATGATCAAAAAAAACGAAGGGGCCGATGGCCTGCCGGCGCGCGGACGGCAGGAGCCGCCGCACCGTAAAGCCGTCACCCAGGTCTTTTGCCTGCCCCTCTAGACTGGTCTGTATGCCCATCATGTGCTCCTTGGAAAAATGGGGCGCAAAACGCCTCAAGGCTCAGTCCCCGGTACGGCGCAGGCCCCTCGCGAAAAACCGCCTAGTTGAACCGCGCAGCCACCTCGGCCACACGCTTGCCGAATGTCCGCGCATTGTCGAGGTCGCCCTGGGCCATTTCGCCCGCGCCCGCATCCGAGGGCGATTGCGCCATGGCGCCGCCGAAAGAACCCAGGTAGTTCGCGTCGTTGCGGTGCGCCGCCTTGGCATTGCTGGGCAATACACCGTGGCTCACCCACACGCCGCCATGTTGCATGGCCAGCGTGAACAGATAGTTCAGCGTGGAACCCTTGTCCCCGTTCATGCTGGCGCTGTTCGTGAAGCCCGCAAACAATTTGTCTTTCCAGCTCTGGGTGAACCAGGGTTTGGAGCTGGCGTCGGCGAATTTCTTGAACTGCCAACTGACGGTTCCCATGTAGGTCGGCGAACCCATGATGATGGCGCTGGCCGCCGCCAGGGTTTCCCATGCGCCTTCAGGAAGATTGCCGTCTGCGTCGATAGCGATCAGGTCCGCACCCGCTCCCTCCGCCACGGCTTGCGCCATGCGTTGCGTGTGACCGTAGCCTGAATGGAAAACGACGGCGATGCTATTTGTCATGTTGAACTCTTATGCTTGTTGTTAGGAAGAAATAACGGGAACCCAGGGGAAAGCCGAAGCTGGCCTTTAGTCTTTGCGTCGCATGCCGTCGACGCTGTAGGCGCCAGCGCCGGCTGCGGCGATCATCAGCAGGCCGCCCACCACGGCAATGTTCTTGAAGAAGGCCTGCTGTTGCTGCATGACCTGCTCGGCTGGGACACCCCAGAAGTTGTGGAAGATGAAAGTGATCACGACGGTGAAGATCGCAATGCCGAGTGCAGCCCAGCGCGCCTGCCAGCCGATAAGAACAAGCAGGCCAAGCCCCAATTCCACTGCGATGGCGGCAGCTGCAGCGACTTCAGGCAAGGGAAGCCCCTTCGACGCGATATAGCCCGCGGTCCCGGCAAAGCCCCCGATTTTCGAAAACCCGGCAGGAATGAAGAGCAAGGCGATGAGCGCACGGCCAATCAGGGCGAAGAGGTTTTGCAGGGAAGTTGACATTTGTTGAGTCCTTTATTGAAGAGATGAAAAGAGGTGAGTAAAAACCAGGGTGAGGTTTTGCGGAGCCTGCGCGCCGCAAAGCCTCTCAGGGTGTAAGGTCGAAAACCAGGACTTCGGCATCCTGCCCGTTCGAGAGTTCAACCGAACTTTCATTCTCGAGCTTTGCCGCGTCTCCTGCCTGCAGGGTGCGGCCGTTGACCTCGACCGAGCCGCGCACCACATGCACGTAGGCCTTGCGCAATGGGTTCAGATCCAGCCGAGCAGACTCGGCCTGGTCGAACAGTCCGGCAAAAATCCGGGTATCGGCATTTAGCTTCACGGAGCCCTCGGCACCATCGCTTGACGCCACGAGGCGCAGCTTGCCGCGTTTCTCGGCATCGGGAAAACTCTTCTGTTCATAGCCCGGGGCGACGCCCTTGGCATTCGGTTCGATCCAGATCTGCAGGAAGTGCGTGACTTCATTGGCAGCATGGTTGAACTCACTGTGCATGATGCCGGTGCCCGCACTCATGCGCTGGACGTCCCCGGGCGGAATGGCCGCGCCATTGCCAATGCTGTCCTTGTGCCCGATCGATCCGCTCATGACGTAGCTGACGATTTCCATGTCACGGTGGCCGTGGGTGCCGAATCCCCTGCCCGGCTCGATGCGGTCCTCGTTGATAACGCGCAGGTTGCCAAAACCCATGTGGTCGGGATCGTAGTAACCGGCAAAGGAAAAAGAGTGGAAAGACTTGAGCCAGCCGTGGTCGGCATAACCGCGTTCGGCAGAAGGGCGAAGTGTGAGCATTTGAAATCCTTTCCGGGATGTGCCAACAAGACCGTCTCTCAAGCAGCGCTTTGAAACTGTCTTTCGAAGCCATTAATTTAAATTGTTAAGGCTCGGTAGAGGTTGAACGGATTTGATGGCATCATTCAAATAAATCGAATGATTCCCTCCAACGCCCCCAAAATCCACCAGGTACTCACGCCCGATGCGCTGCATGTCATCGCGACGGTGCACCGCACCGGCAGCATGGCTGCAGCCGCGCGAGAAATGGGCCTGGTACCAAGCGCCGTGACCTATCGCGTACGGCAGGTCGAGGACGCACTCGACGTGCTGCTGTTCGACAGATCCTCTCGCCAGGCGAAACTCACCGAGGCTGGCAAGGAATTGCTGCGTGAAGGCACCCGGCTGCTTGGAGAGCTTGACGCGGTCGCCAACCGGGTCAAGCGGGTTGCCACCGGCTGGGAACCACAGCTCACGCTGGCCGTTGACACCATCATTTGCCGCACGACCGTGATGGAACTCTGCGAATCCTTCTACGCGCAGGAAACGCCAACGCGGGTGCGCTTGCGCGACGAGGCGCTTTCCGGCACGCTGCAGGCGCTCACCAGCGGACAGGCCGATCTGGCGCTGGGGGTGTCGATTGAAGCCGGTTCCGACAGCAGCATCCACAGCAAAGTCCTGGGCCGCGTCGAATTTGTCTACGCCGTGGCACCGCACCACTCGCTGGCGACAGCGATGGAACCGCTCTCCGACGCGCAGATACTCGCGCATCGCGCGGTCGCTGTGGCGGATTCGGTGCAGCGCGGCAGCGGCATTACGGTCGGGTTGCTCGGCGGCCAGGATGTGCTGACCGTGCCCAGCATGTCGGCCAAGCTGGAAGCTCAGCTGCGCGGCCTGGGGGGCGGCTTCTTGCCGACCTACCTGGCGCGCCCTCACATCGATGCCGGGCATCTGGTCGTGAAGGCTGTCGCAAGGCCTTCGCGTGTGGTGCGGGTGAGCTATGCGTGGCGCCATGTCGCCGGCACGACCCAGGGGCGCGCACTTCAGTGGTGGCTGAAACATCTGGAACACACCGCCACGCGCACCGCGCTGCTGCAGCAGCCCCACGCACTATGAACGCAGGCATCGGGCCGCTCTTTATGCCGCTTGAGTGGCCCAGAGCGTGTAGAGTGCGTTCATCGCTGTGCAATTAACGGCGCCCGCGCCCTTTTGCTTGCTTGCTGCGTGTTGACGACACCCTCTTCATTCATAAATATAAAGACATGAGCAAAAACCGAAACCCCTTCCCCGACTCCGAACCCTCGCACGACAACGACCCGAGCCTGGCCGCTGCGCGCCATTTCGCCATCATCGGCGCAGGCATTGCAGGCGTCGCTTGCGCCCGCACACTGGTTCAGGCGGGCCATCAGGTGACGCTCTTCGAAAAGAGCCGTTCTGCCGGTGGCCGCATGTCGACCCGCCGCACCGAGTTCGGCGGTTTCGACCACGGCACCCAATACTTCACCGTGCGCGACGACCGGTTCAAAAAGGCTCTGGGCACGGCCGCAGCGCTGGTACGCCCCTGGAGCGCCAACACCGTCCGCATCCTCGACGAAGCCGGCCGCGTTGTGGCCTCTGCGCTGCCGCCCAAGGAAGCCCATTGGGTGGCATCGCCCGGCATGAATGCGCTGGTGCGGCAGTGGGCGCAACCGCTCGAGTCCACGGGACGCGTCGAACTGGAAACCGAAGTGGTTCGCCTCGAAGCGGACAAGCTGCACCCCGAACGCTGGCAACTGCAAACGGAAGGGCCCGGCGCAAGTTCGCGCGTCTATTCGGGATTCGACGCGGTCATTCTGGCCGTGCCCTCGCCGCAAGCCCATGCGCTCCTGCTCAATTCCCAGCAAGCGCGCAATCTCATGGCCGAGATAGGCGCGGTGAGCGTTGCGCCTTGCTGGACCTTGATGGTGGCGTTTCCTCAGGCCATGCAACCCACGCTGCCGCATCTCGGCCCCCACTGGAATGCCGCGCGAAGCACCCATCACCGCATCGCCTGGCTGGCGCGCGAATCGTCCAAGCCCGGGCGCGATCCGATCGAACGCTGGACCATCCAGGCCAGCCCCGAATGGTCGCAGCGTCACCTCGAAGACGACGCCGAACGCGTCAAGGGCAAACTGCTGAAAGCTTTCACGGAAGTCACCGGCATTCGGGCCCAGCCACCGCACGCCGAGGTGCACCGCTGGCGCTACGCCCAGACCACCCAGCCGCTGGGCAAGACCCACCTGTGGGACGCCAAGTCCAGCATTGGCGTTTGCGGCGACTGGTGCATCGGACACCGCGTCGAGGACGGCTTCGTTTCTGGCCTGGAGATGGCGCTGGCGCTGGCGTAAATCGCTCGGGCCTGGGCAGCCATGACGGGTCACGCGGCGGTCTACCGGGGGCGCTTCGCTCCCTCCCCCACCGGGCCGCTGCATGCAGGCTCGCTCGTCGCGGCCCTGGCGAGCTGGCTTGACGCACGGGCCCACGGCGGGAAGTGGCTGGTGCGTATCGAAGATGTCGACACCCCGCGCTGCGTGCCGGGCGCCGATACGCTCATCCTCCAGCAACTCGCGGCCTTCGGGCTGGTGCCCGATGAAGCGCCCGAGTACCAGTCCCGACGCACCGCTTACTACCAGCGCGCGCTCGACCAACTGGTCGACGAGGGCCGCTCCTATCCTTGCGGCTGCAGTCGGCAGGACATTGAAACTGCATGGCGCGCCATGGGTCGGCCTCGCGCGCGCCACGCCGAACTGATCTACCCAGGCACCTGCCGCGGTGGACTCAAAGGCAAGCCCGCACGCGCCTGGCGCTTTGCGTGCCGCGATGGCCCGGACAGCGCCGTCGACTGGACGGACCGGCGCCTCGGGCCGCGGCATGAAGAGGTCGGCCTTGAGGTTGGCGACTTTATCTTGAGGCGGGCCGATGGCCTCTGGGCCTACCAGCTGGCTGTGGTGGTCGACGACGCAGCGCAGGAGGTCACGGATGTCGTGCGGGGCGAAGACCTGGCTGACAACACGGCGCGCCAGATCCTGCTGCAACGCGCACTCGGCTTTTCGACGCCGCGCTACCTGCATGTGCCACTCGTGCTGGGGACCAACGGTGAAAAGCTTTCCAAACAGAACGGCGCCGCGCCGCTGGACACGTCGGTGCCATTGCTCGCGCTGAGGCAAACCGGTGGATTACTAGGCTTGCAGGTCGATGGGACCAGCGTCGGCGAATGGTTGGGGCGCGCCTCACTAGCGTGGCGGGACCATTTTTGCGTGACGCGTATCGGAAGCCCCGGCTAACGGCCCTGTGCACGGCCACGCAGACGAATCCCACACAAGGCCTTCGATACCAGGCCGAGCGGAGATTTGGCGCGCGCCGCGCAAGCCTGACGGGACTTGTATGGGTTGCCCGAAGCGCCACACATTACACACCGTTCGCCCTGAGCGCCAGACCCCACACCGTTGGCCCTGATCGCCAGACCCCACTCCGTTCGCCTGATATCCATAATCCACTCCGTTCGCCCTGAGGTATCGAAGGGCTTGTTACCGGGGCTTGCTTTCACCCGAGATACTCTTTGCGGCCCCGTATTGGAAGCCCAGACTAGCCGCCCTGTGCACTGCCACGCAGACGAATCCGGCACAAGGCCTTCGATACCTCAGGCCGAACGAAGTTTTGGCACGCGCCACGCGGACTTCCACCCGAGAAGGCACGCCGATCGGATGCCCAGAGCCCTGTGCACTACCCGGCAGGCGAATCTCGAACAAGGCCGCCTTCGATACCTCAGGCCGAACGGAGATTTATTTAGCGCGCGCCACGTAAGCGTGGCGGGAACTTGTATGGGTTGTCCAAAGCGCCACAGCCCCACGCCACATCCCACGCCGTTCGCCCTGAGCACCACACCCCACACCGTTCTCCCTGAGCGTCACACCCCACTCCGTTCGCCCTGAGGTATCGAAGGGCTTGTTCCGAGGGCTTGTTTTCACCCGAGACAGTTTTTGCGGCAGGCGTATCGGCAGCGCAGACTACGTGCCCTGTGCACTGCCCACGCCGACGAATCCCGCAGAAGGCCTTCGATACCTCAGGCCGAACGGAGATTTGGCGCGCCCACGTAAGCGTGGCGGAAACTTGAGCGTCGCCCGCGCGCGACGTACCTGAATCGCAAGCGCTTGAAACGGCTCCTGTCCTTCTACCTTGCCGCCTCCAAGCATCCCGGCGAGGGCGCCAAAGACAGGCCCGTAAAATCGACGGGTGATCGATCTTCCTTCCCACCCTTCCGCCTCGCCCATCCCCGAGCCCATCCCCGAGCCCACAGGCGGCAGCGTCGAGCCCTCGATTTCTCCAGCCGGGTCCGAGGCAACGCACGACGCTGCGCCGCAGGACGTCTTGCACCCCCGCGCCATCCGCAGTTTCGTCAGGCGCACGGGCCGCACCACGGCCGGGCAGGCGAAGGCATTTACAGACGTGGGCCCGCGCTTTCTGCTCCCCTATGCGCCGTCACCGCTCGACCTGAGCCAGGCCTTCGGCCGCACTGCGCCGACCATTCTGGAGATCGGCTTCGGCATGGGCGAAGCCACGGCGCACATTGCGGCTATCCGCCCGGACGACAATTTTCTGTGCTGTGAAGTTCATACGCCCGGCGTGGGCGCGCTGCTCAAGCGCATTGAAGAGCAGCATCTGGAGAACATCCGCATCCTGCAGCATGACGCGGTGGAGGTCATGGACCACATGCTGCCTGTCCAGAGCCTTGATGGCGTGCATATTTTCTTTCCCGATCCCTGGCACAAGAAAAAGCACAACAAGCGCCGCCTGATCCAGCCGCCCCTCATTGCCAAGCTGGCCGAAAAGCTCAAACCGGGCGCTTACCTGCATTGCGCGACCGACTGGGAGCCGTATGCCGAACAGATTCTGGAGGTGCTGAGCGGCCAACCCATGCTGCGCAACACGGTGCCGCCGAACCAGGGTGGCTACGCACCCAAGCCTGCCTACCGGCCACTCACGAAGTTCGAAAATCGTGGCCTCAAACTGGGCCACGGTGTGTGGGATGTCGTTTTCACGCGGGCCTGAGCGGCCCTGACGCGCGATGGCCATGCCAGCGCACGGACTGCCCACGCGCAAGGGCGTGAGCCCGAGTTGCGTGGGCTTGCCTGCCGGTTACTGGCCTACCATCACGGACTTTCTCGTCGAGCGTTTTCCGGCCATCGCGCGAGAGGTGTGGGTAAAGCGCATGCGTGCAGGGCATGTGGTCGATGAAGCCGGCCTGGCCGTAACGCCGGAGCAGCCATACCGCGGCCATACCCGTCTTTACTACTACCGTGAACTCGCAGTTGAGCCCCGCATCCCCTTTGAAGCGCAGGTGCTCTGGCAGGATGAGCATCTCGTCGTCGCCGACAAGCCGCACTTCCTGCCCGTGACACCTTCGGGACCTTATGTGCAGGAAAGCTTGCTGGTTCGGCTGAAGAACGAACTCGGGCTCGATGACCTGACGCCCTTGCACCGCATCGACCGCGAGACCGCAGGCCTCGTCCTCTTCAGTGTCAGGCCGGCGGATAGGGACGGGTACGCGTCACTCTTCAGGCGCCATGAAGTCCAGAAACGTTACCTTGCAGTGGCTGCCTCGCCACCCAAGCCCAGCAGCTTGAGTTTTCCCCTGACCTTGAAAAGCCGCATCGTCGAAGACGAACCCTTTTTTCGCCAGCGCGAAGCTGACGGCGCACCCAACAGCGAGACGCATATCGACGTGGTCAAGGTTTTTGGCGACCGGACCCTGTATTCGCTGAGCCCGGTTACCGGCAAAAAACACCAGCTACGCGTGCACATGAATTCACTCGGGCTACCCATCATGAACGACCGGATGTACCCGCCCGTCAAGGTCACGCCGCACGACGACTTTGCCTTGCCCCTGCAATTACTGGCAAAGTCGATTGCGTTCATCGACCCTGTCACCGGGCAGGCACGGCATTTTGAAAGCCGCAAGCAGCTGGCCTGGACGAGAGCGACGAGCACGTGAACCCGCTCTAGTCAGCCCGTCCCCCCGCCCTGAAAAATCAGGCCCTCTCGCTCACCCAGCCCTGCACCGAGGCCAGAGCCTGGGCGAGTTTTGAGGGATCGGTGCCGCCGGCCATGGCCATGTCGGCTTTGCCACCGCCTTTGCCGCCGACCTGTTGTGCCACGAAGTTCACCAGCTCGCCGGCCTTGAACTTGCCGAGCTGGCTGGTGGTGACGCCAGCCGCAATCTGCACCTTCTCGCCGTCCACTGCAGCCAGCACCACGACAGCATTCTTGAGTTTGTCTTTCAGCTTGTCCATGGTCTCGCGCAAGGCCTTGGCATCCGCGCCCTGCAACTGCGCCGACAAAACCTTGAGCCCTGCGACATCGACCGCTTGCGACAGCAATTCATCTCCCTGCGCTGAAGCAAGTCGGCCCTTGATGGCGTTGAGTTCTTTTTCGAGGCTGCGCATCTGCTCCATCAGGCCGAGCACGCGCTCGGGCACCTCGGCCGGCGTGACCTTGAGGGTGCCCGCCACGCCGCCCAGCGCCGCTTCCATGCCCTGCACGTAGCTGAGCGCGGTCATGCCCGTGACCGCCTCGATGCGGCGCACGCCCGCCGCCACGCCGCCTTCGGCTGTGATGGTGAAAAAGCCGATGTCTCCGGTGCGGGAAACGTGCGTGCCCCCGCACAGTTCCTTGCTGGAGCCAATGCTCAGCACGCGGACCTCTTCGCCGTACTTTTCACCGAACAGCATCATGGCGCCGCTCTTTTGCGCGGCTTCCATGTTCATCACGGCCGCCTCGGTCGCGACGTTGGCAAGGATCTCGGCATTGACGCGGGCTTCAATCTCGCGGATCTGCGCGTCCGTCACCGGCGCGTTGTGCGCAAAGTCAAAGCGCGTCTTCTCGGCATCGACCAGCGAGCCCTTTTGCTGCACATGTTCGCCGAGCACTTCGCGCAGCGCCTTGTGCATGAGGTGCGTCGCGCTGTGGTTGCGCACGGTGGCGGCGCGCACCGCCGTATCGACCTTGGCAGTGACTGCATCACCGACCTTGAGCGTGCCTTCCTTCAGGCTGCCGTGGTGGCCAAACACATCGGACTTGATCTTCAGTGTGTCGTCCACCGCGAACACGCCGCCAGCGCCGACGATCTGGCCCTGGTCACCGACCTGGCCACCGCTCTCGGCGTAGAAAGGCGTGGTACTGAGCACCACGACGCCGTTCTGCCCGGCCGTCAGCGCGGGAACTGCCACGCCGTCTGCGTACAAAGCCACCACCTTGGCGGATTCTTCGAGCTTTTCGTAGCCCGTGAAGACGTGGCCCTCGCCGGTGTATTCAAGCGCACGGTCCATCTTGAACTTGCCTGCGGCGCGCGCCTGACTTTTCTGCTTTTCCATGACGGCGGCAAAGCCGGCTTCATCCACGCTCAGGCCACGCTCGCGACACACATCGGCCGACAGGTCGAGCGGAAATCCGTAGGTGTCGTGCAGCTTAAAAGCCACGTCGCCCGGCAGCACGGTGCGCCCGCCGGCCAGAGCCGCGTCGAGAATTTCCATGCCGTTGGCCAGCGTTTCAAAAAAGCGCTCTTCCTCGGTCCTGAGGATGTCCGTGATGCGCTTTTCGTCGTTCTTCAGGCGCGGATACGCGTCGCCCATCAGCTTGACGAGGTCGGCCACCAGCTTGTGGAAAAACGGCGTTTTCTTGCCCAGCTTGTAGCCGTGGCGGATGGCCCGGCGCACGATGCGGCGCTGCACGTAGCCGCGGCCTTCGTTGGACGGCACGACGCCGTCGCTCACCAGGAAGGCGGTGGCACGAATGTGGTCTGCAATGACGCGCAGGCTCTTGTTGTCGAGGTCCTTTTCGCCGGTTTCGCGCGAGGCAGCCTTGATGAGCGCATCGAAGATGTCGATCTCGTAGTTGCTGTGCACGTGCTGCAGGATGGCTGCAAGGCGCTCCAGCCCCATGCCGGTGTCGACACACGGCGCCGGCAGCGGCCGGACCGAGCCGTCAGGCTGCATGTCGAACTGCATGAACACGTTGTTCCAAATCTCGATGTAGCGGTCGCCGTCTTGCTCGGGCGAGCCGGGTGGGCCGCCGGCGATTTCTGGACCGTGGTCGAAAAAGATCTCGCTGCAGGGGCCGCAGGGGCCGGTGTCGGCCATCATCCAGAAGTTGTCGCTGGCGTACTTGGCGCCCTTGTTGTCACCGATGCGCACCACGCGCTCGGGCGGCAGGCCGATGACCTTTGTCCAGATGTCGTACGCCTCGTCATCGTCGATGTAGACGGTAGCCCAGAGCTTGTCAGCGGGCAGCTTGTAGACCTCAGTCAGCAGTTCCCAGGCCCACTGCAGCGACTCTTTTTTGAAGTAATCGCCGAAGCTCCAGTTGCCCAGCATTTCGAAAAATGTGTGGTGGCGCGCCGTGTAGCCCACGTTTTCCAGGTCGTTGTGCTTGCCGCCCGCGCGCAGGCACGCCTGAACCGAGGCCGCCCGCACATACGGGCGCTTGTCGCTGCCGAGGAACACATCCTTGAACTGGACCATGCCCGAATTGGTGAACATCAGCGTAGGGTCGTTGCCCGGCACCAGCGGACTGGACGGGACCACCGTATGGCCTTTGGACGCGAAGAAATCCAGAAAAGTCGTTCGGATGTCGGCGACGGTGAATTGCGGAGTGCTCATGGTGCTGTGGTGTTGGCCGGATGGCTCGGTGGACTGGCAGGCTGGGGGCGCCGCCGGGCTGGGCTTTTCAAACACAGCCGCAAGGGTGCGGACGCAAACCCTTCATTATAAAGTTCAGCGCCTTCGGATGGGTGTCGTGTCTGGCAGGCTTCGGCGCGACGCGCTATGCTGAAAGGCTGTCCGCCGCTCGCGGCTTGTCGCCAGCCTGGTCACGCCCCGCCCGGGCCCAGGCCCCGCGGCTCGACCTAACCCCTGTCAACTTCCTGGAAAGCATCACCCATGGACATGAAATCGTCTCCCATTTCCCTGCTCAAGGACCCCAGCCTCCTGAAGACCGACTCGCTCATCAACGGGCAGTGGGTCAAGGGCAATTCACGCTTCGACGTGCTGGACCCGGCTACCGGCCTGAAGCTCGCCGACGTGGCCAACCTCGACACCTCCGACGCCGAGCAGGCGATTGCGGCAGCCGACGCCGCGTGGCCAGCCTGGCGCAACAAGACCGGCAAAGAGCGCCACGCTATTTTGATGAAGTGGTACCAGCTGATCATGGCCAACGTGGACGACCTGGCGCGCCTGATGACGGCCGAGCAAGGCAAGCCGCTCGCGGAAGCCAAGGGCGAAGTGGCTTACGGCGCGAGCTTCGTGGAATGGTTCGCCGAAGAGGCAAAGCGCGTCAACGGCGAAACCCTGCCGCAGTTCGACAACAACCGCCGCCTGATGGTCTTGAAGCAACCCATCGGCGTCTGCGTGGCGATCACGCCGTGGAATTTTCCGCTGGCCATGATCACGCGCAAGGTCGCGCCGGCGCTGGCCGCCGGTTGCACCGTGGTCATCAAGCCGGCTGAACTCACCCCGCTCACCGCCCTGGCGGCAGGCGAACTGGCGGTGCGCGCGGGCATCCCGGCGGGTGTGCTGAACATTCTCACCACCGAGCACAGCTCGGAAGTTGGCAAGGTGTTCTGTGCCAGCGACACGGTGCGGCACATCAGCTTCACCGGCTCCACCGAAGTCGGCCGCATCCTGATGGCGCAGAGTGCACCGTCGATCAAGAAACTTTCGCTCGAACTCGGCGGCAACGCACCCTTCATCGTCTTTGACGATGCCGACGTCGACTCGGCGGTCGACGGGGCGATGGCCAGCAAATACCGCAACGCCGGCCAGACCTGCGTGTGCGCCAACCGCATCTACGTACAAGACGGCGTGTACGACGAATTCGTCGAGAAGTTCGCCGCCAAGGTCCGTAGCCTGAAGGTCGGCAACGGGTTCGACGAGGGCGTGGTCCAGGGCCCGCTCATCGAGGACTCGGCCGTTGCCAAGGTCAAGCGCCACGTCGAAGACGCGGTCGCCAAAGGCGGCAAGGTGCTGGTCGGCGGAAACGCCCTTAAAGGCCAGTTCTTCGAGCCGACCGTTCTTTCCGGCGCCACGGGCGACATGCTCTGCGCGACCGAAGAAACTTTTGGCCCTTTCGCTCCGGTGTTTCGCTTCAAGCACGAGCAACAGGCCGTCGACGCCGCCAACAACACCGAGTTCGGGCTGGCAAGCTACTTCTACAGCCGTGACATCGGCCGAATCTACCGCGTCGCGGAAGCGCTGGAATACGGCATGGTTGGCATCAATGCCGGCGTGATTGCTACCGAGCACGTCCCGTTCGGCGGCGTCAAGCAGTCTGGCCTGGGGCGGGAAGGGTCAAGCCACGGCATGGAGGAATACCTGGAGATGAAGTACCTCTGCCTGGGCGACATGCAGAAATAAGCCGCGGAGCGCACTGCGCCAGTGGAAAAGGCCCGGCAGCTCACGCTCCGGGCCTTTTTGCTGCCTCGTCTCCGGCCACGAGGTTTTAAAGGCGCGTGCCCCGGACAGGCGCCTTTGCACGGAGCTTGTCAAAGGCTCCATGCCTGAGCTCCCGATTTCGTTTGACACGGCCGTTCTATTTTTGCTAAGGTTGAACCTTTAATAGCGCGGAGCGGCCGCTTTGCTGCGCCAACCTCCGCGCGAGCGTGAGTGGCGCACGGCCTTGCGCCAAGGCGCATGGCAAACCTGCAAGGATCGTGATGAACGAAAACGGCCTGACCCCGACCCAGCAACTTGCCGCCTGGGCTGTGGCGCAATCCCCGGCGACCCTGCCCTCCGACGTGCTCGAACTTGCCAAGGACTGCCTGCTCGACCATATAGCCGTCGCGCTGCACGGCATGAACCAGCCGTGGACCCGGCTCTTTGCCGACCAAGTGACGCACGAGGCAGGCAGGCCGGAGGCCAGCGTGTATGGCCGGACCACAAAGTTACCGGTGCGCGCCGCCGCGCTGGTCAACGCATCGGCCGCGCACGCCTTCGAACTCGACGCATGGCACGGCGGCTCGCTCTCGCATCTCAGTGCTTGCGTCATTCCTGCCGTGCTGGCCGTGGCCGAACGCGAGCGCCTGTCCGGCGGCGCTGTGCTGGCCGCCATCGTCGCGGGTTTCGAGGTGATGGCGCGCGCGGGTATGGCCACCATCCCGACGCTCATCATTCGCGGTTTTCATCCCACGGGCACCCATGGCCCTATCGGCGCTGCGGCGGGAGTGTCCAACCTCCTGCATCTCGCGCCGGCGCAAGCCACTGCGGCCATCGGCATCGCTGCCTCCTGCTCGGGCGGCTTGATGGAGTTCAGCCAGGATGCGCAGGGGACGATGGTCAAGCGGCTGCACGCGGGGCGCTCCGCCGAATCGGGCGTGCTGGCCGCCAGCCTCGCGCAGCGCGGCATCACCGCGCCGAAGTCCGCACTCGATGGCAAGTTCGGCTACTGCAAGGTGTTTTCCGAAGCGCCCCGCATCGATGAGTTGACCCGCGCGCTCGGCGAAGACTTCCAGATCCGCTACATCAACACCAAGCCCTACGCCTGCTGCGGTGCGCTGCATGCGGCCATCAACGCCGTCGAGCGCCTCATGAAGGAGCACGGTTTTGCCGACTCCGATGTGGCGTCTGTCGTCTTCGGTGGCAACGACTCTCACATGCAGCGCCACACCAGTGCCGTGCCCGACTCGGTAATGGCGGCCCAGTACAGCATTCCGTATGCGATTGCGGTCGCCCTGACGGGTCGGGCGCTCGACCCACGCATGTTCGACGAGGGCGCTTACCGCGACACGCAATTGGTCGATCTCGCGGGCCGGGTGCGCATGGAACTGCATCCGGAGGTGGTCCGCGCCTATCCCGAAATGCTGGGCGGCTACGTGCGCATTGGCTTGCGCGATGGCCGCGTGGTGGACAAGCTGGTTCTGGAAGCAAGGGGAACCATCGGCGAGCCTTTGGGCCGGGGCGGAATCGTGGAAAAGGCGCAGGCGCTGTGCGCACCCTTGATGGACGATGAAGCGATGCGCGCGCTTTTCTCTTTGATCCTGGACTTCGACAGCTTGAAAGACGTCAGCGCGCTTGCACCAATGCTATACCGGGCGATTCGTTCGCCCGATCGGGTTGCCACAGCCTGAGGCTGCGGCAGGAACGTCAATGCCACCGGTGAGCGCGCCTGAAACGCCTCAAACGAGCGTTGACAATAGAGCATCCCGACCTTAAGGTTCAACCAATTTGGGGAGCCCAGCAGGAACCCCTGGCGACATCCACCTGATCGATTCATGGCCAAGACCCTTACCTCCTCGCCCGCCCGTAAAACCGCACGCCGGCTGGCCCCCTCGACTTCTCCTGCTTCCCTGTCTCCCTCTACACGCGCCGCGCCGGCAAAAGCGCCTAACAAGCCCTACTCGAAGGTACAGACACGGCGCGCCTTCGAAGAAGTGGCCCTGCAGATCCGCGACCAGCTCGCCAGCGGCGCGCTGGCGCCGGGTGACCGGCTGCCGCCCGAGCGTGAACTGGCCGAGCAGTTCCAGCTCAGCCGCAACACCGTGCGAGAGGCCTTGCGTTCTCTCGAAATGGCCGGGATTCTGGAATTTCGCAAGGGCATGCACGGCGGCGCTTTCGTGCGCGAAGGCCATGGCGACACCGTGGTGGCGGGATTCTCGGACCTGTTCCGCATGGGCATGTTCCAGCCCGAACACCTGAAGGAAGCGCGCCTGCTGATCAGCGTGGCAGCCACCCGGGCAGCCTGCAAGCTCGCCAGCGCGGACGACCTCGAAGCATTGCGGCAGAACGTGGAGGCCGGCGAGGCCGCTATTTCGCGCAAGGACACCGCCGAGCGCGTGCGCCTGGGGCTCGATTTCCACCGGCTCGTGGCCAAGGCCTCAGGCAACCCGATCATGGTGATATTGACGGACGCGCTGCTGTCCATCCAGGCGCAACTCATTGAAGTGCTCGGCCCCTCCCCCGACGCGCTGGTGATGCCCGCGCGACGGCACATCTACGAGCAGATCCTGGCGCGAAACGAGAAGAAGGCAGCCGCCGAGATGGAACGCAACATCAACGCCTTGCACGAACGCTATCTGGCCGACAAGGCCTGAAGCTTCAACCGCGCTGGACACCTTCCAGCACGCGCCGCGTCGCCTCGACGGCACGAGCCACGCGTTGCGCCGCTGGCATGGTGCGGGCCAAGGTCGCAGTTGGAATTTCAAGGGCCAGAGGCAAGTGCGATGGCACGGCTCGCAGCATGCCGCGAAGGTCGATCTGACCCTCCCCCGGAAAGAGCCGCTCCTCGGTCGCCACATGCATCTGCGCCGCAGCGCTGAAGTCGGTGCAGACTGCGGCATCACAGATTTGCACTACGCCCAAAACGCTGGCCGGCACATTCGCCAAGTCGGCGACGCGGCTGCTTGAACGATCGAAATGCAGCGCATCGAGGGCTATGCCCAGGTTGGCCGATCCCACGCGGCGCACGACGGCCATCGCATCGTTCAGCGAGGCGACCGTCATCCAGGGTACGAACTCGATCTCGATACGCAGGTCGAATTGGACGGCCATCTCGCAAAGGCGGGCAAGGTTCGCATCGGCGCGCGCCACGTCGGCATCGTCGAGGGTGCACATGACATGGCGAGCCCCGATCTCGGCGCAGGCTTCGAGGAATGCCGAGAAATCGTCCATCACGCTAAGGGGCCGAATGCGGGCGGCGCTCGCTTCGAGCGGCGTGATGCCGCGCGCGTTCATCCTGGCCACCGCTTCGCGCCGTGCAGCGGGGCTGGCGAGCAAGCCCGTGGGCGCCTCCGTGGGCGCGCCATGAAGCAGCCGCACACCCACGTGACGGCAGCCCGCATCGGCCGCCACATCGACCAGTTCGGAGAAGCTCAACTCTGGGACGGTGTAGTACGAGAGCGAAAGGGCCCGGTCGGCCGCTGGATCAGGCATGAGACGATGCAGAGGTTTGCGCGCCGTCAGCGGAACGGCGCGGCGACCCGAGCAGGCGCCGTGCGTTGTCGGCGAGGCCCGGCAAGGCCGCGCCTTTCTTGACCGAATTTTGTTGGTCCCATCCGGCGAAGTTGGTGCCCATGACGAGATGGTCGGTACCCATCACCTCGATCAGCAGATCAAGCGACCGGGGGTCGCCCACGTTGGTGTCGAACCAGAGCCGGGCCAGCTGCGCTTCGAACGCGCCCTCTTCCTTCAGCCAGTCCGGAGCCCAAGGGCGCTTGAGACCTGCCTGCTTCATGCGACCCGCCAGAAAGGGCGTGGCGCCCCCGCCGTCGCTCACGCAAATCTTCAGGGTCGGATGGCGCCGCAAGACCCCGCCATAGATCAGCGTTGCCACGGCAATCGTGCCCTGTGCCGCAAAGCCGCACACCACATCGAGGTCATAGTTCCTGAGGTTGGGATCGCCCGGCGGACCATCGATACCCGCAGGCCCTCCGTGAATGAACAGCGGCACATCGAGTTCGCAGGCGGCTTCGTAGAGTACGTCGAGCGCGGCACTGTCGAGCGGTCGGCCGAAGTCGGTGCCGATCGCTGCGCCCAGCAGACCGAGCTCATGAACCGCGCGGCGCAATTCGGCGGCGGCCGCCACGGGGTCTTGCATCGGCAAAGTGGCCAGGCCCGCGAGCTGCTGCGGATAAGGCGCGAGCGTGGCGGCCAGCGCATCGTTCCACTTGCTGCAATAGGCAATCGCTTCGGACGCTTCGATGAAATGAAAGTAGGTCAGGGGGCTCGGTGACAGCAGCTGAAAGTCGATGCCGGCGGCCGCCATCGCTTCGAGCCGAAGCCCTGCGTCGGTAAACGCACTGCGGCTGTGTTTAACGCCGGCCAGCTGGTAGTTGCCGACGCGGTACCAGGGCTTACCCTGCGCATCGGCACCGTAGACCGGGCCGTGCGTCCACGTGGGGCCCATGTCGACCTCGATGCGCACGTGCGCATGGCAATCGATCACGCTGGCCGTTGCAAGTCCGCTCATGACAATACCTTTTTGGGTGGGGCTTGGCGCCGCAAGATCCGCATCACAACCCGGGATATTCGCCGCCATCCAGAAGAATGTTCTGTCCGGTCATGTAGCTCGCGTGTTCGCTGGCCAGAAAGGCGCAGAACATGCCGAACTCGGCAGGTCGGCCGAAGCGCTTCATGGGGTTGGCAGCGGCCACGTCCTCGGCGGCTTTAGCTTTGTCGACGCCGCGCGCCGCCGCAACCTTCTCCAGGTACGCGTCGAGCCGCCCTGTGGCGAAACGCCCGGGCAGCAGGTTGTTGATGGTGATGCCCTCGTGCGCGATCTCGCGCGCCAGTCCCGCCACGAAACCGGTGAGCCCGCTGCGCGCGCCATTGGATAGGCCGAGCAGCGGCAGTGGCGCCTTTACGGCAGAAGACGTGATGTTGATGATGCGGCCCCAGCGGCGCTGCCGCATCGGCCCGATGAAAGCCTTGATCAGCATGATGGGTGAGACCATGTTGGAGTTGACGGCGCCCTGCCACTGCGCCTCGTCCCAATCCTCGAAGGTACCTGTGGGGGGCCCGGCCGCATTGTTCACCAGGATGTCGGGTTCGGGGCACTGGCGCTGCAGCGCCTGCCTTCCGTCCGGTGTGGTCACGTCGGCGGCCACGCTGGCCAGGCGCACACCGGTAGCCTGAAAAATCTCGTCGACGCAAGCCTGCAGCCTCTGGGCATCGCGCCCGTTGAGCACGACAGTGGCCCCGGCTTGCAGCAAGGCCTCGGCGCAGGCGCGGCCGAGGCCGGCGCTGGAGCCGCAAACCAGCGCGGTGCGTCCGCGCAAGCCGAAATCAATCGGAGGAACGTTCATAAAGCCCTTGTGTGAACTACCGGTGCGAAAGCTTTGTCAGCGCAGCGTGCGGGGCCGGCGGATCTCGCAGGTATTGTCCTCAAGCCGGTAGTAGATGCGCTCCGGCTTGTATGCGCCGCTGGAGACCGTGATGCCGTAGGTGTCTTCCGTGACGGCTTCGAAGCCATGGATGTCCTGCGGCGGCGCCACCAGCGCAAAGTCGCCCCTGCCCAAAATGCCGCTACTGCGCTCTTCCAGACGTGCGTGCCCCTCACGTGTGCCGTCGTCGACACGCTCGTAGACGCTGTGCCGCACTTGCCCGCGGTAGACAAAAAGCGTTTCCCAGATGCCGTGGTCATGCGGCTGCACGGCCGGCTTCATCGGCACCTTGAAGAGCACGATGGACATATCGCCGTCGAAATAAAGGTACCAGGACTCGGCCACGTTGTTTCCAGGCCGAGACAAGCCGCAGGTAAGCAGGTCGTCACGTTCGATCAGCCGCCTGATGGGCTGCGAAAGCGCGGCGCGAAATGGGCCGAGGTCTTGCGCCGAAGACAAGCGCGCTGCTGCCTGCACATCACCGGCAAAGTCGCGCATGCTGTAGCTGGCGGTTGCCTCGCTCATGCCGGTACGCCCCCGCGCACCACGCAGCGCCGCAGCACACGTCGGTACTTGCCCATTTCGTAGTTGGGGATGGCACGGTGTACCAGGCTTCGGTTGTCCCAGCAGACAAAATCGTTGGCTTGCCACTGCTGGAGAAAGCGGTACTTTTCCTGCGTCGCATGGGCTAGCAGCTCGGCAATGAGAGCCCTCGCCTCGCCCTGCGGCATGCCGTCGATGGCGCAGGCATACATGCCGACGAAGAGGCTTTTCTTGCCCGTCTCGGGGTGTGTGCGCACCAGCGGGTGCTTGACCGGTGGCGGAATGTCCTTCTCCTCGATGATGGCGCGCTGGCCCAGCGTGTCGAGCATGTACTCGAAGCTCTGGGTGACGATCAAACCCTCCAGGCGATCCTTCATGGACTGCGGCAGTTCGTCGTAAGCCATCTCCATATTGGAGAACTCAGTGTCGCCTCCGCTGGGCGGCACTTCCAGGCCATACAGCATGGTCATCAGCGAGGGCTTGGGCAGGTAGGATTTGTCGCTGTGCCAGTTGAAGTTGGACTTGAGCAATGGCGAGGAGGCTGGCCGGCCCTGCGCATCGAAATTGGCAATCGAATGGATGGCCTGCAACACACCGCCATCAGGGCTCTTGACCTGGTTCACCTCCAGCGGTCCGAACGCCTGCGCAAAGCGCAGGATGTCGTCGTCGCTGAGTTGCTGATCCTTGAACACGAGCAACTTGTGCTTGAGGAACAGGCGCTTGGTCGTGGCCAGCACGGAGGGCGTCAGGTCAGACAGGCTGACGTCTCTGATCTGGGCACCGCCGGCCGCCGACATCTCGCGCGCGGTAAAGGCGTCGGAAATTTCAGCGTCAGCCGTATGGCTCGGCGCAGGGGTGAAATCGGCTGGTGCATGCAGGGCCATTGCGGCGTTTCCTTTGCTCGAGTTTGCTCGACGTTTGCTCGACGCTTCGTGTGAGTGCCCACCATATCAAATGTTGAACCATTTGTAAACGACGTGGATGCTTTCGCCTTTGTCGAGGTGTGGGTGCTTGCGAGCCCGCACGAGATTGCGTGAATTGACCAGTTGGTACGGCCTTCGAATGCCTGTACCTGTTCCAGGCAGCCCGACGTTACGCCCGGCCATAACGGCCACAAAATGCTATTGCCATCGCGTCTGTCGTAGAGCCCCTGCTGGCCTTTGTCAGTCAAGGCGCCTGTTCTATACTCCCCAGGCGACGCGTTCGGCGATCCGCCTCTCAGCGCGGGTGTAGTTCAATGGCAGAACTTTTGCTTCCCAAGCAAATAGCGTGGGTTCGATTCCCATCACCCGCTCCATAGTTTTGCAACCCATTGATCCTGTTCGGGATTTTCAGTTCAACGTACCCCCGCACTTAAGCCATCAGGGCTTCAGCCTGTAACTGGCGATTGTCGATTTCACTGGCCAGCACGCGCGCAGCTACCCCCGCAGCAGCGTGGCCGTCCCCTGCCTGGTGCAGGTAGGCCCGCACGACCATTTCACGCATCCCTGCGCTGGCGGCGATCGCCATGAGCTCATCGCTCCACGCACGCGCTTGCGGCAGCCCGGCCTCATGCGCCACCCCGCACAGCGCGTCGAGCGCATACGCCCTGGCCCAGAGGTAACCGTCGGGCAGCCGGGTGCAGCGCTGCAGGGTATCCAGCAGGAGCACGGTTGCGCGGGCTGGCTGGCCCCGCGCCATGGCAACACGGCCCAGTCCGCGGCCTGCAATGCCTTCCCAGCAGGGATCGCCCAGCTGGCAGGCAAGCGCGAAGGCCTGCTCGAAGAGTTCGGCCGCCGGGCCGACGTTGCCACGCAGCAGATCGGCTTCGGCGCGGAGGGATTGAGGCCACGGCATGAAGGCCGTCCAGACGCGCCGCGACTGGTCCAGCGCAGTGTCGAGCACGGTCACCGCGCCGTCGAGGTCCCCGCAAAGCAGCAACGCGCGACCGAGCATTGATTGGGCATAGATCGACTGCCTCGCGTCGCCCAACTGCTGGCACAAGTTATCGGCGTGACGCAACAGATCAATCGCGGCGCCGTAATGTGCGATGTCACTGAGAATGGTGCCGCGCACGGTGGCAATGCGGGCTTGCTCGGCCGATTCTGCGCCGGCCAGGCAGGCCGCGCGGTCCATCCAGGTCAACGCGCGCTCGTAGCTGCCGCGCAGCATTTCCACGTAGCCCAGTTCCCGGCACGCAGCACCGGCGAGTGTGGGCGCATCGTGCTGCCCGAGGGCTAGCGCTTCGTGCAGCGCGGCGGCGCCCTCCTCGTCACGGCCCCGTGCGGCATGGACGAGCGCACCGCCCAAGGCCAAGCGGGCACGTACCCGCAGCGTGGGGTCACCGATCTCGTCGGCATCGGTCATGGCGCGGCGCAGGCACTGCAGGCCGGCCTCGAGCACGCCGGCACCGATGGCGGCTTCGCCAGCCTGCAAGTTCGCCACCACCCCCGGACGGCCCATTGCCGGACCAGACGTAGGCGCCGATGTTCGCGTATGCAGCGCGGCGGCCAGCGCCGGCCCTGGCGCAACGCCCAGCTCCCGCAAAAAGAGTTCGCGGCACGCCGCGGCTTGTCGGGCCGCGCTGATGCCTTCGCCGGCGGCAGATAAGCAGCGCACCAGCAGCACCTGGAAAGCCTCGTCCAGCGGATTCATGGCGACCAGCCGGGCTGCCACCTCCGCCGCCTCGACGGCGGCGCCAGCGGCAAGCCGGGCCAGCGCGGCCTCGCGCAGGACCGACTGAGCCGTCGCACGGGCACGGCGGCGCTCGGACTCGAGCCAAACCTCGAACGAGGGACTCGAGGCGAACCCGATGCCCTCTAGCAGGTCTTGGCCCAGGCCCGGTACCTCCAGAGCCTTGGACCAGTGGCCGCGCGCGACCACGTCGACGTCGACGTAAGCAATCCGCTCCAGCGGCAGGACCACAACGTCGCCTCGCAGCCCCACGTCTCCCAGCGCGCGCCGCAGTTCGCTCAGGTTCCAGCGCAGCGCGTCCAGCGGGTCTTGCGCTTCCTCGAACAGCAGGGCAGCCAGCCGCTGCCGGCTGACGCCTTGCGGATGGTGCACCAGGTATGCCAGTAGGCCCCAGGCCTTGTGGCCACGCAGCACCGCCCGAACCGAACCGTCGCGCAGGACGCTGGGCTTTCCGAGCAGATGGATGGTGGGGCCCATGCGCGAATCGTCCGGCAAAACGCCGGTCGGCGCAACAGGCCCGAAATCAGGCTTCAGCGGTGGTCGGGTCGATGGTGTTGACGACCCTTGCGACGCTGTCGGCCGGGAAGCCGCCTCGACGGGCGTGCTCGCGCACCAACGCTTCGCTGCTGCTGTTGTAAACGCAGTAAATCTTGTCTGCGGTGACGTAGCTGTGCACCCACTGCACGTCGGGGCCCAGCTCTTGGAGCACGCCGCAGGACTTCTGCGAGATGGCCTGCAGGTCAGACGCGCTGGCTGAGCCGATCTTGGGAATGGAACGTTCGATCACAAATTTGGGCATGTCGCTCTCCGCAAAGATGAAGGGAACGCCAGTGTCGGGGGGTACCGTGTGACTGGTCGTGTGATGAAGGCAGTTGCTGACCGGTCAATTGCCACGACGCCTTTCGCCGTCACAAGGCCGCAGCTCTCGGGCCTCATTCTGCTGGTGCCGAGCGCGGGTTTTACGGGAGAGTAAGCCCATGTTCTCGACGACACCTCTTAAGCTCATCAAATCAATTGTTCAGCGCGAAACTGTCGAGACGTCGTGTGCGCCTTAGCGGCATCTGAGTATGAACAAATGAGTGCTGAAACTGACGGTTAGTTGACTCTCGCCTACGATCAGAAGACTGTTTGAGCCGCCCGGATTTGAGAAGGCTCAACACTCTGAGAGGATTGAGCCCAAATTCAGGGTTCGAGGTCAAGCTCTACAGCAGAGCTTTGCTGGCGCTCGTCTTCTTGAGAATACCTGACCCGTTCCCGCGAGAACGATTTCTTCCTGCTTGACCAGCAGCTCGATGCCGCGGGACTCCGTGTAACGAACTCAATAATACGGAACAACCCGGTCGCTACGCTCAGCATGCTCGCAAGCCCATGCCCACACTTTTGTGAACGCAGCAAAAAGCTTCTGGGCGGTGAACTTGCTCAAGCGCAAGATTTGCGTCGCCAGGGAATTACCTGACCTGAAATCCTGGACGGGGAGTGAAAGCTGTGCCATGTCGATCTCCTGAAACGGGTAATCCCGTGAGATCAATTTCATCGCGCCGACGCACGCCTGACGCGGGGCAGTTGTCCCGGGGGACGCTGCGGCTGAGGTTAAAGCTGTCGCAAAATCCGGGGCAGATGTCCCGACGGGTCAGCGCGGCAGCGGCAAGCGCCCGAAACCAGCGTCTCGGGCTCTAACGATGGCCTGAGCCCTCGAAGCCACATCAAGTTTCGAGAACACCGCCGACACCTTGTTGCGGACGGTCTTTTCAGACAGGCCGAGATGCGCTGAAATCTGCAGGTTGTCCAGCCCATGAGCCAGCAGCTCGAGCAAGTTGCGCTCGCCCACGGTAAGTTGCGCAAATGCGCCACTTATCTGGTTGCTCGCATGGTTCTCTTGAAGAAATGCGTGTATTTCTGCAGTGCAGGAAGCGAATGCAGGCTCGCCCTGCAAAAGGACGTGGTTGCAGCTTTCCAGGGGAACAAAACGCGCACCCGGAATGAGCCCAGCCAGGCGGCGGCCTTCTTCAAACGGCACGCGGGTGTCGCCACGAGAATGGAGCACCAGCGTCGGGCAGCTTATGCGAGAAGCAAGATCGGAAACATCGATCTGCCCGAACGTTGCCACCATTTTTGCAGCGTGAGCCGGGGGACACGAGAGCCTTTCAAGCTCGTTGAACCAACTCACCTGCTCAGCGCTACCGCCCGGAATGAAGAGCGATGTGAACACCTGCCGAAACGCGGGGTTGTCCTGTCCCCAACCCAACTCGATGAGGTCCACCATCATCTGGGCCTGTCGTTGTTGCTCGGCGCTGGGGTTTCGTTTGAGCAGACCCCGTGCATAGCCCCCCACCAGCAAAAGGCAGCTGACGCGCTCAGGATGCCGCTACGCATAGGCGAGCGAAATGGCCGCGCCCTGCGAGCAGCCGAGCAAGGCAAAGCGCTCAAGGGCGGCTGCATCTACCACCGCCTCGAGATCAGAAACCCAGGCATCAAGTGACAGCGGCCCTACGGCCGGATCAGAAAGCCCACAGCCGCGCCCGTCGTAACGCAAAAGGGTATTGGTTCGGCTCAACTGCGCGAGCCAAGGACCCCAAACAGGGCTGTTGAGATCGAAGTCAAGATGCGTGAGCCAATGCGCTGCACGCACAACGGGCGGGCCAGTACCCGTGGTGGCAAACGCAAGCCGGGTGCTGTCGTTGACTTTGCAAAACCGGATCGATTGGGACGCAAGGGTCATGATCGCATTTCTTCGCAAGTTGAGTTCGGTGTCCGCCGGCAAGGCTCTACTTGTGGAGCATCATCATCGCTCGACCTGAAATTTTCAAGCGCACGAACGTGCTCGAGGAGCCAGCCGGGCCTCATGCTTCCAGCGTTCGCACCATGTTGGGCATGCGTTCATGCCAGCTGCGCGGCAAAGAGATAACAGCCCTTGCTCCTGCGCGACCCGTGCATTGCCTTACTGTTCAGGCGTGGGGTTCTCAAGCGCAATCAACAGGCCCAGCGTCTGGCGCAGGCGGTGGTCGAAGGCGGGCAGTTCGTCAGGGGCTTCCTCCTGCAAGGCTTCCCGCTTCATCTCGGCGAGCACACCCAGGTTTTCACGGAACTGCTCGGTCAAGTGCGGGAAAGCCGAGACCAAAGTCGCGAGCAGCGCTTCGTTGACCGCCTGCAGGCTGGCATCGTTGCCGCTTTGCGAAAAGGATTTGCTCCGGACTGGCCGTGCTTTCTGCTGGGGCATCGGTGACTCCTGGGAGGGGAAAGATCAAGGACGTGACGGGGTCACCGCCTTCTTGACCTTATTCGCCTCAGCAGACCCCGCCTTGACCTGCGTCAAGGCCGAGCAATGAAAAAGCAGCGCCGTAGAGCTCAGGAATGGCGCAATCCAGCTACACATTGCCCCAGCAAGCTGGCGCGTGCATTCAACGCGTGACGATGATGTAAACGCCAGTCAGGGTCAGTGTGCAACCCAGAAGGGTCAGCCGCGTAATCTTTTCCTGGTTCCTGAACAGCAGATGGCTGAGCGGAAAAATCAGCAGCGGTGTGCATAGCGTCACCAGCGCGGCGACCGACACGGGGATGAAACGCATGGCCGCGATAGTGCACATTTGGCCGCCTATCATCCACACGCCAATCAGCGCGTAAAGCCACGCACCCTTTGGTTTGGCTTGCCTGAACCGACTGGGCAGCTGGGCCTTTCCCGGAGTGAAGAGCAGATGCAGAAGCAAGCCGAATGCAGCGCCGATCAACGCGCCCAGAATCGGTTCGTTCCAGGTGCGGATGGCGGCACCCCGAAACACGTTGCCGATGGAATAGGCAAATGAGCTTGCCACCCCCATGAAGAGCACGTTATGCAGCAGGCCGCTCAGCACACTCTTGTTCGCAACATGCAATTGCACCGCTGGAACGGCGGCAGGTATTTTCTCCAGCGCAACTTCCTGCGCTGCCGCAGCTTCGAGCGTAGGCGCTTCTGGCAGCGCACCGGAACCCGCAGAGTCGGTTTGAGCCCGTGGTTTGGCGCTGACCAGGATGAGGCCGAGCACCGAGAGGAACATCCCAAAAAACACGATCAAGGCGAGCTCCTCGCCCAGCGCGACCCACGCCACCAGCGCCGTGAAAAGCGGGCTGCTGACCTGAAACACACTCGCCTTGGCTGCACCAAAGCGCACCACAGCTTCGTATAAGAGAAAGCGCCCGAGGTAGGTCGAGAAAACACCCGATCCCGCAAAGAGCCAAAAGGACCGGCTGTTCCACTCGATGCCCTGCCCGGTCACGATCACCTGTACGCCGAGCGCCAGCGCCGCGAACACCACGTTGACGAACGTGGAGATGAGAAAACCAAGCCCCAGGTCGATATGCCGGGAGGCTGTCTTCGTCATCAGCATCGAGCACGTGAATAACAACAGGGCCATGCCTGCGAACAGGTAGCCCGTCAATGCGGCTGACATGCTGTGGCCTAGATCTTGAAGGCTTCCAGCGACTCCGGTGCAAAGAGCTCTTTGGGATCGAGCAGGCGCTTGGACAAGCCTTGCTCGAAGTGGTAGCGCAGGAAGGTGCGCAGCGTCTGCTCGTTCTTCTCGAAGCCGTAAGGCCAGAAGTCCTCGCCCATCTCGCGCTTGACCTGCTCGACGTGCGAAGTCAGCCAGGGCAGCATGACCTTGAGCGCGGCGGTTTCGTAGAGGTCTTCGTAGGTGCGCCGCTGGGACTCTTCCAGCGCCTTCATGAGCGAACGAGCAATCCAGCGGTTGGCTTCGTAAACGTCGCGGCGAATGCCGACGGTGTGCATGATGGGAAACATCTTCGTTTCCTTGAAGTAATTGCGCTCGACCTGTTCGTAGTCTTCAAATAGGCGCTTGACCTTGCCCCCGCCGTTAAGAAAAGTCGACGGCATGCGTGCCGTGTAAAGCGCGTCGATCTCCCCGTCGAGCAGCATTTTCGCCAGTGTCTGTTCGGGGCCGATGCTCTGGACCTTGATGTTGGGCGGCAGGTTAAGCTTGATTTTTTCGGAGCGCCCGGGTTCTTCTTCACCGCCGGTGAAGTAAGTCACGCTGTCGACCGGCACGCCGTAATGGTCGGACAGAATGCCGCGAATCCACACCGGCGCTGTCATCTGATACTCCGGGTTGCCGACGCGTTTTCCGATCAGGTCCTTGGCTTCGCGGATGCCCGAGTTGGCATTCACATAGATGCACGAATGGCGAAAGAAGCGTGAAGGGAAAACAGGGATCGCCACAAAGGGCCGCTGCTCGTTGAACATCGACACCGAGAACGAAGACAGCGACATCTCGGCTACATCGAACTCCTTGTGCCGCAGCATGCGAAAAAACGTCTCTTCCACTGGCATGTTGAGGTAGTTGAGGTCGATGCCGTCGGGCTGCACCGTGCCATCCATGAGGGCGCGGGTGCGGTCGTAGTTCCAGCAGCCGAAGGTGAGCTTGAGTTTGGACATGGTCGAAAAATATGAGCTGGAAAACAGGATTGCACTGCGCGAGCAATGAAGAAGTCAAAGGAAGAGGTCGATGGCATGGCCAGCGTCGGCCATGCTGGGCTCTACGACGGCGGGACGCCCCGCCAGAAGATTATTCGGGCTTGATGCCTGCAGCCGTGATGGCCTTGGCGAGGCGCTCGTTTTCGCCGACGATGGCTTTGCCGTAATCTGCCGGGCTGCCGCCGATGGCCTCGATGCCGGCGTTGGCCAGCAGTTGCACCACGTCAGGCATCTTGGCAATGGCGGCGATTTCGCTGCTGACCTTGTCGATGGCAGCACTGGGAGTGCCCGTAGCGGCCAGCACACCGACGATGGGCGCGAAATCGAATCCGGGAATGATCTCCGCGATGGCGGGAACGTTCGAGGCCTGGCTGTAGCGCTGCGCGGCATTGGTCGCCAACAGTTTCACTTGACCAGACTTGACGAAGCCGGCCAGCGACGGCAAAGCGGAAAAAAGCACGTCGACCTGTCCGCCGATGAGTGCGGGCACCGACTGGCCGGTGCCCTTGAAAGGCACGTGGGTCATGTCCAGGCCCAGCGTGGCCTTCATGGCTTCCATGGTCAGGTGGTGCGTACTGCCTACGCCGGATGAGCCATAGTTGATGGTGCCAGGCTTGGCTTTGACGAGTGCGATGAATTCCTGCAGCGTGTTGGCCGGAACCTTGGGATGCACCGCCAGGAAAAGCGGCGCGCGCGCGGCCAGGGAGACCGGAACGAAATCGCGCTTGTAGTCGTAGCCCAGGTTTTTATAAATCGCGGGATTGATGGAGAACATCGAACCATCGGTGACCAGGAACGTGTAGCCATCTTTGGGTGACGAGCCCAGCACCTGCGCCGCCACCACGCCGTTGGCTCCAGGCTTGTTGTCGACCACCACCGTCTGCCCCAGCTTGTCCCCAAGGCGCTGCGCGAAGATGCGCGCCACGGTGTCGGGCAGACCGCCCGCCGAGTACGGAACCACGAACTTGATGGGCTTGTTCGGGTAGGCGCCCTGAGCCTGTGCCGCGCCCATGCCGGCAAGCGTTGAGATTGCCAGCGCGGCCGCTGAAACGACCAGTGAACGGCGTGATGTCATGTTGTTGTCTCCGATGATGAAAGGTCAGATTAAAAAAGCTTGTCGACCCATTGATAAGCAAACACAGGAATCCGGACGATACGTGAATTTCCCGAAAGCCGGGTTTTCCCGGCTTCTTTCCCCGGTCGCCGGTGCCACTGCCGGCCCTCGAGTCAACTCGCCGTGCTGGCTTCGGCGGGCGCAGCCGGACCGGTAGAGTACGACGGCTCCAGCGCCGGGCCCTCCTGTGCCCATACATAGGAGGCCTGGAAGGCCCGCCAGTCCGTTGTCTTGGGAACGATGGCCTGGAAGGAGCACACCGTGGGCGGAATGCGCAACGCCCCCGTGCCAATGGCGGGCTGACCTTGCTGGAACGCCTGCACGGCTTCGAGCATCTGCTTGCGAAACTCCACCACGGCCATGTCACTCGCCCCGAGGCGCTCGTGGCTGCGGTTGGCGATCGGGCCCATCGTCAACCACATCGCGATGTCCTGGTTGGGAAAGCCCGTGATGCCCGTGAAGTTGCCGGCCTTCATGGCGGCGCGGTCCTGCCAGAATTTGTTGGCGCGATTGCGCAGCGGCTTGTAGTCCTCGTCAAGATCGACACCGACTTCCTGGCCCAGAAATTTGCGCCAGGTGGCAGCATCTGGCGTGTGGTCGGAATGGCCCCAGGCGATGAAGTAAAACGCCGTGTTGGTGTCATCGACCGGGACGTTGATGTTGGCGACGTTGTACAGGTTGTTGGGCGGGATGAGCGCCGTGGCCGGCGCCACGAATACCGTAGAGCGCACGTACTCGTTGGCCGCGGCGTTCATGATGGGTCGGCGCAATGCTGCGTAGCGAAATCCGTAGCTGCCGCGCTCCACCTGCATTCGGGGTGCCTTGTCGGTGGACGGGCGTAGCCAGTTGGCCCCGTTGGCTTGCGCGCTACTCACGCGGGCAGGCACCATGTCCGAGGAGTGCAGGCTGGAGCTGTGTGCGGAGTCGATGGCGCCCTCGAGAATCTGCGCCCAGTTGCAGGGAATGATGGCCTTGGCTATCGTCACGCGGGTGTCGGCGGTGGGTGCGAAGGCGGGTGGCTGGAATTCGGTGCGCGTTTCGGGCGGGCCCATGTAAGCCCAGACAAAACCGCCCCACTCGTGCGTAGGGTAAGCGAGGTGTTTGGTCTTTTGCGCCAGGCCGCTGGCCGCCGGCTCGGACACCATTTCAAGGACATTGCCATGCACGTCCATCTTCCAGCCGTGGTAGAGGCAGCGCAGACCGGACTCCTCGTTGCGCCCGAACACGAGGGAGGCTCGGCGGTGCGGGCAGTATTCGTCCATGACGCCGACACGGCCCTCCGTGTCGCGAAAGACGACGAGGTCTTCGCCAAAAATGCGCGCCTTGACAGGCGTGCCATCGGGCTCTGCGACTTCCTCGATCAGGCAGATAGGTGTCCAGTGGCGGCGCATCAATTGGCCCATGGGGGCCTCGCCTTCCACACGGCAGAGCAAATCGTTTTCTTCAGCGGTCAACATGTGAAGTCTCCTAAGCGGTGCTGCGTAACGCAACGAAAAACACAGGGCCTGCGATAGGCGCAAGCTGGGGATGAGCGTGGCGTGAGGGGTGGCTTGCAATTTCGCCGGAACCCGAATATTCTTAGCGATCTAAGATAATTATTGGAAAATTCTTGACGCATGTCAAGACGATTCGATGGAGACCGTGATGAGCGTTAACCCTAGCCTGGCGTCAGCCACCAATCCTGAAACCGCCCGCGAGACCGAGTCCGAGGAGGGCTTCATGCAGTTGCAAGTCATCCGCAAGGAAGAGGTGGCGGCGGGGATCTTCATGTTCGAGTTGCGCCACCCGGATGGGCGCGATTTGCCGACCTTCACGGCCGGTTCACACCTTACGGTGCAGGTGCCGAACGGCACGCGCAGAAACTATTCGCTCTGCAGCGACCCGGCCCACACCGGCTACTACCAGATCGCTGTCAAGCGGGACGCAAACGGCCGCGGCGGCTCGGTCAGCATGGCGGACGACGTACAGGTCGGCCAGCTGCTGGCCGTGAGCGAACCGCGCAACAACTTCGAACTGGCAGAGCGCGCCAAGGACTTCATCTTTGTTGCCGGCGGAATTGGTATCACGCCCATCCTGTCGATGATGCGGCACCTCAAGCACAGCGGCCAAGGCAAGTTCCAGCTGTACTACTGCACACGCGACGAGGCCAGCACGGCTTTTCTGAAGGACATCCAGCAGGAGTTTCCGGAAGGCGTGAAGGTCCACCATGACAACGGCGATGTCGCACAGGCGCTCGACCTGTGGCCGGTATTCGAAAAGCCCGGTGCTGCCCATGTCTACTGCTGCGGCCCGAAAGGCCTGATGGAGAGCGTGGCCGACATGTCCGGGCATTGGCCCTCGGGCTCGGTGCACTTCGAGAGTTTCGGCGTAGATGCAGCGCAATTTGCTGAGAACAAGCCGTTGACCGTGAAGCTCGCCAAGACAGGCATGAGCGTCGACGTCAGCGCTGACCAGACCATTCTGGAAGCGCTGCGCGCAAAGGGCCTGCGCGTGCCGAGTTCCTGCGAGAGCGGCACTTGCGGCTCGTGCAAAACAAGACTAATTGCAGGCGAACCCGAGCACCGCGACATGGTTCTCAGCGACGACGAGAAGTCCAGCTACATGATGGTCTGCGTGTCGCGCGCGCATTCCCCCGAACTCGTGCTGGACCTGTGAGTACCGTGCCGCTTCGCATCGGCGTCATCGGCCTGGGCCGAGCCTTCACTTTGATGCTGCCGACCTTCGTGCATGACGCGCGTGTGCGCCTCGTCAGCGCGGCAGACCCTATTGCAGAAGCCCGCGCGCAGTTCGAGCGCGACTTTGGTGCAGTAGCCCACGCATCGGCCGAGGCAGTCTGTGCCGACCCTGCGGTGCAGGCCATCTACGTGGCTTCGCCGCACCAGTTCCATGCCGATCACGTTTGCATGGCGGCGGCGGCTGGCAAGCATGTGCTGGTCGAAAAGCCGATGGCGCTCACGCTGGGTGAATGCACCCGCATGATCGACGCTGCGGCCAGCGCCGGGGTGCACCTGATCGTCGGCCATAGCCATAGTTTCAACGCACCCATCCTGCGCACGCGCGCGCTGATCGAAAGTGGGCGCTACGGTGGCGTGCGCATGATCAACGCCTGGAATTTCACTGACTTTTTATACCGCCCCCGTCGACCGGAAGAGCTTGACACCGACGCAGGCGGCGGCGTCATCCACAGCCAGGCGACCCACCAGATGGACATCGTTCGGCTGCTCGGTGGCGGTCTGGTCAACAGCGTGCGTGCGCAAGCCGGCGCCTGGGATCCGGCCAGGCCCACCGAAGGCGCCTATGCCGCGCTGCTCGGGTTCGAGGGTGGCGCATTCGCTTCGGCAACCTACAGCGGCTACGGGCATTTCGACACCGACGAGCTGATGGATAACATCGGCGAAATGGGCCAGAAAAAAACACCCGCCGACTACGGCGCCGCCAGAAAGCGGCTGCGTACGGCAAACAGCGCGGTAGAAGAATCCGCCCTGAAGGCGGCGCGCAATTACGGCAGACGCCTGTCCACCGCCAGCACGGCCTTGTCGCACGGCCTGGCGCACCAGCACTTCGGCCAGATCATCGTGAGTTGCGACCATGCCGATCTCAGACCGACGCCCATGGGGGTGGAAATATTCGGCGATGAGCAGCAAACCTTCGATGCCCTGGCTCCTCCCACCATTGCACGCCAGGAAGTGATGGATGAGCTGATAAGCGCGGTGCTTGACGATCACCCTCCCCTGCACAGTGGGCTCTGGGCGCGGGGCACCACAGCGGTCTGCCTGGCCTTGCTGGAGTCAGCCCGCAGCGGCCGCGAGTGCAAGCCGGCGCATCAGCTAGCTCCAGGATGCAGCACATGAAAAATGAAACGCAGAAGATCGTTCACCACTGGCGCGAGGCCGTGCCAAACGACCGGCTCGCGCACTTGGTCCGCGACGCCGCGCGTGCCTTTCAACGGGCGCTTCAGAGCCGGCTTGCCGAGCACAACGTGCCCTTCGGCCACTGGACTTTTTTGCGCATCCTGTGGGAGGCCGATGGCCTGACACAAAAGGAACTCAGCGAGCGCGCGGGGGTGATGGAGCCCACCACCTTTTCCGCGATGAAGACCATGGAATCGCTCGGCTACGTCGTCCGCCGGCATTCGCCGACCAACCGCAAGAACATGTACGTTTTCCTGACTGAGGAAGGCCGTGCCCTTAAGCAAAAGCTGGTGCCACTGGCTGAAGACACCAACTACGTGAGCATCGAGAAAATTCCGTCTGAAGATATTCGTACCGCCAGGCGTGTGTTGCTGGCCATGATTGAAAACCTCGGCGGAGATGAGCTGGTGCAGGCCAGTACGGCTAAACGCAAAGCGGCCGTAAAACCGCCGCGCAAGGCTGCGCTCTCCCTGTCCCGTTCGGGCTGATGTATCGAAGCCCGCGAGCTGCCTTGCTGCAACGCGCCCAGATAGGCCCTTCGATACCTCAGGGCGAACGGGTTTTGTTCGGGCGATGGGATTCTGTTCAGCCGATGGGATCGTCATGCCCGGTTTCAGGGCGACGGATTGTGTTCGTGCGAGCGCTTGGTTTTGCGGGCAGCGCACCCGTCATCCTCTCGCAGTCCCGTTCGGGCTGCGGTCGCCGCTTTCCCCGAACCGTTCGGGCTGATGTATAGAAGCCAGCGAGCTGTCCGGCTTTCAAACTTCGAGACAGGCCCTTCGATACCACAGGGCGAACGGATTTTTTTTCGGGGGCGCAACTCGGTTCGGGCCGAGCAGCGTCATCCTCTTCCTGTCCGGTTCGGGCCGCGATCGCCTCGTTCCCCGAACCGTTCGGGCTGATGTATCCCTGTCCCGTTCGGGCTGCGATCGCCGCTTTCCCCAAACCGTTCGGGCTGATGTATAGAAGCCAGCGAGCTGTCTGGCTTTCAAACTTCGAGGCAGGCCCTTCGATACCCCAGGGCGAACGGAGTTTCTTCGGGGGAGCGACTCGGTTCGGGCGGAGCAGCGTCATCGTCTCCCTGTCCCGTTCGGGCTGCGATCGCCGCTTTCCCCGAACCGTTCGGGCTGATGTATGAATGCCGGCGAGCTGTCTGGCTTTAGATCAGCGTTACCGCCGTCTTGGCCTGCAAGTCTTCAAGGCTCACGCCGGGGGCCAGTTCGACGACCTTCAGGCCGTCTGGCGTGACGTCCATCACGGCGAGGTCGGTGATGATGCGGTCTACCACGCCCACGCCCGTCAGTGGCAGCGTGCACAGCGGCAGGATCTTCATGTCTTCGGTGCCGTCTTTCTTGCGTGCGACGTGCTCCATGAGCACGATGACGCGCTTGACGCCAGCGACCAGGTCCATCGCGCCGCCCATGCCCTTGACCATCTTGCCCGGAATCATCCAGTTGGCGAGGTCGCCTCGTTCGCTGACCTGCATCGCACCCAGGATAGACAAATTGATCTTGCCGCCCCGGATCATCGCAAAACTGTCGTGGCTGCCGAAGATCGACGAGCCTTTGATGGTCGTTACGGTCTGCTTGCCAGCGTTGATGAGGTCGGCGTCGACCTTGTCCTCGGTCGGGAACGGACCGATGCCGAGCATGCCGTTTTCGGACTGCAGCCAGACTTCCTTGTCGTTGGGAACAAAGTTGGCTACCAGGGTGGGAATGCCGATGCCGAGGTTGACGTAAAAGCCGTCTTCGAGTTCTTGCGCCGCGCGTGCGGCCATCTGGTCTTGGGTCCAAGGCATGTCAGGCTCCTTTTCCGTTGGAGGTGGACGCTTCGTCGCCAGCGGCGGCGGGCGCAGGATGCGCGGCGGCGGCTGGCGTCACAGTGCGTTTTTCAATGCGTTTTTCAGGGTTCGGGTTGACAACAATCCGGTGCACGTAAATGCCAGGAAGGTGAATGTCGTCCGGCGCCAGCTCGCCGACCTCGACGAGCTCTTCGACCTCGACGATGCAAATCTTGCCGGCCATGGCTACGGCTGGATTGAAGTTGCGCGCCGTCAGCCGGAAGCGCAGGTTGCCTGACTTGTCGGCTACATGCGCCTTTACAAGCGACACATCCGGCACGAGTGAGCGTTCCATGACGTAGTCTTCGCCGTCGAAGTTGCGTATTTCCTTGCCCTCAGCCACCAGTGTGCCGACGCCAGTCTTGGTGAAAAAGGCCGGAATGCCGGCTCCGCCGGCGCGCAGCTTTTCGGCCAGCGTGCCCTGAGGCGTGAACTCCAGCTCGAGCTCGCCCGCGAGGTACTGGCGCTCGAACTCCTTGTTCTCGCCGACATAGCTAGAAATCATTTTCCGGATTTGCCGCGTCTCCAGCAGCTTGCCCAGGCCGAAACCATCCACACCCGCATTGTTCGAGATGGCCGTGAGGTCCTTGCAGCCGGTATCGCGCAACGCGTCAATCAAGGCTTCGGGGATTCCGCACAGGCCGAAGCCACCGACACCCAACAACAAGCCGTCATGCACGACGCCCTTGAGCGCCTCCGCAGCAGAAGGAAAGAGTTTGTTCACACGTATCTCCGGTTGATCAAGGCAACTGCCCTGGGGCGCATTGCAAAAGTTCCAGTACGATACTACGTAATGCGATACGTAGTTTTCCCTAAAGGTTAATCCCATGGACGTGGATTACCAGCTTGCTTTCGACCTTGCACCCGTAGGCCTCGTGCTGTCGCGCAACCGCTCGATTGTGGACTGCAACCAGCACGTGTGCGAGATGTTCGGCACCACACGGGACCAGCTGGCCGGACAATCGTTTCGTGTGCTGTATCCAAGTGCCGCCGAGTACGAACGCACTGGGGCGCGCATGGTTCCGATCCTCAATGCCAAGGGCGTGTACTCGGACGACCGCATCATGAAGCGCTACGACGGCCGCCACAAAGGCGAGACCTTCTGGTGCCATGTGACAGGTCGCGCACTCAACCGGAGCGCTCCGCACGAGGCCGGCATCTGGACCTTCGAAGACCTCAGTTCGCGCCGCCCCGTTACGGCCGAGCTCACGGCACGCGAGCGCGAGGTCGCCGCGCACCTCATGGGCGGAATGACGTCCAAGGAAATTGGCCGCGCCTTGGATATCAGTCACCGAACGGTCGAGATTTACCGGGCGCGCCTGATGCGCAAATACAAGGCATCGACCACGGCGGACCTGGTCCACAAACTGATGGCAGGATGAGCCCATGAAATCGCACCACGAGTCGCACTACGAACTGCATCACCAACCGCATCACATATTGGACGACGCGCGGCTGATCGACAAGAAATCGCACCGCCTGCGCCTGCGCGTCTTCGCGCGGCGCGGCCTGATGTACTCGCTAGCGCTTTCGATGGCGATTCTTTTCCTCGGCGGCGCAGGCTTTTGGTTCATCGATCCGCAGATCACGCGCTTCGGGGACGGCCTGTGGCTGGCCTTCACCACGGCCGCCACCGTTGGCTACGGCGACCTCGTACCCAGCACCCACGCCTCCAAGGTCTTCGCCGTCGTCGTCGTGCTTTTTGGCCTCGCAGTGCTCTCGCTCGTCACGGCCTCCATGGCCGCGATCTTCGTGGAGACGGAAGAGCGAGATATCGAGCGGGAACTCATGCGGGAGATCCGGGCGTTGCGGGGCGAAGTGGCTGAAATACGGCAGCAGCTCAGTCGGCGTTCGGCGACGGATTGAAATCCTGCGCAATCCAGGGCAACTGCGTCAACGAGCTGGCGGAAAATCCCGGTCAGTCATCGCGCGAGGGCTGACGCAAGAGCGTAGCGCCTGGATAACACGGACTGTCTCTCCGGTCCGTCAGCCAGCTCCATGACGCCGCCCCAGGCAACAGGCGGAAGACCGGCTTGCACATAATGCGCGCCAGGACGTGAGCGCTTCGATCCATCACGCCCGGCTTGGACAGGCCAAGTCAGAGGGCAAACGATGTGGGGGCTTCGTTGAAGAAATTCGCTGAGCCTTATTATCGAACCGGCGCCAGCAGTGCCGGAGCGCCGAACTCGACCAGTTTGGCCTGGCTGGCTACGAAATACGCTTCCCAGAATTGCCTCAAGAGAGCCATGCTCTTGGGGCTCCTGTAGACCCCACTATCCCTGAACTTACCGCCCACGTTCTCCTGAACCAGGCCGGCTCCAAGAACAAAGATTCGCGCCCCGCCGAAGTCACCCACCACCTGCGCATCACGCGCCTTCTTCAATTCCGCCGCTGGATCTATCACGCGCACATTGTTGTTAGCGTAAAAGGAAGAAATGGCCGAGTTCTCCAGCATGTCTGAAACAAGAAAGACGATTCGATCCTTCGCTTCAGATTGCTTAACGCGCGTCGACAGTTCCTTCAAACTCCCCATGACGTCCGATTTGGAAAGCGCAGAACTGGTGTTTGCCGTCGCGGTGTTGATGGCATCGGCAGCCATCTTTCTGCCAAAGTCGACTTGACTCGCCATACAACCGTCAAAGCTGCGCAACAACTTGACTGAAATCTCGTTGCGCACTTCAGGGGTCAGGTTGGCCTCCAGCGATCCCGCATTCAGGACAGATAAGTACCGACCCTGGCCGAAAGCGGAGAAGCTGCTGATGACGAAAGCGTTGCCGGACTTGACGAGGCGACCGACGTTCTCGCGAATCGAGTCTTGCAGTGAGGCGTCCAGCAGCGTCGTCTGGTCGATCAGAACAAACACCTCCGTTTGCACAGCCGGAACCGCGGCCTTGATCTTGTTTGCCGCATAACAACTGGGAATGTCGTTTCCGGTGCCCGCGCTCGCCAAGCCCGAAAAGGCAGCAACAAAAAACGATACCGCCATGTGAACCGCGCACACTCGCGCGCGCAGGGTGAACTTAAAAAAGTGCATCGAGTTCCGCCTTCGAGATGGCCGCCGCCTTTGCATCCTTGCGCTCTATCAGCCACGGCTTGAGGGCTTCACGCACATCTTTGGGCAGTCGCTCGAAGAACCGCTTCTGCGCTTCGACGTCAGCGATTGCCTCGATCTCCTGCTTTGCCTGGACGCAATTCGGGTCAAAGGTTTCAAGGCCGGCAGTCGCAGGCGAGACGGCAGTCGAAGCAGCGGGCGAAGGCTTAACCGTTGAAGACTCCGCAGGAGCAACGGCAACCGGAACAGGCGCGCTTGCAGTGCCTACAGTGTGTGGATACGCATCGCCCTCAGTCGAGGCGAAGCTCGTGTTTTTGGACGTTTCCGCGATTCGCGCCTGAAAGAGGAGATAGTCATCGAAATTTCGGGTGAGTTGCAGGTTCTGCGGCTTGTTCTGTTTGAGCCGTTGTTGAAGCGTCTTCAACCGCAAATTGACGATGTCCTTGAAGGGCTGCATCGCACCCCAGTAGGCGTCATGCGTCGAATAGCCCCAGGTGTCCGCGTAGGCGCCATCGTGGCTCGACCACCACCAAATGGAAGCGCTCCCAGCCGCCCTCTTATAGGTCTCTTTGCCTGCAAAACCAAACCTGTAACCGAAATCGAAGCCGACGATCTGGGTCACAACGAAAATGACGCCCAGAATAATGATCGCAGCGCCGCCCTCCACCGCCGTGCTGGCGCGCGCTTCCGAAGCCGCTTTGCGGTCCGCCTCCTGCTGAGGCTTGACGAGCTCCCTTGGCAGGGTTGACTTGGCAAATGGATTGCTGGTCGCGGCTTCGACGACCTGCGATTCGCGGGTCAACTCAGCCTGCATGTGAGAAAAACGCATCACACCGGACAGCACGAAGATGGCCACCACAAATGTTCCGGCCACCCACGACCAACCGTAGGAACCCATGTCGTGGGGCGCGTTGATGATGCGGTTCAGGCACCGCGTTTCGGACGGCTCGTCTTTGTCGGCAAACTGGTCGTCACTCAGCGAGATGACACGGGTTGAGTGAAAACCTGCACTGCCGCTTTCGCGGTATCGTGTGTAGCATGAGCGGATAAGACGCGTCCGGTAAAACTGTGCCCCGGCCGAGTGGGTGATCATCGCCAGGATTGACGCCAGCACGGCGACGATTCCATACATCAACTGCGTGTAAAGCGCAGCGCTTCCATCGCTCGCAGCCCAGGTTCCAAGCAGATAGGAAAAGCCCATGGACTCTGCGGCGACCAATAGAAAAAGAAAGAGCGTCCTGGCAAAACCCATAGGCGTTCGCCCCAAGTCCCCTGCATGCTTGAGGTATTCGATGCGCTGAAGAAACTTCTCCCTGGGTATTTGCGAAATGAACTTTTTATACGCACTGCACAGCTTTTCTTCGGCGTTCATCCAGCCATCGCGGCCTGTTTCGAAATTTCTCGAGTTGCGGGCGATCAGCCCGATGAAGGGAAAGCGAACGAACAAGTCGGTCCAGCAAAAAAGACTCATGAAGACTTCCGAAAATGCCGCGCTTACTGACGCGCGATGGTGGGTGAAAAGTCGGCTTGGTAGACGGCGCTGCTGCGCAGATAGACGATGTTCGAGAGCGGCGCACGGCCGGGGGAGGCATGCGGAATGACCATGTCGAGGCAGCGGACGGGTCCATCATTCAGAAACACGCGGTAAAGCATGGCTTTGTCGCCCTGATAGGCATTGACGTCACCAATCGTCTTGAGATCGGGACTCGAAGCCAGCCCGTCCACATAGTCCTTCCAGATGAAGAGCGTCGGACGTGTTGCCGGTTGGGTGCCTTCTCGCAACACCGAAACGTTGGTCAGCCCGACAAGATGCCCATTGGCTTTGCCGCTCCATGACGCGCCGGCGGCGCCCGGCAAAAAGGCAGAAGTCCGAATTGCGGCTCCAGTGCTCAGGGACTTGATGCGATTGCTTACCCTCGCGCGGTCCAACGCACAGCTGCCGACGCCTACTTCGGCCGCTGCGTTGGCACTGCTGATGAATGAGGCTGACGGCGACTGTACGGACTTGCCGATATCGATCGATCTGTAATGCCCATTGGCGGGTTGCCCTCCGAGGTCGAGGTTGTCGATGGCGGAAGCACTCGGCTTCGGGGCGGACGGCAAGGCCTGCCGTGCGCCGGCTGGCCTTGTGGTCTGAGGTAGGCTGCCGCTCGCGCTCCGGGGAACGCTCGCGACTCGGGGTGTGCTCGTGACGTTAGGCACGCCGGTAACGTTCGTTGCCGGGCCGGAAACTGCGCCGCTGGCATTGGCCTGCGCGGGCGCCCTCGCCGGCAATTTCGGGTTGCCCGGGTATGCGCCAGCCGATGTTTCAAAGCGGTAGTTCGCGAAATTCGGTCGGCGCTCCGCGAGAAACTTCGCGAATGTTTCTTCGTCGCTGAGATCGATGATTTCGACCCGGCGGTTCCGCGCACGCCCCGCTTCCGTGCTGTTTTCTGCGAGCGGAAATACTTCTCCCGCGCCCTGGTAAAAGATCTGGTCCTGGACAAACCCATACTGCAGAAAGATGGCGGCAATTGCCCGGGCCCTTTGCTCCGACAGGTCGGCGTTGAATTGTGACGAGCCGGTATCGTCTGTGTGCCCAACGAGTAGCAGACGCATCCTGCGTGATCGGCTCCCGGTAAGCTGGGCTTTGTTGGTCTCTTTTTCGGCGGTAACCTGGTAGGTTGCAGCAAGGCTGGAAAACCCCCTCACTGCTTGCGATGTCGGCGTGAAAGAACCCGAGGGGAATTGCCCCTCGTTTCCGAACACCGTAACGCTCAAACCCGCCGTCACGGCTTTTTCGTCCGTCGTGGGCTGGACCATGCCATTTCCCGAGATGCCGACCACCTGAATTTCCAGATTGCTCGCCTTTGCAACCATGGCGAGTTCGCATCGGCGCCTATCGATGTCCGCACCGACCAGCGCGCCAAACATGCCGCCTAGTCCGGCTCCTGCGACTCGGGCCCCCGCTTTGCCATTGCCGATGGCGTCGCCAATCAGAAGTCCGCCCATGGCCCCCACCAATGCAGCGACGTTGCGTGAGTTATTCGAACAGGGGTCGGCACTGCCGAACGCCTCTTTAAGAACTTCCTGCAACGGAGCTGAAGGCCTGCCCGGGCCCGTGGCGCATCCCGCAAGCAGGCTTGCAGTCAGTGCGGCAGACAACCGGAAACGTGCATTCATTTGGGGGCCTTCAGGACCCCGTCGGGCCGGAAATTACCTATAAGATGCTATATAAAAGTAGAGTTTGCCGGAGAAATGTATTCTATAAAGCTACAGGATTTGAATTTTTATGTGTTTTCCTCGCCACAAAAGAATGGTTTTTTACTAATCTGGCGAGCCCGAAACTTCGATAGCCGTCAGCCCGGTTCTGCCTCCGCGACGGCAAGTGTTTTTCCCTGCCTAGGCCTGGCGTATGCTGCGAAGCCACAGCACAAACCAGGAGCAAGCCTTATGTCTTCACGCCCCCGTTATCCCAGCCCTGAACTTGTCGACCTGCCAAACGACATCCGGGTCAAGGTGCTCGAGGTGCAGGAGAAGGCGGGCTTCGTGCCCAACGTGTTCCTGGCTCTCGCGCGGCGCCCCGCAGAGTGGCGGGCGTTTTTTGCTTACCACGACGCATTGATGCTTAAGGAAGAGGGCAACCTCACCAAGGGCGATCGAGAGATGATCGTCACGACGACGAGCGCGGCCAACCAGTGCCTGTACTGCGTGGTGGCGCACGGTGCGATCCTGCGCATCTATGAAAAGAAGCCCCTGGTGGCCGATCAGGTTTCGGTGAACTACCGCAAAGCTGACATCACACCCCGGCAGCGCGCCATGCTGGACTTTGCAATGAAGGTCTGCGAGCGCTCCCATGAAGTTGATGACGCCGATTTTGCGGCGCTTGCCGAGCACGGCTTCGACGACGAGGACGCCTGGGACATTGCAGCCATTACGGCGTTTTTTGGCATGTCCAACCGCATCGCCAGCTTCAGCAGCATGATGCCAAACCCCGAGTTCTACCTGCTGGGTCGGTTGCCCAAGCCTGCCAAGGCCAAACAGGAATAGTCAGGCCAACGCCGGCGCGCGCAGGGCCAGCACCGCGTTGGTCCCGCCGAATGCGAACGAGTTGGACAGCATGGTCCGGATGGGCATGGCTCGCGCGCAATGGGGTACGTAATCCAGATCGCAGGCCGCATCCCGCTGATCCAGGTGCATGGTCGGCAAAGCCGTCGCATGCTGCATGGACAGGACGCTGAGCACCGCTTCAAGCGCCGACCCGGCGCCCAGCAAATGGCCATGGATGGCCTTGGTCGCGCTGATGGCGAGCCGGTCTGCATGCGCCCCGAACACTGCACGAATGGCCGACGTTTCTGCGCTGTCGTTGGCCTCGGTCCCGGTGCCGTGCGCATTGATGGCGTCGATCTCCGCTGCCGTAATGCCAGCTGAATCAAGCGCAGCCTGCATCGCGGCAGACTGCCCTGCGGCACTCGGCCGTGTCATATGGCCGACATCTGTGAATAGGCCGTAGCCGATCACTTCACCGTGGATCTGGGCGTCACGCGCCTTTGCCATGTCCCATGGCTCGAGCACCAGCATGGCCGCGCCCTCGCCCAGCACCATGCCGCTGCGGTTGCGCGAAAACGGTTTGCACGACGCCGAGGGTTCTTGCACGTCGACGCTGGCTACGGTGCGCAAGGCCTCCCAGGCCTTCATCGAGCCCAGTGCAAGCGGCGCTTCCGTGCCGCCCGCAAGCGCCACGTCTATCTCGCCCCGAGCCAGGCGCAACCACGCCTCGCCGATCGCTACAGCCGAGGACGAGCATGCAGTGGAATACGTCATGTTGGGGCCGGAAAAACCAAACTCCATGGCCGTCCACGCGGCCGGGGCGTTGTGCATCCCGAGCAGGATGGTGAAGGGCTTGATGCGGTCGGACTGCTCGCCATACAAGGTCCGGTAGCCCTCATCGATGCTGCCGATGCCACCCATGCCCGTTCCCAAGAAAACGCCTGCGCGGCTGGCTGGACCGGGCAGCGTCGCGTAGCCCGCTTGCGCCATGGCATGCCGGGCGGCAACGAGCGCGAACTGGCTCACGCGGTCCAGCATGCGCAGCTTGGGCGGGTCGAAATGCAGGGCTCCGTCGAAGTCGACCGCGGCCGCAATCGGCGAGGCCAGCCGCTCGCGCCCCTGCCCTTGCAACCGCTGGATCGCCGACCGGCCGGCGCAGGCGTCTTCCCAGACCTCGGTCAGCGAATGACCCAACGGGCAAACGACGCCCATGCCCGTGATGGCCACCCGTCTCATGATGCTTGCGGTGGCGCGGAAGAAGATGGAGGCGATCCGTCGAATGAGGCGGGCGCAGCAATCAGGCGGTCTATGAACGCGGCAACCTCCCCGACCGTTTCGAGTTGGACCGGCTCGGGTGGCAGGGAAATGCCGAACTCGTCCTCGACGTTGAACAGCAAATCCGCCACGCCAAGCGAATCGATGCCGAGCGATTCGAGTGGCGCGTCTGGCGTGAGCTGCTCAGGCGTGAGTTTGTAATCCTTGGCCAGGATCGCGCAAAGCCGCTCGTAGGTATTGGAAGGTGGGGAAGTTGGGGAAGATGGGCTCATGGTGTTTACGCCTTTCGGTGATGCTGCGCTTGAGGAATTCCGGATGCGCCAAAGGATGCGCTGGCCTCCGGCTGCCCCGAGACCACGGCCGTGCGGCAATTGGCCACCGCACTTTCGATCTGGTCAGATGAAACGGCCGAGCGCGTCTTGCCGCCCCAGACCGCGCCTTGCGTCAGGATGCCGGGCCATTTCTGCAGCAGCGCGAAGGCAGGACGCATCAGGGCTGGGCGCATCGCCAGGTGCGCGAAGCACGCCGCAAGCCTCAGGCGCTGCCTGAATTCGCGTCGCCAGTGCGCCGCGTAGCGCTCTTGAACCCTCTGGTGCCAAAGTACGGCAGCGGGCCCTGGCCGTGCTGGCCGCTCCGGTGTCTCTAGCAAGTGACCGCAGAGCAGCCAGGCGGACTGCATCGCCATGCTCATGCCTTCGCCAATGATGGGATGAGCCTCGGCAGCCGCGTTGCCCACGCGAAAAATCCCGCCTTCACCTTGCAGGCGAAGACCCGGCCTGAGCGGTCCCGATGCCAGCCATGGACCCACGCGCTGCGCGCCGTCGAGCGCGGCGCTGACTCCGCAGCACTCGCGCTTCCAGAACGCTTCGACTGCAGTCCCTGCGTTGAACTGCGGGGTAAGGCGCCGGCTGGCCTCGATCTGGTCACGCCGCACGCAGCACGCCAGCGTCGTGATAGCCCCATCGGCCACGACCATGCCGCCATAGGCGCCGCGCGCCGAAAGCACGGGCAGCACGCCATCTGTGAGCGCAGCACCCGTAAAGTTTGCCTTGAAGGCCAGAAGGTCCGAAGCGCGCGGCCGTGTTCGCGCGAGCGCTCGCTCCGAAGGCAAAGGCTCCCAGGAGCCGTGGGCCGCAACGACCGCGGCCGCGTGCAGCTTTTGGGTACCCGCCGTCCTGCCCGTCGCCGCATGGGCTCCTCCCACTTCTCGCACGACACACACGTGATCGCCCGGCGGGCCGCTGATATCCAGCAGGGCAAAAGGCTGCATGACATGCACACCCTCGGCGCGCGCACGCGCCAGCAGCAGGGTGTCCAGAGTCTCGCGGCCCAAAGCAAAACCCCAGGGCGGTCCCGGCGCGTCCGCCGCCGGCAAATCTGCCATGACGATGCGAGCTCCCTGCATGAGTGCAACCTGTCGAAGCTCGGGACCCGCCTGTGCCGCTACTTGCGGGCCTATGCCCAGAGCATCGAGCAAGCCAAGGTTGCTCGCCGCGATGCACTCGCCGCACACCTTGCGCCGCGGGAAGAGCGCTTTTTCCACCAGTGCAACCGACCAGCCCGCGCGTGCCAGCAGGATGGCTGTGGTCGAGCCTGCCGGGCCTGCGCCGACCACCACGGCATCAAAACGGCGCGGACTCATGCGCCGCGCTCCTGGCGCGTAGCACTGAAGACGTGGCTGAAAAGTCCTGCGCGCCGCTCCGCGAGCTTCCATGGGCCGGCGCACGTCCAGAGCGCCGAGAGTTCTTTGCCGGAAAATCCGGCATGGACGCTGAGGACCGCGTCTTCACGCGTGACCGCGTTCGCGCCGATCGCGCCGACCAGGTGGCTGCCCGCCAGTGCCAGCGCACTGCGGCGCGGCTCGCAGGCGTAAAAATTCCTGGTGCGCAAGGCAATGCCGTCCAGCAGTGAGCTGAGCTGCGGGCCCTCGAAATGGTGCAAAAAGAGATGGCAGCAAATGAGGTCCCAGACCGGCTCGGCCGGCGCCTGAGCTTCGCCTTGCGCCGGGCTGGGCGAACTCGCTGGAGCCTTCTGGCCGGTCCATCGAAACACGTCCGTCACAAGCGCCGTCGCTTCCCATCCGGCCTGCGCGTAGGCCCCTCGCGCCTCTTGGCTCACCAGGTCCTGCTGATCCAGCAAGTCAAGCTTTACCCGGAGACGGCTGCCTGTGTGCCTTGACGAGGCGAGCTTGCGGGCCACGCGCAACATCAAACTCCCGTCGCCCGCGCCGAGCTCCAGTATCCGGTAGGGCGTAGTCCCGTCATGCCGTGCCAGAAGCCGCGACACTTCAGGAAGCACAGTAGCCACCGTCCCCATGACTCGGTGCACGCGCTGCAGGTCGCGACGCGAACGCTCGGCGCGCGGGTCGTCGACCGGTAGCGAGTCGAGCGTTTCGGGCTGAACGAGTCGGCGCATCAGTTGCTGCGCGAAGGCAAAAGAGACGGCCGCGCCCGGCCACGCAACTGCGATAGCGCCCGAGCGGACGAGGATGCGCAGGAGATTGCGCGTGCAGTCACAGACACAGATAAAGAAGCGCATGTGAAGGCGCATTCGGATTCAAGCGCCTTCATGACACCTCCAGCAAAGCGCCGTGGCAGCTGAAGCCGGCGCCGAAGGAAGACAGCCACCAATGCCCGCGCTCCGCGCCGTCGTCGAGCGCCGCCTTGAGCACAAAATAAACAAAGGCGCTGGACAGGTTGCCGTACTCGCGCAACATGGCAGCGCTGTAGCGCAGGTCTTGCGGCTCCAGCGACATGCGCCGTTCCAGCGCGAGCAGTACGTCGCGGCCTCCAGCGTGCATGATCCAGGCGCGGATGGACTCGCGCGGCACACCGCACTCGGCCAGCACCTTGACCAGCACGTCATCGGCATGCTCCGCTGCGAGCGCAGGCACTTCACGCGTGAGGATGTTGCGCAACATGCCGCCGCGCTGCTCGAACTTGAGGGCATCCCGGCGCGCGGGCTCCATGACAGAACGGCTCGCTTTCCAGCGAATCTTTGGCCGACCCAGACCCTCCCCCGGCTTGCGCGAGAGAACGGCCGCACCTGCACCGTCGCCGAAAAGGCACGCACTGATCAGCACCCCGGGATCATTATCCAGGTACATCGCGGCGCTGCTGACTTCGACACACACCGAGAGCACATGGGCAGCGCTTCGAGAACCGATAAGCGCGTTTCCAAGCTGCAGGTTGGGCACAGCGGCCGCGCAGCCCTGTCCCACCAGATCGTAAGCCTGGATGTCGGGCCGAAGCCCGAGTCGCTCCGCGACGTAGCCCGACAAGCCGGGGCACAGGTAACCCGTGCAGGTGCTCACCACCAAGGCATCAATTTCCTGCGTTTGGATCCCTGCGTCCTGCAGTGCTCCTTCGGCAGCCTGCGCCGCGAGCACCGGCGCATGCTGAAGGAAGCGCGCGGCGAGCGTATCGGGATCGATGCTGAACACATCGGAGAGCTGGTCTATCGCCAGCCGGCGTGCCTCGATGCCGTTGTCGCGCTGCAGGACAGTCCGGGCCACAAGATGCGACCGTGCATCGAGCCGGCCGAACCAGTGGGAGCGTTGAAAGGCGTCCAGGCACTCGGCCTTGGTGAAGCGGCCGGGTGGCGTGGCCGTTGCGATCCCTGTGAGAAACACGCCGTGTTGCTTTCGTCAGGCAAGCCAGGATGGGCCCAACAAGAACTTTAAGCAAGCCGACTGACCTTGGAAAAGCCCGGCTGCAGCTTTGGTGGTAGGACGCGGGCGCAATCTCGTGGGCGTCGGCGCCGAGGCGCCTGCCCAGGTCAGTGGCCACACGGCTTCAGGGGTGCGCCTTGATCGATGCGAGTATGCCCAGGGTGAACAGCACACAGGCCGTCCATTGCGCTGCTGAAGGCCATGTGCCGTCCCACGCAAATGAATACAGCAGTGCAAAAACCGTTTCGCTCACGATGAGCTGGCCGCACAGGCTGGCCGACAGTCGCTGGCTGGCCATGTTCCAGAGCAGCGTGGCAAGCCAAGCGGAACCGAAACCTGTACTCGCACACAGAAGCAGCACAGGTCCGATGTCGCTGCGCTGCCTCAGTTCCGCCAACGGTGTGCCGGCGATGGTCCACAGCGCCAACGCACCGAGGCCCGTCGCTACGCCCAGCCAGTTGGCCCAGTCGGCCGCACTCACCTCGGGATGCCGCTTGAGCCACGCCGAGTTGATGACGGCAAACGCGGTCCAGCAAATAAGAGACGTCACTACGAACGCCATGCCGCGCCAGAAATGCGCGTGCCCGGCGCCGCCGGGCCCGTGGCCTGGTGTGCCCAAGGTCATCAGCACCAGGCCCGCAATGGTCAGCGCCAAGCCTGGCATCAAGCCGCGCCAGCGCACCGATTCGGGCTTGCCGAGCAGCATCACCCAGACGGGGATGGTGCCGATGACGAGCGTGGGCACTTCGGTGCCGGCGTCGCGAATCGCCAGCACCAGCAAAAAGTAATAGCCGGTGAACCCGAGCACGCTCAGCGCCGCGGCCGCGCCAGCCTGCCGCCAGGTCGGCCAGCGCCGGGCACGCCAGCCCAGCAGCATCACGAATGCGGCCAGCACGCCGTAAGCGGCAAAGCGCCCTGCCGTCAGGTCGACCGCTGGCAGGCCGGGGGCCATGCGCGGCGCGACGAAAACCAGCCCCCATAAAGCGCCGGCCGCCAGCCCGGCCAGCACGCCAGTCAGCATGAGCCCAATTGCCCGCCGCTCAAAGGGCGAAGCCGTCGTCCGCGGCGATAACTGCGCCATTGATGAAATGGCTTTCGTTGGCGCAGAGCATCACCAGCAAGGCGTCGAGGTCGGCGGGCGTGCCGATGCGCTTGCGCGGCAGCATCTGCACCAGCTTCTGGCCCTGCTCGGTCTGCCAGTGGTGGTGGTTGATCTCGGTGTCGATGTAGCCCGGGCACAGCGCGTTGACGTTGATGCCGAAGCGGCCCCATTCGAGCGCCATGGCTTTTGTCATCTGGATTACCGCCGCCTTGCTCATGCAATAGACGCCTATTTGCGGCAAGGGACGCAAGCCGGCCATGGAAGCAATATTGATGATGCGCGCACCGCCGAAGCTGCCCGGTGCTGCGCCACGCGCCCGAGCCAGCATGCGCTTGCCGACCTCCTGCGCCACGAAGAAGGCACCCTTCACGTTGGTGTTGAAGATGAAGTCATAGTCGGCTTCGGCCACATCCTGGATACGCTGGGTAGTGCTGACACCCGAGTTGTTGACGAGGATGTCGATGGGGCCGACTTCGGTTTCGGCGTGGGCCACGCCAGCCTTGATGCTGTCGTGGTCGGTCACGTCCATGGCGATGACGTGCGCGGCGCCGCCTTCGGCCTCGATCCTGGCGCGCAGGTCCTTGAGCTTGTCGACCCGTCGACTGGCAATCACCACGGCTGCGCCCGCGCGGCTCAGGGTTTGTGCAAACTGTGCGCCCAGGCCGCCGGAGGCGCCCGTGATCAGCGCCACGCGCCCCGCAAGATCGAGGGTGTAGGCCATTGTTTGATCCTTCCGGTTGGGTGAAGGCATGGAGGACAATCCGTCAGCAAAACTACGTGCCTCGTGCGCCTATAAACTCTTCCAAAGCATTATCACGGAGCCTTCATGACACACCAGGAAATCCTTGCCCAGTTCGGCCCGCGCGAAGCCATGGAATATGACGTGGTCATCGTAGGGGGCGGTCCGGCCGGTTTGTCCACCGCCATCCGACTCAAGCAACTCGCTGCCGAGAAAGGCAGCGAGGTTTCTGTAGTGGTGCTTGAAAAAGGATCGGAGCCTGGCGCGCACATCCTGTCGGGCGCTGTGATGGACCCGAAGGCCATCACCGAACTCATCCCCGACTGGAAAGCGCTCGGCGCACCGCTGAACCAGCCCGTCACTGGCGACGAGGTTCTGTTCCTCAGCGAAAAAGGCGCAACCAGAACGCCCAACTTTCTGGTGCCTGACTGCATGCACAACGAGGGCAACTACGTCATCAGCCTGGGCAACGTGGTGCGCTGGTTGGCGCAGCAGGCCGAAAACCTGGGCGTCGAAATCTTTCCGGGATTCCCAGCCGCCGAAGTGCTCTACAACGAGGATGGCTCGGTCAAGGGCGTGGCCACCGGCAACCTGGGCGTGGGCAAGGACGGCGAGCCCACCGACAACTTCCAGCTGGGCATGGAACTGCTGGGCAAGTACACGATATTTGCGGAAGGCTCGCGCGGACACCTCGGCCGCCAGCTCATCAAGCACTTCAAGCTCGACGACGGCCGCGACCCGCAAGCCTATGCGCTGGGCGTCAAAGAGCTGTGGGAGATCGATCCGGCCAAACACAAGCCGGGCTTGGTCGTGCATACCGCCGGCTGGCCGATGGACCCCAACACCTACGGCGGTGGCTTCATGTACCACCTCGAAGACAACAAGGTCACGCTCGGCCTCGTTACCGGGCTGGATTACGCCAACCCCTACCTCAGCCCCTTCGAGGAAATGCAGCGCTGGAAAACACACCCCAGCATCCGCCAATACCTCGAAGGCGGCAAGCGCATCAGCTATGGCGCCCGCGCGATCACGGCGGGAGGCGCGCTAAGCCTGCCCAAGACCGTTTTCCCGGGCGGCGCGCTGGTCGGCTGCGAGGCGGGCTACCTGAATGCTGCGCGCATCAAAGGCAGCCATGCGGCCATCAAGACCGGCATGCTGGCAGCCGAAGCGGCCTTCGAGGCGCTGACGGCCGCCAGGCAGCACGATGTGCTCGACGCCTATCCCGCCGCTTACGCGAAGAGCTGGTTGGCCGCCGAGCTCAACCAGTCGCGCAACTTCAAGCAGTGGTTCAAGAAGGGCGTCTACATGGGCTCCTTCATGACGGGCATTGAGCAGTGGCTGTTGCCTAAGCTGGGCATCAAAAGCCCGCCATGGACGATTCACCGCACCAAGCCCGACTACGCAATGCTCAAGCCTGCGGCCGACTGCAAACCCATCGTGTACCCCAAGCCCGACAACAAGATCACCTTTGACCGGTTGAGCTCCGTGTTCGTGTCCAACACCAACCACGAAGAACATCAGCCGGCTCACCTCACGCTCAAGGATGCGAGCGTGCCGGTGAACATCAACCTTGCCACCTACGCCGGCCCGGAGAGCCGTTACTGCCCGGCCGGTGTCTACGAGTTCGTGAAGAACCCCGACAACTCCGACCGCCTGCAGATCAACGCGCAGAACTGCGTGCACTGCAAGACTTGCGACATCAAGGACCCGACGCAAAACATCGTCTGGGTCACGCCCGAAGGTGGCGGCGGCCCCAACTACAGCGGCATGTAATCAGCGCTTGCCCGATTCCTTTCAAGCCCGGTCATGCCGGGCTTTTTTCATGCATCCGACGACTAACAAGCGCAACGGGAAGCGTTACAGGACGTGTCTCTGACGCCGCTTGTCGGCCGACACTGACAGGTCTTTCTACCCGTCGCCGGGACACTAAGGGCTCTATCAAAAAGAGCACAGGCGGCGAGTGGCGGGCTGACGAAAGTACTCCGCAAGCCAGTCCCGCTTACAACCGCCCGGCGTGCCGGGAAGATGCCATGAAACACAAGAAAACCAGCGTACTGCTAACGGGAGGTGCCGGCTACATCGGCAGCCACACCTGCGTTGCGCTTTTCCAGGCCGGTTTGCGGCCTATCTTGCTGGACGACTTTTCCAACAGCAACCCCGCGGTGCTCGAGCGCCTGCAGCAGCTGACCGGGGAGGCGGTGGTGTGCGAGCGCGGTGACGTGCTGGACACCGACTTCGTCGCCCGCGTGCTGCACCGCCACGACTGCGCCGCGGTAATCCATCTGGCCGGCCTCAAAGCCGTTGGCGAAAGCGTCGAACAACCTTTGCGCTACTACGAGGTCAACGTCGGCGGCACCGTCAGCCTGCTCAAGGCAATGGAGCGCACCGGATGCCGCAAGGTGGTGTTTTCGTCGAGCGCGACGGTCTATGGTGAACCCGCCAGCGTTCCCATTGCCGAGGACGCGCCCTGCGATCCCCAGAGCCCTTACGCTGATACCAAATTCATGTGCGAGAACATCCTGGCGTCGTTAGGCCGGTCCGATCCCCGCTGGCGCACAGGCGTTTTGCGCTACTTCAATCCGGTCGGTGCGGACGCCAGCGGCCTGATCGGCGAAGACCCGAACGGCACCCCTAACAACCTGATGCCCTTCGTCACCCAGGTAGCCGTCGGAAAAAGGCCGCAGTTGCGGGTCTTCGGCAATGACTACCCGACCGACGACGGCACGGGCGTGCGTGATTACCTTCATGTGACAGACCTTGCCGAGGGTCACGTAGCCGCGGTACGGGCCCTTCTCGCCCAGTCCGATAGCTTCACGTGCAACCTGGGCACCGGCCAGGGCACCAGCGTGCTGGGCGTGGTCCAGGCCTTCGAGCGCGCCTCGGGAAAGCGCATCCCCTTCGAATTCGCGCCGCGCCGGTCCGGCGACGTCGCAGCTTATTTCGCGGACGTTGCCCGAGCGCAGCGCTTGCTGGGCTGGCGAGCGACGCGCTCGATGGATGACATGTGTCGGGATTCCTGGCGGTGGCAGCAAAACAACCCAGAGGGGTATGGCACCGACCACCCGAGGGCGACCGGAATGCCGGATCGCGACGGGTCGATGGACACGGCGGGACGCCAGCCATCCACGGCATCGGCCTGAAGCCGACCCGCCGAGTTGTCGTGGGTTTGTGCGCACTGCGGAACTTCCGCCGTCCCCCAGCCTCAAGACGGCCTGACGACCTGCCCACCCCGAGTCACCCATTCAAGAGCAACACAACATGAGCCACACACCTTCAGAAACAGCCTCCCGGAACGGCACCCTGCAAAGCGCCGCAATGGTCCTGTTTCGCTTGCCTCAACTTTTTAGCCTGTGCCTGGCTTTGGGTCTGGCGTTCTCGGCCAGCAACGCTGCCGCACACACCCAGCAGTCGATCCCCGCGTCCGTACTCAAGCAAGGGGCTGCCGCCGCCGCTGCAGCGGCGGTCACGGCTCAGGCCCCCGCCCGCACATCAGCGCCCAAGAGCGCGCGAGAGGCAACGGTCGACAACAGCGCCCGTGTCACACAGGCTTCTTACTCGCCCCCCTCGCCGTCTCCTGCATCGCAGCAGCGCATCTCAGCCCCGGAAGCCGAGCACGACAGCTGGCGAGGCTCGGGCCCCATCCTGGCAACACTGGTGCTGATGGCGACGATCGCCGTGCGCCGCCGCAAGGGCGGAAGGTCTTGAGCATGGGCGGACTGGGCCGACCCGGCGTTGCAGCAGTCAAATGGAGCACGGTGTCCACGGTGGCCCGCTTCGTACTGCAGCTCGGCGCGCAAGTCGTTCTGGCGCGCACGCTCGGTCCCGAGATCTTCGGTATTTTTGCCATCGGCATGGTGGTGCTGACTTTCGCGAATTTTGTCTCCAGCTTCGGTTTCAGCTGGAGCCTCATGCAGCGCGCCACCCTGCATCCGGACGACGTGCGCTTTGCCTGGACCTGGCAGATTCTGGTCGGACTGGCGACGATGGTGGCGGTATACCTTGCCGCGCCGTGGCTGGCCGGCTACTTCAGGGAGCCTCGCGCAGAGCCGGTGATCCAGTGGCTGTCGATTGCGTGCCTGCTGAGTGCGGCAGCGGCGCCCGCCACCTACCTGCTGCAACGCGACCTGAATTTTCGCGCCGTAGGCATCGTCCAGGTGGCGAGCTATGCCGCAGGCTACGTTTGCGTCGGCATGCCGATGGCCCTGATGGGCTGGGGCGCTTCTTCGCTGGTGGCAGCCTGGCTCGTGCAGGCGGCAGTGCAGCTGGTGGCCAGTTATGCCTACCACCCGCATGAGGTCAAGCCGCTCTTCTGGTATGCCGATGCCAAGGCAGCCATCACAACCGGGCGGGCCGTATTCCTGACCAACATCGTCAACTGGGTGTTGGGCAACCTCGACCGCATCATGATCGGACGACTGCTCAATGCGCAAGCGCTTGGCCTGTACAACGTGGCGGCCAACCTCGCGACGATGCCCAATACCTTGCTGCTCGGCGCGTTGCAGCCGGCCTTCCTGGCAGCCGGCGCCAAGCTCCAGCACGACCTGCCGCGTCTTGGCCGCGCCTATCTGCAAATGGTCTCGACCGTCGTCGTGCTGGCGGTGCCGGCGTTCGTTTTCATGGCGCTGGTCGCGCAAGACCTCGTGCATCTGCTCTACGGACCGAAGTGGAGTGATGCCGGCTGGGTGCTGACCGCGCTCTTCCTGGCCATGCCGGTGTACGTGATCTGGGGTCTGTCGACTCCGGTCCTGTGGAACACCCACCGCAAGAACCACGAGTTTGCCTTGCAACTTCCCTTGATCGCCGTCGGCGCGCTTGCCTTTTACGCGTTCGCCGGTCGGGGCATTCACACCGCCGCCGCCATCGCGGCTCTGTTGCTGGTTGCGCGCGCGCTGGTCATCGCGATCGCCGCATTTCGCGCGCTTTGCCTTCCGCTTGCCAGCATCGCGCCGCAAGTCGGGCGCGGTTTGATGCTCAGCGCGCTCTGCGCGCTGGGCGTGTGGATCGGGCAGAGCGCTGTGGCGCGCTTCGACAGTCCGCTGGTCTCCTTGATGTCTGCAGGACTCCTCAGTCTCATCGTTGCGGGCGTGCCCGTCCTGCTGCGCCCGCAGTGGCTGGGTACGGACACCGTCGACATGCTGTTGCGCTTTTTTCCTCAACTCGCCCGCTTCTTTCGCCGCGAGCCCGCTGCACAGCTCAGCGAGTCATTGCCCTGAGCACCGGAAGCTGAGGAAGACCCCTTTATGCATCAACTGATCACCACACTTGTATTGATAGGTGGCGCCATCTTCGCCGCCTTGCTGACCTCTGTCAGCATGGCCGGGGCGGTGCACCTTACCGCGCGCAAGCCGCACGGCTACCAGCACCTCATGATCTACGTCATGCTGCTGGTCCTGGCTGTGGGCAGCCTGCTCGGCGGTCGCGATCTGACGAGCAATTTTCTCGACGCCGAAGAGCTGACCGAGGGGGTCGCGCGACATCCCCTCATGTCCATCATCCAGCCGGTCGCCTCCCTCATCATTCTGGCGGTGAGCGGTGAGCGCATCCTCACGCACTGGCTGCTGCGCGAGCGCGCGCCCAACCATGCGCAAGGGCTGCTGATCGCCTTCGTGTTCTTCTGGTTTTTCACCGTTGCCGTGCCTGCATTCTTCGGTGCCAACCCCAGCATCTCGCACGACTATGCGTACCCGCTCGTCATCGGTATCGCCGCCTGCCTGGCGACCGGGCTGGAGCGCGACCTGGCGATCAAGGCTACGCGCAACGCGCTCGTACTGTTCATGCTCGGCGGCTTTCTGGTGGCGCCCATCATGCCTCAGGCGGTGATGGACCTTGCCTACAACCAGGGGCTCATCCCCGGCCTGCCGCGCATGGCCGGGCTGGCATCGCACGCGGTGTCGATGGGACTGCTCGCACAGCTCGGCCTGCTGTGCCTGCTGGCGCGGCCCTACGAGAAGCGCTGGCTCAACCGCACGGCCTGGGTGATAGGTCTTGCCATGCTGTTCATGGCGCAGTCCAAGACCGGCTGGATCGCCTTCTTCCTGTGCTCGGCCTGTCTCGTGATGGTGCGCAGTGGACCGGACCTGTTGCGCCGCGCTGCCGACCCGCTGCGGCCGGAACTGGGCATTGCGTTCATCGTCCTGTTCATCCTGGGACTTCTTGGGTTTGTGGGCCTCGTCATGTTCAGTGACGTTGGCAACGACATCAGCAACTTCCTCAACAGTGCTGAGGGAGCGCAGCTGGCCTCCATGACCGGTCGCGACCGCATCTGGGCCATTGCTTATGACGAGTGGTTGCGGCATCCCCTCTTCGGCTACGGACCGTCCATCTGGGACCAGGATTTCCGCGATGCCATCGGCATGCCCAACGCCACCCATGCGCACAACCAGTTCATGGACACGCTTTCTCGCGCTGGCGCAGTGGGTGCATCGGCACTCGTGGCCTATGCGCTGATGCTGCTCGTGCTGTCGCTGCGTTTTGCGCGCGCCACGCGTGGCCTCACGCTGGCGCTGTTCGTGGCGCTGCTGCTGCGCGCTATCAGCGAGGTCCCGCTGATCTTGATGGGCTACGGCCCCGAGCTGATCATTCACGTGCTCTTGCTGATGGTGCTGGCCGCGGCCCTCAACGATGCGCACAGCACGCAGCGCAGTGCCTCCAAGGCCGGCAGCCGTGGCAACCGTTCCTTCACCCGACAGACTGTGGCACCCGCAAGGTACAGCGCATGAAATTCACCTATGTGATCCCCCTCTACAACAAGGCGCCGTACATCCTGTGCACGCTGGAATCGGTGCTCGCGCAGACCGTGACCGATTTCGAGGTGCTGGTGATCGATGACGGCTCTCGCGATGGGGGCGCCGAACTGGTGGAGAAATTTCCGGACGCCCGCGTCTGCCTGATACGCCAGGCGAACGCGGGCGTATCAGCCGCGCGCAACCATGGCATATCGCTGGCCCGTGGAGAGTGGGTGGTGTTTCTCGACGCAGACGACTGGCATCACCCGCGTTTTCTCGAGACCTTGCTGGTGGCGCAGGAGGAATGCCCGCAGGCCAACCTTGTGGCGGCGGACTACCTCAGGCTGCTGCATCGCGAGGTGGACTGGCCTCCTCGCTGGCCCGTGCCTGAAGGTCGGCCACGCATCGAGTGCATTGCCAACCTAGCCTCACGCTGGATGGACGGCCCCACGCTCTGCGCCAGTTCGGTGGCCGCACGCACCAGCACGCTCATGAACATGCAACCCTGCTTTCCGCAGGGCGAATCGATGGGCGAAGACCTGGACCTTTGGTTCCGCCTCGCAGAAACCGGCGACGTGGCACTGGCCCGCATTCCGCTTGCGGCCTACCGCATCGCCGTCGAGGGCAGCCTGACCAGCTTTCACGGCAAGCGCGAGCGCCCTGCCTTTCTCGAGCGCTTGCGCCAGCGCGCCCGCAGCGGGAACATGAGCGACGAGCGCGCACGCTCCACGCTGCAACTGGTGGCTCAGCACGAGATCACCTTCGCGCGTGAGTCCCTGGCCACAGGCGAGCGACTGCTCGGCCTCACATGGGTTGCGCGCTCCGTCTATGCGGCCAACACGACACGCTGGTGGATAACGGCCGCCATGGCGCTGTTCATGCCCAGCCAGCTGGTCAACAAATGGCAGGCCTGGCGAATCCGGCGCGCCAGACACGACGTGGCCTTGACCGACGCGGAACAGGCCCTATGAAGAGAGAGTCCGTTTCGCTGCATCCATCAGCCCAGCCGGGCAAGACAGGCGCCTGCAAGGTGTCCGTAGTGATCAAGGCGCTGAACGAGGAAAAGCGCATCGAAGCAACGATAAAAAGCGCGTTGCAGGCCGTGTTGCCCTTGGGCGGAGAGGTCGTACTGGCCGATTCCTGTTCGACGGATCGCACTGTCGAGATTGCACGCCAGTACCCGATCCGGATCGCGGAGCTTGCCAACCCCCAGGAGCGCTGCTGCGGCGCCGGTCCTCAGCTGGGCTGGCAGCACTCACGGGGCGAGTTCATCTACCTTATCGACGGCGACATGCAGGTGCAGGCGGGCTTTCTTGAGCGGGCGCTGTCCTTCATGGCCGGGCATCCTGACGTGGCGGGGGTGGGCGGGCGCATCGTCGAGCAGAACCTGGACAGCCTGGAGTACCAGGCCCGCAACGAAAAGATCGCCGAGCACCAGCGCGCCGGCAATGTCGACCGCCTCGACGGTGGCGGGGTGTACCGGCGCAGCGCGATCGAGTCGATCGGCTATTTCTCGAACCGGAACCTGCATTCGTATGAAGAGTTCGATCTCGCTGTGCGCCTGCGCGAAGCGGGGTGGGACTTGTGGCGCATGCCGGTCGACGCCGTCAGCCACTTCGGCCACGACTCGCCGCCCTACCAGCTGCTGATGCGCCGTTGGCGTTCCCGCTACGCCTGTGGACTTGGGGAGTTGCTGCGCTCGTCGCTCGAACACCAGCGCCTCAAACTCGTCGTGCAGGGCGTGCGCGAACTCAGGGTGTATGGCGCGACCATTGCCTGGTGGCTGACGCTGCTGCTGATTCCTTTCGTCCCGCTTGCCTGGGGCTGGCGGCTCGCCTGCTTCGCAGCGGTGCTGGCGGCCCCCGTATTGCTGATGTCGATGCGCAAGCGCTCTTTCGCCAAAGGCCTGTATGCCGTGACTTCATGGAGCGTGAACGCGGCCGGCCTCATCCGCGGGTTCGTGTCGCCCCAAAAGCCGCCGCACGAGGGCGTCAAGAGTCGCGTTGTCCATGACGCGGTCCCGCCCGTCAAGAAACGCGGTCCCCGGTCCGATTCCACCCAACTGCGCGCCTGAGCCCCAACCCGATGCTGCCCAACTCGCCACCGCAACAGTTTTCCGGAGTTCAGATCCTGCGCTTCGTCGCGGCCATGCTGGTGGCGGTGATGCACGTCACGCAGGCTATTTCGATACACATTACCGGCCAGGGCAACGGGCATTACTGGGCGCTGGGCTCGTCGGGCGTGGACATCTTCTTCGTCATCAGCGGCTTCGTGATGGCCACCTCGACGCCGGCCCCGCATGCGGACGCCGCCACCCGGCGCAGCCATGCCTGGACCTTTGTCAAGCGAAGGCTGCTGCGCATCGTGCCGTTGTACTGGTTCTACACGCTGCTGAAGGTGGCGTTGCTGGTTGCGATGCCGGCGCTTGCGGTGACGTCGACCATCGACGCGCGGCATTTGCTGGCATCGCTGTTTTTCATCCCTGCCATGAGCCCCTGGGGTTTCATGCAGCCGACCCTGCCGGTGGGGTGGACGCTGAATTACGAAATGCTTTTCTATGCGGTGTTTACCGCAGCGATTGCCCTCGGTGCGCCGCGCATCCGCTTTTGCCTGGCCATGTTCGGCCTCGTGTTCCTGGCGAGCGCGCTGTTGCCCGGCTCGGCTGCACTGGGCTTTTATGCCGAGACCATCGTGCTCGAGTTCCTGCTGGGTGTCTTCATCGCCTATCTGCGCAAAAACTATGCTTCGCCGCCGCTATCGGCCGCGGCGCTGCTGCTCGCGCTGGGCCTGACCGTCATGTTCGCCATCCCCTGGGCTGCCAACGCCGACCGTTTCCTGACCTGGGGCCTTGGCGCTGGGCTGGTCGTGCTGGGCGCAGTCTGGCTGGAGCCCTGGACTGCCAGGCAGCCTGGCGTGCGGCCGCTGGCTTTTTTGGGTGACGCGTCCTACTCGATCTACCTGTCGCACACCTTCATCGTGCCGGCCGCCGTGATGGTGCTGCACAAGCTGGGCCTGAACATCGGCTGGCTGGTGGCGCTGCTGGTGTGCTCCGCGGTCATAGTGGGCGGCGCTCTTTCCTACCTGTGGCTCGAACGGCCCATGACGGCCGGCCTGAAGCGCTGGCTGTTTCCCAAAGTTGCAAAGCCGGTTTTCCCCCGGCCGGAAAGTACGCATGCGAAGTGAGCCCCTGCCGAAGACGGCGACCGACGAACGCGCGGGTCGATTCATCTACATCGCCTGTCCGTGGACGCCAAAGGGCGGCGGCATGTTCAAGGTGGCCGACTACCTGATCCAGGCGCAGGCAAGGCTGCGGCCCGTCGGTGCGGCCGAGCTACGGCCGCTGGATACGCGGGGCGATGCAAACGCCGCCTTTTCCCTTTGGGTGCTTACCACGGCCATTGGCAAACTCATACGCGGTCGGCTCAGCGGCGAACTCGCAGGCGTCCACGTCAACATGGCAGAGCGCCTGAGTCTGTTTCGCAAGAGCGCCGTGGTAGTCACCAGCCGGGCGCTCGGGCTGCCGGTGGTGTTGCATTTGCACGCCGCGCAGCTGCACCACTTCTACCAGGACCTTCCCCGGCCGCTGCAGGCACTCACGCGCTGGGTCTTCAGCCTGCCCGACAGCTGCGTGGTGCTCGGCCACGCCAGCCGCAAGTTCGTCTGTGACACGTTGGGCGTGTCGCCGGAACGCGTGGAGATCATCATCAATGGCGTACCGGAGCCGACGCAGCCCCGACGCGTGGCTGCATTCGGCCAGCCTCAGCGTGTGCTGTTCGTCGGAAACCTATCGGAGCGCAAGGGCGTGTCGGACCTGCTGCAGGCGCTGGCGCTGCCCACGTTCAATCGGACAGGCGTCGACGTGACGATCGCCGGGGGCGGCGATGTGAAGGGCTACGAAGAAAAAGCCAGGGCTCTCGGCGTTGACGGCTTCGTGCATTTTGCCGGCTGGTCCGACCAGGACCGGGTGGCGCACCTCATGGCCGAGGCGGACCTTCTGGTGCTTCCGTCGTACGACGAGGGCCTGCCGCTCGTAATTCTGGAAGCGCTCGCCAATGGCGTTGCGGTGGTCTGCAGCCCTGTGGGAGAAATCCCGTCGGTGCTGGCAGATGGCGTGAGCGCCGTCTTCGTGGCTCCGGGCGACATCGCGGGGATTGCCAGCGGCCTGGACAAGGTGCTGCGGCAGCCCGACTTGAGAGAGCGTCTGGAAAAACACGGGCGCACCATGTACGAGCAGCAATTTTCGCTGGGCCGCTTTTTCGCGAGTGTGGCGCGGGTGCACAAGCGCCACTTCGGCATTGCCGGGCAGGCCCGGCCCAACCGCGTTCTGCCGCCTTCGCAGGAGAGCACCTCTTGATCCAGGGCGCCTCCGAAATTCCATCAGGCTCTGTGCTGCAGGCGGACGTCTGCGTCATCGGCGCGGGCCCGGCCGGCATTTCGCTAACGCTCGATCTGGCATCGCGCGGCCTGACCGTGGTGCTGCTCGAGTCGGGCGGCATGCAGGAGTCGCCCGCCACCCAGGCCCTCTACGAAGGCGAAGTCGCCGATGCGCTCATGCACAGTCCGCCCGACAAATACCGCCACCGGCGCTTCGGCGGTTCCTCCGCGATCTGGGGTGGCCGTTGCATGCCTTTCGATCCGATCGACTTCGAATCGCGGCCTCACGTCGCCCATAGCGGATGGCCGATGTCGTACGAAGATCTCCTGCCTTTTTATCCGCAGGCTAATGCACTGGCCGAGGCCGGACGCTTCAGCTATGACGCAGCCGATGCCTTGCCCGGTATCGGCCCCCTGTTCGAGGGGTTTCACAGCGAGCGCGTGCGCACCGACGGGCTGGAGCGCTTCTCGTGCCCGACGCATTTCGGTACGCGCTACGCGCGCCGGCTGCAGCTTGCGCCCGGCGTTCAGGTGTTGCTGGGCGCGAATTGCACCGGGTTGCGCCTGCAGGCGGACGGCCAAGCGGTCCGTCACGTGGACGTGGCGTCGCTGCAGGGCCACCGCTTCCAGGTAGCGGCGCGCTCCACGGTGGTCGCCACCGGCGGGCTGGAAACGGCCAGGCTGCTGCTGGCGTCCCGCGACGTCAAGCCCCAGGGTATCGGCAATGAACATGACGTGGTGGGGCGCTATTACATGTGCCACATCGCCGGCAATGTCGGCAGCCTCGTCGTCAAGGGTCCGGTCGAGGCTGTTCGGCATGGCTACGAGATATCGCCGGAAGGCATCTACTGCCGGCGCCGGATTTCGGTGCTTGAAAGCGAGCAGCGGCGGCTGGGGCTGGCCAATGCCGTCGCACGCCTGCACTTCTCGCGCATCACCGATCCGGCGCATCGCAACGGCGTGCTCTCGGGCCTCTTCCTTGCGCGGCGGCTGATTAGTTACGAATATGCCAAGCGGCTCAACGATGGCCAGGCGGACGCTGCGGTGTATGCGCGCCACCTCATGAATGTGATGGCCGACCCGCTGGACACGACGCAATTCCTGACGCACTGGCTTCGCAAGCGCACGCTGGCCCAGCGCAAGTTCCCCTCGGTGATTCTGCGCAACAAGACCAATCGCTTCAGCCTTGAAATGCACGGCGAACAAGTCCCGCAGTCGGCAAGCCGGGTCACGCTGACGGACAAGCAGGATTCGATGGGCATGCCGCAGCTGCGCGTCGACTGGCGCTACTGTGCAGAAGACGTCGACTCCGTACGGCGTACGCTCGACGTACTGGCAGAAGAATTCGCCGCCAGCGGCACTGCGCAGCTCACCTACCAGCGGGAAACCCTCGAGGAAGATTTGATGCGGTTCGGCGCCTATGGCGGCCATCACATCGGCACCGCGCGCATGGGTTCTGACCCGCGCAGCAGCGTTGTCGATGCGCAGTGCCGCGTCCACTCGGTGAACAACCTGTACGTGGCGGGAAGCGCCGTCTTCCCTACCTCGAGCCAGGCCAACCCGACGCTCACCTTGATCGCGCTGGCGCTGCGCCTGGGCGAGCATCTCGGAGGACGCTTCGGCCACGCGAGGCGGCGCGAAACACCAACGGGCGAAGTCGAGGCTAGCGACACCGATACGCGCACTGCAGCCGTGCATTCGGACGACTCGGCAAACGAAGGTGCACCAAAACGCGCCGCCGCGATGACACACGACTGAGGCTGTCGGTCCGGTCCCACAAGCAACCGGGGCTGTCTCGCAAGAGTGCCCACTAACCTGCTGTCAAACTCAACGCAACGAGAAAAGTGGATGCGGTCGACGCATCCCGCGCCGGACTGAAAAATCAAGTCGGCGTGACAACAAGGGTTACGAACAGGTATGAAGATTCTGGTTTTGGGTGGCTCAGGCCACATCGGTCAACGGCTGCTCCAAGTCTTGTCGGCAACGTCCTGGGCGAACGCCAGGGGTGCTTCGCGGAGCGCACCTGCGAACGGCGCCGACTCGCTGCGGCTCGACAGCTTGCGGGGAGAGGAACTTCGCGGTGCGCTGAAAGGCTTCGATGCGGTGGTCAACTGCGTCGCGGGCGATGCGGGATCGATCGCCGAAGGCGCCCGCGTGCTGACCGAAGCGGCCTTGCTCGCGGGGCGGCCGCGCATCATTCACCTCAGCACCCAGTCGGTCTACGGTCTGCGTGAGGGCCGGGTGGATGAAAACACCCCTCTCGACCCCAGCCTCGGCTGGTATGGCAAAGCGAAATGCCAGGCCGAGTCACACATGCACGCTTATGCCGAACGCGGCGGCGAAGTCATCACCCTGCGGCCCGGATGCGTCTACGGCCCTGGCAGCGAATTGTGGGTGGGGCGCGTAGGCCGCTGGTTGCGCGCGGGAAGGCTGGGAGACCTCGGCGTGGCGGGTGACGGCTGGTCCAACCTCGTGCATGTGGACGACGTCTGCCAAGCCGTGGCGCTGTCCCTGCAGATGCCTGTGGCGCCCGGCAATTTTCCAATTTTCAACCTCGCGGCGCCTGACAGCCCGCGGTGGAACGGCTATTTTGTCGACCTTGCCATGCTGATCGGGGCAACGCCGGTTCGCCGACTCGGCCAGCGGCAACTGAAGCTGGACGCATGGCTCGCCGGCCCTCCCCTGAAGATTGCCGAAAAACTTTTCAAGCGAGCAGGCATTGGAGGCATCCACTTGCCCGACGCGCTGCCACCTGGCCTGCTCGGCCTGTGGTCACAGCACATACAACTCGACGCGCAAAACGCGAGCGGATCGCTAGGCGTTGCGTGGACGCCCTACACCTCGGGATTGCGCAGTTCAGCCGACTGGTTCATGAGCCGCTATCTCGAGGCGAAAGCGCCTTCGGGAGAGCCCGCATGCTCGCCCTGACCGCAGACACCTACCGCGAATTCGGACGCTTCAGCTGGCCCTTGGTCATCAAGGGTTTCCTGGCACGCCCGGCATTTCGTGTCGTCATCACCATGCGCTGGTGTCAAGCTGCGGCAACCTGCTCGCCCGCATTGCGCTGGCTGGTGCTAGGACCGGCTCGGGTGCTGCACCGGATCTCGGCACAACGGGCAGGCATCGAGATGTCGTGGCGCACAGAAGTGGCGCCAGGCTTCGCCATCACCCATGGCCGCGGCATCGTCGTCAGCCCGTGCGCACGCTTTGGCAGCAACGTCACGCTCCTGCATGGCGCCACGGTAGGCCAGGCCGACTCGATCGGTCCCAATGGTGAGCGCAAGCACAGCTTTCCCGTCATCGAGGACGAGGTCTGGATCGGCCCGCATGCGATCGTGGTGGGCGGCATCACCGTGGGGCGGGGCAGCAGGATCGCCGGCGGTGCTTACGTCAACGAAGACGTTCCGCCGTACAGCGTCGTCATGGGCAACCCCTCGCAGGTCGTCAAGACGGGTTGCACGCCAGATGTGCAGAACCGCTTCACGGAGGAGATGCTCGAGCCGCCCTAATGAGAGCCGTGCAGCTTCATCCTCAGCGCACGGCTGAGAAAAAGCGGGTTCCCGATCACATAGCGCTGAAAAAGGCGCCGTGGCTCCTGACCCAGGCGAAACGCCCACTCCATACCGCAGCGGCGGATCCAGCCCGGTGCCCGTGAAGTCTTGCCGCCGAGGAAGTCGATGATGGCACCGCCACACACAATCAGGCAGGGTGACCCCTGCAGCGCCGTGCGCAGCGCGGCTGCCACTTCTTCCTGCCGCGGCATGCCCATTCCCAGCACGATGAGCGCGGGCCGCTGTCGCACAGCCCTCTCGAGATATTCCTGCGCACTCAGGAAACCGTGCGCACTCGTCACTTCGCTGGCGGGTGCCAATTGCTCGCGCAGGGTTTTCACACCCTGACTCAGGAAGGGCTCGCTGGTGCCAAACACAGCGATCGAACGTCCGTTGAATCGGCGAATGAGCAAGGGGATCAGGTCGGTCCCGTTCAAGTTCAGGCCCGGGTCCATGCCGAGCATGCGAAAGAGCGTGGCCATGCCGGAGCCGTCTCGCAGCACCATGTCGGCGTCTACCAGCGACTGATAGAAAAGAGCCGACGATGCGACCGAGTTCATCGCATGCGCGTTGGCGAATGCCAAGACAAAAGGCCGCTCCGGTCGGCTGAGACGCAGCAGCAGTTCATCCTGGTCGGCCGGTGTCAGCAGCCGGTCTATCTTCTGGATAAGCCGGGTCCATCGCGCGGCCCAGGGTTGTGCGGATTCTTGCAGTTGAGTCGTCATGGGATGCCTCGATCAGTCGAAAATGCAAGCCAGGAGTGATGGCCGATGCGCAATGAGTTTTCCCGTTACCCGTTTCCGACCAAGCTGCGCGTCGCCGCAGGTATCGCCGTTTTCGCCGCCGCAGTGGGACTTTATGTGTTGGGCGAACAACCCATCGCCGTTGGCCTCTTCAAGCCGCCCTGGGACAAGGTCGCGCATGTCGTCGCTTTTGCGGGGATCGCGGCGGCCACGGGACTGGCCAGCGGAAGCCGTGGCTGGCGGCTGGTGGCGTGGTGCCTCGGCGTCGCGCTCGCCATCGGCAGCATGGATGAATTGCATCAAGCTTTCCTGCCGGGTCGAGAAGCGGGCCTGGATGATTTGTCTGCCGACGCTGCCGGCGGCCTGATGGGTGCTGTGGCCATGCACGGTATGCATCGCATGGCATGGGCCTGGTCGATTGCGCAGCGCAAGAGTAAAGCGCGCCTGCGCAGGCGTTCCATATTGTCCTTGCCGTCCCGGCTGGATCCGAAAGCCTGAGGCCTTCCCGCCTGCGATGCCCGCGTTTACCGGCGCAAGGCGCGGCGCGTGCGGGCACGCGGCTTCAGACATCGTTCAGGACCGAGCCCACCACTGTGACGCCGAACTCGCGCAAGCCGTGCGTGAGCTGGGCCATTTGCGGCACCGAGCTGCTGTTCTGCCGCGCCACCAGCAGCGCCGCACCTGCACGCACCGCCACGGTATGTGCATCGGCGCAATGGCTTGCGGCCGGTGTGTCAATGATGATCACATCGAAATCCTGGCCAAGCGACTGCAGCAATTTTGAAAAGTGATGCCGTCCCAGCAGCTCCTGCGGGTTGGGCGGAAGCGCACCGGCGCCGAGCACCGAGAGGTCCTGCAACTGGCTGATTCCAACGATGGCCTCCAGCCCTGCCCGGCCTGCCAGCATGTCGGACAGGCCCGCCTGGGTGCCGAGCCGGAAAAGCTGGTGCTGCCGGGGCGATCGCATGTCCGCATCGATCAGCAGCGTGCGCTCGCCAAGTTGTGAAAAGACGATGGCCAGATTAGCAGCGATGTAGCTTCGCCCTTCCTTGGCCCCAGCGCTGACGATGGCCAGCCCCTTGCGGTCCTCGGCCGTGTCGAACCAGCGCAGCATCAGCTGGCTGCGCAGCGCGCGCAATTGCTCCACGGGGCGGCTGGCCGGCTGATGGGCCGCCACCAGTTCGCGGCTGAGGTTGCTGTCGCGGCCCAGATAAGGGTAGTCAAACTGGACCGACAGCGCATAGCGTATGTCGTCCTCGGTGATGAGCCCCAGCGACGTGCCGGCCTCGCCGAAGCGCATGCCGCTGTCGCGCTGGAAGTCCAGAATCCGGTCGGCGTCGTCTGGCGCCAGGCGCCCAGAGTCGACCAGGATTACGCCGATCGCCCGGCCCGGTCCGGTGGCCGGCTTGCTCGGAACGTTGATCGGCACCGAGCGAACGATATGGGGATTGTTCATGTTCATGCCATTCCCCCATTGCCCAGCGCCAATCGGCCCGGTGGCGGCAGGCGACCCTGACCACCGCTGGACGTCGAGCTCAGGCGGCCCAGCACTGGCAGATCGAGGATCTGCACCAGGTCTTCGGCGGAACGTACCCGACGGTGGGTAAGTTCGAGCAGGAGGGCACAGGCGATGCCGAGCAGCGTTCCGCCAAAGGCGGCGATCAAGAGGTTCATGGTGGTCTTTGGGCTGGAAGGCCTGAGGGGCGCGGTGGCAGTGCTCAGACGCACGACGTTTGTCTGGTTCGTGAGACTCTGCAGGCGCGACTGAGAAGCGCTCGTGCTCACGGCCTCATAAGCCTTCTGGGCCGACTCGACGTCGCGGCGGAACACGTTGAGTTCGTCACGCTGCTTGTTGAGCATCATCACCCGCGCACGCTGGGCGGCGACTGCGCCGGCCAGTTCCTGCTCTCGCGCTTTGCCCACGTTGTACGAGGTTTCGATCGAGGTGCTGATTCTGGAAGTTTCGATTGAAAGCTGCCGCCGCAGCGACGCCAGCTCGGATTGCAGACGCTGCAGTTGCGGATTGTTGGGGCCCAGGTTCACACTGGCCTCCTGGACCTTGGATTCGGCCTTCGCAATATCGGCCTTAAGACCATTGATGAGCGGGCTGGTCATGACTTCGGCGACGGTGTCGCCACGGGCACGCTTGCTGGCGCTTTCGGTCGTAGCGCCCTGCACGGCCGTTAGCTGTGTGGAGATCTCGCCTAGCTTGGTGGTTTCGTAATCAAGACGCTCATCGCTCGACACGATGCCAGCCTTCTGCTGAAAATTGGACAGCCGCGCCTGCGCTTCCTCAAGCTTGGCACGGGAAGCCTTGGTTTGCTCGTCGAACCACTCGGCATACAGCCGCGCCGGCTCGGTCTTCAAACCGAGGTTGATGTCGAGGTAAGCCTGCGCGAAGGCGTTCGCCACCTGCGCGACCTGCTCGGGATCACGCCCCTTGTAGGTGATGTTGATGACGTTGCTCTCACGCGCGGGCCGCACGTCGAGGCCTTGCTGCAGCGACTCGGCCAGCCACACGTCGAGCGAGCCCTTTCCTTGCGTGGCCTCTTTCCAGTCCTCGATATTTCCGGGGTCCTGATCCAGCTTGAGCATCTTGACCACCCGCTGGGCGACACGGTCGCCGCCGATGATGTTGATCTGGGTGGCCATGTAGCTCGGCGCGACCATGCCCGGAACGCCGCCCCCCGATCCAACCCCCGCGACCGGGTCGGGTGAACGCACGTCCACCAGCACTGCCGTCTGTGCGGTGTATTTCTTGGGCAGGAGCAGGCTCACGGCAAGGGCCGCCGCCATGGCCAGAAGGAAAATCGCCAACGCAACCCGGTAGCGGGCGCGCAGGATCAGCAGAAATTGGTGGAGGGTCATGGCAGTGAGTTTTTAGAAAAGACTTTCGCGGACGTAGATCACGTCTTCCGGCCGGATGGTGTCGGTCAGTTGCGGCACGGTCTCGACCACGTTGCCATTGACGTCACGACGGTGCAGGCGCAAGCGGTTCTGGCTGCCGCGGGCCGTTGGGCCGCCGCCCTGTGCCAGCGCCTGCATGACGGTCATGCCGCGCTCGATGCGGTAGGGGCCGGGCTTTTGCGCTTCACCGTAGATGTAGAACATGGGCGCCTTGTTGACATACAGCGTGTCGCCACTGAGCACCACCACGTCGTCCTCGGGCTTCTGGTTGAGGAAGAGGCCGGGAATATCGATCACCTTGCGGAACTGCTGCCCGTTGCGCTGGCCGGTCAGGATCAGCACGTCGTCGCCCGTGGGCGTGACGCCGCCAGCGGCTGCCAGCATGTCACTGACCCGAGTGTTGGTGGTCTCGATCGGGAAGCGTCCTGGCTTGTTGACTTGCCCCAGCACCGCCACTTGATTGCCGCGCACCTGCTTGAGGTTGATGTTGACCTGAGGCACCTTCACGAAACCGCCAATGCGCAAGGCATCGGCAATCTTCTTCTCTGCCTCGGCGATGGTGAGGCCTCCCAGCGCAATGGTTCCCACCAGCGGGTAACTGATGACACCGGTTTCCGATACGCGCGCCTCCACTGACAAGTCAGGGCTCTGGTAGACCTGAACGCCAATCGCGTCTCCAGGGCCGAGCCGATAGTCCTGGCTGGTAATGGCCTGCGCGGCTGCTTGCGGGCCCACCGGTGAAACGACGACCGAGCCGGGTGCGGCGGCCACGGACGGCGACGGCATCACCGTGCCGCGGGTGGCTGGCCGCGGCTGCGCGTGGACCAGCGCGCCGAGAATCAGCAGCGATGTGAACAGCGAAGTGCGAAGCAGGTTTTTCATCATGAGCCTCAATAAGAAAGTGAACGATCTGAGTGTTCTTTTCCAGGCCCCACCTTCGAGAAGGCAGGGTGGAGGTACCCATTACAGACCTGAAAATCGAGCCGACGTGCGGGAAGAAATCAGATGATCTTGTAAGCCAAACGCGGCAGTCGAAACGAGGCGTAAAAAGCGTTGGAACATGGCTCACCATTGCCTCGCGCGAACCCGCGCAAGGACCGAAAAATGGGGCAGTGTGAGTCGGTTTCAAGACCCACTTTTGACACCCCGACGACGCCCCAGGAATCAGTAGGCCGAGCTGTCCTTGAATACGAGCTTGATGGTCTTGAAGATGATGTAAAGGTCCAGCTGGAGCGACCAATTGCGCAGGTAATCCAGATCGCAATCGATGCGGGACTGCATCTTGTCCAGCGTTTCGGTTTCACCCCGGTGACCATTGACCTGAGCCCAGCCGGTAATCCCGGGCTTGACCTTGTGCCTGACCATGTAGCCCTTGATGAGCGTGCGGTACATCTCGTTATGCGCGACGGCGTGAGGACGCGGCCCGACGATGCTCATGCGGCCCTGCAGGACGTTGACGAATTGCGGCAGCTCATCGAGCGAGGTCTTTCGCAGGATGCGGCCAAGACGTGTGACCCGGCGATCGTCCTTGCGCGCCTGCTGTACTGAACTGCCGTCTTCGGTCACGGCCATGGAGCGGAATTTGTAGACCACGATCTGCTCGCCATCCAGCCCGTAGCGGCGCTGCTTGAAAATGGCGGGGCCCGGCGATTCCAGCTTGACCAGCAATCCGATAACCAGCATGACGGGCAGGATGAGCAGGAGAATCAGGATTGACAAAACAATGTCGCTTGCCCGCTTGAGAAAGCCGTTGAAGCCTCTGAATGGTGTGTCGCAAACAGAAATCACTGTCACGCCGCACACCGAGTCACTGCGCCCCTGAATCAGGTCCGTGACGAACATGTCGGGAACGAAATAAATCGAGGCGGTCGTGTCCTTCAGACCATCAAGCACTTGAAGGATGCGCGGCCTGGAAGCCATGGGCAGCGAAAGATAGATTGACTGCACGCGGTGCTTCTTCACATAGGCCGGCAGGTCGTCAATTTTGCCGATCTGGCGGAACTCATCCTGGATGCCTCGCCGCTCCTCGCTCCGGTCATCGAAGAAGCCCAGCAGTTCGATGCCCGAAAAAGCCGATCCAGCGATCTGGCGCGCCAGCGATGCGCCCTGATGGTTCATGCCGACGATGACGGCTCCGCGTGGAGGGCCCTGCAGCTTGAGCAGCTGGGGTGCTGCGGCCCGCAAGCCCAGATGCGCGGCGATCTGCATCACCGGCGCCATCCAGATCCAGTTGCCAATCACGGAAAACCTGAACTCATAAAAGTATGCCGTGGCAACGCCGATCACCAGCAAAAGCCCCGCGATCCAGGCCCAGTTGAAGAGGATGTTGAACACCATCTTCCAGGTCGGAACACGCAGCTGGGAGGTGCCCGGAAAGCTCAGCGAAAAAACAATCACCGAAAGAATCAGGTACGCCGGCTGGACTGTTCCTTCAAAATAGTAGGCCAGGCTCCACAACGTGAAGACAAGAATGATAGGGTCGAGCGCGGCTTCGACGGTCGAGAAGAAATGGCTTCTCCCCAGGCCCAGCGAGCGTGGCTCGCGTCGGTCCATCCAGGCAGAAGCGCCACTTGCGTGCGGGTTGACTTCAGCCATGCGTGCAGCGCTGCTGAAAGGCAGATCCCATGGAGACGATGTCCGGCATGAGCGCCCATCGGACGCGGGTTTGGAATAAAGATTTCAGGTGGCGGGTATGCATGAGTTCAGGGCGGTTTCGTTGCCATCAGGCCGGCTGCAGCAGCGCTTTGGCGGGCCACAGAGCTTGAGTATTAAGGCCGATTATTGCGACGAGCATCTTCCCGGGATGTAGGACAAAGGCGGCACGCGGGAGACCCTTGGCAACACTTCTCACAACCTGCATCAACTGGCACTTTTCGCAATGGACCTGTTGGCCCTTGCCCTGTAAAAACCGCAACACTTCGGCTGTAGGCCAGGCTCGACCGGGCGCGTCGGCGCGCAGCTTGCTCAACAGCGCAGAGGCACGGGGGAAAGCAGGGATGAGCAAGGGATGCGCGTTAGACTCCCCCTCGCCTTCGGTGCTGCGCGTGATTTATCCGCTCGCGGCGTCGACAAGCTTTGCAACAAGGAAGAAGTAGCGTTATGAACATCGTCATCACCGGCGGCGCCGGATTCCTGGGCGCTCGCCTGGCAGCCCAGCTTCTGAGCATGGGCGCTCTTGGCCTCGGAGGTACGCCGAGCCAGCAGATCAAGCGAATCCGGCTGGTCGATCGCGCGGCAGCGCCGGCCGAACTGCAAGCTGATTCGCGCATCACGCAAACCGTCGGCGACCTCAACACGCTGCTCGAGACCGCACCGGACTCAGTCGTCGCGTTAGACGACCAGGTGGTGTTTCATCTCGCGGCCGCGGTGAGCGGCGAATGCGAAGCCAATTTCGACCTCGGCATGCGCAGCAACCTCGACGCGACGCGGGCCTTGCTGGAGGCCTGCCGTGCGCTCGGCACAGCACCCGTCGTGGTGTTTGCCAGTTCACTCGCCGTATTCGGAAATTCGCCCGAGCAACCCCTGCCCGCTGTCATTACCGACACTACATTGCCCACACCGCAGAACAGCTACGGCATCCAGAAATTCATCGGCGAACAACTGGTGGCGGATTACGCGCGTAAGGGTTTCGTGAAAGGGCGCAACGTCCGGCTTATGACGGTCAGCGTGCGTCCCGGCAAGCCCAATGGCGCGGCATCGAGCTTTCTGAGCGGCATGATCCGCGAGCCCTTGGCCGGGGAACGCGCCGCCTGCCCTGTCCCGGCAGACACGGCCGTGGCACTTTCGTCGCCTAGCCGCACCATCCGCGGCATCATTCGCGCGGCCGAAGCCAGCCCCGCCGACTGGGGTGCCAGAACCGCCATCAACCTGCCTGCCCTGAAAACCACCGCAGGAGACATGGCCGCCGCGCTCGAACGCGTCGCAGGTAAAGCCGTAGCCTCGCTGATCGACTGGACGCCGGACCCGGCCATCGCACGCATCGTGACCAGCTGGCCGGCGCACATCGACGCTGCGCGCGCCCGCGGGCTCGGCCTGGAGCCCGACGCCAGCTTCGACGACATCATCGGCGAGTACTTAGGCGAAAACCCGCACATCCGCGCTCGCCTGCCCGCCTCATAATTACGGCCGACCGCGCCATCGCCGATTTATGCGCATGGCTTTATTTTTTCCCACGGAGACACCCATGAAACTCAACAAATTGCTTATCGGCCTGTCGATTGCCCTCGGCTTCGTGGCCAGCGCTGCCGCTCAAACCACCATGCGCATCAGCATCTCTGTGGCGCAAAACTCGCACCAGGGCATTGCCATCGACACTTTTGCCCGTGAAGTCGAAAAACGCACGGCCGGCCGCTACAAGGTCCAGACTTTCTACGCAGGCTCACTCGGCGGCGAGCGCGAGTCCATCGAGGCCGTGCAGCTCGGCACGCAGGAGCTGGCTTTCTCCTCCACCGGCCCCGTCCCGAACTTCGTTCCCGAGACCAAGATCCTCGACGTGCCTTTCCTGTTCCGTGACAAGGCCCATGCGCGCGCCGTGCTCGACGGCCCCATCGGCAACGACCTGCTCGCCAAGTTCGACGCCAAAGGTTTCAAGGCACTGGCCTGGGCTGAAAACGGCTTTCGCCACATGACCAACAGCAAACGCGATGTCAAGGCACCCGAGGACCTGAAGGGCCTGAAGATGCGCACCATGGAAAATCCGGTGCACATTGCCGCCTACAAGGGCCTGGGCATCGTCACCACGCCCATGGCTTTCCCTGAAGTGTTCACGGCCCTGCAGCAGGGCACCGTCGACGGTCAGGAAAATCCGCTGTCCGTCATCATGGCCGCCAAGTTCGACCAGGTTCAAAAACACTTGACGCTCACAGGCCACGTCTACTCGCCCGCCATCTTCCTGATGAACAAGGCTTCTTTCGACAAGCTCAGCGCAGCCGACAAAACCGCTTTCGTCGACGCCGCCAAGGAAGGCACCAAAGCCAACCGCGCACGCGTCGACCAGGACGATGCGAACGGCGTCGCCGAACTCCGTTCCAAAGGCATGACCGTCATCGACAACGTGGACAAGACCAGGTTCGTCGCGACGCTCGCTCCCGTGAACGCCGAATTTGAAAAGCAGTTCGGCAAGGCCAACCTCGACGCGATCCGCAACTACAAGTAAAGCAAATCGAACTCAACGAAGCCTCGGCTTCCTGAGTCCAACGCCCGCGGTCACCCGACCTGCGGGCGTTTTAATTGCATGTCAGGCAAACCCATGAAGCAAACATTCCTTCGCATCGAACAAGTCACCACGGGCATTGCCACGGTCGTGGCTTGCCTCATGCTGGCCATCGCCTCCGGCCTTGGCATGTTCCAGATCATCACGCGCTTCGTGCTGGAGCAGCCCGCCGAATGGACCGAGATCCTCATCCGGCTGAGCCTGATCTGGATGGTGTTCATGGGTATTCCTGCGGCCTTCCGCCAAGGCGCGATGGTCAGCGTCGACGTGCTCTACCGCTGGAGCTCACCCAAGGTGCGCCGCTGGCTCGACGCCCTGACCTGCCTGGCCGCGCTGGCCCTCATCGGGGTCATCATCTGGTGGGGCTGGGACTATGCACAGCGCGGACGCGTTCAGACCATGGCCGGCCTGGAGTCGCTCTCGATGTTCTGGGGCTATGTCGCCATGCCCATCGGCGGGTTGTTCTGTGTGATCGGCATCGTAGGCAACTGGCTCGACCCCCAGCGCAACGAACTGGAAACCGCCCAATGATTTCGCGCAACACTTCAATGATTGCTTTGCCAAGGAACGTTCGATGACACCGGTCATGCTCACCACCATGATCGTGTGTTTCGCACTCACGATCTCTGTTGCCGTTTCCATAGGCCTGGCCTCGATCCTCGGCATTCAGGCGACCAACGCGAACATGCTGATTTCCGTCAAGGAAATGTTCAACGCCATCAACAAGTTTCCCCTGGCCGCGATTCCGTTCTTCATTCTGGCCGGCAACCTGATGGAAACCGGCGGAATTTCCCGCAGGCTCGTCGAGTTTGCCAAGAGCCTGGTTGGCGGTGTGCAGGGCGGGCTGCCCATGACCTGCGTGCTGACCTGCATGATCTTCGCGGCGGTGTCGGGCTCCTCGGTTGCCACGACCTTCGCGGTGGGCGCAATCCTGATCCCCGCGCTCATCAAGCACGGGTATCCCACCAGCTACGCGGCTGCGCTGCAAGCCACCAGCGCAGAGCTCGGCGTGATTATCCCGCCGTCGATCCCCATGATTCTTTACGGCGTCAGCGCCGAGGTCTCGATCGGTGAGCTGTTCATCGCCGGGGTTGGCCCCGGCATCCTGATCGGCCTGGCCCTGATGGCCTTCGTCTACGTCTATTGCAAGTTCAAGGGCTACGGCAAAAATGACGGCGACGGTCGACTGAGCGTAGGCAAAGCCACGTGGCAGGCCGGCTGGGCGCTGCTGATGCCGGTCATCATCCTGGGCGGCATTTACGGCGGTATTTTCACGCCGACCGAGGCCGCAGCCGTGGCCGTGTTTTACGCGCTGATCGTTGGCGTCGTGATCTACCGCGAAATCAGCATTGCGTCGCTGGTGGTGGTGCTGCGCAAATCGGTGATCTCCAGCGCCGTGATCATGTTCATCATCGCCAATGCCGGTCTTTTTGCCTTCCTGATCACGCGCGCCGGCGTTCCCGACGCGATCGGCCGCTGGCTGGAAGCTGTGCTTCAGTCTCCCGTCCTGTTCTTGCTGGGTGTCAATGCGGCGCTCTTTATCATCGGAATGTTCATCGAGACCAGCGCGGCCATCATCGTGCTCGCGCCTATCCTCGCGCCAGTGGCCATGCATTTCGGCGTTGACCCGGTGCATTTCGGCATGATCATGGTGGTCAACCTCGCGCTCGGCATGATTACGCCACCGTTCGGGGTAAATCTGTTTGCGGCCTGCACGGTGGCCAGAATCTCACTGGACCGAATAGTGGGGCACCTAATCCCCTTCGTGCTAGTGATCCTGGCCTGCCTCATGCTCATCACGTACTTCCCGTTCATTTCGCTCACGCTGCGCGATCTGGTCTACGCGAAATAAGAGTAAGGGGCTGCGCGCAGAGTTCGGCTAAACTCTGCGCGGTCAGGAGAGAGCCTTCGCCCGAAGGCCGCCGAAGGCGCAAGCACCACCCCAATGGTGGGCTGAACGCTCAGGCAAAAGGACTGGCAACCGCCTTCCGTGCAGCTTGCTGCCGGGCGGCGTTCCCTACTGGAGAGAGACCGGCCAGCGAGCCGGTCCACCGAAGGAGCAAACCGGCATCACCCGGTGAATCTCTCAGGTAAAGTGGACAGAAGGGGCAGCCCATGGCGCAAGTCATGGATCACGCATTGCCCCGGAGAATCCACTCGTGTCCCAGCCCGCTTCCGACCTTCTCAAGACACCCCTTCACGCCCTGCACGTGGAGCTCGGTGCCCGCATGGTGCCCTTTGCGGGCTATTCCATGCCGGTGCAGTATCCGGCCGGGCTCATGGCCGAGCACCACCACACACGCACTGCCGCAGGGCTTTTCGATGTGTCGCACATGGGCCAGTTGCGCCTGGTCGGCGCGGACGCGGCGGCCGCGCTCGAAAGCCTGATTCCGGTCGACGTCATCGACCTGCCCGCCGGCAAGCAGCGCTACGGCTTGCTGCTCAATGAAGCCGGCGGCATCCTCGACGACCTGATGTTTTTCAATCGGGACGTTTCCAATGGCGGCGACCTCTTTGTCATTGTTAACGGCGCATGCAAAACAGCCGACATCGCGCACATCCAGGCGGGCATCGGCGGCCGCTGTAATGTCATCCCCATGCCGGAGATGGCACTGCTGGCCCTGCAGGGGCCGCAAGCCGTTACCGCGCTGGCAAGGCTGGCCCTTGGCGTCGAAAAGCTCGTCTTCATGACGGGCGGACGATTCGACGTGGCTGGCTGCGACTGCTTTCTCACCCGCAGCGGCTACACCGGCGAAGATGGTTTCGAAATTTCGGTGCCGGCGGAACAGACCGACAGGCTGGCAAGGGCGCTGCTCGCGCAACCCGAAGTCAAGCCTATCGGTTTGGGCGCGCGCAACTCCCTGCGGCTGGAAGCCGGGCTGTGCCTGTACGGCAACGACCTGGACACCACCACCACGCCGGTAGAGGCCAGCCTGAACTGGGCAATCCAGAAGGTCCGGCGCGCGGGAGGCGCGCGGGCTGGCGGATTTCCCGGCGCCGACGTAGTGCTCGGCCAATTGACCGATCCCGCCACCCTGACGCGAAAGCGCGTAGGCTTGATAGCTCTTGAACGCGTGCCCGTGCGTGAGCACACCGAACTGCAAAATGCCGAGGGCCGCCGCGTCGGCGAAGTCACCAGCGGCCTGCTGGGCCCCACGATCGACAAGCCCGTCGCCATGGCCTATGTCGAGCCAGCCTTTGCCGCCAACGGCACGCGCCTGAACGCCATCGTTCGCGGCAAGCCCGTGCCGATGGAAGTCGCGCCCATGCCTTTTGTTCCCGCCCGCTACTACCGCGGCTGACCCCTTCTTTTTCCCACATCCCTAGACGGAGATTTCCATGATCAAGTACACCGAAGACCACGAATGGCTCAAGCTCGACGGCGACACCGCCACCGTCGGCATCACGAAGCATGCGCAGGACGCGCTGGGCGACGTGGTCTTTGTCGACCTGCCCGCCGTCGGCACCACGTTTGCACAGAAGGAAACGGCCGGCGTTGTCGAATCGGTCAAGGCGGCGGCCGACGTCTACATGCCCGTGAGCGGCGAAGTGACCGAGGTCAATGAAGCCCTGCGCGACGACCCGTCGCTGGCCAACAGTGACCCGCTTGGCGCGGGCTGGTTCTTCAAGGTCAAGCTCTCCGACAAGAGCCAGCTCGATGCCTTGATGGACGAGACCTCTTACACCGCCTTTTCGGCCAACGCCTAAGCTCACTCACCCGCAGGACACCTCATGCTGATGCAATCCGCCAGACCGCTGGGCGAACTTGAAAACCCCAGCGAATTCGTTGCCCGCCACATCGGCATCAGCCAGGCCGACGAGGGCCATATGCTCAGCGTCATCGGCTCGGCCTCACGCCGCGCACTGATCGAAGGCATCGTTCCGCGCTCGATCGCCCGCAGCACGCACATGGCCATTCCGGCGGCCATCACGGAGGCCTCGGCGCTTGCCGAACTGCGCGCCATTGCCAGCAAAAACCAGGTGTTCCGCAGCTTCATCGGCCAGGGCTACTACGACACGTACACCCCCGGCGTCATTTTGCGCAACATCCTCGAAAACCCCGCCTGGTACACCGCTTACACGCCCTACCAGGCCGAGATTTCGCAGGGCCGGATGGAAGCGCTCATCAACTTCCAGACCTTGGTGTGCGACCTTACAGGCATGCCCGTGGCCAACGCCTCAATGCTCGACGAAGCCACCGCCGCAGCCGAGGCCATGACCTTGGCCAAGCGCAGCGTCAAGAGCAAGAGCCATGTGTTCCTGGTATCAGGTGATTGCCACCCGCAGACCATCGAGGTGATCCAGACGCGCGCCAAGCCGCTGGGCATCGAAGTCAAGGTCAGCACGCGTGCCGAGCCGCTTCCGCAGCTGATGGCGAGCGGCGACTACTTCGGGGTCCTGGCGCAATACCCCGCCACCACCGGCATGGTGCACGACCTTCGCCCACTGGCCGGTCATGCAAAGCTCACGGGCGCTGCCTTCTGCGTGGCCGCCGACCTGCTGGCCCTCACGTTGCTGACCCCGCCTGGTGAGTGGGGCGCCGACATCGTGCTGGGAACGACCCAGCGTTTTGGCATGCCCATGGGCAACGGTGGCCCGCATGCGGCCTACCTTGCCTGCCGCGACGAGTTCAAACGCTCGCTGCCCGGCCGCCTCGTAGGGGTAAGCATCGACGCGCACGGCAACCCCGCATACCGCCTTGCGCTGCAAACGCGGGAGCAACATATCCGCCGCGAGAAAGCCACCTCGAACATTTGCACGGCGCAGGTTCTGCCGGCGGTCGTGGCCAGCATGTACGCCGTGTACCACGGCCCTGAAGGCCTGACTCGCATCGCGCAGCGCATCGCCGCCTACACGGCCCTGCTGGCCCGCGGCATTGAGCAGATGGGCTATGACGTCACCAATGCCTTCGCCTTCGATTCGATCACGGTGCACACCGGCGACGCCACCCAGGTCATCGCCGCCAAGGCCCGCCAGTCGCAGGCAAATCTGCGGCACCGACTGAAAAACCACCTCGGCATTTCGCTCGACGAAACCACCACCCGAAGCGAGATCGAAATGCTTTGGTCCTTCTTCGTCAAGGACGGGCAGGCCATGCCGCGCATGGCCGATTTCGAAAAGGGTCTCGAGCCCATGCTGCCCACCGACCTGCGCCGCAGCTCGCCCTTTCTCACGCATCCGGTTTTCAACACCTACCATTCCGAAACCGGCATGCTGCGCTACATCCGCTCGCTCAGCGACAAGGATCTAGCGCTCGACCGCTCGATGATTCCGCTGGGCAGTTGCACCATGAAACTCAATGCGACCAGCGAGATGATTCCCATCACCTGGCCCGAGTTTGCGCGGATCCATCCCTTTGCCCCGCACGACCAGCTCGAAGGCTATGCGCAGCTCGACCGGCAACTGCGCGACTGGCTTTGCGAGGCCACCGGCTATGACGCCATCAGCCTGCAGCCCAACGCCGGTTCGCAAGGCGAATACGCGGGCCTGCTCGTCATCAAGGCCTACCTCGACGCCAAAGGCCAGAGCCACCGCAACATCTGCCTTATCCCGTCGTCCGCCCACGGCACCAATCCCGCCAGCGCGCAAATGGCCGGCATGACCGTGGTCGTGACCGCCTGCGACGCGCAAGGCAACGTCGACATGGACGACTTCAAGGCCAAGTGTGAAAAGCACAGCGCGAACCTCGCGGCCGTGATGGTCACCTACCCCAGCACACACGGCGTTTTCGAGACCCGCATCAAGGAGCTGTGCCAGCTCGTGCACGCGCATGGCGGCCGGGTCTATGTAGACGGGGCCAATATGAACGCGCTGGTGGGTGTGGCTGCACCCGGAGAGTTCGGCGGCGACGTCAGTCACCTGAATCTGCACAAGACTTTCTGCATCCCGCACGGCGGTGGCGGCCCGGGCGTGGGACCCGTCTGCGTGGTCTCGGACCTCGCGCCTTTCCTGCCCGGCCATGCAACGGCCGGCTACCCCGTCAACGGTGTCGGCGCCGTGTCGGCCGCGCCGCTGGGCAATGCCGCCGTGCTGCCGATCAGCTGGATGTACTGCCGCATGATGGGACCAGACGGCCTGAAGGACGCGACCGAAATCGCCATCCTCGGCGCCAACTACATCAGCGCCCGGCTCAACGGCCATTACGAGACGCTCTACGCCAGCGAGAACGGCCACGTAGCGCACGAGTGCATCCTCGATCTGCGCCCACTCAAGGACACCAGCGGCGTCACCGCCGAAGACGTTGCCAAACGCCTGATGGACTACGGCTTTCACGCGCCGACGCTGAGCTTTCCCGTGCCCGGCACGCTGATGGTCGAGCCCACCGAGAGCGAAACCCTGGCCGAACTGGACCGCTTCATTGCGGCCATGGTGGCGATTCGTGAGGAAATCCGACAGGTCGAGACAGGCGCATGGCCCCAGGACGACAACCCGCTCAAACACGCGCCGCATACGGCTGCCAGCTTGATGGGTGCGGATTGGACCCATCCCTACTCGCGCGAGACAGGCGGCTTTCCGCTCGCCACGCTCAAGCAAGCCAAGTACTGGCCGCCCATCGGTCGCGTCGACAACGTCTACGGTGACCGCAACCTGTTCTGCAGCTGCGTTCCCGTGGCCGACTACGCGACTGCCTAAAGCCGGTCCGCCTGCGAACTACTCGTCTACAACACGTCCGAAAGAGCATCCATGATCAAATTTTCCCGCTTCGTGCCCACCGCCGTCCTTGCCTGTGCACTGCTCGCAGTCTCAACCACGCATGCCGCAGCGCCGGCCGAAACACTGCCTTCGGGCGTCAAGGTTGTCCACACCGTCGATGGCACGGGAGCGCAGCCCAAGGCTTCGGATTCTGTCAAGGTTCACTACCGTGGCACGCTTGCCGATGGCAAGGAATTCGACAGCTCCTACAAGCGCGGCAGCCCGGCGACGTTTCCGCTGAACCGCGTCGTTCCCTGCTGGACTGAAGGACTGCAAAAGATCAAGGTCGGTGGCAAGGCCACCCTGACCTGCCCACCTGCCACGGCCTACGGCGATCGCGGCGCGGGCGGCGCGGTGCCGCCCAACGCGACACTGACTTTCGAAGTTGAATTGCTCGGCATCGAAAAGTAAGCGAGTCAGGGCGATGGAAATCATGCTGGATGATTTGCGCGGTCCGGAAATCGCCGGGTTGCTGCAAGAACATCTCGACAGCCTGAAAGACACCTCGCCCCCCGAAAGCCGACATGCTCTGGATCTGGAGGGGTTGCGCCAGCCCGGCATTACCTTCTGGAGTGCCTGGGACCAGCAGCAGCTCGCAGGCTGCGGTGCCTTGAAAAGCTTGCAAGGCGCGCACGCAGAAATCAAATCCATGCGCACTGCAAGTTCGCACCTGCGCAAGGGTGTTGCCTCGTTGGTTCTCGGGCATCTCATCGCGGTGGCCAGAGAGCGTGGGCTGGCAAGGTTGAGCCTGGAGACTGGCTCAATGGATTACTTCATCCCGGCTCGTGCGCTCTATTCGAAGTTCGGCTTTGTATCCTGCGAGCCCTTCGCCTCGTACGTCGAAGACCCGAACAGTGTCTTCATGAAACTCGATTTTTGATCTGAGGCGCCGATCGGTCTGGCCGTTTCAGGACGTCCCCTCGCTCTGATCCTATTTAATTAACCCGGGCCGTCCAGCGACGCTAGCAGAAGCGCATTGAAGTGCGCCGGCCGCTCGAACTGCACCCAGTGACCGGCGCCTTCGACGGCTACCACCGAGTGGCCCCGGTCCATTGCGGCCAGCGCCTCGACGTAGCGTTCCGGCTGCCCCTTGTAAAACACATCTTCGCTACCGTAGACCAGCTGCGCGGGCTGCTCCAATTGCTGAAGGCAACGGGCAAGCACAGGCGTTCGCGAAAGCCGCCGGCCCGGCAAGCGGTCCCGCACCGCGTTGTCCGCCTGCAGCCAGCAGGCAAGCGGCGTGATTTTGGCGGGGTCGTGCAGCATCAGTTCTGCCAGGTTATGCCGGTGTACCGCGTCGCGTGCCGCCTGGCGCGGGAGGTGGCGCCAGCCCTTGAGGCGATAGGGCTGCAGAGGCTCAATGCCAAAGCCCGGCGCACCGACCAGCACCAGCCGCCGTACTCGCCCGGGATAGGCCGCAGCGAAGAGCCCTGCCGTCATGGCGCCGAAGGAGAACCCCACCAGATCACAGGCCTGCTCGCCAAGCAAGCGTTGAAGGCCTTCCTCGAGTGGCGCGGGCATTGCGTCCGCGTCATCGCCATCGGGGGGCATTGCCGAGTCGCCGAAACCGGGCAGGTCGGGTACCCAAACCGACCTGCCAGCGGCCGCCAGCGCGGTGATGTTGCGCAGCCAGTGCGTCCAGCTTCCGCTACCGCCATGCAGCAACACCAGGGGTGGCAGATTCGAGCCGCTGCGCTCACCCCATGCATGCCAGACGATGGAGCCGTCGCCGCAAGGCGTGAGCACACGGCGGGCAGAGGCACGAAGCACGCGCACTTCGGCCGGGGTCTCCTGATCCGTCAGGTCGTCGCCCGTCATTCCTTCATTCCTGTACTTTCCCCCGCAGGCTCTTGACCTGCGAGCGGAGGGTCTTGCCTTCCAGCCTGCGCTGGCGCGAACCATAGGTGGGCTTTGTGGCGCGCCGGGTCTTGGCGGGGACCGAGACGCCATCGATGATTTCCTGAAGCCGGGCCAGTGCATCGGAGCGGTTCATCTCCTGCGTTCGATGCTGCTGCGCCTTGAGCACCAGCACGCCTTCCTGCGTGATGCGGCTGTCATTGAGGGCCAACAGGCGTTCCTTGACCTCCACCGGCAAGGACGAGGCCGGGATGTCGTAGCGAAGGTGGACGGCGCTGGAAACCTTGTTGACGTTCTGGCCCCCCGCCCCCTGCGCCCGGATGGCGGTGAGTTCGACCTCGCGCTCATCGAGGGGGTAAAGCGGGACATTTGCCATGGATGCCGATTGTCGCGCGCGGGCTGGTCGAGGGCGCGCGGCCTGGTGGAGTGCGGGCCGCTCTTGCGGCCCTCTCCGGCTGGCGGAATTGTTTACACGACGCAGCGCCAAGATTGCTTATTTAGAACTTTGGTTTATTATTTCGAGCGAGAAATCGGATAAAAAAGAAAATAACTGGCCCTAAAAGCTACATTCATGTCCAACTCCAGTTCTCCTCTTGCCATAACGGGTCATCGGCCGGAATTCCTGGGCAAGGGCCGTGAATATGCGCAGCTATGCCTGCTCACCGCGCTGGCCACGGTGGGAACGCTCGGCCTTTGCTTTCCCTGGGCCTGGCAGCGCCAGCGCTCTTATCTGGGGAGCCGGACGCTCTTGGCAGGCAGTCAGTTCGAGTGCAGGTCTCCTGGTTTCCGAAAAATACTGGCCGCTTTTTTCGCCTTCCTCCTGATCCTGGGCTTCACTGCTGAGAAGCTTCTCGGCGAAAACTGGGCCATCGCTGCACTGGTCCTCTCCGGCGCGGCCGGCTTCCCCTACTTCTGGGCTCTGAAGCGGCGCGTGGAGTTTCGATCCTTGCGCTGGCGCGGCATTCGTGTCGATTTCGATGCGAACCTCGTGGCAATTTATCGCAAGAGTCTGCCCGTACTGGGGCTCGCCCTGACCTGGCTTGGGGTGTTGCTTGCCATGCAGGTGGCCGCCCCTGCCGCCGATCCCGCTCAGACGCCTTGGATCACCCTTCACCTGATCGGCGAGCTCGCCGACGGGGACCTGTTCGTTGGTGCACTCGCCTTGCTAGGCATCGCCCTTAGCCTGCCCTGCCTCATGCGTCTCGAGTTCAACTACACAATGCTTCTGACCGGCAGTTTGCGGATCGGTGGCAAGGCCGTGCGTTCCCGGCTTGACTACCCGGACTTCATCAAGATCTGGCAGGCAACCATTGGCGTGTTTGCAGCCTGCGGCATACCGCTCTCGCTGCTCGTTCATTTCTCGTTGCACCACTTCAACCTGGGCGGACAGGTCGCTGGCGTTGTCGGCGTAGCTTTCTTTTCCTGCCTGCCAGCCCTGGCCTATCACGAAGCCCGCTCTTTCAAGCTCCTGTGGGGCGGCCTGGGCCTCGGTGGCAACCTGCGCATCACCTGCAACCTCAAGCCCGCAACATTTGTACAGCTGCGCATGATCGATCTGACCTTGACCCTGCTCACGCTTGGCGCCTATCAGCCATTCGCCAAATTGCGCAACTACCGCGCAAAGATCCAATCCCTCACCGTGCACGTCAAGGGATGCCTCGACACCCACGCCATGGAACTGTCCACCGTGCGCGGCCGCCAGATCCACCCGCCCTGGACAGGAAACCCGAGCCGCCGCGGGGCACTCGCCTAAAGCGCCTCAATAAACGATTCGCTGAACTGGTCGGCGCCTCGAGCAACGCGCCGCTACAGGCGCGAAATGAAGGATTCCACCAGCCCTGCAAACGCAACGGGCTGTTCCACGGCACTCAGGTGGGCCGCGTCCAGCGTCGCGAGACGGGCACCGGGAATGCTCGCGGCAATCGCCTCTGACATCGCGACGGGCGTTGCCTCATCGCGCGTTCCGGCTATCACCAGCGCCGGGCAGGCAATCGCTCCATTGCTGACGCGAAAATCGATGTTCGCGACCGCCTCACAACTGGCGGCATAGGGTTTTGCAGACAGCTTTTCCAGACGTGCCCGCAGAGCCGCCACGCGGTCGGCGCCTCCCCGCAAATGGTCTGCACGAAACTCCGGCGTAAACCAGCGCTGCATTGCGCCCTCGGCAATCGCCACCACACCCTTGTCACGTACGAGATCCATGCGCGCCTGCCACATGGCTTTGGCGGCCTCGTCGTAGAAAAGCGCCGAGTTGGCGACGACGATGCTCCGCACCAGCTCAGGATACCGCGCGGCAAGAGCCTGGGCGGTCATTCCCCCCATGCTCAGGCCAACGAAATGCACGGGACCGTCCACGTGATTGCGAATGAGTCCGGCGGCATCGTCAGCCAGCATCTCCATCGTGTAGGGACCGGCCGGCGAAGCCGACGACCCATGGCCGCGATGGTCGTAACGCAGTACGGTGAAGTGCGGCTCCAGCACGGCGGCAACGCCATCCCACATGGAAAGATCACAGCCGAGCGCGTGGCTGAGCATGACGGCTGGGCCCTGGCCCTGCCGGACGAGATGAAGGGAAGATGAAATCATTGGGGAGGAAGTCCGGACATCGAATAAAAGGATGTAAACACGGGCCAGGGCAGCCTCAAGCCTTGGGAGCCAGCAGGCCTTTTTCGCGCAGGATGTCGCCCGCTACGGCGAACGCATGGTTGGCCGCGGGTACGCCGCAATAAATGGCAGCCTGCATGATGACTTCCTTTATTTCGTCGGGTGTGAGCCGCGAATCGGGAGGTCCGTCCAGCGCAGCGCGCACGTGCATGGCGAACTCTTCGTAGGCTTTGAGCGCCACCATCATCGACAGCACCATCAGCCTGCGGGTCTTGTCGCCCAGTGCCGGACGACCCCAGATTTCGTTCCATGCGTACCGCGTAATGAGCTGCTGGAATTCGCCGTTGAACTCGTTGCTGTTGGCAATCGACTTGTCGACCCAGGCGTCGCCCAGCACGCGGCGGCGATTGACGAGGCCTTTGTCATAGTCGTTGGGTGAATCACCAGTCATGATCTGCTTTCGTGAGTCTGAACAAGAAGCGGGCGAGCGGCCGCCGAGAGACCCGATAGCTGCACCTGAGTCACCTCGGCCGCATGCAGGGCCAGCGACGGACTGAACCATTCCTCGGCGGCATCCGGCGGCAGTACGGCGCGCAGCGCGTCGATGTTGGCACGCATGCGCACCACGTCTACCTCCAGGCCCGGCAAGGCCTGCCCCATCGCGCGTGCAGCGCCGTGCGCCGACATCACGAGCCCTGGCCATTCGGCCAGTTCCGCCTGCCAGTTGCCGAGCGCGCGCTCGTGCTCCTGGGGCATGGCAGCGAGCAGCGCGGCCACGCGCTGCGGCGCGCGCTGGGCGGCTGCCAGCGTGACCATGCAGGCCACCGGATTGCGCTTGTGCGGCATGGCCGACGAACCGCCGCGTCCGGCCTCGGAAGGCTCGGCGACTTCATTGACTTCGTATTGGCCCATCAGCGAGATGTCGCGTGCCATCTTGCCCAGGCTGCCCACCAGCACACCCAGTTCACAGCCCAGCGTAACCCATTCATCGCGCTGGGTGTGCCAGGTAATGGAGGGCGCGCGCAAACCCAGTTCAGCGCCCATGAGCCCCGCGACCCGAGGGCCGTGTCCCTTCATCTGCGCGAGGGTGCCCACCGCGCCGCCCAGCTGGACACTCAAGGCGGCGGCGCTTTTATTCTGCAGGCGCTGCAAGCTTCGAACCAGCGGAGCTGCCCAGCCGGCGCACTTGAGGCCAAAGCTCGTGACCGATGCCGGCTGCATGAGCGTTCGCGCGAGGATAGGGTCGGCTGCATGCTTTTCAGCCAGCGCCAGCAAGGCTACGATGCATTTTCCGACGTCGCCCTCGATCAGCCTGAGCGCATCCCGCGTTACCAGCGCCAGCGCCGTGTCGATCACATCCTGGCTGGTGCTCCCGTAATGCACATAAGCCACGGCATCCTGGTTGAACAGTCCGACCGTCTCTTTCAAGCTCTTGACCAGCGGAATGGCAATACTGCCGGCACGACCGCTCTCGCGCACGATCTTGGCAAGGTCGAAGAGTTCGACCTTGCAGGTGTCGGCGATAGATTGCGCAGCCGCATCCGGAATCAACCCGGCCTTCGCCTGTGCGGTGGCCAGCGCCGACTCGAAGCGCAGCATGGCCGCGATGAAGCTGCGCTCACTGAAAGCCTCCAGCACCTCAGGCGTGGAGAGGAAACCTTCGAAAATGCTCATGCCTTACCCATTGCGGTGTGTTTCATAAAGCAAGCGTCAGCGGCGCAGGCGGATCTGGTTGGGCAGAGGCACCGAGCGGCGCAGCACGCCCTCGCCGAGCCACTGGGCGGAGCGCCAGGCACGCTGCGCCACCGTGGGCAGGGGCATCTGCTGGTAGTCATCGTTGAACACCTCGAAGCTGTAATCGCCCCGATAGCCCAGCTGGTGGAGTCGCGTGACGAGCGCTGCCAGGGCCTCGCTGTGAACCCCTTCGCCGGGAAATACACGGAAGTGCCGCGCCGTGGTGATGCGCTCCTCGACCGACTTGATCTCCGTCCACATGAAATCGGCCAGCTGCACCAGGAAGATTTTGTCCGGATCGAGCATTTCGAGGTCTTCGAGCGATGTCTTGGTCGCGAACATGTGGAACGAGTCGAAGCCCAGCCCGAGGTTGGGCATGTCGGCCTCGCATATCAGGTCCCAGGCTTGCGGAAATTCATTCACGACACGGCCCCACGAGAGCGCTTCGTACGCGACCTTGATCCGGCGCGGTATGGCGAGCATCGCCAGCTTGCGTAAGTCCCTGACCAGCGCCGCGCGGTCGTCCGTGGCGTGGACCGACGTGGACGAACAAATCAGCAGCAGTCGGCAGTCGAGCGCGTGGCACATCTCCAGCATGGACTTGGCGATGTCGATCTTGTACTCGTGCAAGTGGCCGGACAGGCCTTCGAAATCCCTGAGCACCTGAAAGCCCGTGACCCGCAGCCCACTGGTCTTGACAGCCTGGATGGCGGCGTCGATACCTTCGGGGTGGCCCACAATGTCGCGCGCAGCCAGCATGATCTGCGTGAAGCCCGCTTCGCGAACGGCTTTCAGCTTGGCCTCGAGCGTGCCGGCCAGCGAGATGGTGTCCATCCCGAAGTCATTGATGTTTCCGCTGTAGTGCATGGCCTGCTAGCTCCGGTCGTCGTGCACGAGCTCGAAGCTGACGCTGCCCAGCCAGGTCCGCGTAAGGGCGCCGCGATCTTCAGTCTGCACGCCGCGCGACTGCACGAACTCGACACCTCGCTTGCCCAGTTCGGCCACCGTGGTCAGCACGTCACGCGTGCCCAGGCCGATGCGTTGAAGCGCCTCGTCGTCCTCAACGTCGAGCACCGAAGCCTCGGGCTCGATCAGCTGTATGTAAAAGCGCGAGCCTGCTGGACAGGGACTCTGCAGGATGCGGCCTTTGGGAAGAATGCCGAAGCGTTGCTCGGGCGGGAGGTCCTGAAAGCCGAACAGCTCTCGGTAGAACTCCGCCCAGTCCTCCGTGCGGTCGTTTCCGATGTACTGGACCACACCAAAAAAATGCAGGCCGGCAACAGCAGGAGGATGGGGGTCTACCGTGGGGATGGGCACGAAGTCGACGTCGTAAATCGAAAATTTGTCGTAGCGGTCCACAAAGTAAATGCGGCTCTTGCCAACGCCGTGAATGGCGGGAATGTTCAATTCCATGACCTCGACGCGCGACGGCACAGCCCAGGCACCGCGCTCCAGCGCGCGGCGGTAGGCGTCCGCGGCGTCCCGCACGCGCAGGGCGACGGCGGCGATCTGCGGCCGGTCGGTGGGAGCCCCGCCATCGGGAAGCGCAGGAATATGCGCGTTGACGATGATGTTGATCGAGCCCTGGCGGTACAGCAGAACTTCGCGCGAGCGATGACGCGCCACGGGTCGAAAACCCATCATTTCGAGCACCTGCCCCAGCGCCTGCGGTTTGGCCGTCGTGTATTCGATGAACTCGATGCCGTCGAGCCCCAGCGGATTGGCGGCCTCCTGGATAGCTTCGCGGTCAGCGCCTGCGGTCGCGGTTGAGGAAACAGGGGTCATGGCTACTCCGTGGATGTGAAATTGCAGGCTGGTCAGGCCGAAGCGGCGGCAGGCACGTGGCCGCCACCCAGAAACAGGCGTTCGATGTTCGGGTCCGAAAGCAATTCTGACGCGGGCTTGTGCAGCACCAGCTGTCCGGATTCGAGTGCAATCGCGTCATCCGATATTTTTAGCGCGCTCTTGACGTTCTGCTCGACCATCAGAACCGTGGTGCCTTCGGCCGCGAGCCGTTGCAGCAGCCTGAAAACGTCTTGCACCACCATTGGCGACAGGCCGATCGAGGGCTCGTCGATCAGCAACACGCGTGGCCGCAACAGCAAGGCGCGACCGATCTCCAACTGCTTTTGCTCGCCGCCCGACAAGGCCGAGGCCTGCGAATGAAGGCGCTCCTTCACGCGCGGGAAGAAATCGAGTACTTCAGGTATGCGCTCGTGCGTCGTCTTCGTGCCCAGCGTGATGCCGCCAAGTTCAAGGTTCTGGAACACCGTGAGCTGCCCGAATAGGTTGCGGCCCTGCGGCACGAACGCAATGCCTTTGGCGAGCAACTCCTTCTGGCTCGCGCCCGAGATATCGACACCATCCAGAAGAATCTGGCCTTGCTTCGGTTTAAGCAGGCCGAACAGCGTCTTGAGCACCGTCGACTTGCCGGCGCCATTGGGTCCGAGGAGCAGCGTGATCGAGCCCTTCTGCACCTGAAACGACAGGTTGTTCAGGATCATGAAATCACGGTAGCCGGCCACCACGTCGCGGAACTCGATCACGGGCGTGGCTGATGCTTGCGCAATGCTCATCATCAATTCCCCAGGTAGGCGTCGAGCACCTCTTTATTGCCGCGAATCTGCTCGGGGGTGCCGATGGCCATGACGCGCCCCTCGACCATCACCATGATGCGGTGGCACAGGGCCATCACGAAATCCATGTTGTGCTCGATCACGACAAAAGAACTCTTGCGGCCGAATTTCGGATTTTGGTTCAGCTCTTTGAGCAGTGTCGAGATGCCGCCAACCAGGCTGGGGTTGACGCCCGCGCAGGGCTCGTCGAGCAGAACGAGGTCGGGTTCCGCCATGAAAGCCATCGCAATGTCCACCAGCTTTTGCTGACCGTAGCTGAGCGTGCCCGCCAGCTTGTCGGCGACGTGGCGAATCCTGAACTGGTCGATCAGCGCGTCGGCGCGCGCGCCCAGCCCCGAGTCACCCGGCGCAAAAAGTCGGCTGAACATGCTCCCCTGATGCTCCTGCGCGGCCACGATGAGGTTGTCGCGCACAGTCATCTTCCCGAACACCTGCAGGGTCTGAAAGGTGCGCCCTACCCCGCGTCGGCTGAGCTCCAGCGGAGACAGGCCCGTGATGTTGCGGCCGTTAAGTTCGATGGCCCCGGCGTCGGGTGTGATCTGTCCCAGCACGCTGTTGAACATGGTCGTCTTGCCAGAACCGTTCGGTCCGATGACGCCGAAAATTTCGCCGGGCATGACCTCGAAAGACACGCCTGCAACCGCCTGAATGGCGCCGTAGGACTTCTTCAGGCTGTCGACCTTCAAGAGTGCTGCGCTCATGTCGCCGCTCCCATTTTTTTGGCCGACAGGGCTCTTGCCGCCGACGCGGCGCGGGCGTCGCGCCGGGCCTTGATGCGGTCGGGAATGCTCAGGATGCCGTCGGGCAGCCACACCATCATCAGCACCACGGCCGCGCCAAATAGCGGCAGGTACCACGTCGCCACACCGGGCACGTCGCGCAGCCACTCGGGCAACACGACACCGACTGCAGCGCCGAGCACCGGCCCCAGGAAGTAGCCGGCACCGCCGACGACCACCATCAGGTACATCATGATGGAAGCCGCAACGGTGAAGGGTGCAGGCTCGATGAACTGCACCAGCGACGCAAAGAGCGCCCCGGCGACACCGGCATACGCCGCGCCGATGGCAAAGCTCAGCAGCGTGTAGTTGCGAATGTTCACGCCCAGACTTTCCGCACGGATCGGGTTGTCGCGCAATGCCGTGAACGCCTTGCCCCACGGCGAGCGCAGCAGTCCCCACAGAAGCGCGCCCAGCAGCAGCGCGACCGCCAGCACCAGGTAGTAGTAGGGCCGGTTGTCTTCGAGGGACATGCCGAAAAGCGAGGGGCGCGCAATGTTGTTGATGCCGAAGGTACCGCCTGTAAGCCACTCTTCATTGCGCATGACCAGCCAGATGGCCGTATTGAACCCGAGCGTCGCGAACGCCAGGTAGATCGCCTGCACGCGTAGTGCCGGAAAGCCCAGCACCAGCCCGACAAAAAAGCAGATCAATGCGGCGGCGGGCAGACCAAGCCAGAAGCTCACCCCAGCCTTCATGAGAATAGCTACCGTGTACGCGCCGATGCCGAAAAAGGCCGCGTGCCCCAGCGACTTCTGGCCGGCATAGCCGATGGTCAGGTTCAGGCCCATGGTGGCGATGATGAACACCAACCAGTAACTCAGCAGATAGACGCCGTAGTTCTTGAGGTACTGCGGCACGACCAGCAAAAGAACCAGGACCAGCGCCGAGGCCACCAGCCCGGCTCGGGAAAACGCTGAAAAAGGCGACTTCATACCTTGCGCTCCTCTTTCTTGCCCAGCAGTCCTTGCGGCTTGAACAGGATGACCACCATGAAGATGACGAGCGCCACGGCGTCTTTGTAGGCCGGAGAGATATAAGCGGATGCCAGGTTCTCGCAGACGCCGACGATAAGCCCGCCCAGCAACGCCCCCCGTGAGTTGTTGAAGCCGCCGATGATGGCCGCGAAAAAGGCCTTCGTACCGAGCCCCTCACCCATGTCGAACTTGGCCAGGTAGGTCGGCGTAACCAGCAACGCGGCAGCCACTGCCAGCACCGCGTTAATGGCGAAGGTGTAGAAGATCATGCGCGGCACATTGATGCCGAGCACCGAGGCGCTCTCGGTGTTTTGCGCCACGGCCTGCATGGCACGGCCGGTGACGGTCTTGGCCAGAAACGCCTGTGTGGCCATGACGATGACCATGGCCAGCGCAAAGGTGCCGACGTCCTGCAGCGTGACGGTGACGCCGGCGATGTTGTAGATCCTGTCGGCAAACAGGCTGGGGAAAGGATGCGCTTCAGCGCTGTAGCCTGCCCGCACGCCATTGCGCAATGCAATGGACAGTCCGATGGTCGCGACGACGATGGGCATCATGCCGAACTTGAGCAGTGGATCGACCACGCCTCGCTTGAAGACCCAGCCAAGCAGCACAACGGCGAGCAGGACGGTGAGCATAAAACTCACCAGCAGAGGTGCGCCCAGCGCCATGAAGCCCAGCAGCATGAAAGCCGGCAGCATGACGAACTCACCCTGCGCGAAATTGATCGTGCCCGATGCCTGCCACAGCAGCGTGAAGCCCAAGCCCGCCAGCGCATAGATGCTGCCGGTCGCCAGCCCCGAAAAGAAAAGTTGGAGAAAGTCGGTCATGTCGCTGCCTTTTCGTTGGGGCGCAATCCGCTTGGCGAACACGGCTCGGCGAGAGCCTTGGCCCTTTGGTCTCGCAACCCCTGGCAACCCTTTGCCAGGGCTGCCGGTGTCGCCAGGATTGCCCTCAGGCTTACTTCTTCGCTTGCACTGCTGATGCAGGAGCTGCGCCAGCGCCGAGTGCGGGCAGCGTGGCTACCACTTCCTGCTTGCCATTTTTGACTTCGATCAAAAAGCTTTCGCGGTCCAGGTCGCCCTTGGCGTCGAAGGCCACGTCCATCAGGACGCCCGGCTGGTCGACTGCCTTGACCTTGAGCGTGTGCAGGACGTTGGCCACGGCCTTGCGATCGAGCTTGCCGACCTTCTCAACGGCGGCTTTCAGTATGTACACGCCCGAGTAGCCTTTCATACCGTTGTGGTCGGAGATGTATTTGTATTCCTTCTCGAACTTGGCGCGGAAGGCGCGGATAGCAGGCAGCGGCGCGTCGACCGTGAGGCCGACGTGTGCGATGGCGCCATTGGCCGCGTCGCCAGCGAGCTCGATCACTTTTTGCCCCGTCAAGGTGGTTTCACCGATCACGGGCTTGTTCCAGCCTTGCTTCTTGAGCTCGCGCAGGATGCGGGCGGACTCTTCTTCGTTCGAGTAGGCGAACACCGCCTCGGCGTTGCTCTGCTTGGCCCGCAGAACGGCGGCAGAAAAGTCGACCTGACTGGGTTCCGTGGAAATTTCAGCGACCACCTTGGTGCTGGATTTGGCCAGCGCCTTCTTGAGCATGTCCAGCCCGCCCTTGCCGAAGTCGTTGTTGACGTAAATGATGGCGATGCTTTTCAGCTTGGCCTGCTCGCTGATGTAGCGCGCGACCTTGGGCATGGCCGTGGCCTGCGTGAAGCTGGTGCGAAAGATGTAGGGGTTGCCCTGCTCGGTGATGCTGGCGGCCTCGCCGCCGGTGAAGTTGGGCACCTCGGCGCGGCGCGACTCGGCCATGCTGACCATGATGGAACCCGAAAAAACGGGGCCGAAAATGGCGAACACGTCGTCGTCCGTGGCCTTTTGCGTGAGGCCCTTGGCCACGCCCGGATTGCTCTGGGTGTCGGCCGTAGTCGTCACGATTTTCTTGCCCAGGATACCGCCCGCAGCATTGATTTCCTTGACCGCCAGTTCGACACCATTCTTGAAGTTGGTGCCGGCGCTGGCACCGCCGCCGGAAAGCTCGACGATGTTCGCAATCTTGATCACGTCGGTGGCGGCGAAGGTGGCGCAAGCCGACATGGCAAACGTGCCGGCGGCAATCAGTTGCAGGGCCAATCGTTTTTTCATCATTTGTCTCCTTAGTTTGGGGTGGGTATCGCCGTAGCACGAAGGTCGGACTAACGGATGGCCTGAACTTTAAGCCCGAGCCCTTAACCGCAGGCAAATCCAAGCTGCCATTTGCGCGATTAACGTGCAGCATTGCGCGATAATCGAACGGAATGGGGGTAAACCGCAAGGACGCGAACCTGCCAAGTTGCTCACTGCTTCGAACCTTTCCTTTTGCCCCCTACGTTTCAAGAAGAGCCATGTCAGCCAGCGAGCCCCCCAACCTGGAAAAGCGCGACTGGATCGCCGGTCTGGAAAAAGGACTCTCGATCATTGAATGCTTCGATGACGCAAATCCCCGGTTCACCGCCAGCCAAGCCGCCGTTCGCGCGGGGCTGACGCGCACCGCGACGCGCCGCTACCTGCTGACACTTGCGCATCTGGGCTACGTGGCCAGCGATGGCAAGCTTTTCTGGTTGACGCCGCGCGTGCTGCGGCTGGGACAGTCCTACCTGGAGTCGGCGAGACTGCCGCGCATCGTCCAGCCGTTCTTGCATCGGGTCACGGCCGGAACACAGGAAAGCGCCTACGTCAGCGTGATGGATGGCGACGACATCGTCTACATCGCCCGGAACGGCTCCAACCGTGCCATGAACACGGGCTATGTGCTGGGCTCACGTGTCCAGGCGCAGGTCACAGCGGCCGGGCTCATGTTGCTGGCACAGCGCGACGCCGCATCACTGGAAACGTGGTTGGCACGGCATGAACTCAAAACCTACACATCGCACACCATCGCCAGCAAGGATCGCCTCAGGCTGGAACTAGCCCGAGTGCGCAACCAGGGTTGGGCACTGTCCGAGCAGCAGCTCGAACTGAACCACCGCGGCGTAGCGGTCGCCCTGCGCGACCGGCGCAGCGAGGTAGTCGGTGCGTTGAGCGTCACCATGCCGATGGGACACGAGTCGAGTGAGGACGCCGTCAGGCGCGTGCTGAATGTGTTGAGCGAGACTGCGCAGGCTATGCGGAACCTGATCTGACTCTTGCACGGACGGCGATGGCCGCTTTCTAACGGCTCAGAAGGGCAGTCATCTTGTGTTTTTATTTCTGGGCTTTCTCCCCACTCACTCACCCCCGCCTCTCTCCCGCCCCGCAAGGGCGGAAGAGAGGAGCCTGATTTGAATTTTTCGGGTAGCTGAACCGCTGCGTGTCTTTTTTATTTGCTGCTGTGCAGTGCTGTCTGTCTGAGTTCTGCGCGGCAAATTAGCCTTGTGCTGGCCGCGCCCCGTTTAACCTTAATTGCCTCGGCTGATCGGCGCACGTGCTTAACGTGCGCCTGTGACCGCTGCCAGTGCCTGCGCAATCGATCTGCTTCGGTCTGAGGTCGCGCGTTAATCACGCGCGCCGGCTCGCACAACTCGCCATACCAATAGAACGAGGCGCTGCCTGAGCAAGGGCAACTTCCTGCGCAATCGTCGCAAGAAAATGCATTGAGCACCCTGTCCGCAAGACACGCAGGGCTGCAACAAAAAAACGAAAAATTCAAATAAGGTCCCCCGCTTTCGCCCGGCGGGGCGAGCGAATACGAAGGGACTTCCCACCTTCT
>JAZKIC010000015.1:0-167409 GCA_040385065.1 Pseudomonadota bacterium
AAGTCCCTGTAGCGGGGCTAGGGGTGTGAGTGGGGGAAAAACCCAGAAATAAAAACCCAAGATGACCATCCCCACATGCATCAAAGCGGCATTCGCGATCCACGCCAAGCCGCAGCTTCGACAGTGGTGGGACCAGCCTGCACCCGCCCCGTTCCGCCGGCTGCGCCGCTCCCCGCCGAGCAGCCAAGCCCTCGACAAGGCAAGATAGCGCATGTCCCGAAAAAAACCCTTGGTCTGGCTGCCCGCCTGCCACCGTAATCTCGACCTGTCCGACCCTGGCGGTTACACCGTGCTGGCCGACCGCTACGCCCAGGCCGTGACCGAGCTGGGCTTGCAGCCCATACTCTTTCCCCTGGCGGACGCAGGCGACGTGGCCGAGCTGCTGAAGCTGGTGGACGGCGTGTTGCTCACGGGCTCTCCGTCCAACGTGGAGGCAAGTCTCTTCGGCTCGACCGCGCTGGAATCCGATCTGCTTGATCCGCGGCGAGACGCACTCACTATGGCGCTTGTACCGCAAGCCGTGGCCAGCGCGGTGCCGCTGTTCGGCGTGTGCCGCGGCTTGCAGGAAATGAACGTGGCCCTGGGGGGCAGCCTGTACCAAAGGGTTCACAGCGAGCCCGGCCTGATGGACCATCGCGAGCCCGACACCCCGGACATCGAGGCGCAGTTCGCCTTGCAGCATGAGGTGAAGCTCGCGCCGGGCAGCCGCTTTGCCGAGTGGGCCGGCGCTGAAAGCGTCGAGGTCAATTCGCTGCACGGCCAGGGCATCAAACGCCTGGGAGAAGGGCTGGTGGCCGAGGCGCATGCGCCCGACGGATTGATCGAAGGTGTGCGCCACGGCGGCGCGACGGCCTTTGCCTACGGCGTGCAGTGGCACCCCGAGTGGCGGCACGCGGCCAATCCGTTTTATCTGCGGACGCTCGAAGCCTTTGCCGAGGCGTGCCGTGATCACTGCCGGGCGCGCCAGTAGGTTCCCTGAGCCTCACCCGACATCGCCAACGCCTGCTCCTCTACCAATTCGCTCACCCGACCAACGTTGCTTCTATGCCGAACGCAGAACACCAAGCCTTCAGGATTTCTCTGCCCGATGGCGGCAGCACCTCGGCCTTGCTCGACCGGTCGGCTCATCCGGTGGCCGGGCTTGTTTTCGCGCATGGCGCGGGAGCGGGAATGCACCACGCCTTCATGCAGCAGATGGCCGAAGGCCTCGCAGAACGCGGCATCGCGACGCTGCGCTTTCAGTTCGTCTTCACGGAGCAAGGGTCCAGGCGTCCTGATACACCCGCGCTGGCGCAAGCCGTGGTGCGCGCGGCCGTACAGGAGGCGCAGGTTCGGTTGCCTGGCGTACCGCTGTTCGCAGGCGGCAAGTCCTTCGGTGGCCGCATGAGTTCCAACGCGCAGGCTGCCGGACTGCTGGAGGGCGTGCGAGGGCTGGTGTTTGCCGGCTTCCCGCTGCACGCGGCGGGCAAACCCGGGATTGAGCGGGCCTCGCATCTTTCCCGGGTCGACGTGCCCATGCTTTTTTTGCAGGGCACGCGCGACACACTGGCCGACCTGACCCTCATCAAAGAGGTTGCCTCGAATTTGAGTAGCAAGGCTACGCTACAAGTGGTCGAAGGCGCCGACCACGCCTTTCATGTACTGGTGCGGTCGGGCCGGACGAACGACGAGGTCATGAAGGAGCTTCTCGACGCGACTGCCGGATGGATCGCTGCCCGGATCACCCTCGCCTGACTGGAAGGATTCAGCCTGGCACCTGTTGCTGGCCGGCTGCGCGCGGCAACGGTTGCAGCATGCTCACACGATTTTTCTCGGTGTCCATGAATGAGACGTAGTGGCCGATGCCCGGGATCTCCATGGGTTCGCCCAGCACTTGGCCCCCGGCCGAACGGACCTCCTGCATGGCGCGGTGAATGTCTTCCACCGCGATCACCACTGAAGGATGCTGCTCGGGCATGCCCGCTTGGCGCGCATAAAAGCCACCATTGATGCTGCCGGGCTGCGTCGGCCCTGCCGGTCCGGTCGGCGAGGTGGCGGCTGTCACATAGTTGCCCATGGCTTCGCCCAGTGCCTGGGTCTTCCAGCCAAAGGCTGTTTCGTAAAAACGGGCCATGCGCTGGCTGTCTTCGTAAGGCATTTCGAAATGAATGACGGGGTTCATGGCGTGTCTTCCTTTCTGAGTTGGCGTTAACGGAGATAAGTGTTCAAAGCGTGGCCGCGAGCGCGGCGAGCTGGTCCGTGGCAATGCCCCAGCCCACGTGAAATCCCATCTTCTCGTGAGCGGCGCAGTCCTCGGCGTTCCAGTGCCGCGCGCGGGCGGTGTAGCGTGTCTTCCCGCCTTCGTCCTCGAAGGTCAGGATGCACGTGAAGAAGGGTTTGGCCGACGGCACCCACGCAGAGGTGTAGGCATCGGTAAAGACGATGCGCTGGTTCGGCACGACGTCCAGGTACACGCCGCGATTGGGCACCTGCGTTCCGTCCGGCCCTTGCATCGTGATGCAAGTTGCACCGCCGCTGCGCGGGTCTGTCTCGGCGGCTACGGTTTTCCAGGGCGGCGGCGTGAACCATTGGGTGATGAGCGCCGGCTCCGTCCAGCAGCGAAACAGCTTGTCGCGCGGCACGTCGATTAGGCGCGTCAGCACGAGTTCGTGCAGTGCGGCGGAAGCGGCGGGGAGAGATGCCTGGGACTGCGTAGTTGTGTCGATATCGGCCATGGGTTCTTTCAGGGTCAGGCTTGCAGGAGGACGTCGAATCCGCCGTAAATGAGGCGTTTGCCGTCGAAGGGCATTTCCATCGCGCCGGGCTGCATGCGTGGGTCGGCCATGATGGCTTTCCAGGCCTCGTCGCGCTGCTCGCGCGAGTTCCAGGTGATCCACGAAAACACCACGACCTCGCCGGGCTCGCAGCGCACCGCCATCGAAAACGAGGTGAGCTTGCCCTCGGGTACGTCGCTGCCCCAGCACTCGACCACGCTCAGCGCGCCACGCTCCCGGAAAAGTGCAGCGGCCTCCTTGGCATGCTTGAGGTAGCGCTCGCGGTTGGCTTGCGGTACAGGGGTGACGAATCCATCGACATAGTTCATGACTGGGCTCCTTGGGTTGGGACGGAAGAAAAGCCGGGCGACAAATCTGCCCCCAGCAGGCTGGCAACGTGTTGCCGAAGGTGATCGACGCACTGGGCCGCAATGTCGGCGCTACCTTGTGCCTTGGCCAAGATGAATGCGCCCTGCAGCGCAGCCTGCGTGAACAGCGCTAGCACTTGTGGGTCCCAGGGAGCCCCTGGCGCATACAGGGCCTTGGCCCGCGCGATGTCATCACCGACTTTTCGCGCATGGGCGCTGATGCCGCAATTGCAGGCCTGGCGCAGATGAGGATGCGTGTCGAAGGTTTCCTGCACCAGCGTGCCCAGCAGGCACGTGAAGTCTGGAAGCGTTCCGCGCAGAATTTCCTTGCGAAAGTCGATGTAGCCGAGTACGCGGTCGCGCGGGTCAACGAGTTGCTGGTACGGCGCCTGCTCGAAAAAGCCGCCTGTCATGGCGTTCCAGTGCTCGATCGCCGCGATCGCCATCTCGTCCTTGCTGCGGAAATGATGGAAGAAGCTGCCTTTCGTGACGCCCGCGACGGCGCAGATATCTTCCACGGACGTGGCGGTGTAGCCCTTGGTGCGAATCACCTGAAGTGCCGCGTCCAGCACTTTTGTGCGCGACGAATGGGGGGCAGTTGGTAAAGGCGCGGTTTGCATGTCAGCGTTCGTGGGGCAGAAATTTCGGTACTTCGAGCTTCACTCGGCTCCATACCGACTGGTTGGTATGCATTCGAACGCAAGCTGGTACCGGTGTCAAGCACGGCAGTGACGCACTAGGTTCAGGGGGCTGCGCGATCGGCCGATTCAGTCGGGGCAAACAGCGTGGAATCTGCGGCAGGGCCTGACAACCCTTGCCTTCGGGCGGGAACCGCACCTTCGCCAATAGCCTGCAACCTGCCCATCGACCACCCCATACTCCACACCCATTCGGCCAGCAGCCAGCCCCCCTTGGGCCGGCCTGAGGCATAGCTCAGCCAGGCTCGTGCGCCCCTCGGCAAGGCGCGCGTCATGCCGACAAGTTGCCGCAGCAAGGCGAACCGTCCCAGGCTTTCGCCGTAATGGCAGGTCAGGCGCGTGGCATCACGGCCCCAGTTCTTGCCCTGTATGAAACGCGCGCGCAGGGCGGTTTTTTCGCGATAGTGAATCAGCGCCTCGGGCTCGAAATGCAGCGCGTAGCCCGCTGATTGCACGCGCCACGAATACTCGGTGTCGTGCGCGAAGGGAAAGTCCGTGTTGAGCGGGCCGACCCGTTCGTAGAGTGAGCGCCGCATGCCGAAACTGCAGCCGCTCGCATGGGCATAGCCGGTATGCCCCTCGAGCTTGGACAGCCCCGCCGACTGGTAGCCGTCGCCTTCAGCGGGATGCAGCCACTCTGGATTGAGCTTGCGATGGTCGAGCCGCGCGCAGACGAAGTCATGTTGCGCGAGGGCTTCGCCCATCGCGGTGAGCCAGCCCTCGGCCACCTCGTCGTCGGCTTCGCAAAAAACGAAGGCATCGCCACGGGCAGCTTGTATGCCCACGTTGTATGAGTGCGGCACGCCGAGCCGGCGCGTTCCGGGTATGTGGGCATGGACGATCGACAGCACCGGAATGCGGCCGCGGTAGCGCTCCACCAGATCCATGGAGCCGTCCGTGGAGCCGTTGTTGACCACCACCAGTTCCCAGCCTGCGTCCCAGTGCTGCCTCGTCAGGGCCTGTAGTTGGACATCGAGCGTGGCGGCTCCGTTGAAGCAAGGCAGGATAACGCTGAGATTCACGAAATTCCTCGTGCTGATTGAATGGTCTGGGATTTCACGGCAACTTATTGCGCTGGCCGAAAGGCACGCTGACTCAAAGGTAAAGCGCTTCTCAGCCTCCGCGCGATCTCATCCGATGCCCACACGGGTTTTTTCGACGGGCCCTGCGTACTCGCGCACTTGTCCGGGAACGCCGAAAGCCCGGTTCCTACAGCTTGGCGGGGCGGGCGCAACACGAGGCGCGAGACGCGCGACTTAACCTTGGGGATGCCGTATGCAGACCTTGAGCGGCAGCCTTTAATTAAGCTCGTCCAGCACACTTAAACATGCCACTTGACGCAGGACCCCGGGACCCCCGATTTCGCCAACCCGCCAGCCCCAAGGCCTCGAACTCGCCGCCAGGATGGATCGTGAAAGCCGTGCGTGCATGCGGTCTCGACAAGCGGCGCGATGCTGACGAGCAGAGCGAACGCGACACCCCATCCCCGCAGGGAACGCCCGCGGGACAAAAACATTCAGCCTGACTCCACACTTTCGCCTCCCGTTCGCAACTGCAGCCCTTGGGAGCCGGCCGCGGTCACATTGACCAGATCGGCCTGATCTCGATGTCCGAAGCTTCGGGCATGGGATTGGGGCAGCGCTTGACCCAGGCGACGGCCTCTTCCATAGAGGCCAGTTCCCAGAGCCAGTAGCCGGCCACCAGATCGCCGATGAAGGGACCGTCGACCACGGTGCGCGAGGTGCCGTCAAATCTCACCCGCTTGGCGTCACTGCTGGGTCGCAGGCCGTCACAGTCCTTCATCACGCCGGCTTTCCTGAGCTCGTCGTTGAACGCATCCATCTCGGTCATCGAGGCTTTCATCTCGGTATCGCTCATGGAAGCCAAGCGCGCCTCAAGCGCAGGCGTAGACTTGACCAGAATCATGAATTTCATCTTCGACTCCTTCCTGTTGACGAGTTAGCCAACCATCTCGCCGCCGGCCCGTCACGTGCCTTAAACGCGCAGCAGTCCCCGGAACCCACGCGAAGCGTAGTACGACTGAACGCCGTTGTGATAAACGAAGACTCTGCCAAATCGCTTGTCGCAAAAAAGCGCACCGCCAAGGCTGCGAATGGCTAGAGGTGTCGCGATCCAGCTCGACGTCTTGAGATCGAACTCGCCGAGTTGCTGCAAGCTGCGGTAGTCGTCTTCCGTGAGCAGTTCGACACCCATCGCGGCCGCAGATTCGACGGCACTGCCCTGCGGCTTGTTTTCCTTGCGGGCTTGCAACGCCGCTGTGTCGTAGCAAAGGCTTCTGCGACCCTCCGGACTTTCTGCCGAGCAATCGCAAAAAATCGAATGACCCGTCGCTGCGTCCCGGCCGATCACGTCGGGCTCGCCTCCCGAAGCTTCCATCGCCGCGAGAGACTTGCGCGCTGTCGGACTTCCGGTGAGTCGTACCAGCACGTCTGGCCAGGCCATGCCCCGATGGCGCTGCGGGTTTTTCTCGAACCGCGCCTCTAGCGTCGCGAACAAGGTGTCGGTGTTTGGTGTTTCCACAGCTACAGGTTAGCAGGCCATGTCCTGCAGAGCCCGCGAGCCGAAAGACCAGCTTACCGCGCGACGCGCTACTGATAAGTCCCGCTGCCCTGACGGCTGCGGGTCGTCCTGCTGGTCGCTGCCGGGATCGCCGACCTCCCGTCCGTCCGCCGGTGCGTTACGCTTGGGAACCGCTCCTGCGGCCTGAGCCATGTCCACCCCATCGCCCTCCACCACTCGACTCCCGCGCGGACTCATCAGTCCGGTCGCGGTGATTGCGTTCGCACAATTGCTCGGCACATCGCTCTGGTTCAGCGCCAACGGCGCGGCCGATGACCTGATGCGCGCCTGGGCCGTGACCGCATCGGATATAGGCACGCTGACGAGCGCGGTACAGCTCGGCTTCATTCTGGGGAGCCTGTCCCTGGCCATGTCGGGCGTGGCCGATCGCTTCACCGCGAGCCGCATCTTCGTGTGCGCGAGCGTGCTTGGCGCGGCCTTCAACGCCTCGTTTGCCCTGTTCTCGCATGGCATGGCCAGTGGGACGGTGCTGCGCTTTCTGGTCGGCGTGTCGTTGGCCGGAATCTACCCGATGGGCATGAAGCTCATCGTCAGCTGGGCTCCCGAGCGCGCCGGGCAGGCGCTTGGCACACTCCTGGCGATGCTTACGCTCGGCACGGCCTTGCCGCATGCCCTGCGCGCGGTCGGGGCCGCGTGGGACTGGCAGCTCGTGATACTTGCATCCTCAGCCCTGGCGCTGGCGGGCGCTGGCCTCATCCATGCACTCGGCGATGGACCTCACCTCAAGCGCAACATGGGCGCGGCGGGGCTGTCGCTGCGCAACGTCATGGCGCCCTTCAAACTGCCCAAATTTCGTGCGTCGGCGCTGGGCTACTTCGGCCACATGTGGGAGATCTACGCGTTCTGGACCTTGCTGCCACTGCTCGTGGCCCAGACCGCACTCGACAAGCGCCTGTCCTGGACCGGCGTGTCGGGTCTGTCGTTCTGGATCATCGCGGCTGGCGTGGCCGGTTGCTTGCTGGGGGGAAGGCTGAGCCGCAGCGCTCGTGTCGGCAGCGCGCGCGTTGCGGCCGCGTCGCTTGCGCTGTCGGGGCTGTGCGGTGCAGCCTTTGCTCTCAGCGCGGACACGGCGCCCGCGTGGGCGGTCCTCGCCATCCTCTTGGTGTGGGGCTTCGCCGTACCTGCAGACTCGCCACAATTCTCGGCCCTGTCTGCACAGGCGTGCCCCTCGCACCTGGTGGGCAGTGGACTGGCGATCCAGAACTCCATCGGGTTCGCCATCTCCGTGGCGTCGATTTCGCTGGCAACGCGCGGTATCGAAAGCTGGGGGCTTGGCATTGTCTGGTTGCTGGTGCCGGGGCCTGTGTTGGGGCTTATCGGGTTTTATCCGCTTTGGTCGGAGCGGCCTGGCGAGCTTCGACCGGACGGTTAGGCCGTCGAAAGCGGGCCCCCACCGGGCCGTTCATAACCTTTAACCCGAGCGATCAGTTCGCTAAATCGAACGGGCTCTTGACGCCTTCGAGCTCCACCACACCAGCAAAATCGCCACCCCCACCAACAAACCAGCGACTGTGTAGGTGGCTTGCATGCCGGCGGCAATCTGCTGCCCGTTTGCCGCCGTGACCGGTCCGCTTCCGGATGCCAGCGCGAACACTGCACCCATGACGGATGCGCCGGTGATCAGCCCCAGGTTGCGCGAGAGGTTTAGCATGCCCGAGATTACCCCGCGACGATCGGCAGGTATGCCGGCCATTACCGAGGTGTTGTTGGCAGTCTGGAAAACACCATAACCAATCGTGACCGCGACCATAGGCAGGACGTAGCCCGCCACGCCAGACGACAACGGCAGCACCGCCAGCAAGGCGCATCCGCCAGCCATCGCTATAAGGCCGGCCAGCGTCATGCGGGCTGCGCCAATTCGATCGACCAGATGACCCGCAGGTACACCTGTAAAGGCGACGGCGAGTGGGCCGATGGAAAGAGCCATGCCGACCCCTGCAGGGGCCAACCCCAGGGCGCCTGAAAGATAGAACGGCCCCACCACCAGCGTCGCCATCATCACCGTCGCCACGAGCGCACTGCTGCCAAGGCTGGCGTTCAGCGACCGATCACGAAAGAGCGTCAACCGCAGCAGTGGCTCAGAGGCCCTTCGCTCAGCGGCAATGAAAACTGCCAGGGCAAAGACCGACGCCATCAGCAGGACAAGATTTACGCTGCCGAATGTGCCACGCCCCCACGTCACGGCCAAGGCGTAGGCCCCGAGCGAGACGGCCAGCAGGAATGTGCCCAAGGTATCGAAGCCGACGTGGACTGGCGTCGAGCGGTCGCGATCTGCCGGAAGATGCCAGCGTGCAAGGAGGTAAGTCGCAATTCCCAAAGGGACGTTTACGAGAAAGATCGCACGCCAGCCATAGCCTGAAATGAGCAACCCTCCCAGCGCTGGTCCCAACGCGGTACCCGATGCCGACATCGTGCCCAGCAAGCCCATGGCGCTGCCGCTTTTTTCCTTGGGGACGGTTTCGCCGATGAATGCCATGGTGAGCGCGAGCATGAGCGCGGCGCCGACGCCTTGAAGGACTCGCGCGGCAATGAGCCATTCGAGCGTAGGCGCCCCACCGCAGAGCGCAGAGCCCGCCGTGAACATGGCGATCCCGGCCAGCAGTATTTGACGTCGGCCAAGGAGATCACCGAGTCGACCCGCACCGACGATCAGGGTGGCAATAGCCAGCAGATAGGCCAGCACCACCCACTGAACCTTTTGAAAGCTGGCGTCAAAGGCCAGCGCCAGCGAAGGCAAGCCGACGTTGGCGATGCTGGTGCCCAGCGAAGACAGCAGCATGGACAACGACAGGCTTGCCAGCGCCCAGCGGGCTGCCGGCGGCATGGAGGAGCGTGTAACCGCGGTGATGTCGCCCTCTTGCGCGTTCGCCGCGCCCCCAACTGATTTGTGCATGAATTTGTCTTTCTGACACTCCGTCAGTGGAGCTCGACAAACTGTAGGTTTTTCACACAAGATGCGGAAGGCGCATGGGTTGCAGCTTATTCCTGCTCTAAACGCCATGTCACAGCTGAATTGGACTATCGTCGCGCATGACCTCACCCGACCTCAACCTGCTGCTGACCCTCGATGTGCTGCTGGCCGAGGGCAGCGTTGCCCGCGCTGCCGAAAGGCTGCGACTGAGCCCCTCGGCGATGAGCCGGGCGCTGGCCCGCCTTCGCAAAACAACCGGCGACCCGCTCCTGGTCCGGGCCGGACGCGGCCTGGTGGCCACGCCGAGGGCCCTCGAGTTGCGCGAGCGCGTGGGTGCATTGGTCGATGAAGCGCACGCGGTGCTCCGCCCGGTCAGGAAGCTACAGCTGAAAAAGCTGGTGCGCACTTTCACGCTGCGTACGAGCGAAGGATTTGTCGAGACCTTCGGGCCTGAGCTCATTGCCCGCGTGAGCCTGGAGGCGCCGGGGGTGCGGCTGCGGTTTCTGCAGAAGCCCGACAAGGACAGCGGCCCGCTGCGTGACGGCGGCGTCGACCTTGAAACTGGCGTGCTTGCTCCGGACACCGCGCCGGAGGTACGCGCGCAAGCGCTTTTGCGCGACCGCTTTGTGGGAGTCGTCCACCCAGGTCATGCGCTAGCGACGCACGCCATCACGCCAGCACGGTATGCAGCGGAAAAACACGTCTTCGTTTCACGTCGCGGAAACGAGCGAGGGTCCGTGGATGATGCGCTGGCGCGCCTTGGCCTGCAGCGCCACATAGCGACCATCGTCGCCGGCTTTTCGACGGCGCTCGCTCTGGCGCGTGAATCTGATCTGGTCGCTACCGTGCCAGAGCGGCACACGGCGCGTCTGCGCATTGGCATGCACAGCTTTGCGCTTCCGGTCGAGCTGGCGGACATCACAGTTTCATTGCTGTGGCATCCGCGCCTGGACGCAGACCCCGCGCATCGGTGGCTGCGCGCCTGCGTTCGGGAAGTTTGCGCGGACCAGCTCGATGCGCCGGGCGACCGGGCCTAATCCGATATCAACCGGCTCGCGTGGGACCTCTGCAAAAGGTGCGAACCCTCTTGCCTATGCAATCTACAAGCCCATCTCTTTGGCGATGATGCTGCGCTGAATCTCGTTCGTTCCGCCACCGACCATGCCGTGCTTGGCCTCGCGAAAATAGCGCTCCATGTCCTGCTCGGGCAACTGCGCGTACCCGCCGAGCGCCTGCATGCCGTCAAAAGAAATCTTGAACAGTGCATCGACTGCAAAGACCTTGGCCATCGAGACTTCCTTGATGGCACGTTCGCCTCGCGCCATCTTCGCCGCCGCCGAATAGGTCAGCAGCCGGGCTGCTTCCAGAGCGATGGCGCCGTCGACCATGCGGTGCTTGATGACCTGGAAGTCGGATACGGAGCGACCGAAGGCTTTGCGATCCTTGGTGTAGCGAATGGTGTCATCCAGGGCGGTTTTCGCATTGCCGATGTAGGACGCAGCCAGGCTCAAGCGCTCATGCTCGAGGTGCTCCCCGATGTATTTCCAGCCTTCGCCGACTTCGCCGATCAGGTTTTCCTTCGGCAGGCGCACGTTGTCCAGGTAGAGCTGGGTGGTCCCCAGGCTGCGGCGCACGATGGTGTTCAACTTGGTGATGGTGAGTCCGGGAGCATCGTTGGGAACAACAAAGAGGCTCAGCCCCTTGTAGCGCTCCTCAGCGGTCCGCGCCATGAGCACGATTGCGGTACCTGGGATGTGCGCACCCGAGCAGAAGGTCTTGCTGCCATTGAGAACCCACTCGTCGCCATCGATCACCGCCTTGGTACGGGCGCCAGCGGCGTCTGAACCCGACTGTGGCTCGGTGATGGCGATCGAGAACGTTCGCTCGCCGCGCAAGAAGCCGGGCAGGTATTTCTCCTTTTGTGCCGGCGTGCCGTGGGCGGAGAAATTGGTCGCCGTGAACATCGACGTCATGATGCAGGCTGCCGTGTCCAGGCTGTACTTGGCAATAGCTTCGCAGAAAATCGCAAACATCACCGGGTCGGCATTCACGCCACCGTCTTCCTCGGGAAGCAAGAGGCCAAGCCAGCCGAGTTTGCCCATTTTCTTGTACACCTCCCATGGAAACTCACGGCTGGCGTCGTGCTCGCGCGTGTACTCGCGCCCGACTTCCTTTTCCATAAAGGTGTGGAGGGTGTCCTGCCACATCCGCTGCTCTTCGTTCAACTCAAAATCCATAGTCCGCTTTCAGTGCTGGGTAAGCCGATGCGTTATTCGGGCTGTATGCCAGCTTCCTTGACCAGCTTTGTCCAGGTGTTGACTTCCTGTTGCACCCACGCCGTGAACTGCGGCACCGGCATAGGGCTGGGCTCTGCGCCCAGGTCTTGAAAGCGGGTGCGCACCTCGGGCGTGGTGAGGATACGGGTGAGTTCGGCGTTGAGTTTGTTGACGACTGCGGGTGGTGTGCCAGCGGGCGCGAACAGCGAAATCCAGCCAGACAGGTCGTAGTCGGGCACGCCGCTCTCAATGAAGGTGGGCAGGTCGGGCATCAGGCTGCTGCGGTCCTTGGATGTCACCGCCAGCGCCTTCAAAGTCCCTGCTTTCACCTGTGCTTGTGCGGTCGCCACATCGGAGAACATAAGTTGCACCCGGCCCGCCATCACCTCTGTCATGGCTTGCGGATTACTCTTGAACGGTACCCGTAGCAAGGGCTTCCATTTGGCATACCGGGCCAGGGTCTCGCTTTGCACGATTCCACTCGCGTTGCCGGTGGCCAGGCTCAGTTCCTGTGTCTTGCCCAGCGCGATCAGTTCGCGCATGTTGCGCACCGGCAGGGCCGGATTGGCAACGATGATGCTGGTGAAGATGGCGATCCGGTTCACTGGCGCAAAGTCCTTGACCGGGTCGTAGCGCATTTCCTTCAGAAGTCCAGGGTTGGCGCCATGGGTGGAGTTGGTGCCAACGAAGAGGGTATAGCCATCCGGTTTGGACTTGGCCACGAAGGTCGCGGCGATGGAGCCATTGGCGCCAGGCTTGTTGTCGATCACGACAGTCTGGCCGAGCGCCTCACCCAGCTTCTGGCCGACCAGCCGCGCGCCCACGTCGCTTCCCGAACCGGGGCCGAAGGGAACCACAATCGTGATGGGCCGACTCGGATAGGCCTCTTGCGCAGAGACAGGCGCGGCGAACGCACAAAAGGCAAGGCTCAGAGCCAAAGCAAAGCTGGACTTTTTCATGGATGTCTCCTGGGGTTGAATGTCAACAAGGGATGGGCTTCGCGAGCTCAGACAACGCCTTCTGCGTGCAGTTGTTCGATGGCTTCGGAGGTGAGGCCCAGCCAGTCGCCGTACACGGCCTGGTTATCCTGACCGAGGCGGCGGCTGGGGATGATGCCGAGTGGCTCGCTGCCCGCGTAGCGAATCGGCGAATTGGGGACCGGAATTCTTCCGAGGTCCGGATGGTCTATCCACTCGATGGCCCGACGGGCCAGCATGTGTGGGTCATGAATCACTTCGTTGAGATCACGCACGGGCGATGACGGCACGCGATGCCGCATCAACAGTGCGAAGAGGTCTTCTTTGGCGTAGCGAGACGCGAATTCACCCACCAAGGCATCCACCTCGTCGATGTGCTCCACCCGCGTTTTCAGATTCAAGAAACGCGGGTCGGTGGCGAGCTCTTCCCGGCCCATGGCCGCGAGCAGCGAGCGCCAATGGGTTTCGCCCACGCACAGGATGGCGATATAGCCGTCCATCGTCGAGTACACGTTGTAGGGCGCCTCTGCGAGCCCGCCGTGGCGATTACCCGTTCGCAACGACGCCAGCGGCGCCTCGCCCATGAAGAGGCCGAGGTTGGAACTGAGCGAGGCATACACCGCCTCCTGCATCGAGACTTCGACCAGCCGGCCACGGTTGGTGAGGCTACGCTCGACCAGTGCGGTCATGATGCCGGCGTAAAGGTGAATGCCCCCGAAAAAGTCGCATATCGCCGGGCCGGCCTTGACGGGCGGCCGGTCGGCAAACCCCGTCACGCTCATGACCCCGGCCATGGCTTGCACCGTGAGGTCCATCGCCGGGTAGTCACGGTAAGGCCCACTCAGTCCGTAGCCCGAACCGGAGCCATAGATGAGGCGGGGATTTTCTTGTTGAAGGGTGTCCCAGCCCAGCCCCAACCGTTCCATCGTTCCCGGCGCAAAGTTTTCGAGCAGCACATCACCGCGCCGAACCATCTGCAGCAGCAGTTCCCGCCCGCGCGCGCTCTTCAGGTCGAGCGTAGCCGACAGCTTGTTCGAGTTGAGCATTGCAAACGGAAGGGCCGCACCGCCCACGCTCGCGCGCCGGCGCAAATGTTCACCGCCCTTGGGCTCGATCTTGATCACGCGCGCGCCCGCCATGGCCATCAGGAAGGTGGCGTACGAGCCGTTGTAGATCTGGCCGAGGTCGATGACCGTCAGCGACGTCAAGGGAAGTGGTGCGTTAGGCGAAGAAGGCTGACTCATGTCGAGTCTTTCTTTGCGGGGAACACGGCTGGCCTCTTTTCCTTGAAGGCGCGTGCGGCCTCTTTCGAATCAGGGTGTGTGGAAATGATGGCCGTCGCATACGTTTCCACGTGGTAGCCGTCGTCGAGGTTCATCGATTCGGTCAGATTGATCACTTCTTTCATCAGTCGGACACTCGCCGGGCTCTTGGCACAGATGTCGTCGGCCATCTTCAGCGCAGCTGCCAGCACCTCTTCACGGGGCAGCACTTGCTGGACCACACCAAGGCGCTGCATGTAGGCGGCGTCGACGCGCTGACCCGTCAGGGCCATCCAGCGCATGACTTTTTCGGGCACTATCCGCGCCAGGTGCTTTGTGCCGCCCATGACGCCGACGTTGATTTCGGGCAAGCCGAAGGTGGCGGTGTCCGCGGCAACCACGATGTCGCATTGAGACATCATCACCAGCCCACCGCCGAGCGCGTGGCCGTTGATGGCGCCAATCACTGGCACGGGGTTGCGGCGGATCGCATCGAAAACCTGACGTATCACGCGTGTGCGAACGAGTGCTGAAGCGGCATCGAGCGCACCCAGCTCGCCGACATCACCACCGGCCACAAACGCCCGCTCCCCTGCTCCGGTGAGCACCACACAGCGAATGTCGTCCTGCTCTTCGACCGAACGCAGGGCAGCCAGCAGCGCACGGTGCGCCTCCAGCGTCATGGCGTTCAGCGGGGGCCGATCGATCGTGATCAGCAGAACGTGCGGATGGTCGGGCAATCTTTGTGCCGTCACGGGTGGAGGGGTCATCAGTTCGTTTTGTTCCGATTTCAATATGCAGGGAATCGTTCCAAGGTCTCTTGTCTGACGAGGCATCCGGATCAGATCCGTTGGAGCTATTTCTATGGTCCAATATTTGACAATGGCAATGATAGCGATATCATAGAGAAGTGCAAAGCAATTTACAAACTGCCCCAGCCAGTCCATTGAGGCTCTCACCCATCGTGGTGCCCAAAACCTCGGACGTGCTGGCCAACGAGTTGCGACGGCAGATACTGACGGGCGCCTTGCCGGTGGGTACGCCGCTGCCCGCCGAGCGAGAACTCGTGGCGCAAACCGGACTCAGCCGCGGCTCCGTTCGGGACGCCTTGCGGATCCTGGAAGCCGAGCGACTCGTCATCACACGCCCCGGCAGATACGGGGGCTCGGTCGCCAACAAACCGGACGACGAGTCGCTCAAACGTTCCATTTCGATCTTTGTGCACGGCCGGGGCATCACGCTGCTGTCGCTGTTGCAAACGCGGGAGGCGATCGAACCCGCGCTGGCTGCGCTGGCCGCAAAGAATCACACGGCCGACGACCTCGAGCAACTGAGGGCTGCGACACAGCGCGTGGAAGATGCCTACCTGGACCCGCCCTTGTTCCTGCGCGAAAACGTGAACTGGCACATGGCGATTGCCGCGGCCAGCCACAACGAACTCTTGCGGGCGTTTCTGCTTTCCATATCGAACATGGTGTACCAAGCATCTGCCATCGAAGACTTCGCCAGCGATGAAGTCCGCAAACAGGTGATGCATGCGCACCGCCGCATCTTCGAGCCGATCGCCGCGCGCGACGCGGACCTGGCAGAGCGCCGTATGGCGAGGCATCTGGCCGCGGTCAGTGCAGCCTGCCGGGACTTTCCCACCGCGCCGCTCGTGCTCGACTTCTAGGCACAAGACAACGATCGTCAGCCTGCCTGCCTTGCCATTAACGCCAGCCCAATACTTGAGAGCCCTTGAATGTCTATCGATCTCACGCTCGAAAATCACATCGCTACGATCACCATCAACCGGCCCGAGCGGATGAACGCGATGGACAACGAGCACTATGCGGGTCTCTCGGCCGCCTGGGAGCGCGTGCGCGACGACCCGGAGATCCGCGTCGCCATCATCACTGGAGCAGGTCAAAAGTCGTTCTCTGCAGGAGCGGACCTGAAATCCTTCGTGAACCAGCAACCGCCTCTGAGCGAGCTGCTTCTGACCCAAAAGAATCAGTTGCTGAACCGTGGGCTGGAAGTCTGGAAGCCGATTGTCGCCGCCGTCAATGGCTACTGCCTGGGTGGCGGCATGACGCTTCTGCTGGCAACCGACTTGCGCGTTTGCGCAGAGCACGCGACATTTTCAGTGGCAGAAGTCAAGCGAGGCGTTTTTCCCGCCAACGGTGGCACCCAACGCATCGCACAGCAGCTTCCCCATGCGATCGCCATGGAAATGCTGCTGATTGGAGAGTCTTTCGATGCACAGACCGCATTGCGCTGGGGCTTGGTCAACCAGGTCGTGAAGTCTTCGGATCTGATGGACGCGGCGCAGGCTTACGCGTCGAAGCTAGCCCGCAACGCCCCGCTGGCAGTGCAAGCGGCCAAGGAACTGGCCGTTCGCAGCCGGGATGTCGACTTGGCCACGGGCCTGCGGATGGAGCAGATGATGTTGCGTCTGCTGCAAACCTCGGAAGACGTGAGTGAAGGCGCGAGGGCGTTTGCCGAGAAGCGCGCTCCAGCGTTCACGGGGAAATAAAGTGACGACACTCTACGAAGTACGCGACGGTGTCGCGCTCATCACACTGAACCGCCCAGACAAGCTGAATGCTTTGACGGTCGAGATGCGCGAAGCGCTGGGCTCGCATTTCGAAGAAGCAGGCCGGGACCCTGCCGTACGCGCGGTGCTGTTGCAAGGCTCGGGTAAGGCGTTTTGCGCCAGTGGCGACGTGAGCAAGATGGGTGACTTCACGCCTGAATCCGGGCGCGCGCTGCTCAAGTTGGCGCATCGTATGGTGCGCAACCTCGCCAATATCGAGAAGCCCGTGGTGGCGGGCGTGCGCGGTGCGGTAGCGGGTATCGGCTGGAGCATGGCGCTTGCTTGCGACGCCGTTATCGCCTCCGAGACGGCGCGGTTTTCACAAGTGTTTCGCCATGTCGGCCTTGTGCCCGACGGCGGCGCAATTTATTTCCTGACTCAGCATCTGGGAGTGCAACGCGCCAAAGAGCTGGTGTATTCCGGGCGCCGAATCGACGCCGATGAAGCGCACGCATTGGGGCTTGTCAACCTGGTAGTTGCCGATGACCAACTTGACGCGGCAGCGTTTGCCTATGCTCGAGAACTGGCTAATGGGCCTACTTTTGCGCTGGGTGTGGCCAAGAAGATGTTCAAACTCATGTATCAACCAGACCTGGAAGCTCTGCTGGATGCCGAGGCATGGGCGCAAGGTTTGGCGCTATTGACCGACGACCACGCAGAAGGCGTGAAGGCCTTTTTCGAGAAGCGCAAGCCCGTGTTCCAGGGACGCTGAGCCCTTCTGTGCTCGTTTCCCGTTCACACCTCCGCGTCTTCGCGGCGAGCGCACTCCCATGAGCGCTCAAAGCCCGCAGCGAAGAAGCGCTGCGCTCATGATCGGGCTGATGCTCATGGTCATCTGGGGCGCAAACTTCTCGATTCAGAAGCACGTGTTCGCGTCCCTTACGGTCAGTGGATTTCTGTTTTTGCGCGCCCTGGTTTTAGCACTCTGTGCCGCTGCAATGCTGCTGATGCAGCACGGCCTCAAGTGGCCCAGGATCCCCAGAGCGCAATGGGGTCTTCTCGCCCTGGCGGGACTGCTCGGACAGTTCCTGCATATCGCAACCGCAACTTATGGAATCGGACTGTCGACCGCCTTCTCCAGTTCATTGATCCTGGCCTGCGGACCCATCTTCACGCTGATTTGGCTGAGCGTGCTGGGCGTGGAAAGGCTGAGGCCGCGTCAAGTCATGGGCGTGTTACTGGCGTGCGCCGGCATCCTGATTTTTTCTTCCGAGAAGATCACTCGCAACGAGTGGACCGCGGGGGGCGGCGACCTGATGCTCCTCATGGCAGCCGCACTCTTTGCACTCTACGTCGTGCTGAGCAAGCCGCTGATGGCTCAGCACGGCGCAAGCGTGGTGGTTTGCTATTCAATTTTGATCGGCTCAGTCCCCATGTTGGCCCTTGAACATGCAGCCTTGATGAAGGTGCAATGGGCCGCTCCACCCTTCGGGGTGTGGCTCGGTTTCTTTTGGTGCGGGGTCATCGTGTCGTTCCTTGGCTGGATCGTGTGGGGCTGGGTCAACGGCGTGCGCGGGGTGGCACAGTCCGCGCCTTTGCTGTACCTCATGCCCCCTGTGGCAGGGGTGATCTCATGGGTCGCTGGCGGCGAAGGGTTCAGCACAGCCAAACTGGCCGGCGCAGGGATCGCGCTGGCGGGTGTGGCGGTGGCCCAGCTGTCCTCCGTGCGGGAACCGGACGACTCGACCGCCGGTACGGTCTAGGCCCGCAGAAAAACCAGCCATCCGAATGGGCGCCAATTCGCCTTAGTCGCTGTCCGACGGCTGGATGAAAAACTGCGGATAGTGACGCTCGACCACGGGACCCGTTCGACGCCATGACATGCACCTGTCGACAAAGTGCGGCATGCTTTGCGCCTGGCCGGGGTTGCGCTCGCCCGGGTACTGTAGATGTTCCTGGTAGGAGGGTACCGCCTGGATGGCTGCCGTCGCCATGTTGAACAGAAGCTCGCGCAAATGCGTGCAGCCAGCGGTGCCGCCCATGGCCTCGTCGATCGCACGGCGCCACCCTTTTCCCAAGGTACTGCCGATCAGGCGCTTCAGCGGCGCTGTCGCCTGCACGCATTCTTCAAAGGGCCTGGCCGCCATGCCGGCGACGACGTCGCGAACCAGCAACGCGTCATCCACGGTGATTCGGATCGACATGTCATGCGCAGCTTCTCCGGCAGGCAAGGCACCGCCTTCAAAGCGATCAAAGAGGTAATCCCGGCTGTCATGCATTCTTCCCTCCACATCCCAAAGCCCGTCCTCGCGCGCGTAGGCCCGAAACGCGAGCGTTCGTGCATAGATGGGCTTGCGAGCAACGGAAGGGGGCAGCGGTATTGGGGCGTCCATGAATCTACAGATCAGGAGATTGGCTCCTAATAGTATGTAAACATACTATAGCCGATTTTGAAGATCCACAAGGCGAGCACTGTGATGCTTTACTTGCGAGCTGCACGGGCTGGTCCCATGCTCTAACCTTCCCCGCCGCGAATGGGGAATTGCGCCACGGCCTGAGTCGCGCTTGCGAAATCGGAGCTGCGCGTTGAATATGGGATGCTAGCGTAAAATATAGAAAACCATGCAATTTCCGCGCGGCCCAATCGGCCAGCGTTGGACCCCCGGGACGCACCATGTCGACAAAAATTGCCAGTCTTTCCGACGCAAAAGCCAAGAACGCCAAGCCAAGGGCGAAGTCTGCCGAGTCCGAGAACTGGGATAGCCGGCTGGGCTTTCTCATGCACGACGTCTCGCGTCTGAGGCGCAGTGTCTTCGACGAGTTCATGAAGCCGATGGGCATGACCCGGTCGCAGTGGTGGATCCTGGCGCACCTGTCGCGGCACGACGGCATGATCCAGAGCGATCTGGCCAACGTGCTCGACATTGGCAAGGCCGCACTGGGCGGGCTGATTGACCGGCTCGAAGCATCGGAATTCATAGAGCGGCGGGCCGACGACAACGATCGCCGGGTCAAGCGCATCTATCTCACCACCAAGGGCAGCCAGATCATCACCGAGATGAAATCACGCAGCCACGTCATGAGCGAGCGTATTCTGGAAGGCCTGGACACCGAGTCGCGCCACGCACTCGTCGACATGCTCAACCTGGTCAAGCGCAACCTGTTGACCATCAGGGGCGAGTCGAGCGCCGACTGACTCGCCCGCGACGCCGGCCCAGCCGGGGCGGATAAAGCCAAGCTTGCGCGATTGAGCTTCGCAAACGTCCGAGAGTTCATTGCTCATTTTGTATGGTTCAATACAATATGTGACGTTAATAAATTCCCCGCAATCTTCTAAGGCAGGCAACCCCGATGAATTTCGATCCGACAGAAGACCAGGTTTCCATCCGGAACGCAATCGCCGAACTCTGCAGCGAGTTTGATGACGAGTACTGGCTGCACAAGGACAAGGCAGGCGGATTTCCCGAAGATTTCTACGCCGCGATCGCCAAGGCGGGCTGGCTGGGCATTGCAATGCCGACCGAGTATGGCGGCTCGGGCCTGGGTATTTCCGAAGCCTGCGCAATGATGGAAACGGTGTCGGCCTCAGGCGCCGGGCTTTCGGGCGCGTCGGCAATACACATGAATGTGTTCGGCCTGCACCCGGTCGTGATGCACGGCAGCGAAGCCCAAAAAAGCCGCTGGCTGCCACCTATCATCAACGGCGAGGCCAAGGCTTGCTTCGGTGTGACCGAGCCCAACACGGGCCTGAACACGCTCAAGCTCAAGACCATGGCGGTGCGCAAGGGCGACAAGTACGTGGTCAATGGCCAGAAGATCTGGATATCCACCGCGCAGGTGGCCCACAAGATCCTGTTGCTGGCGCGCACCACGCCGATCGATCAGGTGAGCAAGCCCACCAAGGGCCTGAGCCTCTTCTACACCGACCTGGACCGCAGCAAAGTGTCGGTGCGTGAAATTGAAAAGCTGGGGCGCAAGGCGGTGGATTCCAACGAGCTTTTCATCGACGGGCTGGAAATCCCTGTCGAAGACCTGATTGGCGAGGAAGGCAGCGGCTTCGAGTACATCCTGCACGGGCTCAATCCCGAGCGGGTGCTGCTGGCGGCCGAAGCCACCGGCCTGGGTCGCGCGGCGCTCAAACGTGCGGCCAGGTACGCGGGCGAGCGCATCGTGTTCGACCGGCCCATCGGCAAAAACCAGGGCATCCAGCATCCGCTGGCCGAACGCTGGGTCGACCTCGAGGCGGGCACGCTCCTGTATCAGCGCGCGGCCTGGCTCTATGACCAGGGCCGCCCTTGCGGAGCGGAGGCCAATGCCGCGAAGTTTTTTTGCGCCGAGGCGGGCTACCGGGCCTGCGAGACCGCAGTGCTTACGCACGGCGGCATGGGCTACGCCAAGGAGTACCACGTGGAGCGCTACTTTCGGGAATCAATGCTGCCACGCATCGCGCCGATCTCGCCGCAGCTGATCCTCTCGTTCATCGCAGAAAAAGTACTGGGACTGCCCAAGTCATACTGAAACCAAGTCGAAAATCGCCACTCGTGACGGCGATTTGCCTACCGGTTCCCCCGGCTCGGCCGACATGCCGCCAGCCGATAAGGTGCCTGTCAAGCCTTGAAACGTTTGGCGAGCGCAAGCACGCGCTGCGCCTGTTTCAGGTGAGGCATGTCCAGCATTTTTCCGTCGAGTCCGATTGTGCCGAGGCCCGGGTTCTGCTCGAAAAGGTCCACGACCTTTTGTGAAAACGCCAGTTCTTCGTCGCTCGGCGTGAAGGCTGCATTGATCGCGGCCACCTGGTTGGGATGGATAGCCATCTTGCCCGTAAAGCCCCGCTGGCGGCCGAGCATGGAGTCGCGCACCAGTCCCGCCTCGTCGCCGAAGTTCGACCAGATCGTGTCGATGGGCTGCACGCCTGCGGCGACTGCGCCGGCCAGGCACAGCGTGCGCGCCATCTCATAAACTGATTCGTACTCTCCGTCAGGCCGGCGATTGGTGCTTGCGCCCAACGCCGCAGCGATATCTTCCGCACCCCAGGTCAGTGCGCACAGGCGGGCGCTGCGGCCTTCGTAGCTACCGAGCGTGAACAGCGAACGCGGCGTCTCGCTCGCCACAGGCATGATGCGAACGGTTCCTTCGGCCACACCCTCCCGCACCTCCAGCGCATCGAGATAGTGCGACAACTGTGTGACGTCGCTGCCTGAATCGACCTTGGGTAGCAGGATGCCATCCGGCGCGCCGGCCACCACCATCAGGTCTTTCAGTGCGGCGGGCGTGGTCAGTGGATTAATGCGTACCCACAATTGCTGGCTGTCGCGCTGGCCGTGGGGGCGGCTCTTCAAATAGGCCAGCACCGTCTCCCGGGCAATCTGCGTGCGTGATGCGGCGACCGAATCTTCGAGGTCGAGGATCAAGGCATCGGCTCCGGACGTCGCTCCTTTCGCCATTTTTCGTTCGCTGTCTCCCGGGATGAAAAGCAGTGAGCGCAGAGGCTCGAACGGCAGGGGCATTACGTAGTTTGAAAGTGCGTGGTTGGATGCGCTCATGGTAATTTTTCCTTTATTGATCCAGGGGTAGCTTCAGCATTAATGCGACGCGTTTGCACGAGGCGACGAGTTCGTCGCGCTGGTTCCATGCCATGTGGCGGAAGGTCACTATTCCGTTGTGTGGACGCGAGGCACTCTCGCGCTTTTCCAGAACTTCAGTTTCAACATGCAGTGTGTCCCCTGCAAAAACGGGCCGGGGAAACCGCACCTCATCCCAGCCCAGGTTGCCCACCGTGGTGCCGAGTGTGGTGTCGCCAACCGAAATACCGACCATCAGTCCCAACGTGAACACGCTGTTCATCAGCGGCTTGCCGAACTCAGTGCCCTTCGCGTATTCGGCGTCCAGATGAATCGCTGCCGGGTTGTGGGTCATCGTCGAAAAGATGACGTTGTCGGTCTCGGTGACCGTGCGGCGAATGTCGTGCTTGAAAACATGCCCCAGCTTGAACTGCTCAAAGTAAAGTCCCGCCATCTGGCTCTCCTCATCGTTTCGGGTTCAATTTGGTATCATTGCATATTGTATTGGGTAATACGTTTAATCATTGACCCAACGGTTGCCATAGCGAAGGCTGGTCCTGTCTTTCATCCAGCGGCCTTGTTACGCGCGGACGGGCTCGGAGAAAGCATCCCGTGCCCTTTTGCCCTTGGTCGGCTGGTCCAGCCAGCGAGTTCAGGAATCAAGACTTTGCCGCCATTTCCGGATTGGTTCATATGCTTCTGACCCCGCACACCCACCGCCAGGTTCTGCTCAAGTCTCGCCCGCAAGGCATACCCCAGGCCGGGCACTTTGAGATCGCAGAGGCTACCCTGCCCGCCATTGAGGTAGGCCAGCTTTTGGTGCGCAACGAATTCCTATCAGTAGAGCCGGCCATGCGTGGTTGGGTCAATGCGGCCGCCAACTATTCCGACCCGGTTCCCGTTGGCGGCGTGATGCGCGCCTTCGCCGCCGGCACCGTGGTGGCGTCGCGCCATGCTCGCTATGCCGAAGGCGATCAGGTCATGGGCATGCTGGGCTGGCAGGAATACGCCGTGACAGACGGCAGCACCATCCGGCGCAAGGTGCTCGAGCGCGACCTGCCGCTTTCTCTTTCGCTGGGCGTGCTTGGCCTGAACGGCATCACCGCCTATTTCGCGCTGACTGAAATTGGCGAGCCGCGTGCAGGCGACACCGTGGTCGTTTCCACCGCGGCGGGTTCCGTGGGGTCGGCCGTCGGACAGATCGCCAAACTGGCAGGCTGCCGCACAGTCGGCATTGCGGGCGGCCCGGTCAAGACGCGCCAGTGCCTGGAGGAGTTCGGCTACGACGCTGCGATCGATTACAAGAGCAAAGATTTTGCGAACGAGCTTGCGGTAGCCTGCCCAGCGGGCGTCGACGTCTACTACGACAACACCAGCGGCAGCATTTCCGACGGCGTGCTTCGGCACATCAACAAGCGCGCACGCATTGTCATCTGCGGCACGGCCTCGGTCTCGAACTGGGAGCCTTGGCCCAGTGGCCCAAGGGTCGAGCGGCATCTGCTCAACAAGTCGGCTCGTATGCAGGGCTTTCTGGTGTGGGACTACGAGCATCGCTACGAGGAAGCCGTGGCGCGGCTGGCTGCCTGGGTCCGCGCCGGTAGCCTGCGCTACCGCGAGGAAATACTCGAGGGCATCGAAGCCGCACCCGACGCGATTGCAGGGCTCTACCGGGGCGAAAACCTCGGCAAGCGACTCATTCGGTTGGCGCACCCGGAATGAACCTCGACAGGGTTCTGGCTTCCAAATGTTGCGGGGCGCACTCTGCAACGCTGCCACTGGATGTGGCGCCGGTCGCGCCGCGCCTGCATGGGCTGCAGAAGCGGTCGGGCCACGCACAGATAGCCGGCTTCGACGCGGCGCGACGCGACGCGGACGTATAAGCTTCATGGCCAAGCTGTCCAGGCGATCCCGTTGTGTTCCACCATGGCCGCGCCATTGCTGTGCTTCACAGCTATCGCCCCTATGAATCATCCCTTCAAGCTTGAGTTTTAACGCCGACCCCAGGAGACAAACGCATGTACCAGCAGAAAAAAGTCATCATCAGTTGCGCCGTCACCGGCGCCATCCACACGCCTTCGATGTCGCCCTATCTGCCGGTAACGGCCGATGAAATCGCCGAAGCCTCGATTGCCGCGTGTGAAGCCGGCGCGGCCATCATCCACTTGCATGCACGCGACCCGGTCACCGGCAAGCCCGACCAGCGACCGGAAGCCTTTACTCCATTCCTCACGCAAATCAAGGCACGCTGCAATGCCGTGGTCAACCTCACCACGGGCGGCTCGCCCTACATGACGGTGCAGGAGCGCATGCAGCCCGCAAAGGTGCTCCAGCCCGAAGTAGCCTCCATGAACATGGGCACCATGAACTTCGGCCTGTTCCCCATGCTCAAGCGCTTCAAGGAATTCAAGCACGACTGGGAGCGCCCCTATCTCGAGGGCAGCAAGGACCTGATCTTTCGCAACACCTATGGCGACCTGGAAACCGTGTTGACCGAACTGTCGGTGAACGACACGCGCTACGAGTTCGAGTGCTATGACACCTCGCACCTGTACAACCTGGCGCATTTCGTCGAGCGCGGGCTGGTCAAGGCGCCCTTCTTCATTCAGACCGTCTTCGGTATTCTGGGCGGCATCGGCACGCACCCCGACGATGTGATGCACATGAAGCGCACCGCAGACCGGCTGTTCGGCGATGACTATCGCTGGTCGGTCCTCGGAGCCGGCGCCAGCCAGATGAAAGTGGCCGCCATGGCCGCATCCATGGGCGGCAATGTGCGCGTGGGCCTGGAAGACAGCCTGTGGATCGGCAAGGGGCAGCTGGCGAAAAGCAATGCAGAACAGGTCACGCGCGTGCGCAGCATTCTGGAGGGGTTGGGTCTGGAAATCGCAACGCCCGACGAGGCGCGCGAGATCCTGCAACTCAAGGGCGTGTCTCGCGTGAAGTTCTGACGCAGGTGCACGGGCCGCAGCGACCGAGAGAGCAAGCCATCCGGGGGAAGCCAAAGTTCACCTGGGGTCAGGGTTAACGGCGGTGGGGTCGAGCAGTGGTGGAGGTCCTAGCCATCGAAAGCTCATGGCACGGCGCCACGCGCCCGTTCCCGGCCTCTGGATTCAGTTTCCACTCCTTCTGACTGCGCCGAGGAGCGCAGGTCCAGCCGGAACAGGGCGAGCGATTGTCTGAGCGAAGCGAGTTCGAGCTCGACCCCGGCTGGACCGAGCACCGCAGGCTGCCGGAGCGCAGCGCAGGGGACGCGGGCAACGGGGTCGCCTTTTCCTTGGTGACGTTCTTTTGGCGAGCAAAAGAAAGTTACTTGCCGCCGGGCACCCCCGGCCTACATCGCAAAAGAACTGATCGGCGAGTCGCGCAGACCCTTCGACGGGCTCAGGGTGAACGGTGGGGGTGTGAGCCCTTCTATACGCTTGCCTAACCAATCCTGAGCATGTCGAAGGGTCAGGGTGAACGGTTCTTTTTGGTCGGCTTTTCGGTCTCGCCTCCACCTGGATAAGCTCAGGACCCCGGCTGCTTCTCCCCGCCTGGAGCTTCCTTCGTTACCCAGCCCGTGCGCAGCAAGGTCTTGCCGACCCAGCCGATCAGCAGCACCGTCGAAATGACGCGGAAGAAATGGAAGGCGGTGACGATGGGCGCGCCAATGCCGAAGTTCTTGGCAATGATCGCCATCTCCGCCGTGCCACCCGGCGCGACCGCAAGAAACGCGGTCAGCAAAGTGAACGCCCCCGTACGGCTCACGCTCCAGGCCAGCAACAGACACAGCGCCAGCATGCCGACCGTGACGGTGGACGCTGCCATCAGCACGCGCGGCGAGCGGCGGAAAAACTCCCGGGTCATATGCTGGCCCAGGTTCCAGCCGATGAGAATTTGCGCCGCGATGAGCGCCAGCGGATACATGCGCGCCGTGGTGCCGTTGGCCGCAAACACGCCGGCGAGCACCACCGGCCCCAGCAGCCAGGGGTTGGGCATGCGTACCCGGCTCGCCAGCCACCCCACCACAGGCGCGGTGAACAGCAGGAACACGGCCAACTGCCAATGCAACTCAGGCATGCCCGCCGAAAAGAAATTGACGGCGCTCTGGCCGCTGTAGTGCGCGACGACCGAAGCCAGTGTCACCACGAGGATGATGCGAATGGCATGGGCCGAGGCCACCTGCGCGCCGTCGGCGCCCGCGTTCTGTGCCTGCAGCGCCATTTCGGAAGAGGCGCCCACGGCCACCGCGTAGGTGGCTGTGGCGCCATCCATACGCGCCATGCGCTGTAGCGCACGTGCGAAGAGCATGGTCATGCCAACCGAAAACGCGGCACCCAATACCATCCAGTGGCCCAGCGATGCGACCTCGCGAATGACGGCCTGGGTAAACGTCAGGCCGAGCGCGATGCCGATGGTGATTTGTGCGCCGCGCCGTAGTTGCAGCGGCTGCTTGATGCTGCCGCGCAGCAGCGTGAGGATGGCCACACCCATCATGGAGCCCAGTACCCAGGCCAATGGCACGTTGGCAAGATACGCGGCGTAGCCTCCCGCCGTGCCGGCCATCAGCGTCAGCAGGCGACGACCCCACACGGACGCGCTCGACATCGGCCCCGTGCGGGTCCTGGCTTCAACTTCCGAGGTAGGTTCCGCCATTGACGTGAATCGTCTGTCCGGTGATGAAGCGCGCGGCCGGCCCGGCCAGCCAGACCACCGACTCCGCCACCTCGCCTGCCGTGCCGCGCCGACCCAGCAGTGGGTGGTGGTGGGCATGGTGGCTGGGCTTGGCGCTGGCACTCGACGCGTTGCGCGCGGTCGTGATCATGCCGGGAGACAGGCAATTGACGGTGATGCCGTCAGGCCCCAGGTCATGCGCGAGTGCTTTGGTCAGGCCCGACAAGCCTGCCTTGGCGGTGACCACGTGCACGCGGTCGGCCGCGCCTGTATGGCCCGTCATGCCGCCGATGTTGACGACTGCGCCCCGCGAGGATTTGCGCAGCCACGGCAGCGCGGCCTGGGTGCAGAAAAAAGCGCCATCCAGAATGACCGACAAGGTGTCGCGCCAGTCGGCGGCCGTGATGTCCTCCAGCTTCGCTTCCCGCCGAATGGCAGCGTTATTTACCAGCACATCCAGTCGCCCGAAGGTCTCGCCGATGCGATGCATCATGCCGGCGACGGCAGTGGCGTCAGTGATGTCGGCCACGCATAACAGCGCATTGCCGCCGCGCGCGTTGATTTCCTCGACTACTGCCTGGCCTTCAGCCTGGGATGCACGCACGTTGATGGCCACGGCCATGCCGGAAGCGGAAAGTTGCAGAGCGATTTCGCGGCCAATGTTCCGGCCTGAGCCGGTAACCAGTGCGACGGGTGTATCAGCGGGCAGGCTGTTCATTGCAGCGCCTGCTCAAGCTGTCAGTGTGGAGAGGTCGACGCGCGGCGTTGCCAGCAGCCCTGCCACACGCGCAGCCATGCGGTCGGCCGCGTCGGCGCTCAGCCCGCCGTAAAGGCAGTTGGCGGTGAACTTGCGCGCGATGTCATCGTCGCTGAGTGGATGGTCTGCCCCGCCCTTGAAGTAGCCCTGCCGATGCTCATGCACTTCACCGTTTTTCAGCGTGATGCGCAAATGTCCCGTGAACTGGTTCGGATAAGGATTTTGCGGGTCGATGACATACGACACCTTGCGCGCCACGGTAATGAGCGCGGGGTCATTGATCGAAGCCTCGGAGTATTCGCCGAGCCCGGCATCGCCGCGCACAATGCCGCAGGCAATGGCGTAGGGCGTGCTGAATTTTGCCGAATAGCCGTTGGGCGGAGACTGCTTCATGGCCAGCGGTTCCCACAGCCGGTGCACGATGCCCTCGGCGGTTTCGGCTTCAATCTTTTCGATCTGGTCTGCAGGAATCCCACGTGCGCGGAATGCCACGCCACAATCGATATACGGATGCGACATGGTGCCGCAGGCATAAGGCTTGAAAGCAATGGACTTCCACAACCATTGCTCACCGAAACCGTCGAGCATGGCCTCGAAGTTGCCGTCCAGCGTGTTGGCGAAGCCATGGAACAAGCCGTGGTGCCCCTCGAATACCGTGCGCGGCCCCTCGAAGCCGCCCAAAGCCATGCGCACGGCCCGATAGCCCGACTGCGCCGCCCAGCCCGGATGCATGCGCTTGGTCCAGGAGCCGTCGGCCAGGTACTCTATGATCCCGCCGGCCATGCTGCCGGCGATGCCGAAGGCACGAACCAACTGCTCTTCGTTCAGGCGCAGCGCCGCGCCGATGCCGGCTACCGCGCCCATGACGCCGAAGATTGCCGTGGGATGAAAGCCCGCCTTGTGAACGCGCATGGGCGCCACTTTGCAGAGGCGGCACATGACCTCGGCCCCGACCGCGATGCCGCGCAGGAGATCCGCACCCGACAACGCGTGCCGTTCAGCCGTGGCGAGCAGGGCGGGGATGATGACGACGCCGGCGTGTACCGGTCCGCCTTCGTAGGTGTCGTCAAAGTCCTCGCCATGCGAGGCGATGCCATTGACGAAGGCCGCGCCCTCGGCCGTGAGTCGGCGATCGAACCCGATGACCGTACAGGGGCCGTCTCCGTCGACCGAATCGAGCGCCGCCTTGACGTAAGTCTCATGCCTGGCCGAAACGCAGAGGCCTGAAATATCCAGCAAGAGCCTGTGGGCAACGGCGTTCGAGCCGGCATCAGCCTCCGGCTTGCAAGTGACGATGCCGCGTGCCAGACGCTGCGAAATGGTGGCGGTGGATGCGCTCGGGGCGCTCGGGGAATTGCTTGATGTCATCTTTTGATCGGCGCGGCGCGAACACGGCCGCACATTGAAGGGGTGGCAAAACGAAACAAAAAAGCCCAGGCCACGTTGCGGCGGCGAGGGCTCGAACGTGTGGCGCTGCCGCAAGGCCGAGGCGCCACGACGCCGGGTTCAAGTGCTGGTTCAGCGCACCAGCTTCATGCCGGCCGCCTGGAACTGCACGCGCATTTCCTTGTCGATCTGTGCAATGGAGTTCTTCAGTTCGGCGCCATTGCCGAACGAGTCTTCCAGCTGGTTGTCCTCGACATATTTTTTCCACGTCGGGGTGGCGCTCAACTTGCGGAACAGGTCTTCGTAATAGGCCAGGGCTTCTTTTGGAAACTCGGGTGGCGCCACGACGGCACGGATCTGCGGCGTGGCAACCACGTCGTAGCCGGCTTGCTTGAGCGTGGGAACATTCGGGTAGCCAGGAAGCGGCTTCTCGGCAATTTGCGCCAGTACCCGGAGCTTGCCGGCACGTACCTGCTCGCCGGCTTCCTGTGGTTCGATCACCATCATGTCGACGTGCCCGCCGAGCAGCGCGGCCAGGCGCTCGCCGCCGCCCTGGAAGGACACGAAAGCCCACTTGGCGCCGGTGCTGGCCTGCAGTGTCTGGCGGATGATGTTGTCGCGCGAGGTGACCGAGCCACCAGACTGCTTGAGCTCACCCGGCTTGGCCTTGGCAGCCTCAATGAAGTCCTTCATGGTCTTGTAGGGGGAATCGGAACGCACCGCGAACACGGCTGGCTCGAGTAGCAGGCGGGCCACGGGCGTCAGGTCGTGCACCGTGACCTTGGCCTCCGCCGTGGTCAGCGCATTGGCGATCCAGACGCTGGTCATGAAGCCGATGGTGTGCGGGTCACCCTTCTTCTCGGCCAGCGCGGCGGCGGCCACGGCACCGTTGCCGCCAGTCTTGTTCTGCACTTGCATGCGCACGGGCAGAAGCTTTTCCTTTTCGAGCATCTGCGCCACAGCGCGCGCCAACAGGTCGTTGCCGCCGCCGGGTCCGGTATGGACGATGACGTCGACGGTCTTGGTCGGCTTCCACTGGGCCTGGGCAAAGCCGCTGAAGGTGGCCATGGCGGCTACCGTCACGGCACAAAGGGTTTTCGTGAGTTTCATGGTGTCTCCTGGTTTGAATTGGAAAAATGACAGCGGGCAACTGGGCGCTCAGGCTTCCTGATCGATCACCTGGACCCGGACGGAATTGAATTTTTTGATCAACGGAACGATGAGCAGGAACGCGGCAATCAGCAAAAGCACAGCGGGAATCGGACGGAACAGGATGGACAGATGACCTTGCGACATCATGAGCGACTGGCGCAGCGCTTTTTCCATCAGATCACCCAGCACAAGGCCGAGGATCAGTGGAGCGGTTGGAAAGTCGAGCTTGCGCATGGCGTAACCCAGCAGGCCAAATCCCGCCAGCAAGGCGAGCTCAAAAATGCTCGAGTCCGATGTGTAGACGCCGACGATCGATACGCCGAGGATGAGTGGGTACATCGCAAACCCGGGCATGCGCAGCAACTGGGCAAACACGGCGACGAGCGGGAGGTTAAGGATGAGCAGCACTACGTTGCCGATGTACATGCTGGCCACCAGCCCCCAGAACAGCGCCGGGCTTTCGGCGATGAAAAGCGGCCCGGGTTTGAAACCCCACAGAAGCAGGGCCGCCAGAAGGATGGCCGTGGTGCCGCTGCCGGGTATGCCCAGCGTGAGCAGCGGAACCAGTGCACCGCCCGTATCGGCATTGTTCGCGCCCTCGGGTGCTGCCACGCCTTCGATCACGCCCGTGCCGAATTTCTCGGGGTGTTTCGAAACTGCCTTTTCAATGCCGTAGGACATGAACGACGAGATTGTCGAGCCAGCTCCGGGAAGTATTCCGATGAAAAAACCCACCACCGAGCCGTTGACAAAGGCGAAGCGGCAATCCTTCATGTCCTGCCAGGTGGGCAAAAGATTCTTCAAGCCCTTGGGCACAGGCAGCATGTCGATGGGCTTGGAAGACTGCACATTGGCCATGACCTCGCCAATTGCAAAGATTCCGATCGCGACGATGACAAAGTCGATTCCGCCCAGCAGCTCAGTCCGGCCAAATGTAAAGCGCGAGGTCGCGGTGAACAGGTCGGTTCCCATGCCGGCAATCCAGAGACCGACAAGCATGGCGAGCAAGGCCTTCGTCAATGAATCGCCCGCGAGCAGCACCACCATGGCCAGCCCGAGCACCATGAGAGCGAAGTACTCCGGCGCGCTGAAAGCCAGCGTGAGCTTGGCCAGCGGCGGGGCCACGAGCATCAGTGCAACCACTCCGAAAGTGCCCGCGATAAACGACGCAATGGCGCTCATGCCAAGTGCAGCGCCCGCCCTGCCCTTGCGGGCCATCTGGTAACCGTCCAGGCAGGTCACGACCGAGGCCGATTCGCCGGGCACGTTCAGCAGGATCGCAGTCGTCGAGCCGCCGTACTTGGCCCCGTAATAGATGCCCGCCAGCATGATCATTCCGCCGGTGGGGTCCATCTTGAAAGTCAGAGGCAGCAGCATCGCGATCGTGGCAGGAGGACCAAGGCCGGGCAGCACGCCCACGACCGTGCCCAGCAGGCAACCGACGAAGCACATGAGCAGGTTCATCGGTGTCAGTGCAACCGAAAACCCCTGCATCAATCCATTAATAACATCCATGTCGTTCTGTTTCTCTTATTGTTTTTTTAAAACAGCGTTCCCATAGGCAACTGCAATTCAAGGCCCCAGGTGAACACGGCATAAAAGCCCAGGGACATGCCCACAGCCAGGCTCAGCGCCGTGGTCTGCGCACGGCGAAACATCACGGCCACGATGAACCAGGTCAACAGCCCGAAGGCAATCAGAAAGCCCACGTACTTGAGGATCGCAACGCAGATAACCAGCGCCAGCCAGACGGTCATGGCGCGGCCGACGTCGTTCCAGTTGATCGCTTCGGTCTTGCTGGCCGGATCATGCTTGAGCACCGTGCCCCCGACGAGCAAGAGGGAGAGCACGACCATCACAGCCCCGTACCAGAGCGGAAAGAAGCCTGCGCCGGGTCCGTCCTCGGCCATGTACTCCCAACCCCTTGCCTGGCTGATGATGTACGCGCCAAGGGCAGCAAGCGCGAGTCCCGCCCAGAAGTCGCCCTTGCGAAAATAACCGTTCATATTTTTTTCTGTATCTCTATATCTCTGAGTTTGGAAGGTCAGTTTTGGCCCACGGTCCAGGCGGTGAACACTTCAACGGCCCAACTGCGCGTAGCGGCCAATTTCAACCAGTTCTGCCAGTGTGCCGCCCGGCGCGCGAAATTTCACGGGGATTACCCCGGGGTCGCTGACGACTTCGCAGCCCATCGACTTGATCTTGCGGGTCGACTCTTCCAGATCTTCCACTTCGACGGCGAAGTGGTGGATGCAGGGGCCTTCGCCCGAGGCGGTCGACTCAGCGGACGTCGTGCCGGCGTCGTACTTGATGAGCGTGAAGTCGATTTCGCCATCGGTCATGTGGCGGGAGGTGTGGTCACGCGTTTTCTTGGTTTCGGTATCGCGAAAGCCAAAGACCCTGATGTAGAAGTCGCCGACAGCCTTGATGTCCTCGACCTTCAGAGAGATGTGCGTGATGCGGTTGATCTTCTGGCCGCCGTTGTCGGTCTTGTAACGGCCGATCTCGACCAGTTCGGCCACCGTGCCGCCCGGGGCGCGGAACTTGACGGGAATGACGCCGGGGTCGCTCACGACCACGCAGCCGTTGGCCTGGATTTCGCGCGTGGAAGCTTCGAGGTCTTCCACCTCGATGCCGAAATGGTGAATGCAGGGGCCGGCACCGGATGCGCTGGCTTCGGCCGAGTCGGACCCTTCGTCATACGAAAGGACCGTGAAGTCGATTTCACCATCCGTCATGTGGCGCGAGACGTGATCGCGGGTGCGCTTGGTGTCGATGTCGCGGAAATTGAACATGTCCTTGTAGAACTGGCCGGTGGACTCGATGTCGTCGACCTTCAGGGACAAATGCACGATTCGACTCATTTGGGGTTCTCCAATGGTGGGTTACAGGAGCGGCGCTAGCGGCGCTAGCGGCGCTGGCGGCTCCCGAATAGAAAAGACTGGCCTTCAAGAGGCATAAAGAGCCACGACGCCATGGGCGGGAAGCAGCTTCAGGGTTAATGATCCCCCAACACTTATGCTCTGTAAAATGCATTTTTTCTTACGATTGATGCACCAGACACATGAATTTCGACCTGCCCGATTTACGCGCCTTCGTCGCGGTGGCCCGACTGGGCAGTTTTCGCGGCGCAGCCGATGAGCTCCACATTTCGCAGCCTGCGCTGTCCCGGCGCATCGAGAAGCTGGAAGGTGCCTTGGGTGTGCGGCTCTTTCATCGGACCACGCGCAAGGTCGACATGACTACCGTGGGACGCGAGTTCTCTCACCGCGCCATGGATTTGCTCAACAGCCTCGAGCAGTCACTGATGGGCATCCGGGACGTCGGCGCACACGTCAGCGGTGAAGTCACGATTGCGTGCATTCCCTCGGCGGTACGCTATTTTTTGCCCGCCATCCTGCGCGATTACCACGAGCGCTTTCCACAGATTCTCATCCGCATCATCGACCAGGGCGCCAATGAAGTCCTCACCACGGTGCTGCGCAACGAGGCGGACTTCGGCCTGAACTACATCGGCACGCAGGAGCCTGACCTCGAGTTCAAGCCCATCCTGAAAGAGCCCTTCGTGGTCGCGTGCCGCCCCGAGCATCCACTGGCGCGCAAGAAAAAAGTCACTTGGGCCGAGCTCACGCCCTACCAGTACATGTCCGTGACCAAGGCCAGCGGTAACCGATTTTTGCTCGACCTGGCGCTCACAGACAACCAGCAACGGCCCCGCTGGTACTGCGAAGCCCAGCATGTATCAACCCTCGTCAGCCTGGTCGAGGCGGGCATGGGCGTAGCAGCGGTGCCGCGCCTTTCGATGCCGCCGGAAGGCCATCCGACGCTGGTGAGCGTGCCCTTGGTGGACCCTGTGATCAGCCGCAGTGTCGGGCTCATCCAGCGGCGCGGCCGCCCGCTTTCGCCCGCAGCGCAAGAGCTGTATGACCAGTTCGCAGCGCTCGCGCCCAAGGCGCGAAAAACGCGCAAGAAGAGCGCATGAAACTCTGCATTTGCACGCAGCCCGACTAGGGAATGCGCTAGCTGCGCCCGACACTAAGCGCGCATACGATCGGCTCCGTGCATCGTGCCCGCCGCTGTCCGGCCGGCCTTTCCCTGGAGAATTTTCATGCAACGTCGATCCCTGCTGCTGTGCAGCCTTCTGCTGAGTGCCGCCGGCTGGTGCTCTGCCCAAGCCGCATGGCCCACCAAACCCATCACCATGATCGTGCCGTTCCCGCCGGGCGGCCTGGCTGACCTCGTAGCCAGGCCGGTGGCCGAAGCCATGGGCCGCGAACTCGGCCAGCCTGTGGTCATTGAAAACAAGGCTGGTGCCGGCGGCGGCATCGGCATGAGCCTGGCAGCCAAGGCCAAGCCGGATGGCTACACCGTGCTGATGGCCTTGTCGTCGCTCACGGTGATCCCGGAGGCCGACGTCATTCTTGGCCGCCAGCAGATGTTCGCGTTGAACGACCTCAAGCCGATTGCCCGCTTCACGGCCGATCCGACCGTGCTCGCGGTGCGCGCCGACGCACCCTGGAAGACCGTCAAGGATTTCGTCGAGGATGCCAAGAAGCGGCCCGGTGCCATCAACTACGGCTCGTCCGGCAACTACGGCACCATGCACGTGCCGATGGAGATCCTGGCCCAGAACGCAGGTATCAAGCTCACGCATATTCCGTTCACCGGCGCAGGCCCGGCCGTCGTTGCCTTGCTGGGCGGCCAGGTCGACGCGGTGTCCTCTGGCCCTGCTACGGTGCTGCAGCAGGTCAAGGCTGGCAAGTTGCGCGTGCTCGCGCATTGGGGGAGTAACAAGCTCGCTGCCCTGCCCGACGTACCGAGCCTGAAAGAATCCGGCTACAACGCCGACTATGCGCAGTGGTCGGGACTTTTCATTCCCGCCGCAACGCCAGAGCCGATCGTGCAAAAGATACAGGCTGCCGCGCGTGCCGCAGCGCAGGACCAGAAAGTCAAGGACGTGATTTCAGCGGCTGGCAGCCCGGTTCTGTTCCAGGACAGCGCGGACTTCAGCGGCTATGTGCAGGCCGATGCCAAGCGCATGGCGGAAGTCGTCAAGCGCATCGGGAAGGTCGAGTAGGCTGTCTCGCTTTCGGGCGTCCGAGACCATTTGCTCCCGTTGTTGCACCGCCATCCGGATGTGCAGTTTTATTTTTTCTACTGAGTCCATTTTTGACTCGAATTGCCAAAGGCATTTTTCATGCGCCGTCGTCTTCTTAATATCCTGCTCGCAACCGCCAGCCTCACGGGTCTGGTTTTAGGCTCACCCGCACTGGCCCAGAGCTATCCCGCCAAAAGCGTACGCATCATCGTTCCGTTCGCCGCAGGCGGTCCGGCCGACGTGTATGCGCGCTTCATGGCACAGCGGCTCGGTGATGCGCTGGGCCAGCCCTTCGTTGTCGATAACCGCCCGGGCGCGGGATCGGTCATCGGCACCGACGCCGCTGCCAAGTCCGCGCCTGACGGCTACACCCTGCTGCTCATGAGCAATGCGCACACCGTCAACGAATCGCTCATTCCGAACAAGCCTTTTCAGCTGATGCGGGACTTCGTGGCGATCGCGCCGCTCAATTATTCGGACCTCGTTCTCGTCGCCAATCCGGCAGTCCCGGCAGCGAACCTGAAGGAGTTGATCGCGCAAGCCAAGGCGCGCCCCGGCAAGCTGAACTACGCCTCATCCGGTCCCGGAACGCCGTACCACATGGCGGGCGAGCTGTTCAAGAGCATGGCAGGCATCTATCTGGTTCACATACCCTACCGCGGGAGTTCTGGCGCGCGCACCGACGTCATCGGCGGCCAGGTCGACGTGATGTTCGACGCGGTCACCACCATGGCCGAACAGGTCAAGGCGGGCAAGGTCAAGGCGCTTGCCACCACCGGCGTCAAACGCTCCGACGTGCTGCCAGACGTACCCACGGTGAGCGAGGCCGGCGTGCCCGGCTACGAAGCCACCATCTGGCTGGGACTCATGGCGCCGCGCGGCACGCCGAAGGCCGTGGTCGACCGGCTCAACGAGGCCGTCACTAAAATCGCCAGCCAGCCCGATGTGAAACAGGCCTGGGCCAAGCAGGGCGCGGTTTCCCTGCAAATGACACCCGAGGCTTTCGACAAATACGCCCGCGACGACATCGCCAAATGGGCCAAGGTCATCAACACGGCCAAGATCACGGTCGACTAGAACGGAACCTCAGAAACTTCATGCGCTCATTGAATGTCATCAGCGGCGGCGCCGCGCAAGGCCTCGTCGGTTGCCTGCAAGCCGAATTCGAACAACAGCACCAGGCCAGCATTCACGGCACATTCGGTGCTGTCGGGTCCATGAAAGACCAGCTCATGGCGGGTGCTGACTGTGACGTCATCATCCTTACCGACGCCCTGGTCCGCGAATTCATGGCCAATGGGCAAGCGGTTCCCGGCAGTGCCCGTCCGATCGGCGTCGTACAGACGGGCCTGGCGGTCAAGTCAGGGGACGCCCGGCCAGCCGTGAAAACGGCGGAAGATCTTTCCGCCATGCTGCAAGCAGCAACTGCGATTTATTTTCCCGATCCTTACAAGTCGACGGCAGGCATTCATTTCCTGAGCGTGATGCAACGGCTAGGGCTCGACGAAAAGCTGAAAGACCGGTTCCGCGACTATCCCAACGGCGCAACAGCCATGGCCGCCATGGCGAAGGCCGAAGGCACAGGCTTCGTTGGCTGCACCCAGATGACGGAAATTCTCTTCACGCCCGGCGTCGATTGGGTGGCACCCCTGCCGCAACAGTTCGAGCTGGGCAGCATCTACACCGCCGCCGTCACAGCGCGCGCCAACGACCGCGAGCTCGCGGCGCAGTTAGTGGAGCGGATGGCGAGCACCGAGACGAGCGCCACACGGCGGACTTGCGGGTTTGCCTGAGGCCGGGTGCGACCGAGATACGACCAACCGCAAGATCCTTGAGCTTCCTGGAACTTCGGGCGTGGGCTAACCTATCGCCAAGTCAGCTGCCTCGCCAGGGATCGACCACTCTGCTTTCACGGAACAATCTCTACTGACGCCAGATCATGGGTCAGCAGTGATTCGACCATCAAGTCCCGGTTGTCGATCAGTACCTTCAAGGTGGCGACTCTGGTTTGATTGAGCGTACGCAAACGCACGACTTTGGGAGGCTGCCCCCATACCAGCGAGAGCTCTTGAAAATCGGCATCTCGGGTCACGATGACATATCCGTCGTCCTTCGCTTTTTGCCACACAACCTTGTCCGAGGCGGCCTCCAGGCCGAGGAGAACTACCTGGGCAGTTCCGGGGTAGTCATGCTGTAAAAAGGGAACGCTCCCGCTCGGCCGCGAAGGCCAACACTGCCATGATGTCCTGCTCATCGAGTTCCGGAAAATCCTCGACGATCTCGGCCGATGACATTCCGCTGGAGAGCATGGACAGCACGTCGTACACCGTGATGCGCAGATTGCGCACGCAAGGCCGTCCACCGCGCTTGCCAGGTTCGAGGGTAATTCTGTCCACGGTGCTCTCCGATGAATGAATGCAAACACGATTGTGCCGCTTATTGACGTTCCGAAGACAGCCGATGAACCCTAAACCAGCAGCGCGTTAACCCGCCGCACATAAGCGGCGGGGTCGTCGGGCAGGCCGCCTTCGGCTAGCAAGGCCTGATCAAACAGGATGTTCGCCAGGTCGTCGAACTGACCGTCGGCTGCAGCTTCGAGCTTGCGCACCAGCGCGTGCTGCGCGTTGACTTCAAGGATCGGCTTGACCTCGGGCACGGCCTGGCCGGCCTGCTTGAGCATTCGGGCAAGTTGGGTCGACATGTCGCCGTCCTGCACCACCAGGCAGGCGGGCGAGTCGACTAGGCGCGTCGTCGCGCGGACGTCCTTGGCCTTGTCCTTCAAAGCTTCCTTCAGGCGGTCGAGGATGGGCTTGAACTGCGTCTGCGCCTCCTCGGCGGCTTTCTTTTCGTCCTCGTCCTGCAACTTGCCCAGGTCGACCGCGCCTTTGGCGACCGACTGCAGCGGGGTGCCGTCGAACTCCGTCAGGAAGCTCAGCGCCCACTCGTCCACACGGTCGGTCATGAGCAGCACTTCTATGCCCTTTTTGCGGAAAATCTCCAGCTGCGGGCTGTTCTTGGCAGCCGCCTGTGTATCGGCGGTGATGTAGTAGATCGCGTCCTGGCCTTCCTTCATGCGGGCCTTGTAATCGGCGAGGCTCACACTGCTGGTGTCGGCCGTGGAACTGGCAAAGCGCAACAGCTTGGCAATGCGGTCGCGGTTGGCGTGGTCCTCGCCAATGCCTTCCTTGAGCACTGCGCCGAATTCACGATAAAAAGTATCGAATTTCTCGGCGTCGTTGGCGGAAAGGTCTTCGATCATCGAAAGCACGCGGCGCGTGTTGCCTTCACGAATGGCCTTGACCGCGCGGCTTTCCTGCAGCAGTTCACGGGAGACGTTCAGCGGCAGGTCGGACGAATCGACTACGCCCTTGACGAAACGCAGGTAATTGGGAAGCAAGGCCTGCGCATCATCCATGATGAAGACGCGGCGCACATAAAGCTTGACGCCCGCGGCCTTGTCGCGGTTGAACAGGTCCATCGGCGCTTTGGCCGGAATGAAGAGCAGCTGCGTGTATTCGGTCGAGCCTTCGACGCGGTTGTGCGTTGTGGCGAGCGGTGCAGCGTTGTCGTAGCTGATCTGCTTGTAGAACTCGTCGTACTGCTCTTGCGTGATGTCCTTCTTGGGACGCGTCCACAAGGCTGCCGCCTGGTTCACGGTCTCCCATTCGCCGGTCTTCACCATGTCGCCGGGCTGGTCGTTCTCGCCTTCTTTCCACTCTTCCTTTTCCATCATGATGGGCAGGGAGATGTGGTCGGAATATTTGTTGATGATGCCCTTGAGCTTCCACGCGTTCAGGTACTCGGCGGCGTCATCCTTGAGGTGCAGGATGATGCTGGTGCCGCGCTCGGCGCGTTCGATGTCGCTGACCTCGAACTCGCCCGTGCCTTCGCTGCTCCAGCGCACGCCCTGGTCGGTGGGCAGGCCCGCGCGGCGGCTTTCCACCGTGATGCGGTCGGCCACGATGAAGCCGGAATAAAAGCCGACGCCGAACTGGCCGATAAGCTGGGAGTCGCTCTTCTCGTCGCCGGTCATCTTGGCGACGAAGTCGCGGGTGCCGCTTTTGGCAATGGTGCCCAGGTTGTCGATGGCTTCCTGCTCGGACAGGCCGATGCCGTTGTCGGTGATGGTGATGGTTCTGGCGGCTTTGTCGAAGCTGACGCGAACCTTGAGGTCAGCGTCGTTTTCGTACAGCGCGGCGTTGTTGAGGCCTTCGAAGCGCAGCTTGTCGCAGGCATCCGACGCATTCGAGATGAGCTCTCGCAGGAAAATCTCGGGGTTGGAATACAGCGAATGTGTGACGAGCTTGAGCAGCTGGGCGACTTCGGCCTGAAAGGAAAGTGTCTGTTTTTGCATGGCTCTAAGGTTGGGTTTCGCGGATTGTTATCAAGGGATGCCGAAAGGCGGATTTTAGGTTCGGGCCAAAGCAGGCCGGGGCGCGGATACAGCCGCCGGTCGATGCGGCGACTTCAGCATCTCGCCGCGAAGGCGTGAAAACACCTTCCAGAAAGCGGCGTCCTGGGTGGTCGTGAAGTTGATCCGCATAAGCGTGCCGGGCTGCCGGGCAGCGTGAAAAAGCGCGCCGGGCGCCAGCAGGTAGCCTTCGTCGAGCATGCGCTGCGCAAGCGAGTCGGTATCCACACCGGTATCGACCCAACCGAATAGGCCCGCAGGTTCGGCGGCAAACGTGCAGCCGTGTGCCAGCGCCAGCTTGACGCTGCGCGAACGAGCCTCGTCCAGCCGCGTGCGGATGCGCTCCGCGTGACGGCGCAGCTGGCCCTGGTCGATGCACCATGCCAGCGCCTTTTCGAGCAGCGCCGGCGTAGTCAGGGTGGCGAGCAGCTTGGTGTCCAGCAGGCGCTCCACAAGCAAGGGCGATGCCGCAAGAAAGCCCACGCGCCAGCCTGGCGCGAGAATCTTGGCGAAGCCGCTGACATAGATCGTGCGCTGCAGGCCATCGAGGGCGCAGAGGCGGGTCGCGTGCTCGGGCGCAAGGTGGCTGTACGTGTCGTCTTCGACGATATGAAAGTCATGCGCAGCAGCCAGCTGCAGCACACGGTGCGCGCTGCCCGGCGTAAGGCAATAACCGGTGGGATTGTGGAATACGCTCACACTGACAAAGAGCTTGGGCGCGTGCAATTCGCAATAGCGGGTCATGACCTCAAGGTCCGGCCCGTCCGCCCGGCGCGGCACCGGCAGGATGCGCATGCCGAGCGCGTCCAGCCGCGCAAACTCGATGGCCCAGCCCGGTTCCTCCACCATCACGTAATCGCCGGCCCGCAGCAAGGTGCGGCTGACGATGTCCAGCGCATGGGTTGCACCAACGGTAGTGATGATTTGCTCGGGCGCCGCGGGAACGTTGAGCGTTTCGAGTTTTTTGGACAGCGAGCGGCGCAAGCCGCTGTCCCCCGCGGGCTCGCCGTACCGGAGCGAAAATTCCTGCAGGGCCCGGCTGCTGGTGACGCGTCGTACCGCCGCAGGCATGAAGGAGGTCTCCAACCAATCCGGCGGAAAAACGCCCATGCCCGGCTGCGGCTTGTCGCTCGTGCCATGGAACATGCCGCGTATCAAGGCAGTGGCGTTGACGGGCGCTCGGGGCATGCCCAGGGCTTGCCGTGGCGCATCCGCCCGGCCCGGCGTCGCCGCACTTCGTCCCTTATTGGGCGCTGCACTTGCCTCGCGAACGAAAAAACCACGGTTGCGCCGTGCTTCCACCAACCCCTGCGCCAGCAACTGGTCGTAGGCGACGACCACGGTCGAGGCGCTCACCCCTTGCTGTTGGGCGCATTGGCGCACCGAGGGCAAGCGAGCGCCGGGCGCCAACAGCCGGCTGCGAATTCGCTCGGCAAAGCGACTGCAGAGCTGCTCGGCCAAAGATTGGGAGGGGCTTTTCATCAACATCGCTGAAGGGCTCGTAAGTTCGAAATTCCTGGAATAACAGCCAAACCCGGTGCGGTCTGTGCTGCAGAGGGAGACAATACAGTTTTGTCGAATGTTTGCACAACTGTACTGGCTCTGTGCTGGAACGAACTATAGAGTCGAGTCCCATGTTCTGGCAATACCGCGCTCACCCGAACCACTGCAATCCGTCTTTTCGGACCGCCACATGAACACGACCGAATTCACGGCGCTGATGGTGCTGGCTACGGCCATGAGCTTTTCACCCGGACCGAACACCACGCTGTGTGCGGCGCTCGGGGCCAACCAGGGTTTCCGCCGGACGCTGCCCTTCATCGCCTCGGTGGTCACGGGCTGGGGACTGCTGCTGTGCCTCTGCGCCGTGGGCGTGGGGGCGCTGGTCGTGGCACTGCCCGGCGTCGGCTTGGCCATGAAACTGCTGGGCGCGGCCTATCTGCTCTGGCTGGCCGCCCGTCTGGCACGATCGCGCACGATGGGAAGCGCCGACGGCGCGCTTGAAGACGTCGGCTTCATGCAGGGCGTGGCGCTGCAGTTCGTCAACATCAAGGCCTGGATGCTGGCATTGGCCATCGTCAGCGGCTGGATCGCCGGCAGTGCCAACCCCGGTGCACGTTTTGCCATGGTCTTGCCTGTCATGATGCTTTTCGGGCTGGCTAGCAACGTCCTGTATGCGCTGGTTGGCGCACTGCTGCGCGAATGGCTGTCGGGCCCGGACGGCAGCCATGCGCGGCTGGCCTGGTTCAACCGCCTGATGGCGGCGGTGCTGGCTTTTACAGCCGCCTGGATGCTGTGGCGATGACGCACACCACCTCAAAGGCGGCCGTGCGCGGGCTATGGCTTGGCCTGCTCGGCATCGTGATTTTTTCCGTCACCTTGCCTATGACGCGGCTGGCCGTGGGCACTCCCGAGGCGCCGCAGATGTCGGGCGTCTTCATCGCCATGGGCCGGGCGGCCGTCGCGGCGGCGCTCTCAGCGGTGTATCTGCTGGCCGTTCGCGCACCCCGCCCAGCGCGGATCCACTGGCCTGCGCTGGCGATGATCTCGGCCGGCGTGGTGTTCGGCTTTCCGCTGCTCACCTCGATCGCCATGCGCCATGTGCAGGCAGTGCATGCCAGCGTCATCGTGGGAATTTTGCCGTTGGCCACCGCCGCCGTGGGCGCGCTGCTGCACCGGCAAAAACCCTCTGCCGGATTCTGGGCCTGCGCGGCGCTGGGCAGCAGCCTCGTGGTGGGCTTTGCGATTCTCAAGTCCGGCTCGCAGGGCCTTGCCATTCACTGGGCCGACATGCTTCTGCTCGCAGCCATGCTGTGCGCCGCCGTGGGCTACGGCTATGGCGCAAGACTCGCGGGACAGATGCCGGCCGAGCAGGTGATCTGCTGGGCGCTGGTGCTGAGTCTGCCGCTCACGCTGGTGGGCTCGCTGGCGAGCTGGCCAGCGACGGCGCTGAATCCTTCCAGTTGGTGGGCCTTCGGCTATCTGGCGGTTTTTTCGATGTGGCTGGGATTTTTTGCCTGGTACCGAGGCCTCGCACTGGGCGGGACCGTGCGTGTCAGCCAGGTACAACTGGTCCAGCCTTTCTTGTCGATGCTCTTCGCCGTTCCCCTTTTGGGTGAGAAACTCGACCTTGTGACGGCGGGATTCGGCGTGGCCGTGATCGCCACGGTATTTCTAGGCAAGAAAATGCCCGTGCATCGCTAGCGGCGGTGCACCGGACAAACCATCGGCCGAGGGCGGCGCAGCAACTACAAACAGGAGAACAGCATGAAATGGAAAATGGCGGCGCGTGCCGAAAAGATGAACCCTTCGGTGATCCGCGAGATCCTCAAGGTCACGGAAAAACCCGGCATCATCAGTTTTGCCGGCGGCCTGCCGTCACCCAAGACCTTTCCGGTCAAGGCCTTCGACGAAGCCTGTCAGAAAGTGCTGCGCGAAGACGGGCCGGCTGCGCTCCAATACGCTGCCAGCGAAGGCTTTTTAAAGCTGCGCGAGATGGTCGCCGAATCGCTGCCCTGGGACGTCGACCCGGCCCAGGTGCTGATCACGACGGGCTCCCAGCAGGGCCTGGACCTCATCGCCAAGGTGCTGATCGACACCGACAGCCGCATCCTCGTTGAAACCCCCACCTACCTTGGCGCGCTCCAGGCCTTTTCTCCCATGGAGCCGACCGTGGTGAGCGTGGCCAGCGATGCCGAAGGCGTCGATATCGACGACCTCGCTGCGAAGGCTGAAGGCGCACGCTTCTTTTATGTGCTGCCGAATTTCCAGAACCCGACCGGCCGCACCATGAGCGAAGAGCGCCGCGCCGCCCTCAGCGCCACGGCTGCCCGGCTCGGTTTGCCGCTGGTCGAAGACAACCCCTACGGCGAACTGTGGTTCGACCAGCCGCCTCCCCTGCCGCTGACCGCCCGCAACCCGGATGGCTGCGTCTACCTCGGCTCTTTTTCCAAGGTGCTGGCACCCGGCCTGCGGCTGGGCTTCATGGTGGCGCCCAAGGCGCTGTACCCAAAACTGCTTCAGGCCAAGCAGGCAGCCGACCTGCACAGCCCGAGCTTCAACCAACGCATGATCGCCGAGGTCATGAAAGACGGCTTTCTTGAGCGCCACGTGCCCACCATCCGCGCGCTTTACAAATCGCAGCGTGACGCCATGCTCAACGCCATGGCCGCCCACATGCCGCCAGGAGTCGAATGGAACACGCCAGCCGGCGGCATGTTCATCTGGGTTCGCGTACCCGAGGGCCTCAACGCCATCGAGCTGCTGTCCCGCGCGGTGGACAAGGGCGTGGCTTTCGTTCCGGGCTCGGCTTTCTACGCCGACAAGGCCGACCCTCGCACGCTGCGCCTGTCCTTTGTCACGGCCAGCGTCGAGCAGATTCACCTGGGCATCGCCGCGCTTGCCGCAGCCATGCGCGAGCAGCTGCCACAAGCCGAAGCAGCGAACGAAGCCGCTGCATTGCCGGTGATCTGAGCGCACGCGATGGTCGATGCCGCCACCCTCGGGCTGTTTCTGCTCGCCGTGCTGGCGCTCTTCCTGACACCCGGGCCGAACATGGCCTTCGTGCTGTCGCATGGCGTGGCTCACGGGGCACGTGGCGGCATGGCCGCCGCGCTGGGTATTGCACTGGCCGACCTGGCGCACACGCTCTTTGCCGTGACCGGCATCACGGCGCTGGTCTCGGCCTGGGCTCCGGCCTTCGACGTGCTGCGATATGCCGGCGTGGTGTACCTGCTTTGGCTGGCATGGCGCGCCCTGCGCGCGCCGGCCGGGATGAGCGCCGCGCCCACACATTCCGCCCAACGCTTCGGCTCGATTGTCAGGAGCTCGCTCGTCAACAACCTCGTCAACCCCAAGGCGTTGCTCTTCTTTCTCGTGTTCTTGCCGCAGTTTGTCGTACCTGAGCGCGGGCACGTCGGATTCCAGCTGGCTGTGCTCGGGGTGTCGCTGGCCGCCTTCGCGCTGGTTTTTCATGGCCTGCTCGGCGCCCTGAGCGGGCACGTCAGCCGTCGCCTGAACAGAAGTCCCGAGGCCTCACGCGCTCAAGGCGTCGTGCTGGCCCTGGTCATGACGGGACTGGCCGCGCGCCTTCTTTTTCTTGAACCGCCTCCGGGCAAAGGAGCCTGAGCATGCTGCATCTCTGGGGCCGCACGAGCTCGATCAACGTGCGCAAGGTCATGTGGACGATCCAGGAGCTGGGACTCGAGGCGCAGCGCACCGACGCGGGCGGGCATTTCGGCCTTGTAAAAGAAGCGCCGTTCCTGCGCAAAAATCCCAATGCGATGGTGCCGCTGCTGGAAGACGGCGAGGTCGTTCTGTGGGAGTCGAACGTGATCGTTCGCTACCTGTGCGCCCGCCATGCCGCAGGCTCCCTGTACCCGAGTGGACTGCCAGAGCGGTTCCTGGCCGAACAATGGATGGACTGGCAACAGACGACCTTCAATCCGGCGGGCCGCATCGCCTTCATCCAATGGATACGCACCGCTGCAGCCGACCGGAATGCCGAGGCGATCGCGAGCTCCTGCGCCGCGACCGAACCTTTGCTTGACCTGCTCGATGCGCATCTCTCGGAAAGCGCCTTCGTCGCCGGCTCGCGCTTCACCATGGCCGATATTCCGGTTGCTTGCGAAATGCACCGGTGGTTCGGACTGCCACAGGCGCGCAAGCCCCGCACGCACCTGGACCGCTGGTACCAGGGCATCCTGTCGCGCCCGGCGGTCCGCGGTGTGCTCGACCAGCCCCTGGCCTGATTTTCTATTCTCTCGAAAGCGCTCATGTGTTCCTTCGCTCGCCGGCCCTTCAAGCAGGTCGATGTCTTCACGCCGACGCCCTACTTCGGCAATCCGCTCGCCGTGGTGCTCGACGGGGCGGAGCTGGATGAGGCGGCAATGCAGCGCTTTGCGCAATGGACGAACCTGTCCGAAACCACTTTTCTCACCGCGCCGCTCGATGCCGCGGCGGACTACCGGGTGCGCATCTTCACGCCCGGCGGTGAACTGCCTTTCGCCGGGCATCCCACACTCGGAAGCTGCCATGCCTGGCTGGAAGCGGGTGGCCAGCCCAAGCGCGCCGATGTGATCGTGCAGGAATGCGCAGTCGGGCTGGTGTCGATTCGCCGCGAAGGTGCACCAGAAGGCGGCCGTCTGGCGTTTGCCGCGCCGCCGCTGAAGCGGTCTGGCATCTCTCCGGCCCTGCTGGCCCAGGTGGCCGATGCGCTGGGCATTGCATCCCGGCAGATCCAGGCAGCGCAGTTCCTGGACAACGGCCCGGTCTGGCTGGGGCTGCTGCTCGACAGCCCGGACACCGTGCTGCAACTCAAACCCGACCACCGCGCCCTGCATGCACTCGACGTCAAGGTGGGAGCGGCGGCGCTGCATGAACGGCCCGCATCGGCTGGGCTGATCGGCCGCGCCAACCGCGAAGCGCGGGCATTCGCGTCCACCGCGTCCGTTGCAGAGGAAGAGGCTTTTGAGCCCGACCTCGAAGTGCGGGGCTTTGCCGCTGCCATCGGCATCGAGGAAGACCCGGTCACCGGCAGCCTCAATGCCAGCCTCGCGCAGTGGCTGATCGCCGAGGGCGTGCTGCCGGAAAGATATGCCGCTTCGCAGGGCGTTTGCCTGGGCCGCGCGGGCCAGGTACACATCACGCGCGATGCAGCGGGACAGGTGTGGGTTGGTGGCCAGAGCGTTACCTGCATTGACGGCCATGTGTCGCTTTGAGCCGTGAGCACCGCTGACACATCCACCCTACCGGCTGCAACGCCGCGCTGCGTGGTCGACCATCTCGTGGTGGCCGCCGTCTCGCTCGACGAGGGCGTGGCGTGGTGCGAAAGAACCTTGGGCATTACGCCCGGCCCCGGCGGCGAGCATCCGCTGATGGGCACACACAACCGCTTGTTCAACGTATCGTCGCCAGCCTTCTCGAATGCGTACTTCGAGATCATCGCGATCGATCCTGCCAAGTCGCCGCAACGCCCTGCCGGCATGAAGCGCTGGTTCGACCTGGATGACGCGCCGCTGCGGGAGCAACTGGCGCGAACCGGCCCGCAACTGTGCCACTTCGTGGCTCGTACCGCCAATGCTTCCAGCGCAGGCGCTGCACTGACAAGGCTCGGTATCGATCGGGGCGAGTTGATCGAAGCATCGCGCATGACACCACACGGACGGCTTTCCTGGAAGATCACGGTGCGCCCCGACGGACAGCGCCTGTTCGGCGGCACGCTGCCGACGCTGATCGAGTGGGGCTCCGTGCATCCGGCCGAGCACATGCCTGCCAGCGGTGTCTCGCTGGAATCGATCACCTTGAGCCATCCCGAGCCCGACCGCCTGCGTGAAGCGCTCTCGGCGATTGGCATGCGAGAAACGGGCGTTGAGCAAGGCGCGCTGAAAATCGCCACCAGGTTGACGACCCCGCGCGGGGTGATTGATCTCTCGTCTCCGGCGGCGAGCGCATGACATGCTGACGCCAAACGAACTTTTGGTCTTTGCACTCGTTGCGCTGGCGCTGGTGCTGACGCCCGGCCCCAACATGATTTATTGCATCTCGCGCACGCTGTGCCAGGGCCGGGGTGCGGGCCTCGTATCGCTGGCGGGCGTTGCCTTCGGCTTTCTGGTTCATCTGCTGGGCGCGTCGTTCGGGCTCACGGCGCTGTTGCTGGCTGCGCCTGTTGCTTTCACCGCCCTCAAGGTGGTGGGCGCGGCTTACCTGATGTGGCTTGCGTGGCAGGCTTTCAAGCCCGGCGGCCAGGCGCCCTTCGAGGCGCGCGAGCTGCCGCACGATCCACCCCGCAAGCTCTTGTTGATGGGCTTCATGACCAACGTGCTGAACCCGAAGGTCGCAATGTTCTACATCTCCTTTTTCCCGCAGTTCCTGCATCCGGAGCGCGGACAGGTTCTGCTGCAAAGCCTGAGCCTGGGGGCCGTGCAGATCAGCGTGAGCATGGTGGTCAACAGCCTGCTGATTTTTTCGGCAGCCGGCTTCTCGGCGTTCCTCAACCGCAACGCCGCGTGGATGCGCGCGCAGCGCTATGTCATGGGCTCGGTGCTCGCTGCGCTGGCGCTACGCCTGTTGACGGAAAAGCGAACGGCTTGAAAGTCGTCACTGCGGTGACGCGGCGCGTCTTCGCATGCCGCGACAATCTGCGGCATGGGAAATCTTTACCTCGTGCGCCATGGCCAGGCTTCTTTTGGCGAGGCCGACTACGACCAGCTGAGTAGCCTGGGCCAGAAGCAAAGCCTGCGGCTGGGCCAATACTTCGCGGCGAAGGGCTTGAAGTTCGATGCCTTCATCACCGGCAATTTACGCCGCCATCAGCAGACGCTGGCCGGTATCCTGCAGGGCCTCGAGCATGAGGCCGAGCCGCTCCTGTGGCCGGGCCTCAATGAGTACGACGGCGAAGCGCTGATCGCTGCAATTCATCCGGACCCGCTGCCGCATGCCGGCACGCCCGAGTTGGTGAAGCAGCACTTTCGGCTGCTGCGCAAGGGCTTGCACCATTGGATGGCCGGTAAAACTGAGCCCCTGGGCATGCCCAGTTACGTCGATTTCGCTGCCGGCATTGCCGGAGCGCTGGACCATGTCAAGGCCGAGCACTTCGGAAAGAACGTATTGATCGTCAGCAGCGCCGGACCGATAGCGAACGCCGTCGGGCAAGTGCTGGAAGCGCCAGCGCAATCCATCATCGAGCTGAACATGCGTATCCGCAATACGGCGCTGACCGAATTTTCTTTCACGCCGAAGCGCCATTCACTGGTCACGTACAACGCCGTGCCGCACCTCGACTCGGCCGAGCATGCCGACTGGGTCACTTTCGTCTGAGCTGCGGCCCAGGCAAGGAAAATCAGGAGGTCTGCGCTTCTATCCAGGCGAGGTAGGCGGGCGAGCCGTCATCGACGGGCAGCCGGATCACTTCGGGCGTGTCGTAGGGATGGTCGGCCAGGATGGCGGCCTGTACCTCGGCAAAGCGCGATGTCGAGGTCTTGATGACGAGCAGCCATTCGGGATCGCGCCGGCTCTCGCCCTGCCATGTGTAGAAGCTGGTGATCTGCTGCACCTGCACACAAGCCGCGAGCCGCGCATCGACGAGCTTTTTAGCCAGCGACCCGGCCGTTGCTTCCGAATCGACGGTGGTCATGACCACGCAGGCGTCGGTCCCCAGCAGCATCGCTTAACTTGGCTTCGCTGGTAAGCGGCTAGCGTCCCGGCGCGCTGACGCGCCAGACCGTGTTGCCGACGTCATCGGCCACCAGCAGGCCGCCTCGACCGTCCACCGCCACGCCAACAGGTCGTCCGTAGGCCTTGCCGGCAGGGCTCAGGAATCCCGCCAGTACGTCCACCGGCAGGCCGCTGGGCTTGCCATTGGCGAATGGAACGAAAACGACTTTGTAGCCGCTGTGCGGACGCCGGTTCCAGGAGCCGTGCTCACCGACGAACGCCCCACTCGCCAAGGCCGGAAGCATGCTCGTACCCGAAGAAAAGGCCATGCCCAGCGGCGCCACGTGCGAGCCCAGCGCGTAGTCGGGCACCAGTGCCGTCGCCACCAGATCCGGCCGGGGCGGCTTGACGCGGGTATCGACCGTAGCGCCGTAGTAGCTGTAGGGCCAGCCGTAGAAGCCTCCGTTACGAACCGAAGTGAGGTAGTCGGGCACCAGGTCGCTGCCCAACTCGTCGCGCTCGTTCACCACCGTCCAGAGCTGGCCCGTGCCCGGTGCCCAGCCCATTCCGTTCGGGTTGCGCAGGCCAGAGGCGAAGACGCGGTAGGCGCCGCTGCGGGGGTCGATCTCCCAGATGGCGGCACGGCCCTGCTCGGCCTCGATGCCGTTTTCGGCGACATTGCTGTTGGAGCCCACCGTTGCGTAGAGCTTGCTGCCGTCGGGGCTGGCGATCAGATTCTTGGTCCAGTGGTGGTTGATCGGGCCGGCCGGCAGATCGACGACCTTGGCGCCGGGCCCTTCGATCCGCGTCTGGCCGGGACGGTAGGCGAAACGCAATACCGCATCGGTGTTGGCGACGTAGAAATCATTGCCCACCAGCGCCATGCCGAAGGGCGAATTCAGCCCTTCGAGAAAGACGGTTCGGGTTTCTGCCACCCCGTTGCCATCGGCATCGCGCAGCAAGGTGATGCGGTTGGCGCTTGGCACACCCGAGCCAGCCCGTTTCATCACAAGGCCGGTGATCCATGCCTTGATCGTGTTCTTCTCGCCAGGCGGCCTGGCGGGCTTGTCGCTCTCGGCGACCAGCACGTCGCCGTTCGGCAGCACATAGACCCAGCGCGGATGCTCCAGCCCGCGGGCCAGCGGCGTCACGGAGAGGCCATCCATGGGCTTGGGCATCACACCTTCGGGCCAGCCCTGGGCAGGGGCGATGTTGACCGTAGGAATGAAACGCGAGACGGGCGAAGGCAGCGTCGGTTTGTCACCCATGTCGGCCTGCGGCGGCAGGCGGCTCATCTCCGTGCAGGCGGACAGCAGTAAAGCTGCAGCCAGCAAGCCAGTCGAGCTGGCTAGCCTTGCCGAACCCCTCGATCGGGGGCTCGCCGTCGGCAATATCCCGGACAGAGTGGTGTCGCAAGAGACGCCCCGGATTGGAGGAGCGCTGGCAAATCCGTGCATGGGTTGACCTGTTTACTTTCTTGGAGGATTGGCGCACCGCGCCCACCCTTCAGTGTCGGGTGACCGCCGCGGATGGGCTGTCAGCCGCCAACCTGCGCCAGGGTCAGAACGTAGGCAGCAAGACAAGTTCCGCCAGCAGGGCGGCGAGCGAACGCCCGCTGGCCTGCAGCAAGGCATGGCCCTTTTCGGCGGTGGCGGCCGCGGCATTGCCTGCCGCGCCCGAGGCATGGAGGTCTTGCGCTGCCCAAGCCAGTTTGACGCTGCGGCCATTTCCCAGGATGCGGAAATTTTCCGCCCGGTCCTGGCTGGTGGAGCGAAAGTTGCGGGCCTGCGCCATCGACACCCGGTCGGGATGCAGCGCCAGCATCAGCGACGTCTCCATGTCGCCGCCATGGACGCCGAAGCGCTCCTCGTGACTTCCGAAAAGCGCCTCGACTTCGGGCGGCACCGGCAAGCTGAACGTATTAACCAGCGCGACCGTCATGCCATAGCGCGCCCTCAATTCACGGCCGACGATGTCCATGCTCGACACGTTGCCTCCGTGCGAATTGAGCAGCACGAGTTTTTTCACGCCCGTCTTGGCCACGCACTCGCCCAGGTCGATCCAGGCCTGCAGCAAAGCGGCGGCGCCCAGGGTCAGGGTGCCCGGAAAAGCGGTGTGCTCGATGCTGCGGCCGACGCTCTGGGTCGGCAGGAAAAGCACCGGCAGTTCGGGCGCCAGGTGCGGCAGGCTGGCCGCGATGACGCCTTCGAGCAGGTCGGTGTCGACGCTCAAGGGCAGATGCGGGCCGTGCTGCTCGGTTGCCGCCAGCGGCAAGACCGCCAGGGTGCGCGCGAAATCAGGCGCGGCGAATTCCGGGCTCTTGAGGTCAGCCCAAAAACGTGAAGACAGCGCGGCGGTCATGGCGTGTGGGTGCGGGTTGGGCTCAGACCGGCCAGACCACGCCTTTGTCATTGAGCAACGCATCGAGCGGAACGTCGTGCGGCTCGGGCTCCAGATCGGGCAGCCAGCCGTGGCTGTAGCCCAGACCGACCGTGATAGGGCGGGGCTCAAGCGCCGCCAGCGTGCGGTCATAGAAGCCGCCGCCGTAGCCCAGGCGATAGCCGCCCGGGCCGTAGCCGACACAGGGAACGAAGAGCAGCGTCGGCACAATAATTTCCGTGTCCTTGGGCTTGGGAATGCCGTAAGCGTCCTCTTCCATCGGGCAACCGGGATACCACGCGTGGAAGGTGAGGGTCTTGTGTAGTTTGTTGACCACGGGCAGCCCAATTTTTCGGGGCGAGCGATTGGCCAGGCTCTCGCTGGCAATCTGCGTGTCGCCGTCAGGCGTCAGCGGAGTCTTGGGCTCGAAGAATTCACCCAGCACCGCGTCCTCCTGCCACCTGTACAGGGCAGGTAGAGGGTCGAACTCGCCCTTGATGGGCCAGTAGGCGCCAATGACGGTATCGGGCTTGCCCACCAGCCAGATTCGCATTACCCGCTGCAACAGATCCGCGCGCTGTAGCCTGTCCGGCAGGTTCAAGCGTTCTTCGATGAGGGCCTTGCGCGCAGTTAATTTATCCATAATCACCCGATGCTATCGAAATTTATTGCCGCGGCCGCGCTTGCCGCTGCGCTTGGTTCTCTTTCCGCGTTGCCTGCGGCGGCGCAAGCGCAAGCGGTGGTGCTCACGCGCGCCGACGAAACAGTGCTCGAAATGAGCCAGGCTTTCAAGCGAAACGACAAGGCCAGACTCACGGCGCTGCTGCCACAGGTGCGCGGCCATGCACTTGAACCCTGGGCCGCCTACTGGGAACTCCGCGCGCGTCTGAACGAGGCCAGCACGCCCGAAGTGCAGGCTTTCCTGACCCGTTATTCGGGAACCTACCAGGAAGACCGCATGCGCAACGACTGGCTGCTAATGCTGGGCCAGCGCCGTGACTGGACCACGTTTGCCGCCGAGCACCCGCAGTTCCGCATGGGCGACGACCGCGAAGTTCGCTGCTACGCCTTGCTGGTCGCGCAGGCGGGCACATCGCCCGATGCGGCCGGACGTGCCGCCGAGGATGTGCGCCGCACCTGGTATGCCCAGCGCGATGCTGATGACGGTTGCAAGTCGGCGGCAGAGCGGCTTTATGCCAACAAGCAACTCAGCGCCCTGGACGTCTGGCGCAAGGCCCGGCTGGGCATGGAGTTCAACCGGCCCCGAGTGGCGATCGACGCCGTCGCCATCGTCTCGCCCGAGTCGCTCAACATTCTGGCGACCATCAACGCGAGCCCCGTCAAGTTTCTGCTCGACAAATCGCTGGCGATTACCCGGGTGCGCAAGGAACTGATCACACTGGCGCTCGTGAAGATGGCGGCTGCCGATGCCGAAGGCGCGGCCATCCTGCTGGAAAACAAATGGGCTATTCAGCTCAGCAGCGAGGAGCGCAACTGGGTCTGGGGCGTCATCGGCAAACAGGTTGCCAGCAAGCTGGGCAACGACGCGCTGGGCTACTACGCCAAGGCCAGCAACGACGCCGCCCTCACCGACGACATGCTCGGCTGGAAAGCCCGCGCCGCGCTGCGCGCCGGCAACCAGCCGCGCTGGCCGGTGGTGCTGACAGCTATTGACGCCATGAGCGACGAGGCGCGCAAAGAACCCGTCTGGAGCTACTGGAAAGGGCGCGCCCTGATCGCCACCGCGCCTCCGCTGCAACAGCCGATGGTCGTGCCTCTGAGCAACGCTGCGCCCGGGGTCACGGTGACGCTGCCGATTTCTCCGCAGCGCGCCCAGGGCCTGGCACTGATGCAGTCGATCGCTTCTGTGAAAGGCTTCTATGAGCAGCTGGCACTGGAAGAGCTCGGCGAAAAGATCAGCGTTCCGCCGAAACCCGAAGCGCTGACCGCCGAAGAGAAGGAAGCTGCCCGGCTGAATCCGAGCCTGGCCCGCGCTGTGTATGCCATCACCATCGGCCTGCGCAGCGAAGGTGTGCGCGAATGGAACTACGGCACCAACCTGGCCAAGCCCGGCGGCATGAGCGACCGCGAACTGCTGGCGGCCGCGCAATTCGCCTGCGACCGCGCCATTTACGACCGTTGCATCAACACCAGCGAGCGCACGAAGTCCGACATCGATCTGGAGCAGCGCTTTCCGATGCCATTTCGCGATTCGGTGCTCAAACGCAGCCAGGCCATTGGCCTGGACCCCGCGTATGTGTACGGCCTCATCCGGCAGGAGAGCCGCTTCGTGATGGACGCTCGCTCCGGCGTCGGCGCATCGGGGCTGATGCAGATCATGCCGGCCACCGCCCGGGAGACAGCCCGCTACATCGGCCTCGCCGGTTTCACGGCCGATCAGATCAACGACCGCGACACCAACATTACGATCGGAACGGCCTACCTCAAGCGCGCGCTGGATGACTTCGGCGGGTCCATGGCAATGGCCGCGGCCGCCTACAACGCCGGACCCGGACGGCCGCGCAACTGGCGCAACGGACCGATGCTCGACGCCGCAATCTGGGCTGAGAACGTGCCTTTCGCGGAGACCCGCGACTACGTCAAGAAAGTACTCGCCAACACGACCAGTTATGCCGCCTTGCTGACCGGACAGCCTCAGTCACTTAAGGCCCGGCTTGGAATGGTGGGGCCACGCGACGCGAGCGCGCCGCCGCCTGACGACAAGATGCCCTGAGACAAACGCGGCATGCCGAGTCGATTCATGGAGACCGCGCATCCTCAATCTTGATTGGTGCGCTTTTGCAACGAAGCCGCCAGCCACGGCAGCAGCTTGAGCGTGGCCAGCGCCAACACGGTCCCCAGCAGGGCGGTCGATTCTCGGCCCAAGCCACAGGCCACCCCCACGGCGGTTGTCAGCCATATGCCTGCGGCCGTCGTGAGCCCTTGCACGTCCGCCGAAGCCCTGCCTTTGATGATCGTTCCCGCACAAAGGAAACCAACGCCGGCGGTAATCCCCTGGATCACCCGACTCACGTCTTCAAAGGTCATGCCGGCCTGTTCTGGCACGACAACAAAAAGACTCGCTCCCATGCAGACCAGCATGTGCGTGCGTACCCCCGCGGCCTTGCCCTGGGTCTCACGCTCCCAGCCGAGGAGGCCGCCCAGGAGGGCCGCCATCAACAGGCGAACCACCACCCTGACCGTCTGACTCAGGTCGGAAACGTCGGAAAACTCCTGGGCAACTGCCGCGAGCAAGGCTTCAGACCACATTGGCATCATGTCACTCCAGGAAGGCGATCACGGGCTCCAGATGCGATCATGAAGCGCTCGAACCAGCGAGGTGCCGCGGCGGGCTCGCCGCCCGGTTCCTGATCAGTCTACCTTTTCGCGCTGCTCGGCAAATTCACCGCCGTAGTCTGCGCCCAGGGCTGCCGACTCCTGCTCACTCAACACTTGCCTGGCAAGCGGGAAGATTTTTTCTTCCTCTTCTTCCAGGTGATGCAATACCTTGTGCTGCAAGGCCTTGACGGCCTCGGGCCAAGCCGATGAGCCTGGGCCAGCTTCTTCGGCTTTTTCGATCAACTTGTCGATGTCGTGGTGCTCGGCGATGCCGTGGCGCGACGGTTCCTGCGTCAGGTCATGCGCAATGAGCGGCACATAAAAACAGCGCTCCTCGGCAGCGGCATGCGCCATCAGCTCCGTCTTGAGCTGGTCGAACAGAGCCTGCCGCTGCGTGCTGTCGCCGCCTGCGTTCACCAGTTGCTCCGAAAGGCCGCGCTGCTTGTCATGGCTGCGGCGAAGTGCGTCAAATATATTCATGCCTTCATTCTGTCCAGCAGGCTGGCACGGACGTGTAGGTTAAGAGCCCGGCAGCGCACTGGCAAGAAGCGACGAAACAGGGAGCGTGAGTGAACAGCCTGCTGTTCAGCAGGCCCGCAGCCGCTGCCTGAAGGACTGCAGCGCGACAGCGGGCTGCGCAGCGCGGCCGCTTCGAGCAAAATCGGCAGTATGAAAAAAGTCCTCGTTTTGGGTGGTACCGGATTCCTGGGCCGGCATCTGTGTGAAAAACTGGTGCGCAATGGCATGACCTTGACCGTGCCGACGCGGCGCTTGCGCAACGCCGCTGACGTCATGATGCTGCCAATGCTTTACGTGGCAGAGGCCGACGTCCACGACCCCGCAGCGCTTGCGGAACTTGTCCGGGGGCATGACGCCGTCATCAATCTGGTCGCCATTCTTCAGGGCAACGAAAAATCTTTTCACAGGGCTCACGTCGAGCTGGCCGAAAAAGTCGCGCGGGCCTGCGACAGCACGGGTGTGCGCAGACTCATCCATGTCAGCGCGCTGGGCGCCGATGCCCGCAACCCTGGCGCCCTGCCGTCGCTCTACCTGCGCAGCAAGAGCGAGGCCGAAAAGCTGCTGAAGGCGGCGCCGCTGTCGCTCACGATTCTGCGGCCCAGCGTCATGTTTGGCGCGGGCGACCGCTTTCTCAATGTTTTTGCCGACCTGCAGGGGATGCTTCCCGTCGTGCCCCTGGCAGGCGCGAATGCCCGGTTCCAGCCGGTCTGGGTGGAAGACGTCGCCTCGGCGATTGCGCACTGCGTGGACGAGCGGCAAACGCACAGCACCGAAGGCATAACCTTCGAAGCGTGCGGACCGGATATCCACACCTTGCGCGAGCTGGTCCGAATGGCCGGCCAGTACAGCGGCGCGAACCAGGGTAAAGGCAGACCCGTTCTGGCGCTGCCCGATGGGCTGGCACGCCTACAGGCCAGGTTCATGGAATTGCTGCCGGGCGAGCCGCTGCTCAGCCGCGACAACCTCGACTCGATGAAAGTGGACAACATCGCCACCGGCAACCTGCCTGGCCTGGCCGAGCTGGGCATCACGCCGGCATCGCTCGCGGCCATCGCACCGTCTTACCTTGGCGCGCAAGGTCCGCGCAGCGGACTCATGGCCAAACGCAGAACGGCCGGACGGTTTTAGGAGAGCTGCTCGGTTAGCCTGCGCCGCATCAAAAGCGGCAAATTTCAGCATCAATCGCTTCGCGCGAGGGCAGTAGCATCGGGCGACTCAACTCTTCAATGGCGCTCACATGCTCAAGCTTTATATCGGCAACAAGAACTACTCTTCCTGGTCAATGCGGCCCTGGGTCCTGCTGACGGAGGCCGGTATTCCCTTCGAGGAGGTGATGGTGCGCTTCGATTCTTTCGACGCGGGCTCGCAGTTCAGGCAGACCGTGCAGGCGCTCAATCCGGCCGGCAAGGTGCCGGTGCTGGCCGATGGCGAATTGCTGGTCTGGGACACCCTGGCGATTGCCGAGTACGTGGCCGAGCAGTACCCGGACCGGCAGCTCTGGCCTGCCGACACGAGGGCCAGGGCGCGGGCGCGCAGCATCTGCGCCGAGATGCACAGCGGCTTTTCGGCACTGCGTTCGGCCTGTCCCATGAACATCGAAGCCCGCCTGCCCGAGGTCGGCGCCCTCGCGTGGCGCGACAAGCCCGCCGTGCGCGCCGACGTCGAACGCCTGTGTGCCATGTGGGGCGCCCTGCTCCAGGCTCATGGCGGCCCCATGCTGTTCGGCGCCTTCACGATAGCCGACGCCTACTTCGCGCCGGTCTGCATGCGCCTCATCACGTACGGCTTGCCCCTTCCTGCCGACATCGCCAGCTACGTCGCACGGGTTGTTTCGCTGCCGGGCGTGAAGGCCTGGATCGACCGGGCGCTGGCGGAAGGTGACTTTCGCGAGTTCGAGGAGCCTTACCGGCTCGCCCGCTGACGCCTTTTCGTCCGGCTGCTGGTGCACCCCGGGGCGCTAAACTGCCCCGATGCAGATTTTCATGGTCGGCGGCGCGGTGCGCGATGCCTTGCTGGGCTTGCCGGTTCGCGACCATGACTGGGTCGTGGTGGGGGCAACGCCCGAGGAGATGACGGCGCTGGGCTTTTTGCCCGTGGGCCGCGACTTTCCCGTTTTCCTGCACCCCGAGACGCGCGAGGAATACGCCCTCGCCCGGACCGAGCGCAACACCGCACGCGGCTACCGCGGCTTCGAGATTCATACCGCGCCGGACGTGACGCTGGAGCAGGATCTGGCTCGCCGCGACCTCACCATCAATGCCATTGCCGCCGGCCCGTGCCCGCCCGGCGAGCCGCGTCCGAGCCTTTCCGTCGACGCGCTCGTGGACCCCTTCGGTGGACAGCGTGACCTCCAGGCAAAACGCCTGCGGCACGTCACCGATGCATTTCGCGAAGACCCGGTGCGCATCCTCCGGGTGGCGCGTTTTGCCGCGCGCTTTGCCGATTTTTCTGTCGCGCCTGAAACGCTGGACCTGATGCGCGAGATGGTGGAAGACGGCGAGGCCGATGCACTGGTGGCCGAGCGCGTCTGGCAGGAGCTCTCGCGCGGCCTGATGGAGGACACGCCCTCGCGCATGTTCGAACTGCTCAGGCCGTGCGGTGCCCTTGGCGTGATACTGCCCGAGGTCGAGCGTCTCTGGGGCGTGCCGCAGCGCGCCGAGTATCATCCCGAGGTCGACACCGGGGTTCACCTGATGATGGTGCTGGACATGGCCGCGCATCTGCAGGCGCCTCTTGCCGTGCGCTTCGCCTGCCTGTGCCACGACCTCGGCAAGGGCACGACTCCCGCCGACATGCTGCCGCGCCACATCGGCCATGAAGAGCGCAGCGCCCGTCTGCTCAAGGCGGTATGTGAGCGCCTGCGCGTTCCGACCGACTGCCGCGAACTGGCTGACGTGGTCGCGCGCGAACACGGCAACATTCACCGCAGCGCGGAGTTCGGTGCTGCAGCCCTGGTGCGCCTGCTCGAGCGCTGTGACGCTTTTCGCAAGCCCGAGCGTTTTGGCGAGGTGCTGCTGGCCTGTGAGTGTGATGCCCGCGGGCGGCTGGGCAAGGAGCAGGACGCTTATCCGCAACGAAGCCGGCTGCTGCAGGCGCTGGCGGCTGCGCAATCGGTCTCGACCTCGGAAATCGCAACCGCCGCTCTGGCCGGCGGGCACAGCGGTGCTGAAATCGGAGCGCAGATTCATACCGCACGTGTGGCGGCCGTGGCAAGGGGATGCCCTAAACCGGCCTGATGCTTATCTGCTTTATGCTGGCGATGGAGTCGCACCCCCTCACGTGGCTGAGCATTTTCTTAACAAAGGAAGTCAAGATGAACAAAAGGCTGGCCCTTCTCGGCATGTCGGTTTCCGTGGTACTGGCGCTGGCATCGCCGGTACTGGCGCAGAACGCGAGCAACTACCCCAGCAAACCAATTCGCCTCGTGGTGCCCTACCCGGCGGGTGGCGGCATCGACGTGATGACCCGGCTGATCGGAGTGCAATTGAGCCAGCGACTGGGTCAGCCCGTGGTGGTCGAGAACAAACCGGGGGCCAGCACCATCTCGGCGGCCGAGGGTTTTGCGCGATCACCTGCTGATGGCTATACGCTGATGATCACGACCGACGCGACTGTCACGATCAATCAGCATCTGTACGCCAAGCTGCCCTATGACCCGGTGAAGGATTTCATCCCCGTCACGCAGCTGGTGCTGCTGAACCAGTTGCTGCTGGCCCACCCAGAAGTGCCGGCCAGCAACGTGAAGGAACTGGTGGCCTTTTCCAAGACCAACCCGGGCAAGCTCAACTACGCGTCCTATGGCAGCGGCAGCCAGCCGAATCTGGCCATGGAAATGCTGAAGAACCAGGCCGGTATCGACATCGTTCACGTACCCTACAAAGGCATCCCGCAGGCCGTGCCAGCGGCCATCGCCAATGAAGTCCAGCTCACATTCTCGGGCGCGGCCTCGTCCATGGCACACCTGAAAAGCGGCCGGCTGAAGGCGCTGGCAATTGGCGGCAAGAACCGGTTGGGCATCCTGCCCGAGGTACCCACTTTCACTGAGCAGGGCTATCCCGACATCCCCTCGAACGCCTGGTTCGGCCTGTTCGCACCGGCAGGCACGCCTCGTGACATCGTGATGAAACTGAACACTGAGTTCACGCGCATCCTGAAAGACCCAGAATTTAATCAGCGAGAAATTGTGGCGAAGGGTTACGAGCTGGTCGCCAGCAGTCCGGAGGAGTTCAGCGCTTTTTTGGTGGCTGACAGCGTCCGCAACGCGAGGGCGGTCAAGATCTCGGGCGCAAAAGCCGAATGAGCGACATGGCCACCCTCGACGCGCAAACGGTCTGGCTGGACTACGACCAGGCCGGTCTCGACAAGCAGTACAACAGCCGCGGCAGCGTAGCCGATTTCACCGTGTTCCTGCGAGAGTACAGCGAACGTACGCGGCTGGCCAAGTCGACGCTGCGCTGCATTGAAAATGTGGAGTATGGCGACGGCGCGGCCGAGCGGCTCGACATTTACCCGGCGGCCGACTCCGGGGCGCCGGTGCTGGTGTTTCTTCATGGCGGTGATTGGCGTGCGCTGTCCAAGGAAGACAGCGGATTTCCCGCACCGACTTTCGTTGCGGCGGGCGCCACGGTGGTGGTGCCCGACTTCGATCTCGTGCCCAACACCACTATTCCGGAGATGGGTGTGCAGGTGCGATGGATGCTGGACTGGGTGGCTCGCCACATCGGCGAGCACGGCGGTGATAGATCGCGCATTTTCATCGCAGGTCACTCATCGGGCGCCAACCTCGTGAGCCAGCTGCTCGCCTGTGACTGGATGCGAGATTTCGGCCAACCAGCCGACCTCATCAAGGGGGCCGTTTTCATGAGCGGGCTGGGGGATCTGGAGCCCGTGCGGCGTTCGTTTCGCAACACCATTCTCCAGCTCGATGAGGAAATGGTCCGCAAGGCGTCATTGCTGCGCCAGTCGTTCACCTCTGCGGCGCCGATGCTGGTCGCTGTATCTGACGGGGAAACAGCCGAGTACCAACGGCAGGCCGCGGCCGTCGCAGACTTCTGGCGCTCACGCGCAAACGCTTGCGAGCTCCACCGGATCGCCGGCTGCAACCACTTCGACGGCGTGCTGGCCTGGACCGACCCGGCCAGTGCGCTCTTCCGTGCCACGCTGGGGATGATGGGCCTGGCTGTACAGGAAAGCTCAACCGCGGGGTGAAGCCGGGCCAAATGCGACGCTGGCCTACACCCGGCTGCCGCAGAGCCTGCTACGGTCGGTTTGCATGCATGCGCTACCGCCTTTGCGCCGGGATTCAACCGCGCTCTTCCTTGATTTCGATGGCACGCTGGCCGACCTCGCACCGCAACCTGAAGCCGTGCAGATTCCCGCGACCCTGGTGCCGCTGCTGAACCGGCTGTCCACGGCACTGGGAGGTGCGCTCGCGCTGGTCTCCGGGCGCCGACTTTCTGACCTCGACGGCTTCCTGGCGCCGCTGGTATTGCCGGCTGCCGCCGAACATGGCGCCCTGCGCCGCACAGGCGACGGCGCCTTGCATCTCGCCGAGGTGCCGGACCTTCGCGCAGTCTCGGCCGCCGCCGAACACCTGGCAGCGAAGCACGTGGGCCTGCGTGTTGAGACCAAGAGCGCCGCCATTGCCCTGCACTACCGCCATGCACCCGAACTCGAAGGACTTTGCCTGGCGACCCTTCAGGAGGCGGTCAGGCGGCACCCCGACATCGCGCTGGTTCACGGCAAATGCGTGGTCGAGGCGAAACCCGCCAGCGTGAGCAAAGGAAAGGCCATTGCCGCCTTCATGTCGGAAGCCCCCTTTATTGGGCGCACGCCGCTTTTCGCAGGCGACGACACCACCGATGAAGCCGGTTTTGACTGGGTGCAGTCACAAGGTGGCATGGCATTGAAGGTCGGCATGGGTCCTTCGCTGGCCCGACATCGCTGCACCGGCCCGGCCGCCCTGCGCGCCTGGCTTGAAGCCGGCCTGCAGCAACTTGAACGTTCATCCGACCACCCCACAAGGAGCAAGGCTTGAGTCCTGCCATTCCCGCGTCCAACTTCGCGCCTCCGGCGCCGTCTTCCCTGGCGCTCGGCGTCATCGGCAACTGCGCCTTCACGGCCCTGATCGATGCGCGCGGGCGCCTCGTCTGGTGCTGCCTGCCGCGCTTCGATGGCGACCCGGTCTTCAGTGCCTTGCTGGACGACGGCGACGTGAAAGACGCGGGCTCCCGGGCTTTTGCCATCGAGATCGAGGACTTTGCCGAAGCCCGCCAATGGTATGAGCCGAACACGGCGGTACTGCGCACGCAGTTGTTCGACCACATGGGCCAGTGCCTGGAGATCACCGATTTCGCGCCGCGCTTTCAGAGCCGGTCGCGCTTTTTCAGGCCGACGACACTCGTACGCAGGGTGCGCCCGATCCGCGGCGCACCGCGCATTCGTGTCTCGATCGATGTGCGCTTCGACTGGGGCCGCAGCGAGCCACTGATCACGCGCGGCAGCAACCATGTGCGCTACGTGGGCGCCGACATGACGCTGCGGTTGTCTACCGACGCGCCGGTATCGCATTTGCTGGCCCGCACGCCCTTCCTGCTGACGCGTGAACACAACTTCCTGCTGGGGCCGGACGAAACACTGACTGAAGGCATTGCCGATACCGCGCGCTACTTCGAGCAGGAAACCCTCGCCTACTGGCGCAAGTGGAGCCAGCGCCTGCACATCCCGCTGGAGTGGCAGGATGCGGTAATCCGCGCGGCGATCACGCTCAAGCTCTCGCTGTTCGAGGACACGGGCGCCATCGTCGCGGCCATGACGACCAGCATTCCCGAGGCGCCCGGCAGCCAGCGCAACTGGGACTACCGCTTTTGCTGGCTGCGCGACGCCTTCTTTGTCGTGCGCGCCCTCAACAGCCTGTCCGAGGTCGGCACCATGGAAGATTACGTGCGCTGGCTCTTCAACGTGATCGTGCAGGCCAAGGGCGGGCACATCCAGCCGCTCTACGGAATTGGCCTCGAAAACGAATTGCCCGAGTCGATGATGGACCACCTGGCCGGCTACCGCGGCATGGGTCCGGTGCGCGTCGGCAACCAGGCGCAGGAGCATTTCCAGCACGACGTCTACGGCAACGTGGTGCTGGGTGCTGCGCAGGCCTTTCATGACAAACGCCTGCTTCAGCCGGCCGGCGTGTCGGAATTTGCGTACCTCGAAGCCGTGGGGGAACAGGCCCGGCGCACCTATGACAAGCCCGACGCCGGCATGTGGGAGCTGCGCACCCGCGCTCGCGTGCATACCTCGTCGGCGCTGATGTGCTGGGCCGCGTGCGACCGGCTGGCCAAGATCGCGCCAACGCTCAACCTGCCCGAGCGGGCGACGTACTGGCGGACCCACGCCGATGCCATGCGCGAGCACATCCTGCAAGCCTCTTGGAGCGAAGAGCGGCAGAGCTTCGCGGAAAGTTTCGGCGGACGGGACCTTGACGCCAGCGTGCTGCTCATGATCGAAGTCGGCTTCATCGAACCCAAGGATCCGCGCTTTCTGTCGACGCTCGACGCGCTCGAAGAACACCTGTGCGACGGCCCCTACATGCGCCGCTACGAGGCGCCCGATGACTTCGGCAAGCCCGAGACGGCTTTCAATATCTGCACCTTCTGGCGCATCGACGCGCTGGCCCGTGTGGGCCGCAAGCAGGAAGCGCGGCAGATCTTCGAAACCATGCTGGCCGCGCGCAACCACGTGGGCCTGCTATCGGAAGACACGCACCCCGTGACCGGTGAGATGTGGGGCAACTTTCCGCAGACTTACTCCATGGTCGGCATCATCAACGCCGCGGTGCGGCTTTCAGCGCACTGGGACACGGCGATATGAGCCGGCTCGTTGTCGTTTCCAACCGCGTGGCGGACCCCCGCAAGACAGCCTCAGGGGGCCTGGCCGTGGCGCTGGGCGATGCACTCAGCACAACGGGCGGCCTGTGGCTGGGCTGGAGCGGGACCATTGTCGAAGGAGGCGCAGCCGGGGAAGGCGACCTGCATGTGCAACAGGCGGGCAATGTCACGCTGGCAACCGTGGACCTGTCCCGCGAGGACCACGACAGCTACTACCTCGGTTACAGCAATGGCGTGCTCTGGCCGGTGTTCCACTACCGGCTGGACCTCGCGGACTTCGATGCCGGCTACTTCGGAGGCTACCGGCGCGTCAACCAGCTGTTCGCGCGCCAGCTCATGAGCCTGCTGCGCCCGGACGATATCGTGTGGGTGCACGACTACCACCTGATTCCACTGGCCGAGGAACTGCGCCGGCTGGGTTGCAGGAACCGCATCGGATTTTTCCTGCACATTCCACTGCCGCCGCCCTTGATCCTGGCTGCGGTGCCGCAGCACGAATGGCTGATTCGCTCGCTCTTTGCCTACGACGTGGTGGGCTTTCAGAGCCAGGCCGACGTCGACCACTTTTCCCGTTACGTGGGCCAGGAAGCCGGCGCCGAGGCGCTCGACAAGCATCAATTCCGCGCTTTCGGCAGGCAGGTTCATGCCCAGGCATTTCCCATCGGCATCGATGTCGACGAATTCGCCGCCCTGACCCATGCACGGGAGGCGGTGGATATGTACGAACGCATGAAAGAGGAATACTCGCGCCGCCAACTGCTGCTGGGCGTGGAGCGGCTCGACTACTCCAAGGGATTGCCACAACGTCTTCGCGCTTTTCGCCTGCTGCTGCGCAAGTTCCCGGACAACCTGCGCAGCGCCACGCTCATCCAGATTGCCTCGCCTAGCCGCGAAGCCATTGATTCATACGCCGGCTTGCGGCAGGAACTTGAGAGCCTGTGCGGCTCCATCAATGGCGACTTCGGCGAGCTGGACTGGATGCCCGTGCGCTACATACACCGCAATGTTGCGCGCAAGCGCTTGCCGGGCCTGTACCGTGTGGCGCGCGTCGCGCTGGTTACGCCTTTGCGGGATGGCATGAACCTCGTGGCCAAGGAGTTCATCGCTGCCCAAGACCCGGCCGACCCGGGCGTGCTGGTCCTGTCGCGCTTTGCCGGCGCGGCCGAGCAGCTCAAGGAAGCTCTGCTCGTCAATCCGTACGACACAGACGGAACGGCCGATGCCATTCAGCTGGCGCTGCACATGCCGCTGGACGAACGCAGGCGGCGGCATCAGGCCTTGCTCGAGCGCATCCGGCGCGAGGACGTCCACTGGTGGCGCCGCCGCTTTTTGGCCGCGCTGGCAGATACCGTGGCGGCCTGAACTGGGCTTGCCCGAAGAGTTTTTCTGGCCTTTGCGTTGCCGCGCCCCGCCGGCGGGCGAAATATGTCACGATGAGGCATCCCAACGGAGCGCCCCCAATGACCCAGCGCAATTACCTGAACCGCCCCCTTGCCGAGGGCATTCGCACCATCGGATTTCGCAAATGGTACGAGCGAGAACTACTTTCCAGCCACGCCCACATGCTGATCGCGCTGCTGTGCACCATCGCCCTCATGGCGACGATGGAGCTTTTCAGCGGAGGCTCCAGCTTTAACGACAAGGTGGTCAACGCCGGGCTTTTCGTCATCAGCGGAGCGCTCGGTCTGTGGGCCTTGCGGCGCTATCTTTTTCTCTTGAGCCATGCCGAAACCGTGGCCGACCAGGCGAATTGCCCGCATTGCAAGGACTACGGGCGATTGACGGTAGTCAAGGAAAACAAGCCCAGCGGCGAGGCGCTGGTCAAGTGCCGCACCTGCAGCCATGAATGGGTGATCGGGCCCTGACAGGGCCTGTTAGCGCAACTCAGGCGACCAGGGCCAGCGCGGCGTAGTCGCCCACCCGGTCTTCCAGGCCGGCCGGAAGCAGCCTGAACCCCTGGGTCAATGCAGGGATCTTTCCGGTGATCTGCGCCTGCAGGCGGGGTAACAGAAGGTCCCGGTGGTGCCAGAAGACGCTGCCGCCCAGGCTGATGGCCTGCAGGTCCAGCGTCACCACGAGGTTGTAAAGCGCTCTTCCCATCACCCGGCAAAGTTCGTCGACGATGGCCTCGGCTTCGCGCTGGCCGGAAGTCGCTGCCTGCAACAGGGCCGCCGCGTCGCCAAAGCCTTCGGCGCTGAAGCGGCGAGGCAATGCATTTCCGGCCACCAGGCCCTCCACATCCCCGACATTGCCACAGCCACAAAGCGCGTCGTCGTTGTCGCTGACGAACATGTGGCCACCGTGGCCAGCGTTGCCATGTTTACCGCGCAGCACGTGACCGTCGACGCACAGCCCCATGCCGATGCCGGTGCTCCAGGTGACGTAGCCGCAATGGTCCAGCCCTTGTAGCGCGCCCCAACGCCGCTCGGCCTGCAGGGCGCCAACACAGTCGTTGCTGACCTGAACACGAGGAAACTGCACAGCAAGGGGCGCTTCGAGAGTGGCACTGGTCCAATCGTTTGGCAGGCCGCGCGCCTTGCCGGCCAGGCCGCCGCAAATGTTGGGCGCCGCGAGCTCGACCTTGCCGTGTCGCATGACGAAGGGCCCGCATGACGAAACGCCGACAGCCGCAATGCGCTCCCGTGGAACTCCGCTGCCTTCGCAGCTGGTAGCGATCATGCGCAAGACCTGCTGCGCGAGTGCATCGGACGCGCCCTGCTTGACCGTCGGTTCTGCCACCCGGCCGTGAAAACCACGCGAGTCCGCGATGCTGACGGCCACCTTGGTGCCGCCGATGTCGACACACGCCACGGGCGCAGGCAGGTCCAGGACGATGCCCGCGTCAATCAAAGCCATGCGTATTTCCCTTCAGCGGCAAAATTCAGACTCATATCAGCTGCGACACCAGGCTGGCGATGAAGCTCAAGAGAAGCGTCGTGGTGATGGGGATGTACCAGTCGCGACCAAAAAGCCGAAAGCGCAGGTCACCCGGCAGCTTGCCAAAGCCCAGCTTGTTGAGCGCAGGCGTAAGCCAGCTGATCACCATCAAGGCCAGGAAGATCACGATGACCCAGCGAATCATGGTGCGGGTTTCGTCTGTCGACTAAGGCGAATACGTCGAACAAGTCGAATAAGTCGAATGGTCATAGCCTATGCGACCTGTCGCCCTCGGCAAATCCGAGTGGCGACCAGCCGCTGTAAGGATGCGCTGGCGAATCGACGACGAACCCTATTACCTTGAAAAGCTCGCCCATCTCATGCTCGTTGATGAGCTTTTGCAACATCACCCGCTCGGGCAAGGGGGCGTCGTCGAGCCCGGCAGTCAGGCCGCAGTTCAGTAAAAACCGGCCCTGGCTGGTGTAGCCCAGCACCTGCAGGCCGGCATCCTGGCCGGCCAACGCCACACCGGTGAAGTTCACATGCGCGGTGATGTCTTTCAGTCCGACATCGACCAGCGGATTGCCGTCGGCGAGGTGCGCGCGGTGGCACATCACCGTGCCCATGCTGCGCTGGGGGTGGTAGTACTCATGCTCCGGAAAACCGTAGTCAAGCAGCAAGACGGCGCCTGCGGTGAGCCGGTCTGCCAGCGTGCGCACAAAGCCTTGCGCCTGTTCGTGGATTTCGGTGACGTAATCGTGACTGCCCTCGATTTCAACAGGTGGGCGCAGGCTCGTCGGTCGATCGGAAAACGCCAGCAATCCGCCCTGCAGCTCCACGCCGCGTTCATGCCATTGACTCTTGATGCGGGCAAGCAACCGGACTGGCATGGCGTCGAGCACTTCATTGCCGACCACGACGCCGCTGAAACTTTCCGGCAGTTCAGCAAGCCAGCGAACACGCTCGCCAAAAGCTGCCAGCCGCTCGCGCTGGCGCGCTTGCAGGCTTCCGGACAGATCGACGATGGTGTAGCGTTTCACGGGCTGGCCTGCCGCGTCGAGCGCCTGCAACAATTGCTCCGCCAGCGCACCCGAGCCGGCACCGAATTCCCAAAGCTCGTCAACGCCCGTTTCGGCCAGTGCCTGTGCCACCTGCCGGGCCAGGGCTCGGCCAAAGTGGCCGGACATTTCGGGTGCCGTCACGAAATCGCTGCCAGACGCAGGCATGAAACCGAACTTGCGCGACTCGCCGGTGTAGTAACCCCAACCCGGTGCGTACAAGGCCAGCTCCATGAGGCGGTCGAAGCCGATCCAGCCGCCCGCTGCTGATATTTCACGCTCGAGTTGCGGCGGCACGAAGGCCTCAGGGGCCGCAGCGGGACCGGTCGGTAAAATGGGTGAGATTGTCATGGGTGCCAGCCCCGGATTGTCGGCCATTTCGCCGGCCCCGCCGACACAGAACACCTCCTCCATGCGCCCAGTTTCCGACCGCCCTGTTGTCCTCGTCACCGGCGCCGCCAAGCGGCTGGGTCGAGAGATCGCGCTGGCAATGGCCGTGGCCGGCTGGCGAGTGGCCGTGCATTACCGCGGCTCGGCTCAGGAAGCCGAACAGACGGCGCTGGATTGTGGTGCCGTTTCGGACCCCCAGGCCGCGCAAACCTTTCAGGCCGACCTGGCCGACGAACTTGCGGTGCGAGAACTGGTGCCGCGCGTGGTGTCGCACTTCGGCCGGCTCGACGCGGTGGTGAACAGCGCCTCGACCTTTGAGTTCGACGATGCGCAAAGTTTCAACTTTGCGGCACTCGACAAGCACTTGCACGCCAATACCGGCGCCGCAATTCTGCTTGCGCAGGCTCTGCATGCGCATGTGGTGGGGGCGGCGCGAACCTCGGGCGCCGTGGTCAACGTGCTCGACCAGAAACTCTGGAACCAGAACCCTGACTTTTTCAGCTACACACTGTCCAAGGCGGCGCTAGAAGCGGCCAATACCATGCTTGCCATGGCTTTGGCGCCAGCCGTGCGTGTCGTCGGTGTAGCGCCCGGGCTCACGCTGACGAGCCACATGCTGAGCCCAGCCGATTTTGAGAAGCTGCACCAGCTCTCGCCGCTGGGCCGTTCATCGACGCCTGCCGACGTAGCCGCAACGGTGCGCTTCGCTCTGGAGAACTCATCCATCACAGGCACCACGCTGGTGGTGGACGGCGGTCAGCACCTGATGAAGTTCGACCGCGATTTTTCACTGATGGGCAAGCCCGATGCATGAGCGCCCCGCCAATTTTTTACCTCCAGTGCCAAGGCCTGATCCCATGTTCAACACCCGAGGCACACAGATCCTGACACTCACCGGCTTGCGCTTTGATGCCAATCTGGGAATTCTCGAGCAGGAGAAAACCGCGCCGCAGCCGATCCAGGTGGACGCCGAGCTCAACCTCGGCACCCAGCCCTTGCTGCCCGGTGACGATGACATCGGCCATGTGCTGGATTACCGAAAGGTCCGGCAGATCATCATCAACGAGTGCACCATGGAGCATGTGAACCTGCTTGAGACCCTGATCGGCAAGCTGTCGCACCGGCTGATGCTGCTGCCCGGCGTGCTGGGTGTGCGCGTGAAGATCGCCAAGCTGGAAATATTCGACGACTGCGAAGTGGCCATTCGTGTCGAATCCGGCCAATGGTAGAAATGACAATGACCCCGAACCTTGATTTTTCGGCCCGTACGGGCCACGGAGTGACCCCATGAGCGCTGTCTGGATTGATGCCGACGCCCCCGCCGTCGTGCCCCTCGGCACGCCGCTGCCCAAAGACCTGAAGATCGAGCGCGAGGACATGAAGCTCGAAAAGCGCCTGTGCCGCGAGGTCGGCCGCGCCATCGTCGACTTCAACATGATCGAGGAAGGCGACAAGGTCATGGTCTGCGTGTCGGGCGGCAAGGACAGCTATGCGATGCTGGACATCCTGCTGAAGCTCCAGCAACGCGCCCCCATCCGCTTCTCGCTGATCGCAGTCAACCTCGACCAGAAGCAGCCGGGCTTTCCCGACCACGTGTTGCCGGACTATCTGACAAAGCTTGGCGTGCCTTTCCACATCGAGACGCAGGACACGTACAGCATCGTCAAGCGCGTGATCCCCGAAGGCAAAACCATGTGTTCGCTGTGCTCGCGCCTGCGGCGCGGCATCCTTTACCGTGTGGCCGAAGAACTAGGCGCCACCAAGATCGCGCTCGGCCATCACCGCGACGACATGCTGCAGACGCTGTTCCTGAACATGTTTTTTGCCTCCAAGCTCAAGGGCATGCCGCCCAAGCTGGCCAGCGATGACGGCAAGAACATCGTCATCCGGCCGCTGGCCTATGTTTCCGAAAAAGACCTGATCCGCTGGGCGCAGGTGCGCGATTTCCCGATTATTCCCTGCACCCTCTGCGGCAGCCAGGACGGCCTGCAGCGCGTTCAGGTGGGCAACATGCTGCGCGAATGGGAAAAGAAGTTCCCCGGCCGGCTCGAGAACATGTTCACCGCCCTGCAGAACGTGGTGCCCAGCCACCTGATGGACCCGCGCCTGCACGACTTCAAGTCCATCAAGACGACGGGGCAGGCCAGCCCGGATGGCGACAAGGCATTCGATCCGGAAGAGTTCAAGGCGCCCGTGCCCGCAGGCCTGCAATTCATAGCCAGGGCCGGCGCTGACATCTGACTTGATACAAGCGAAAGGAAGCGTCATGAAAAGGCTTGTTGCACACCTTCTGCTCGCCACGAGTGCCCTGCTGCTGGCCAGCGGATGCTCGACGATGCGCGCCGTCGACACCGACGTCACCTCTTTCGCCCGCTGGACGCCCGCTGCCCCGGCGCGTGGTGCTGCCTACCGCTTTGAACGGCTGCCCTCGCAACAGGCGCTCGCCCCAGGGGCCGAGTTGTCGCAAGACCAGATCGAAGCCATGGCCCGCCAGGCTCTCGACAAAGCCGGCCTCGTCAACAACCCCGGCAATCCGGCCTTCAACGTTCAGGTCAGTGCGACGACCCGGCTGATCGAACGAGGTCCGTATGACAGCGGCTTTTTCGGCCGGCCCGGCGTCTCGATCGGGGCCGGAACCGGCGGTGGGTTCTTTGGCCTGTCACTTCCCATCGGCGGCTTCGAGCGGCCGTTGTATCAGCGTGAACTGAGCATCGTCATGCGCGATGCGCGCAGCAACTCCGTGGTGTACGAAACCCGTGCCAGCCAGAACGACATCTGGGGGGATGCGCAGGTGATCTTTCCGGTGATGCTCGACGCAGCGCTGCAGGGCTTTCCCAACCCGCCGCCGGGCAGGCGACGCGTGCATATCGAAGTGCCGCGCTAGATGCAGGACAGCACTCGCATCATTGCGATCCGCCACGGGCAGACCGCCTGGAATGCGGAGACGCGCATCCAGGGCCACCTTGACATCCCGCTGGACGAAGTCGGCCATGGCCAGGCAATGCGGCTCGGCCGCGCGCTCGAAGGCGAAGCGATCTCGACCATCTACGCAAGCGACCTCACGCGCGCCATGGAAACCGCAGGCTATGTCAGCCGCGCCACGGGCGCTCCCATCGTGGCCGAGCCCGGCCTGCGCGAGCGAGGCTTTGGCGACTTCGAGGGTCGGACCTTTCGCGAAATTGAATCCGAGCGACCCGAAGACGCGCGGCGCTGGCGGCAACGCGACCCGCAATTTCAGCCGCAGGGCGGCGAAACGCTGGTGGCGCTGAATGCACGCGTTGTGGCCACGGCCGAACGCCTGGCCGCGCGCCACCCGGGCGAGTTGATCGCCCTCGTAGGCCATGGCGGCGTCATGGACGTGCTCTACCGCGCCGCGACCCGGCTGGACCTGGCTGCTGCACGCACCTGGGCACTGGGCAATGCTGCCATCAACCGGCTGCTCTGGTCACCTGAAGGCTTCAGCCTCGTCGGCTGGTCCGACACGCAACACCTGGAAGGACCGCTGGATGAAACCACCCTTTGACGGCGGCCTTTCAAGTTCGTCCCCCGGCAGCGCCCTGCCCAACTTGGCTAGCTTGCCGGGCCAGCCGGTGAGCGCCATCGACACGCCTGCCCTCGTCATCGACCTGGACGCGATGGAGCGCAACCTCGACACGCTGGCCGCTTACGCAAGACAGCACAACATCCGGCTGCGGCCACACGCCAAGATGCACAAATGCGCGGCCCTGGCGCTGATGCAGATCGAGCGCGGCGCCGTGGGCATCTGCGTGCAAAAGACGTCGGAGGCCGAAGCGCTTGCGGCCGCTGGAGTTCACGACATCTACATCAGCAATGAGGTGATTGCACCCGCCAAGCTAGAGCGCGTCGTGGCGCTCGCCATCCGTTTGCAAGCTGCAGGCGGACGGCTGGCGATTGCCGTCGACAGTCTTGAAGGCGTTCATCGGCTGGCAAACGCAGCACTCGGTCAGCCGGCATGCATCCGCACGCTGGTCGAGATCGATGTGGGCCATGCGCGCTGCGGCGTGCCGCCCGGCGCGGCAGCGGTGGAACTGGTCAAGGCCATTGCAGCCGCACCCGAGCTGGAGTTTGGTGGCTTGCAGGCTTACCACGGTCGCGCCCAGCACCTGCGCACACCGGCCGAGCGCAAGCAGGCGCTGTCGTATGTGCAGGCCGCCGTACGTGCCACCCAAACCGCCCTGTCGGCGGCCGGCTTTCGCGTGCCGCTCGTGACGGGCGCGGGCAGCGGTACCTTTGCCCTTGAAACCGCCAGTGGCCTGTACGGGGAACTGCAGGCCGGCTCCTATCTCTTCATGGACCGTGACTACGCCAGCAACAAGGCAGACCCGGCACAGCCTGTTTTCGAGCATGCGCTCTTCCTCAAGTCGCAGGTCATGAGCGTCGCCACCGGGCATGTGGTGGTGGATGCCGGCCACAAGAGTCACGCCATCGATTCAGGCATGCCGGCCGTACACGGCACCGGCCTGGACTACGCCAACGGGGGCGACGAGCATGGGCTGATCCGCGCCACTTCGGCAAGCGTCGCGTTGCCCGCCTTGGGCGAAACGGTCTGGCTGATTCCCGGTCACTGCGACCCGACCGTGAACCTGCACGACCACCTCATCGGGGTGCGGGGCGGGCTGGTCTCGGGCGTGGTGGAAAAAATCTTCAAGGTCGATGCGCGCGGCGCACTGACCTGAATCCGCAAATTCAGGCGCCGAACAGGTCAGCGCCACTGTCGGCGCGGCCAGACGGCGGGGCAACGCCCAGGTGCCGGTAGGCCGCCAGCGTAGCGATGCGGCCGCGCGGCGTGCGCTGCAGATAGCCTTGCTGGATCAGATAGGGCTCGATCACGTCCTCGATAGTGCCGGCCTCTTCGCCGATGCTGGCCGCAACGTTGTCCAGCCCGACGGGCCCTCCGTCGAAACGGTGGATGATGGCCTCGAGCATTTTGCGGTCCATCAGGTCGAAACCCTGGGGGTCAACGTCCAGCATGGCCAGCGCCCGGTTAGCGATGTCCAGTGTGATGGTGCCGTTGCCCTTGACCTCGGCGTAATCGCGCACGCGGCGCAGGAGCCGGTTGGCAATGCGCGGCGTGCCGCGCGAACGCCTTGCGATCTCTATACCTCCAGCTTCGTCCATCGGCGCCTTGAGCAGGCCCGCGCTGCGCTTGACGATGCGCGCGAGCTCTTCGGCTGTGTAGAACTCCAGCCGCGCGACGATGCCGAAGCGGTCACGCAAGGGGTTGGTCAGCATGCCGGCTCGGGTGGTGGCGCCCACCAGCGTGAAGGGCTGCAGGTCGAGCTTGATGCTGCGAGCGGCAGGACCTTCGCCAATCATGATGTCGATCTGGTAGTCCTCCAGCGCGGGATACAAAATTTCCTCGACGACCGGACTCAGGCGATGGATCTCGTCGATAAAGAGCACATCGTTTCGCTCCAGGTTGGTCAGCAGTGCCGCCAGGTCCTTGGGCTTTTCGAGCACTGGCCCGCTGGTCTGCCGCAGGTTGACGCCAAGCTCCTGCGCCACGATGTGCGAGAGCGTCGTCTTGCCTAGCCCGGGTGGGCCGAACAGCAGCACGTGGTCCAGCGCCTCGCCGCGCTTGCGGGCCGCGCCGATGAAAATCTCCAACTGCTCGCGCACCTTGACCTGGCCGATGTACTCATCGAGCAGCTTGGGCCGCAGCGCACGCTCGATGGCTTCTTCCTGCGGGGACGCGGCGCCGGGCGACATGACGCGCTTGGCGGGCGGGGCCGAAGCCATGTCGAAGTCGTCGGTCTGGATGGTCATACTGGCTGAGGCTTATTTCGCCAAACCCTTGAGCGCGAGCTTGATGCCCTCGCTCACGCCCACGTCCTTGGGCAGCGCCTTGAGCGCGAGAGCCGCGTCCTTGTCGCTGTAACCCAGGGCTACCAGCGCCTGCAGGATGTCGTTCTGGTGGTCGGTGGCCACGCTCACCGGCGCACCAAGGTCGGCGCCGAGTTTGCCCTTGAGTTCGAGCAACAAGCGCTCGGCCGTCTTCTTGCCGATGCCGGGGACCTTGATGATGCGCCCGGCTTCTTGCGTGGTGACGGCTTGCGCCAGTTCGGTGACGCTCATGCCACTGAGCACGCTGAGCGCAGTGCGCGGCCCGACACCGGAAATCTTGATGAGCTGACGGAAAGCGGCGCGCTCAGGAGCCGTGCCAAAGCCGTACAGGATCTGGGCGTCTTCGCGCACGACGAAATGCGTAAGCAGGCTGACCGTTTCGCCCAGCCCTGGCAGGTTGTAGAAGGTGCTCATCGGCACCATGACTTCATACCCTACGCCTTTGCAGTCCACCAGCAATTCGGGCGGGTTCTTTTCTGCGAGCTGGCCAGTGATGCGTCCTATCATGCACAAATCTTATCAGTGCGAGCTCTGCGGGGACTGCCGCAATCGAGCGGCGAGCGCCTGCATCGGCATTGGCCGGTTGCGCGGCGGCCAGCCGAATATGCGCGGACAATCACGCATCCGTGCCCGAAGCCTGTCGAGGCTTCATCTATCCAAGGCCCTGTTTTGATCCTTCGCCATACCTTCACGCCGCCCAACAATACCCGCATGGGCCATCTCTGCGGGCCCATGGACTCGCATATACGGACGATCGAGGCCGCCTTGCAGGTCACGATCGCGCACCGCTTCGAGCAGTTCAAGATCGAAGGGCCCAAGGCTCGGGCTGAGCAGGCCCTGGAAGTTCTCCAGGCGCTGTATGAAATGGCGCAACGCCCCATTCCCGAGGAGACCGTACAGCTCATGCTGGCAGGCGACACGGCGCTCAGCATCGCGCCCGACGGCGCCACGGCGCTGTCGACACGGCGTGCCGATCTGCGGGCCCGCACCACGAACCAGGGCGCGTACCTTGAAAACATCGCCACGCACGACATCACTTTCGGCATCGGCCCGGCCGGCACGGGCAAGACCTACCTGGCAGTAGCCTGCGCCGTCGATTCGCTGGAGCGTAGCGCCGTGCAGCGCATCGTGTTGACGCGGCCTGCGGTTGAGGCCGGAGAACGGCTCGGCTTCCTGCCTGGCGACCTGAGCCAGAAGGTCGATCCCTACCTGCGCCCGCTGTATGACGCGCTGTATGAGCTGATGGGCTTCGAGCGTGTGCAAAAAGCCTTCGAGCGCCAGCAGATCGAGATTGCGCCGCTGGCTTTCATGCGCGGTCGCACGCTCAACCATGCCTTCGTCATCCTGGATGAAGCGCAGAACACGACGCCCGAGCAGATGAAGATGTTTTTGACGCGCATCGGTTTCGGCAGCAAAGCGGTAATCACCGGTGACGTGAGCCAGGTCGATTTGCCGCGCACACAGCTCAGTGGCCTGATCGACGCGGAGCGCGTGCTTAAACGCACCAAAGGCATTGCGATCACGCGGCTCACCAGCGCCGACGTCGTGCGGCACCCGCTGGTGGCGCGCATCGTCGACGCTTACGACAAGCAGCGCACGCCGGACACCGGCAACGTGGACGTGATCGATTCCGTGGCTCCGAACGGGCGCCGCACCCGGGCGAAGACTTGAACGTGAGCCTTCCCACGCTTGATCTGTCGCTGCAGTTTGCGCCCTTCCCCGGGCTTGCCAGCCACCGCGCCGCACTGCCGAAAGCCCTTGCGAGGCGCTGGATGGCCCACGCGCTCGAACACCCCGCCGAAATGACCGTGCGCATCGTCGGCCTCGAGGAAGCGCGCCTACTGAACCACAGCTACCGCAAGAGGGACTACGCCACCAACGTACTGACCTTCGACTACACGCAACGGCCTGTGGTGACCGCCGACCTCGTGCTGTGCGGCCCGGTCGTCGAACGCGAGGCGGCCGAGCAAGGCAAGGGGCTGCAAGCGCACTATGCACACCTGCTGATTCACGCCACGCTGCATGCGCAGGGCTACGACCATGAGAGCAATGAGCGCGACGCGCTCAAAATGGAAACGCTCGAAATCTTGCTGCTGGCGTCCCTCGGGTTTGCCAACCCGTACTAGTTTGACGATCCGTCCTCGGGGAAAAGACGCAGCTCAGTGCTTGAGGGAACGGCGCCGCGCGCCCCGGCGCTAGGACTGGCTAGAGCCGGACGGATCGACAGGCAGCCTTCGACTTGAGCCGTGAAACCTCAGGTCGTTAAATCTCAGGCCGTGAAAACTCAAGCTGCTGAACGCCGGGCTCATCGATCGGGCTCGACGTTCAGGGGAATCGTCACGGGCCCGTCGTTGATCAGATGCACCTGCATATCGGCGCCGAATTCACCAGTAGCGACTTCGGCGATTTGTGCCCGTGCCTTCACCACAATGTGGTCGTAGAGCCTCTTGCCCACGTCGGGCGCAGCCGCGCCCGTGAAGCTGGGCCGGTTTCCGCCCGTCACGTCGGCCGCCAGGGTGAACTGGCTCACGATCAGTAGCCCACCAGCGCCGCCTTGTCCGTCGAGATCGAGCAGTGCACGGTTCATCTTGCCCGCATCGTCGGAAAAAATGCGCAGCTTGAGCGTCTTGGCCAGCAGCTTGTCGGCTTCGATTTCGGTGTCGCCCCTCTCGGCGCAGACCAGCATGAGCAGGCCTCGCCCGATCTGACCGACCGTGCTGCCGGCGACGTCCACACGGGCCTGCAAAACCCTTTGCAATACCGCTTTCATGCCCCCGCGGTCACTGCGTCAATCCGTCACGCCGGCCGCCACGAACAGTGGCTTACCGACAGGGCCGGAGAGAAAGGAAACAAATTCCTGCGCCAGCGCGGGCTGTGCGCTGGAAGCCAGCGGGGCTGCCGTGTAAGAGGTGTAGTTCTGCACCTCGGCTGGCAGGGGGCCGACAAACTTCAGTCCCTTAGCCTGGTAGAGCAGGATTTCAGTGATGGCGCCGACGCCAATCTCCCGCCCCTGTCCCTTGATCACGTGCTCCATGACGGACGCGCCATCGGGGTAACGGCTCGCCTTGGCCTGCACGATGGGCTCGATCTCCATCTTGCGCAGCAGCGTTTCGAGATACAGCCCGGTAGACGCGCGGTTGAACACTACCGATTGCGCGTCGACCAGGGCACGCTTGAGTGCCTCCGCAGTGGACACGTCCGGCACTGGCGCACCCTCTCGCACCGCCACGCCGGACCCGACACGCCCGACGTTGGCCCTGACCTCGGCGAGCTGGCGTGCGCCCGCGAATTCGGTGATCGCCGCCGGGGGCGCAATCACGACGTCAAAGGCCGGCTTGTCCTGCATGCGCTTGCGCAGTTCAGGTGCGGTGTTGAACGTGATCTTCACGCTATGGCCCGTCTGCTTTTCAAATGCCCCGACGGCGGCTTTCAGTCCGGGCTCGATAGCCCCGGCGCTCAGCACGGCAATCTCGGCGGCGCCCGCCGACACGGCGACGGCCATGGGCAACATCAAGCTGAACAGTTGACGAAACGAAAACTTCAGACTGTCTTTCATGCTTCAAGCTCCTTGTGATTGATTCTTGCAAATACTCATATCTGATTCCAATGGGATCAGATGAGATCTTTTTCATCGTCGAAATGCGCCTCGACATCCGTCGGCAGCAGCTGGATGGTGGCGCGCAAGCCCGGCACCGCACTCATCAGGGCCTGCTCGACGCTGGTACGCAAGGCGGCGGCGCGGCCCAACGACCAGCTGGCCGGCATGTGCATGTGCAGATCGACGAAGCGGCGTTGTCCCGAACGGCGGGTACTCAGGTGGTCGAACCGGATGGTGGGATGCTCGAACACACCTAGCGCTTCATGTATTTGCGCCAGCACGTCCGGCTCCACGGCTTCGTCCATCAGGCCGCGCGACGACTGCCACATCAGGTGAAAACCTTCACGCAGGATGTTGAGCGCCACGCCGATCGCTACCGCAACGTCCAGCCACAGCCAACCGGTCAGGCTGACCCCGGCAATGCCTATGACCACCCCGATGGAGGTCCAGACATCGGTCATCAAATGCCGCCCGTCCGCCTCCAAGGCAATTGAGCGGTAGACACGCGCGGAGCGGAACATCAGCCACGCCAGCACGCCGTTGAGCCCCGAGCTAAGCACCGACAAAGCGAGGCCCCAACCGATCTGCTGCAGGGGCTGCGGATGGAACGCGCGGTCGATGGCGGCCCACATGATGCCGATGGACGCAGCGATGATCAGCGCGCCTTCGAAGCCAGAGGAAAAGTACTCCGCCTTGTGATGGCCGTAGGGATGGTCCTCGTCGGCCGGGCGCTGCGCGATCGTCACCATGGCCAGCCCGAACAGCGCGCTGGCCAGGTTGACGAAGGACTCCATGGCGTCCGACAGCAGGCCCACGGAGTCGGTCACATACCAGGCCGCCGTCTTCATGACGATGGTCACCAGCGCCACGACGACAGATGCGGCCAACAGGCGCTTGGGCGTCAGGATTTCGGTGGAGGCGGGTGACATGCGGCCATTGTCCTTGATGCTATGCAAGAATGCGCCGATGTCTCAAGCCCATCAAAAGCGCTGGCTCGGCGTCCTGTTGTGGGTCGTGCTGACGGGGCTGGGCGCGGCGGTGCTGTCGCGAATGACGCTCGCACAGCTGCGGGAAAATTTCGAGACCGACGCCCGAATCGTGCATCGGCTCCTCAGCCAGCGCGCGGTGCAGCACGAAGCGGTCATGGCGACCCTCGCCCTGCTCCAACCGGCACCCGATAGCGCGCATCCCGAGCAGCGCCTGACCTCGGTCTATCCGCAAATCCTGACGGTCAAGCGCCGCAACGGCGCTGACGGGTGGGCCGAGCCGTATCTTCAAGCGTCAGAAATGCGATCGCGCTCTCTGCGGCAGCCCGTTCTGGCAGCGCACGACCTTTCGAATGGGCGCTTCGAATTGCTCCTCGCGTCGGAACCTTCAAGCTATAGCCTCAAGATGGACATGCGTGCAGCCGTCCCCTGGAAAGACTGGCCGATGCAGCCCGAGACCAGTCCTGTCCGGGTGGCGCTGGAGCATGAGGGCCAGTCCTTCGTGCTGCAGCCAGGCCAACTCGCGTCCGGGGGGTGGAGGTTCGAATTTCACAAGCATCTTGCTGCAGACAGCCAACCTTTCGACGTGGTCGCAGAGCGCCGCGTCGGCTGGTCCGAGCTGCCGTGGCCCGCCATGCTGCTGTGGGCCGCCTTCGTGACTGCGTCACTCTATAGCGGGCAGGTGCTCCTGCGTCAGCGTGCGGCGCAAAAGCGGGCCGAAGAGCTGCTGCGCCTCGGGCAGGTCGCGCGACTGAACACGATGGGCGAACTCGCCGCCGGCATGGCGCACGAATTGAACCAACCCCTGACTGCCCTCCTGGCCAGCACGCAAGCGGCGGCGCGACTGCTCGCCGACGATCCGCCCGAAATCGATGTCGCGAGGGATGCGATGACCCGCGCCGTGGAACAGGCCCGGCGCGCTTCTGACGTGGTCACGAGGCTCAGGCGTGCAGTGGAGCGGCCGGACGACAATGCCCCGCCCGTCCCCGTGGTGCTGGAACAGGCCGTTAGAAACGCGCTTTATCTGCTAGAGCCTGAATTGCTCAAGCGCCGCGTTTCGCTGGCGCTTCCTCAGGCCCAGTCCGCCGTCAGGGTGCTCGCCGAGCCGGTCGCACTCGAGCAGATCATTCATAACCTGCTCATGAATGCACTGCAGGCGCTGGAGAAAACGCCCGCGCCGCGGCGCGAGCTTGAAGTGCGTATCGAGGCTGGGGAGTGCAGCGGTGTGGTCAGCATCAGCGACAACGGTCCGGGCATTCCAGCCGACCTGCTGCCCCGGGTTTTCGAGCCTTTCATGACGACCCGCAAGGACGGTCTCGGCCTCGGCTTGAGCCTGTGCGAATCGCTGGCCGAGAGCATGGGCGGAACGCTGACGGCCCACGCACGGCAGCCACACGGCGCCGTCTTTCGCCTCACCCTTCCTCTGGCGTCAGCCACATGACGCGGGTGCCCGATGGCTCACTTCAGTCGCCGCTGATTCACCTCATCGACGACGATGAGGCCGTTCGCACCAGTCTGGCGTTGCTCATAGGCACGATCGGCCTGCGAGTGCAGGGATGGGCAGACCCGCAAGCCTTCTTGCGGGAGTTCGACAGGCAGAGCGTCGGCGCCGTGGTGCTTGACGTTCGCATGCCCGGCATCAGCGGCTTGACGGTGCTGGAAACCCTCAAAACTGAAGGCGTGGACCAACCGGTGATCATGCTGACGGGACACGGCACCGTGGACATGTGCCGGCGCGCGTTTCGTGCCGGTGCCGCCGAGTTCCTTGAAAAGCCGGTCGATGACGAGCAGTTGCTGGAAACCCTGCAGGCTGCGGTGCGCCAGCATGTTCGCTCACGGCAGCGCCATGAGGCAGACCGGCAGGCCCACGAGCGTTACGCACAGCTCTCGGAGCGCGAGCGCGAGGTGCTGGGTTTTATTGTTGCGGGCCTCACGAACAAGGAAATCGGTCGCGCGCTGACGCTCTCGCCCCGAACGGTCGAAAGCCACCGCGCCAGCCTGTTCGCCAAGCTCGATGCACCTTCCCTGGCCCAGCTGATCCGGCAATATGCGGCGCTCGTCGAGGCCGATCCGGCGGGCTGATTTTCTCCTCAACAGCAAGCCTTCCGTATTTGTACGGAGCGAGGCTCGTAGCCGTACGAATAGCGCCAGCGACGCAGGGTTTTTAAAGTGGAGCCAAGGTTGAAACAACCGATAACCCGCTAAAAACACACCGGAGAAAAAAACCATGAACCGCTTCGTTAAACCTTCTTTGCTTGCGCTTTCCCTCATCGCTGCCGCCGCTGGCGCACAAGGTGTTCGCACCGAGAAAAACCTTTCGCTCGAACTCGCCAATCAGATCGCCACCGCCGCCGTGGCCGCTTGCGCCGCCAATGGCTATGCGGTCGGCGTGACGGTGGTGGACCGCGCCGGTACGGCTCGCGCCATGCAGCGCGCCGACAACGCCGGTCCGCATACGCTGGGTGCCAGCCTGCAAAAGGCCTTTACGTCGGCCTCCGCCAAAAACACCACGTTGGCGATGATGGAGGGCGGGCAAAAGAACCCTGCGGCCGCGACGCTGGTGCATATTCCCGGCTTCCTGCTGGTTGGCGGCGGAGTTCCCATCAAGGTCGGCAACGAAACCATCGGTGCAATTGGCATTGGTGGCGCCCCCGGCGGCCACTTGGACGAAGCCTGCGCCATGGCGGCGCTGGACAAGGTCAAGGACCAGCTCAAGTAATAAGCTCGAAACGTCCCGTGACAAACTTCTTCTTTAATGCGGCTGCGGCCGTGCTGTGTGCTTCGGCCACGCTGGCCGTCGCGCAGACCGCACCTCATGCGTCGGAGGTTGCAGCTTATGCGGGTCTGCAGGCTGCGGCTTACCGGGGCGACCTGGCGCAGGTCGAGAAGCTGCTGGCTGCCGCACGGCCGGGCCGAGCTGAACTGGAGGCCCGAGACGGCAACGGTCGCACGGCGGTGCATATCGCCACCTTCGCCCGACATCGCCATGTCATCGCCGCCTTGGTCAAAGCCGGGGTCGGCCTGGATTTGCTCGACAACGAGCGCTACGACGCCGTCACCATCGCGGCCGTGGCCAACGACGAAGAAACGCTACGGGTGCTTCTGCAGCTCGGCGCCAGCGCCCGGCAGGTGACCAGTCGGTATGACGGCACGGCCCTGATCGCGGCCGCCCACCTCGGCCATGACGGCGTCGTGCGGCAACTCATTGCCGCGGGTGCGCCGCTGGACCATGTGAACAACCTGCACTGGACGGCTGTCATCGAATCCATTGTGCTGGGGGACGGCGGACCGAAGCATCAGGCGGTTCTAAAAGCCCTGATTGATGCGGGCGCCAATCTTCAGCTGAGCGATCGGCAAGGCACGACACCGCTGCAGTTGGCGAAATCCCGGCGCTTTTCCGGCATGGTCGACATGCTCGTCAAGGCCGGGGCGCGCTAGGCTGAAGTCGGGCGGTCTTAGCCCAGCGTCACACGCGCGAACTTGCGCTTGCCCACCTGCACGACATAGGTGCCTGCGCCAAGTTTCAGGGCCTTGTCGCTCACCACGCTGGAGTCGATACGAACGCCGCCTCCGTCGATGAGCCGCATCGCTTCGCTGCCTGACGGCGCAAGACCAGCCGCCTTGAGCACGGCGGCGATGCCCATCGGCGCACCCGACAGCGAAAGCTCGGGAATCTCGTCAGGAACGCCTCCTTTGCTGCGGTTGGCAAAGTCCTGCTCGGCTGCGTCGGCCGCAGCGGCTGAATGAAACCGCGTGGTGATCTCCCGTGCCAGCGCGACCTTGGCGTCCTTGGGGTTGGCGCCCGCCGCCACCTGGGCCTTGAGCGCGGCAATATCGGCCTCACTGCGGAAAGACAGCAACGTGTACCAGCGCCACATCAGCACGTCGGAAATCGACAGCACCTTGGCGAACATGGTGTTGGCGTCTTCGGCAATACCGATGTAGTTGTTCTTGCTTTTGGACATCTTTTCGATGCCATCCAGCCCTTCGAGCAAAGGCATTGTCAGGATGCACTGCGGCTCCTGGCCGTACTCCTGCTGCAAATGGCGGCCCATCAGCAGATTGAACTTCTGGTCCGTACCGCCCAGCTCCAGATCGGCTTTGAGCGCGACGCTGTCATAGCCCTGCATGAGCGGATACAGGAACTCGTGCACGCTGATGGGCGTGCCTGCCTTGAAGCGATCGTGAAAGTCGTTTCGCTCCATCATGCGGGCCACGGTGTACTTGGCGGCCAGCTGGATCATGCCCATCGAGCCCAGCGGCAGGCTCCACTCGCTGTTGTAGCGAATCTCGGTTTTCGCGGGATCAAGGACCAGGCTGGCCTGGCGGTAATAGGTCTCGGCGTTGCTTTTGATCTGCTCGGTGGTCAGCGGCGGACGGGTGCTGTTGCGCCCGGACGGGTCGCCTATCAGGCTGGTGAAGTCACCGATGAGGAAAATCACCTGATGGCCAAGGTCTTGCAACTGGCGCATCTTGTTGAGCACCACCGTGTGGCCGATATGGATGTCGGGGGCGGTCGGGTCGAGCCCCAATTTGATGCGCAAAGGCTGGCCGGTCGCTTCGGAGCGGGCCAGTTTTTCGATCCAGGCATCTTTGGGGATGAGTTCGTCGCATCCCCGCAAGGTCACGGCAAGGGCGGATTCCACGCTTGAGGTGATAGGATATTTTGTAACAAGCGCTTGATTCATAAGGGTTTTTCGGGGGTCTGGTGCAGGCTGCTCCGCTATACTTGGCGGCTTTCCCAGGCATGCGGCGCGCCCGATCATTTTAGGTTGGCCTGCCACTTGCTGATCTGTTTTCATTGTCGCCGCAGCCCCGCGTGGGGTTGCCCACTCAATTTGCGATTGCCAACCTTGCAGGGTCGGCAACGTGCCAGCCGGAATCTTCGTTTTGACTCAAGGCTTTTTCCGAGGCGTTCGCGCCGTACTCAACTCTTTGTCCCGCCACCCCCGGCGTGTCACCACCTCGCTGGCCGTCCTTCTCCTGGGCACCGGAGTCACGGCTTTCGGTGTGGCGCCACTTGCGCCCGACGCCGCTGAATTGCCGGTCCGCCAGATTGTGGAGGCCGTGCAAGCCCTTCCCGCCGGGCCGCAGACCGAGGCGCTCCTCGACCACCGCTTCAACCTTTTCCGCAGCGAAACCACCCGCGCCACCGACACCGCCGAGACTCTGCTCAAGCGCCTGGGCGTCGATGACGCAGTGGCGGCATCGTTCATGCGCACAGACCCGAGCGCGCGCGCCCAGCTCTTCGGCCGTTTCGGCCGCGGCGTCACTGCCGAAGCGAACGACAGCCAACAGCTCGTGAAGCTCACGTTGCGCTGGCCCACCGAGGACGAAGCGCAATTCAAGCGGCTCGTGATCGAGCGCGGGGCCAACGGCTTCAGCTCCCGCATCGAAAACGGCAACTACACCAGTTCGATGCGCCTGGCCAGCGGCAGCATCAAGACGTCTCTTTTTGCCGCCACCGATGACGCCGGAATCCCCGAGCCGGTAGCCACCCAGGTGGCCGAAATCTTTTCCGGCGACATCGACTTTCACCGCAGCCTGCGCAAGGGCGACCGCTTCAGCGTCGTCTATGAAACCCTTGAAGCCGACGGCGAGGCGCTGCGGCCCGGCAAGGTGCTGAGCGCCGAGTTCGTCAACAACGGCAAGACGCTCCAGGCGATGTGGTTCAGCGACGCCACCGTGGCCAGCGCCGCCATCGCCGCGGGGCATAAGCGCAAGGGCGGCTACTACACGCTCGACGGAGAAAGCCTGAGCAAGGCCTACCTCGCATCGCCCATGGAGTTTTCCCGGGTGAGCAGCGGCTTCAAGATGCGCTTCCACCCCGTTTTGCAAACCTGGAAGGCCCACCTGGGCGTGGATTACGCAGCGCCAACCGGCACCGCAGTGCGTACGGTCGGCGAGGGCACCGTCGAATTTGCCGGCGTCCAGAACGGCTTCGGCAACGTGGTGTTCATCAGCCACCGAAGCGGCCACACCACCGTCTACGCTCACCTGAGCCGTATCGACGTTCGGCGCGGCCAGACCGTGCAGCAAGGACAGAACATCGGCGCTGTCGGCGCCACGGGTTGGGCCACCGGGCCGCATCTGCATTTCGAGTTCCGCGTCAATGGCATGCACCAGGACCCCCTGGCCATCGCCAAGAAGAGCGAGGGCGTGCCCTTGGCATCAGCTTCTTTGCCGGCCTTCCGCCAGCTGGCTGGCAGCATGCGCCAGCAACTCGAAGCCGCGCACTCGGTCGAGTCGACGCGCGTCCAATAAGCCGTAACGCTCGGAGGCAGCTCGGCTCGCCCGGGCGCTTGACCCAATGGTTCGCCCGCCCGGGCGCGACAATAGCCGGATGACCGAGTTCTTCATTGGCCTGATGTCAGGCACCTCCCTGGACGGCGTCGATGGCGTCCTCGCCAGTTTCGACCAGGGCGTTCAGGTCGTTGGCAAAGCCAGCAGGACTTTTCCGCCCGCGTTCCGGGCGGAACTTCTTGCACTCAATACGCCAGGCCACAACGAATTGCATCGGGCGGCACTTGCCGCGAACCAGCTGGCCGCGCACTACGCCGAAGTCATTGGGCAGCTCGTCGAACAGGCACACGCTCAAGGCATTGCCTCAGACCGCATCACGGCGGCCGGCGCCCATGGCCAGACCGTGCGCCACTGCCCCCAGGCTTTTGGCGATGCGGCCGTCGGTTTGCCGCCCACAGGCTACACGCTGCAACTCAACAATCCGGCGCTCATCGCCGAGCTCAGTGGCATCGATGTGGTCGCCGATTTCCGAAGCGCGGATGTGGCGGCGGGTGGCCAGGGGGCTCCGCTGGTGCCGGCCTTTCATGCGTCACTGTGGTCGAGGCCGGGCGTCGCGCGGGCGATTCTGAACATTGGCGGCATCAGTAACCTGAGCCTGCTTAGAGGCGACGGGCAGATTTCAGGATTCGATTGCGGACCGGGCAATGCGCTCATGGATTACTGGTGCGACAAGCACACGGGCAAGGCCTTCGATGCACAAGGCGCATGGGCAGCTTCGGGCAAAGTGGACGCAGCGCTGCTCGCCACCCTGCTGAACCATGCCTATTTCCTGCAACCCCCGCCCAAGAGTACCGGTCGCGACCTCTTCAATCCGGCCTGGCTCGAGGCGCAACTCGGCGACTGCAAGCTCGCGCCGCAGGATGTGCAGGCGACACTGACAGCCCTCACGGCGCAAAGTTGCGCTGAAGCATTGAACCGCCACTTGCCTGGAGCGGATGAGCTGCTGATTTGCGGCGGCGGCGCGCTCAACGACGAACTTATGCGACAGCTCGGCAAATTGCTTCCGGCGACTGCCGTCAGGTCGACTTCAGAAGCCGGTCTGCCGCCCCTTCAGGTCGAGGCCGCCGCCTTTGCCTGGCTCGCCAAGGCATGGTTCGACAACCGCGCCGGCAACCTGACCGCCGTGACCGGCGCACAAGGGCCACGCGTGCTGGGCGCGCTGTACAAGGCGCGGCGCGCTGTCCGGCTGGACTGAAGGTCGGCGGCGCCGGGGAATTTGCGCAGGCAAGAAAAAAGGGCCCGAAGGCCCTTTTTTCGGCGCACGGCAGCTCAGGCAGAAAAGCTGGAGCCGCAGCCGCAGGTGCTGGTCGCGTTGGGGTTCTTGATCACGAACTGGGCGCCTTCGAGGTCGTCCTTGTAGTCGATTTCAGCACCGACCAGATATTGGTAGCTCATTGCATCGATCAGCAATGAAACTCCGTTTTTCGTCATGGTGGTGTCGTCTTCGTTGGTGATTTCGTCGAAGGTGAAGCCGTACTGGAAACCCGAGCAACCGCCACCCTGCACGAACACGCGCAGCTTGAGCTCCGGATTGCCTTCTTCGGCAATCAGGTCAGCGACCTTGGCCGCAGCACTGTCGGTGAAGACAAAGGGTGCGGGCATTTCGGTCTGGACGGTTTCAGCAAGTGCACTCATGGGAGGCTCCCTAATTCAATAGCAGACAAGAATAGTACAGTAATCCAAACAACCCCAGGGGATGCGGGTGTTCTGAAGGCGACTGGGCGCCAAGCGGCACGACGTCAGGTCTTGCTGGCGGCGAGCTTGAGCAGAGGCGCCTCTTCCGCCTGTACGGCCGCGTCCGTCGCCTTCAGCAAGCCGAAGATCACCGCGCCCTGGTGCATTTCAAGCGCTTTGTAGGTGACATCTCCGTCGATGCGCGCCTTGGGCTGCAGTTCGAGCAGTTCGGCCGCGAAGACCGGGCCCTTGACCCGGCCATTGATGATGACGTGATCGGCCCGGACGCTACCGGTGACCGTGGCGGTCTCGCTGACGACGAGCAGGCTGCCACGCCCCTCCGCCGCCAGAATGTCGCCGGTCACATTGCCGTCGATGCGCAGGCCATCGGCAAAACGCAAGTTGCCCTGCACTTCAGTGCCATCGGCAATCAGGCTCTTGATCGGCGGCTGCTTTTTCTTGCTGAACATGGCACCTTACTCCTTGTGAAGACGCTCTATCAAAGCTTCACGGTTTGCACGGATCGGACGGTGGCGCCTTCGAGCACCTTGGCGGTCACGGTTTTTACCACGGCCTGTGCAGGCAGGTCGATGACACCTTCTAGCCGGCGGTATTGCTTGAAATCGAGCGCATGGCCGCCCGGTGGCAGCGACATCATCCACGGCTTGCCGGCCAGGGTGCCGCTGAAAGTGATGTCCAGTTGCCCTGTGAAAGTGGGTGCGTTTTTCACCGGCTGGATGACCAGGACCTGCCAGCGCATCTGCAAGTCTGAAAGCCGCTCCGCTTGCAGGCCACGCAGCAAGGAACTTTCGTTCGCTCCGCCGGGAAGCAGTTTTTCGAAAAACCCGAGGTCGTCGCGCAAAAGGCGGTTGTCCCCTTCCAACTGGCGGACCTGTGCGACAAATTTTTCCTGGGCGGCTTTTTCGGCCGTCACGAGGCTTTGCGCGGTGTTGGCGACCGACTGCGCCTTGTCCCGCTCCCGTTGCAAGACCACAACCTGCTCGCGCAGTGCCTGTAGTTCCTCTTTCGACTGCCTGTCCAGGCCGGCCAGGTCCTTGCCGAATTCGAAGGCCCAGAGCGCAATAGCCGCCGAAAAACCCAGCATCATTGCCGCAGCAATCCAGCGCAACGGCCAGGGCAACGCGCTGCGAATGGCCATGCGGGGAGAGCTGATCGTCAGGCGACGGTGAAAAAGCCGGAATTTCAAGGAAGTGGTCTCAGGGTCCGAATTCCAAGCTCATGCGTGGGGCAAAGGGGCAAAGGGGCCATTGTGACGGTCCGTCGCCGCCTTGCCAAGAACGCATTTCGGCATTCCGCCCGCCGGAAGTGGGCAATAAAAAAGCCGCTAGGCTTTCGCACCAGCGGCTTTTTCGGCAGGACAAACGGGATTAGCGCTTGCTGAACTGCTTGCGGCGACGTGCCGAACGGAAACCGACCTTCTTACGCTCGACTTCGCGAGCGTCACGGGTCACGAACCCGGCCTGGCTCAGGGCCGGCTTGAGGGTTGCGTCGTAGTCGATGAGCGCACGGGTGATGCCGTGGCGCACTGCGCCTGCCTGGCCGGACTCGCCGCCGCCGTGCACGTTGACCATGATGTCAAACGTCTCGACGTGGTTTGTCAGAAACAGGGGTTGGCGGCAGATCATGATCGAGGTCTCGCGACCGAAGAACACCTGGATGTCCCTGTCGTTGATCGTGATCTTGCCAGTGCCTTTTTTGATAAACACGCGGGCGACGCTGGATTTGCGTCGGCCGGTGCCGTTGTTCCATTCACCAATCATCTCAAGGCTCCTTAGATTTCCAACACTTTGGGTTGCTGGGCAGTGTGCGGATGCTCAGCACCGCCGTACACCTTGAGCTTCTTGATCATGGCGTAGCCGAGCGGGCCTTTCGGCAGCATGCCCTTGACGGCTTTTTCCAAAGCGCGGCCAGGATGCTTGGCTTGCATGTCACGGAAATTGGTGGCGGAAATGCCACCGGGGTAACCGGAGTGACGGTAGTAGATCTTGTCAGTCGACTTGGCGCCGGTGACGCGCAGCTGGGCTGCATTGATGATGACGATGAAGTCACCGGTATCGACGTGAGGCGTATAAATGGCCTTGTGTTTGCCGCGCAAACGGAGAGCAACTTCGCTGGCTACTCGTCCGAGGACCTTGTCGGTCGCGTCAATCACAAACCACTCATGCACTACGTCAGCGGGTTTTGCGCTGAAAGTTTTCATGATTACTTCTTAAAAAAGTTGGTTTGCCCGCCAAAGCCCTTTGCAGGGATTGGCAGAGGATTTCTGTCTATTCCACGGTCGGTGTTCTTCTGACGAGAACCTCTTAGGTGGGGTTCACCAGCCTTGCCCTGAAGGAAAGCCCGGTGTCTTCCGGCGGACTGAAAACGCTGAAGAGCCTTCGATTATACGAATAAACGGTGTTTCAGGGCAAATTGAGACATCTGGCGGGCATGGCAGGCGCTTGCGCGGTTAGCATCGCTGCATGTTCAGCTACCGCCACGCCTTTCACGCAGGCAATCACGCCGATGTGCTCAAACACACGACCCTGATTGCCGTGATGAAGTATTTGACCCAAAAAGAGACGGCGCTGACCGTGATCGACACCCATGCAGGTGCCGGTCTGTATCGGCTCGATGGCGACTACACGCACACCAGCGGAGAGGCCCAGGACGGGATCTTCCGGCTTCTGGGCGCTACGGCTCAACCCGCACCGGCAGCCGGGGCGCCCAAGAAGCCGCCTCCCGGTAAAGCAGCCCCGGCCGCCGCAAATGAGCCACTTGCGCCGGCACTGCAGGATTATCTCGATCTGCTCAAGGGCTTGAATCCGCAGTTCGCCGAAACCGGCGAAGCGGCACACCTCAAGATCTACCCCGGCTCCCCTTTCATCGAGCAGCAGTTTTTGAGCGGCCGCGACAAGCTCAAGTTGTTCGAGCTGCACCCCACTGATTTCAAGTCATTGACCGGCAACATCGAGCAACTCGGCGTGGGCCGCCAAGTGGCGGTGGCGCGTGAAGATGGCTTCGAGGCACTCAAGACCTTCTTGCCCCCGCCGGCCCGGCGTGCCATGGTGCTGTGCGACCCGAGCTATGAGATCAAGAGCGACTACGCCCGCGTGGCAGCGTGCATGGCTGATGCAGTCAAGCGCTTTGCGACTGGCACTTACGTGGTCTGGTATCCGATCATCCCGCGGCCGGAAGCGCACGACCTGCCGCGCAAGCTCAAGACCTTGGCGGTGAAATCGGGCCGCGCCTGGTTGAATGCCAGCCTGACGGTCAAGTCCAGCAAGCTTTCCACTGACGAAACAGGCGAAGTCATTCGCCCCGGTTTGCCCGCCAGCGGAATGTTCGTCATCAACCCGCCCCACACGCTCAAGGCGGCGCTCCAGGCGGCCTTGCCCCAAATGGTCGCTCGGCTGGGCCAGGACCGGCACGCCGCGTTCAGCCTCGAACACGGAAGCTGAGGGTGTCGCGGCGCAGGCTCAATAATTGAGCGCTGTGCTTTTGCCCCAGAAGATGCGGTAGGCGAACACGGTATAGCCGATGATCATCGGCAGCACCACCGCCGCCCCGGCAAGAATGACTCCCATCGAGGCGGGCGCGGTCGTACCCTGCCAAAGATGCACGCGGTCAATCACCAGCCAGGGGAACAGGCTGTACGCCAGACCGTAGAAAGCCAGCAGGAACACCCCCACGGTGCAGCCGAAGGGCACCCACGCCCCGTACTCGTTGCCCTGCGCCAACCGCACCGGAAGCCGTTGCAGGCTACGCCAGATCACGAACAGCAAAATGAGCGTGGCCAAGGGTATCGGCAGCAGCAGCACGAGGTAGGGAAACGCGAACCACTTGAGGAAAATCGCGTGGCTGACGACCGGTGTTGCCAGCGAGATGGCGGCGATGCCGGCGGCCGTCAACCACAGGCTCTTGCGCGCCCATTCGACGGCCTGTAGCTGCAGTGGCCCTTCGGTTTTGATGATCAGCCAGCCTGCACCCAGCAGGCAGTAGGCCGAGACGAGCGCCAGCCCGATGGCCGCGCTGAAAAGCATTGACCAGATGTCGGTGGCAAACCCCGTGATGAGCGAACCCAGCATGTAGCCTTGCGACCAACCCGCAAGCAGCGAGCCCGTATAGAACACACGGTTCCAGGTCGGCTTTTGCTCGGCCCTGGCCTTGACGCGAAAGTCGAACGCCACGCCGCGCAAAATCAGGCCGATCAGCATCAGCGCCACCGGCAGGTAAAGCGCACCGAGAATCACGCCATGCGCCAGCGGAAAGACCGTGAGCAGGATGCCGATGCCCAGCACCAGCCAGGTTTCGTTGGCGTCCCAGAACGGTCCGATGCTGGCGATCATCGCGTCCTGGTCGTCTTCGCCGGCGCGACGCATCAGAACGCCTACGCCCAGGTCATAGCCGTCGAGGATGACGTAGGCCAGCATTGCCAGCCCCATCACGCCCATGAAGACGATCGGCATCCAGCCCGCGGGCTGGGTCAGGTCGGGGATGAAGTCATACATGGGCCGGCCTTTGCTTTTCGGGGTAATTCAGCGGATTGAGCTGCTCTTCGAGTGGCTTGGCCACGCCCAGCGGCGTATCGGCGTGAGTCGTTGGCGCCTTGCGGGCCAGGTAGAACAGCACCTTCACGTAGGCTGTGATGAGCACCGCATAGAGCAGGAGGTAGAGCGTCAGCGTGAGGCCGATTTGTGGCGCGGGAACCTTCGACGCCGCGTCTGCTGCTGTCAGCACCCCGGAGACGAGCCAGGGTTGCCGCCCGATCTCCGTGACATACCAACCCGCCACCAGCGCAACCCACCCGGCAAAAGTCATGGCGACGAGCACGCGTGCGTTCCAGTCCTTGAGCTGGCGGTCGCCGTCTCGCTTCCACGGCCGAAGCTGCCAGACCGTCAGCCAGCTCACCAGCAACATCAGCATGCCGGTGCCTACCATGATGCGAAACGCGTAAAAAACCGGCGCCACGGGCGGGTGCTTGTCACCGAATTCGTTGATGCCCTTGATCTCGCCGTCCCACGCGTGCGTGAGGTAGAAGGACGCCAGACCTGGGATGGCGATCTCGTAATCGTTTTTCCTGTCGACCGGATTGGGCATGGCGAACAGCACGGCGCCGGCGCCCTTTTGCGTCTCCCAGATGCCTTCCATCGCTGCGACCTTGGCTGGCTGATGCTCCAGTGTGTTCAGGCCGTGGAGGTCTCCCGCGACGATCTGCAGCGGGATGAGGAAGGCGGCCAGATAAACGCCCGTGCGCAAGGCAGCCAGCACGTCCGGCGTGCGATCCTTGCGGAGCCAGCGGTAGGCGGAAAGTCCGGCCACGAGGAAGGACACCGTCAAGCCGGACGCCAGCAGCATGTGCGTCAGGCGGTAGGGAAACGAGGGGTTGAAGATGACCTCCAGCCAGCTGGTCACGTGCGCTTGGCCGTCGATCATCTCGAACCCGGCGGGCGTGTGCATCCAGGAGTTGAGCGCCAGAATCCAGACCGCCGACATCGTGGTGCCGGCCGCAACCAGGAAAGTTGCCAGAGTGTGCACGCGCTCACTTACGCGTTCACGCCCGAACAGCATGACACCCAGCATCGTCGCTTCAAGGAAGAACGCCGTAAGAACCTCATAAGCTAGCAGCGGCCCGGCGATATTTCCCACGGTATTCATGAAGCCCGGCCAGTTCGTGCCGAACTGAAAGCTCATGGTGATGCCGCTCACCACTCCCAGCGCGAAGGTCAGCGCGAACACCTTGACCCAGAACTGGTAGGCATCCATCCAGTGCTGCGCTCCGGTACTGCGAAACCGCAACTTGAAAAAGAGCAGCACCCACCCGAGCGAGATGCTGATCGTGGGAAACAGGATATGAAAGGTGATGTTGGCGGCAAACTGAATGCGTGCCAGCAGGAAGGCGTCGAGGGAATCCATGCTTCAGCTCCTTGCCTTGAAGGTCGACTTGACCTTGTCTGTGACCTGCAGCAGCTTCTGCACCTTCGCACCCATCTTCATGAGGCTAGCCAGCGTCTCTGAATCCATCTTCTGGACGTCGGCCAGCCAACCCGTCATGAGTTCGATCAGGTCGTGCATCTGCCGCATCCGCGCCTGCGCATGGATGTCGTCCTCGAGGGTCGGCTGCTCCATCAGCGCCTCGCGCAGCATCGACAGCGTGGGGTCGATTTCGCGCTTGCGCCGCTCCTCCGCCAAGATTCTGAAGATGGCCCACACATCTTCGGGCGCCTGAAAGTACTCGCGCCGGTCATTGGGCAGATGCTGCAGCCGGACCAGGTTCCACGATTGCAGTTCCTTCAGGCCCATGCTCACGTTCGAGCGTGAAAAGCTTAGCGCCTCGCCGATGTCGTCGGCATTAAGCGCGCGCGGCGAGACATACAGCAGCGCGTAGATCTGGCCCACGGTGCGGTTGATGCCCCAGCGACTTCCCATCTCGCCAAAGTGCAGGACGAATCGTTGTGTCAGCGGCGCGAGTTGCACGGCAGTCTTTCTTGAAGTTTCAGTAATTCCTGAAATTATAGAAAGGCGGCGGTTTTACGTGTCGTTGGTGAGGTTGATTCCCTCGCTGCACTCAGGGACAAGCCTGTCCGAAAAATCAGTCGTCTTTGGGAAGGCTGCCCGCCACGAGCAGGAGCACATCTTCAACACCGTCCTTGGCTATTCCAAGCGCTTGAGCCGCCGCGTGACTGAGGTCGATGATGCGTCCTTGAACGAAGGGGCCACGGTCATTGATCCGGACCTCGACTTCGCGCCCGGTGCTGACGCTTCGAACAAGCACGCGCGTGTCGAAAGGCAAGGTCTTGTGCGCCGCCGTCATGGCTTTCATGTCGTAGCGCTCGCCGTTGGCAGTTTCCTTGCCGTTGAAGTCGGCGCCATACCACGAGGCAACGCCGCGCTGGAATTCGCGAAGTGACTGGCTGCTTCTTGAAGCCTGCGCCGGCGGGGCAGCTTTGGCAGGCGGCTTATCGGTCTGAGGCGTTGGCGCCGTCGCGCAGGCGGACAGCAGACAGGCGATGACCGCGGCGCTTGCATGCCACGCTCTCACGTGCAATGCGCGCTGCGGGCGGCTCATCAGCTCACCTGCAAGCGCCTCAGGATTTCAGTGGTCGCGACGGCCTGGTTCATGGTGTAAAAGTGTAGACCTGGCACCCCGGCGCTGACAAGCTGATCACAGAGGTCGGCAATCACATCCATGCCAAAAGCCTTGATGGATGCCGCGTCGTCGCCGTAGCCCTGCAGCCTCAGCCGTATCCAGCGCGGAATCTCGGCGCCGCAGGCATCTGAAAAGCGCATGAGCTGCGTCGAACTCGTGATCGGCATGATTCCGGGCACAACCGGCACCTCGACGCCCAGCTTGAACGCGTCGTCGACAAAGCGGAAATAAGCGTCTGAGTTGAAGAAATACTGGGTGATGGCCCCATTGGCTCCGGCCTTGACCTTGGCAACGAAAGCCTGCAAGTCGGACTCGGCAGACTTGGCCTGCGGATGAACTTCCGGATAAGCCGCTACCTCGATGTGGAACGCATCTGCCGTCTCGGCGCGAACGAATTCCACCAGATCGCTGGCGTACTGGAACTCACCGCCTATGCCGTAACCGCTGGGAAGATCGCCACGCAGCGCAACCAGCCGCTTGACACCCATGGCGCGCAGCAGGCCCAGCTGCTCCCGAACCTTGGCACGCGTCGCGCCTACACACGAAAAATGCGAGGCCGCTTCCACGCCTTCGGCGAGGATTTCCTGCACTGTCGAGAAAGTGCCTTCCTGCGTGGAGCCGCCGGCGCCAAAAGTGACGGAGCAAAACTGCGGCTGATGCGCATACAGCGCCTGCCGCGTGAGCCGCAACTTGTGTGCGCCTTCGGGCGTCTTGGGCGGGAAGAACTCAAAACTCAGGGGCAACTTGGTGCTCATTCGGGGTCACTCCGGGGAACTGTTTTTCTTTTCGCGGCGCTTGCTGCGCGCCGGTCCTGGCTGACCCGCATGCGCTTCTTCGCCATCCTGCTCCAGCATATCGAGCATGCTGCGCGTCGCACTGCGCGGCAGGCGCTTGGGCGTGGTGCGGGCCGGCGCTGCCACCAGCGGCGTGTCTTCGCCCGTCACATTCAGGCCCTTGCGGGCCAGGATGAAAAACTCGCGGTTGCCGTCGCCGCCTTCAATGGGCGAGTCAAGCCAGGCCAGCACGTCGAGCCCCAGGCTTTCGCAACAATCACGCAAGCGCTTTTCGACAAACTCGAAATGTGCGGCGTCGCGAACAATGCCGCCCTTGCCGATCTGTCCGGGCTGCAATTCGAACTGCGGCTTCACCAGCATGAGCAAGTCACCGCCCGGCTTCAGGAGCCGCACCACCGCCGGCAACACCAGCGTGAGCGAGATGAAGGACAGGTCGCCGGTCAGGAAATCGAACACGGGATCGAGCGCGGGGGCATCTTCATCAGGCTCGGCGTCCTCGTCTTCGCTGGCGCCGCCATCCCTGAGCATGCGCGCCCGCATGGCCTGCTCGACCAACTCGTCCGCCGTGAGGGAACGGGCATTGATGCCCTCGATACAGATGACACGAGGGTCTTCACGCAAGCTCGCATGCAACTGCCCATGCCCTACATCGACACCGACAACTTCAGACGCGCCATGCTGCAGCAGGCAATGCGTAAAACCACCCGTAGACTGCCCGATGTCCAGACACCGCAACCCGGCCACGGACAAGCCACTCGCCTTCAGGGCGCCTTCGAGCTTGAGGCCGCCGCGCGAGATGTACTTGGCTTCCGTCGTGTCGGGCACGACGACCTCGGCATGCTCTGGTACTTCGTCGCCATTCTTGGCTACACGCTTCCAGGGCGCATCGGGGTCGACGCGCCACTGCACGCCTGACGCGATCAGGCGCTGCGCCTGCGAACGCGTCGTGGCCAGGCCACGTTCGACAAGAAAGAGATCGGCACGCATAGAAGGATAGGAAGGGGAGTGGAGGCCGCGTCGGCCGGGGAAAGGTCTGGCGAGCGCCATAGCAGCAATTCATGACTCCCCGCGCACCTCAAAGGCGCGCAGGGATTCACCAACGCTCCGCATCGACGGCCCGCGGCCGCGCGGATCTCGCCGATTCAGTAGCGGTAGGAGTTGGCCTTGTAGGGGCCAGTCTTCTTCACGCCAATGTAAGCCGCTTGTTCGTCGCTCAATTCGCTCAGCATCGCGCCGACTTTCTTGAGGTGCAGACGCGCGACTTTTTCGTCGAGGTGCTTGGGCAGTACATAGACCTTGCCCACTTCGTAGTCGGCCTGCTTGGTAAAGAGCTCGATCTGCGCAATGGTCTGGTTGGCAAAGCTCGACGACATCACGAAGCTCGGATGGCCCGTGCCACAGCCGAGGTTCACCAGGCGGCCCTTGGCCAGCAGGATGATGCGCTTGCCGTCCGGGAAGATGACGTGGTCGACCTGCGGCTTGATCTCTTCCCACGTGCATTTCTCAAGCGCCGCGACGTCGATCTCGTTGTCGAAGTGGCCGATGTTGCAAACGATGGCCTGGTCCTTCATGGCGGCCATGTGGGCGTAGGTGATGACGTTCTTGTTGCCGGTGGCGGACACGAAAATGTCGGCCTTGTCGGCAGCGTATTCCATGGTGACGACCTTGTAGCCTTCCATGGCGGCTTGCAGCGCGTTGATCGGATCGATCTCGGTCACCCACACCTGGGCGCTAAGAGCGCGCAGTGCCTGGGCCGAGCCCTTGCCCACGTCGCCGTAGCCGGCCACCACAGCGACCTTGCCAGCGATCATGACGTCGGTCGCGCGCTTGATGGCGTCGACCAGTGATTCGCGGCAACCGTACAGGTTGTCGAACTTGGACTTGGTGACCGAATCGTTCACGTTGATGGCGCGCAGGGCGAGCGTACCCTTGGCCGACATTTCGTTCAGGCGCAATACGCCCGTAGTGGTTTCTTCCGTCACGCCGACGATGTTCTTCAGGCGGCGGCTGTACCAGGTGCCGTCCTTGGCGAGCTGGGCCTTGATGGCGTTGAACAGGCAGATTTCTTCTTCGCTGCCGGGGTTGGCGAGTACGGAAATGTCCGTTTCGGCGCGTGTGCCCAGATGCATGAGCAAGGTGGCATCGCCGCCGTCGTCCAGGATCATGTTGGGGCCTTCTTCAGGTGTGCCCTTGGCGCCCTTGAATTCGAAGATGCGGTGCGTGTAATCCCAGTAGTCGTCCAGGCTCTCGCCTTTGTAAGCGAACACGGGCGTGCCCTTAGCAACGAGCGCGGCGGCGGCGTGGTCTTGCGTGGAGAAAATATTGCAGCTGGCCCAGCGCACTTCAGCGCCCAGAGCCTGCAGGGTTTCGACTAGCACGCCGGTCTGGATGGTCATGTGCAGCGAGCCTGTGACGCGCGCGCCCTTGAGCGGCTGCGCCTTGGCGAACTCTTCGCGAATGGCCATCAGGCCGGGCATTTCAGTCTCGGCAATGCGCAATTCCTTGCGGCCCCAGTCGGCCAGCGACAGGTCGGCAATGGCGTAATCCTGGTTGTGGATAGGTTTGAGTACGGCGTTCATCGGTCTTCTCTCCAAAAGCAAATAGACAAGCTGGGCAAAATAGCCACGAGCATGGCGACAAGCGAAGGGAGAGACTGATGACTCACCCGGCTTGAGAGCACATGCGGGTGAGCGTGGTTGCAGATGAAAGTCCTGAGCCTAGACCACGAATGTGGGTTGCAACGCTCCTCAGGAAGCAGCAATTGTAGCGAGTTCAGGATGCGGCGTGCAGCCTCCCTTGAAGCGCGACTGCAGCCTCCACGCAACAAAACGCCCCGGCCAGCACCTCATCAGCATCTGCCCGGACAAATAGCCCGGACGAATAAACTGCGCCGCATGCTCGCACTTTCAGAATGGTCCCAGAAAGACCGGCGCCAGATCATCGGCGTCTTCACCGACATTGACGACACCTTGACGACCGAGGGCGCCATCACCCCGGACGCACTTCACGCGCTAGCCAGACTTCGCACTGCGGGCTTGCACGTGGTCCCCATAACAGGGCGGCCCGTCGGCTGGAGTGAGCCGTTCGCCCTCGCCTGGCCCGTCGATGCCATCGTGGCGGAGAACGGGGCCGTCGCCCTCCAGCACGAATCGGGACAGGCTCTCACGAAGATCTACCAGCAGGACGCCGGAACGCGCGCCGATAACTTCGTGCGCATGCAGCTAGTCGGCAGGCGTGTCGTGCGGGAAGTGCCCGGCGCCGTGTTGTCGCAGGACAGCGGCGGACGTGAGACCGACATCGCCATCGACCACAGCGAATTCACGCACCTCGATGCGGCCGATATCGCGCGCACGGTCCAGATCATGCAAGCCGAGGGCATGAACGCCACCGTCAGCTCCATTCACATCAACGGCTGGTTCGGCGCGCACAACAAGTGGGCCGGTGCGCAATGGTTCGTCCGGGAACGCTGGGGCCGCGAATTGGCCGAAGAGATCGGCCGCTGGGTCTACGTGGGCGACTCGACCAACGACCAGCTCATGTTCGAAGCCTTTGCGCACTCCGTTGGCGTCGCCAACATCCGGCGCTTCGAGAGTCAGTTGGAGCACTTGCCGCGCTACATCACGAAGGGTGAACGTGGGGCGGGGTTTGCTGAGATGGTGGACTGTCTGCTCGAAGCTCGCGGGGTGTGAACAATTCGTGGCGACACCCTGATTCGTTCTGACTGACCCTTCGACAAGCTCGGGGCAGGGTACGCAGGCGTACGGCTCTGCGCGCTCGCGCCCCCGGCCACCGTTCACCCTGAATTATCGAAGGGTATGCGCGCCCGCCACCGTTCGCCCTGAGGTATCGAAGGGTATGCGCGCCCGCCACCGTTCGCCCTGAGGTATCGAAGGGTCTGCGCGAACTCACGTTCAGTGCCTCTGCGAAGCATGCCGGGGGTTGTCCGGCGGCAAGTAACTTTCTTTTGCTTCGCCAAAAGAAAGTCACCAAAGAAAAGGCGACCCCGCTGCCTGCGACCCTTCGCTTCGCTGCGGGCAACCTGCGGTGCTCGGTCCAGCCGGGGTCGAGCTCGAACTCGCTTCGCTCAGACAAACGCTCGCCCTTTTCCGGCTGGACCTGCGCTCCTCGGCGCAGGCAGAAGGGGTGGAGAAAAAGGAAAGTCGGGAGCGGGACCAACGAGACGCCAAACGGCCCGCTGGCTTCTATACATCAGCCCGAACGGGGAAGGAGGCATCGAAGGATCAGCCCGAACCGCGGAAACAGGTCAGCTCGCCTTCCCCAACCCCAGCTTCTCGACCAACGCCTTCTCACGCACAAAGGTCTCCTGCGCAAACTTCAGGTAGGCCGCGGAGTTCATGTACATCGGTACCATGTCGTAACGGCCCAGCGCCTGCACGTAGCTGGGCTCCTGCATTGCTTTTCGGAATGCGTCGTGCAAACGCCGAACCACCTCGGGCGGCGTGCCGCGCGGCGCGCCGATGCCGAAGGGGGAGTTCTGCACGATGTCCAGGCCGAGTTCCTTGAGCGTCGGTGCGTCGGGAAACTTTGCGAGCCGTTGGGCGCCCCAGGTGTTGAGCACCCGAAGCTTGCCGGCCTCGACCTGCGGTGCAAAACCCGTCGAGTCGGCCGCCGCCATGATGTTGCCGCCGAGGATGGATTGCATCAGATCAGCACTGCCTTTGTACGGCACATGCAACAGTTCGATGCCGAGCTTCTGCGCAATGAGTTCCATCGTCAGATGCGGACTGGTGAGTGTGCCGGTCGAGCCATAGCTCAGTTTGCCGGGGTTGGCCTTGGCCCAACCGACAAAGTGCGTCCACGTCTTGAGCGGTGAGTCGGCAGGGACCACCAGTCCGAAGGCGTACCCCGTGACGTTCAGCACATACGCGATGTCCTTGACCGGGTCCCAGTTGATCTTGGTTGTGTAGGGCAACCTGAAAACGCCGAGCGGGATCTGGGCCAGCGTGTAGCCGTCGGGGGCCGAAGTCTGCAGCGTCTGGGCAGGAATGCTGCCACCGGCGCCGGGCTTGTTCTCGATGATGACGGGCTGCCCCAGGACCTTACCCGCGCTGTCGGCCAGCGAGCGCATGGTGATGTCCGTCGGGCCGCCCGCCGGAAAGGCGATGAGCAGCTTGATGGGCTTGGCGGGAAAGGACTGCGCGTGGGCCAGACCACCCAGGGAAGGGGCGGCCAGCGCGGCAGCCGATTGCAAGAGTTCGCGGCGTTTCATCGAGTTCTCCAAAAATGGCCGGGCGCCCGGTGCGGGGTTGCCATCTCTGAATGATGCGGGCCTGCGCGCGAACGCGCATCAGGGCAACACCTGAAGTTGTCGCAAACGAGTCAGCCCTGAGGCGGCCTCGCGCCGCCGCAGGGCCTGACTCAGGCGCGTGCCAGCACCGCTTTGAGCGCCTGACCGGTATGCGTGCCCAGAAGCACAACCTCTTCCGGTGGCGCGGCGGCCACGACGCGCCCGCCGGCGTTGCCGCCATCGGGGCCCAGGTCGATCACCCAGTCGGCCTCGGCGATGACGTCGAGATCGTGTTCGATCACGACCACGCTATGCCCGCCGCGTACGAGGCGGTGCAGCACATGGATGAGTTTTTCGACGTCGGCCATGTGCAGGCCCACGGTGGGCTCATCCAGTACATACAGCGTGTGCGGCGCTTTTTGCCCGCGCCGCGTGATGTCGTCGCGCACCTTGCTGAGCTCTGTCACCAGCTTGATGCGCTGGGCCTCGCCGCCGGAGAGCGTCGGCGACGGCTGGCCGAGCGTGAGATAACCCAGCCCGACGTCCTTGAGCAACTGCAGGGGGTGGCTGATGTTCGTCATCGAGGCGAAGAACTCGACGGCTTCGTCGACTTCCATCTGCAGCACTTCGCCGATGCTCTTGCCGCGCCACGTCACGGCCAGCGTCTCGGGGTTGAAGCGCGCGCCGTGGCAGGTTTCGCACAACACCTTGACGTCGGGCAGAAAGCTCATGCCGATGGTGCGCACGCCAGCGCCTTCACAGGTCGGGCAGCGGCCCTCGCCTGTGTTGAACGAGAAGCGTCCAGCGCTGTAGCCGCGCGCCCGTGCTTCCAGCGTCTCCGCAAAAAGCTTTCGGATGGTGTCCCAGAAACCAATGTAGGTAGCCGGGCAGGAGCGCGGCGTCTTGCCGATGGGTGTCTGGTCGACCTCGAGCACCCGGTCCACGGCGCCGTAGCCGGTCAGGCCTGCGCAACCGATCCAGGCAGGATGGCGGCCGGCATCGTCCTTGTCGCGGCCGGCCTTGGTCGAGCGCTGGGCAACGCCGGCATGCACGTTGGCCAGCAGCACATCGCGCGCCAGCGTCGACTTGCCCGAACCCGAGACACCCGTGACGGCGACCAGCCGGTAGAGCGGCACATCGACCGATACCTGTTGCAGGTTGTGCAGCGTCGCGCCCGTGAGCTTCAGCCACGACGTGAAGGGACTTGCTTCAGCAGGGGCCGCGTTGGCGGCTGCGCTCGCGCTGGCGGCGGCGTCGCGCAGGGCCTGTGCCTTGGCCGCCGCTTTTTTCTGGCGTCCACCGCTTGCTGCCGGAAGCACCGCCACTTCCACCGGCGCCGCATCGGCGCCCACACGGGTTTCACGCCGCGCCTCGATCGGGTGCACCAGCGGATGCGCGAGGTAGCGGCCCGTCAGCGATTCGCTCACCGCGGAAAGGTCGGCTGCGCTGCCCTGCGCGACCACGCGGCCGCCGCGTTTGCCGGCGCCGGGCCCGATGTCGATGATGTTGTCGGCGCGGCGAATGGTGTCTTCGTCATGCTCCACCACGACCAGCGTGTTGCCGCGTTCGCTGAGTTTGCCAAGCGCTCGCAGCAAGATCTGGTTGTCGCGCGGATGAAGCCCGATGGTGGGCTCGTCCAGCACGTAGCAGACCCCCTGAAGGTTGGAGCCGAGTTGCGCAGCCAGGCGGATGCGCTGCGCTTCGCCACCCGATAGCGTGGGCGCGCCACGGTCCAGCGTCAGGTAGCCCAGCCCCACGTCTTCCAGAAACTCGAGCCTGCTTTTGATTTCAGGAATGAGGTCGCGCCCAATGCCGGCATCGCGGCCGGTCAGGGTCAGCGTTTCAACCCAGCTCCGCACATCCGTCACCGACAGCCGTGCCACGTCGGCAATCCCGACGCCATTGAAGCGCACGGCGCGCGCCTGCGCGTTCAGGCGTGTGCCCTGGCAGCCGGGGCAGGCGGCGTCGGTCACGTCCTCGGCCTCCGGCTCGGCAAAGCTCTGCTCTCGGCCTTTGGTGTCGTCGTCGCGCACGGAATCGTCGAAGACCTTGCGCTGCTCGCGCGTCAGCGCCACGCCAGTTCCCACGCATTCGGGGCACCAGCCGTGCTTGCTGTTGTAGCTGAAGAGGCGCGGGTCCAGTTCGGGATACGAAGTCGAGCACGTCGGACACGCGCGCTGCGTTGAAAAAGCCTCGACATCGCCGATGGCCGAGGTCAGCCCGCCTGATGCCATGGCGTCGTGTAGTCCGTCCAGTGGCGCCAGCACATGCACCATGCCTTTGCCGTGGTCGAGTGCGGTGGCCAGCGCCGTACGCAGCGCCGCCTCGTTGGCCGGACTCACTTGTACGTCGGCAATCGGCAACTCCACCGTGTGTTCCTTGAAGCGGTCGATGCGGGGAAAGCCCGCCGTAGGCAGAAAAGCGCCATCGACCCGCAGGTGCGTGTAGCCGCGCGGTCGCGCCCAGTCGGCGAGTTCGGTATAGACGCCCTTGCGGTTGATGACCAGCGGCGCGAGCAGTCCGATGTGCTGGCCGCGGTACGTCTTCAAGAGCTGCGCGGCGATGCTGTCGGGGCTTTGCGGCATCACGGCCGTGCCGTCCTTCGTGCAGTGCTGGATGCCGAGCTTGACGTACAGCAAGCGCAGAAAATGCCAGACCTCGGTCGTCGTTCCCACGGTCGACTTGCGCCCGCCGCGCGAAAGCCGCTGCTCGATCGCCACGGTCGGCGGGATGCCGTAGACCGCGTCCACCTCCGGGCGTCCCGCCGGCTGCACGATGCTGCGCGCATAGGCGTTGAGCGACTCGAGGTAGCGGCGCTGCCCTTCATTGAACAGGATGTCGAAAGCTAGAGTGGACTTGCCCGAACCGGACACGCCGGTGACTACATTGAATTTGCCGCGCGGAATATCGACCGACAGACTCTTGAGGTTGTTTTCGCGTGCGTTGACGATCTGGATCAGGTTGGAAAATTGCGGGCGCGCCTTCCAGGCCTTTGCGCTGGCTTCTTCGACCTGATGCACCTTGCCCATCGACTGCTCGTACTCGCGCAGCGCCCTGGCCGTGTGCGAAGTCGGGTGCTCGCGCACCGACTCGGGCGTGCCCTGCGCCACCAACAGGCCGCCGCCCTCCCCGCCTTCAGGACCCAGGTCGATCAGCCAGTCCGCCGAGCGAATGACGTCGAGGTTGTGCTCGATGATGATGAGCGAGTGGCCGGCTTCGATCAGCTTGCGCAACGCGCGCATGAGCTTGGCGATGTCGTCGAAATGCAGGCCCGTCGTCGGCTCGTCGAGCAAGAAAAGCGTTCCCTTGTGCGGCCGCAACGCCAGCGGCTGGCGGCTGGCGCTGGTGGGGGCGGCTTTAGCCTTGCCCTTGCCGCCGTTTCCGTTCCCATTTCCCGTAAGGAAGCCGGCCAGCTTGAGGCGTTGCGCCTCGCCACCGGAAAGCGTGGGTACGGGCTGCCCAAGCTTCACGTACTCCAGCCCCACGTCGACGATGGGCTGGAGCGTGCGGATCACATCGCGGTCGGCGGCGAACAATCCGCTGGCCTGGCTTACCGTGAGGTCGAGCACGTCGGCAACATTGAGCACGGCCACGCGCCCGTCCGGGTAGCGGCGCTCGATCGTCACTTCGAGAATTTCCGGGCGGTAACGCTTGCCGTCGCAATCCGGGCAACGGAGGTAGACGTCGCTCAGAAACTGCATTTCGACATGCTCGAAGCCCGAGCCACCGCAGGTGGGGCAGCGACCGTCGCCGCTGTTGAAGCTGAACTTCGAGGCGGTGTAACTGCGCTGGCGAGCCAGCGGAGCGTTGGCAAAAATCTCGCGCACTGCATCCCAAGCACCCACGTAGCTGGCGGGATTGGAACGCGCGGTTTTACCGATCGGCGACTGGTCGACGAACACCACGTCATTGAGGTGGTCTGCGCCCATGAGGCGGTCATGCGCGCCGGGCGTTTCGGTCGCCTTGCCGAACTGGCGCAGCAAGGCCGGCGCGAGGATGTCCTGCATCAGCGTGGACTTGCCCGAACCGCTGACACCCGTAACGCACACCATGCGCTGCAGCGGGAACTCGACGCTGAGATTTTTCAGGTTGTGGTCGCGCGCGCCTTCGAGCACCAGCCGCGGCGTGTTGTCGGTCACGGCGCGCTTGAAGCCCATGCCCACCTGCTTGCGCGAGCCAAGGTAGGCGCCGGTGAGCGTGTCGGCGTGGCGCAGGTCTGCAGGCGTTCCGTCAAAAACGATCTGCCCACCCTTTTCGCCGGGGCCTGGGCCCATGTCGATCATGCGGTCAGCCGCCAGCATCACAGCCGGGTCGTGCTCGACCACCACCAAGGTGTTGCCGGCATCGCGCAGCCGGTGCATGGCTTCGGTGATGCGGTTCATGTCACGCGGATGCAGGCCGATCGAGGGCTCGTCAAGCACGAAAAGCGTGTTCACGAGCGATGTGCCGAGCGCAGTGGTCAGGTTGATGCGCTGCACCTCGCCACCCGAAAGCGTGCGGCTCTGGCGGTCAAGCGTGAGGTAGCCGATGCCGACGTCGCAGAGGTATTTGAGGCGGGTATGGATTTCCTCGAACAACAGCTTGAGCGCTTGCCGGTCGGACTCGTCGGCCAGCGCCTCGGGGCCGATCTGCGTAAAGAACTGCCGCAGCCGGTCGATGGGCAACTGCATCAGGTCATGCACGGAAAGGCCGGGCATCGCCTCCAGCTTGGCGCGGCTCCACTGCACGCCGACGGGCATGAAGCGCTTGCCCGGCGGCAGCACGGCATCGGCCGCCGCCTTGGAGCCCAGCCGCCACAGCAGCGCTTCGGTCTTGAGCCGCGCGCCGCCACAGGTCTCGCACGGTGTGTAGCTGCGGTACTTGGACAGCAGCACGCGGATGTGCATCTTGTAGGACTTGCTTTCGAGGTACTCGAAAAAGCGCTTGATGCCGAACCAGTGCTGGTTCCACTTGCCGTTCCAGTTGGGCGAGCCGTTGATGACCCAGGCCTGCTGGTCCAGCGTCAGTTTGTACCAGGGGGTGTCGCGGGGAATGCCGGCGGACTCGGCGTGGCGCATCAGGTCGTCCTGCGCTTCCTGCCAGGCCGGTGTTTGCATCGGCTTGATGGCGCCGGCGCGCAACGTCAGCTTGTCGTTCGGAATGACCAGCCCATAGTCGACGCCGATCACCCGGCCAAAGCCGCGGCAGGTCTCGCATGCGCCCATGGCCGAGTTGAAGGAAAAGAGCGAAGGCGTCGGTTCGGCGTAGCGCAGGTCGCTTTCCGGGCAATGCAGTCCGCTGGAATAGCGCCACATGACTTCAGGCTGATCGACGCCGTCGACCGGCGCGGGTTGCACATACACGTTGAGCCGGCCACCCCGCTTGAGCGCCATCTCGATGGCCTCGATGACGCGGACCTTTTCTGTTGCCTGCAGGCGAAAACGGTCGGCCACGACGTCTAGCCGCTTGTGAACGCCCGTGGGAGTGGCGACCTCACGTTCGGCATGCACCCGGGTAAAGCCGCTGACAGAAAGCCATTGTTCGATTTGTTCTGCCGTCGTGTTTCCCGGAAGCTCGACGGGAAACGTAAAAACCAGACGAGGGCCTGGACTTTCCCCGGCCAGCTCAATCGTTCGCGCGAGCAACTCGGCATAGATACTTTCGGGCGTATCGTGCCGTACCAAGCTGGCGTTTTGTCGATCAAAAAGCTGCGTGGCGCGCGCATAGAGGAGCTTGAGGTGGTCGTTGAGCTCCGTCATCGTGCCGACCGTCGAGCGCGAGCTGCGCACCGGATTGGTCTGGTCAATAGCGATGGCGGGCGGCACGCCCTCGACCTTGTCCACCGCCGGCTTGTCCATGCGGTCGAGAAACTGCCGGGCATAGGCAGAAAAAGTCTCGACGTAGCGGCGCTGCCCTTCGGCAAAGAGCGTATCGAACACCAGGGAAGACTTGCCTGAGCCGCTGGGACCCGTCACCACGGTGAGTTCGCCTGTGCGGATATCCAGATCGATGTTCTTGAGGTTGTGCTGGCGTGCGCCGCGTATCCGGATAAGGCCTTGGGACATGTACTGGTCGATCGTTCTTAGGAGAAGGCAAACATTCTAGGCAGCGCTTTGCAGCTCAGCCTGAGTAAGGGTATGGGCCGGCGGCCGTTGCGCGGGCGCCGCAACGCCCCGGTTTGCGATACCGCCCGTCAGGTCGAGCCTTTATGATGAGCTCAGGAGACCCTTCATGATTTCGAGACCCCTCTGCCGACTCGGCGCCAGTTTTTTGCTGGCCAGCCTCATGACTGTCAGCCACGCCCAGATCCTCATCGGGCAAACCGCTGGCTTCAGCGGGGCCGTTGCGGCCGGCGTGAAAGAGACCACCGACGGTGCCAAGCTCTACCTCGACCAGGTCAATGCACGCGGCGGCATCAATGGCCAGAAGATCGAACTGATCTCTGTGGATGACAAGTTCGATCCCAAGCTCGCTGGCGAAAACGCCCGCAAGCTGATCGAGGAGCAAAACGTCATGGCGCTGTTTCTGAACCGGGGCACGCCCCATACGGAAGCCATCATCCCGTTGCTCAACAAACATGGCGTCTCCTTGATTGCGCCCTCCACCGGCGCGATGGTGTTGCACCAGCCCGTGCAGAAATACGTTTTCAACGTGCGCGCCACCTACCAGCGCGAAGCCGAAAAAGCCATTGCGCACCTGGGTTCCATGGGCATCACACGCATCGCGCTGGTCTATGCCGACGACAGCTTCGGCGCCGACGGCATTGCCGGTGCGCAAAAAGGCCTGGCGGCCGCAAAGCTCACGGCCGTCGCGCTGGAAAAGTTCGACCGCAGCAAGCCCGACTTCGGCCCCATCGCACCCAAGATCGCCGCCAGCAATGCGCAGGCTGTGATGATGGTGGCATCGGGCGGCGCGGTGGTGGACGGGGTCAAGGCCATCCGTGCGGCGGGCTCCGCTGCGCAGATCGTGACACTGTCGAACAACGCCTCGGCGGGCTTCATCAAGAGCCTGGGCGACAACGCCCGCGGCGTCATCGTGTCGCAGGTGTTTCCGTCGGAGCGTTCAGTTGCTTCACCGTTGGTCAAGGAAATGCTCGACGCGGCCAAGGCCAAAAACATCGCTGAAATCAGCCCCGCGATGATCGAAGGCTATGCCGCTGCCAAGGTACTGGTGGAAGGCTTGCGGCGCGCAGGGCCCAAGCCCACGCGCGAAAAACTGCAGGCCAGCCTGGAAGGCTTGCGCAAATTCGATATCGGCGGCCTCGAGGTGTCCTTTGCGCCGGACGACCACACCGGACTCGACTTCGCCGACCTGTCCATCATCGGGCCTGATGGCAAGTTCCGCCGCTGAGAGCTGGCCGGCCCCAAGCGTCTGGCAAGCATAAGGAACATGCGCGGCAAAGCTGCCGCGCCGCTTTCATGCTTAGGCGCTTTGGGCTTAATAGCTGAGCTATCCACCATCAGATCCCAAAACTCGGGCCACTTTTCAGGCCCATGTACGCCAGCCGCCTAGACTTTTAGCGGCGCCGCACCACGCCGGTCGACACGGCGGTGACGCTGTTCCAGGCGGGGCCCTCGAACCAAGGCTCGCCCAGCAGATAGCCGCGCAACATCGGCAAGGCGTCCAGCCCCCAGAACATCTTGCCGTCGACCTCGAAGGTCGGTACGCCGAACACTCCACGCGCAATCGCCTCCTCGGTGTTGGCTTTGAGTTGCGCCTTGACCGCGTCCTCGTCACGCCCCGCGGCCTCCAGCGATAGCTTCAGCGTTTCCCGCAAGCTCTCGATCCGGGCTGGGTCTGCCGCTTCGGCGCCGCCCTGCCAGATATGGCGAAAAAGCGTTTCGCACACGTGACGGTTCGGAGACGAAGGCTCATCGGGCGGCGCTGCCGCCAGCGCCAATCGCATCAGGGCCAGCGAATTGAACGGATGACTGGCCGGCATCTGCAGCTCGATCCCCAGGCTTTGCGCCAGCCAGAGCACCTGCCGATAGGTCCAGTCACGCTTGGCCGGAATCTCGGCCGGCCCGAGTTGCCCGTGGTGCTTGAGCACGGCACCGAACAGCACCGGGCGGTACTGCACGCTATAGCTCAGCCCACGCAAGGCTTCCGGCAGCTTCTCGAAAGCGAGGTAAGCGTAGGGCGAGATGAAATCGAAATGAAAGACGATGGTCGTCAGGCCACGGGCTCTCAGTGCGGGGGTTGCGGAGGCTGCGGACATCGCAGGGTTCAATTCGGGTTCAGACTGGTTCGGGTTCATGGCCGGATTGTTGCACTCTCGCGGCGCGGGACCGCCTTGCTGAAACTTCAGTACTGCACCCGGGCGAAGTAGGTTTTCTGCGCCGCCTCGCGGGCCTGTCCAAGCGTGTAGATGCCGGCCTGCTGCAGCAGCGCGATCAGGCGCAGCCAGACCTGCGCTGTGACCAGCGCGTCGCCTAGCGCCGTGTGCCGACCCTGCACGGCAATACCCAGGCGTGCCGCGATTTCTTCCAGCCGGTGCGATTCCTGGTGCGGATGCACCACCGCCGACAGCAGCAGCGTGTCCAGCACGGGCTGGTGAAAAGCCACCCCGCAGCTCGCTTCCTTGAGCTGCAGGAACTTCATATCGAAGGCCGCGTTATGCGCCACCAGCACGGAGCCCTCCGCGAACGTGTGAAATGCCTTGAGCACTCTGTCGATCCGCGGCTTGCCGGACACCATGTCCTGCGTGATGCCATGGATCGCCATGGAGGCGGACGGAATCACCCGGCCCGGATTGACGAGCTGCTCGAAGCACTCACCTTGCAGCAGCTTGCGATTGACGATGCGGACCGCGCCGATCTGAATGATTTCGTCGCCCTCCGACGGATCGAGCCCCGTCGTCTCGGTATCGAACACCGTGTAGACAAGGTCCGCCAGGCTGCGGTCCTCAAGCGCCGACGATTCGCCCGTGACCTGAAACAGGTCGAAGTCGTAATACTCGGGCCTGGCGTCGCCGGATGAAAGCTGCCTGGAGCCTTCCGTCTCCCGTGCCTCGGCGGCAACGGCCTGCGGCAGCAGAAACCGGAAAAGCGCCTGATGCCGGGCGCGCTCGCGCTCGAACCAGAATTCGCCGCCGTGCCGCTCGATGACGTCGCGCACCGTCAAGGCGCTGGCGTCGCCCCCCGCGCGCATCGGGTCGAGTTCCCAACCCATCACGGTCTCGGTGCTCATGGCCTGGCCGGTCCACACCAGATCCAGGTGCGCGCGTGTGCCGGCCTTTTGCAAGCGCAGCTGCAAGGTCCGGATGCCGAATTCATCGACGAGGCGACACGACAGGGAAGCGATCGCCTGGATGAGCCGGAAACTGTCCACACGCAACCAGCAATTGCCATCCACTTCTTCCAGCGTCACCGCGACATCGCAGCCCTGGGTAACTTTCCGCTGCGCCGCAAGCAACAAATCGCTACCAAGAATGTCTTCCATCGGCCACCGCGTTTTCAGGCCTGAAGCCGAGCGCTGCGCCAGGTCTGTGATGCGCTGACTCATGGCATGGAGCTCGTCGCGCACGACGGCGAGAAATCGTTCACGCATCGCCGGTTCGATGTCGGCGTAGCCCAGCATGTCCACCGCCGCCTGCATGTTGCCAAGGGAGGCGCGGCTGGCTTCCGTCAGGCCGTGCAGCAGCTGGTCGCGCAGGGATTCCTGCTCGAATGTGTGGGTGATGTTGTCCAGCATCAGCACGAATCCACCGAGGTCTCCCTCCTCCGGTGCGCCAGAGGCGATCCTCACCGGCGCCATGTGAACGCGCAGCAACTGGCCCGACACCGTACTGGTGACGAACTGCGCAGAAGGGCTGGCCTCGCCGTGAATCATGCGCGAGCGGATCTGCTCAAGCGCATGGGCCACCAGCTGCCGATCAAGGGCGCCATAGACCGATCGGCCGATCGCGATCAGGTCGGCCCCTGCGGTTGCTGTTGCGCGCAGTTCCTGGCGCGCCTGATCGTTGTACAGGACGACGACACCATCGAGGTTGCACACCACCACGCTTTGACGAAGCTCCGACATCAAGGCGGCCAGCCGGTTGCGCTCTTGCTGCAAGCGTTGGCTCGACAGGCTTACCTGCTCTGCCATCGTGCTGCGCAAATCGTCGCGTTGGCGAGCCAGCGCGTTCAGCCGCTCGACCAGTGCGCGAGTGCCGGCATTGCCCTGCAATTCGAGGGGTGTGGTTTTGCCTTTGTCCGCGGCGAGCAGTACGCCCGCCGCTTCCGCCAGGCGCAGCGGCGTTTGGACATGGCGCTCGTGCAGCCAGCGGATCACCGCAAAGGCCAGCGCTGACGCGGCAAGCCACGCGAGCACCACGAGCGGCAGGCGCTCAGTGAGCACGGCACTGAAAATCGATCGGGCGGCCGGCTCCAGAGAAACCAAAACGAGTACCAGCGTGGCAGCCAGCCAGCCCGCCAACGCAAGGGCAACTGCGGCCGTGCCTGCCAGCACCCGCTTGACCGGCATCACGCCCTGGCCTGCAACATGCGGGCGATCTTGTCGGCGAGCTCGCGCACCGAAAACGGTTTGGTCATATAGGCGTCGGCCCCGAGCGCCAGGCCTTTGACGATGTCCGTCTCGCGGCCCTTCGCACTGAGCATGAGAATCTTGACGCCCTGCAGGCGCGGATCGGCGCGCATCTCCTGGCAGACCTCGAAGCCGGACTTGCGCGGCATCATGTTGTCGAGCAGTAAGAGGTCCGGCAGTTCGCCCGCCATGATGTCCATCGCTTCCTGTCCGTCCCGCGCCACCAGTACCCGGTAGCCCTCGCGCTGGAGCAGGAATTCCAGCGAGATGACGATGTTGGGCTCATCGTCGGCCACCAGCACGGTCTTTTGCGTCATGGCTTGCCTTTCATGCCGCGGCGGATGCAGCGGCCGGGTGCTGCGGCCGGATGGAAGAGGCCGTGCTTTGCGGCCAAGGCAGAAAAAACGCAAAGGTCGCGCCCTGTTGCTGTGGCCCGTTCTTAAGCCAGAGCCGCCCGCCGAAGTGCGCGACGATCTGCCTGCTGATGGGCAAGCCCAGTCCGGTACCTTGCGGGCGATGCGCGTTGTCGCCGCCTTGCTGGAAGCGCTCGAACACCAGCGTCTCCTGGCCAGCCGGAACGCCCGGCCCGTTGTCTGAAATTTCGACCTGCATACCGTCCTTATCGCTGACCAGGCTGACGGCGACCTTTCCTCCCGGTTGCGGCACGAACTTGGCAGCGTTGGACAGCAGGTTGAGCACCACCTGCATGAGCCGATCCGGGTCGGCCAGCAGCGGAGGAACGGACTCGGGCAGTCGCAGCTCGAGCGTGCACTGCTTGTCGGCAAACATTCCAGCCGTGGTTTGCGCGGCCTGCAGGAGCAGCGCGCGCAAGTCAACCTCGGCGTTGTGCCACTCGGCGTGGCCCGATTCGATCTTGGCCATGTCGAGCACCTGATTGACCAGCCGCGACAAGCGCTCGGTCTCGCTGACGATGATGGCGATGAACTGCTGACGCTGGGCGGGCGGCATGTCGTCGTTGTCCCGCAGCAGCTCCGCCAGCGCGCGGATGGAAGTCAGTGGCGTGCGCAGCTCATGCGTCACCGACGACATGAAATCATCCTTGAGCCGGTCCAGCCCCTTGAGCTGTTCGTTGGCAGCGCGCAGTTCGTCGGTCGCGCGTTCGAGCGAGCGGGACTTGTCTTCGAGCGCTCGTGAATGAGCCCTGAGCTGCGACGCTTCGTCCAGTATGCGAAGCACGTCTTCACCACTCAGCGATTCTTCCTGTGCCACCGACGCCACCAGCACCCGCGCCGACGCGCTGCCCAGCGCAGCCGCCAGCTGGGTTTCCACAAACTGCACCAGCTGCGCATCAGCCTGCAGCGCTTCCGCGTCGACGGCGCCGCTGGCCCTGGCGTAATCCGCCCACAGTCCATCGGCCCGGGCGTGGCCCAGGAAGCGCTGGCACAGCCGGCGCAACTCCGCGACCTCCGCACGTCCACGCCAAAATACGGGACTGACGGTCGGCGTACGCCTGAACACGTCGACGAACAGCAAGGCCTGGCTGGCCTCCTGGCCGGTGGGCGCGCGCCTCAGCGACAGCAGCACATAGGCGCCGGTGTTGATCAGCAAGCTCCAGAACAGCGAGTGGGTGAGGCCATCTAGCCCCTGCAGCCCCAGCAACTGCTCGGGGCGCAGCCACGCCAGCCCCCACGGCCCCTGTTCGATGAAGCGCGGATCAATCCAGCCGGAGCGCGCGACCGAAGGCAGCATCAGCGTATAGGCCCACAGGCAAAAGCCAGCCAAAAGGCCCGCCAGCGCACCCTGGCGCGTGCCGCCCTTCCAGTACATGCCGCCCAGCATCACCGGGGCGAACTGCGCGACCGCCGCAAAGCTGATGAGCCCGATGCTGACCAGCGCATAGGTTTCGCCCGCGACATGAAAGTAGGTGTAGCCCAGCACCATCACCATCGCGATCGCCACCCGGCGAATTGCCAGCAGGTGGCCCGACACATCCCGCCCCTCGCCGTGCTGGCGAAAGCGACGGCTGCGCAGCAGCAGCGGCATCACCAGTTCATTGCTGACCATGGTCGACACGGCGATCGTCTCGACGATGATCATGCCCGTCGCCGCCGAAAGCCCCCCAATGAAAACGAACAGGGCCAGACCCGGCCTGCCGTCCGCCAGCGGCAGCGACAACACGAAGTTCTCGGCGTCTTGGTTGCCTGCGCCGAAGTACAGCAATCCGCCCAAGGCAATCGGCAGCACGAAAAGATTGATGGCGAGCAAATACAGCGGAAACACCCAAACGGCACGCCGCAGATGCTGCTCCTTCACATTCTCAACCACCATGACCTGGAACTGCCGCGGCAGGAATAGCACCGAGAGCATCGACAACAAGGTCAGGCTGAACCACTGCGACCAGGCAAACGAGGTGCCCTGTTCCAGTCGATACAGCGCGGCAAGCTCGGGCACGCGAGCAGCACGCGCGAACAGGTCGGCAAGTCCATCGAAAAGCCCATACACGACGAACAGCCCGACAGCCAGAAACGCCAGCAGCTTGACCACCGACTCGAAGGCAATCGCCGCGACCAGTCCCTCATGGCGTTCCGTCGTATCGAGGTGGCGCGCACCGAACAGGATGGTGAAACCGGCCAATGCCAATGCCACGAGAAAAGTGCCGTCCTGCCCCCAGGAAGCCTGTGTGGGAGCCGGTGCCGCCGCGCTGCCGGTCAGCAGCGCGTAGCCGGCCGACACGGCCTTGAGCTGCAGGGCGATGTACGGGACGATGCCCACCAGCGCGATCAGCGCCACCAGGCCGGCGAGCCCGTGGCTCTTGCCGTAGCGGCTGCCGATGAAGTCGGCGATCGAGGTGATGCGCAGGCTGCGCGCAATGCGGATCATCTTGCGCAGCACCAGCCAGGCCAGCAGCATGGCCAGGGTCGGGCCGAGGTAGATGGGCAAAAACCACACGCCGCCAGTTGCCGCCCGCCCGACACTTCCGAAATAGGTCCAGGCCGTGCAATACACCCCCCATGACAGTGCGTAGACCCACGGATTCGAAACCAGCGAACGGCGTTGGGTAGCGCGCCAGTCGCCGTAATACGCCACCGCGAAGAGCAGCAGCAGATACGCACACGACGCCGCAACGACGAGCGAGCCGGAGATCATCGCAAGACGTCGATGAAGTAAAAGAGCCAGCTCATGGGGTGTCCTCAGGCTCGTGCGGTGAACGCTCCATCAGCCATGCCAGCGCGACGATGAGCAACGCCCACAGCAGGAAGAGCGCGGCGGGAAAGGCGGGAACGCCCAGCCAGGTCGCGCCGCTGTCCCACAAGGCGAGCAAAGGAAAATTGAACAGCAGCCAGCCCGCCAGGAAAAGCGCCACCTGCCGCTGGGTGCCGAGTCCTTCGAACATCATCGTCCTCCTCTGCATTTGCCGGCTGCGCAGAGCGGGGCCGCCGGCTCTTTTTCGTTATCGGCTTTATTGTGCGCCAACCCTGCAGCCCGGCCGTTGCCAGTGCTGCCAGCAAGCCCGGCGGGAAGTCAGGAGGTGGAAGGCAAAGAAGAGGACGACCGCGCCATGCGCTGCTCGATGATGCGCCACAGGTCGCGCTTGGCGGCATTGCCGGACCGGCCCCACGCCGAGATTTCGCCGAGCGTGCGAAAGCAGCCTTCGCACAAACCCGTTTGGGCATTGACGCGGCACACCGAGATACACGGCGAGGTCACCGGGTCACTGTCCGGCGTGACGCTCTGGGCGCGCGCACGCACTTGGGCGATGGCGCTCTCGCGTGCCAGCTGCGCTTCGTCCGGACCTACGGCGACATCGGCGACCGGCGATTCCATCATGAGTTCGAGCTCTTGTGGCGACACCTGAAAGACCGCGTTCGGATGGCCGGCCGCCGCCCACACGGTATCGAAGCGCAACAGGCTACGGTCCATGACCGTGATCAATTCACCGGTATGGGCCAGTGGCGAAACGCCACCAATCGAAAATCCGGTGTGCAGCTTGACGAACTCCGCATCGGCACGGCCCAGGTGCTTGCCATCGGGACACACCAGCGCCTCCAGCTTGCGCTCGTCGACGCGACGGTCGCCCGACGTGACGACCAGTACGGCCGTGTTGTCGGACTTGCGGCGAAAAACGATGCTCTTGGCAATTTGGCCCAGCGCGACGCCGAGCGCGTCGGCCGCCTGTTGCGCCGTTCGAGCAGCCTCGCCCAGCATGACGGGGGCGTGCGGGTGGCCGCTGGCCTGCAGTGCTCGGGCCACGCGCTGCACCGGCTCAGGAAGGCTCGTCAGCTCAGCCCCGCACATGGCATGCGCCCCTCGAGGGAAAACAGGAAACGCAATGGTCAAGAAGCAGGCAAACGGGTGTCATGACAAAAGGGCGGCTGGGGCTGGAAGCTGATGCACCCATTCTAGGCAGCGCGGGTGTACAGCGCCGTTGAAAGGTCTTGTCGCTCGCCCTTTCACCAGAACCTGCAAATCGGCGACCTGCGCCGGCGCGTACGTCGAGGACCTCAGCGTGCAGCCGAAGCCTGCGGCGCTGGCGCGCTGTGCACCGCTTCCGCGCCATGCTTCTCGCCGCCCATGTCGATGTCGCCGCCCGTGCTCAAAACGAAGATGGCGAGCCCGGCAAAAACCACGAATCCCAATGCAATTTTCCACATAGTGTCTTTTCCGAAAAGTCAAAAAAAAGACTTCCGCCCGAGGGTGGAAGTCCATGGGTCGGACTGGCCGGGCGCTCCTTTGGGAGCTCCCGGCAGCCAGCGAAGCGAAGCGATTAGTCGTCGGCGTAGATGTCGACGTCTTTCGTTTCCTTGATGAACAAGGTCCCGATGACGACCGTGGCGCCCGCGATGATGATGGGGTACCAGAGACCGTTGTACATGTTGCCGGTCTGCGCCACGATGGCAAACGCCGTGGTGGGCAGCAGTCCGCCAAACCAGCCGTTGCCGATGTGATACGGCAGGCTCATGGAGGTGTAGCGGATGCGCGTCGGGAACATTTCCACCAGCATCGCGGCGATCGGGCCATAGACCATGGTGACCAGAATGACCAGGTAGGTCAGGATCGCGACAACCATGAACTTGTCCACCTTCGCCGGGTCGGCCTTGGTCGGGTAACCGGCGGCCTTGAGCGTGTCGGCGACCGACTTCTTGAATTCCGAGTCCAGCTTCTTGGCTTCGTCTGCGGGCAGGCCCTTGGCGCTGTAGCCCTTGATCACCGTTTCGCCGATCTTGATGCTGGCAGGCGTGCCTGCAGCGACCGCGGCGTTGTCGTAGCTCACCGAAGCGCCGGCCAGCACCTGCTTGGCGATATCGCACGAGCTGGTGAACTTGACGGTGCCGGTCGGGTTGAACTGGAACGAGCATTCACCGGGATCAGCGGAAACAACGACCTGGTTTTTGGCCTGTGCGGCAGCGAGGTCGGGATTGGCGGCCTTGGTGAGCGCGGCGAAAACCGGGAAGTAAGTCACGGCAGCCAGGAAGCAACCCGCCATGATGATGGGCTTGCGGCCGATCTTGTCCGACAGCGCGCCGAACACGATGAAGAACGGCGTGCCGATCAGCAGCGAAACCGCCACGAAGATATTGGCCGTTGCACCGTCCACCTTAAGTGCCTGCGTCAGGAAGAAAAGCGCATAGAACTGGCCCGAGTACCAGACCACGGCCTGGCCGGCGGTCAGGCCGATCAGCGCCAGGATGACGATCTTCAGGTTCTTCCACTGGCCGAACGATTCCGCCAGCGGCGCCTTGGAGGTTTTGCCCTCGGCCTTCATCTTGGTGAAGGCGGGCGACTCGTTCATGGACAGGCGGATATAAACCGACACGCCCAGCAACAGGATCGAAACCAGGAAAGGAATGCGCCAGCCCCAGTCGGCAAATGCAGCTTCACCCAATGCGGTACGGGTGCCCAGAATCACCATCAGGGAAAGGAAAAGGCCCAGCGTCGCGGTGGTTTGAATCCACGAGGTGTAGGCGCCACGCTTGCCGTGCGGTGCATGCTCGGCCACATAGACTGCTGCGCCGCCATATTCACCGCCAAGTGCCAGACCCTGCAGCATGCGCAGCGCGATCAGGATGACGGGAGCAGCCACGCCGATGGTGGCGTAGTTCGGCAGCAGGCCGACGATGAAGGTCGACAGGCCCATGATCAGAATGGTGATCAGGAACGTGTATTTGCGGCCGATCATGTCGCCGAGTCGGCCGAACACCAGTGCGCCGAACGGCCGCACGATGAAGCCGGCGGCAAACGCCAGCAGCGCAAAAATGAAGGCCGAGCCTGCATCGAGTCCGCTGAAGAACTGCTTGGCAATGATGGCGGCAAGCGAGCCGTACAGGTAAAAGTCATACCACTCGAACACGGTGCCGAGCGAGGACGCAAAAATGACTTTCTTCTCTTCGGCCGTCATCGGCCGGGAGGCCTCGGGCATCGGCATTGGCCGCGCGGGGGACACAGTGGACATGAGCGGAGTCTCTTTCAATCAGATAAATGAGCGGTCCCCAATGGACCGGCTTGCCGCACTATCTGGAGGAGTGCTGACCGCTATCTGACAGGCTGCCCGGCACGCCACCGCGCCAAACTTATGGTCTGCTTACAAGCTGAGCGTTAACCCGGGCACAGCGTTTTTCGATGTGAAATTACGTACGCTATGCGCAGCTGCAGGTAAGCCAATCCGGCTAGTGGCGCGCGATCTCAAGCCTAGGGAAAGTCCTAGTGAAGATTTTGGGTTGCAGCACTTTTCATCCGCCGCGCGCGCCTGTTTGCAGGCTAGAAAGCGTGCCGCTCCAGCGCACTGCGTTCAGGCGGCACACTTGGCGAGCAGTGCCGAGGCAGCGCGGGAACCGGTCTTGCGTTGAAGGAAGTCGCTGATGAATCGACCGGCGTCGATCAGCGCATCCATGTCGATGCCAGTGGCTATGCCCATGCCGTGCAGCATGTAAACCATGTCTTCCGTGGCCACGTTGCCCGTTGCGCCCTTGGCGTAGGGGCAGCCGCCAAGGCCCGCGATGGAAGAATCGAACTGCCACACGCCCAACTCGAGCGTGGACAGCGTATTGGCGAGCGCCTGACCGTAGGTGTCGTGGTAGTGACCCGAGACGTCATCGACCGCGAAGTGCGCCAGCACGGCCTCTACCGCGCGCTGCACCCTGGCGGGGGTGCCCACGCCAATGGTGTCGGCCACACCGAGATGCTCCACGCCGATATCCTTCATCCAGCCCGCCACGACGCCGACCCGTTCTGCACTCACCTCGCCTTCGTAAGGACAACCCACGGCGCACGACAGCGAACCGCGCACATAGACGCCCTCTCGCCGCGCCGTCTCGACGACTGGCGCGAAACGCTGCAGGCTTTCGGCCACCGAGCAATTGATGTTGCGCTGGCTGAAGGCCTCGGTGGCTGCAGCGAACACCACGATCTCGTCCGGCCAGTATTCGCGCGGCGCCGACAGTGCGGCCTCCAAGCCTTTCATGTTGGGCGTGAGCACGGAGTAGCGCACACCGGGCTTGCGCTGGATTCCCGCCATGACTTCGGCGTTGTCGGCCATCTGCGGCACCCACTTGGGCGAGACGAAGCTGGTGACCTCGATCGAGCTCAGTCCGGCGGCCTGCAAGCGGTTGACCAGCTCGATCTTGACGCTGGCCGGCACCGGCAATTTTTCGTTCTGAAGACCGTCGCGCGGACCAACGTCGACCAGCTTGACGCGTGTGGGGTATTTCATGGGAACTCCTTGTTGCCAGTATCGCAAAGGCGGCATGCTCCCCGGCGCCGTTTCACGCGGCCTGAGCGTCACGCCCAGGACACACTCGACTGCTATGCTGGACCGCGCGGAGCGCTTGCTCCGCAGACACGCTTGAGCTTCATGACACAACACCTCAAAAACGGCACCCGATTGGCGGCGGTGGACCTGGGTTCCAACAGTTTCCGGCTCGAAATCGGCTGGCTCGAACAGGGCCTCGTTCATCGCAGCGAGTACTTCAAGGAAACCGTGCGCCAGGGCAACGGCCTGAATGAGGCCGGGCAGCTGTCATCTGACGCGATGCAGCGCGGCTGGGAATGTCTGGCGCGCTTCGGCGAGCGCCTGGCCGGCTTTGCACCCCAGCAGGTGCGGGCCGTGGCCACGCAAACCTTGCGCGAGGCCCGCAACCGCGAGGTGTTCCTGCGCCGCGCTGAAGCCCTTCTGGGCTTTCCTATCGACGTGATCGCAGGGCGTGAAGAAGCACGCCTGATTTACGAAGGTGTTGCGCGCCTCCTGCCTGAATCAAACGAGCGAAGGCTGGTGATCGACATCGGCGGGCGATCCACCGAAATGATTCTGGGTCAGGGGCTGAAAGCGCAGGTCATGGAATCCTGGGGGCTGGGCAGCGTCGCGTGGTCGATGCGGTTTTTCGCCGACGGGCAACTTGACGCGGCCGCATTCAACCGGGCCGACATCGCCGCCAAGGCCATCCTGGAAGAAGCCCTGCAGGACTTCGGTCGGGACAAATGGGATACCGCCTACGGCGCCTCCGGCACGGTGGGCGCGGTCTGCGATGCGCTGACGGCGGCGGGCTGGCCTTCGGGCGACGTCACGCGGGAAGGCCTGGACTGGCTGCTGGAGCGCTTGCTCAAGGCCGGGAGCGTCGAGCGTCTGAAAATCGAAGGCATGAAGGAAGATCGCAAGGCCGTGGTCGGCGGCGGCTTGGCCATCCTCCGCGCGGCCTTTGACCTGCTGGAGATCGACACCCTGCACGCTGCGCAAGGTGCGCTCCGGCACGGGGCCCTGTACGACTTGCTGGACCGGCAGGACATGGCGACCGACTTGCGCACCGGCACAGTCGCCAGGCTCACCGGAAAGTTCGGGGTCGATACGGCACAGGCCGGACGCGTCAGCCGCATAGCCCGGCAGTTGCTGGCCATGAGCAGTGCGGACAGCGGCGGCGGCTCCGGCCAGCTCGAGGAGGAACGCATCGCGCGAAAGCTCGACTGGGCGGCCCAGTTGCATGAAATCGGGCTGCACATTTCCCACCACGACCACCACAAGCACGGTGCCTACATTCTCGACAACGCCGACGCGCCCGGCTTTGCAATGCATGAGCTCCACCGCCTCAGCCTGCTGGTCCTGGGTCACCGCGGCAAACTTAAAAAGCTCGAAGCCGAACTGGGCGATGCGGACTTCGCGCGGCAGTTGCTCACTTTGCGGCTCGCGGTAATTTTTTGCCATGCCCGCCGCGTCCCCGAGCTGAAAAGCTTCAGCCTGAAATCCCTCGGCCCCGGCTTTGTGCTGGCATGCAGCGATGCGGGCTGGGCCAGTGCCTTTCCCCAATCAGCGCACCTGCTCCGAGAGGAAGCACTGGCCTGGCAAAAGACGCCGCGTCCTTTAACGCTCCTGCGGCTTTAGTCAAGCTTGGACGGGGGAGGTTTCTAGACCAGCTCCGGCGTCTGAACCGACACCACCACTGTCTGCGCGAGCTGGTTTCGTTCGCGGTAGCGCAACCACCACAATGCGCCCTTGCGAAATGCCACGTTGCTGCCGGGCATGCCGATGAGGCTGGCCACGGTTTGGCCCAGGCCGGGCTGGTGGCCGATCAGCACGACCGGATGGCGGGCCGAAGGCCACTGCACCAGCGACAGCAACTGCTCTGGTGTGACGCCGGGCGCGAGTTCGGGGCAGATGCGGTATTTGCGGCCAAGTGCCTGCGCGGTCTGTTCGCAACGCACGGCCGGGCTGACCATCACGCGGGCTCCCTCGCTCAGCTGGCGGTCCAGCCAGCCCGCCATGCGGCTGGCCTGCTTGAGCCCCCGTGGCGTGAGGCCACGCGCCATGTCGGCGCTTTCGAGCCAGGAGTGAGTCGCCGCACCGGAGGCCATCTCCGGAACGCTTTCCAGCTCTTCGGAATCGGCGTGGCGCCAGAGAATGAGGTCCATGGTCAGGTACTCGTGACGGGGGCATCAGAGAAAAGCGCGGTGAGCCGGGCTTGCGCGCTGCTCTTGCGGCTGCGCGCAGACCCCTGCACCTTGGTGTACTGGCCATTGGCCTGCAGATCCCAGGCTTCGCGACTGTTTTGCAGGTAAGGCATCAGGCATTCGTCGATGATGCGGCTGCGCAGCGCCGGGTCTGTCACAGGCCACGCAATCTCGATACGGCCGAACATGTTGCGGTTCATCCAGTCGGCGCTGGAGAGAAACAGTTTTTCCTCGTCGCCCGCCTGAAAGTAGCTGACGCGGGAGTGCTCGAGGAAGCGGCCGATGACCGACCGGACGCGTATGTTGTCGGTGACGCCGGGCACCTGCGCCGGCAGCATGCACGCGCCGCGCACGATGAGATCGATTTGCACGCCTGCCTGGCCTGCCTCCACTAACGCGCGGATTAGCCCCGGATCGGTGAGTGCGTTCATCTTGGCGATCAGCCGTGCCTTCTCGCCCTTGCCCGCGGCCAGCACCAGCGCGTGGATCATGGCCATCATGCGCGCATGAAGATGAAACGGCGCGAGCAGCAGCTTGCGCAGCTTGGGCAGGCGGCTGTGGCTGGCCAGATGAAAAAAGACGTTCTCGACGTCCAGGGCCAGCTGTGGCTCTGCCGTCAGGTAGCTGATGTCGGTGTAAAGGCGCGCGGTTCGCGGGTTGTAATTGCCCGTGGAAAGATGGGCGTAGCGCCTGAGATGTCGACCTTCGCGACGCGTGACCAGCAGCATCTTGGCGTGCGTCTTGAGCCCGACCACGCCATACACCACCTGTGCCCCGATGGACTCCAGCATCTCTGCCCAGCCGATGTTGGCCGCTTCGTCAAAGCGCGCCTTCAGTTCAAGAACAACTGTGACTTCCTTGCCATTGATGACGGCCTGCCTGAGCAGGCTCATGAGTTCGGAATCCGATCCGGTGCGGTAGATGGTCTGCTTGATGGCCAGCACATTCGGATCGCTCACGGCTTCACGCAGGAAGGCCAGCACGGCGTCGAAACTTTCGAACGGCTGGTGAATGCAGACGTCCCCACGCTTGAGCCGGTCGAAGAACGACTCCGAAGTCTGCAGCTGACGCGGATAGGCCGGCAGATAAGGCGGAAACAGGAGCGTGTGGTCGTTCACCAGGTCGACGAGTTGAGACAGCCGCACCAGATTGACGGGGCCCTGCACGCGAAAGACTGCCTCTTGCGGAAGATCGAACTGGGTGCGCAGGAAGGCGGCGAGATCGTCCGCGCAACCCGACGAGACTTCCAGCCTGACCGCGCGGCCGTAATGGCGCTGCTGCAGGCCCGCCGCCAGCGCGGCGCGCAAGTCCGTCACATCGTCTTCGCCCACGGCGAGGTCGGAATGGCGGGTAACGCGAAATTGGGAGAACTGCGAAACCTCACGGCCGGGGAAGAGGTCGGCCAGATGCGCGCGAATGATGCTGGAAAGTGCCACGAACAGCATCTCGCCGCCCGCTTCCTTGGGGGGCATGGCGATGATGCGCGGCAAGACACGCGGCACCTTGACGATGGCTATCTCGTTGCTGCGGCCAAAGGCATCCTGGCCGCCCAGCCGCACAATGAAATTCAGCGACTTGTTGGCCACCAGCGGGAAGGGATGCGAAGGGTCGAGGCCGACGGGAATCAACAGCGGCCGCACCTCGCGCATGAAGTGCGACCTGACCCAGCGCCGCTGCGCGGCATTGCGCTCGCCATGCGAGACCAGCCGTATGCCGTGCTGCGCAAACTCCGGCATGAGTGTGTCGTTGTAGAGCTGGTACTGGCTTGCGACCAATTGCTGGGCCAGCGCCGCGAGCGCCCTGAAACGATCGGCCGGCGCGAGGTCGCTACCGGCCCCGGCAACCCGCACGGCCGTCAGGTGCGCGCCCCCGCGTACCTCGAAAAACTCGTCAAGATTGGAAGAAACGATACACAGGAATCGCAAGCGCTCCAGCAGGGGAACATCGGTCCGGCGCGCACCATCGAGCACGCGTTCATTGAACGCGAGAATGCTCTGGTCACGGTCCAGCAGCTGCAGTCCCGTCGACTGGACCGGCGCTGCGGCTTCGGCCGAATCGCTTGAAAACGACATGCAAGAACCTTGTCATGCCGGGCCGAAATGGCGCGGCTTTACGCAAGTCTGCCGAGCTCACGTGACAGCGCTGTGACAGCGCGGCAGGACGCGCGCCGCTCGCAACGACCTCAGGTGTCGAGCTGAAAGCGCTGCCGCAGGTACTGCCTGAAGCGGCGAACGATGGCCAGCGAGTCTCGCAATGCATCGCGATCCAGGGTGCCCAGGGCGTCGAAGCCCGAGAGGTTGTCGGGCGGCTGCACCGAGGCGCGTTGGTGCAGCTGGTTCTTCAGCTTGAGCGTCATCAGGAAATGCAGCGCATCGACGAGGTCGCGCGCCAGATCGGCCGGGAAATCATGCCGGGCGGTGAGCGCGGCAAGGCGCTCGGCCGTACCCGTGGCGGCCAGCCCGTGCGCTAGCGCGAGGGCGCGAACGCCATGCACGATGGGAAAAGTGCCGAGCTTCTTGAGGTCGATCTGCGCCTCGCCCCTACCGCTTGACTGCACGAGCCGCGTCCACCAGTGCGTGGGCTCGCCGAACTGCTCGATGGCCGACACGAAGCGACCCAGGAAGGCGTCACTGGTGGTCAGCACGGCCCGGGCGTAGCCGCTCGCTTCGACCAGCAAGGTCGCGTCGCCAGCCACGGCACGGGCATCCATGAAGATGGCCAGCCGCATCGGCCCTTCCGGCGCATCGCCGTAGATCCAGCCGCGAATTTCTCGCTTGAACCGCGAGATCGGCTGGCGCCATGCAGGGTTGGTCACCATGATGTTGCCGGGGCATGGCGGGTAGCCCAGCTGGCTGAGCGCCGCGTTGAAGCGGACTGCGGCCTGCGTCGCCGTGTCGGGATCCAGATCGTCCCGCAGCAGCAGGGCGTTGTCCTGGTCAGTCTTGAGGAGCTGCTCGCCCCGACCTTCACTGCCCATGACGACGAGGCAGCTGCCCGCCACCAGTTCGGGCGAAGCCACGAGCGACCAGAGCTTGGCAAAGACCTGATGGTTCAGCTCGCTCACCAGCCGGGCGATCAGCTCGACGCGTGTCCCGCCGCTGTGCAGCAATCCGATCAGGCCGTCCATCTGCGAAGCGGCCCTGCCCAGGCCTTCGACGGTCGTGGCCCGCTCGACCTGGGTCGCAATGAGGTGCGAATGGTTCGAGACAAAACCCATCAGGTCGAGTTGACTGAGCACACCCAGGATGAGGTCGCCGTCCTGAACCAGCACGCGGTGGACACGGTGACGGATCATGGCCAGCATGGCCTCGAACAGCTCCGCCTTTGCGGACACCGAGACCAGATCGAACTGCGCAATGTCGCCGAGCGCCAGTTGCGCTGGAGGCTCAGGCCTGAGCAGCGTATCGCGCAGATCGGTGGTGGTAAACATGCCTATGCGCTCTGCACCGCCGCGCGTGTCGCGCACGAGCGCGTGGCTCAGCCCCCGCGCCGCCAGTTCGCGGCAGGCGCTCACCACGTCAATCGCGCCGTCGAGATAAAACGCCGGACGCACATACGCACTGCGCACCGGCGCCATCATGAGCGACAGAAACTCCCGGGTGCCGGCGCCTCCCTCGGCCGGAGTCGGGGTGGGCGTGTGATCGGTCTCGTGCTGCACGCGTTCTCCTCAAAGAAAAAGGACTGCGGTGCAACCCGGCAGTCCTTTCAGCTTGGCGCTAGTCGAGATCAGTGACCCGATGCACCCGAGGCGCCGATGCCGGTTTCCGAGCGTACCTGCTGGGCCAGGAAACCTGCGCGGTCGATACGGGCACGCTCACTGTTGTCCAGGATCGAGAAAAGCCAGATACCGACAAAGCCGATGGCCATCGAAAACAGCGCAGGCGACGTGTAGGGGAACAGCGCCGAGCCTTTGGGGTAGCCCAGCGTGGCTTCCCACACCGAGGGTGACACCACCGTCAGCGCTACCGAGGAGATCAGGCCGAGGAAGCCGCCGATCACCGCACCGCGCGTGGTGCAGTCTTTCCACAGCACCGACATGAACAGCACGGGGAAGTTCGCCGACGCGGCGATGGCAAAGGCCAGCGAAACCATGAAGGCGATGTTCTGCTTTTCGAACACGATGCCCAGCGCCACCGCCAAAATGCCGAGGAACACGGTCGTGATGCGCGAGACGCGCAACTCGGAAGCGCTGTCGGCACTTCCGTGCTTGACGACGGTGGCATACAGGTCGTGCGACACGGCCGACGCACCCGACAGAGTCAGGCCGGCCACCACCGCGAGAATGGTGGCGAAGGCGACTGCCGAAATGAAGCCGAGGAACACGTTGCCGCCCACGGCATTGGCCAGGTGAATGGCCGCCATGTTTCCGCCGCCGATCAGGCCGCCTTTGGCGTCGAGGAACTGCGGGTTGGTCAAAACGAAAGTGATGGCGCCGAACCCTATGATGAAGGTCAGCAGGTAGAAGTAGCCGATCCAGCCGGTCGCCCACATCACCGATTTGCGCGCCTCTTTCGCACTCGGAACCGTAAAAAATCGCATCAGGATGTGCGGCAGCCCGGCCGTGCCGAACATCAGCGCCATGCCGAAGCTGATGGCCGAGATCGGGTCTTTGACAAAGTTGCCCGGGCCCATGATCGACGAGCCCACCTGCGCGGCAGCGGTCGCGATCTTGCCGTCCTTCAGGGCCAGGTCGGTCTTGACCTTGACGGCTTCGGCGAAGAGAGCCTCGGGGCTGAAGCCGAAGTGCCACAGCACCGACAGCGCCATGAACGTGGCGCCGCCCAGCAGCAGGCAGGCCTTGATGATCTGCACCCAGGTGGTCGCCGTCATGCCGCCGAAAAGTACATAGACCATCATCAGCGCACCGACGATAACCACCGCCATCCAGTACTCCAGCCCGAACAGCAGCTTGATGAGCTGGCCCGCACCGACCATTTGCGCGATCAGGTAGAAAGCCACCACCACGAGCGTGCCCGAGGCCGCGAAGATGCGGATGGGCGCCTGCTTGAAGCGGAACGCCGCCACGTCGGCGAAGGTGAATTTTCCCAGGTTGCGCAAGCGCTCGGCCATGAGAAAGGTAATGACCGGCCAGCCCACGAGAAACCCGATGGAGTAGATCAAGCCGTCGAAACCGCTGGCCATCACCGCTGCGGAAATTCCCAGGAAGGAAGCGGCAGACATGTAGTCACCCGCAATCGCCAGGCCGTTCTGGAAACCGGTAATGCCACCGCCAGCCGTATAAAAATCAGCCGCCGACTTGGTCTTGGCTGCCGCCCACTTCGTGATGAAGAGCGTGCCGACCACGAAGATGCCGAACATGCTGATCGCAGTCCAGTTGGTGGACTGCTTCTCGGCCTGCCCGAGGTCGGCGCCCGCGGCCCACGCCACGGCGGAAACCGCGAAGAGCGCCAGCAGCGTCAGGGTGCGGCGAAGCAAGAAACTGGAGGATGTGTTGCCGGCGTTCATTTGAGCACCGCCCGTGCAATGTCGGCCGTGAGGTCGTCGAACTCGCTGTTGGCGCGCCGCACGTAGACTGCCGTGATGACGACAGTGAAGACAATGACGGCAAATCCCACTGGAATGCCCACGGTCATGACGCCCGAGCCCAGCCGCTGCGACAGGAACTCCTTGTTGAATGCGACCAGCAGGATGAAGCCGTAGTACACGACCATCATTGCCAGCGTCAGCCACCAGCCGAAGCTCGAGCGCTTGGCCTTGAGCTCCAGATATTTCGGATTGCTCGCAATCCGTTGGACCAGATCGTCTTCCATTCCTGCCTCCCCTGTTTGTAGTTCGAGTGCAGAGAATAGGACGCGCCACTTACCGAGTTCTGACCCGTGGCTTGCAAAAACTTACGCGCCGATGAGCTCCCGCTTGCGCATTACTCCGCGAAGAAATCGGTCAGTAACCGCGGCCTCGATTCACCCTTCCAGCAACGGGTTCACCGCGTTCCATCGCCAGCAGTTTCCCGGCGATCTGCGCGATGCTTTCGTCGCGCAGTGTCCGCGCCGAGGTGTGCGGCGTGATGTCGATCTTCGGATGCGTCCAGAAAGGGTGCGCCGCAGGCAGAGGCTCCTGACGGAACACATCCAATGTGGCGCCCGAGAGGCGACCACTGTCGATGAGCCGGATCAGGTCTTCGTCGACGACATGGCCGCCTCGCGCGACGTTGATGACGTAGCCGCCAGGCATCAGTTGCGACAGCGTCTCTTCACGCAGGATCCCTTCTGTCTCGGCGGTGAGCGGCAGCAGGCACACCACTATGCGCGTGGCCGCCAGAAACGCGGACAGCCCTTCGCTGCCCGCGTAGCACTGCACACCGTCGATATGTTTGCCTGACCGGCTCCAGCCGCGTACGGGAAACTCGAAGTGACTCAGCGCCCGGCAAACCCGCTCGCCCAATACGCCGAGCCCCATGACGCCGACCGGAAAATCCTGGCGCCTTTGCGGCTTGCGGTAAGACCACCTGCCTTCGCTGACGTCGGCCTCGTACGCATCAAACTCGCGGAAGTGGCGAATGACGGCGTGGCACACGTACTCGGCCATCTGCACCGACATGCCGGCATCGTCAAGGCGAATGACCGGCACGCCATCGGGCAAGGTCAGCCGCATGAGCGCATCGACGCCCGCGCCAATATTGAAGATGCCCTTCAGGCCATGTTGCTCGTCCATGAAGCTTTGCGGCGGCGCCCAGACGACGGCGTAGTCGGCCTGCGGCGCTCCGGGCTTCCACAGTTCGACGCTTGCGTCGGGCAGCGCCGCCCGAAGGCCATCAAGCCACGGTTCGGCGCGCGTGTCGGTGCAGCAAAAACTGATGCGCACGCTCATGCTGCAGCCACCTCGGCAGTGGCCAGGCGCAGGAGGTCGGCCCCTTCGGCAACCTGGTCGCCGGGTGCATAGAGCAACTCTTCGACAAGGCCATCACCAGGCGCCGCAATCGTGTGCTCCATCTTCATGGCCTCCATGACCGCCAGCGCCTGCCCCTTGCTGACCCTGTCGCCGGCCTTGACGTGGAAGGCGATGATCTTGCCCGGCATGGGTGCAGTCAGGCGCCCGCTGTCGTGCTGGGCTACGCCCGCGTGCGCCAGCAGGTCGACCACGGTGATCTGGGTCGCGCCCTCGGGAGAAAAGACGTGCACCGCTTCGCCGAGCGGATACATGCGCGACTGCAGGCGGCGCTCGCCGATCCGCACGTCAAAGCCCTGGGGACCACGCCGCCACGACAGCGGCGCGCTGACGCCGCCCACCTCGAGCTGCATGGCGCCGTCGTGGCTGCACACCAGCTGCGCGCCTTCGGTCTCACCATGAAACTCGAACTCGAAGCGGCGCGTGCTACCGCCATGGGAACGCCAGCCATCTGTGCGGCTGAACGGGTCGGCCGTTTCACTCTCTTTCTGCCGGTCCAGCGTGAAAGCTACCGCGGACGCTGCAGCGCCCTGCAGGCCGATTTTTTCCTGATGGAACAGCACGGCCTCCTCGCGCGGGATGAGCGCGGTGTCGAGATTCGCGTTGGAAAACGAATCACTGGTGACGACGTTGCGCAGAAACTGCACATTGGTCTGAAGGCCAACGATATGAAACTGCGAGAGCGCTTCGTCGAGCCGCGCCAGTGCCTGTGCGCGCGTGTCGCCGTGCACGATGAGCTTGGCTACCATCGAGTCGTAATACGGCGAGATGACGTCGCCCTCACGCACACCATCGTCGATACGCACGCCGCCATCAGCCCGCTCGAAATGCACGCACGCAGGACGCTGATAGACCTTGAGCGTGCCGGTGGCCGGCAGGAACTGGTTGTCGGGGCTTTCGGCGCAGATGCGGGCCTCGATGGCGTGCCCGTGGATGCGCAGCTGATCCTGCCTGAGCGGCAGCGGCTGCCCGGCGGCGACACGCAACTGCCATTCGACCAGATCAAGCCCGGTAATCGCTTCCGTTACCGGATGCTCTACCTGCAGCCGGGTATTCATTTCCATAAAAAAGAAGTTCATGCTGCCATCAGTCCGCTGCTCGACGATGAACTCGACCGTACCCGCGCCCACGTAGCCGACCGCACGCGCCGCCGCCACGGCAGCGCCTCCCATCTCGCTGCGCATGGCCTCAGTCATCCCGGGCGCAGGCGCTTCTTCCAGCACCTTCTGATGGCGACGCTGCACCGAGCAGTCACGTTCGAACAAATAGACGTAGTTGCCGTGCATGTCGCCGAACACCTGTATCTCGATGTGGCGTGGGCGCTGCGCGTACTTCTCGACCAGCACCGCGTCGTCGCCGAAGCTGCTGATGGCCTCGCGCTTGCATGAAGCCAGCGCGGCTGCAAAGTCTTCCGACTTTTCTACCGCGCGCATGCCCTTGCCGCCACCGCCCGCGCTCGCCTTGATCAACACCGGATAACCGATGCGGTCGGCTTCGCGCTGCAGCAGGTCGGGGTTCTGGTCACTGCCGTGGTAGCCGGGGACCAGCGGCACGCCGGCTTTTTCCATGAGCTGCTTGGACTCGGCCTTCAGGCCCATGGCCTTGATGGCCGAAGCGGGTGGTCCGATGAAGACAAGCCCCGCTGCCGCACAGGCCTGCGCGAACTCTTCGTTCTCGCTGAGAAAACCATAGCCGGGATGGATGGCCTCGGCGCCGGTTGCCTGGGCCGCGGCAATGATACGTTCCCAGCGCAGGTAGCTGTCTTTCGGTGCACTGCCGCCGATGTGTACGGACTCGTCGCACACCTCGACATGCTTGGCATCGGCGTCCGCGTCCGAGTAGACGGCCACGGTCTTGATGGCCATTCGCTTCGCGGTCGCGGCCACGCGGCAGGCGATCTCGCCCCGGTTGGCGATCAGGATTTTCTTGAACATGCTTGTCTTTCTTTCAATTCATGGGCCAGGAAGTCACGGCAAAAAAGCGATCGATGCGAAGCCGCTTTCATGCGGCGCTTCTGCCGCGCAGCACGCGCGAGACGCTGCGCAGCGCGGCCTTGAGGAACCTCAGCAGCAACACCATCAGGCAGACCATCAGCACGAGGGTGATGGCCAGCGCTACTCCAAAGAGCAGCGGATGGTTGGCCGCCAGCCAGAGCGCGCCCACCACAAGGCCATCCTCGGCCAAGCTGACTGCCACATTGCTGAATGGCTCGGGTGAAGTATTCACGGCGGCGCGCGTGGTCATCTTGGTCGCATGCGAAGCCGCGGCAAGCGAGCCGCCGAGCAAAGCCGCGACCGAGGAGACCACTGCGCTGTCGGCTCCCGTCGCGCCGATGGCGCCGGCTGCCAGCGCCGCACCCGCCGGAATGCGGATGAGGGTGTGTACCGTATCCCAGAGCGAATCGACCAGCGGAATCTTGTCGGCGAAAAACTCCACCAGCAGCATGAAGCCGCTGGCCGCCAGCATGGCCGGATGCTGCAGCACTTGCAGGCCGGGCGGCAATGGCAGCCAGCCCATGAAGCCCGCAAGGCCGACCAGAAAAACCGCTGCGTACAGGCGAAAGCCACTGGCCCAGCCGAGCGCGGCGGCCAGGGCCAGCCACTGCGGCGCGTCGAGAAGGTGGGTGAAGCCGGACACGCGAGGACGATCTCATGGAACCGAAGCGGGCAACCAGCCAGGTTGGCGCTTTTGCAGGAAGGACTGCAGCCCTTCCTGGCCTTCAGGCGTGGCGCGGATGTCGGCAATGCGTCGCGCGGTTTCGCCGCGCAGGACCTCGTCGATCGGCTCGCCCGCGACGTCGCGCACCAGAGCCTTGCAGGCGCGGCTGGCGGCGGGTCCGTTCGCCACGACGGTGTCGACCAGCCCAGCGATGCAAACGTCGAGCGCGTCGGCCGTACAGACCTCATGGACCATGCCCAGCGCATGCGCGCGCCGCGCATCGAAACGCTCGGCGGTGACCATGTAGCGGCGGCTCGCCTGCACGCCCAGCGCCCGGACAACGTAAGGGCTGATGGTGGCCGGCAGCAGGCCGAGCCGGGCTTCGGAGAGGCAGAAGGTCACGGAGTCGACGGCCACCGCCACGTCGCACACCGACGCCAGCCCCATGCCACCCGCATAGCAGTCGCCCTGGATGCGGCCGATGACGGGCACGGGGCATTGGTCGAGCGTCCAGAGCATATCGGCCAGCCGCTGCGCGTCGGCCTGGTTGTCGTCCCAGCTGTAGCCCGCCATGGCTCGCATCCAGTTCAGGTCGGCTCCTGCGCAGAAGGCCTTGCCACGCGCGCCAAGCACCACCACACGCAGCGTCTCGTCGGTGGACAGCCCCGTGAAGATGTCGGTCAGCGCGGCAATCACGTCCTGATTGAAAGCGTTGCGCACCTCAGGGCGGTTCAGCCACACCTCGGCGACGTAAGGCGACGGTCGCAGGAGTTCGACGACGGGGTGAGCGGAATGAGTCATGGGCAAACTTTGATCGACGGGGTGACTGGCGTTGGCTTGGCGTGGCGGTTCAGTAGCGCTTGGCGACTTCTTCGAGCATGACTTCAGTGGCGCCGCCGCCGATCGCGAGCACGCGCGAATCTCGCCACAGGCGTTCTATGGCCGTCTCGCGGATGTATCCCATGCCGCCGTGGAACTGCTGGCAGGTCTGCACCACCTCGTTGACGAGTTCGCCGGTCAGGGCCTTGAGCATGGACACTTCCTGCACGATGTCGCGCTGCTGCGTCACGGCCCAGGCGCAGTGGTACATGAACTGGCGCGCGGCCCGGGTCTTGGCGTCGAGCATCGCCAGGCGCTGGCGAATGGTCTGCTGCTCCCACAGCGTTGCGCCGAAAGCCTTGCGCTGGCGCACATAGTCGAGCGTGAGCTTCAAGGCCTGCGTACAGTGGCCTACCGCCATGGCGCCGAGCGCGATGCGCTCGGTCTGGAAGTTTTTCATGACCGAATAAAAGCCCTTGCCCTCTTCGCCCAACAGATTGGCTGCCGGAATGCGGCAGTCTTCCAGCACCAGTTCTGCCGTGTCCGAGCAGAGCCATCCGGTTTTCTTCAACGCACGGCCGACGCTGAAGCCGGGCGTGCCTTTTTCGACGATGAACATTGACATGTCATGGCGCGCGGTGCCTGTTTTGGCTGCGATGAAATAGAGGTCGGCATGAACGCCATTGGTGATGAACATCTTCGTTCCGTTGAGGACCCATTCCTCCCCCTCGCGCCGGGCCGTGGTGCGCATGCCTGCGACGTCCGAGCCCGCGCCCGGCTCTGTGATGCCGACCGCTGTGATGAGCTCCCCGGACGTCACGCGCGGCATGTAGCGCGCTTTCTGCGCCTCGGTTCCGGCATGGTGAAGATGCGGGCTGGCCATGTCGGTATGCACCAGCACGGTGATGATGAAGCCGGCGAAGGTGGACTGCGACAAGGCCTCCGCAAACACGAGGTTGCTCAGCGCATCGGCTTCGCCGCCGCCGTACTGGCCGTCGTACATCAGGCCCAGCAGGCCGGCCTGGCCCATGCGCCGCAGCACATCACGCGGCACCATGCCGGCCTCTTCCCAGGCTGTGCCGTGCGGCTCCACCTCTCGCGCGATGAAGCGCGCCACCTGCTCGCGCAGGAGTTCGTGTTCAGGCGTGGTGTAAATGTTGTCCATGGTGCTTTCAGTGGTCAGGTCGGGGCACTGCTGGCCCCACGAGCCTGCTGCTGAAGAAGGAAAACCCAGTCCAGTTCTGCAGGTTTGAGGCCCATCGTCGTAAGCGCGGCGGTGATCTGGCCGCGATGGTGGGTGGCGTGGTTGAAGATGTGGCCAAGCGTGGCGGCCATGGGCAGGGTCAGGGCTTCGCCGTTGTTGCGTGTGTAGGTCAGAGGCTCATTGAAAACCTTGTCCGACAAGCCATCTAGCCAGACGGGCCATCGCCGGGCCATGGCCTGGAGTTCGCCCGCCAGGAGCTGCCGGTCGGCATGCAGTTCTGCATGCAGGGCAATACGCGCAGGCTTGTGGTCGATCAGCCGGATTTGCCAGAGGTGCTCGGCCACCAGCAAGTGGTTGAGCGTGCCATGCACCGACTGAAAGAAGAGCCCCACGTCACGTCGGTAGTCGTCCTCGGCCAGGTCTTCGGCCATGCCTTCCACCAGCCGGTCGCAAGCCCATACATGGTAGGCCGCCAGTTGCTTGAAGTAATCGATCAGGGACATCTCAGTCACTTCCTTTCCACACCACGTCGTTATCCACCGCATAAAGTCGGCACGCGCCCTTGCCACTGCGGTTGCAGTTGTCGAGCGCGCGCTTCAAAGGATCGTCGCCGCCGTCGGCCCATCCCCACGAGCCGGTCGGTGCGATGGCGAAGGCACGGGGTGCGATCTTGCCGAGGAAGACCGTATAACCGGCCCTGCCTGTCTCGCGCACGAAGGGCAACTTGTCGAGCTCGTTCAACTGTGCAAATCCGGTAGGCGGCGGAGCCGGCAAGGGCGCAGGCGGCGCAAAGCGCGCTTGCTCGGCCAGCGGCATGTTGGGCAGCCCCACGCTGGCTAGGAACTTGTCCACCTCGGGATTCCAGATCTCGCCTCCGCGCAGGGCGCTGAAAAGTGCATGCGAGTCCGTGCCAAAAGCGCCGTAGGCCACCAGTTTCGCCTGCCCTCCCGCGGCCGTGTAGTGCTCATGCATCGGCCTGAAAACGGTGGGGGAGAAATAGCTGTCGTTATCGCCGTAGAACCAGATCGTCGGTACTCGCGTCTCTTGCGCATAGGCGGCAGCTCCCGCGGCGAGCCCGCGCTCCCAGGCAGCGCAACCCTCCTGGCGCAATCCGCCTGCAAAGTTGATGAGGCCCTTTACGCCGGGATAGTTGAGCGCGCCGAATGCCAGCGTGGTCCAGCCGCCATGGGATTGACCGACCACCAGCAGCCGATCCTTGTCTGCCCAGGGCTGGCGCACCACGTGATCGAGCACGGCTTTGACATCGTCTGCCTGCGCGCGTCCATTGCCCTCGATGTTGCAGCCGCTGCCAACGTAGCGTCCGCCCGAATTGGAGAAACCCTGGCGCATGGGCGCGACCACCGCATAGCCGCGCTGAAGAAAGTAGCGCGCCGCGGCGACAGGCCGCGAACGCGGCTGGAATCGCACGTCGCCTTCGGCCTTGCCGTGGTTGATCACCACCACCGGAAAAGGCCCGCTGCCTTCCGGCATGAAGAACGTGGTTTCCAGATCGATGGGGAAGGTCCGCGAAGAAGGCACCCGCTCGACGCGCTCGTTGAGCGAGGCGTCCAGCACAGGCGCCTGAGCCAGGGCAGCCACGGCGAACGCCCACGCCAGTAGCCCGAGCGCGAGTCTGCTCAGGCTTTGGTTGACGATGCAGCAGGGAGTCATCTGGCGTGGTGCCTGCATCACATGCGGAAGATGCCGAACTTCGGCTCGCCGATCGGAGCATTGAGCGTCGCAGACAGGCCCAGCGCCAGCACACGCCGGGTGTCCGCCGGATCGATCACGCCATCGTCCCAAAGGCGGGCACTGGAGTAATAAGGGTGCGACTGGTGCGCGAACTGGTCGAGCACCGGCTGCTTGAACGCGGCTTCTTCTTGCACGCTCCAGCTGCCGCCGCGCGCCTCGATACCGTCGCGCTTGACGGTCGCCAGCACGGTCGCGGCCTGCTCCCCACCCATGACGCAGATGCGCGCGTTCGGCCACATCCAGAGAAAGCGCGGCGAGTAGGCGCGGCCGCACATGCCGTAGTTGCCCGCGCCGTAGCTGCCGCCGATGATGATGGTGAATTTGGGCACCTGCGCCGTGGCCACCGCCGTCACCAGCTTGGCACCATGGCGGGCAATGCCTTCGTTTTCATACTTGCGGCCCACCATGAAGCCCGTGATGTTCTGCAGAAAGACCAGAGGCACCTTGCGCTGGCAGCACAGCTCGATGAAGTGCGCGCCCTTTTGCGCCGACTCCGAGAACAACACGCCGTTGTTGGCGATGATGCCGACCGGCATGCCTTCAATGTGCGCGAAACCGCAGACAAGCGTAGCGCCGAAGCGCGCCTTGAATTCATGGAACTCGCTGCCGTCGACGATGCGCGCGATCACCTCGCGCACGTCGTAGGGCTTTCGCGTGTCCGCTGGGATCACGCCATAGAGTTCTTGGGCGTCGTAGAGCGGCGCCATTGGCGCTCGCAAGGTCTGCTCGATGCGCTTGGTATGGTTCAGGCTCGCGACGGCCTGCCGCGCCAGCGCCAGGGCATGCGCGTCGTTCTGGGCCAAGTGGTCGGCGACGCCCGAAAGCCGCGTATGCACGTCCCCGCCGCCCAGGTCTTCCGCCGAGACGATCTCGCCAATGGCCGCTTTCACGAGCGGTGGGCCGCCCAGAAAGATGGTGCCCTGGTTCTTGACGATGATGGTTTCGTCGCTCATGGCCGGCATGTACGCCCCGCCTGCGGTGCACGAACCCATGACGACGGCGATCTGCGCGATGCCTTCGGCACTCATCTGCGCCTGATTGTAGAAAATGCGGCCGAAGTGGTCGCGGTCGGGAAACACGTCGTCCTGGTTCGGCAAGTTGGCCCCGCCGGAATCGACCAGGTAGATGCAAGGCAGCTTGTTTTGCGCGGCGATCTCCTGCGCCCGCACATGTTTTTTTACGGTCATCGGATAGTAGGTGCCGCCCTTGACCGTGGCGTCGTTGCAGACGATCAGGCAGTCGACCCCGCTCACGCGGCCAATGCCGGTAATAACGCCCGCGCAGGGCGCGCTGTCGCTGCCATCCTTGTCGGGATACATGGCGAATGCCGCCAAGGGGCTCAGTTCAAGAAAAGGCGTGCCCGGGTCCAGCAGCATCTGCACGCGGTCGCGCGGCAGCAGTTTGCCGCGCGACACGTGGCGTGCCCGTGGCACATCGCCGCCTCCCAGCGCCGCCTTGGCCAACTGCACTTGCAAGTCCTCGACCTGCGCCCTCATGGCAGCCGCATTGGCCTGAAAGTCGGCAGAGCGCGCGTTGAGTTGTGTATCGAGAACTGACATGTAGCTTCCAATCAAATAATGCGGGCTGACTGGCCCGTAAGCCAGCTCCGCTCCGGGCGCCACTCTTCGCTCCGTTCGCCCTGAGCGCTTTATCCGTTCGCCCTGAGCCTGTCAAAGGGCTTCGACAGGCTCAGCCCGAACGGAGAAATTCGCCGGAACTTCGTTTCAGTGCAAGGACTCACCCACGAGCCCTCGCCTCAGCCTCAGCCTCAGCCTCAGCCTCAGCCTTAGCCCTTAGCCCTTAGCGAGAGAACACAAGCCGATGCACCCGGCGCGAGCGATTTCCATCTCCGAAGCGCACCTTACCGCCAAACGACCAGCTTAGCGAAAACCCGCATTCGAAGACGGCCAACAAGGTTGCATATCGTGCCAGTCAAGACAAAATGAGTGCATGCCTCCCAGCGCACGATATCCTGCAGCAGCAGCACCCAAGGCCGCCACGCCCATGGCGTTTGCCAGAAGCATCGTTGCCGCTTACCACCACCGTGGTCTGAGCCCGGAAAACGCCCTGAAATTGGCACAGATCCCGCCAACTCAGCTCAAGCAAAACCAGGGGCACATCACGGCACGCCAGATGGAGACCCTTTCAGCCGCCGCCATGCAGGAACTCGACGACGAAGGCCTGGGGGCCTTCGGCCGCAAGTTGCCCTGGGGCAGCTACGGGATGCTCGCGCGGGCATCGATCAGTTCGCCCGATCTGGGCGTGGCGCTCAAACGCTGGTGTCGGCATCACGCCCTGATTGCTGACGACATCCTGCTGCGCCTGACCACCTCCGACGACACCGCCACCATCACGGTAGAAGAAAAGCTTGCCGGAAGAGTTAGTGAATTCGGCCTGGTTCACGTGCTGCGCAATATCCACGGCCTGGCCTCGTGGTACATCGACTCCCGCATCCCGCTGCACAGCGCTTGCTTTACCTATGCGGCGCCACCGCATGAAGACGCGTACGCCCTGCTGTTTCCCGGGCCGCTGCAGTTCAATGCACAGCAGACAAACATCAGTTTCGACGCGCGCTACCTTGCATTGCCCCTGCGCCGAGACGAACAGGCATTGCGCCAGATGCTCGAGCGGGCGTTGCCGCTGACGGTTCTGCAATACCGCCGGGACCGTTTGCTGGTGCAGCAGGTGCGCCTGGCGCTGGCGAACCCTGCGCTGGCCCCAAAAAATGCCGAGTCACTGGCAGAGGCATTGAATATGTCGCCCAGATCTCTGCACCGACAACTTCAGGAAGAAGGGTCTTCCTTGCAGCGCCTGAAAGACGAGGTGCGATTTGAGATCGCAAGGGATCTGCTGCTGAGAACATCACGGCCGATCAAGCAGGTCGCGGAAAAGTCGGGGTTCAAGAACGAGAAAAGTTTCAGCCGGGCCTTCAAGGCACGCGAGGGCGTGTCGCCGAACACGTTCAGGCAAGCGCAACCATGAGGGCCTGCTCAGCCCTCACGCGGTCATCCACTTAACCCGGAGCCAGCCCCCGGCTTCGCGTGATTGCGCGGGAGGCGGGGGACTGCAAAAAGTCGAGAAGTGCCCTAGCGGCGACCGGTTCGGCCGCTTTGCGGGAAATACCGGCAGCGTAGCGGGACGAGCTGCGCGGGTCGTTCGGAAAAAGCGGAGCGCTGTCGAGCCCGGTCGCCATCGCAACCTCGCTGGTCTGGGCCACCGCCAGATCGGCACGTCCCTCGGCGAGAGGGAACGCGCCTTCGGCCGGCTTGGTGGTGATGGCTTTTGCGCGTACTTCATTGGCAATGCCCAACCGGTCCAGCACTGAAACGAAGTAGTTGGAAGACGAGCCTCCGGCTGAGGGGTCGCTGAATGAAACAGCCCGCGCCGCCAGCAAGGCCGCGCGCAAACCGGTGTCCGAAGACAAGTCGGGCGCAGGAGAGCCACGGCGCCAGGCAATGGTGACTGAGTTGCCGCCGACGACCACGCTGCCGGGCTCGACGACCCCCCCTTTGGTGAAACGTTCCAGTTCCGCTGGCGAGGTGATGGCGAGATCGAAAGCGGCTCCCGCTTCGATGCGCTGACTGACCACCGCTGACGGTGCGTAGGTCAGCTTGACCGCATGCCCAGAGGACGATTGGAAGGCCGGCACGATCTCCTCGAGGGCGGCCCTGAATGCCCCGGGCGCGAGCACGACAATATCTGCAGCACGGACCGGCCCCATCAAAGTGGCGGCAACGCCAAGGATGAGCAGAATACGACGAGTCCATTGCGGCATTTTCGGTTCCTGGGTTAAAGCTCGGCAGCAACCATTAAACGCCCCGCTCGCACGGCGGTCAATCCTGGGACGCCCGTCGATTCATCGTCATCATGGCCGGCTTGGCGGGTCGGCAAAACCGACCAAAGGCGCAACCAGTTCCAAGATCAACGCACCGTGGTCCGGTCCTGTCCGAACAGCACGGAGCGCGAGTTCGGGTCCACCGTAGGCGCAGTATTGATTTCCCTGGCCAGGGCGTAGGCTTTCTGCGTGGCGGGGCGCGCTTCGATGCGCTTGAACCAGGCTCTCAAGAACGGGAAATCATTCAGGTCCTGGCGCTGCCTCTCGTGCGGAACGATCCACGGATAGGCCGCCATGTCGGCGATGGAGTAATCACCGCAGATGTAGTCGCGCCCGCCCGCAAGATGCTTGTCGAGCACGCCGTACAGGCGTGACGTTTCCTTCACATAGCGCTCGATGGCATAAGGCAGCTGCTCGGGCGCGTACTGCACGAAGTGGTGGTTCTGTCCGGCCATGGGGCCGAGTCCGCCCATTTGCCAGAAGAGCCATTGCAGGCATTCGTTGCGCCCGCGCAGGTCCTGCGGAATAAAGCGGTGGGTCTTGTCGGCGAGGTACAGCAAAATGGCGCCCGACTCGAACACCGACATCGGCCCCAGCCCGTCTGCCGGCTCGTGGTCGACGATGGCCGGAATGCGGTTGTTCGGCGCGATCTTGAGGAAAGCCGGCGCAAACTGTTCGCCCTTGCCGATGTGCACTGGCTTGATCGCATACGGCAGGCCCGCCTCTTCAAGAAACATCGTGACCTTGTGGCCGTTCGAGGTGGTCCAGTAATAAAGGTCGATCACCAGCGTCTCCTCAGGCAGTGAGCCTGGCGTTGGACGGGAACATGGCCTTGTGGGCTTGCTCATCCATCTCCATCTTGTAGGTGTGGCGTGACTTGGCCTCTTCTGCTCGCTGGGCTGCGGGCCTGGCGTTGATTTCGTCGAACAGCCGTCTGACGTTCGGAAGCTTCTCCCAGGCTCCATCGCCCAGCACCCGCGGTACCGCCCGCGCCCAGCCCCACACCGCCATGTCCACGATGCCGTAGCTGTCGCCCAGCATGTAGCGGCGCTTGGCGAGCTCGGCGTCGAGGATGTTCCAGTGACGCCAGGCTTCGAAGTCGTAGCGGTTGAGGGCATAGGCCTTGGGTTCCGGCGCGACGTGCCTGAAATGCACGGCCTGGCCGCTATACGGTCCGATGCCAGAGGCCACGAACATCAGCCAGGACAGCATCTCGGCACGGGCGGCCGGAGTTTGCGCCGGCATGAACTTGCCCGTCTTCTCGCCCAGGTAGAGCAGCATGGCGTTGCTGTCGAAAACCCGGATTTCGCCGTCCGTCATGGCGGGTGTCTTTCCGTTCGGATTGATGGCCCGGAACTCCGGCGTGTGCTGCTCGCCCTTGCGTGTATCCACAGGCACCAGCTCATAGGGCTCGCCCGCTTCCTCGAGGAAGAGCGCGACCTTCATGGGATTGGGCGACGGGTGGAAATACAGCTTGATCATCAAATGTCCTTCTGGTGGTGAAGAGCGGGGTGGCCGCGCCGGTGACGCGGTCCCGCCCCTTGGGGCTGCCCACTATGCCACGCTGAAAAAATTCGCGCTGAAGGCCGCAGCTTCGTTGCGCCTCACCGGGCGGCGTGATCGGCCAGAAGTGATGCCAACTGCGCCGGATCTACCGGCTTGACGAGATGGTGCGAAAAGCCCGACGTCAGTGCCTGGGCGCGGTCGCGCTCCTGGCCATAGCCTGTTACCGCAATCAACACCGTGCCCGCGCTTTCGGGCTGCGCCAGGATTCGCCGTGCCAGTTCGTTGCCATCCATATCCGGCAGCCCGATGTCGAGCAGACAGACATCCGGCGCTTCGCGGCGAGCGCGCTCCAGCGCAGGCAGGGGCGCAGACTCGACCATCACGTCATGTCCGGCGGCTTCGAGGTACATGGCCAGCATCTCGGCGGCATCGGCGTTATCGTCGACCACGAGTACGCGCAGCGGCTTGGAGGACTCGACATTCTGCGCTTCAGCATGCACGGCAAAGTCCTGGTCGCCGGGGCCGAGCACAGGAAGCATCACCGCGAATCGGCTTCCCTTGCCCAGTCCCTCGCTCTGGCAACTCACCGTACCCCCGTGGAGTTCGACCAGACTCTTGACGAGTGCAAGACCCAGCCCCAACCCTCCGGAAGATCGGTCTGGCGTACGCTCGGCCTGCGCGAACAGATCGAAGACCCGGTCCGCCACGGCAGGCTCCATGCCGATGCCGTCGTCGACCACGCTCAGCACTACGCGGTCTTCCACCACCTCGGCCGACACCGAAATATGGCCACCCTCCGGCGTGTACTTTGCGGCATTGTTGAGCAAGTTGCCCATGACCTGCACCAGCCGCTTGTTATCGCCCATCACCACGGCCTCGATGCTGGGCATCTGAGTCGCCAGGTGATGCTTGCGTGAGCGAATGAGGGGCATCACCTGTTCGATCGAGTCGGTCACGATGCGATGAATGCTGATGGGATTTTTCTCCAGCGTGACGAGGCCGCGTGTGACGCGCGAAACGTCCAGCAGGTCGTCCACGAGGCTGGTCATGTGGCTGACCTGCCGCGCGATGATCTCGCTGGTCTTCTGCACACGCGCCTCGTCGAGTTTTCCCCGCTTGAGCACCTCGGCCGCCGCGCGGATAGGCGCCAGCGGATTGCGCAGTTCGTGCGCCAGCATGGCCAGGAACTCGTCCTTGCGCGCGTCGGCCTCACGCAATTTCTCGACGGCGCGACGCAGTTCTTCACCGGCCGACTTCAGTTCCTGGATGTCGACGTTGACGCCGCTGAGCACATAGGGGTCGCTGTCGTTTTCCCGGTACCAGTCGGCGTGCACGTAGAACCAGCGGCAGTTGCCGACCTTGCGGCACATGCGCGCTTCCATGACCAGGGGCTTTCCCGGTCCCTCGGCGAGCGCGCGTTCGAAACGTTGGCGCACCATCTCCCGATCCTCGGGATCCACAAAAGCCAGCCATTGCGTCAGCGACATCTCGTTGACGGCCGGACTGTGTCCCAGCAGGGCGAGAAAATTAACGCAGACGTTGACGCGGTCGGTATCGGGATGCCAGGTCCAGGTACCTGCATTGGCCGTCCGCAGGATGCGCTGGGTTTCGTCGCGTTCCTTGACGCAGCGCTCCAACCGTTTGTGGTCGGTCAGGTCCACGGTGACCTTGGAAAAGCCGACCAGCCGATCGTCCGGGTCCCGCAATGCGGTCAGGGCGATGCGGGCCCAGAACAGGCGGCCATCCTTGCGCTTGCGCCAGCATTCCTCTTTATAAAAGCCGTCTTCCCGGGCCTTTCTCAGGTTGTGCTCGGGCCAGCCACGGGCCTTGTCTTCGTCTGTGTAGAGAAGGGCCAGATGCTGGCCGATGGCGTCTTCCGCGGGGTAGCCTTTCATGACCTCCGCAGCCCGGTTCCATACCGTGATGTAGCCCTCCGGGTTCATGAAAAAAACCGCGACTTCCCTGATTTCCTCCGTCATGAGCCGGTGCAGCTCTGCCACCTGATGCTCAGGCAATGAAGTGGCCAAATAAGGTTTTGGCACGAATGCGTCTCCTGCTGTCCTGGGCGAATCGTCCTCTTGACGGTCCTTGCGATGGCCCTTTTATCCAAGCATCCCGCAGCCCATTGCTCAGCGGTGTCAGACAAAACCAGGTTTCCGTGGAGGGACAGCTCTGCGGCAGCGTGTACGTGAACGGCGCATGTCTCCTGGCCTTTTACCCCTGCCATGGCCGATGTCATCGCATGCCCGTCGCCAGTTCCTACCTGGAGCTGCCTGCACCACAGGCAAACACGATCAGGCATAAAGGAAACAAAAAAACATGTCTTAAGAGTAATAAATGTTACTTTTGTTTTACAATACTGTTCTTGACTTCGCCAAACTCAACAATGAAAACAATAGCTCTTACTGTCGCCTGTCTGCTCATGTCAGGCTGCGCGTCCATCACCGGGACCACCAATCAGAATGTGTCCGTTCAGGCCAGGGAACCCACGGGCGTCGAAGTCTTGGGGGCCAAATGCGAGCTCAGCAACAAGAAGGGCAAATGGTTCGTCACCACGCCCGGCACGGTCGGGATCAGCCGCTCCAACGATGACGTTCAGGTCAGCTGTACCAAGGACGGCTTCGAAGAAGGCAAGCAAGGCATCGTGTCGGACACGAAAGGCATGATGTTCGGCAACATCATCTTTGGCGGCGGCATCGGCGCCATCATTGACCATACCTCAGGTGCCGCTTACGAATACCCGTCGTTGATGCGAGTCATCATGAAGCGGGTTGCCAGCGCCACGCAGGCGCTGACCTCATCGCTGTCGCCTGCTTCCTCTCAAGTAGCGGGGCCAGCAAAGTAAGGCGTACCTGTCGCTGTCCTGTCTTTACCGGTCACTCTGACGAGCGAGAGTTCTGGCAGGAGCCCCAAAGCCCCCCATGACAGGAATCGACTTGCCCGCAGGCGTCTTGAAGTTGGACAACAGCGCAACGATGCGTGCCTGTGTCGAAATCGGCAGTGGCGCGAAGCCGGTGCCGGCTACGGCCCGGTCGCCCATCAGGAAAGACCAGTAGAAGAAATGAAGGGTGCGCGACGCCCGCTCGATCGATTGCGGTTCACGCGGCACAAGCACGTAGGTGGCTGTAACGATGGGCCAGACGCTCACGCCATCGAGGTTGACGAGCGAGCGGGGCTCAAGGCCATTCCTGAAGAGGCCCCCGGTCACGATCGCCGCCTTGAAATTGTCCAGGGTAGGCTCGACGAATTCGCCGCGCCGGTTGCGCAGCCGGATACCCGAGAGCCCTTCGCGCAGGGTGTAGTCGGACGAGGCGTAGCCTATCGCGCCGGGTGTGGCCTTCACGGCCGCCACCAGCTTCGCCGAGCCCTCCTCGGCCAGCGTCTTGCCGGGCCACTTCGCGCGCCCGCCTTCCGGCTCGATTTGCGCAGCCTCGGCTGGGGCCGCCTCGCGCAGGTACTGAACGAACACGGTGGTGGTGCCGGAGCCATCGCTGCGGACGACGCGCAAGATGGGAAGAGAAGGCAACTCAAGCCCCGGGTTGAGGGTCTTGATGCCGGGCGCGTTCCAGCGCGTGATCTCGCCGGCCCAGATCTTTGCCAGCGTGGCGGCATCCAGCCGCAGGGCACCCGCCTTGACGCCCGGCAGATTCACAAAAGGAACGATTCCGCCCACCAGCGTGGGGAACTGGAAAAGGCCACGTTTGTCGAGTTCATGGGGCGAGAGGGGCACGTCGCTGGCACCGAAGTCGACGGCGCGCTCCGTGATGCCCTTGACCCCGGCCGAAGAGCCTGCCGGCTTATAGCTGACGGCCTGGCCCGTCTGGCGTGCATAGTCCGTGGTCCACTCGAGGTACACCTTCGCAGGAAATGTGGCGCCAGTTCCCGTGATATCGGGCGACTGGGCGTGGGCAGTTCCGACCGTCACTGACAGGAAGATGCCAGCGATGAAGGCTGCGAATGCGGCAAAGCGAGGGGTGATCAAGAGCAGTCCAAAGGCGCCGCATGCGCGGCTTTAACCCGAAAGCCGGGCAGGGCCACGGTGACAAATTCAACGAAGCCCCCGCCACTCTAGACGAGGTATGTGACGGTTTAATGGCAGCGCAGGAAATCTGCAATCGTGTCGTTCACCACGTCCGGATGCGTGACGGGGCCCATGTGGCCCAAGCGCTCGAACTCGACCACCTGCACGCGGGGCAGCACCGCCGTCAGCAGTCGTGCGACCTCTTTCGCCGCCGGGGTGGTGTGCATGCCCGTCATATAAAGCACCGGGATGTCGAGCGCGCCAAACGCAGCCAGCGGCGTCGGCTCGGTGGTCAGGGCGTGGCCCCACCGGCGCGTATGCGTGCAGGCCTCCACGATGGCGGGCTTGCGCGCGTCGGGCATCGCGTCGAAGCTGCCGGGTTGCATCCAGTAGTCGATGAATTCCCGCGCGGCCGATGTGGCGTCTCCCGCGTCCAGATATTGCCCGCAGCGTTCGACCGTTTGTTCAATGCCGTCAATGGCGCTGGCCGGCAATTCATGGCGGTTGGCAATAGAAAAAAGAGTCGGCTCATACAGTGCAAGTGCGCCGACCCGCCCGGGCTGCTGCAAGGCCGCGACCAATGCAACGGCGGCACCGTAAGAATGACCCACCAGGGTGAAAGGCTCCGCGGCGCGTTGCAGCACGGGCTCGATGAAGTCGATCTCCTGAGCCAGGCTCATGATGCGGTCGGACGACCACTGCGGGCTTTTGCCGGCCCCGTAAAGATCGGGTGCCAGCACCTGGTGGCTTGGGCTCATGCGGTCCATCAACCCGCGCCACTGGCTTGAAGAACTGGCATTGCTGTGCAGGCACACCACTGACGGGCCTTCGCCCGCTGCTCTCACGAATGGTTCCATATTCCCCACGACAACTCCCCTGCTCAGCCGGAAGCGGCTGGCGGCCCATGATAAAACGCAGCTTGAAACGCCGCTGCGCCGTCAGCCGGTGCGTCCAGAACAACAAGGAGACAGGCTTATGACTTCACCCACCCGGCTCACGCTTCGCGACCTGCGCATCCGCTCTGTCAACGTCCCGCTAAAGCTGCCCCTGCAAACGCTCGGCGGTAGCGTCGGTATCGCGCCCCTCGTTTTGCTTGACCTTCTCACCGAGGAAGGCGTGACCGGCTCAGCCTACTTGTTTTGCTATACGCCGCTGGCGCTCAAGCCCGTCGCTGAATTGCTCGCCAATCTCGTCCCCGTGCTCAAAGGCGACGCTGTTGCGCCGCTCGACATCGACCGCAAGCTGCAACAAAAATTCCGGCTGCTCGGCGTGCAAGGCATTGTTTCCATGGCGCTGGCAGGCATCGACATGGCGGCATGGGATGCGCTGGCACGCGCCAGGGACCTGCCCCTCGTTCGGTTGCTGGGCAGCGCGCCACGTCCGATTCGCGCTTACAACAGCCGCGGGTTAGGCCTTATCGGCGCAGCAAAGGCAGCGGATGAAGCTTTGCAACTGGCGGCTCCCGGGTTCAAGGCCATCAAGATCCGGCTGGGTTATCCGACGGTGAAGGAAGACATGGCGGTGGTGCAGGCGGTGCGGGATGCCGTGGGCGAAGGCGTCGAGCTGATGAGCGACTACAACCAGGGCCTGTCGGTCGCCGAAGCGCGGCACCGCGTCCGGGCGCTGGCTGATGAGGGTCTTCGCTGGATCGAGGAGCCGACGTTCGCCGAGGACTATGCCGGCCACGCCCTCATTCGAAGCGCCAGCCGCGTGAACATCCAGATGGGCGAAAACTGGTGGGGGCCGCACGACATGGCCAAGAGCCTGGCCGCTGGCGCCTCCGACCTGTGCATGCCCGACGCGATGAAGATCGGCGGCGTGACGGGCTGGCTCAAGGCGGCGGCGATGGCCGAGACGGCAGGGCTTCCACTGTCGAGCCATCTGTTTTCTGAGGTCAGCGCGCATTTGCTGGCGGCGTCGCCGACCTGCGACTGGCTGGAGTACGTTGACTGGGCCGACCCCATCCTGGCCGAGCCGCTTCGACTGGAAAACGGGAGCGCCATGATCAACGAAACCTCGGGCTCCGGGATTGCCTGGAACGAGGCAGCTGTAGCCCGTTATCTGGTGGCTTGATTCCGGATGGGATCAGCTCAGGCCTGAATCAACAGTCCGGGCAAATTCGCCATATCGGTAAAGACATGCGCAGCACCAGCCGCTCGAAGCGCTGCGGGCGCGTCATGCCCAGCCTCGGGCGGCGAGTAGCCGAAGACCGTAGCGCCCGCTGCGAGGCCTGCGGTCACCCCTGTCACGGTGTCTTCCACGACGGCACAGCGGCGTGCATCGACGCCGAGCGACAGAGCGGCCGCCAGGTAGACGTCGGGCGCAGGCTTTGACTTCGGCATCTCATGGCCGCTGAAGATGCGACCCCTGAAGTAGTCCATGAGCCCGCATTTTTCAAGCTGCAACTCCACCTTGAAACGGTCGGCTCCCGAGGCGCAGGCGATCTGTCCGCCATAGCTCCTGGAAATCGAATCCACGGCATCGACGACATTGCCGATGGCCTTGACGCCGTGCATCAGGCCCAGGTTGCGGCGCTCGCGAAAGCGCACCATCCAGTCTTCGGTCAAGGGCTTGCCCGTGCGGGCCTCGATCAAAGCCGTTTCATCCTTCACGGCCTTGCCTACGAACAGCCGCATGCACTCGCTCGGCGTGAGCGTCCAGCCAGCCTCTTCAAGCATGTCGCGCAACACACCATTGGTGATGGTTTCGCTGTCGACCAGCACGCCATCGCAATCGAACAACACCGCATCGAATTTCAAACCGGCACCTTATCTTTCGGGCAAACCCGAGCTCATTGCAAATCGCCGTCCAGATAGTACCAACGACCCTGCTCCCGTACGAAGCGGCTCTTCTCCTGCAGCCGGACTGCCGGCGACCCCGCTGACTTCTGGCGTGCCACGAAGGCAACCTCAGCCCGCGAGCCCTCTTCGGCGAACGATTTCACCTCAAGCCCCAGCCACTTCACACCGGCCTCGAAGCTCAAGTCGGCGGGCCGATTGCTGGCATGCCATGTCGCCATCAGGTAGTCGCGACGCTCCAGCACGAAGGCGGTGTAGCGCGAGCGCATCAGCGCCTCGGCATCCGGGGCGGAAAGCGATGAACCATCCCCGAGATAAAGACCGCAGCACTGACCAAAATTGCGCGCCTTGTTACGCGTCCGGTCCACGCGACCGCAGGGACACGGAGCGTCGAACCGCGGAGTCGCAGCTGGCATGCGGGCAATCAGGCCTTGGCGGCCTTGCGTGCTTCGAGCGTCTCGGTTGGGGCGCCGGCCAGGGTCCAGGCTGCGAAGCCGCCGTCGATGTGTGCCACGTTCTTCATGCCCATGTCCTGCAGCGTTTTTGCCGCCAGGGCGCTGCGCCAGCCGGCACCGCAAAACAGGATGAACTCACGCTTCTCATCGCCGAACACGGGCTTGAAATAAGGCGAGTCCGGGTCTACCCAGAACTCCAGCATGCCCCGCGGCGCATGCAGCGCGCCCGTGACGGTGCCACCCGCCGAGAGCTCCCGCGGATCCCGGATGTCTACGATTTGCACCGCCGGGTCATTCAGGCGGGCCTGCACCTCGGCCACCGAATAGGTCTTGACCTCGGCCATGGCCTCGTCCACGAGTGCGCGAAATCCTTTGGTGATGGGCATGGGTGTCTCCAGGTTGTCGTAGCTATGCGCCACGCTTCACAGCGCGCGTTGGATGATGATTTTCTGAATGTCGGACGTGCCTTCGTAGATCTGGCAAACGCGCACGTCGCGGTAAATGCGTTCGACAGGAAAGTCACTTACATAGCCGTAGCCCCCCAGCGTTTGCAACGCCACGCTGCAAACGCGCTCCGCCATTTCACTGGCGAACAGTTTGGCCATGGCAGCTTCTTTCAGGCACGGGCGTCCGGCGTCGCGCAGGGCTGCCGCATGCCAGATCAACTGGCGTGCGGCTTCGATCTGCGTGGCGCAATCGGCGAGCCGGAAGCCGACGGCCTGGTGGTTGAACAGTGCGGTGCCAAAACTCTGGCGCTCTTTGGCATAGCCGAGCGCAAACTCGAACGCGCTGCGCGCCATGCCGACGCTTTGCGCCGCGATGCCGATGCGGCCGCCCTCCAGGCCACCGAGGGCAATCTTGTAGCCTTCGCCTTCCTGGCCGATCAGGTGGTCAGCGGGGATGCGGCAGTTGTCGAAATTGATCTGGGCCGTGTCGCTCGAATGCTGACCCAACTTGTCCTCCAGCCGTGCAACGCCATAGCCCGGCGCGTTGGTAGGAACAATGAAGGCGCTCATGCCTTTCTTGCCGGCACCCTTGTCGGTCACGGCGATGACGATGGCCACATCGCCGTTCTTGCCGCTGGTGATGAACTGCTTGACACCGTTGATGAGATAACCGTCGCCGTCCCGGACCGCAGTGGTTCGCAGCGACGAGGCGTCGCTGCCCACATGGGGCTCGGTCAGGCAGAACGCACCGAGCATCTCGCCCTGCGCGAGCGGTGCAAGCCAGCGCTTTTTCTGCGCGTCATTGCCGTAGCGCATGAGGATCGCATTGACCGGACAGTTGGTGACTGATATCACCGTACTGGTGCCGCCGTCGCCCGCGGCAATCTCTTCGAGCACCAGCGCCAGCGTGACGTAGTCGAGGTTGGCGCCGCCCCACTCCTCGGGCACGCAGATGCCATAAGCGCCGAGCGCCGCGAGGCCACGGTGCGCTTCCTTGGGAAAGGTGTGCTCCTTGTCCCAGCGCGCGGCGTGCGGCCACAGCTGTTCCTGCGAAAAAGCGCGCACGGCGTCGCGGATCTGTTCCTGGTCATCGGTCAGCAGCATTCGGTATTCGCCTGGTCGTTGTGTTCAGTCGGGGACGTCACCATGGCAGCGGTTGCCCGTCATGGTTGAAAAACGCGCCGCGGTGTCTGGCTTCGAGCTTGCCCATCACACGCCGCATGCCCTGCACGCTTTCACTGGCCGTGAGATTCGCCTGCGTGCCACCCATGTCGGTGCGAACCCAGCCGGGACTTAAAGCCATGAGCGTGGCGCGCGGATAGTCGAGCTGCGCGGTGCGCACGACCATGTTCAGCGCAGCCTTGCTGGCGCGGTAGAGCCAGGAACCGCTGGCGTCCAGCAAGCCCAGGCTGGCCATGCGGCTGCTGATGAAGGCCATGCAGCCCCCCGCCTCTTCCACGAGCGGCGCCACTTGAGGTATGGCCATCATTGCGCCCATGACGTTGACATGCATGATGCGGTCGAATTCAGCCTGGCTTGGGGGCGTCAGGGGCGAAGCGCGATCGATCACACCTGCGACGTACAGCGCCACGTCGATCTTTTCACCATCGAGCTGCCAGGCCAGGCCGCTGACGCTGGCCGGGTCGGCCACGTCGAGCGTGAGGCACTGGGCGCCGAGCGCCTCGATGTGTTCGCGCCCGGCGGCGTCGCGTGCAGTGGCGATGACACGGTCACCGTCAGCCGCGTACTGGCGCACGAACTCCAGGCCGATACCCCGGCTGGCTCCCATCACAAGTACGGTGCGCATGGCCAGGCCTTCAGCTCAGACCAGCTCGACCGCGAGCGCCGTGGCTTCGCCGCCACCGATGCACAAGGTCGCGATGCCTTTTTTAAGGCCGCGTGCCTTGAGCGCGTGCAGCAGCGTCACGACGATGCGAGCCCCGCTGGCACCGATGGGATGGCCGAGCGCGCACGCGCCGCCGTTCACATTGACGATGTCGTGGCTAAGGCCCAGCTCTTTCATGAGCGCCATCGGCACGACTGCGAAAGCCTCGTTGATCTCCCACAGATCGACATCGGCCACGCTCCAGCCTGTTTTCTTGAGCAGCTTTTGCACGGCTCCGACGGGCGCGGTCGAAAACCACTCGGGCTCCTGCGCGAAGGTGGCGTGGCCGACGATACGGGCAAGCGGCGTCGCGCCCAGTTCGCGGGCGGTCGATTCGCGCGCCAGCACCAGCGCGGCGGCACCGTCGTTGATGGACGAGCTCGACGCTGCGGTGATGGTGCCGTCTTTCTTGAATGCCGCCTTGAGGGTGGCAATCTTGTCGAGCTTGACCTTGCCCGGACCCTCGTCGATGGAAATCACGGTTTCGCCGCTGCGGCCCTTCACCGTCACGGGCGTGATCTCGGCCTTGAAAGCGCCCGACTCCGTCGCAGCCTTTGCACGCTGCACGCTGGCTGTGGCAAAAGCGTCTTGCTGCTCGCGCGTGAAGCTGTACTTGGCCGCGCAGTCTTCGCCGAAGGTGCCCATGGAGCGGCCCGGCTCGTAGGCGTCTTCGAGGCCGTCGAGCATCATGTGGTCGAAGATGCGGTCGTGGCCGATGCGCACGCCGCTGCGTCCCTTGGGCAGAAGGTAAGGCGCATTGGTCATGCTTTCCATCCCGCCGGAGACCATCACGTCGCGGCTGCCAGCCACCAGCTGGTCGTGCGCCAGCAGCGTGGCTTCCATGCCGGAGCCGCACATTTTGGAGAGCGTGACGGCGCCCGTCGATTTGGGCAGTCCGCCCTTGAAGCCGGCCTGCCGCGCGGGCGCCTGGCCCTGGCCTGCCATGAGGCAATTGCCGAACAGCACCTCGTCGATTTTTTCAGGCGAAATGCCTGAGCGTTCGACAGCCGCCTTGATGGCAGCGCCACCCAAGTCGTGTGCGGACAAGCTGGAAAAGTCGCCCTGGAATGCGCCCATGGGCGTACGCGCGGCGCCGAGAATAACGATCGATTCGGACATGGTTTTTTTCCTTGAAGAATGGTGGAAGAAAGAGCGCGTCAGCGCGCCACGGTTTGCCTGATCCAGGCGCCGATGTCATTGACGACCTGGGCCTCCAAGCCGTTGAAGCCGTGGTAGGCCATGGCCTCACACGGCTCGCCCACATCGTTGCCGCCGCGGTAGGTCAGCACCTTCAGAGGCGACTTGATCTTGGTGGTCATGGCGGGGAAGTCGCTGAAGCGGCAATGGCGGCAGGCATCCTGTTCATGGTGGACGGCCAGCACGGGAATGGTCAGGTTTTCCAGCGGCATGCGGGTGAGCGCACGGCCGCCCGAGTCGGTCAGGATGGACGAGGTCAGGACGAGGCCGTCCGGGCCGCCACCGCCTTGCAGCGCCAGGGCCGCCGCCCCTGCGGACTGCGTGCCCCGGCTCGTGCCCACCAGAAGCACAGGCTTGCCATAGCGTTGCCGGAGGTGCGCCATCACGGCCTTGAGGTCTTCTGCGTGCTCTGCCGTCTGGCGAAAACCGCTCAGGTAGGGTGGCGTTTGACGGTCCGATGGCGCATCGACCAATGCCACGGCGAGTTGCTGCGCAGCAAAATCCTGCGCCGTGCGGGCCAGGAAATTATTGTTGCCCCAGCTCGCCCGGCCCTGGCTCGACAGCTGCAGCCCGCCATGGCCGCCCACGAGCAACACCACGGTCGCCTTGACCTCGGCGGGCGTGATCAGCAGCATCCGCTGCGTGACGCCGGGCCGGCTCGGAAGGTCGACGACCTCGCTGGTTTGCGCCGTCGCGGGGGCGCTGGCCACGAGCGCGCACCAAGAGGCGGCGAACGCCCAGCAGCACCGCTGAAAAAAACGCTCGGTCATGCCCGCGCTTCCGGCTGCGCCGCCTGCAGTGCCACGAATCTCTTGCTGCGCTCGTAGGGGAACACATCGTGCACATGTCCCGCCTGGATGCGCTGCTTGTGGCTCTGCCAGAAGCTGGCTTCCAGCAGGTCGGCGTGGTGCTTCATGAAGACCTCGCGCACGGTGGTGTTACCCAGCAGGAAAGGCTCGAAGGTCTCGGGGAACACGTCCTTCGGACCGACCGAATACCAGACTTCGCCGCTCATTTCTTCTTCTTCGTTGCGCGCCGCCGGGACCTTGCGAAAGTTGCAGTCGGTGATGTATTCGATCTCGTCGTAGTCGTAAAACACCACCTTGCCGTGCCGCGTGATGCCGAAGTTTTTCCAGAGCATGTCGCCGGGAAAAATGTTCGCGGCCACGAGGTCCTTGATGGCGTTGCCGTACTCGACCACCGCGCGTTCGATCTGCCCCCGCGCAGCCGGCTCGGCCACGCCCATGTCGAAGGCTTCCTGCAGGTAAATGTTCAGCGGGATCATGCGCCGCTCGATGTAGACGTGCTTGATGATGACTTCGAGCTTGCCATCGCCGTCGCGGTCGCTGATCTCGAGCTGGCTGGGCGCGAACTTCTCCAGCTCGGCGATCAGTTCGTCATCGAAGCGGTCGCGCGGAAACGCCACCTCGCTGTACTCCTGCGTGTCGGCCATGCGCCCCACGCGGTCGTGCTGCTTGACCAGCAGGTACTTGCCCTTGATCTGCTCGCGCGTGGTGTCTTTCTGCGGGGGGTAATAGTCCTTGATCACCTTGAACACATAGGGGAAGGACGGCAGGTCGAACACCAGCATCACCATGCCCTTGATGCCGGGGGCAATCCGGAATTTGTCGGTGGAGTGGCGCAGATGGTAGAGAAAATCGCGATAGAAAAGCGTCTTGCCCTGCTTGGCCAGCCCGAGTGCGTTGTAGATCTCTGCGCGCGGCATGCGCGGCATCATGCTGCGCAAAAACTGCACGTAGGCCGACGGTATCCCCATGTCGACCATGAAATAAGCGCGCGCAAAGCTGAAAAGAATCAGCAGATCGTCTTCACCCAGCAGCACCGCATCTACGACGAGTCTCGCGGGTGCCGAGGTGTTGGTCGCCGTCCAGTCGGCGCGGGGAGCGGACTCACCCGTCGATTGCTGACCCGCCGACTTGTGCAGCAAAGGCAGGGCGAAAGGCACTTCGGTAAACCCGTTGATCAGCTTGCCGACGATGTAGGCGCCCTTGTTGCGAAAGAACAGCCCCGACAGCACTTGCAGCTGGAAATTGGCCCGCAGCTTGGAGTCGCCCAGCCGCTCCTTCAGCGCGGCCACCACAAACGCGGCGTCCCGCTCCAGGTCTTCGAATTCCAGACGCAGGCCGAAGTCACGCACCAGCTGAACCACGCTTTCGCCCATGGTCTCCCGGCTCGGGTAGTAGGCACGGTAAGTGGGTTCGGCGGTCGGCTCTTCGTTCTCGATGTATTCAGTGCTGACAGCAGGCCGCACGAAGATGAAGTCGTTTTGAAAGTAGCTCCGGTGCAGTATCTTGGTGGTGACGGAGTTGAAAAAGGTTTCAGCCAGTTCAGGCTGGTGGTGGTTCACCAGCAGCCCGATGTAGTGCAGCTTGACCTGATGCCACACGTCCATCGGCTGGTCGCCCGCCTTGAACTCTTTCTCGAGGCGAACAGAGGCTTCGCGCACACGCAGGTCATAAAACTCGATCCGTTCGCGTTGCGCGCGCTGCTGGCCGTGCCAGTCGGCGGTCTCGAAGCGATGCTTGGCGCGCGCTGACTCGCTGCGGAACAGCTCATAGTGGCGGTTGAAGCCGTCCATCATCGCCTTGGCGATGTCGTAGGCGATGGAGGAGTCGAGCCGCTGGGGAAACATGGCGCTCAGCCTTGCACCGGCTGACTGGCCCAGTGCGCACGCACGCGCTCGACCGCGTTGGCGTACAGGCCGTCGAGTGCATCTGACCGGGACACGCTCATCTGCAGGTCTTGCAACAGGCCGTCGTGCACACCGAAGGACCAGCCATGAATCGTGACGTTCTGGCCCCGCGCCCAGGCATCGACCATGACCGTGCTGACCGACACATTGACGACTTGCTCGATGACATTGATGTCGCACAGCGCGTTGGCACGCACGGTTTCCGGCAAGTTGTCGATCAGGTCACGGTGGCGATGCCGCACGTCCTGGATATGGCGGATCCAGTTGTCGGCCAGTCCGATGCGCGCGGCTTCGAGCGCCGCCTGCACGCCCGAGCACCCGTAGTGGCCGACGACCATGATGTCCGTGACCTTGAGCCGCTCGACGGCAAACTGAATGGCCGAGAGCGCGTTGAGGTCGGAATGCACGACCACGTTGGCAACGTTGCGGTGAACGAACACCTCACCCGGCTCCAGGCCCGTGATCTGGTTGGCGGGTACGCGGCTGTCCGAGCAGCCGATCCACATGTATTTGGGCGTTTGCTGCTTGACGAGGCTGGTGAAGAAACCCGGGCGCTCGGCTTCCATCTGCGCGGCCCAGGCGCGATTGTGGGCGAAGAGGTCTTGGATCGATGTGGTCATAAGGGGATTCTCGGCGACGCGTTACAGGGTCTCGGAAAACAGCTCTCGGCCAATCAGCATGCGGCGAATCTCGCTGGTGCCCGCGCCTATCTCATAGAGCTTGGCATCACGCCAGAGGCGGCCCAGCGGGTAGTCGTTGATGTAGCCGTTGCCGCCGAAGATCTGCACGCCTTCGCCCGCCATCCAGGTGGCTTTTTCGGCGCACCAGAGGATGACGGAGGCGCAGTCCTTGCGCACCTGCCGCACGTGGTCGGTCCCCAGCAAATCCAGATTCTTGGCCACCGTATAAGCGAACGCCCTGCCCGCCTGCAGCACGGTGTACATGTCGGCGACCTTGCCCTGGATCAGCTGGAATTCACCGATGCTTTGGCCGAACTGCTTGCGGTCATGGATATACGGCACAACGTTGTCCATAACCGCCTGCATGATGCCCAGCGGCCCGCCGGTGAGAACGGCGCGCTCGTAATCCAGCCCGCTCATGAGCACCTTGGCGCCGCTGTTCAGTCCGCCCAGGATGTTCTGCTCGGGCACCTCGACGTTAATAAACACCAGCTCACCCGTGTGCGAGCCGCGCATGCCGAGCTTGTCGAGTTTTTGTGCGATCGAAAAGCCCTTCATGCCTTTTTCGATCAGGAAGGCTGTCACGCCGCGCGCACCGAGCTCTGGCTCGGTCTTGGCATAGACGACGAGCGTGTCGGCATCCGGGCCGTTGGTGATCCACATCTTGCTGCCATTGAGCACGTAGTAGCCGCCCTTGTCCTCAGCCTTCAGCTTCATCGAAATGACATCGCTGCCCGCGCCCGGCTCGCTCATGGCGAGTGCGCCCACGTGCTCGCCTGAGATCAGCCTGGGCAGGTATTTCTGTCGCTGCTCCGGTGTGCCGTTGCGCTTGATCTGGTTGACGCACAGGTTGCTGTGGGCGCCGTAGGAAAGGCCGACCGACGCGCTGGCCCGGCTGATCTCTTCCATGGCGATCATGTGGGCGAGGTAGCCCATGTTGGCGCCGCCATACTCTTCACCGACCGTGATGCCGAGCACGCCCAATGAGCCCATTTTTTGCCACAGGTCCATGGGGAACTGGTCACTGCGGTCGATCTCGGCGGCTCGCGGCGCGATTTCGGCTTGCGCAAATTCGCGTACCGCGTCACGCAGGGCATCGACGTCTTCGCCGAGCTGGAAATTGAGTCCAGGCAGATTCATGGCACGGTTCCTTCTTGTCGCGTTGTGTTGCGTTTTGTTGTGTTGTGTTGCGGGTGTTAATACGTCTTGGCAACGGGCACGAGCGTCTGCTGCATCAGGGCGCACACCGTGCGCTTGCCGTCAGCGGCAACATGCACCACCTCCGCAGAGCAGACGATGATGCGCTTGCCGCCCTTGAGCACCCGACCCGTGGCGCGTAGTTCACCGCCCTGGAATGCCGCCAGAAAATTGATCTTGTACTCCACCGAGGTGATTTCCTGGCCCTCGGGAACGACCGTCAGCCCCGCATAGCCGGCGGCAATATCAGCCAGCGCGCCCATGGCCCCGCCGTGAAATCCGCCTTGCTGCTGCGTCACCTTGTCGGAATAGGGCATCGCAACTTCACACAGGCCCGGCTCGACGCGCAAGAGGCGCGTGCCCAGGTGCTGCATCATTCCCTGGCGCAGCAGGCTGGTTTCGATGCGGCTGAACAAACTGGCGTTGTCCACCGCAGCAGCCTGGCCGGCAAGGCTCGATGCGGGCGTGACAGGAACATCCATGTGCTTCCTACTTTCTCGTTGACGTTGAGGGGCTGTCGGCCGGCCGGCTACTTGGCCGGAACAGCCTGGGATCTCTTTTCGGCCTTGGTCAGCAAGGTCCGGGCTTCCTTTTCGTGCACCTTGATCTCTTCGAGCGTTGCCTGAAGGTCTGCCATCTGGTCTTCCAGGTGAAGCCGGTGGCCTTCCAGAATGACGAGGAACTTCTTGAGCTGAGGGACGGTGTCACGCGGGCTCTCGTAGGAGTCGATGATGTCCTTGGCTTCGGTCAGGCTCAGCCCCAGGCGCTTGGCCCGCAAGGTGAGTTTGAGGCGCGTGCGGTCGCGTGCTGTGTAGATGCGGTTGCGCCCGCCCGGCCCTTCGCGCAGAGGCTGTAAAAGCCCCATGTCTTCGTAAAAGCGCATGGCCCGGGTGGTCAGGTCGAACTCCTTGGCCAGGTCGCTGATCGTGTAGGTAGTGGCCATCAGGCAAAAGCTCCAGGCAATGGCATCAATGGACGGGAAGCAAGCGGAAAGTTGATATGAACGGCGGCGGCCAGGCTTCCCTACAATGGGTCATGCTTGACGTTTACGTAAACGTCAAATATAGCGCAGAACCCGCACTTCCCATGCATCGGCTTGGCCACCTCATCTCATGAATCTGCTCGAACAAGAACTCCACTACCCCCTCGGCGACACACTTCCAGAGGTTGGGTCCGCGCTGGAGATCCAGCCCGGCATCAAATGGATTCGCATGGGCCTGCCGTTCGCGCTGAACCACATCAACTTGTGGCTCTTGCTTGATGAGCTGGACGGCCGCGCGGGCTGGACGGTGGTCGACTGCTGCATCGACCGGCCCGAATCGCGCGCGCAATGGGAAGAGCTATTTCAACACGCACTGGAAGGCCTGCCCTTGTTGCGCGTGGTGGTCACCCACATGCATCCCGACCATATCGGACTCGCGCACTGGCTCTGCGAACGCTGGCAAGCACGGCTGTGGGTGAGCGCAACCGACTTTAACGCTGCCCGCCTGTCCTGCCAGAGCACGACCGGATTCGGCGGCGAAGCATCGGCCAACTTTTTTGCCTCCCACGGGCTGCTGGATCCTGAAGCGCTGGAAAAAGTACGCGGCCGCAGCCAGTATTACGCCAGCCTCGTGCCGGCCGTTCCGCGCAGCTTCCGGCGGCTGATGGACGGGATGAATCTGACCATCGGTGGACGCCAGTGGCGCTGCATCAGCGGCTATGGCCATGCACCCGAGCACATGGCCTTGTATTGCGATGACGTTTCACTGGCGGCACCGCTGCTGATCAGTGGCGACATGATGCTGCCCCGCATCTCGACGAACATCAGCGTGCACGATGTCGAGCCGGAGTCCAATCCGCTGGCCCAGTTCCTGGCTTCGATCGACAAGTTCAGCGCGCTGTCCGAAGAGACCCTGACCCTTCCCTCGCACGGCAAACCCTTCAGGAAATTGCACACGCGGATCCGGCAGTTACACGATCACCATCAGGAGCGGTTGGCGGAAGTCATGGAGGCCTGCAGGGCCTCGGCCTGCAGCGCAGCCGACATATTGCCCGTGATGTTCAAGCGCAAGCTCGATGTGCACGAGACCACTTTTGCCATGGGCGAGGCGATCGCGCACCTGCACTTGCTGTGGTTCGAGGGCCGGCTGCAGCGGCACGCGGTCGACGGCGTGCTGCGCTTCAGCGCCGTCGCAAACTGAAGGCGCTGAAGGCGCTGAAGGCTGGCGTCAGCGGGGTCCGGTTGCGGGGCCGGCGCGCCGCTTGCGGAGCGAGGCGAGCGCGGTCACGAAGCCCTCGAGCCAGCTGAAATCAACGGGCTTCTGGACGAGTCGCGCATTGGGCGGCAGCCCTCCCCGTGCCGCTATGGCCTCGGCAGGAAATCCGCTGATGACGATGGTTTGCATCTCGGCCAGATGCTGGTTGCGCTTGAGCCCATGCAGCATCTCGAGACCGTCGAGCCCGGGCATCGACAGGTCCGTGATGAGGAGGTTGGGGCGCAAGCTCGCAATGTCCATCATGGCGTCTAGCGCGGAGCTCATCCACGAACAATCTACGGGGAGATCCCAGTCCTCGAACTGGCAGCGGTACAGCTCCAAAGTGACTTCGTCGTCTTCGACGAGCATCACGCGCAAGGGGCTGAGGTCGTCCGGATCGGGAAGGCGCCTGCCGCCTCCCTGCTTCTCCGCAAGTGCCGCTACGGACGCAAGGTGAAGGCGCGCGTGGCCGGCCAGCGTCTTCCAAGCTTCGATCTCGCCTTTGGCCAGCAGGTCCTGAACCTCGGTTTCATCGACAGCGAGAAGCCGGGCGGCATAGGCCATTCCGCAGTAGTCATCCGATGAAAACTCAGGCGAGGTGATGGCCGCCTCAAATGTCTTGAGCTCCACAGGGAAAACGGATGGCATAGTCGACTTAAACAGTAAATTCGCTGAAATCGATTGTAGTTGGGCGCCTCGGCCCGAACTCAAGCGCTCGCGATGGATTCGTTTGCACCCAGCCAGAAAGCCTGCAGGCGGTTGAGCTTTTCCGTAAACTCGCCGAAATCGACGGGCTTTCGTACAAAGCCGTTGGCGCCACTCTGGTAGCAAGCCACCATATCCGAGCGTTCACTCGAGGATGTGAGCATGACGACCGGAACCAGCGCGGTCAGGGGATTACTGCGGACGCTTCGCAACACGTCGAGACCGGAAAGTTTGGGGAGCTTCATGTCGAGCATGATGAAGGCCGGCTGGTCCTGCGTGTCGCGCTCACTGTACGGGCCTTGGCCCCACAGGTAGTTGAGCGCTTCGGCCCCATCGCGCGCGACCACGATCCCGGCGCTGACGCCATGCTCTTGCAAGGTCAGTACGGTCAGCTCGAGGTGGTCTGAGTTGTCCTCAACGATCAGTATGTGTTTTTCGCTCATGGGGGAAGCTATCGCTCCTCTTGGACGGCCGGGCGCGGTCATGCGGATCTCGCCAGCAACGATATTAACCACAATTTGGGCGGAATCAATACGGGAGAACGATTTCCATGGTCACCATGACAACAAACACTCACCATTGCGGGATGGGCTCGTCTTTGAGTTTGCGGCGCAGTTCAGGGTAGCTTGGGACGATGCTGCGGACGGTCTCCCAGAAGGCCGGACTGTGATCCATGACGCGCAAGTGGCTGAGCTCGTGGACGACGACGTAATCGATGACAGGCAAGCCGAAGTGGACCAGACGCCAGTTCAGCCGGATGGAACCGTCGGCGCTGGCCGTCCCCCACCGCGTGCCGGCGCTGCTCAGGCTGAGCCGGCGCCATGTAACGCCGAGCTGCGGCGCGTAATGCTCCAGCCGCTGCGTGAACAGCAGCTTGGCTTCGCGCATGAGCCAGGCTTGCGCGCTGTCCCGGATCTGTATGGCCGTCGCGTTGTGCGGCAAGCCCAAGCGAACGGTCATCTCGAGTCCGTTGGCTCCTTCGGCGTAAAGACCCGGCGGTGAACTTTCAAGCTGCGCACCGACGCCAGCAAAGGCGTGGCGCGGGTCCAGCTCGACCCGGACGGTGCCCCCGACAAAGGGAAACTGCGCGCCGTTCTGCCAATCGATACGCGCCGACTGAAGTCGGTGATGGCGGTCTCGCGTCTCATACAGCTTGCGCAGAATCCATTCGGTCTTGCCGCGCACGGATTTGTCGACTTCCGCCAGTGTGACCCACTTCGGCGCGCTAACGGCCAGCCCCTCTGCGCCCACCGAAAAGCCAATGGTCCGGCGTTTGCCGCGGCGAAAGGCGAAGGCCACCAGCACACCGGACAAAACGACCTCACGCGAGGCTTGGGGGTGCCGAAAGGCAAGGACCTGCTCGCTGGCCAAGGAGCCGCTGGGCACGGCGTCCAGCGCGGAGGTCGGCGATTGCGTCACATCGGCGAGGTCAACGTCTGCGCGCGGGCTTGCAGCGAAGAAATCCAGTGTCAGCTGCACAAGGCCGGGCATGGCGGCAGTTTAGCGTCGGTGGCCCGTCGGTCTTGACCGGTTTCAGGCATTTACAGGTTGGGCGCTCTTGCTGTCGGGATAAGCCTCTGGATCCAGCCGATGCATTTCCGCCTCGATCCAGGCTTCAACTTCCCGCATGAGTTCCTCGGGTTTGCGCCCAGCGCTCGGGATCGGCTTGCCGATTGAGATGTCCACGATGCCCGCCCGCTTGACGAAGGCCTTGCGCGGCCAGCATTTGGCGGAGGTAACCGCGACCGGGATGACGGGCGCGCCGGTCTCAATGGCCAGGCGCGTGCCGCCGGATTTATAGACTCCTTTTTGGCCGCGTGGAATGCGCGTGCCTTCCGGGAACATGATGACCCATACACCCTGCTTCATCAGGCGACGACCCTGCTCGACCACCTTGTTGAAGGCTTCGCTGCGCTTGCTGCGGTCGATATGAATCATGTCCATGCGGGCCATTGCCCAGCCGAAAAATGGCACGTACAGAAGTTCTTTTTTGAACACATAGGCCAGCGGGTGCGGCATGAGCGTGACCATGGAAAACGTTTCCCAGGTGCTCTGATGCTTGACCAGCAGGACGCACGCGCTGGTTTCTCCCACGGGCAGATTTTCCATTCCGGTCACCCGGTTGCGTATCCCCAGGATGACCGTTCCGCCACTTACGGCCAGGCGGAGCCATCCAGCGCACATCCAGTAGATTTGTGTGCTGCTTAGAAACAACGAAGCAATCACGACGGCAAGGGCCCAGGGAATCACCGTTACGGTCATCCAGATGAGATGCAGAACGGAGCGAATCAGGGCCATGGGCGTCTTGTTTCTTGTTAGGTGTTATCTGTACTGCCGGGCAGGTCATCCGCCGTTCAGGGCGATGGCGCAGGCGGTGCGTTTCGTTCCAGCAGGAAATCGGCAAACGCCGAGATGTCCAGGTGTATCCGCGTGCCCTCCGGCAAGCCTGCGGGTTCGCCGCCGTCACGGTACAGCAGGGACTTGCCGGTGAGCACGAGATGGGGCTCGCAACCCGCCGCAGCGCCAGCGAGCAAATCGCGCAGCGAGTCGCCCGCCGTAGGCACACCCTTGAGCGGAACGCCGAAGCGCTCGCCGATCTGCTCGAACAGGCCCGGAAGGGGCTTGCGGCAGCGGCAGTCCTCTTCTGCGCTGTGCGGGCAATAAAAGACGGCATCCACGCGGCCGCCGACAGCAGCCAGCATCTTGTGCATCTTGGCGTGCATTGCATTGAGAGAGGCCACATCGAACAGCCCGCGGCCAAGGCCGGACTGGTTCGACGCGATGACGACATGCCAGCCTGCATGGTTGAGCCGGGCGATGGCCTCGAGCGCACCGGGCAGCGGCACCCATTCTTCGGGCGACTTGATGAAGTCTTCGCCGTCGCTGTTGATTGTGCCGTCGCGGTCGAGGATGACGAGCTTCATGCCGGAGCCTTGTTGTTGCGAGCGTGCGGGCGATTCACGACGCGAGCCGGGAAAGGTCGGCGACGCGGTTCATGGCCGCGTGCAAGGTCTTGAGCAAGCCCTGGCGATTCAGGCGCAGATCCATTTCTTCTGCATTGACCATCACGCCTTCAAAGAAGGCGTCGACGGGCTGCCTCAGCGCCGCGAGCTCGCGCAGGGAGGACGTGTAATCGCCGGCGTCGAACTGCCGCGCCGCGGCTGGCAAGACCTTTCCCATCGCGGCGTAAAGCGCCAATTCAGCGGGCTCCTTCAGCAAGACTTCGCTCACGTGGGCATCTACCTCGGGGGCCTTCTTGAGGATATTGCCGATTCGTTTGTTGGCGGCGGCAAGCGCAGGCGCCTCGGCAAGTGCGGCGAACGCACGCACGGCAGCCAGGCGCCGCGGAACATCGCCCAGGCGCTTCGGCCGCAAATCGAGCACGGCGTCCACCTCCTGCGCGCTATAGCCTTGCTCTCGCAACAGTCCGGCCAGCCGCTCATAGAGGAATTCGCAGAGGGCCTGGGTTGCATCGACAATGCGATCGCCAAAGACCGGCGTCGAAATGGCCAGAAGATCGGCCACACCGATCGGCAAATCAAGCTCGACCAGCATGCGCACGACGCCCAGTGCATGCCGGCGCAAGGCGAACGGGTCCTTGTCGCCGGTAGGCAGATTGCCGATGCCGAACATGCCGGTCAGCGTTTCCATTTTGTCGGCTAGCGCAACCGCAACCCCTATCAGGTTGCGCGGCAAGGTGTCGCCTGCGAAGCGGGGCTTGTAATGGTCTTCGACCGCATCGGCCAGGTTCGGCGCCAGGCCGTCGTTGAGCGCGTAGTAGCGTCCCATCGTGCCCTGCAGTTCCGGGAACTCACCGACCATGTCCGTGAGCAGGTCGGTCTTGGCGAGCAGTGCAGCCTCGTCCGCATCGGCCGCCAGGGCTTCTCCGCCCAGCTGCGCACCGATGGCCCTTGCCATGGCGCACACGCGCTCCGTGCGTTCGCCTTGAGTGCCCAGCTTGTTGTGATAGACCACCTTGGCCAGCCCCTCCACACGGGAGGCCAGCGTCTTTTTACGGTCCTGATCAAAGAAGAATTTGGCGTCAGCCAGCCGCGGGCGTACAACACGCTCGTTCCCGCCAATCACGGCACTGGCGTCGGAAGGGCTGATGTTGCTGACAACCAGGAATTTATGGGTCAGCTTGCCGTGGGTGTCGAGCAAGGGGAAGTACTTCTGGTTCGCCTTCATCGTGAGAATCAGGCACTCTTGCGGCACACCCAGGAATTCCTGTTCGAACTCGCAAACGAGTACGTTGGGCCGTTCTACCAGGGCTGTGACCTCGTCCAATAGCGCGTCATCATCAATGGGCTTGACACCTCCGCCGACTGCGATCGCCGCGTTGGCAAGCTGGCGCGCAATGTCCGCGCGCCGCGCCTCGAAGCTGGCGATCACTGCACCGTCCCGTTGGAGCGTGGCCGCATAGCTGTCCGCATGCTCTAGCGTGACGGTCGGCAGCGCCGCCTCGAAGCGGTGACCCTGGGTCGTACGGCCGGCCTTCAGACCCAACGCCTCGACTGCAACGATCGCGCTGCCATGCAGGGCGACGAGCGAGTGCGCAGGGCGAACGAACTTGACGTCGGTCCAGCCGTCGCGCAATTGGTAGGTCATGACCTTGGGAATGGGCAGCTTTGCAATGGCTTCGAGCAGCGCTTTCTGCAGCCCCTCGACCAAGGTCGCCCCTTTGACATGGCTGTCGTAAAACAAGGCTTCGGCCTTGCCGTCCATGGCGCGTTTAAGGCTTGCAACGGCAGAGGCGTCAGCACCGAACGCCTGTAGCCTTTTGAGCAATGCAGGCGTGGCCGAGCCCGACGCGTCCAGACCGACGCTAACCGGCATCAGCTTCTGCGAAACCGACTTGTCGACGGCCTGTGGCGCAACGGCGCTGATGTGCGCGCCCAGTCTTCGCGGTGAGGCAAAGGTCGTCAGCACAGCGTCTGGCGCAGCGAGGCCTTGTGCCTTCAATTGCTCCCGCAGCACGCCGCCGAAAGCATCGCCCAGCTTCTTCAGCGCCTTGGGCGGCAGCTCTTCCACGAAGAGTTCGACCAGAAGGTTTTGTGTCGTCATCGCCATCTCGTTCACGCTGCCTTCTTGACGGCCTGCGTCATCTGTTCAACCCACTCACGCGGTGCCATCGGAAATCCGAGGCGTTCTCGGCTCTCGTAGTAGCTTTGCGCCACGGCGCGGGCAAGGTTTCGTATTCGGCCGATATAAGCGGCGCGCTCCGTCACCGAAATGGCGCCGCGTGCGTCCAGCAGGTTGAAGCTGTGCGCGGCCTTGAGCACCTGCTCATACGCGGGCAACGCCAGTTGCTGCTCGACCAGATGCTTGGCCTGCTTTTCATACGCGGTAAAAGCGGTGAAGAGAAACGCTGCGTCGCTGTGTTCGAAGTTGTAGGTGGACTGCTCCACCTCGTTCTGCTTGTAGACGTCGCCGTAGCTCAGGCCTTCGGTCCAGGTGAGGTTGTAGACGTTGTCCACCCCTTGCAGGTACATGGCCAGACGCTCCAGGCCATAGGTGATCTCGCCGGTGATCGGCTTGCAGTCAATGCCGCCCACCTGCTGGAAATAAGTGAACTGCGTAACTTCCATGCCGTTGAGCCAGACTTCCCAGCCCAGGCCCCAGGCGCCGAGTGTGGGATTTTCCCAATCGTCCTCGACAAAGCGGATGTCGTTTTTCTTCAGGTCGAAGCCCAGCGCTTCAAGCGAGCCGAGATAGAGCTCGAGAATATTGGCGGGCGCAGGCTTGAGCACCACCTGGTACTGGTAGTAGTGTTGCAGGCGGTTCGGATTTTCGCCATAACGGCCGTCCTTGGGGCGGCGGCTCGGTTGCACGTAAGCGGCCTTCCAGGGCTCGGGGCCCAGGGCTCGCAGAAATGTCCCGGTGTGCGAAGTCCCGGCGCCCACCTCCATGTCATATGGCTGCAGTAGCGCGCAACCCTGCGCGTCCCAGTAGGACTGCAGTTTCAAAATTATTTGCTGGAAAGTGAGCATTGGAAAGATTCTTGGCGAAACCGACGCGGCGCATGAAAGGCCGAAGGGCGGCAGCGCGAGGCCGCTGCCAAACCTCTCATTTTACGCAGCGCTTACCCGCGCCTGCCGCGCGGAGAGCTAGGGCTTGACGCGACGACGCGCGAACACGGCCGCCACCACGGTGAGCAGGCACAGCGCGAGCCACGGCCACAGCCCAAGGCGCGAAACCCAGCGCGCATAGGGCGTCATCTCGCTGTTGCCTTGCACGCTGGTGACCAGGACACCCCGGGTATGCCGCGGCAGGCTCGCCACCACGCTTGCCTGCGCGTCGATGACGACGGTGGCACCCGTGTTCGTAGCGCGGACCATCGGCCGGGCAAACTCCAGCGCGCGCATGCGCGATATCTGTAAATGCTGGTCGATTGCCACCGTGTTGCCGAACCACGCGATGTTGCTGACGTTCACGAAGATCGTGGGGGCGGTTGCAGGGTCGGAAAACCGCGCTCCGAGTTCCTCCCCAAAGAGATCTTCATAGCAAATGTTGGGCGCAAGTCGCTCGCCCCGCCACATCAGGGAGCTCTGACCGATATCGCCGCGCTTGAAGTCGCCCAGCGGAATATTGAGCATGTCGGTAAACCAACGGAAAAGCGGTGGAATGAATTCTCCAAAGGGCACGAGATGATGCTTGTCGTATCGGTAGGGCTCCGACTGGCCCGGTTGGAAACCCAGCACAGAGTTGCTATAGCGGCCCGCGCCAGCCGTCAGCGGCATTCCCACCAGCGCCGCCTGGTTGCCGGTAGCGAAGCGGGACTGGAGGGCTCGCCAATAGTCACCGGGGAGCTGGCTGGGCAAGAGCGGAAGGGCCGTTTCCGGCAGGACGACCAGCGAAGTCGAGGCGCTCTGGAGTTGCTCGCCGTAGTAGCGTAAAGCATCCGCTATGCCGGTTCCGGGCTGGAATTTTTCGTCCTGGGCAATGTTGCCTTGCACAAGGCTTATCGTCAGGGGCGCATGCCATGCGGCGGGGCCCTTGCCAGCGGCGGGCAGGAAGACGAGCGCGATGGCCAACCCGAGGGCGGCCCCGGCCTTCCAAAAGGAGGTGCGATTTCCCGCAAGGGAAAAGCCCAGCAGGGACGCCAGCAGCGCCGCTAGCCAGGTGAGGCCGTGCACGCCCACCATTGCAGCGAGAGGACGGGCCCAGCCATCGATATGGGCATAGCCGCCCTCACCCCAGGGAAAGCCCGTAAAAAGCCAGACCCGCGCGAGCTCGGCCAGTAGCCAAAGCCCCGCGAAAAGCGCCGACTGTCCTTCAACGCTGACTGGCGCCAGACGTTTGAAGAGCCCGCACGCCAACGCGTAGTAAATCGCCAGCGCAGCAGCCAGAGCTCCGACTGCCACAACTGCCAGCGGCGCAGGCAAACCGCCGTAGCGATGCAAAGAGATGAAAAGCCACCAAAACGTTCCAGCCAACATGGCCGTGGCAAAAGCCCAGCCCAGTAAAGCGCTGCGGCGAGGCGTCGCGCTCCGCTTCAGCAGGAAGGCCAGCAACGCCAACGAAAGAATCTGCAGCCAGCTGGACGGCTCCCCCCGCGGTCCGGCTTGAAAGGGCCAGGCCAGACTCAATGCGTGAGCCAGCCCGCCGAGAACGGCGAGCAAAAAGAGCCCCACATCGATAATCGCCAGCTTGTTCTGGACGCCGGTGGCAGGACTCAAGCTTGGGACCCGGCGGGCGATACCTTGAACCAGCGAACTGCCCCACCCTTGGTGTGCAACACAAAGAATTGCAGGCCCGCCAGTATGAAAGTCTCGCCGCGTTTGGGCACGTGGCCCATTTCGTGGGCAACCAAGCCGCCGATGGTTTCGAAATCGGATTCGGGGAACGTGACCGCAAAAGCCTCGTTGACGCGTTCGATGGCCGTGTCTCCGCTGACCCGATAGGTTCGGTCACCTAGTCCGAAAATGTCGCCCTCGTCTTCGGCGATATCGAACTCATCCTCAATTTCCCCGACGATCTGCTCGAGCACATCCTCGATGGTGATCAGACCGGCAACGCGCCCGAATTCATCGATGACGATGGCCAGATGGTTGCGGTTTCCGCGGAATTCGCGCAGTAGATCGTTCAAGCCCTTGCTCTCGGGCACAAAGGCCGCGGGCCTCAAGAGCGCCCGAATGTTCAGCTCTGGCGCACGCTGCAGTTTCAGCAGGTCCTTGGCCATGAGGATGCCGAGGATGTTCTCCTTTTCGCCCTCGTAAACAGGAAACCTCGAGTGGGCGGTATCGATCACCAGGTGCAACAGTTCATCGAATGGGGAATCGATGTTGATGACGTCCATCCGAGGGGCTGCGACCATGACATCGCCCGCGGTCATGTCCGCCATGCGGATCACGCCTTCGAGCATTTCGCGGCTTTGGGCCCCGATCACCTCGTTATCCTGGGCTTCGACCAGGGTCTCGATCAACTCATCTTTGGAGTCTGGACCCGGGTGGAGCATTTCAGCAAGCTTTTGCAAGAAGCCGCGTTTGTCTTCCGGCTTGGAAGGTCGACTGGGAGGGGCGTCGGACACTGTGTGTTCGGTAGTGGAGAAGCGCCAAGGATAGCTGAATTCCCTGCGGCGTCAGGCGCGGCGGCTGGCGACAAGACTAGGTCGGCATGCGGTCGCGCGAGTCCCTCACACCCTGCCTGACCTCCTGCAGCAGACTCAGGAGGCTGCGGAAATTCCTGGCCTGCACCTTCAGTCCGTAGTCGGTCTGGGCCAGATGCTCGTCCACCAGCTCCGTCACACGCGAGTCAAGATCGGCCGGCGGGAGCTTCAGATAAGCTTCGCTTTCCCCACCGTCTCGCTCGATCGTGGCACCGGCTTTCCTCGCAATGCTGAGCATGGCTGCGTTTTCGCTCAATGCGTGGATGAACATGAGGCTGACGCCTTCATTGCGCGCATGTACGACCGCACGTGTAAAGAGCAACGAGCCATAGCCTCGTCCGCGCGCATGCGCAAGGACCGAGACACCGAACTCAGCGCAGCTCCTCAAATTGGGATCCACCGAGAAGGCGAGATGCGCGACCGCGATCAGGTCGAGATGCCGGTTGTAGATGCCGAAAAGCTCGTCGCGATCAAAATGGATGCCTTCCACGTAGCGCCTGATTTGCTCATCCTGAGCGGCATAGCCGAAGCGCAGGTAGCGATCCTGCCCATCCAAGGCAAGCAAATGCCGCAGAACTTCAGCGGCATGGTTTGGGCCGAGGGACCGGATGGGAATCTTCAGGGAGGGCATGAGTAAGCCGGGAGGAGCGAAAGGAGCGCGTGGAACGGCAGGGACTGCGGCAAGCTTAAAGCTAAGGGTAATCCCTTAAACAACTAGGGGGAACTCCTCCGGGAACCGTGTTTTAACGCTTGACAGCGGTGCCTGCGTGCCGGTCGACCGTCCTTAAGGACTTAGGAGGGCCAGCGTGCCGTTCATCACGACGGGCAGAAAAGCCAACTGCACATGCCCCGATCCCAACACAAGCCGGTTGTCTGCGCCGGGCAGTGTTGCCGTAGAAGCGGGCGCGACGATGTTGTCACAGTTCGAGAACCAGCAGGTGAATCGGGAATTCATCTCCCCGTCGCTTTGTTTTTCCAGCTGTGATTGCCAGGCGGAACCGAGCGACATCTCTTGCGCGCTCTTTCCATGGCCGAACTGTGCGAGCCAGGTTCCCCGATGGGGCGTACCAATCGTGACGACGTGATGTATTCGGCCCCCCGATCGAGGATAGGTTCGAAGCCAGGAGCGCAGGACCAGTCCACCCATGCTGTGGCAGACCACCAGAGGCGGCATACCGGTGGCCTCCGTTACACGCGTTATCGCCTGGTCGAGCTCCGCTGCGTAACTGTCGATTGAGGCCAGCGGGGGCTCCAGGTTGGGCGCGATGAAGGCTCGATTCTGCCGAACGAGTTCCTGCATCCAAGGGGTCCAAAATCCCCGGTTGCACATAAAACCGTGGACGAACACGACGCCATGAGATGCGGGAGCGTGCCCCTGAAGACGGTCGGCCACAGCATTCGACCGAAAGGGTTGCCGCCAAAAGAAGACGCTTGCGGCGGTACGTGTTTCGCCAAGCCATGCAAAGATGAGCTCACGCACACCTGGGCGGCCGACAGCGTCCCGGCTATTGAGTCGAAGCAAAGCAGTGAACTCTAGGGCGAGAATCGCGGCGTAGGCAAAGACCAGTAGCGTCGCACCTGCCGCAGCCCAAACTCGCGAATAGGAGTAGGCCGCAAACAACCAGCCGCATGCCACCACCCAGGTGGCGATGATCAGGAAGCGCTGAAGCGAAGCAACCATGAATGGACTGTCCCGGCGAAAATAAACAGAGGGGTAGGCACTTGAGTCATTCTTCTATTTCAAAATGATCTCTCATCCAAATTCAAAGCGAAGCCCAAAACATGAGCACATCCCAAGACCCCCCTGCGTTCCCCGCAGGAGTCGAAGTCATTGAACGCGGATGGCTATCGTCCAATATTGTCGTCTGCATGGGTGTGAAAAGCACAGCGCTGGTCGATAGCGGATATCACACCCACAGTGAACAAACTGTCGAGCTCGTTCGGACCGCACTTTCCGGGCGACCACTCGACATTTTGGTCAATACCCATCTTCACAGTGATCACTGCGGGGGTAACGCTGCATTACAGGAAGCTTTTTCCAATCTCACGACCTTGATTCCGCCCGGGAAAGCCCCTTCGGTCACTGAGTGGGACCCGATCGCTTTGACCTACCAGCCCACAGGCCAACATTGCCCTCGGTTCACTTTTGATGGCGCGCTCCAGCCGGGAACGCACTTGGATCTTGGGGATTTGCCCTGGCAAGTGCTCGGAGCGCCCGGTCACGACCCCGACGCGGTAATTTTGTTTGAAGAGCGCAGCCGTACGCTGATTTCAGGCGATGCGCTCTGGGAAAACGGTTTCGGCGTCGTCTTTCCAGAACTCGAAGGTGACCGTGCTTTCGACGACGTGGCCGCCACATTGGACATTATTGAGAAACTGGCACCGCGAGTATTGGTCCCCGGGCATGGAGCGGTCACTGCTTACGACGCTGCCTTGATGGAACGCGCCAGGCGCCGTCTCGATTCGTTCGTCAAAGACCCTGAGCGACACGCCCGCCACGCGGCGAAAGTATTGCTGAAGTTCAGGCTGCTCCAGGTGCAGGCGGATGATTGGATGACATTCAAACACTGGGCGATGTCGACGTCATATCTCGAAAACATAAGAGTGCGCTTTTTTGCACCTGCGACGGCGTCGGAATTTATAGAATTACTGACAGATGAACTTATCAACGTCGGTGCTGCGCGGCGCGAGGCCAACAAAATATTCAACGGCTGATCCGCAGTAATTTCCGGACGAAAAAAAGCCCAGTCAATCTTGCGATTAACTGGGCAGTTTTCACTGTAAGAGCCTGA